>NZ_JAATNW010000003.1 GCF_012911815.1 Alteromonas ponticola | reverse complement strand
TCGAGAAGAGCGTATGGTTTTAGAAATTTTGAAAATTACAGAATAAGAGTAATGACCCATTGTGGATGGGATGGTGTAATTAATCGAGTGAGATGAATGCTGATCCCCCGTTTATGAGGTAGAGCCGGTTTGTGTAAGCTCAACTAAACATGATGGTACCAGAGGCCGGACTTGAACCGGCACACCCTCACGGGCGGCGGATTTTGAATCCGCTGCGTCTACCAATTCCGCCACTCTGGCATGGATAGATGTGCTTTGATTGCTGCCGCATTATAGCGTTATGCTAATCGCTGACAAGCGTTTTTTGCAAATCGTTGGCAATAAACCGTTTAACTGATGGATTATTCGCCATGTTAAAACAGGGTGCACTTTTGAGAGGGTAAATCATTTTTGATTTAGTTGCGGCTGTGGCAAACTTATCGTCTGAATTTTTCAAGAAAATGTAATCTTGTGCCTGAGTCTGAAGTCCAACCCAATAATCTGAAGCGTGCCAGTTTCTTTAAACGGCTGTTAGCGATGATATACGATACCCTTGTCGCGACCGCCGTGGGCATGTGTGCGGCAATGGTAATCATTGTTACGTTGGTAGTTCTGTTTCATAACGGCGTGCTCGATATGGGCGATTACGCGCAACCTGCGGACGCGATTCAGGCGTCCTGGCAAATAAAGCTGATTGTTCAAATTTGGGTTGTGGGCTGGATTGTCGGCTTTTTCCTGTGGTTCTGGAAGCGGGGAGGGCAGACCATAGGAATGCGTGCCTGGCGTTTAAAAATTTACAATACCCAGGACACGCCCATCACCTGGACGCGATTGGTGCTGCGATTAATTGCTTCGCTGGGTGGGCTGGGAACCTTTTGGGTATTGCTCGATTATAAAAATAAACAATCATTACAGGACAGAGTGGCCGGAACTGAAGTTTTGCAATTAACCAAAACCCAGAACGACCATAAAAGCTGGTAGCGCATCAACGTTTAAGTAAATAGGTAGCAACGGCTGCAAATAATAAGCTCGGCAACATCGCGCCTAAAATGGGCGGGAACTGATAAACCAGACTCAACGGTCCAAACACTTCATTGGTAATAAAGAAGCCAAACCCCGTCAGTACGCCCATGATTACCCGTGCGCCCATGGTCACACTGCGTAAGGGTCCAAAAATGAACGACAGCGCCATTAACATCATCACCCCGATGGATACTGGTTGTAAAATCTTGCGCCAGAGGGCCAGTTCGTAACGAGAAGCATCCTGATCATTGTTTTCAAGATAACCAATATAGTCAACTAATCCTTCCATCGACAGCGCCTCCGGCTTCACTGCAACAATACCTAGCTTGTCGGGCGTTAGCGAAGAGTCCCAGTTTTGTCGCTTGAAGTTTTCAACATCAATTTTTTCTTCACTAAAGCGGGTAACGTCCACCTCTTCCAAAAACCATCGGTTGTCTTCAAAAATCCCGGACTGCGCGTAGGTAATAGCATTAAGGGTCAAATCGGAGTTAAAGGAAAAAATACTAATGTCTTTTAGTGACTCCCGGGTAAGTACCTGACCAATACTGACGAACTGATCTCCATCTTTGGCCCAGACCAGTTGGTCGGATGAAAATAAACTGCCACCAGAAACGGCCTCTGTTTTTATCTCCTTTGCGCGCGTTTCACTAAATGGGGTCACCCATTCACTAACGGCCATTACAACCAGGATCATGACCACGGTAGATTTCATAGCTGAGGCGATGATATTCCAGCGACTCAAGCCTGCAGCCTGCATCACCACCAGTTCGCTATTGCTGGCTAGTAAACCCATACCTACCAGGCCGCCAAGCAGGGTCGCCATTGGGAAGAACTGTTCTAAATCACGGGGCAGGCTCAATAAAACAAAAAGACTGGCGGTGATCATGTCGTAATCACCTTCACCCAGCTTACGCAGCTGTTCAACAAATTTGATCAGTGCACTCAGCCCGACCAGTACCGAAAGTGTCACCGTGATGGTGCCGAGTAACGTGCGGGCAATGTATAAATCTAAAATACGAAACATTATCCCTTCCTAAAAATGAACGCGCGGATATGGGCACCAGTTTTGCGATCGCGCACGATTAGCCCCATCCCTATCACAAACATTATGGCATGCACCCACCACAAACCTAGCTGAACCGGAATGCGCCCATCTTCGAGTACCCGGCGACTGGCCAGTAATAGCAGGAAGTAACCTAGATACAGTAGAATCGCCGGGAACATTTTGCCGAATCGACCCTGTCGTGGATCGACAGAGCTGAGTGGCACGGCGATTAATATCAAAAACGGGATTGATAAAGGAATGGCAATACGCCATTGCAGTTCGGCCTGGGCTTCCAATGAATCCATCCCCCAAAGTTCCTGGGTGGGTAAAACACTGATTTTCACCCGCTCTTCCTCTTGAACTTCATCGGCTATCTGAATCTGATACTCGTCAAAAGCCACTTTACGGTAACTGTGTTGCCGTTGTTCTCCTTCATACTGGACACCGTCTTCCAGTACCAGCGTGCGCGTGCCATCGGGTTCACTCGAAATTTTACCCGCATCAGCATACACCACTCGAACCTTGCCAGCAGCGGCTTCACTTTGATGCTGAGAAAGAAACACCCGCTTCAGGGTGTCATTTTGCTTATCAACATCATGTACAAAAATGACTGCTTTTTCGTTGCCCGTTTGCTGGAAGCGACCGGGGATGATGGCGGAAAATCCTGCCTCTGAACGCGCCTTTTCTTTTAATTCGAATTCACTTTGTGCCGCAGTAGGCGCCAGATAAAGAGTAATGGTGCCGGTTACCAGCATGATGATTAGCGATAAAAATAGCATCACTCGTGTGACATACCACTCGCTGATCCCGCAAGCGCGCATCACGGTCATTTCGCTATCTACGTAAAGTCGGCCATGGGCCAGCATAATACCCAGATAGGCGCTGATAGGCATGACCAATGACGCAAGAATGGGGGCATATAATGCAAGAAAACCTGCCACCAGGCCTGCCGGAATGTCACCGTCTGATGCGTCACCTAACACGCGAACGAAGCGTAATGTAATAAAGATAGCCATTAAGATTAAGAAAATGGCCAACTGGGACTTAAGCGTTTCCTTAAGCAAATAGCGAAATATTAACATCCCACTCCCAATGAAAATTTGGATTTATAGTGAAAAAGCGCACAATCTTGAGTAAACTTTGTATTTTTACAAGTTAAGCAATTATCTTTAAAACGATTCGCTTTGGCTTTAGTTCAATTTAGCTTAGCAGTCTGAGCCTACGATTAATTCGGCAAAGCCTGCCAGCGTGTGTATTAAACCATAACCGCGCTCAAAACGTTACGTGATTTTGAACCCTATGCCAGAACAAAGAAAATAGCAAAGGAGATATCGTGGAATTTAGTGTAAAAAGTGGCAGTCCAGAAAAACAACGCAGCGCCTGTATTGTAGTAGGTGTATTCGAGCCACGACGACTAACAGCGGTGGCCGAGCAATTAGATGAAATCAGCGAAGGTTATATCAGCAATCTGTTACGTCGCGGTGATTTAGAAGGTAAAGCCGGCCAGATGTTGCTGCTGCACCATGTTCCTAATGTGTTAAGTGAACGGGTGTTATTGGTAGGGTGCGGAAAAGAGCGTGAGCTGGACGAGAGACAGTACAAGCAAATTATTGCGCGCACTATCAAAACACTAAACGAGACTGGCTCAATGGAAGCGGTATGTTTTCTGACCGAACTGCATGTGAAAGGGCGCGATACCTATTGGAAAGTGCGTCAGGCAGTAGAGGCCACTCAGGATTCGCTTTATACCTTTTTGCAATTAAAGACCAAGAAAGGCGAACCGCGCAGACCGTTGCGTAAAATTGTATTCAATGTACCTACCCGCAGAGAATTAACCGTAGGTGAGCGTGCGGTTGAGCACGGACTGGCGATAGCGGCGGGCGCTAAAGTCACCAAAGATGTGGCGAATATGCCGCCTAATATTTGTAACCCCAAATACTTATGGGAGCAAGCGCAGGAGCTGGCAGCAAATTACAGCTCTGTTTCTGCTGAAGTGGTAGACGAAGCTAAGATGGCAGAGCTGGGCATGCAGTCATATCTGGCGGTCGGTCGCGGGTCTCATAATGAATCAATGATGAGCATCATTCATCACAAGGGCGGCCCGGCTAACCAGGCTCCCATTGTGCTGGTGGGCAAGGGGTTAACGTTCGACTCAGGGGGTATTTCAATCAAGCCCGGCGAAGCCATGGACGAAATGAAATACGACATGGGTGGCGCAGCATCCGTACTGGGTGTTATGCATTCTGTCGCCGAACTAAACCTGCCCATCAATGTTATTGGTGTACTGGCGGGGTGTGAAAATATGCCGGATGGCAACGCCTACCGCCCGGGTGATATCTTAACCACCATGTCAGGACAAACTGTTGAGGTATTGAATACCGATGCGGAAGGTCGCCTGGTGTTGTGTGATGCACTGACCTATGTCGAACGGTTTGAGCCAGAGCTTGTCATTGATGTGGCCACGTTGACGGGTGCCTGTGTTATTGCGCTGGGTGCGCATGCCACGGCGGTGATGAGTCAACATAATCCGCTGGCACACGAACTGTTGAATGCTTCCGAGCAAAGTTCTGACCGCGCCTGGCGTTTGCCATTATGGGATGAATATCAGTCGCAACTGGATAGCCCGTTTGCCGATATGACCAACCTGGGTGGTCGCCCGGCAGGCAGTATCACGGCTGGCTGTTTCTTATCTCGCTTTACTAAAAAATACAACTGGGCACACCTGGACATCGCGGGAACAGCCTGGCGGGGCGGAAAGCACAAAGGCGCAACTGGAAGACCGGTTCCCATGCTTTCTCAGTTTTTGATGAACCGTGCAGGCGTGAATCACGAGGATTAAGTATTCATGCCACAGGTTGTATTTCATGCGCTTAGTAGTGAACAACAAGCGCCACAACGTGCTTGCGAGTTGGTCGCTGATGCTTATACCAAGCGTCAGCGTTGCCGCATACTTTGCGCGACACAAAAACAGGCTGAAGAGGTTGATGAACTGCTGTGGCAATTCCCAGCTGACAGATTCATACCGCACAATATGTATGGGGAAGGGCCCGCTTCAGGTACGCCAGTAGAAATTTGCTGGCAACCACAACAAATTGAAAAATGCCACGTGATTGTCAATCTAACTGATGAACTGGTTAGTAACCCTCAGCAATTTTTATTTATTTACGATTTCGTGCCGGCTGATGAAGACGCCAAACAGAAAGCACGATTACGCTACAAACATTATCAGCAAGCCGGCTATGCCATGCAGTTTGAGTCGGTGGAGAATTGAGAATTAGTATGGATAAAACCTTCGAACCACAATCCATTGAAAAGCAGTGTTACCAGGAGTGGGAAACGGCCGGGTTATTCAAGCCCTCAGGTGACGGCACACCTTACAGTATTCTGCTGCCTCCTCCTAATGTCACCGGCAGCCTGCATATGGGGCACGCATTTCAACATACCATTATGGATGCGCTAACCCGTTACCATCGCATGAAAGGGGACAATACGTTGTGGCAGGTGGGTACCGACCATGCGGGTATCGCCACGCAAATGGTGGTAGAGCGACAGTTAAATGCCGAGGGCAAAACCCGCCATGACTTGGGCCGTGAAGATTTTGTCAAAAAAATCTGGGAGTGGAAGGAACACAGCGGCGGCAATATTACGCAGCAAATGCGCAGGCTGGGCACTTCAGGCGACTGGGATCGTGAAGTCTTCACCATGGATGAAAATCTGTCAGCTGCGGTAACTGAAGTGTTTGTTAAGCTTCACGAAGAGGGCTTGATCTATCGCGGTAAGCGACTGGTAAACTGGGACCCGGTGTTATTGACCGCGGTTTCAGATCTGGAAGTGCTCAACGAGGAAGAAAGCGGCCATATGTGGCATATTCGCTATCCGCTTGAAGGCAGCAGCGAATCCATTGTAGTGGCGACCACCCGTCCTGAAACCATGCTGGGCGATACGGCGGTAGCGGTTCATCCTGATGATGAGCGTTATCAGCACCTTATCGGTAAAAACATTAAATTGCCGCTCACCGATCGTCTGATCCCAATTATTGCTGATGATTATGTGGATCCGGAATTTGGCACGGGGTGCGTTAAAATCACCCCAGCGCATGACTTTAATGATTACGACATGGGCAAGCGTCACAACTTACCCATGATTAATGTGTTAACCGAAGACGCACGCATTAATGAAAATGCGCCTGAACAATACCAGGGCATGGACAGATTCGATGCGCGCAAACAGGTGGTGACCGATTTAGAAAAGCTTGAGTTACTGCTAAAAGTCGAGCCTCACAAGTTGAAGGTGCCGCGCGGCGACCGTTCAGGTTCGGTCATTGAGCCCTATCTGACTGATCAGTGGTACGTGGCGGTGGAATCATTGGCCAAACCGGCTATTGCAGCGGTAGAGTCTGGCGAAATTCGTTTTGTACCGGAGAACTGGAACAAAACCTACTATCAGTGGATGCACAACATTCAGGATTGGTGTATTTCCCGTCAATTGTGGTGGGGCCATCGCGTGCCCGCCTGGTATGACGAGGAAGGTAATATCTACGTCGCCCGAACCGAAGCAGAAGCCCGTGAGAAACATAAGTTGCCCGCTGAGCTGAAATTAAGTCAGGATAACGATGTGCTGGATACGTGGTTTTCCTCAGCGTTATGGCCCTTTGCCACCATGGGCTGGCCAGAAAAAACGCCTGAATTAGAGACCTTTTTACCCACCTCGGTCCTGGTGACCGGTTTTGATATCATCTTTTTCTGGGTGGCCAGAATGATCATGATGACCAAAAAATTCACCGGACAAATTCCTTTCAAAGAAATATATATCACGGGTCTCATTCGTGATGAAAACGGCGACAAGATGTCGAAGTCCAAAGGGAATGTAATTGATCCTATTGATGTCATCGACGGCATAGATAGCGAGGCGCTGGTTGCCAAGCGTACCAGTGGCATGATGCAGCCGCAGTTAGCCGAAAAAGTCGCTAAGCGTACCCGTAAACAATACCCTGACGGCTTTAACGCCTATGGCACCGATGCGTTGCGCTTTACCTTTGCGGCCATGGCCTCCACCAGTCGCGACATAAATTTTGATATGGGAAGGGTAGAAGGCTACCGCAACTTCTGTAATAAAATCTGGAATGCTTCCCGTTTTGTGTTGATGAATACGGAAAACGAGGATTGCGGTTTAAATGGTGGTGAGCTTGAGTTAAGCCTTGCGGATCGTTGGGTGTGGGCGAAGTTCCAAAACGTCGTACAAGAATTCGAAAATGCCATTGCCGATTATCGTTTTGATATTGCTGCGCAGGTTGCTTACGAATTTACCTGGAACCAGTTCTGTGACTGGTATCTGGAACTGACCAAAGCGGTGTTAAATAACCCAGAAAGTACTGATGCTCAAAAGCGCGGCACCCGTCACACATTAATCAATGTGCTAGAGAATCTGTTGCGCCTGATACATCCATTTATGCCGTTTATCACTGAATCTATCTGGCAGCGTGTGGCGCCCTTGTGCAAGTCGGTACCTGCAGATGCCAGTATTATGGTGCAACCATTCCCTCAGATAGATGAGCGCAAGGTGGATAACCTGGCGCTGGAAGACATCGAGTGGGTTAAACGTTTCATTCTAGGTATTCGCAACATCCGTGGTGAAATGGACATTTCCCCTAATAAACCTCTGGATGCATTATTAAGAAATGCCCAGGAAGAAGATATTCGGAAGTTGCAGGCAACCCGGCCATTTATCGACAAGCTGGCTAAGCTTCAGAAAATCGATACTCTCGCGTCGGGTGAGAAAGGGCCTGCCAGTGCGGCTGCGCTGGTGGGAGAAATGGAAATTCTTATTCCAATGGCTGGACTGATTGACAAAGATGCAGAACTTTCTCGCCTTAACAAGGCGATTGAGAAAACACAAAAAGATGTCGATCGAACTGAAGGTAAACTGGCAAATGAGAAATTTGTTAGTAATGCGCCAGATGCGGTTATTGAGAAGGAAAGAACAAAGCTGGCACAAGCCAAGGTACAACTAGTCAAGCTGCACGAACAGCACCAGACTATTTCAGAGCTGTAGCCTTTACCCCGCGATATCTAAAAGCCCGCTTCTTCATTTAGCGGGCTTTTTTTATAGTTTCTACTCAAATACTTGCGCAATGTACTACTCATGGCCTGACGCTTGACCGGCTTAGTCAGATAATCATTCATACCTGCTTGCATGCCTCTATAGCGGTCTTCTTTCATTGCATTTGCCGATAAACCGATAATCGGTATATTACTAAAGCCTTGTTCGCGTAATACTTTAGTGGCTTCGTAACCATCCATAACAGGCATTTGTACATCCATCAGCACCAGATCATAATGTGGTGCATTGGTCATCTTAGTCACGGCCAGCTCGCCGTTTTCAGCGATATCGTAGGTCAGACCTAAAGAGCTTAACATTTCACCTGTCACTACCTGATTGATATTGTTATCTTCAACCAGCAGCACATGCCCATTAAGCTCTTCTTCAAATTCTTCTTTACTACTGAAAACCAGTGATGCCGTATTTTCACCTAATAGTTCTTTGACGAAGCGAGAAAATTGGATGGGGGTAAACGGATGGAACAGGACAGGGCCCTGCCATATCTCATTGAATCTGGATTGCAAATGGCCAGATTGAGAATTGGCAACCAAGCCGATGACCCGGCCACTCTTTTTCAGCGCTTCCAGCGCATCTAATTTATTGCGCAAACTGGAAAATTCAGGTGTATCGAATATAAGCACAGGAACAGTAAGTGCTTTATTGTCCGGCGAGATATCAATGTCGTTGAGAGGCCGTTGTTCAATATTCAGTAGTTCAATGTAGCTCGCTGGTAGCAGGGCGTTATCGGTTACGTACAGACTTTTGGCTGGAAGAGATGCAACCTCAGACAACACGCCTTTCTGATTTTGAAACGTGCGAAGCGGTAACGTTACCGTAAATGTAGATCCCTTACCCAGGGTAGAATGAACTTCCATTTTACCTTTCATCAGTTCGGTAAGCTGATTCACGATGGTAAGGCCTAAACCAGTACCCCCATACTTACGGTTGGTTGCGCCATCGGCCTGAGTAAACGGCTGGAAGATTCTGGAGAGCTGTTCGTCACTCATGCCGATGCCCGAATCTTGCACCGTCATCTTCAACCTCATTGCATTCCCCTTTTTATTCAGAGCTCCTTCAAATCCTATATGAATGGTACCGTGATCGGTGAATTTAACCGCATTTGACGCCAGATTCAGAATAATCTGTGCAATTCTTAAAGGGTCGCCGATGACTTGTGCGGGCAACGAGGGCTGCACTTCTAAACGAACCTGGAGGTTTTTCTCCTGAGCGCGTAAGCCAATAACGGCAAGAATATTGTCGAAAATTGAGTGGAGTGAAAAACTCACTTCTTCAATATCCAGCTTGCCCGCTTCTATTTTTGAAAAGTCGAGAATATCGTTGATAACACTCATCAGGATTTGTCCTGAATAGGCCGCTTTGTCCAGATATTCTTTCATCACGGGCGACATGGGTTGCTTTTGTGCTAATTCCAGCAAGCCAATAATTCCGTTCATTGGAGTGCGAATTTCGTGGCTCATATTGGCCAGGAAAATACTTTTTGATGCGGTCGCCTGTTCAGCTTTTACTTTCGCATCATGTAACTCTATATTTAACTGACCTAACGTTGTGTTTACTTCTTGAGCGTCAGCCAATAACTGCTTTGTCTGCTTGTTTTTCTCACTGAAAACCTGTGCGGCATTTGCAAGCTGGCCAATTTCATCTTTGCGTTGACGAGCAGGGATCGACTCCACGTCCTCACCTGCAGAAAGCCTTCTGAACACGTCCGTAATTGAACGGATAGGGGACATAATTCGAAGTGACGTGTAAGCAGCAGCAATCAGTGCTAATAAGATCGCGAACAGAGCAAAAAATTCACCCTTGCGCTGCGCGTCAACCGCCGCGCGCTGTGTCTGCAATTTTATCTGCTGATTACGATTTGATACTTGATCGGCAAGCTCTCCGCTTAAATACAGGAACTCATTCGCGGAGCCGGCCATCACCACGTTAACCAGAAATAAGTTGCCCTGGGTGATTTGGGTGAGCTCACGAAAATGATCTTCCAGCGACCTGAGCTGAAATTCAAATTCCTCAGAGAGCGTCGCCTCACCAGTTGAGCTAATTGATTTGATTGCACTGATGGCCTGGTTAAACTGTTTAATCTGAACAGAGTTAGGCCGCGCTACATATTGCAGCGCAGCATTTTCGGCTTCTAATATATGTAGCTTTAAAGCCGAACGGCTTACCGCTCCAAGCGATGAACCGGATTCAAGTTGATCAATTTCATCGCGCAGGACAGAAAGCTCCGTTAAGGTGCCTGAGGCAATGAGATTATCGCGTCTGAATCGCGCATCAACAACTTGTCTGAAATTTTCCTGATAATCGGCAAGATGCCCCCGCATTCGTTTGAGCGCATTTGAATCGTCCATTTCTTTCAAATTATTGTTGGCCGATTTATCCAGTGAAGAAAGTTTGGACTGAATGGAGTGCATCAATCGTTCAAAGCGCGTGACGGCTGATTCGCTGGTGGTTTCTTTAAATATGAGCACATTTCGCTGTAAGTCGATTACATCGCGTTCAAGTTGCCGCACTAAACCTACATCCGTAAAGGCACGGTTTGTTTGCTCTAATCCCTCGGATAAAACAAGTTGATTAGTCCTTGCGATGTATCCCTGCAGGATCAATAACACAACCAGGGCAACAAGAATCAGAATAAGCTGCCCGCGAATAGACGCTAACATAAAACGCTGCTCAACCTTTTTGCGCTAAGAAGTGATAAATTCATACCATTTTTGCAAGCTATATTCGTACGTTGGCATAACGGTATTCCATACCGCAACATTGCTGAACCTGTCCTCATAACTCCCACCAGATCGTTGTTCGCCTTTGCGAACGGAAATTTTACCATCGGGCCCTTTGAGATCCTCTGACGCAGGAAGCCCCTGGTACCAGTAATCCCACTCTGCCTGCGTAAGAAATGCAGCGGACCGTCGCGGATTGGAAATGTAGTAACCCTGACGGGCAATAAACGCGCCGGGCCAGCCGGACAACCACCAATTCATATACTCGTAACAGGCATCTTTGACGCGGCCGGTGGTGGAGGATGACAAACACATTACGCCATGCCAACCCCGATACCCTTCCACGGGCGCAGCAAATCTCACTGGAATGTTATCTCCATTTAATACCGATACCGCTGGCGAGAACATACTTTCAATATGGACCCGCTGAGTACGCATGAACTGGACCGACTCTGGCACCGACGTCCAGAAGCCACTGAAATGCTGCAGCTGTTTTAACTCAATCAAAATGGTGAACAGCTCATCCAGCTCCTGATTAGTGATGGCGCCAATATCGTTAAACTTTAAAAATCCTTTCGCTTCCGCAGCCAGCGCTAAATCGAACAAGCCGATGGTAGGGTCATTGACGATGCCCACTTTGCCTGATAACCGAGAGTCTAGTAACCAGCCCCAGCTTTCCTGGTTTTGATCAAACGCATCACCAAGCAGAGCAGTATTGTAGCCAAACGAGTCAACATTATGCACATAAGGTAAAAAACTAATGGTGTCTGTGTGATTGATTCCTAACGAACCGTCAGCTTGTGTGTGCAAAATTTTATGCGGTGCATCCCCTGCACCCATGCGCGCGTCTGCGGTGATTTTTCCGGTTTTGCTCAGGCTGTTAATTTCGTCCCAGTGGATCAGTCGCTTTTTTTCAATCGGTTGAATCGCCTTCGAGCGCCATAATACATTAATACTGTTGGACCATTGTTCGTACAGATCGAAGCTCGACGGGTTCATGGATGCTTTTTGCAGTACCGCGGCGCTGCCCTTTGGCTCAAAATGCAATTCAATGCCCAAATCTTCCATCGCCCGTTTACGCAGAGCTTCCTGTAGCGTCACATGCGTGCCCATTACTCTGACCACAGGCTTTTCTTTGCCTATCGCGAAAGGTGCCACAGTTGCAGTAGCACTTAAGGCTGCGGCGCCTTTAATAAAGGTTCTTCTATTTACGCCTTCTTTTGCGGGCGTCAAACGTTCGTCCATAGTGTAATAGTTAATAAAATATTAAGGCTTAGTGTGGCTCAGAATTCAAAGGCTTACCACTTTTTACTATTACAGAAAATTAAAATAAGTTGACCCATAGGCTAAATAGGTTTTAAATTGATATCAAAATGATATCAAGGTGAATATTATGAATGAACGGCAAGGATTTTCGTTAAATGGCTACATCGCAGGGTTGTTGCTGCTGTTGCCGCTACAGTTGTTATCCATTTACTTCATGAGCACCGGTCCAAGTATTCCAAAACTATTTTTTATCGGAATTTTGGCAGCGTGTTGGGCTGGCTTTTTTATGGTGCAGCCGAATCAAGGTAAAGTGTTTACTATGTTCGGGAGCTACATGGGTACTGAACGCAGGCATGGCTTGCGCTGGACCATTCCGTTTTTTATGCGCAAGACAGTTTCACTGCGAATTCGTAATTTCGAAAGCGCAAAAATGAAGGTGAATGATAACCAGGGCAACCCCATAGAGATTGCAGCGATCATTGTGTGGTCAGTAACTGATACCGCTGAAGCGGTGTTTGAAGTTGACGATTACGAAAGTTATGTGACGATACAGAGTGAATCAGCCATTCGTAACATGGCCAGTGATTTTCCCTACGACCCAAGAGACGATGAAATGGCTGAAGTAGCGCTGCGCAGTCATCCAATGGAAATTTCTAACCGGTTGCAAAAAGAAATTCAGGACAGGCTGAACAAAGCGGGTATCACTGTGCATGAAGCCAGAATCAGTCACCTGGCTTATGCTGCAGAAATTGCCAGCGCGATGTTGCAACGGCAACAGGCAACAGCCATCATCGCTGCACGCAGCCGTATTGTCGATGGTGCGGTGGGGATGGTGGAAATGGCGCTGGCCCGTCTGAGTGAAAACAACATTGTAGAACTGGATGAGGAACGTAAAGCGAATATGGTGAGTAACTTGCTGGTGGTTTTGTGTGGCGATAAAGCCACACAACCGGTCGTTAATACCGGCAGTCTGTACTAAATTATGGCTTCCGGTTCGAATAAAAAAGCCTATCCGCTTCGCATTAATGCTGATGTGCTGGCGGCAATGCAGCGGTGGGCGGATGATGAGTTACGCAGCTTAAATGCACAAATTGAGTTCGTATTGCGTGATGCACTGGTTAAAAGCAAGCGGGTAAAGCTGGTGGAAAAAGTGGTCACCGAGTTAGAACTCCTTGATGACCACAAAAAAGACGAAGCGGAAAAGGATTAGCGTTTATTATATTTTCGCCATCCCGCTGCAACGGCCAGGAATGCCAACGCTCCCGCCATCAGGCTACCTCCACTGGCGCGGGTGACGACAACGGTGTCTCTGTAAATATCATAATTTTGACTTTCCAGACTGACCAGTGACAAATCTGCATCATCTAAGTTATCGCTGAAAGCGACAAGTTCGTCGGTATCAGCATCATATATTTCAATCAAAATATCATAGTCGAAGGAACGGAAGCCTGAGACCAGTTCGCTATCTACAATGTAGCTGTCACCGGTTGTCTCACCATATACCCAAAATGTATCGGAAACATGAATGGCTTCATACGCATCTGCATCGCCTAAATAAACCACAGCATAAACAGGCGCTTCAACGTAAATGGTATCGACATCAAATTCCACTAAAAAGCGCGAGTAAAAGCTGTCGCCGTCAAAGTCATCTAAGAAAGTTATCCAGCTATCGTAAATCCAAAAGTCGTTATAGAGCGATTGAGAAGCCACCTCGTCGCGCGTTTTATTGGCGAACTGAGACAGTTTTTTGTTATTTAATTTGGTTATTTTTTTCGCTGGCTGCAAATCTGTCGTCGCCATCTTTTCGGTGACTTTGATTATACGCTGCTCTGCGTGGGTGACTGGGATCCAGATACCGGCCAGCAGCATTAACGACCAGCTCAGCTTTTTGATTAGGTGTTTCATCGCTCAGACTCTTTCTTCAATTCGATAAAGTAAGTGTGGACCGGGTAAACTGAACAAAAACTGAAAAGAAACTTAACTTACTAATACGTGCTGCGAAAGCAATGAGCCCAATATGTGAAATGACGTCTGTTTACACAGAGAAAAACTGCCGCTCAGGTGCGGCAGAGTAAGGATTTATTGTTCTACATCTTCATCATCACGAGGCATATAGTAGGTTCCCCAACCGTCGTAATGAACGCCATGTTTACTGGCCATGGCAAGTAACGTATCGGTATCTTTGTTTAACAGTTCGTAAGTTAATTTGCGCTCGGCCACAGCATCAAAGCAATAAACGGTGCCACCATCATCAAGCTCCAATTCTTCTGCGTCGGTGACTTCATAGCCCGCCTTAAACGCATCTACGGCAACTTTCTCGAGTTTGTCGAAATTCGTAGACGCAAAATGATGCTCAATGGTGTAGTCTGCATCAGCTTCACTACCATCTTCAAGCAGTGCATCAATGGTTTCCTGATTGAAAGCATACCATTCTTCACGTTCGTCAATTTGATTCATAACAACCTGAACTTAGAGGAGAGATAGAATAAGTTTACTGTTTTTTTTCCATTTCAGCGACGAGTATATTTAATTCTTGGAACCTGGTATTCATGCGACTGTAAAAAATATCAGTCCATTCTTTAATACTATGTTCATCTGTGAGGGGTTGCGGCGGGGCAATATCAATAACAACAATTCCGTTATTCCAGCGATTCCATTTGATTTTGCCATGCATATTGCTGGCTGTAACCATGACTACAGGCTCTGACGTATCCTGAGCTAAGCGAAACGCACCTGACTTAAATGGTAACAGCCCACGGCCATTACTGCGGGTACCTTCTGGAAACAACCAGACGGAGGTGTGTTTTTCGTTCACTTTTCGCGCTGCAATTTTCAACGTGTCGCGTGCTCTGCCAGAATTCTTACGGTCAATCATGATGTTACCGGCGAGCCAGTAAATCTGACCAAAAACCGGGATCCACTTTAAACTCTTTTTACCTATAGTCACCACACCAGGTAATGCCGCTTTGCAAATCGTAATAATGTCGTAGCTATTTTGATGGTTAGCGATAAACACGTATGGAACACGCGGTTTTACCGCTTCTGAGCGTTGAATGACAATCTTAAGTCCAAGAATTTTCGCCATCTGGCTATATGCCTGGCCAGCAAAATGTACATTGTCGCGGTGAAACGGACGCGCGAGGCACACTATAAAAACCACGATGTTGATTAGCAGAAAAGCGAAAAACATAAGAAATATTCGAAGAATAGCTAACACATACAAACCTTTTTGAAAATTTGCCGCGCAGTATACGGCATGCGACTATATTCACATGTCCGATCAGTCGTCGGAGCCTACCTGCGAAATTACCAATTAGTTAGCGAAAGGTAATGGCAGATGTTATAAATGAGTAGTTACGTTTCAATCAACCAAAAAGAATCATGCAGACATTTGTACCAGACGAAGTTGAAGAAGACATCCTTAACGACCTCATGGAAGAGATTAATGAACTCTACGAGGCAAGTGAACAAACCCTTATCGAGCTGGAATTACGTCCTGAAGACAATGAACTGCAGCGAGCCCTGTTTCGTTCCATTCACACTATCAAAGGTGATTTAGGCCTCGTCGGCTTTGCTCCTCTCATCCCACTGCTGCAACATGTTGAAGAGCTATTGGACTTTTTACGCAAGGGTCAAATCGAATATACCAGTACCATGAGCGATCTGGTTTTGCTTACTATGGACAGGGTAAAGGCGTTTGTTGAAAATATTATGGCGAAAGGCAAAGCCGAATACGATAAAACGTTACACGATCAACTGGTAATTGCTATAGCGCGAATAAAGCCTGACAACCCAACCGAGCATGAACGTTTGTTAAGCGAAGCGGTATTAATGTTGAATCCAGATTTGGATTTAAAATCAGAGCCGGGATCACAGGAAAATCAGGAACTGTCCGGCACCACGAGAACACTGGCGAATACAGGTATTCCCAAAGAAATCAGTGCTGAAAAACAAATGGATATTCTGTTTTTCAGAGAATTGATGAAAACCATTGAACATCGCTCGAACTATTGGTCAGGGCGGGGCGACAGAATAGCCAAGCTGGCGCTGCATATTAACGAATTAGCCGAAAAGCCAATTGAAGAAGATCAACTCGCGGTGGCTTGTTATGTCCATGATTTCGGGATGGCTTTCATGCCATTAAAATTGCTGCATAAAAAAGAACAGTTCACCGATAACGAATTCAACCTGATGCGCTCGCATGTGTACAAAAGTTCGCGCTTACTCGAACATCTGGATCAATGGGATCAGGCCCGAAAGATAGTCATGCAACATCATGAACGTACGGATGGTTCAGGTTATCCACTGGGTATAAAGGAAGAAAATATCTGTGATGGAGCCAAGTTACTGGCAATTCTGGATACTTATGACGCGATGACCCATTCGCGTTCTCACAATAAGTATAAGCAGTTGTCCAGAAAGCAGGCGGTTATAGAAATTAATCGACAAGCCAAAGGCCAGTTCAGCATGAAGTGGGTGCGTTTCTTCAACCAGGCAATGACCTCTTTACTTACCCGGGGTTGACGGCGGCATTAGCAAACTTATAAATTCACTTTGTTGTTAGGGTCTTTGTTTTACTCGCTGATAGAGAACTCTTTGAGCTTACGGGTAAGCGTATTGCGTCCCCAACCCAGTCGTTTAGCCGCATCCTGTTTGTGCCCTCGGGTATAATCAAGAGCGCGTTGTAAGAGAATTTTTTCAAAGTCATGCATGGCTTCACTGAGTATATTATGGCGGCCACTGTGCAACTCTTTGTCGGCCCACTGTGCAAGTAATTGCTGCCATTGGGTAGCGCCGCTTTCTTGCACCGCGGTTGTGGGCGAAGATTGAATTTCGGGCGGCAGGTCAGATGCAAGCACCTCTTTTCCGCTGGCCATAACAGTAAGCCAGCGGCAGACATTTTCTAACTGGCGTACATTACCAGGCCACGCCAATTGGCTCATGGCCTTCTCAGCCGCTTTGCTGAAGCTTTTCGCTTCCACATCAAGCTCTTTTGCAGCTTTACGCAAGAAATGGCGGGCTAACAGTGGAATGTCTTCTCGGCGCTCAGCCAAAGAGGGCAGATGGACGCGAATAACATTTAAGCGATGAAACAAATCTTCCCGAAATTTTCCTTCCGCTACGCGCAGCTCCAGGTTTTGATGGGTCGCGGCGATAATGCGCACATCTACCGAAACCGACTGATGGCCCCCCACACGGTAAAATTGACCGTCAGCTAAAACGCGCAGTAAACGGGTTTGTACGTCAAGTGGCATGTCACCAATTTCATCTAAAAACAACGTACCTCCATTGGCTTGCTCAAATCTTCCCTGACGAGCCGACTGGGCGCCGGTAAAAGCCCCTTTTTCGTGGCCGAATAATTCTGATTCCACCAGATCAGCCGGTATCGCCGCCATGTTTAATGCAATGAAGGGTTTACTTGAACGTGGACTGTGACGATGTAGCGCGTGTGCAACGAGCTCTTTACCCGTTCCTGATTGTCCATTTATAAGCACGCTGATTGAGGAGCGTGATAATCTGCCGATCGCTCGGAAGACTTCCTGCATAGCAGGGGCCTCACCAATGATTTCGGTTTCTGGTTCTACCTGGGGGGCTTGGTGTTGACGCGACTGCTCTCTGGAGTGCGTAATCGCTCGTTGGGTCAGGGTAACTGCTTCATCAATATCAAAAGGCTTCGGCAGGTATTCAAACGCACCACTCTGATAGGCGTTTACCGCGCTGTCCAGGTCGGAATGTGCGGTCATGATAATGACCGGAATGGTCGGATGAGTCTGATGGACTTCATTCAACAAGGTCATACCATCCATTTCTGGCATGCGAATATCCGATATGATGACTTCCGGGGCATGTCCGCTGTTAAGTTGACGAAGCAAATCATTGGCGTTGTCAAAACAGCAACACGTGATATTGGCAACGTGCAGAGCTTTTTGCAAAACCCAGCGAATAGAACTGTCGTCATCGACAATCCACACGGATTCATTATTCATGGGCTAACTCCTGGCGTTCTATCGGAAGATAGAGGATAAACTCGGTGTGTCCATGGCGACTATCAACATCTATACGTCCGCCGTGATGATTAATTAGTGTCTGTGCAATTGAAAGGCCCAAACCGCTGCCATTCTGCTTACTGCTGACCATGGGATAAAACAACGTATCGCGAATGCCATGCGGGATGCCTGGTCCGTTATCAAGAATGTGAATTTTTGCCACCAGTGGATGCCGCTTTCCCTGAATTGTGACTTGACGCCCCACCCGGGTGATCAACCGTATTTCCGGAGACGGTGTGCTTGCTTCGGTTAGCGCCTGAATACTGTTTTTAACAATGTTCAATACGGCTTGCTGGATCATTTCTTGGTCGATGTGCACGTCAGGAATACTGGGGTCATAGTCTCTGACTATGGTGATGCCGTGGTCAGAGTCCATCCTCATTAACGAACGCACTTTCTCTAACGCCTGATGAAGGTTGCTCCATTTTAACTGGGGCAGGGCATTAGGGCCTAACAGTCGATCAACCAAATTACGTAAACGGTCCGACTGTTCCACTATCATTTGCGTAAACTCTCGGAGTTCATCACTGGGTAACTCTTTTTCTAACAATTGTGCCGCGCCACGAATTCCGCCTAACGGATTTTTAATTTCGTGGGCCAGTCCGCGTATCAGTTCTCTTGCTGCAAAGTGCTGCGCATTTTGCAGATTCTCCCTGGAAATACGGCTTTGCTGATCAATACGCCGTAATTCAAACAATAAATGGGGTTTGTCGTTAAAATGAATATTCGTCACCGTCAGATCAGCCATGACGATGCGATCATCTCTGAAATGTAACTCTAATTCGTTTTCGGTAAAGTCTTCACCGCGGCGTATAGCGGCCCTAAGCCGGTTTACATCAATAGAGCCAGCAACAAAAAAATCTGCCAATGCGTGGCCATAAATATGCTTGCTGCCGGTTTCAAACAATGCTTCGCCTGCCTGATTAACAAATACAATAGATAGCTGACGATCCACCATCACCAGCGCGGTATTCATAAAATTAAGCAAATTTTCCTGATTGAAATCGTAAGCCTGCAACGTCCAAGGTCCTTATTGCACAATTATGGTGCATTGTACCTCATTCAGTTGTTTTCGTGCGCACTATTGCGGACATTTATTGCACCGACTTCTGAGTGGTCCCCAGGCAGTTCGCTTATTGCCTGTTGGTATTAATCAATGCCGATGCCTGATGCAGGTATAATGTTTGTTGTGGTGACGATGCAAGAGTCTTGCCCTTATTGTCGATGAATTTAACCTGATAGTCGTGGGCACCGCGGTTGATGCCTTCCAGACTGAAAATGCCAGATTGATTGGTCTCTAGCGCTGCGCCATCAAACCATAGTTGGTATCGACCGCGGGCATTAGCACTGGCTTGCGCTTTAATTAACAGATTGCCCTGATTGTCCCGGATGGTAGCTTCTGGTGCTGGCGAGAGAATACTTACCTGAACATCAGGCTTGTTTTTTGGAGGCGGTTGTAAAGCTGGTTGGGCACGAGTTTGTGAAGACAGCGCTGGTACCGCGTTTTTAGTAGTGTCTGCGAGGGTCACTTCTTCGGCACCCTGTTGAGGCTCGTTAGTATATAAAACGGTACCGTCTTCCTGCACAACCTTGTACACGGGATCAGCATCCACCTTATTCACGACTAACAGTGAAACGGCCACTGCCCAATACGCTGATCTTCGCATAACTTGCTTCCTCGAACTCTTCAGTAAATTACATTCTAGTCTAGTTTTGTGAATAAAAAAAAGCCCGCAGTTGCGGGCTTAGGTATTAGCAGAAATAACGGTTTAATTACACACTGTAATAAAGGTCAAACTCCAGTGGATGCGTAGTCATTCTGACTTTTTCTACTTCTTCTCTCTTCACACCCAGGTAAGCGTCAATCATGTCATCAGTCATAACACCACCGGCTTTCAGGAAGTCACGGTCGCTATCCAATGCGTCTAATGCCATTTCAAGCGAGCTGGCAACAGTCGGGATATCTTTAGCTTCTTCTGGTGGCAGATCGTAAAGGTTCTTATCCATTGCATCGCCAGGGTGAATCTTGTTTTTAATTCCATCAAGACCCGCCATCAACATCGCGGTAAACGCCAGGTATGGGTTGGCCGTTGGGTCAGGGAAGCGAACTTCAATGCGACGTGCCTTGTCACTGGTAACGTATGGAATACGGATTGACGCTGAACGGTTACGGGCAGAGTAGGCCAGCATAACCGGTGCCTCGAATCCAGGAACCAGGCGCTTGTAAGAGTTGGTCGATGCATTGGAAAACGCATTAATCGCACGAGCGTGTTTGATGATACCGCCAATGTAATACAGCGCTTCATCAGACAGACCCGCATACTTGTCTCCAGCAAAGATATTCACGCCGTCTTTAGAGATTGACTGGTGGCAGTGCATACCAGAGCCATTGTCACCCACCAGTGGCTTGGGCATAAAGGTTGCCGTTTGGCCATACGCATGCGCAACATTGTGTACGACATACTTGTAGATTTGAATCTCATCTGCCTTGGTCACCATGGTATTGAATCGACAGGCAATTTCATTCTGTCCCGCAGTTGCTACTTCATGGTGGTGCGCTTCAATGTGCAAGCCCATTTCTTCCATTACCATGCACATAGCTGCGCGGGTATCATGGGCAGAATCTACCGGTGGTACCGGGAAGTAACCGCCTTTGACGCCAGGCCGGTGCGCCATGTTGCCGCCTTCAAATTCAGCGCCTGAATTCCATTTCGCCTCAGCAGAGTCAATTTTGAAAAAAGACCCTGACATATCAGTGTGGAAGCGCACATCGTCAAATATGAAGAATTCTGGCTCTGGACCAAAAAGAACCGTGTCACCGATGCCGGTAGATTTAAGATATTCTTCGGCACGGCGGGCAACAGAGCGAGGATCGCGCTCGTAGCCTTCCATGGTATTCGGTTCCAGAATGTCACAGCGAATATTAACCTGAACTTCTTCAGAAAACGGGTCCAGAACAGCGGTAGTAGAGTCTGGCATTAATACCATGTCAGATTCGTTGATCCCTTTCCAACCCGCAATTGATGAACCATCAAACATTTTGCCTTCTTCGAAAAACTCTTCATCCACAAGTGATGCGGGGATAGATACGTGTTGCTCTTTTCCTTTAGTATCTGTGAAGCGTAAATCGACGAATTTAGCTTCTGTTTCTTTAATCAGTTCTAATGCCTTTTCTACTGACATCGTGTCCTCCAGCAAATGAAAAAAATGTGTCGAATTGCCCGTTATAAAACAGGTTGTATTTATCCGACATTTAAAGCGATATTCATGCCATGTCGTAGTGCATGATGTTGCAAGGGCTAACGACCACAAAACTGCCAAAATTTAAAATAGCAGGATCTTTTGGGTGCAATCCGGCACCAAATTGGTGCAAGCGGGTCTGCATGCTGGCCTGAAAGCAGTATAGACATTGCGTACAGAAAATCCTGTAAAATTGATCAACTGTGGGGCCGCAGACTGGAAAGAAAGCACTATTTAATAAATCCGATTAAATTTTGAAAAATAGTGCGCATTTTATTTCAATTTTCTGTACAATCCGCGCCCAATTGTGCAACCCAGCAAGTCTCTAGCAAATATTTGCTCCAACCATGGCACGCCATTTAAAGTAGCTACACATGAATACAAGTATTGACATCAATAAATTAAGAAATATCGCCATCATTGCTCACGTTGACCACGGCAAAACAACTCTGGTCGACAAGCTTCTTCAGCAATCCGGAACGCTGGAAAGCCGCGGTGAAGCACAAGAACGTGTAATGGACTCGAACGACATTGAGAAAGAGCGTGGGATCACCATTCTGGCTAAAAACACGGCCATAAACTGGAACGATTACCGTATCAACATCGTCGACACCCCTGGACACGCTGATTTCGGCGGCGAAGTAGAGCGCGTTATGTCGATGGCAGACTCGGTGCTGTTGCTGGTAGACGCACAGGAAGGACCCATGCCGCAGACGCGTTTTGTAACGCAAAAGGCGTTTGCACAGGGCCTTAAGCCGATTGTTGTGATCAACAAAATTGACAAGCCTGGCGCACGTCCTGACTGGGTAATGGATCAGGTATTCGATTTGTTTGATAACCTGGGTGCGACCGATGATCAATTAGACTTCCAAGTGGTTTACGCCTCAGCGCTGAATGGTTGGGCGTCACTTGATTCGGATACCAAAGGAACGGACATGACGCCGCTGTTCCAAACCATCGTTGATCAAGTCGAAGCGCCCAATGCTGATCCTGCAGGCGGGTTTCAGATGCAAATATCGCAGCTGGATTACAACTCGTATGTAGGCGTAATTGGCGTTGGCCGTATTAAGCGCGGCAGCGTAAAGATGAATCAGCAAGTGACCGTGGTAACTGCTGAAGGTAAAAAGCGCAACGGTAAAGTTGGCCAGGTACTGGGTTACCTTGGACTGGAACGTCATGAAGTGGAATCGGCCCACGCCGGTGACATCATTGCCATTACCGGTTTAGGCGAGCTGAAAATTTCCGACACTATTTGTGACGTTAATAATGTTGAAGCCTTACCACCGCTTACGGTGGACGAGCCTACCGTAACCATGACATTCCAGGTCAATACGTCACCGTTCTCTGGTAAGGAAGGTAAATATGTTACCTCGCGTAACATTCTTGACCGCCTGAAGGATGAGCTGGTACACAACGTTGCCTTGCGAGTTGAGGAAATGAATGATCCGGATAAGTTCCGCGTATCAGGCCGTGGTGAATTGCACCTGGGTATCCTCATTGAAAATATGCGTCGTGAAGGCTACGAACTGGCGGTTTCTCGTCCTGAAGTTATCCTGAAAGAAGTAGATGGCCAGCTGCAAGAACCGTTTGAAACACTTACCGTTGACTGTGAAGAGGAAGATCAGGGTTCGATCATGGAACAGCTTGGTATACGTAAAGCTGAAATGACCGACATGTCTCCAGATGGTAAAGGGCGAGTTCGAATTGACTTTGTGATCCCTAGCCGTGGTTTGATTGGCTTCCAAACTGAGTTTATGACACTGACCTCAGGTTCAGGTTTGCTTTACCACTCTTTCAGCCACTACGCTGCGCATAAAGGTGGTAAAATTGGCCAGCGTAAAAATGGTGTATTGATTGCGAATGCCCCGGGCAAAGCGCTGACTAACGCATTATTTAATCTGCAGGAGCGTGGGCGATTATTCATCGGCCACGGTGTAGAAGTGTATGAAGGCATGGTTATTGGTATCCACAGCCGGGATAACGACCTGACCGTGAACGCGTTGAAGGGTAAACAGCTTACCAACGTGCGGGCTTCTGGTACTGACGAAGCGCAAACGCTGGTTCCACCTATCGTGATGTCACTGGAGCAGGCACTGGAATTCATTGATGATGATGAACTGGTTGAAGTGACACCAAAGAGCATTCGTATTCGTAAGAAGCTGCTGACTGAAAACGATCGTAAGCGTGCATCTCGTGAAAAGAGTAAAAGCTAAAAATTAAGTTATTGTTAAAAAGGGCGCTTTTGTTAAGCGCCCTTTTTTATTTAACCAGATACTATATATACTTTAGTTTTAATATTGAATTGTTGGCAACACTTGCAACCTGTCAATCACCGTGTATTCTGTAAGTAACCTAACTGACTGTTTCACGAGATGTCTGACATAAATATCGTTGCAATTGAAGATGATGACGTGACGCTCGAAATCATCAAAAATATCCTCGAAGAGGCGTTAGGCGCCTTCGTTTTTACGTTTTCACGCAGTGAGCAGGCGCTGGAGTTTTTGGTTAAGCAAACACCTGATACGCTGCAACTGATCATCAGTGACCAAAATATGCCTGTATATAACGGGTTGACGTTGTTAAAAATGTGTCATGCTGTCAATCTGAATATCCCCTTTATTTTATTAACCGCTGATGTATCCAGAGATATGGTGGTTGAAGCCATGCAGGTAGGGGTCGATGATTACATTGCTAAACCTATAGTAAAAGATTGTCTGGTTGCTAAAGTCAAGGATGCACTCAAGCTCTCCTGAGCAATTCGCTGGAATCGCTGCCACTACGCAAATTCCCTTTAGCTTTTTCATATATCAAAAATGCGCTTTTGTCTGCGTGGAATGCCAGATAGACTGAAACCTCATTTTAACAAGGAGGCAGTTCATTCGTGTTTAATTTTGATAACCCACCCTCACGCGCCAATACTTACTCATTTAAATGGAAAAAGTACGAAGGTCAGGACATTATTCCTGCCTGGGTAGCTGACACTGAGTTTGAGTGTGCTGCACCTATTCTGGATGCTATTCACGCAGAAACGAATACGGGAGTAATGGGTTATACCTTGCCAAATCAATATACGCCGGCAAAAGACGCGGTAATACGCTGGCTGGCTGAAAAGCATGACTGGACAGTCGAGGCCGACTGGATTGTGTGGGTGCCCGGTGTGGTGCCAGCATTTAACGTCTTCTGCAAAGCCTTTAGCCAGCATGACAGCAAGGTGATAGTACAAACCCCAAACTATCCTCCACTTCTTGCCGCCCCTAAGCTCAACGGACTGGAGCGCTTAACCGCAGGTACCATCAAACTGGATGGACGATGGACACTGGATTTTGATGAACTGGAAAAACACGCTGCTGACCCGTTGTGCAGTCAACTGATTTTATGCAACCCGATGAATCCTGTGGGTTCGGTGTTTACCGCAGCGGAAATTGATCACATTGCGCAGCTATGTGAAAAACACGATCTGCTGCTTTGTTCTGATGAAGTGCACTGCGACTTAATTTTGGATACCGACGTTAAACATATCCCTGCAGGCAGAGTTGCGTCACTCGAGCAGCGCAGTGTTACTTTAATGGCCGCGAGTAAAACATTCAATATTGCCGGGTTGGGTACCGCGTTTGCCATTATCCCTAATCGTAAAGTGCGACAGCAATTTGTTAACGCTACGATGGGCATGCTGCCGTGGGTCTCCAAAATTGGTTTAGTGGCCACAGAAGCCGCGTTTACTCAATGTGATGACTGGCATCAATCCTTGCTTGATTATTTACGTGGCAATCGTGATTTGTTGGTGAGTGAAATAAATAAAATCGAAGGGCTTTCCATGCTTGCCCCGCAGGCAACCTATCTTGGCTGGATCGATGCATCGGGTCTGAAAGTAGATAATCCTCAGCAATGGGCTGAAGGGAAGGGAGTTGGACCCTCGCCCGGAGCGGATTTCAATGATCCAGAGTTTATTCGAATCAACTACGGGTGCAGCCGTGGGATGCTTCAGGAAATGCTTAAACGGCTTAAGACATAATTCTTAACTCGCCAGGCTTACGAGCTTGTAGAGTGCCAGGGCCACAATCAGCGCAATCACAACACTGCCCACTATGTTGGACGCAAGTCTATTTTTAAATTGGCCTAATCCAGGATGCGTGTTCATCACAATGAGAAGGAATACGGCAACAACGGGTAGTAGCAAACCGTTTGCTGCCTGCGCGAACAGGATGGCGGCAAGTGGCTTAAAGCCAGCACTGGCGACCACCACACCAACGACAATAACGGTCAGCCAAATGGTTTTAAAAAAACCATCATCCAGGTTAGCAGGGCGCCTTAGTGCACCACATACCGCATATGCCGCAGCAAGCGGCGCGGTTATAGCGCTGGTTAAGCCTGCAGCGAATATGCCCACAGCAAAGAACCATTGTGCATACTCGCCCAAAACCGGCTCGAGTTGATTTCCCAGATTGCCAGCGGTGAGCGTGTTCTCACTGCCAAAAAAAGCCGTCATGGCAGTGGCCACCACAACCAACGTGATCAATCCACCAAACCCAATGGCGCGAACCGATTGCTTGCGACAGTCGACAATCGCCTGAGCATGGTTATCGTCACGCCTAATTTTGGCCATCAGGCTGGCATGTAAAAATAAATTGTAAGGCACAATGGTGGTACCAATTAAGGCGAAAATCATAGTCAATGAAGGCAATGAAATGGTCGGAGACGTCATTTGCTGCCACATCAGGTTGAAGTCGGGAGACGCGAACAGCAATGTAATCAAAAATACAATGGCCATTAGGAACACCAACCCAACCAGCGTACTTTCAATCAGCTTGTAACGTCCTGTATAAAGCAGCACCGCTGCGAGCAATCCCAGAATCACTGACCATATCGAGATACCAAGAGGAATGAGTGCGTGAAGACCGAGTGCGGCACCGGTTAAATTACCCGATTCATACGCAGCATTACCCATACCTATGGCCGCAACAATCAGAAAAGCCATCAATTTTTGTATTGCTGGCGAGGCGGTACTCTGGGTGAGCCCATCTGCCAGGCCCTGTCCTGTTACCAGCCCTAGCCGAGCGGCCATATCCTGAAGCACCATGGTCGCAACAATAGAAAATAACAGGGCCCAAGTTAAATGAAATCCATAGTTGGCACCCGCTAAGCTGGCCGTAGTGATTGTGCCAGGTCCAATGAATGCGGCAGCGATGATATATCCGGATTTGTCTTTCATCGGGAAAGCTCAGCTCGTCTTCGTTGTTATTGAAAGGCAGAATAACGTCTTTTGGCTGGATGCAGCAAGGATAGTATGTTTAGATAATCTATCGTCGCTACACAATCTAAGAGAAAAAAGTGAGCTCGCCGTTAGACTCTGTATATTGTAATCCAACACTAACACAAGTACTGCCTTCACAGGCATTTTGTGAAGGTTATATCTTTGCAGTTGCTGCAGCCCCCGAAATCCCGATGCCTGAAGAATGGATGCCCGGTGTGGTAAATGGCAGTAACAATAACCTTGATGCTACTCAGGTAAGTAAATTAGCCGATGCTATGATGTTTACATTGCGTGATTCATTAAAGTTGATGCGGGATGGAAAAACGTTATTACCTGAATATGTGGTTTGGGCAGATGAAAAGCCATTACGGGTGGATGCAGAACAATGGCTCAGTGGCTTATTGATGGGACATCAATCAGTTGAGGGATGTTGGCAGCAGGCGTGGCATAGAGCGTCGCAAAATAATCTGCAGTTAAGCAATGACGAGCCGCCGGCAAAACGGTTAACCCGATGTTTGAAATTTTTCAGTTCTCTTGCCGATGTTGAATTAGCATTACTTGCCCGCTCGAAGGAACAGGCCAGCGCATTTCGTGAAAAAGTGCCTGCGTTATATGGTCAATTGCCGAGAATGTTGAGCGAATATGTGTCGTTAGCTGACGAGTTAGCTCAATCACTGCCAAATCAGTTCGAAACATTTTCTAAACAATGATGTCAGCCTACTTTGCGTTGCGCCAGCGAAGAGCGTAAATTAGATACAAATACGTCTAATTCTTTCTTGGCATCTTCATATGCCAAATTACGTTCAACCGAATCTGGCTCCTGAAGCAGTGCCTTGAACGCAATGTCAGTGCGTTCAAGCAGGCACTTAAGGTGTTGATTTGGTACGTCCATGTTGTCTCTCTTAATTTAAATGCGCAATCCACCATTGATTGCACTTCAGCTATTTATACCTGCTTTAGCTTAAAACGGTTTAACGACTGCTAAAACGACAATGGCTAAAATGATAAGAACCGGTATTTCATTTAAGAATCGATAAAATTTGGCACTATGCTTATTTTCGTTTCTTGCGAAACGCTGCATCAGTATGAACAGGTAAAAATGATATCCATACACTGCAATAAGCAAAGTTAGCTTAGCGTGAAGCCAGCCAGATACCCGAACCCATTCCATTCCGTACATCGCGATCAGCCACACACCAAATATCAATGCCAGCGCAGCAAAGGGAGTGATGAACCACCACAAACGCCGCTCCATCACCTTAAACTGCTCATGCACAGAGGGATTGTCAGATTGCGCATGGTAGACAAAAATTCGTGGTAAATAAAAAAGTCCGGCCATCCATGCAAGCACGAAAAAAATATGTAACGCTTTAATCCAAAGTATACTCATGGTTTTCTACAGGTTTATTAAGCAAACTAATACTGCGCTTTTTGTAAAAAGCTTTGCAGCGTATTCCAGGTTACGACACCAAGCAACACATCTGGCTCTTGATCGTAGACATACACAGCCCCGGACCGACTTTTCTTCAATATTTCGTAGACTTCATGCAAGGTGGATTGAGCGCTCACACCTTCCATTTCAATTAACAGTATCGGCTTGGAGTCGTGCCCCAGACTAATATCAAGGCTGACCAGTTTATACTGCACGTCCAGTTCAAATTGCTCAGCCTGCACCACTAACGCAGTGGGTTCCTCAGACAAAAACTTCGACAGGACATGCTCAGGCGCATCGCGAAATAACTTAAAGTCCTCTGCCATAGCTGCCAATACACCGGTTTTTTCTAACGATTCGCGAATTGAAGTGATAGCGTAAGGCAAATTTTGATAATCTAACTGACGAATAAAAACAGAGCGATTGCCTAAAAACTGGGTAGAGGTGACATACGCGGGAACAATAACCAACATGGCCGGCAGAATGATTTGCGGACTATAAGATAGCTCCATAACCGCTGACAAAGCGGCCAGAGGGGCATGAAGCACCGCGGTAAGCATGCCTGCCACGCCCAGTAATGCAAAACTACTGGTGTATTCCTCAGCGGGTAATATGTGACTAACTGGTAGCAGCAGTATTGCACCGGCCAGCATGCCAATAACCATCACCGGGCCCATGATGCCGCCGGGAATACCTAAACCGATCGCAAATACCGCAAGCACAAATTTGGCTGCTAATACGGCAAGTAACAAATATACCCCTGGTGAGCCTGCGAAAAGGCTGTCGATATCGACAAAATCAGCCCCTCTGGCTTCAGGCAATAACATGGTAACGATGCCTGTGATAAGAGCGGCTAAAATCAAACGCCAAATCATGCTGACAGGTCTGAAAAGCTTTACGATAAACATAAGCTGATTATTGAATAGCGTCGCCAGCCAGCCCAGAACGATTCCCAGGCCAATCAGGTATACGTACATCCATTCGCTAAAATCGTTGAACGAGAGAAATGACAGTTCGTTTACTGATCCAAAAACCAGACGGGTCATCACCGAACCGCAGGCGGCAGCAAGCATGACAGGGACAAAGATATGGATTTTGTATTCTCTTAACACCACTTCCATTACGAAAATTACGGCGGCAAAAGGGGTATTGAACGACGCAGAAATGCCTGCTGCAATGCCGCACCCAGCTAAAATCCTGATGGTGTTGAAAGGTAAGCGTAGCCATTGTCCTAAATAGCTGCTGCCAGCAGCCCCTAAATGCACTGACGGCCCTTCACGACCCACCACAAAGCCTCCGGCCAGCGCCAGCATGCCGCCAAAGAACTGATTAATGGTAGTACGAAAGGGAATATGTCCGTAATAGTATTTGACACGATGAATGACAAAAGGAATACCCATCCGATAGTGTTTGAAGCCAGTGAGATAAGCAATAATGAGAATAAAAAATACTGCCAGGAGTGGCATAATCATCCACACTAACCCGTTGGATGAAATTACGTTGTTCAGGCTTTCGAGAGCGTGATCCTGGACCCATTCGACACACAGACGAAATAAGATGATTAGCAGCGCAGCGCTGACACCGCCAACGATACCTAGCAAACAAATTTGAATAGAAGTGCGGGGATGGGCCAATTCTTTTCGTAGAGCCGAAAGACGCATGTCATGATACTATCTGCCAAACTTAATCCATAGCTTATCACAAGTGCTTGCTTTGCAAATGCTTTAACCCTTAGAACCTTAGAATAAAATGAAAACTTCAAAAGGTGCAGGTCAACCTGCCGTTTTGCCATCGAAACTGGCTATCGCATGCGCCATGCTATTGATGATGCTTTTTGGATACTTACTGGCAAATTATGTCGCGAATCAACAAGGCCAGATCGCTCGTACTGATGCCTCTGCCATTAAACTACTTGCCAATGAAAATAATCAACTTTATTCCGAGCTTAACCAGCAACGGGCTGCTACAGCGCTTTTACAGGAAAAAAGCGAACAACTCAGCCAGACGCTTGCAAAGTATCAGGCGGAGCAAAGTGAATTGCTTGATACTTTATCATTGTATGAGCGCATTATTGCTCCTGAAACGACACAGGCTGGCTTTGCATTAGAGCAGTTGCGCATCACCAAAGCAGCAGGGGGCAACCGTTTTCGCATGTCCTTTATTTTACTTCAACAACGCCAGAATAAAGCCGTCATCAAAGGGGACTTAAACATTATGGTTCATGGCAGTCTTGCCAAGCAGCTCACTACAATTGCGGCAGGTTCAAAGTACCTGTTACCAGAGGGAAAGCTGTATTATCGGTTCAAATATTTTCAGGCGGAACAACTGGAATTCACCTTACCCGAAGGGTTTACGCCTGAATTTGTTGAAGTAGAAACAAAGGTGTATCAATTCACGACATTACGCGGCGCTTACCAAAAGCGTTTTGATTGGCGGTTAGCCGATGAAAGCTGAAATATTAATTAAAGTTGAACGCATAACTGATTAAGCTCGCTTAATGCAGTTGATAGCAGCGACTATCTATAAGATAATTGCAGGGTAATGACTAGAGGTACCTATGACTGTTGAAACTGCACTTCCTATTGAATTTTCTGACGCCGCGGCCAGTAAAGTAAAAGAACTGGTGACGGACGAAGAAAATCCTGAGCTCAAACTGCGCGTTTATGTGACGGGTGGCGGTTGCTCCGGCTTTCAATATGGCTTTACGTTCGATGAAAAAGTAAATGACGGCGATATGACCATTGCTAAAAACGAAGTAACGCTGGTTGTCGATCCCATGAGCCTGCAATATCTTGTGGGTGGTACGGTTGATTATATCGATGGGCTGGAAGGCTCGCGTTTCGTGGTAAATAATCCTAATGCAACGACCACATGTGGTTGTGGGGCCAGCTTCAGCGTGTAATTGCCTTCGAACTTTTGCGTAATATTTTTTACTGCTATAACTAAAATATGAGTATGTATTAAGGACTGTTAGTTAACATGAAAATATTTGGCTCTACTACGTCTCCTTATGTTCGTCGTCTTCGTATTTTAATGGCGCAGACTCCTCATGAATTTGTCAATTTGGAAATTTTCCAAAATGATGATCGCGCTACCCTGGCTGCACATAATCCAACATTGAAAATTCCGTTTATGGAAGACGATGGCGGCATCATATTTGATTCCAGGGTGATTTATCGCTATCTGGCTGAGAAATTCAATTACGCTCCGCTTAACTGGGAACAGGAAAACCAATTAACGTTAATTGATTCTGCCAATGACTCACTCGTACAATTGTTACTATTGAAACGATCTGAATTTGATATCAGTGAAGACAAGCTTTACTACCGTCTACAGAAAGAGCGGGCGCAAGCCACCTTACAAGAACTGGACAAACAGGTAGGTTTAAACGGGTTTGAAGGATGGGACTATCCAGCGATCTGTCTGTTTACCCTGATTGACTGGATTGAATTTCGCGAAATGCACAACTTAAAGGCATTCGACCATTTAAAGGCATTTAGAGAACGCCACATCGACCGCATTGAAGTGACTGCGACCGATCCGCGACGTTAACCACCTAGTATCCCTTATCAAAATTAAATTGAAAGCGCAGCGGCCGGCACGCAATATAGCGTTCAACATTTTCTAAAAACAACGCAACGATGTCTTCCGGTCGTGATTCTGCAGCCGTATGCTGAGTAATTACTATCTTCGGGTGGTGCCAGAATGGATGTGTATCAGGTAACGGCTCTTCTATGAATACGTCGAGCACTGCGCCTCGCAATTGATTGTTGTCTAACGCCTCCAGCAAACTGGCCTCCTCAATGGCAGAGCCTCGTCCTGCGTTAATCAATACCGCATGCTGCGGTAGCGCGGCAATAAATTCGCGATCAATAAAATGGTGAGTTGCAGCGGTATCGGGTAACAAATTCAGCACATAGTCACATTCTCGGGCGAAGTCTCTTTTTTTCTCTGCACTATAGATCTGGTCAAAACCGGGTACAGAATGGCCCGAAGAGTTTAACCCAGTAACGCGCATTTCGAATGCCAGCGCAGGCGAAATGAGTGAACGGGCAATAGAACCTGCACCCAGTATACCCAGGGTTTTACCCGCTATATAGCTGTATGGTACTGGTTTCCATTGCTGCTTTCGCTGCTGTTTTGAAAATGCGTCAACGTTTCGCGAAAAATGCAGCAGGTAGGTAAATACGTATTCGCGCATTTGTTGTCCAAACACGCCTTTGACCCCAGTAAGGGAATAATCCCGCCGCGAATGCTCCAATAGCGGTGCATTGCCAGCCCAGGTCGATTGACACCATTGCAGGTTAGGACATTCATTTAGAATTTCGGCAGCCATAGCTGGCGAGGCAAGTAGACACTCCACCTGTTCCGTGTCAATTTGCTCCGGTGAAGTAGCACACTGAACAATAACAAGGTTTTGATTTTCCTCAGCTTCAATCAAATTACGGTATTGAAACGCGTCGCTACATAAAATAGTCAGGTTAACGCGCTTGGGGGCGTTAGCTTTTTTCATTGTAAATAAATCTTTCCTTAACGGAGTGGATACAATTCCGTTTCATGTTTATAAATTCTCATTAACAATTTACATTCGCTTATCGGTAATAACCAGAGTAATCGAAATGAAGGATACATTACAATCAGCCAAGTGCCTGTCGCCAAGAAGAAATACAACACAGGCTACGTCATTGGATGAATTGGTCAGTGAGCAGCTTGCGCATTTTGGCATTAAGGCCGACTCAGAATATGGTCACGCGTTGAGTAGCACTGCACGTAGTCTTTATCAGGCTCAAGCTGACGTGATGACATTATGGGACATTACAACAAATACCCTCAGCTCATTAAATAAAGAAGACCGCGTTGCCTATTTTAATGCGAAAAAATTTCTCTCGTTCCAGATCGCAAAAATTCTGGATACATTACAAAATCCTTTTCGAAAAACTTATCAAAGTTTATCTTCCGGTGATGACTCACAAGGACACTACCCGTTATTTGATAATGTAACCGCTCTATTTTCAGCAACCCCGGTGGTTGTGCGCACCGCTACCTACGTTTACGCCTGTACTGAGTGGGTGGATGATGCCTTTCAGGGAAAAGAGTTTACGCATCAGATCTATTCTCGCCTGTTAAACCCGACCAATATCTCGCTGGCAAATGCCATCGTGGATCGCGAAGCTGGGAAATTCGCTTCAGAATACATGGCCTGGAACTTCAACTCTGGTATGGCGGCCATTGATGCGCTGCTATCAAATGTGCTGACCCACGGCGATGTCTTAATTGTTTCGCGCAATGTGTATGGTGGTACCTATCAATTACTGCACGATTATTTCGCCCGCAGTAATCGTATGGATATCCAGGTTGCCTGGTTTGATGGTTATTCTAAAGAAGCATTCGTTGACTTCATGAACGAAACTCGCGAGAAGAATGCTGAGCGTCTGGAAAATGGCGCAAACATGCATGTTTATCTGGAGTCGCCCTGTAACCCACATGGTTATGTACTGGATGTACCTGCAATATGTGAAGAGGCGCATAAGCTGGATGCATTGGTAATGTTAGATTCCACCCTGGCAACACCAGTGTTGCACCAGCCATTGCAACATGAAAATCGCGCAGCCCGCCCTGATTATATCGTGCACAGTTACACGAAAGATATCTGCGGCAGTGGCGCGACCACCGCCGGCGTGGTCATTGGCGAAAACCATCGCATGTTCCAGTCCAAAGGCGACGAAGTGAACGGCGTGAAGTGGTCTGAAACATTATTTTGGGATGTGTATTACATCAAGGGGGCGTTTCTTGACTCGGAAAAAGCGTTTGATGTGTTAAACGGCATGAAGACCCTGGAACAGCGTATAATTTCCAAAGTCATAAACACGCAGGTCTTCACTGAATTTCTTGCCGCGCATCCAAAAATCAGGGTGAACAGTCATGCGCTGGATAATCATCCCAATGCCGCATTGAAACGCAAGCAGCATAAACATGGATGGCCTTGCCCGCTCTTCACCGTGGATATGGCTCCAGCTAATTTAGAACGGGAAATCTTCACTCGCTTTTTCGATGCCCTGGAACCTGCATTCAGTCACCAGGTCAGCATTGGACAAACCAATACGATTATTTTGTGTCCGGCTTTAACCTCGCATTCTGAGTTGAGTAAAGAAGAGCAGCGCAGAGCAGGGATTGAACTGACCACAATGCGAATCGCAATGGGGACAGATAACGTGAAGCAACTCATTGCGCATTTTATGCTGGCTGCCCGCCACTTTATTGATCCCGCGGTCGAGGGGTTCAGCAAAGAGTTCATGAGTAATGCTGATATTGATGCACTGTACCGGAAAATAAGCATGCAGGTATGCGAACAACACTATACCGCGGTTCCTGGCATTGCCGAAATTCTGCAAGAGTAATGAATACATCAACTCGCGTTGGAGTGCGATTGTACTTCAACGCGGTTGCCACAAAATCTATTTCCAACATTTACCTTATTTCAATTTTTTAATAACGCAGCGGGCACTTGCAAAGAGCAAGGTGTAGGGTATAGGGTACTTTTTACTGTGTACAAAGTACTAAGTACTAAGTACACCTCTGAATAGTCCGGAAAGCTAGCATCTCGCGTAGGATGAACGCGCACAGTTGCTAATTAGTATTATACTGAACAAAATAAAGTCTATTCAGATATCAACTCAAAGTGATTTAAGCGGCAGTGGTGTAACTAATTGATATGTATAACTTTAAGATAAATGAGAATTTTTCAGTTGCTCTTACTCAATTATTTGATGCTTTTCACAAACCGGAATTACTCAGCCAGTGGATTGCGCCTGCCTCTTTGCATGTCGTCCAGGTGGTTTGTGACTTTAAAGAAGGCGGCAAGTATCGGATAGTGATGGAGGATACATCTGGCAACCGATATGCTTTGGCTGGCGAATACACACGTATTCGTCGCAATGACCAGTTAATGTTCTCGTGGGCGTGGGAGGAGACATCCGCAGAACGTGTAGTAACCAGCGTCGATATTCAGTTTGAACAATTGGCTGATGACACCACTGATATCATTTTGATTCATTCGGGGTTCGCTAACGAAACAATTAAAGAGCAGCACTACTCCGAATGGATAAATTGCTTGCAAAAGTTGTCAAAAATTCGCTTTGATTAAGCTGGGTATAACGCACCCAACACACAGGATTTTCTGGCGCCGGTAACGTCAGGTAAATTTCCGGCAATGCGATGATTGAATGCCCACGCCAGCCAGGCGAAAGCTGCACCTTCCACCCATTGAGGGTTGACCCCAAGTTGCTGAGTCGATTGAACCTGAATGCCTGTCTGTTGCGACAATTTAGCCAAGAGATGCTGGTTAAACGCACCACCACCGCACACATACAGTTCGCTTACCGGTTTAAAGGTAGCAATAGCATTGGCGATCGATTGCGCGGTTAATGATAACAGCGTTGCTTGAACATCTTTAGCAGGTAGCGTATTTAAGCTTTCAAATTGCGCGAGCCAGTGTTCGTTGAAATATTCTCTGCCAGTGCTTTTGGGCGCACTACGATGAAAATAGGGGTCTTTCAGCATGGTATTTAGCAAATCTACATTGCTTTCTCCACTCGCAGCCCAGCGACCATCTTCGTCAAAACGCTTACCTTGGTGTTGTTGACACCAGTAATCCATCAACCGGTTGCCCGGCCCAGTATCAAAACCCGTTACGGCGGCTGTCTCGTTCGCGGGTAGATAAGTAACATTGGCAATGCCACCCACATTCACGATCACCCGTGAGGTGGCTGAGCTGCCGAAAACTTTATGGTGAAATGCGGGTACCAGCGGCGCACCTTGCCCGCCCTCGGCGATATCGCGTCGTCTGAAATCAGCGATTACATCAATGCCAGTCAACGTCGCAATGGTATTAGGATCACCAATTTGCACCGAATAACCTGATTGAGAGCTGGAGGTAGGCTGATGACGCACCGTCTGGCCATGAGATCCAATGGCCACGATGTCAACAGGTTTAAGGTTCGTTGCAGCCAGCAGTTGATTGACCGCATCGGCAAAAACATGGGCCACTTTCCGATCTGCTCGGGCCATGCGATCCACTTCATCTTCCGCAGGCGAACAAAGTGCAGTCAATTGAGACAATAAGTCGTCAGGATAATGCAGTGACGAACAGTGCCGCGTATAAACGTGGTCGTGAGACAGATCACAGAGGACGGCATCAACACCGTCCATACTGGTACCAGACATCAATCCAATGTAATAGGCCATAGTTTATTGCATTGCCAGCATAATGCGTTTGTTGGTGTCCAACTGAGTAAGACGATCGCCCGCAATTACTTCAAAGGCTGCTCGCTCTGCTTTAGCAATAGGTAGTGCTTTTGGAAGCTCGACGGTACGTGGGTTTCGGTGTACGCCATCAACTAAAAATTCATAGTGAAGATGCGCGCCGGTAACCATCCCCGTGCTGCCAAGATACCCTACCGTTTGCCCCTGCTTAACCACATCGCCCACCTTTACCGCGTTCTTCTTAAAGTGCAGGTATTTGGTGGTGTATTTTTCGCCATGCTGAATAAAAACATGATTACCATTAAATCGGTCATAGCCGGCTTTTACCACTTTGCCATCGCCTGCGGCCATGACCGGCGTACCAGTAGCTGCTACGTAATCAGTGCCACGGTGAGCTTTCCAGCGCTTCTGTACAGGATGGAAGCGTGCTTTAGTAAAGTTGGAGCTGACATACTTAAAATTAATGGGGGCGCGTAGAAAGCTTTTACGCATGCTGCGCCCTTCGGGGGTGTAATAGTTGCCATCGCTATGTTTAATAGCGACAAATTTTTCGCCCTGATTGATAAATTCAGCAGCAACAATATCCCCGAAACCGACGAACTCACCATCAATGTATTGTTCTTCGAAAACCACGTTAAACACATCGCCCTGACGGATTTCCATCGCAAAATCGATGTCCCAGCCAAAAATGCCTGCAAGATGCATGATCTGGTTGTCGGTTAAACCTGCCGAGACGCCGGCATGCCAGAAGCTGGAGGTAATTTCTCCCTGGGCAAAATTATGGCGCACTTCGATTTCTTTGGTTTGTAATTCAGCAACCAAAGTGGAAGATTCTTCAGAGGGTGATATAGACAACGTTTCCTGGGCTGAAAGTTTATACTTCAAACCTGCGAAACTGCCATCTTCTCCGGTCTTAAGCCACAATTCATCGCCAGGTAAGATGGTCACCAGCGTTTTGGCCAACTTTCCTGAATTGCTAACATCATAAGTGTCGCGAGGAGAAAAACCTGCACGTTTAAATATTTTAGCTAACGTATCGCCTGACCCTACTTTGTACGCGTGCCAACCCGAGTCCTCTTCAGGCAGCGCAATCCCCGTGTTTTGTGTGACTTCCAGTTTAAGCGGATATCTGACACCCACATCTAAGATGGCAGATTCGGCATGTCGACTGGCCTCAACGGGCTCAGACGGAAATAGTACCATCCCACACAAGATCGCACTGGCGATAGCCAGCCCAGCGCGGTGCGGCGAAGGTAATTGGTTAACAGTGTTTTTTACACCGGTTAATAAATTGATTCTCATATTACTACCTGACTCGAGAATAAAGCTTTCAACATGATCATTCTTACTTTTGCTGCTCAAATTATGGACAGACTATTATTTTATCGGCAGTTTGCGCTCAAATATGAACACCAAACCTTTTAAAGGTTCCCATCCATGCGTAAAATGCCATCCAGATTTTATAGTGATACCCAGTAGATGTGAGAAAATAAATGAATGACTGGCAAGAAGCAATAGCTGAGATTAAGCGTGGCACCGATGAGATTCTGCCAGAACAGGATTTGGTAGACAAACTCAAAACCGGTAAAACGCTTACGATAAAGGCCGGTTTTGACCCTACCGCGCCAGACCTTCATTTAGGTCACACTGTACTGATCAACAAACTTCGAACTTTCCAGCAACTCGGTCACAAAGTAATCTTTCTGATCGGAGATTTCACTGGCCTTATCGGCGATCCTACGGGTAAAAATGTAACGCGCAAGCCTTTATCTCGCGAACAGGTATTAGAAAACGCACGTACGTATCAAGAGCAAGTGTTCAAAATACTCGATCCTGAACTGACTGAAATTCGCTTTAACTCTGAGTGGATGGATACGCTGGGTGCTGACGGTATGATCAAACTTGCCGCAAGTCAAACGGTAGCCAGGATGCTGGAACGCGACGATTTTAAAAAGCGTTACGCCGGTGGTCAGCCTATTGCGATCCATGAATTTTTGTATCCGTTGGTACAGGGGTGGGACTCGGTCGCCTTAGAAGCGGATGTGGAATTAGGTGGTACTGATCAACGTTTTAACTTGTTGATGGGGCGTGAGCTGCAAAAAGATCAGGGACAGGCTCAGCAAGCTATCGTCATGTTGCCTTTGCTGGAAGGGTTAGACGGTGAGAAAAAGATGTCCAAATCACTGAACAACTATATTGGTATCACCGACGCCCCCAACGACATGTTCGGAAAAGTGATGTCGGTTTCTGATGATTTAATGTGGCGTTATTACGACTTGATCAGTTTCCGTCCATTGGAAGAAATTGAGAGTTATAAGCAACAGGTCGCAGAAGGGGCCAATCCGCGTGACTATAAAATTTTGTTAGCGAAGGAAATCATCGCTCGATTCCACGATAATGATGCTGCAACTGCTGCCCATCAAGATTTTATTCAGCGTTTTCAAAAGAACGCGATTCCCGATGAAATGCCAGAGTTCACGTTTGCATTAAGCGCTGAAGGGGTAGGCCTGGGTAACGTATTGAAAGATGCTGAGCTGGTAGGTTCAACCTCAGACGCCATGCGCATGGTTAAACAGGGGGCGGTAAAAATTGACGGTGAGAAAGTCGAAGATCCGCGTTTACAACTTACCGAAGCTGGCGAAGCGGTATATCAGGTGGGCAAACGTAAATTTGCCCGCATCACGCTGAAGTAAGCATTTTATTCAAACCAGTGAGCCCAGGTGTAGAGGGCTCGCAATCCCAGCCTGCGCATTGCTGGTAAGGGGTATTTAGGCAGTGCATCTTTATACAGCGGCAGGGTAATATCGATGTGTTGTCCTAAGGCTTTCTGCGCCAGCCGGGCCCCAGCCAGTGTGGCAAAGGATACCCCCGAACCACAATAGCCCATCGAATAACCAATCCGTTGGTTCTCGTCAAATACAACCCTGGGCATGCTGTCCAACGCAACCGACACCCATCCACTCCAAAAGTAGTCGACAGATATGCCGTTAAGCGCAGGAAAACTCGCTGTCATTGCATTGACTAAACGTTGTTTGGAAAGCGGGCTGTCAGCATTTTTGCCTGTTACCGCACCACGTCCACCAAATAGTAATCGACCATCAGGCAACGTGCGATAATAGTATTTCATCATCCTGGTATCCATCATGGTCATGGCCTGATTAAGCCCGGTGGCGTTTCTGAGCGCGTCTGGCAGGGGGGCAGTTACGATAATACTGGATTGAACAGGAAACTGGCGCTGGTCAATCATAGGGTGAAATTTTTTCGGGCTGTAGGCATTGCTGGCGAGCAGAATATTGTCGGCTTTGATAGTGGCGTCAGGTGTAGTGACTGTCCAACCTTTATCGTTGCGTTCGATGGATTCGGCGGGTGTGCGCGTAAACACTTTGGCCCCTTCACTTACAGCCAGTGATGCCAGGCCATCAACATATTTTAAGGGGTTCAAAGCTTGTCCTGGTTGGCTGGAAGCACCAAATGCATGCTGAATGGACAAGTGGGCTTGAAGTTCATCGGCTGACAAGAAGGTGGCGTCGAGCCCAAATTGACGCTTGTTGGTTTCTACCGCGTTGCGTAGCAAGCTTGCCTGTTTGGCGTTGTGGGCAATTTTTAAATACGGCCCATTATTTAAATCGCATTGGATTTGACCCTGCTGAACCCGTCTGCCGACTTCATCAACCGCACTGCGAAATTCGTGATGCATTTTATCTGCTACACCAGCTCCCCACCTTTTAGCAATGGCAGACAGGCTATAGCGACCGGTACCAGAGAGTACGAAACCCCCGTTTCGTCCTGCGCAACCAAATCCTATATCGTGACTGTCCACGACGACCACATCAGCATTGGGCGATTGTTGCTTAAGTTCACACGCTGTAGCAAGGCCGGTATAACCCGCACCAATGATTAGCCATTCACAATGGGTGTCCTGCTTAAGTGAATCTCTGGCAACGACCCGATGTGTAGAGCGCCAGTACGTAGGTGGATGCGGAATCTCGCTACTGACTGCTTTTGCAGTTAACGGGTCATAACTCATTGGAAAGGTAAGATCATTTCGGCAGCCACACATTCACAATAGCCTTCACAGACCGGGCAATTGTAGCCTTCATGAATAGATGCATGACGCCATCGGTTTGGATGCTCTTTCACTAATTTGCCCCCGTTCTTTGAAAAATATTTATATGCACTGTTACCGGGGCTGGCCAGCCAGATATGCGCAAGGCCTGCTTTAGCTCCTTGCAATTTCGCTTGCTCAATGGAGCGTTTCAGCAATTTGCTGCCAACCCCATGTGCACGAATCGATTTGTCCACAGTATTACATTTAAAGTAACATACTTGTTCTTGCGGAAACGGCCAGAGTTCAGGAGAGCACCATTCGCTCGGTGTCCACTTAGACGCCGCGAAAGTCAGGCGAAAGCCGACTACCTTGTCTTCAAGTATCGCCACCCAACTGGCGTTAATGTTATTGTGCCAGCTGTCCTCGTAAATGGGTTTAATTGATTCCGCAGTGAGATAATTGTCACCATGTACCCGGTTACCCAATTCGATCACGCGGTCAAAATGGGCGGGCTCGAATTGTACATAATCTATCTGTTTAACAGTCTTCATGGTTGGATTTCCTCGCCACACCGGCTAAATGTACATCTAAAGCTTCAACAGAAATCAGAATTTCTCTGACAGACATCCATAACGAATACAGTAAACACACCAAGCTCACACCAAAAATCCAGCTGCCTAGTTTCTGGTAAGTTAAATAAATGGCGAGCATCGCCACCACGCAGAGGAAAAAGCTGGCGACACCCGCAATTTGCATGCGCTTGATCAATTGGATGCGCTGACGTAGATTTTTGATTTGTGCTGCCGTATTGTTGTCCAGCTCGTCTTTAGCGAAGTTGCGGATGATCGTCGCCAACGTCAAAAACCGATTGGTGTAAGCTAGCAGTAGCAACGAAATTGCGGGAAACAGCATGGCTGGCGTTGCAAGGTCAATGTTCATGGATGTTTTTGCTTTATTACCGTTTTCAACAGTTTAACAAACCATGGCGGCAGACGGCTACCTTCTCAAAAAGATTGCGCATTCTGAGCAACAGACTGACTTGTTACCGTGCTTAAAAAGCGACTTTTAATAGCGATATTGCTCTGCCTTGTAAGGGCCCTGCTTTTGCACCCCAATATAGTTTGCCTGCTGATCAGTTAATTCAGTGATCATTCCGCCAAACCCTTCGACCATGTAGCGGGCAACCTCTTCATCCAACTGACGGGGTAACACTTCTACGCTCAGGAGTGATTGTTGTCTGGCCTGATCCTGCGATGCATAGGCTTGTTTGAACAAATGCATTTGCGCCAGAACCTGATTGGCAAACGAGCCATCCATTACACGCGAAGGATGACCGGTTGCATTCCCTAAGTTAACCAGACGCCCTTCAGAAAGGAGCAGAATGTGATCCTGTTCGTCATCACTTCGATAAATTTTATGGACCTGAGGTTTTATTTCGTCCCAACGCCAGTTCTGCCGCATAAACGCCGTATCGATTTCATTGTCAAAATGACCAATGTTGCAAACCACTGCACCATTTTTTAGCGCACTAAGCATATTGGCATCGCAGACATTGATGTTGCCAGTGGTTGTCACCAGTAAGTCAGTACTGCCTAATAAATTCGAATCTACGTGCTGTTTATCGCCGGTATTAATGCCATCGTAGTAGGGAGAAACGACTTCAAAGCCATCCATACAGGCCTGCATTGCGCAAATGGGATCGATCTCGGCTACTTTAACAATCATGTTTTCCTGCCGCAGCGATTGTACTGAGCCTTTGCCCACATCACCGTAACCGATTACCAATGCTTTCTTACCGGCAAGCAAATGGTCAGTGGCACGTTTAATGGCATCATTTAAGCTGTGACGACACCCGTATTTATTATCGTTTTTAGACTTAGTGACAGCATCGTTGACGTTGATTGCTGGCACTCGCAATTGGCCTCGCTTTAACATGTCGAGTAAACGATGTACGCCCGTGGTCGTTTCTTCGGTAATGCCATGTACCTGATTTAAAACGTGCGGAAATTTCTGGTGCAACATCGCCGTGAGATCACCCCCATCATCCAGCACCATATTAGCTTCCCATGGGACGTCATTTTTGATGATAGTCTGTTCGATACACCAGTTGTACTCTGCTTCTGTCTCGCCTTTCCACGCAAAAACAGGTACGCCAGCGGTCGCCATGGCAGCTGCGGCATGATCCTGGGTAGAAAAAATATTACAGGACGACCATCGTACTTGCGCTCCGAGCACTATCAGGGTCTCGATCAGTACCCCTGTTTGAATGGTCATGTGAATGCAGCCGAGAATCTTTGCGCCAGCCAGGGGTTGTTGGTTGCGGTACTTTGCCCGGATTGCCATTAAGGCCGGCATTTCACTTTCTGCAATGGTCAACTCTTTGCGTCCCCATTCAGCAAGTGTGATATCTGCAACTTTATAATCGCCTATCGCCATGACGTGGTTTTCCTCTTTCATGCTTGCGTCCTGGGTTACCGGGTGAGTCTGTTAACAGTAGAACAGCTTTGACAATCCAGCTAGTTGATAGCGCGATATTTGCGATTATTGCCTATCACATTGAACGCACATCACGGCATTGTGGAATGGGTATCAATATGCTGGCATAGCGCGCGTAGATCGGTTGGCAAGCGTAATGTGAAACGACTGAATACGTCAGGATTAACCTGAATCAGTGGCGCAGACAAAACATGTCGATGTGGTGCCCAATATTGCTCTAATAAAGCAGGGGCCTGATTTATGGATGCAATCAGCAATACTGGTCGACGCTTTAGCACTTGTTGCAAAGTGACTTCTGGAAAGTCAACCGGCGCGTCGCTGAACAAGGTTTCTGCACCGCAGTGGTTGAGTAATTGGTTGGCCCACGTATCAGTCCCAATCGTCATCAATGGTTTATCCCAATAATAGTAAAACACCGGTTGTCTGGTTTGGCCGAATCGGCTTTTGATGTCAGTCATTGCTGTTGTAAAATTGCTGACCAGCGTGGTGGCCAGACTAACTTTATCCAGCCGTTTCGCCAACGCGCTTAATTCAGTTCCAATATCCTGTGGTGTCTGGGGTGATGATGTAAACACCTCAAAGCCCAGTGAGCGAAGGCGGGCGATATCCTGTTCCTTATTGCCGCCTTCCCACGCAAGTATGAGGGTGGGTCTAAGCGCGACGATGCGTTTTAAATTAATACCATGATGATTCGCTACCGTCGGTAAGCTTTTGGCCTGTTCGGGGAAATTGCTGAATTCGCTGACGGCAATCAGCTGCTCTTCACGTTCAAGACTATAAACCCACTCGGTTAAATGCGGTGATAGGGTAATAATACGTTCATTGGTTGCCAACCCGTTACAGGAAAAAATGCAGAGCAGTAGCAGGAGTTTGCAGCGTTTCATTAATACAGCCCGGGAACACGTGGACTTTCCCACAATGCAAGTAATAATAATGTAGAAAGGGTAGCTAGCAGCAAAGAGGCGCGGGTAATGGCTCGTTGGCAGTAAATCATATCCGAATAACGGACATCCCTTTGCCCTCCCACTCTGGGGTAACGGTATTTTTGTCCATGATAAAAAGCGGGCCCGCCGAGTTTGATGTCATGTCCTCCTCCAATCACAGCCAGAATCAGTGAACTCTGGTCGCGCGCTTTGGCATTTATCATCGCCGTAAATGATTTTATCGGATGTGTGACCAGAATGAGTGCTAACGAAGCAATGAACGCTGGAATAGCGCGCATTGCTTTGGTCAGGTTATGCACGGGCTGGCTGAAACGCAAATAACCCGGTTTGCGCCAATGCCACTCCCAATTTATTGTCAGCAGCATTCTATACACCAAAGCGGTGACAGGCCCGGCGAGTAAAAACCAAAATAATACGCCCCAATATTGATAGCAGAACCGCAGCACTAATGATTCAATCGCTGCTTTTGCTATACCGATGTCGGTTAATTTTTCGCAGTCGCGATACACAATAGGCGTTAATGTTTCACGCGTGAGCACCTTCTTATTCTTACCTACTGCCGCTACGACCCGTTTATATTGGAAACGGATATGATTAAAATCAACCAGCGCCAGCATAAGCACCGCTTCGAAGAATAGCGGGTATTCAGCAATGTAGACAAGCAACCCCAATAGTACCGCAAACGGGGTAATAATCACGACTGGCCCGAGGGCGCCAGAAATGTAGTGCTGCATGGCAGGATCCTGCTTTGCCGGCAGGACTTTTTTTGCCATGCTGCTGGCCATAAGTCGCAGTAACGTTAACGGGTGATAGGCGGAAGGCCAGCGCCATATGAAATCCAGCACCACAACCAACCAAAGTATGGCCAGCGTGCCAAGTACTGAATCCGTAAAAAGCGCTTCCATATTACTTAAGCAAAGGATCTTCCGACAATGATTTAATCATGCCCATTACTAGCTCCGCAGAATGCTTAGCTGCTACCTCAAGATAATCTCGGAACGATATAGTAGAGGTTACCCCTGCGATATCGGACAGCGAACGAATCACCACAAAAGGCGTATCCAGCATGAAACATGTCTGGCCGATTGCTGCACCTTCCATTTCAACCGCGCTCATATCGGGGAACAGTCCGCGCAGGCGTGAGGCAGCTTCATCACAACCGATAAAAGCATCACCTGTACACACGAGTCCTCTTTTAGAGGTTATATGTACTACATCTTCGGCAGCACGCTCAGCCGCTGTAATCAAACGTTCGTCACAGGGATAAATATCGGGCATGCCACTCGCTTGTCCGCGTGCATAACCAAAGTGGGTAAGATCCACATCGTGATGCTGTACGCCACTGGCAATGACCAGATCGCCTACTTTCAGGCTGGAATCAAAACCGCCTGCAGAACCTGTATTGACGACAAAATCCGGACCAAAACGATCTATCATCATTGCAGTAGCAACTGATGCCGCCACTTTCCCTATCCCACACTTTACGACAACGACATTTACGCCATGAAGATGACCCGAGTAAAAGGTGAGGTGGGCCCACACGGAGGTCGTGACATCGTTAAGCGACTGTTTAAGCAAAGCGACTTCTTGATCCATCGCTCCTAAAATACCAATTTTCATTTTTAAAACCGTAACCTGTCGCCACGCCATTTGGGTAGCGATCGTTAAAAGCGCCTAATTCTAGTATGAATGTAGCTAAACTGACAGGCTTTTGCAGTGCAGTTGCGAAATACGGATCCACGCAGGTGGACCCGTATAAGAAGGAACTAGGCTGCCGCCCTGCTAGAACGCACTGAGCGAACCGGACGGGTAGGGCGTTTTGGCGGTGCGGGGTTGTGTGTCGGCGCCTGAGCCAGTTTTTGCTGTGAACGACGATATGGAATAAGCTTGGTTTCTATACATTCTTTGATATCTTCAACGGTATAACCCGCTTGTACTTTGATGCGAGCATGAGGCACACCTGCCGCGTCTAATGCGCCTGAAACAAACCAGTCTTTTTGCGTTTTGTAACCATCTTTGCCACTACTGTGAACCAAATCAATTGCCAGGACCGGACTCATGTCGTTGCGGTGACACAAAACAAAATCAAGTTGTCGGCCGGAAGCGCGCGAAAGCGCAGCACTGGCCTGCTTGCGATTGGCATGATTTTGCACCAACAGCAAATCATTCAGCCGCACCCGACACAATACGCGAAACTCACTGCCGACAGCTTGGTCAATTAAATTTAAAAACGTATGTTCAACAGGGGTGAACAAGGATGGTTTACGGCGAAACGGAAAAGTGACGCCACTGTCTGACAGTTTCATGGCACTTACCGAAACAACGACAAGTAAAATCATTAATATGATGGCCAGTTCCATAGTTTCCTCGCAATGATTCATTTGAAGCGACAAAAATTTGACGATTCTGTTGGCAATTACCAACGTTTTTGGTGTTTACAAATATATTGCAAAGCAGATGCCACAGTCATCAATCTTGTCCAGCGCATTACAGCAACATTGACGACTCTGGTTCGCAGGTGACTAAAAACAAATACAGGATGGGGGGCTGGTTTGCCGCTTTACTGTTTGTACAGAAAAAGCGGCAATCGGTATTGCTGATCTTTACAGTTCACGGATAGTAGCCAGAACGATTCTAATTACGCCGTAAATCATAAAAAGAATCAGACCGAATAAAACGAGGTTATATAAAATATCTGGGTACTGACTCTTGTCTGGTAGGGTCGCATTGTCCACCGTGACTAAGTGCTGAAATTGCTCATATGTTTCAACGCGGATATTTTCTAATGACATCAAAGAAGTTGAGTATGCTTGAAGTGCTAATTCAAGTTCGATTTTAATATTGGTAAATTGTGCCATTAACTCCGTAGTCGAAAGCTTTCTTTCGACCTGTTCACCATTCACTACTTTACTTTTTTGTGCAGCAATTTGTTTTTGAATTGCGTTAATTTGCCTTTTTACGGTCATTAACTCAGGTGCTTTTGGCGACATGATAGTTGACAGTGCAGTTAACTCAGTTTGCTTTTGGGCTAAAGTCGCTTCCAATGAAAATGTGAGCTGTTGAAGCGCCGCTCCTTGCATAGTTGGATCCAGAACTTCGTATTTCGATTGGAATGCCAGTAAATCAGCTTTTGCTTTTCTTAATTTTTCCTCTATTTTTGCATGCTCTTCTTGAGCAAATCTCAGCTTATTAACCGCTAGATTATTATTAATTTTGTTAACAAACTGTTCCGCCTCTTCAATAATCGTCTTATTAATTTTTTGGGCGAACTCAGGTTCAAACGCTCTTGCCTTAAGGGAAATGATTCTTGATAAATCATCTTTATACACTTCAACATGATTGAGGTAAAATTTTAGAAAATCCTCTTTCGCTGCATCTTGCGATAATCTGCTAAAGAGATCATATTGGCTGGAAGAGTAATGTTCTCTAAGGTTCAGTGCCTCATTCAGATAATTTGCCATATCAGCAGATTCTATAAATGCAATTACCACGTCGCTTTCATCGGATGACGCACCAACGGAAAGCCCTGGTAAAAACGAAGATGGATCGAACGCACTTCCACCGTCGCTAGCTTTTATAATTAGCTTACTCTCACTTTCAAACTGCTCTGATGCTATCAGCGTTAGATAAAAAGCATATAAAAACCAAATTAATACAACTATAAAACTTGGCTTCTTCTTAATATAATTTAGGATTTTTTGTAAATTAATGGTCACCGAATGCCTCAACTCTTTTACTACTTCTCGCCAGTGTAAATTTCAATCGCTTCTTCTAAATTTTTGTAATACTTTAATTGGCCATCTTTAATAATCACAGCAGAAGTACAAAACTCTCTTATTTGATCTATTTCATGACTAACCATGATAACGCCAGCCTGCTTTGCCTTATCTTTCAGAGTTTTTCTAGCTTTTTTTCTAAAATGAGGATCGCCTACAGAAGTTGCCTCATCTATCAAATAAATATCGAAGTTTATGTTCATACAGCAAGCAAAAACTAATTTGGCGCGCATTCCAGATGAATAGGTTTTAACTGGAAGATCAAATTTATTTTTTAGTTCGGCAAATTCCTGCACCTTCTTTTCATACTCACTTAGTGAACGAACATGATTTATTCTACCGATAAACCGAGTATTTTCTCGTCCTGTCATTTGAGGATGAATTCCTGTTTGAAGCGCAACTGGCCAGGACATCGACTTACGCGTGATGATCTGGCCTCTGTCAGGATATTCACTTTTCGCAAGCATTCTAAAAAGTGTAGATTTACCTGCCCCATTTTTTCCTAAAATGGCAACATTACTTTCGGTAGGAAATGTAAAGTTTAGATCCTTGAAGATATACTGCCGTCCCTGGGTACTGGGGTAACTTTTTGTAAGTGATTTTATTTGAATCATCTTGAGAGAATTGTTTTCCATGTAAGGTGATAAATGGAAAGAGAAAAAAACAACGATACTAATGAGCACATAGCGGCGTACTCCAGGCTTACACCCGCTTTACCATAGGAAGTGAAACATGCATATCGAGCAAGCTCAATAAAATGGACCACAGGATTCCAGTTGAAATAATGCCAGTAAGCGGTCGGAATATCTTGAAGACTAAAGAATACACAGGAGATGAAAAACATGGGTCGAGAGATAAAGTTTTTAATCTTATCGATTTCAGGAACATACGCGGCTCCGATACTGAAAATCAGCGCGATACTCGTTGAAAATATCCAAAGTAATAGATAAACACCGATTAACAGTACCGGATTGTCAAATGAGTACGGCATCTCCATCAAATACACAGCGAGAGACAATAATACGATAACAACAGTTTTTATAGAGAACTCTAAAAAAGCAGAAGTAATTACCGCAGAGATAGGATGAACCTGCCTGAATGCATATAATGGCTTATTTTTTTTTATCGCTGTTGATACACTATTAAGGGAACTTAAAAATGACTGTATCCCAATCATTCCTATCAGCATAAAGATGAAGATAGGAATAGAGTGAACATCACCACCTGACACCTTACCTCTGACAAAAGAGAGAACTAGAATAAAGAGAGCGGGTTCAATAAACGCCCAGCTCAGTCCTAATTTGTCATTAAATCTACTCTGCCACTCTCTTAAAAAAAGAGCAAATATGACGGTTTTCCATCCTCTGATTTGTGCAGAAAATGAACTCATAGTTAATCTATCGCTACATTTGCAGCAATGGCAATTTGGTAGATTATTTGCGTGATATCTTTGATTGCCTGTAAGGATTTCATTTCAATTGAAGGTAATACGATTACTTGATCGCCTGCTTCGATATCGACGTTTCCATTTCCGCTAAACCAAAAGCTCGAATCTAGAGAAGATATTTTAACATTACCGTTTTTCTTAATGACCAATATACGATCGCTATCAGCTCGTTGAGTAAAACCTCCCGCCCATGCCAAATAGTCTTCCATGTCTGCGTCGGAGTTATAAACTACAGACTGGGGAACCAGAACTTCGCCCCCTATATGGATCAGATCCGTTGCTGCAGGAATAAATATGGTGTCATTTGGCTCCAGTAATATGTTTGCAATGTTTCCTTCTTCTGAAATAATCACTTTTCCCAATGGTTCGACTTCTCGGGCTCTTTCAATAAAGTCAGAGACAAGTCCAGCTTCTTGTACGCGAATTGCACCTTCTCCGGATGAGCTGATCGGAGCAGTGTAAATGCTGCGTTCAAGACGTTGCAAAGAGGCTTCAATGATCTCTGCTTGCTTATCAGCGACGCTTTCACGCAAAAGATATATATTCCTAGTATCTGATAGACCCGGGGTCACAGAGATGTAGTCTAGCAATTGTTTTATGCGCGTTCCTTTATTGACAATAAACTGTGACTGACCCGTGAAGCTTCCTGCGACACTCACACGATAGACGTTTTCTTCATGATCCTGCATGTATTCAATGACGTCACCAGATTCTAACTCAATATTTTCAAATTGCTCTAAAGTAAGATAACGGGCGAACTGTTCACCATTTCGTAAACCTGTAATAGCAACGTGATTGGAAAAATCGTCGGGCATTGCAAATGTACTGAGTTTTGCTCCAGTTAATTCAGAAGAGTCAAACTCAAATGTAAATCCATTTTTTGCACCTCGCTCCACAGTAACCGTTTTTCCTATAGGCCGGACTAAAATAATGTCGCCGTCTTGAAACTGATGCTCGGGTAGCTTACCGAATTTGGCAAACTCATATAAATCAACTTCTGAGACCACCTTGTCTTCGCGGATAATTTGTACGTTACGGAAGCTGCCTCGTTGAAAGTCGATACCACCCGCCCGTCTTAAATAGTACAGCACACTGTCGGATGCCTGTCCGGCATATTGACCGGGTCTGACAACAGGCCCAGAAATGTACACAGAAACTGGTGTGGCGGTGAGCAGATCAATATAAATTTCAACTTCATTGGTATACACCTCACGAATCCTACTTTGGACAATAGCATTCACATTGCTCGCGCGGACATTGGCAAGAGGAATTGGACCTACATTTGGAATAAATATATTGCCCTGGTTGTCAACTGTAGCGACTGAAGAGTAATTTGCAGCGCCCCACATCCAGACTGAAATTTTATCGCCAGGCGCAATCAAGTAATTTTCGTTTATACCCGTTGTTCGCTCAGACTCGAAACCACCTATAAACAAATTGGCGGCGAAAGGGGGGGCGAGAAGAGATTGGCGCAATGGGAACACAGATTGATAGGTGGGCTCACCTGGCAAATAAATTCCGCTGCGCGGCTTAGAATTAAAACGACCTAAACTTGTTCCATTCATTTGCATTTGAGGCAATTCTACGCTCGACGATAATTCAAATGGTGAAACCTGGTTTGGTAGACCTTCTTGAGCTGAATTTCCAGATTGTTGCTGAAGTTGGTCCTGTGATTGATTCTGTGATTGACCTCTGAGCGCCTGCAGTTGCTCCAAGGACTGAGCAAAGGAGTCAAAAACGATAGACGTGGCTAACAAGAAAATAAGTGCACTTATAAAATTTTTCATGTGTAAATTGTATTTAATAGATAATTGTTAATTCAACGCTTTTAATTCAACCCACCTGTCATTTTTCCAACAAAAATGACTTTTCTCATTATTGCCTTTTGTCATAGCAATAACACAATTTAGCCCGGATGCGGATTCATAACGAGTTAATTCCTGAATAGATTCATCGTGTTGCATTATCGAAGGCGCAGCCCATCCTTTTTCGGTATTCTGCATCGAAGTCTCTCTAATAATATTATCAGAAGAGGAAACCATAGGTATATTGGCATTTACGCGTGGTGGTGGCGCTGCGCATGCTGATAGCAGCAATAAGTAAGTTGAGCACACAAGTGCTACAGGATAATTAGAATACATAAATAACTTATTATATTTGAGCTATTATCGCTTAGAATAACATAGTGGAAGTAAACCACATATCTTACTTTTTTAAAAACTTATAGAAGTTAGTTTGTAGATTAACCTAAGTATTTTTTGCACTTTAGGCTAGTCATACTCAACGTTGTCTATTATCATATGCGCGTTTAAGTATGTCCTACTCATGAAATGCTTGGAAATTTGAATGCTTTTTGAAACAAGTGAATGTTTCTAAGTTCTAATTAGGCTTTGTAAAGCGTTCGGGTTAGTTATTCGGCGGCATGCAGTAACACTGGGAAGTAAGGATTACAGTTAGGTATGTTAGATTATTTTCAATTTGTCCCACTCTTTACAGCATTCTTTGTTGCATTAGTGCTGTTAGTGGTGATGACTCCGTTAGCGCATCAATTTGGTTTAGTTGATCAGCCAAGCTACCGGAAAAAACACACTGGTATGGTTCCGCTTACCGGTGGTGTAGCTATTTTTATGGCGGTACTGGTTGCGAGTATCGTTACCGATGTGTGGATGAAAAATAATCCTCTCTTCTTTACTGCTTCTGCCTTCATCGTACTCTTGGGTATGATGGATGACCGTTTCGATTTAAGTGCAAAAGGTCGCCTTGTCTGTCAATTTGGTGTGGCGGCGATAATGGCATGGAGTGCCCAAAACTACATTACCGACTTGGGTGATATTATTGGCATTGGTAATATATCGCTGGGTCTGGGTGGTTACTTTTTCACGATAGTTTGTGTAGTCGGAGTCATCAATGCGTTTAATATGATTGATGGAATCGACGGTCTCGCGGGTGGCATGAGCTTAATCATTTTGTTAACCGTAGTCGGCTTTTTGCTCGCCACAGGTAACGGTAATGCTGTCATGGAGCCGTTAATTATCGTTGCGGCGATTGTTCCTTTCCTTGCATTTAACCTCAGTTGGAAAGGCTTCAAAGGAAACAAGATTTTTATGGGTGACGCAGGTAGCATGTTTGTCGGATTGACAATTGTGTGGCTACTGGTCGATCACACTCAAGCTAGCCAACCAGCATTCAGGCCAATAACGGCAGTATGGTTAATTGGCTTGCCGCTGATGGATATGGCAGCGATAATGTATCGTCGCGCAATGAAAGGGCAGTCTGTACTTCGCCCTGATAGAAAGCATTTGCATAACATCTTTATGCGAGCGGGGTTAAGTTCTACTCAGGCTTTAATAGCGATTCTGGCGATGGGATTCTGTTATTGTGTTATTGGCATCCTAGGAGAGTTTTATCAGGTACCAGAATCAATTATGTTTGCTGCGTTTGTCGGTTTGTTAATTGTCTATAGCTTTATCATCCAGAATATCTGGTCAGTGATCAGACTTTTCAAAAAGTTTATCCATGCTTAAGTTTCTGAACGAAATCATTTAGCATTGTTTAATCAAATTTTAAATTAAAGCCTACCTTTCTAACGATGTGCACATTGTGACAAAAAGCCCTCTCGCAGAATATTCAATACTCAGACAAAAGATTAACAGCGATGCTGTTGAGACGGTCGTTGCGATGGCGGTGTATCAACACGATAAAGAGCATTGGGTCAAACAGGCAGTTAATAGTATTTTAAGTCAGGAATATCAGCGCTTTGCCTTTATTATCGTGATAGATGGCGAAATCAGCATATCCCTTCAATCCTTGCTCGACGAATTTTGTAAAACTGACGAGCGCATTGTGCTTGCCAAATGCTCGGTCAATAATGGGCTGGCAGCGGCGATGAACTACGCGATCGAATGGGGCTTACAGTATCAGCCTGAATTCTTTGCTCGCATGGATGCCGATGATGTCGCTTATCCCAATCGCTTGAGTCGACAAATCAATTATCTGAAATCACATCATCAAATCGCGATTCTTGGTTCTGCGCTGGAAGAAATTAATGAAAGCGGCAGAAGGGTAGGGCAACGCGTTATGCCTACTTCGCATAAGCGTATTGTCCGCATGTTGCCCCGTCGCTGTACAATGAACCATCCAACCGTTACGATACGATACACTGTATTTAGAGATGGCAATCGCTATAACGCTAACCTGAAGAATACACAGGATTACTTTTTTTGGATTGCCTTAGCCAGACAGGGCTACGTATTCAGAAACCTGAAAGATAAATTGTTGTCTTTTCGACGGGTTAACAATTTTTATAAACGCAGGGGTATTTCTAAGTCTATCAATGAGTTTAAAGCCAGGTTTCAGGCGATGAAAGAATTAAAACGCTTTACCATTTTGAATGTCATCTATGCCTGTGGAGTACTGACCCTGCGATTGATGCCATCCAAAATTGTGAAAGCTGCCTATAAATTAGATCGGATCCTTTTAGACAAGTTTTTAAAGCATTGAAAACTGGCGCCATAATCATTCTTTACAACCCCGACACACCGCATCTTCTAGAGATGGTAGAGGCGCTGACTGCGTGTAATATTCACACAGTATTAGTGGATAATTCTGCTGAAAGTCATGCCGGAATTGTACCTGAACATGCCGATTATCTTCACTTTCCTGAAAATGTAGGCATCGCTGCCGCGCAAAACGCAGGCATTGTTAATTTAAAAACAGCTTCTTTCGATGCCGCTTTCGTATTCGATCAGGACAGTCATTTGAGCCACGCACTTCTTTTAGGCCTTGTGAATCAATTGGAAGCGGAAATGCAACGTAATCCCTCCGTAGCCGCTATTGGCCCTACTGTTATTTGTGGTTTTAACAATACTGCGCAAATTCCCCGTTTCAAACAGCTACAGCAGGGAAGTAATGTTATCCAGGTCAATCAGATAATTGCATCGGGAATGCTGATGCTGCTCACACATCTGGACACTATCGGCCTGAAGGACGAAACGTTGTTTATTGATGGCGTTGATCACGAGTGGTGTTGGCGAGCACGAAATAAGGGTTTTTGTATTCTTATGGCGAAAGATATTCCTATGTTTCACAAGCAGGGCGACGCCCGGCATACCTATCTGGGGATTACTTTCAAACGCGGTGCACCAATTAGATTATACTATCAGGTACGAAATGTGCTTAAACTTTGCCGGAGGGGGTATGTACCCCTAAGATGGAAAGTGAAGAATTTGTTGGCTTTACCGGTTAGATGGCTGGTCAACCGTTTTTTATTTCCCGAAGGGCAAATTCGTGGTAAGTACACAGTGATGGGAATTCGCGACGGAATAATGAACCGTTCCGGTAAAATTCGTCTATAGACCTTGGGCGTCGCATTCGTCATTTTTGCCTGCATTTAAATGAGTAAGGAAAGAAATTGAAAGTAACAGTATTTGGAATAGGATACGTTGGGTTAGTGCAAGCTGCCGTTTTAGCTGAAGTTGGCCATGAAGTGGTTTGCGTAGATGTTGATGAACGTAAAGTTGAAAAGCTCAAGGAAGGCGTAATCCCCATTTACGAACCAGGATTGACACCGCTCGTTGAATCCAATTACCAATCAGGTCGTCTCACATTTACTACGGATGCAGAAGAAGGCGTTAACCACGGCGATCTCATATTTATTGCGGTAGGAACGCCCCCTGATGAAGATGGCTCTGCTGATCTGAAGTACGTCCTTGCGGTAGCGGAAACTATCGCAATTAATATGCAGAAATATAAAATCGTGATTAACAAGTCGACTGTACCGGTAGGTACAGCAGATAAGGTTAGTGCAAAAATTTCATCGGTGTTATCGAGCAACGGTAAAACGGTAGAATTTGATGTGGTTTCGAACCCTGAATTTTTAAAAGAGGGTGCAGCTGTAAATGACTGCATGCGCCCGGATCGCATTATTTTGGGCACTAGCAGTGCTAAAGCAGAATCTAAGTTACGTGAACTTTATGCGCCCTTCAACCGGAATCACGATAAAGTGATAACCATGGATATCCGTAGTGCAGAACTAACCAAGTATGCCGCAAATTGCATGCTGGCAACCAAAATCAGTTTTATGAATGAAATTGCTAATCTGGCTGAACGCTTTGGTGCAGACGTCGAAAACGTGCGTCGTGGGATAGGTTCTGATCCAAGAATAGGTTATCAGTTTATCTATCCTGGATGCGGATATGGCGGTTCATGTTTTCCTAAAGATGTACAAGCGTTAATTCGCAGCGCAAACTCGGTCGGCTATCAGGCAAAAATTTTAGAATCGGTTGAAGCAGTAAACTATACGCAAAAAGAAAAGTTGTTTGAATACATCATGAAACACTTCAACAATGATGTGCAGGACAAAACTATTGCGCTTTGGGGGCTTGCTTTTAAACCAAACACGGACGACATGCGTGAAGCATCAAGCCGGGTTTTAATGGAAAAACTTTGGGATGCCGGAGCGTATGTCCAAGCCTACGATCCTGAAGCGATGGAAGAAACACAAAGAATTTATGCAGATCAATCAAAACTAAAGTTGATGGGTACGAAGGAAGCAGCGCTGTCAGATGCAGACTGTCTTGTCATTTGTACCGAGTGGCAGGCGTTCAGAGCGCCAGATTTTGAGTTAATAAAGAATAAGCTAACACAGCCTGTGGTGTTTGACGGTCGAAATTTGTATGAGCCTTCACGTATGAAGGAATATGGATTAGCGTACTATGCCATCGGCAGAGGTTTGTCAGTAAAAGGATATGAAGAAAAATGAGTCAGGTTAAAAAGGCGGTAATCCCGGTAGCCGGATTAGGAACGCGCATGCTCCCCGCAACCAAAGCGATTCCAAAAGAGATGTTGCCTCTGGTGGATAAACCTTTGATTCAATACGTTGTTAAAGAATGTGTTCAAGCCGGAATAAAAGAAATTATTCTGGTCACTCATGCTAGTAAGAACAGTATCGAAAACCACTTTGATACCTCGTTTGAGCTTGAAGCGACGCTGGAAAAAAGGGTTAAACGGCAGTTATTGGAAGAAGTTAAATCTATCTGTCCTAAAGACGTTACTATCATGCATGTCAGGCAAGGTCACGCCAATGGACTAGGTCACGCCATTTTATCTGCCCAACCTCTGGTGGGTGATGCTCCCTTCGCAGTTGTGCTGCCTGATGTCATCATTGATGATGCAGCCAGTGATCCTCGAAAAGATAACTTAGCGGACATGGTGGCGAAATTTAACACCTCCAGAGTCAGTCAGGTTATGGTAGAACAGGTTCCGAAAGAAAATATTACTAAGTTTGGTATTGTCGACCTGGAAGGTGCCTCAATTAAACCTGGTGAGTCAGCAAAAATTCATCGTATGGTTGAGAAACCCAGTCTGGATGAAGCCCCATCAGATTTAGCCATTGTAGGACGCTATGTATTGTCTGAAAAAGTATGGGATCTGCTGGAATTTACTCCTCCTGGAGCGGGTGGTGAAATTCAGTTAACTGATGCGATTGACTCACTGATGAAACTTGAACAGGTTGATGCTTACTATATGAAAGGTAAGAGTCATGATTGCGGCTCAAAACTGGGATATATGAAGGCAAACGTTGAATATGCGTTGCGCCATCCAGCACTTAAAGATGATTTTAAGGCCTATTTAGCAACGCTAAATGGTTAAGAAAAAAAGCCGATAGCACTGCGCTATCGGCTTTTTTTATCTGACTTCGACTTTGTCAGCGATTTTTTCCAGCATCTTCTTACCAATCCCTCTTACTTCCGTCAGTTGCTCTACTTCCAGGAATCGGCCTTTTTCATCCCGATAGTCAATGATTGCTTGTGCCTTGCGGGCACCAATGCCCGGTAGCGCTTCCAACTGCTCCAGACTGGCCGTATTCAGGTCAAGCACTGAATCAACCGCAATACGGGTTGACGTTTCATTTTCAAGCGGGGTCGCAACGACAGGTGTAATAGCGATTCCCGATAGAAGGGAAAGAGAGAGAAGTATAGTGGGTAGTCGTTTGTTCATTTTTCTTCCTTGGTCAAAATTAGTTGTGTACACATGTACACGTAAATCTTAACCAAGGAAAAAAATGTGACCAGATCAGTTTATGTACAGGTTTTTATAGCCTGTCTAAAACTGCCTGAGTAAACTCGGTGGTGCCGTGCTCGCCCCCCAGGTCACGCGTAGTGCGGTCACCGCTTTCAATGACATCTTTCAATGCACTGCGGATTTTTTCAGCTTTATCGGCCATTTTCAGATACTCAAGCATCTGAATGGCAGCAAGAATGACTGATGTTGGGTTCGCCAGGTTTTTACCTGCTATGTCCGGCGCTGACCCGTGTACCGCTTCAAAAACGGCACACTCTTCACCAATGTTTGCGCCTGGGGCCATGCCCAGACCGCCAACCAAGCCAGCACACAGATCAGAAATGATATCGCCAAACAAATTAGTCGTAACGATGACATCAAATTGGTGCGGATTCATCACTAACTGCATACATGTGTTATCCACGATCATTTCGGTTGATTCGATATCTGGATAGCGCTCACCGACTTCACGGGCCACCTTCAGGAATAAACCAGACGTGGATTTCAGGATGTTGGCTTTGTGTACTGCGGTAACCTTCTTACGACCTTCACGACGAGCTAACTCGTATGCGAATGTCACAATTTTTTCTGCACCCTCGCGAGTGATCTTGCTCATGGCTTCAGCTTCATTGCCATCTTCGGATACGGTTTGGCCCAAACCGGAATACATGCCCTGCGTATTTTCGCGTACGGTGATAATATCGATATCTTCGTACCGGGCTTTCGTGCCTTTAAATGACAGCACCGGGCGTACATTTGCGTACAATTTAAACTGTTTGCGCAGGCTCACATTAATTGAGGTAAACCCTTCGCCAACCGGCGTAGTTAGGGGTCCTTTAAGCGCGACTTTATTTTTTGCAATTAAATCTAGCGTCTCCTGAGGAAGCAACTCCCCATGTTTCTCAAGTGCGACAAGCCCTGCATCCGCATAATCGTAAGCGAAATTACAGCCTACTTTGTCTAAGATTTGGGTTGTAGCATCGATAATATCAGGGCCGATACCATCACCACGAATGACAGTTACGCGTTGTTGCGACATTAGGAATTATCCTTTATTAAATGTTTCTGAATAAATGGTAATCCAGCGTACTGGGGAATCAAGTAACATTGCTGGTTTTAATGAAATGCTGTGCAACGCCTGACCCCACATCAATATGATGTAACACGCGAAGACGCGTCCGTAGGAAGCACGAGCAAAATTGGTGTGTATTCTATCTAAACCCGACGCTGAAACCTAGCCCATGGCGCCAGAATTATAATTTTTATGCAGATTGATTAGCTATTAATGCCAGCGCAGCCCAAATTTGAAGCAAATGCGGTGTCAGCGGTTAATAGGCAACCAAATTTGTTGGGTTAATTGTTCTTGAAGCTTGCTTAAAAGCGCGCCATCCACACCCAGAAGTCGTTTTGCCTGATAGTCAAAGTCCTCGGTTACTTCGCAAAAGTGAGATGGGTTCCACAACCATTGTCTTGCTAATGATAAGCTCAAACCCATTATGCAAACCGCATAACGAATTTTTGGATGGCACTGGTCGGGTAGGCGATTGGACGATTTGACGGCCATTTGTAAATTTACGCTTTGATGCCAGCCGTTCATCAGTTGCACTGCCTGATGCCGTATTGATTCGTTCGTTGAGGGTACCAGTGAATCAACAGAGAACAATAGCGTTGCAGCGGGGCGCCAGTTCAACGCAATTTTAAATGCGGGTATCGAAAATATCGGTGCCAGGGCAAAGGTCATTAGCAAAGATGCATTTTGCGGTGTTATAGGTGAATCACTTTCATAACAGAGGTGCGCCGCGATATTGGACGACAGAGAAAGTAATCGTTGGCAAAGTGCTGAAATGGGAAACTGCTTTTGATTCAGCCGCTGATTTAACGCTTGTTGGACTAGCATGTCGCCAACCCGTTCGATGCCATACGTCAACACCGCTTGTTTGACATCATTGACGGGTAAATTCATTCTGTTGTCGTGAGTTGCCGCTGATTTTAAAAATTGCGCTAATAGCGGCTCCTGTTTAATCTGTTCACACAGCAACGAAATATCTGTTTGCGATCCATTCAATAAATCAATGATCTTGAGAAGCTTTGCCGGTGGGCGATTGAGCGCGAAAGAGGGTGAATAGGGCCAGTTAGTTGAATGTGCGTTTAAGCCAACATTGTCAGTCCATTGCTTTATCTTCTTAAAGTCGACGGTCTGGGGAGACCTTAGCAGCGAGACTTCATTGACGCTCGCCCACTTGATTACCTGCGTGCTGACTGGAAGGGGCAAAAATGCAAGTTTGCGTTTCTCGCGAGCCAATATTACCGCAGTACTTTCGCCTACATTGATTACCCTGCCCGGTAACCAGACGCCTGGAAACTGAGCCCATTCGCCAATGACATCCTGTAATGCAGGCGACGCCGAATCAGTCAGAATACGAAATATTGCGAGCATTTCTTTTTGCGGCAGTTGTCTGGCAACGACACAGGCTGCAAGTAAATATTGCTGGCGAAACGATAGTTTGGGTGAGGAGATATGTCGAAAAGCTTGTCTGCGGGTTAATAATATGGCAATCCGCAGGGTTTCTTTCCAGATCGATAATCCCAGCGACTGACAGAAGTTAACCAATGGCTTTAATTCGACGGTATCATTGTTTTTCTCTTTCGCGTACATCACAACAAATGTACACAAAAAACTAGCGATAAGGTGCTGAGCAAAGTGATCGTTAAAGTTATTGCGCCGTGTGGCTACACTTAAAAATAGTGCTCCGCGCAGACACTCTGGGACAGGTGACGATTCAACCTGCCTTGAGGTAAGCAGCGCGAGAGCGAGCTGAGGTTGTTGTTGCGCAGATTCCAGCAATTGCTTTGCTACGGCCAGGCATTTGTTTACAAACGCCTTAGTGCAGAAATTTTGTGGCGTTTGAAACAATTGCTGATACTGTTGAAGCAAACGTTGCTCATCAAAGTCAAACACAAAATCTACGTTTGTTGAAAGCTTTGATATGCACCTTCACCCCAGGCAATCAGTTTATCCCCTTCAAAAAGCAGGGGAGTACATTCGTCAAGGGTGGTCAAACCGTCTGCTCGAACGTGGTGAGTGCGGTAAAACATAACCTGAATGGGACTGCCTTTTTCCATTCTCGCTTCGGTTATGTCTGGTGAGCCTAACAACGCAAGCACCTCTTCCAGGGTACTGCCCAAACGCAATTTGGTAATTTGTACTTTGTTGTATTCTTCGCGGTCTTTCCAGTCCATATTTTCAGGTTTATCTGGATAAAACGAAATAACCAGAAAAACAAATAATGCGTAAGCACTGGCGCCTAATACAATTAATTTAAAAACATTACTATTCATCAGAGTCGCCCGTTTCAGAATTAACGGAAGTTTACCTTAATCTGAAAAATTAAATAGTTTGAAATCGTAACAAAATTCATCAATCACCCTGACGGATGGTATAACAGGGTTCGTATTCTGAACCTGGCAGTTTCATCCGCTGCTGGGCGACAAATGATTGTAGCATGTTATCAATTCGCTCCATAAGTTCGGCTTCACCAGTAAGCTTGAAAGGCCCGTGTTGTTTAATTTGTCTGATCCCTTCAGCTTTAACGTTACCTGCCACGATGCCAGAAAACGCTTTGCGAAGTACTACTGCCAGGTCAGCAACCGGCTGATCGCGGTGTAATGCCAGCGCGCCCATTGATTCATGTGTGGGGACAAACGGATGCTGAAACGCTTCGTCGATTTTTAACGACCAGTTATAGCTAAACGCATCGCCCATTGCTCGTCGGTATTCTTCCACTTTGTCAAGACCTGCACGCATGCTGCGAGCGACTTCTGTCGGGTTATCAATTATGATCTGATATTTGCTTTGGGCTTTTTTACCTAACGTTGCTGCAACAAAATCATCAATGGCAGCGAAATAGGCCTCTGACCCCGCCGGTCCGGTGAGAATTACCGGGAACGGTTGTTGCGCGTTTTTTTCGTTCATCAATATGCCCAGCAAATACAGCAGTTCTTCTGCCGTACCTACTCCGCCCGGAAAAATAATGATGCCATGTGCGATTCTGACAAATGCTTCCAGTCGCTTTTCGATATCAGGCATGATAACCAATTCATTCACAATTGCATTGGGCGGCTCAGCGGCAATGATACTAGGCTCTGAAATACCAATATACCGGCCCTCTTTGTAGCGTTGTTTGGCATGGCCGATAGCGGCCCCTTTCATCGGGCCTTTCATGGCGCCGGGACCGCAACCGGTGCATATATTTAATTTGCGCAGCCCCATTTGATAGCCAACTTCTTTGGTGTATTTGTATTCGTGCTGCTTAATAGAATGACCTCCCCAGCACACGATGGTATTCAGGTTGTCATTACCTTCTAAGGCCTGGGCATGACGCAGCATGTCGAACACCATGTCTGAGATATTGATGCCGTCAAGAGGTGCTGATTTATGCACAAAAGCATATTTGTTGCCCATATAAAGTAAATCACGCAAAACCGCGAAAAGGTGCTCATGCACGCCTCTGACTAACTTGCCATCAACAAAGGCGACTTCAGGCGGGTTAATTAATTCAATTTTTACCCCTCGTTCCCGTCGCACCAATTTGACGTCAAAATCGTCATAGGGGGCGAAGAGTATCTCGTAATTGTCTTCATCAACACCGCTGTTCAGTACGGCCAGGCAACAGTTGCGAAACATGTCGTAGAGTGCGCTATTGGTGGTATCTTCTAATTTAGCGACTTCCACCTGAGAAAGCTGGCTCATCCATCCCACGGGATTTAATTGCACTTTTTTCATTAAATAAATTCCTGATCAATCATTACACAGTTTCTGCCTGAATGTTTTGCTCGATAGAGTAAGCGGTCAGCCCGTTCAAACATCGCGGCGGCGGTTTCACCTTCGCGATAGCAGGTTCCTCCAAAGGAAGCCGTCAGCGAAATTTTCTGTTCGCGAAACTTTAGCGGGAGTTTGGATAACGAAATTCGTATTTTCTCCAGTTTACTCTTCAATTCGGTTGCATTAGTTGCAGGGAACAATACCACAAATTCTTCACCTCCCCACCGCGCAATGAAATCGGTTGGCTGGATTAACGACTTCAGGTGTTTGCCAACAATTTGCAGGGTTTTATCCCCCGCTGCGTGACCAAATTTGTCGTTGATTGATTTAAAGTAATCGATATCTATCACAGCAAGTGCCAGCGGGACGTTTGTGTCAATTGCATGCTGACACTCTTTTTCAACGCGCTCATCATACGCTTTTCGATTACCTAGTTTAGTCAGTGCGTCGGTTTGGGTAGAAACGATCTGCTCAGCAAGTTTTCTTCGATACTGTTGCGTTTGTTTTTGCAAATTAACCAGCTGGTTTCGCATAGCACTGAGCAGTGTCATGAGTTCAGCTTGTTCCCTTTGCTCTGCTTCTTCGCGCTCTGACAAGGATAAAGCCATGCTGCTCAGGTAGCTTTGCGCCTGCTGCTTGAGCTTTTCCAGCGACTCAGCCTGCCGGAGCTGATCCTCAATAGAATCAAGTTTGGCCTTGATGTCACGATTGCTGGACTGGCGCGCTTCAAAATTAGATTGTGATTGTTCAATGCTTTGGCTGATATTTTCGTGAATACCACCTAACGCCTGATGCAGGCTTTGAATAACTTTACCGGATATATTGGCTTCCGACAGAGAGTCCTGCACCACCAGGCGAATGATGACGATGCAAGACTGTAACAATTCGTCTTCTGTCATGCCCTGCTTGAGTTTATGTCTAAGCGCGCGAAGTTGATCATCTTCGCTATTTTTATTGGCGTAGGACTCTATTAACTGAGTTAACTCATCCGATATAGCCTGATGTAAAGCCGGTGCTGAAGTTATGCTCGAGATGTCTGCATTATTCGAATCGGTTTTGATAACCTGTTGAAATAATCCCAAAACCTTATTGCACAGGGATTGCAGTACAAATAGCGATTGCACTGGCTGATTAAGTGAAATAAGAATTTTCGCGCTTTCTTTGGTTAAAGCAGGCTCATCGATCAAGCTGTGCTGCAGCTTTTTGACCGCCTCTTCCCACTGCGCAAGTGAATCAGCTGTGTACTTACGTACAGTCAGGTCCGCTATACGTAAGGTTTTGTTCAATTTATTTACGCTGACATTAGCGAGTGTAAAGTCGGGTCTCCCGGATAAATGCCCACGCAACTTTTGTAATTCGTTGTCTATATCAGGAGAAAACCCTTCATAAAACTTGGAAAGACGAATAATAAACTGCGCAAGTAGTTCGCTGTGCTGCTTTAACGACTGCAAACTCTTCTCTTCCATTGACTTCCTTTAATGATTTAGCCGACAGCTGTTTTTATAACATTAACGCAGAATACTGCCTATTGCCTGGCTAATCGATGATTATTATACGTATTTTCAAAATTAGAGCGAAATGGATTGATATCCAGTCCACCGCGACGGGTGTAACGCGCAAACACGGTAAGGTGCTTAGGCTTGCAATGCGACATCAGATCACAAAATATACGCTCAACACATTGTTCATGAAATTCATTGTGCTGGCGAAAGCTGATCAGGTACGTTAGTAACGCTTTATGGTCGATTTGCTCGCCTGAATAACGAATCAAGATGCTTGCCCAATCGGGTTGCTGAGTGATCAGGCAGTTCGACTTTAAAAGATGGCTGATCAATGTTTCGCTAACGTTCAAGGTTGATGTTTTTAACAATGATGTGTCTGGTTGGTAAGCGTGTACTTCTATATCAAGGTCATCCAGAACAGTGCCTTCCCAGTGAGCGAACTGCAACGTATTGAATTCATCCGGGGTATAAATGTTAACTCGAACTGGTGCACCCGCACACCGGCTCAGGTCGTTACTCAGCGTAGTCCGGACGTCTTCAATTGACTCAAATCGGCTCTGGTTAAAACTGTTAAGATACAGCTTGAAAGACTTCGATTCGATGATGTTAGGTGAAGTGACAGGAACATAGCAGTCAAATATGGCCACCTGTGGTTTGCCAGAGGGCAACAGCCATGAAAGCTCGTATCCGGTCCAGATATCTTCTCCATGAAATGGAAGATTATCAGCAGAAATTGACAGGGAATCACGATTAAGGGTGCGTGGAACTGACTGTAAAAGCGCTGAATTATAAACACTTTCGTAACCAACGGTTTTACCTAATGTCAGATGCGTCGGTAATGTAAATGGGGCAGGCGATTGCTTATTGGTCATAAAAACAGAATTTTCTCTTTCAGGGTGTTTTTAACTGCATAGTACGGATGTCAGAAAACACAAAATTTGCTAGGGTTAGTTAATGGTTTTCCCAATGATGAACATTATTATATGTCAGATGACATTAAACGTCAGTTAGAGAGATTAATTCAACAGACCGTCGAGTTAAGTCAGCAACATGGGCAATCGTTAACGATTGAGTATGACACTGAGTGGCAATCTCAATGTTACCAGCAACATGCTGAAGAAGGCGAAGTGGTAGCATGGGCCCCTGTAGCACAGCAAGGTGAGTGTGATTTTTCGCACCTTGAAAACGCACTAGAGCTCAAACTTGATCCCCTGTTTTGCGCCTATTTTACGCATTATTTCAGTAACAACATACTAGCGAAGGCGCCTGATGGAGGGTGTGAACTGCTGCAGGTGTGGAACCTTGATGATTTCAATCGGCTACAGGAAAACTTGATTGGCCACGTTCTGATGAAGCGTCGGCTAAAGCAGCCGGTCACCTTATTTTTTGCACTTACTGATGAAGAGGACTACATGTTGTCGGTGGAAAACGAATCCGGCAAGGTTGTACTTGAGCCCGTTGGTAAACCAGCCATACGCGTAATCGCGCCATCTTTGTCCGCCTTTATTGCCTCGTTAGAAGCTGCACCACAAGTAAGATAAACTATTCAGAGTCTGCCAGAATGTTTTCCAGTTTGAGCATTTTTGCCTCTAGTTCGGCCACGCGCTGCTCAAGCTGGGTAATTCGCTCAACAGGATCAAGCACAACTTCAGGCTGCTTAACCGCTGCCGGCTCAATGCCTGACTGAAATGTGCGAACTGCTGATATTGCCTGGGCAATATCAACTTGAAATGTTGCTTTCGCTCTGATTAATGACGCTGTTGGTTTGATACCTTTATCATGGAGCTGCTGGCATATCGCCAGTAGTGATTGAGTGCTGGAGTTGTTATTGTTCACGAATGAAATGCCTGACAGAATAATTCAGCCAACTATGCATCATGGGCGACAGTCAATCCACTACATTATGGCGAGTATGACTAAAACATTAATATTTTGACGAATGTCTTTTTTGCCCACTCTTTAAAACTATATGTAAATCATAGGCTTAAAAGTTGGCCTTAAAATTGTTTAGCTAATGGAAAATAATGACGTAAGGACAGATAATGAAATATTTTCCACTCTTGTTAGCACTTTCAGCGCCAGCATTTTTATCCGGTTGTGTAATTTCCGTGGGTGGCGATGGAGACAGCGGCTACAATTCAGACTGGCAGGATCGTGAGTACAATAATCGCAAGCACATAGCTAACCTTGAACGCGACATGGCATATGAGTCGGTCGTTCGCAGAATGGGGGTGGCTGATTTTAATGAATTACACCAAAAAGAAAACGGTGTAGTGAGAGTTCTTTACTATCGTACCCAGCGCACGATGGACGATGGCATTACGTCAAAAGACGAATGTACACCGCTGGTATTTCGCGATGGTCGCTTGATTGGCTGGGGAGACAAAGCGTACACCGAAATTTAAATTATCGTTTCAGCATAGCCGACGGATCCCTCCTGGTTGAGGGATTTTTTATTTTCATTTTTTGTCATTTCCTCTAGAGCGAGCGCGTAATTGCTGTGGACAATACCCGCACACAACTCTATAGTGATTATTAGCTTTAACATCTGGTTAACATTGCGGGCGGCACTGTGAACATAACAAACTTTATCTTACCTGACCGCCTCAGTTTTATATCCGATAAATGCGCCATCGGCACTGAATCAATAAAGGAAAGCCAATGCCAAACGCTGCCCTCGCTGAGTTAGACATTAACAACATTAAAGCGATTTTTCTTACGGCCGATGATTTAAAGGTCGCAGCCTCAATCTTATACAACGCCTACTTTGATGATCCTCTGTTCATCAACATATTTCAGGCTGAGAAGGAAGGTTACGAAAACAGGCTTCGTTCGGCTATCCGAGAGGAGCTGAATGCATTTTGGGTTGCCAAACAGCCAATGATCGGATTATTCGAAGGCAAGCGTTTACTGGCTGTAGCCTGTCTAACCTGTCCTGACGTGGCTTTCGGTGCAGGCCGGTACTGGCACTGGCGATTGAAAATGCTGCTTACCGCCGGTTTATTCGGTACGCGTCAGATGTTAGAGAAAGAAGAACGCGTGCGCGATAAAATGCCCGCTGCAAATTTCCATATGCTCTCGTTTATAGCAGTTCATCCTGATCACCAGCATCACGGTTTAGGACACGTATTAATGGGCGCAATCGATAGTGTACTTAACGAAGATGTTAAAAGTGAAGGGGTTGGCGTTTACGTTACGCTTCCAAAATGCCTTTCATTTTTTGCCGACGGCCACTATGATTTCATAGAAGACTTAGAGGTTGGTCATATTACAGGTCAAATTATGTTTCGCCGTAAATTACCTTCCTGAAACCCCTGGGAAGATGTTTTGCAACGCCAAAGCACCTTTTCACCGCTCCTCAAATTCTCCCTTCGATGTAAGACATGTCGTACAAAGTTGTAAGAAATTTATATTAAAACGCTGACGTTTTCTGGGTCATAAATTTTAACTTGATGATTATTAAATATTTTTAATTTTACCAGTTTTGTAAGATGAAATTTTTTTAAAAAAGTGGGTCGCAGAAAATTGGGCAGATACTAATATAGATAATGTCACAAGGAAACACGACGAGTCAGGACGACAAACGGATACTTCGGAGGGACAACTCAAGGAATGAGAATACCACGACGGGATGTCGGGTGATAGGGAGATTGATGGAAAAGGAAAGCGCATGGGACTGTGCGCACAGGACACCTTCAGGATGGGGGCGCTGTGAAGTGAATCGCAGCAAGTTGTGGAAGCATGGATGTAACAGGGAAGGTAAGCGCGGACCACTTCAGGATGAAGAATACTACTGTCAGGATGGGTAGTTTAGAATGGAATAAGGGAAAGGGATCTGCTTAAGGATGAGTAGCTCGCACAGGATGCTGCGGGATAAGAAGGAAAGGGGCGTATATGGATTTTAATCTGGATGATTTTAGTCGCAATGGAACGCTGAGAAGGACGCTCAAAATTCATAGAAAAAAGCGGTAGAATTGCCTACCGCTTTTTTTTATTTTTTAAAGCTGGTTACCCACCTACCTAGCTTTGCCAATAAAAATTAATTCACCTTATAGGCAGGGGTATAGGTACTTACCACTTTCTTTCCAACCATTTCAAAAGAGCCGGTATAGCGATCATCTCCGGTGCCAGAAAACTCAAATTCGAACTCACTATACCAATCCAAAGGCCCTGCTTTGGTTGAAATTCGCGTTTTTTTCCTCGATAGGGAAAGCAGCTGTAGTGCATTTTTCTGGCAGTAATGTGAAACATAGGTGTGTGCTGATTCAGAAATACTGCGAATTCGCCAAAACTGAAATGCCACAAACATTAGGATGAGTAGCAGTATTAATTCACCCAGGCTCATTGCGTTGCTTTTCCCTGGGTCTGATTAAATAGTTTTCCAATTGCCTGACTGAGTACTTCGCTGCGTTCAGGGCTTCTTAGTAATGCCAGAACAGAGGCTCTAAGCGCGGGTAGCTGGACCAGGTCGGCAAAAAAGCCGGCAAAAAGCTCGCCGTTATACTGCTTCTGTTGATCAACGTGTGCACATTTCGTCAGAAACTCCCTTGTGATGTCAGGAGTAAACTGGCTGTAGTGTCGCGCGGCCAAAATACTCAGCGTATCCATATCAATCGCCGCATCGTCTGTAAGGACCGATGAGATAATATTTTGCAATCTGGCTGAAGCCAATTCTGTGTGCAGCCCTTGCAAAGCGGCGTAAAATGTCGCTTCGTCGTGCTTGTTTAGCTCCACTTCAAGCATATTAAAAAGCGCATCGGTGAGTGGGGTGTTCTCCAGTGACGTCAAAATCGCCTGTTTAACTTGCTTCGGGTAGTTGTCAAAATGCGTACAAAGTAAATCTTCAATATTGAATTCCTGCAGGCGCAAACAGGTATCGGCAATGCCTTGCACAGATAATGCCTGCCAATCCAGGCTCCCTTTTTGTCTTATGAAGTCGACTACTTTGTGGCTGTCTTTGCTAGCTGGTAACTTTAGCGTTTTGCGACACATTGCACCAAACTGGGCCATCAGTGACTGTGCAGGCTGAAACACATAGGGATTGTCCGGTAACTCGAACTTTTGGTCACCGCTAATCAGACTTTCACCTAGCGCTTCCACGACAATCTGAAGAAAATGATGGCGGGCAGCACTTACCAATAGACCGCGTTCGTCAACAGGGAGTTTTATAAACCAGATATAGTGATGCTGAGATGCTTCCCCTTGCCAGAATACGATGCCAAACCAGGCGTGTTGTTGACGCGGGCGAGGAATGACTTCACCTGCGTTCTCCCAATTCAAAAAGGTTTGGGTAGGAATCGCCTGAATACCCCGGCCCATATCGAACACTTGAAAGTTGGTTCCTGCATGAAGCAAAAATTCACTGATGGAATTGATCTCTGCTGGTGAAGACAACGTGACCCCCTTTTGACGTTGCGGTTAAAATCCCGCATATTCTATCAGTAAACGCATAAAAATGCCGTTTATAGTAATTCACTTTGATGTGAGCACACATTGTTGCTGAATAGTATTATACTTGCGCTTTTATATTGCTGGAGATGACGTGTACGACGAAATACTGCCTCTGCTCGATAGCCTGGAAGCGCAAATGAAACATAGGGGGCTGTGGTCGAACAAACGTCCTTCAGCAGCCGCATTGGCCAGTACCGAGCCTTTCGCCTGCGATTCACTCAGCTTTAATCAATGGTTACAGTTTATATTCATTCCGCGCTTTAAAGCATTGATATTAAACCACCGACCTTTGCCCGCAACGATTGCGATAAGTCCGGCAGCACAGGTTTGGCTGGCCGATGAAGTGGCGATCCAGAAAGTATTGACTGAGATTGACCAAACGGTAGCGGCCAACGCCTCCGGGAACATTGGAAATGACTGACCCTTTACGCATTCTTTATCAGGATGACAGTCTGATTGCCATAGACAAACCGCCCGGCTTGCTGGTTCATCGAAGCCCCATTGCCAAACGCGAAACCCAGTTTGCGGTGCAACAACTGCGTGATCAAGTGGGTCGCTACGTATATCCTGTGCATCGGTTGGATCGCCCCACCTCCGGAATTTTGCTGTTTGCGTTTTCTCCAGACCTGGTCAGTGCAATAGGCACGCAGTGGATGCAAAAGCAGGTACAAAAAGACTATACGGCAATTGTGAGAGGCTTTGTGAGCGGAGCAGGGCTGATTGATTACACTTTATCATTCAAGCGGGATAAATACGCGGACAAGGGCAAGCGATTGGATAACACACCACAACCCGCCTGCAGTGAATATCAAAGTATAGACAGATTCATAATTCCCCAGCCAGTCGGTCGCTATGATAATGCGCGATTCTCGCTAGTGCAGCTACACCCGGTTACAGGACGTAAGCACCAACTACGACGCCACATGGCACATATTCGGCATCCCATCATTGGCGATACGACACATGGTGATGGTAAACAGAATAAATTTCTGCGACAGCAGTTTGGTTTTGAACATCTGGCGTTGAGTTGCACTAAACTCTCTTTTTTACACCCAGTGACGAACCGAATTATTTCAATTTCGTGTCAGCCACACGCAGACATGGTAAAGTTGCTCACCAATTGGCAACAGTTTAAACAATAAATTTTTAGGGCAGTAAATGGCAAAGTTACATATATTTGCAGGCAGCGTATACGGCAATGCACAACACGTAGCGGAAGAAGTGACAAACATGCTCACCAGTGATGGGATAGAGTGTGAGTTGTTTACTGACCCGTCGGTTGATGATTTTAAACAGGCCGGCGCAATTTTAGTCATCACCTCCACAACCGGGCAAGGCGATATACCGCCGAATCTGGAATTTGTGCATTCCGAATTGAAAGACAGCTTTCCACTGTTAACTGACAAGCCCTTTGCGGTAGCAGCATTAGGCGACAGTAGTTACGATACCTTTTGTGGTGGAGGTCAACACTTTCAGGAACTTCTGAGTGAGCTTCAGGCTAAACCCGTGGCAGAAATGCTGAAGGTCGATGCACTGGAGACTTTTGAGCCTGAACAGATGGTTATGGACTGGGTTGCGGGGATCAAGGATAAGTTGGTCTAGGTTCTGTGTAAATACGCAACCGCCACGGCATTCGGGGCTGACAGGCAGCTTTTGACAAATTGTAGACTTTGAACTTAATCGAAGAAACGCGTCATTGCGGCCTGCGCCGCAATGACGTCAGTTTTTTAAGTTCACCAACTTCCGCTTTACGTACAGAGCAGACCATTATATCCGGACGTTACTACCCTACACCGTTTTCTTCAGTGTCGGTTATCCAGAAAGTTCACTATCAAGTTCATCCTTTGTGAATGTACCGAACTATGTGAATCCATAAAAGGATGGTTATAATCGGAGCCGTTGAAGCCGGTTGCTCCTTTCTGCACGGCCACATCTCTTAATTCGGTTGTCATTTCCGGACCCAGAACAGTGTCCATTGAGCCTGTTATCACCATAATATCTGCTGCGTTGTCAGGGATATTATTAACCGGATCAAGCCAGTCTGGGCATCCATAAGGAGAAAAGCGACTAGGACTGGAATCAATGACGGCGCGGTCAAATTGCGTCCCTTGTCCCAGGACGTTTGCAATCACTGCGCCTCCCAGGGACACACCGTACAGTAAGTGTCGCTCATACTGAGTATTGAGAAACGCAATTATCTCTATGTAATCCTGTATAAAGGCTTTTATCCGGCGTTTTCCTTCTGAGCGACCATACCCTCGATAATCATAAATAAACGCGTCGTAACCGCGTTCAGAAAAAGGTTGTAACTGGCTAATCATCTGGTCTGCAATCATTGCATTACCCAGCGCCATTAATATATAGCCCCTGGTGGTTTCACCCGGTAGCGTCTGCGCTTTATATCTGTATCCGTGTAATAGACGGTTGTCTGCCGTGCGAAATTGAACGCTGGTTATAAGCGGGTTATCTGCTACTCGTGCACGGTCCGGTGAAGGGGCGGCGGCGCTCCACATGGCAAACATAAACCGTTCTTTGAGCCAGCCACACACTGTTTCTTCCCGTTCTGAAGCAAAACTCATGTTCGTCACCAAAATTAACAGACTCACACAACATTTTAAGGTGTTCATATAGCTTACCTGGTTGGTAAGGATATTATCGCTTTCATAGCAGTATAGACTGTCAACGCAATTAATTGGCGGGCATCCGTTTTCGACAATTTTAAGTGCCGGAAATGGCTTATCAAAGCTTTAAGGGGGGTAGGTGAATTTGCTTTACGATAAATATGAAAAGTATGTATAAATTTGAAAGCGGATTAGTGTATTAATCCGCTCCGAAAAAACCGGTCTTCTATTTCCCTTCAATAGTAAATTTGCGGCAGTCAGTGGTTATTCAACGCTGCGTAATAATGCATTAATACCCACTTTAGCGCGTGTCTTCGCATCAACTTTCTTGACGATTATTGCCGCATATAAGCTATAGGTTCCATCCTTGCCGGGCAGATTGCCAGGCACGACCACAGAGCCCGCAGGCACTCTACCGTAGTGGATTTCACCGGTTTCACGGTCGTAAATACGCGTGCTTTGACCGATATACACGCCCATGGAAATAACCGCGCCTTCTTCAACAATAACGCCTTCTACAATTTCTGAGCGTGCACCGATAAAACAGTTGTCTTCGATAATAGTGGGGTTAGCCTGAAGTGGCTCAAGTACACCGCCAATACCCACACCACCTGATAGGTGCACGTTCTTACCAATCTGTGCGCATGAGCCTACGGTGGCCCAGGTATCTACCATGCAACCTTCGTCAACAAAGGCGCCAATGTTTACGTAAGAAGGCATGATGACCACGTTTTTGCCAATAAAGCTGCCTGTGCGCACGGCGGCGGGGGGAACAATGCGTACGCCTTCCTGTTCAAATTGTTGTTGTGAATAATCAGTGTATTTTAAGGGGACTTTGTCGAAGAAACGGCTTTCGGCACCGTCCATCACTTTATTGTTGTGTAGACGAAAGTAAAGCAACACTGCTTTTTTCAGCCATTGATGAACTACCCATTCACCGGCAATTTTTTCCGCAACGCGGGCTTCGCCACTGTTAAGCATACGAATGGCTTCGCTAACTGCAGCTTTAACTTCAGTAGACGCTTTAGACGGTGAAATACTTTCGCGCGCTTCAAAGGCGTCTTCAATGATATTTTTAATTTCAGTCATGTTATGTTGATATCTTCAAGTTGGTCGAGTTTAAATAAAATACGCTTTTTCAGTTTAATTTGCTGTTCCGGTGACAACGCTTCACCTTCATCATTACAGACGATAAATATATCTTCTGCGCGTTCACCAATGGTGGCAATTTTAGCCAGTTTCAGCACGACACCACAATCGACAAAGGCATGGCCAATTTTTGCCAGAATGCCGGGGGCATCCAGTGCTTCAAGTTCTACCAGAGTGGCATCTTCGCCGGCACCAAAAAAACGAATTTTAGTGGGGACATCCAACTGGCGCATTTGACGTGAGATTTTACGATTATTGCTGTGCGCACGGCCAGGTTTTAACAGCTGCTCAGTGATCGCCTTTTCAAGATTACGAATGCGGGATTCCGCGGTAAGTCGGGTGCCATCATTTTCTAACACGATCAGGCTATCAAACACATAGCCATCTGCGGTTACCGTAATGTGGGCATCGTGAATAGAGCAATTGCGGCTATCCAGCACCGAGGCTACCTGAGCAAATAAGGCCTTACGATCTTTACCGTAGATTAAAATTTCAGTTCCGCCTTTGGCACTGTCGTCACTGGCTCTGACTAAAATAGCGTCTGGGTTAGCCTTTAACAGGCCGTGCTGTGCCTGAATGATCTGCTGGGTATGCCAGGCAATTTGTTCCGGTGAAAAACGAATAAAGTAATCTTCTTCCAGTCGCTCCCAAAGCGTCGCCACGGCGTGTTCATCCACATTGGTGGCGCGTAGCTGTTTAGCTGCGGTTTCCCTGTGTAAATCGATGCGATCGTTAAGCGTATCGCGACACTGTAAGCCGTTATCCAGTGCTTTTTTCGTCATCAGATAAAGTTCTTTTAGTAACGACGCTTTCCAGTCATTCCATAAATTATCGTTAGTGGCGCGTATATCGGCCAGAGTGAGTGCATAGAGCAGCTCTAAATGTTTATGGGTGCGCACCGCGGTGGCAAACTCATTGATCACTTCGTGATCGTAAATATCGCGACGTTGCGCCACAACGGACATTAATAAATGATTTTCGACTAACCAGCTGATCAGTTGTGAATCCACTTTGGCGATTTCGTGTGTTTCACAGAATTTAAGCACATCAACCGCGCCTAACAGCGAATGATCACCGTTGCGACCCTTGGCGATGTCATGAAAAATTGCTGCAATATAGAGAAGCTCAGGTTTGTCCAGATTGCGCACGATACGTTTGCAACGGGGAAACTCAGTGTTGTCTTTTGAATAATAGCGATTAACGTTTTTAACCAGACGGTGGGTATGTTCATCGACCGTATAAGCATGAAACAAGTCAAACTGCATCATGCCAACAATCGCATCCCACTCTGGCAGGTAGCTTTGCAAAATGCCGTACTTATGCATGATGTCCCAGGCAAAATCGTAAAAGTGCGGTTGCTTCAGCAGCTTCATCATTCGCGTGCGGCAGCTCTGCCGTTCAACAAAATACTGGCCAATAAAGTTGCGTCTGGCATTGCGTAACTGGCGAATACAATCTGTGTCCAGACCATCTACATCTGAGGTGTTAGCTACGGTGTCGAGAAAGTCCAGTATATCTTCAGGTGAGCCAAAGACGTCATCAGCACGCGGTGAAATCATGCCATCCAATAAACAAAACTTTTCGTTTACCTGTTGAGTTTGCGACACATTGTGATCGAGCAGCTCATACCTGAAGCGTTTGAGCAGCATACTATTGAGTTCTGATACCTGGCGTACCACGCGGAAAAAGTCTCGCATCATCTGTTCGACTGCGGGCTTGCTTTCCGTGCCGTAGCCGAGTAATTCAGCCACATCTGCCTGATAATCAAATAACAAGCGGTTTTCTGAACGACCCGCAACCAGGTGCAAAGCGAAACGCATTCGCCATAAATGCATGCGACAGGAAATGAGCTCGCTATGCTCTTGTTCAGTAAAATAACCGTGGCCGACCAGGTTCCAGCCATCGTATTCTTTGAAATGTTTTTTGGCGACCCAGCCAATCGTTTGAATATCGCGCAGACAGCCGGGATTTTCCTTAATATTGGGTTCCAGGTTGTAGGCGGTGCCGTGAAATTTGGCATGACGGGCGATTTGTTCATCGTATTTTGCTTTGAAAAAAGCGCGCGACGTCCAGACTTGCTTATTGTTAACCGCTTCCCACATGGCATCAAACACACGTTCATTGCCACACAGTAGGCGGGATTCAACTAAATTTGTTGCAATGCTGATATCGTCCTTAGCCAGCTTCACCGTTTCCTTTATGGTACGTACAGATTGGCCTATATCCAGTTTAATATCCCATAACAGGGTGACAAACTGACTGACCTTTTCCTGTACCGAGGGGGGCAGATATTTTTGGCTGACAAACAATAAGTCAACATCAGAGTAGGGTTGTAAATGCCCACGGCCATAACCGCCAACCGCGCACAACGCTATGTCGTCATACTGATCCAATCCCGCCAGTTCCCATAAATGTGAGAGTGTTGCATCGACAAAAGTTGCACGGCCGGTAACCAGCTGATTGACCGCTACTCTCTCAAAAGAGTTGCTAAGCCAGGTGTAACTATCGTTTATGCACTGCTTTATCGACGCCACATCACTGATAGAATCAATGTCTTCAATCTGGTCGATTAGCTGTTGCAGGTTCAAGGTAATGGTCTCTTATTGTCAGAAGAATCCGAAAAATAATGCGGCACTTTATCATTTTTTAGATCTGTTCATAAAGCGCCAGATAGACTGAATAGTTATTCAATATGCAAATGGCGCGACTTAGTCGTGACTGATTACGCGCGGTAAGTCTTCCTCATCACGTAACGTCAACACTTCGACACCGTTTTCCGTCACTAATAATGTATGCTCCCACTGAGCACTTAAACTGCGATCTTTAGTGACCACTGTCCATTGATCAGGTAGCAGTTTGCTGTAGCGCTTACCGGCATTCACCATAGGCTCAATGGTGAAGCACATGCCCGCTTCAATTTTGTCTCCTGTGCCCGGTTTACCGTAGTGCACAATCTGTGGATCTTCGTGAAAACCCGCGCCAATTCCATGTCCACAATATTCACGTACAATTGAATAGTTATGCTTTTCAGCGTGTTGCTGGCAGGCATGTCCAATATCCCCTAGTGTAATGCCAGGTTTGACTATCTTTATCGCATTATAAAGGCTTTCCTGGGTGACCCGAATCAAACGATCTGCAAGAATACTGGGCTTGCCTACAACAAACATTTTTGAGGTGTCGCCGTGGTAGCCGTCCTTTATAACCGTGACATCAATATTCAGGGTATCACCGTCCTTGAGTTTTTTATCAGAAGGTATGCCATGACAAATGACATGGTTTACTGACGTACAGATAGACTTGGGAAAGGGTGGGTGCCCATAATTTAAAGGAGCAGGAACGGCACCCTGCACATTGACGATATAATCGTGACACAGCGTATTTAATTCATCTGTGGTCACGCCTTTTTTTACGTGAGGGGTGATCATGGTGAGTACATCAGCAGCCAATTTGCCTGCTACTCGCATTTTTTCAATTTCTTCAGCCGTTTTAATAATTGCAGCCACTGTATTCCTCAATATATAAATCTATCTTTCTTCGTACGATAAGCACATAAAGTGCTCGAATATTCTTTTATGGTAGCGTTAAGTCAGCAAGCTGTATAGTCTTGGCAACTTCTAAGGGCGGTAATGCTATGCTTTTGTGCGCCCTTTAACTTGAGTCTTGTGGCTGGTCATGGTATAAAGCGCCCGCATTTTGCAATCCTCTGTTCAAGACGATTTGAAGCAGAGGAAAATTAACTTAAATAACACACATACATCGACACTTTTTGTCGGGGTGTCCATTAAATTGGATCGATAAAAAGGGTGTATGGAGGCCTAACCCCATTTGAGGAATTAAACATGGCAAACGTTTCAATGCGTGACATGCTGAAAGCTGGCGTGCACTTTGGTCACCAAACTCGTTACTGGAACCCTAAGATGAAGTCTTACATCTTTGGTGCACGTAACAAAGTTCACATCATCAACCTTGAAAAAACTGTTCCACTTTTCAACGAAGCACTTAACTACCTTTCAGGTGTTGCTTCTAAGAAAGGTAAAATCCTTTTTGTAGGCACCAAGCGTGCTGCTGGTGAAGCGGTAAAAGAAGCTGCACAAAAATGTGATCAGTTTTATGTAAACAAGCGTTGGTTAGGTGGAATGTTGACAAACTGGAAAACAGTTCGTCAGTCAATCCGTCGTTTGAAAGACCTTGAACAGCAAAGCCAGGATGGTACTTTCGAGAAGTTGACCAAAAAAGAAGCGCTAATGTTACAGCGTGAAATGGACAAGCTTGAAAGCAGCTTAGGCGGTATTAAAGATATGGGTGGCCTGCCAGACTGTATCTTTGTAATCGATGCCGACCATGAGCACATTGCAGTAACTGAAGCACGCAACCTGGGTATCCCAGTTGTTGGTGTAGTAGATACGAATTCAAACCCAGATGGTGTTGATTACATCATCCCTGGTAACGACGATGCAATCCGTGCCATTCAGCTTTATTTAAATGCTGCTGCTGATGCAGTTAATCAAGGTCGTAACAACAACCTTGAAGCACAAGCTGAGCAAGACGACTTCGTCGAAACTGCTGAATAATACTGACATAGCTTTCTGAAAATTTTGTTTTCACTTAATTTTCAGTGATGTGAGTAGATTATTTATTTAAGGGGCGGTATGCCCCTTTTACCTATCAAATTAATTTATTGCTGAGGAATTGAAAAATGGCAGTGACTGCAGCACTAGTTAAAGAACTACGTGAGCGCACCGGCGCAGGCATGATGGATTGTAAAAAAGCTCTGATGGAAACTGATGGTGACATCGAGCTGGCCATTGAAAACATGCGTAAATCTGGTCAGGCTAAAGCAGCGAAAAAAGCAGGTCGCATTGCGGCTGAAGGCGTAATTCTGACTAAAGTTAGTGGCAATCGTGCAACGATGCTTGAACTGAACTGTGAAACTGACTTTGTTGCCCGCGACGAGGGTTTCCTGAAGTTTGGTAACCAGATCCTTGATGTTGCGCACGAAAACAACATCAACGAAATTGAAGAACTAAACAACGCAGAACTTGACGGTCAGAAGATTTCTGACGTGCGTGATACGTTAGTGGCTAAAATCGGTGAAAACATTTCTCCTCGTCGTGTTATCAACGTGGAAAGTGACAACCTTGGTGCTTACGTACACGGCGGCCGTATTGGTGTAATCACAATCTTCAACGGTGGTGATGAAGAGTTGGCGAAAGACGTAGCAATGCATGTTGCTGCTGCCAGCCCACAGTTCACTAAACCTGAGCAGGTTCCTGCTGAAGTGGTTGAGAAAGAAAAAGAGATCCAAATCGAAATCGCAATGCAGTCTGGCAAGCCAGCTGATATCGCTGAGAAAATGGTTGCGGGTCGCATGAAAAAATTCACTGGTGAAATCAGCCTGACTGGCCAGCCTTTCGTAAAAGATCCTTCAATGACGGTTGGCGAGCTTGTGAAAAGCAAAAATGCTGACGTAATTAACTTTATCCGTTTTGAAGTGGGTGAAGGGATCGAGAAAAAGTCTGAAGATTTTGCTGCTGAAGTAGCTGCGCAAATGGCTGCTGCAAAGAAATAAGTGTGACTTAGACTTTTGCATTTTGTGATTGTCCGATACACTACCAAGCACCTCATTTGAGGTGCTTTTTTATAAGTGAAGTGGTTGTGGTGTGAATGGTTGCCCTGATGCCGCAAAAAGCTAAACTTTTATACCAGTCTTAAAAAGCGTTTGTTGTGATTTTTTGGGGTCGAAAAATGACACCAGCCGCCTTGATGAGGATTACGTAACTAATGAGTATCACACCTAAATCTGCTTATCGTCGAATTTTGCTAAAGTTAAGTGGTGAAGCGTTGATGGGGGCTGAAGGGTTCGGTATCGATCCTAAAGTTCTGGATCGGATGGCGCAGGAAATTAAAGAGCTGGTTGAGCTTGGTGTTCAAGTTGGACTGGTCATAGGCGGTGGTAACCTGTTCCGTGGCGAAGGCCTGGCAAAAGCAGGAATGAATCGCGTTGTTGGCGACCATATGGGAATGCTCGCCACTGTAATGAACGGTTTAGCCATGCGTGATGCGTTGCATCGCGCGTTTGTAAACGCCCGTTTGATGTCAGCAATTCCACTGAATGGTGTTTGTGATGCCTACAATTGGGCCGAAGCAATCAGTTTGCTTAAGTCTGGACGTGTAGTGATATTTTCCGCAGGAACCGGTAATCCATTTTTTACCACAGACTCAGCCGCCTGTTTGCGTGGTATCGAAATAGAAGCTGATGCTGTATTAAAAGCAACTAAAGTGGACGGCGTCTTCAGTGACGATCCGGTTAAAAACCCAGATGCGACTTTATACAAACAGCTAACGTATCAGGAAGTGCTGGAAAAAGAATTAAAAGTGATGGATTTGTCCGCCTTCACTCTGGCGCGGGATCATAAAATTCCGATTAGAGTGTTTAATATGAATAAGCCTGGCTGCTTAAAACGCGTTGTTATGGGTGAACCTGAAGGCACGCTGATAGACCACGCTGAAAAATTAAATTAGTAAATAAATAGGAACACGATTGTGATTGATGAAATTGAAAAAGATGCTCAGGAACGTATGGAAAAAAGCGTTAGCGCATTAAAAAGTCAATTAAGTAAAATTCGCACGGGTCGTGCACACCCAAGCTTACTTGATGGCATTATGGTGCCATATTACGGCGTCGATACACCGTTGAAGCAGGTTGCGAATGTCGTCGCAGAGGACAGCCGTACACTGGCGTTAACCGTGTTTGATAAAAGCGCCATTCAAGCGGTCGAAAAAGCCATCATGCAATCTGACCTGGGGTTAAACCCGATGAGCGCTGGTGCTGCGATCAGAATACCGCTACCACCATTGACAGAAGAGCGCCGTAAGGATTTGATCCGTGTCGTTCGCAATGAGGTTGAGCAGGGCCGCGTTGCGGTGCGTAACATTCGGCGCGATGCAAACAGTGACGTAAAAGAATTACTGAAAGAAAAAGAAATCAGTGAAGATGAAAGTCGCGCAACTGAAGAAAATATTCAAACGCTGACGAACGAGTACATTAAAAAGTTGGATGTACTATTGGCAGATAAAGAAAAAGAGTTAATGGAAGTGTAAGCCGATTATGCTGGCAAAGCGGTCCCGCCAAAAAACGCAGCCTGATGAAAATCAGGCTGCTTTATTATCAGAACACGATAACGCTCAGACCTCATTTGACTCTGTGGCGGGCCCCAGGCACGTCGCAATCATTATGGATGGCAATGGACGTTGGGCTCAAAAGAAAGGTAAAATTCGCACCTTTGGGCATAAAGCGGGTGTTGAATCGGTTCGGGCAGCAGTTAAATTTGCGCGTCAATCTGATATTCAGTCGCTTACCTTGTTCGCCTTCAGCAGTGAAAACTGGAAGCGTCCGGAAGAAGAAGTGTCAGTGTTGATGGAACTGTTCAATCTGGTATTGAACAGTGAAGTAAAAAAGCTGAATAAAAATGGTGTTCGGCTAAAAGTCATCGGTGATGTATCGGCGTTTGACGAGAAGCTGGTTGACAAGATACGTAAGGCTGAAGCTTTAACTGCGGACAATGATCAACTGGTGCTCAATATCGCCGCCAATTATGGTGGACGCTGGGATATAGTGAACGCCGCCAGGCAGTTAGCCAGAAAAGTAGAGCAGGGTGAACTTGCGCCTGAACAGATTGATGAAAGTCGCTTCGATACGTTGGTTTCTACCCATGGTATGCCAGAGCTGGACTTATTAATCAGGACAGGTGGCGAACGCCGGGTGAGCAATTTTCTGTTATGGCAATGTGCCTATGCAGAGTTGTATTTTACCGATGTACTATGGCCAGATTTTAATGAAGATGCATTTCAACAAGCAGTAAACGACTTTAAATCGCGCCAGAGACGCTTTGGACTCACTGGTGAACAAGTCAGTTGAGTAAACAGTAATAAATATAAATAACCAAGGACAGTTCTCACTTAGACGAATCTGAAAGCCTAAACATGCTAAAACAAAGAATAGTCACGGCATTAATTCTTGCCCCGCTGGCATTGATTGCCATCCTTTTTTTACCGATCTGGTGGTTTGAAGTCGTCATCGCAGCAGTAGTCGGTTTAGGGGGCTACGAATGGGCGAATATGTCGGGCATCAAGGAACGACCTAAAAAATTGCTGTTTATGGCAGCCATGTTTGCATCCTGCATGCTATTAGCTTTATTGGTCGACAGCAGTGTTATCTGGTATCAAGGTCAGTTGCACGGTTTGTATCAATTTATACTGTCTATAGCCGTTATCTGGTGGATCTTCTCGTTAGCCATGATTTCAGCTTACCCCAGATATTCCAGTTATTGGCGCACCAGCGTCAAAATACGCAGTTTATTTGGCTTTTTAACCCTTATCCCCACCTGGGTCGGTGTGGTTTCTCTGCGTACCAGTTTGTTTGAAATTGACCCCCTGTACGGAGCCTCTTTAATATTCTACGTACTGGGTATCGTTTGGGCTGCTGACATCGGTGCATTTTTTGTCGGAGTAAAATTTGGTCGCCATAAATTGCGTCCCAATGTTTCACCTGGCAAAACCTTTGAAGGTCTGTTGGGCGGAATCGCCGCCTCATTTGCCATTATCGCTTTTGCAGCACTGCATTACCAGGTGGAACCATCTCGGATCTGGCTGCACCTGTTAATCGGTGGAATTACCGTAGGGGTATCTGCGCTAGGCGATCTTAACGAAAGTATGCTCAAACGGTGTGAAGGAATAAAAGACAGTGGCCGAATTTTACCGGGCCATGGCGGCATTCTGGACAGAATTGACAGCTTAACCGCTGCCTTCCCTGTATTTGCATTCTGCTATGTAATCTGGATGGCCTGATGCAAACAATCACGATACTTGGGGCCACAGGCTCCATTGGTGTTAGCACGCTTGATGTCATTCAACGGCACCCGGATAAATACCGGGTGTTTGCGTTAACAGGGCATACCCAGATTGAAAAGTTACTAATCCAGGCACAGTCTTGCGCGGCAAGGTATGTCGTGGTAGCCGATGAAGCTGCTTATACCATTGCGGTTGATTACGCTGCTTCACTCAACGAATTTCATTCTGAAATTTTGTGTGGACCGCAAGCACTGGAAGACGTGGCGAGTGCCTCGGAAGTGGACGCAGTCATGGCCGCGATAGTGGGTGCGGCAGGCTTGATGCCAACCCTTGCAGCGGTGCGCGCCGGTAAAAAGGTGTTGCTGGCAAACAAAGAAGCGCTGGTTATGTCGGGTGCTTTATTTATCGAAGCGGCTAAACAATCTAATGCGACTATTTTGCCAATAGACAGTGAACACAATGCGATTTTTCAGTGTCTTCCGCCTAATTTCGAATACGGTAATTTGGAAGCAGCGGGAATCCACAGCATTTTGTTAACAGGTTCTGGTGGTGCATTTAGAACCCGTGATTTATCGACTTTTGCTGACATCTCTGTTGAGGAAGCGTGTGCACACCCAAACTGGGATATGGGGCGCAAAATCACGGTTGATTCAGCAACCATGATGAATAAAGGTCTGGAGTTTATCGAAGCCTGCTGGTTGTTCGGTGCCAGGCCGGATAATATTTCAGTTGTTATTCATCCTCAGAGCACCATTCATTCAATGGTGCAGTATATCGATGGTTCGGTTATAGCCCAGTTAGGTAACCCTGATATGCGCACACCTATCGCGCATGCTATGGCTTATCCGCAAAGAATTGAGTCGGGGGTGAAATATCTGGATTTCGCTTCCATTGCCTCATTTGATTTTACTACGCCCTGTTTTGAGCGATACCCCTGTTTAAAACTGGCTATTGATGCCTGCAAGGAAGGTCAGTGCGCCACCACCCGTTTGAATGCAGCGAATGAAGTAGCAGTTGAAGCCTTCCTGCAAAAGCGGATAAAATTCACTCAGATTAGTGAAGTAAACAAAGAAACGCTGAATTTGTTGGAACCAATGAGTGTTTCTTCACTCCAACAAATTCTGGAGCAGGACAGACGGGCACGGGATGTGGCCAATGAGGTTATCAGAGGTTTGAGTTAGTGTTCGCATTTTTATGGAGCCTGGGGGCGTTTATCGTCGCACTGGGTATTTTAGTTGCCGTGCACGAATGGGGGCACTACTATGTGGCCCGCCGTTGCGGTGTCAAGGTAGAACGTTTCTCGATTGGCTTTGGTAAACCACTCTGGCGACGCATGGGTAAAGATGGCACTGAATATGTGATTGCTGCCATCCCATTGGGCGGATACGTCAGAATGCTTGATGAACGAGTTGATCAGGTTAAGTCTGAAGATCGACATCGGGCATTCAACAATCAATCGCTGGGCAAGCGGATGGCAATTATTGCAGCAGGCCCCGGGGTAAACTTTATTTTTGCCATACTGGCGTTATGGCTTATGTACGCCATCGGCATTCAAACCGTTAAGCCGGTAGTAGGCGATATTCAGCCAGATAGCATTGCCGCCAGAGCCAATCTGGAATCAGGCGACACCATCACCTCAATAGGAAGCAAATCAACATCTGACTGGGAGTCAGTCAATCTGGAGCTGGTATCTTACATTGGCGAAGATTCGCTGCCTGTGGAGATCAGAAAGTCATCCGGCGCACTTCGCCAACTCACTTTCGATACCCGTGATTGGCAATTCGATCCTGACAGAGAATCTGCATTAAGCAGCCTTGGATTTACCCCATTCCGACCTGATCCAACGCTCGCAATTGGAATGGTAGGAGATGGCAGTCCTGCGAGTCAGGCTGACATACAGCAAGGTGATCGCATAGTTGCGGTTGACGGTGTCAAGGTCGAACAATGGCAGGATGTAGTGTCAGTCATACAAAACCGGCCAGGTGAAGCCTTACAACTTGAGCTTGAGCGCGCAAATACAATGGTGACAACTCAAGTTACCATTGGAGAACGAGAGTCGGTTGATGGTTTGCAAGGTTATTTAGGTGTCAGTCCGGAATTTGAACCCTGGCCTGAAGGGTATGTTTTCACTCACCATTATGGCCCGGTAGAAGGGTTGATGAAGGCAGCCGATAAGACGTGGCGTCTGGTTACGCTGAGTATCCAGATGATCGGCAAGTTGATTACGGGTGATGTATCGGTCAAAAGTCTGAGTGGCCCAATATCGATAGCCCAGGGTGCTGGGGTCAGTGCCGGCTATGGATTGGTTTATTTCTTAAGTTTTCTTGCGTTGATAAGTGTCAACTTAGGCATTATCAACCTGCTTCCCTTACCAATGCTGGATGGTGGTCATTTAATGTATTATTTGATTGAACTAATTACCGGCAAACCTGTCCCTGAAAAGGTGCAGGAATGGGGATTTCGAATCGGCGGTATGTTATTGTTCACCATTATGAGTATCGCCATATTTAATGATATAAGTCGTATCACCTGATGAGTGAACAGTGAAAGTACGAAATATTAAGTAACGAGTAGCAAACTCTCTTACGTGCGCAAACAGCAAACGCGGCCAGGAAAATAAAAATAGATGAAGTTAAAACAGTTAGTAGCAGCCGGAATCGTTCTATCCAGTGCTAGCTTTGCCAACGCCCAGACAACAGACAGTGAATTTGTTGTTGAAGATATTCGAGTAGAAGGATTACAACGTGTGGCACTGGGTGCTGCACTGACCTATATGCCTGTTCAGGTAGGTGACAGATTAAATGATTTTCGAGTAACCCAGCTCATTCGATCGTTATACTCCTCTACTCACTTTGAACGTATCGCCGTATCGCGAGAAGGCAATATCCTAGTTGTCCGGGTGTCAGAGCGTCCTACCATCAGCACCATCACGTTTGATGGTAACGATGACATCAAAGATGAACAATTACAGGAAAGCCTAGACGGTAATGGTATTCGCGTAGGCGAGCCGTTGGATAAGACCGTATTGGTATCAATAGAAAATGGTCTGAAAGACTTTTTCTACAGCATTGGTAAATACAACGCTGAAGTGGACGCTATTGTCACCCCACTGCCGAGAAATCGGGTGGATTTAAAGTTTTCGTTTGAAGAAGGCGATGCTGCTGAAATCCAACAGATCAACGTCGTCGGCAATGAGTTATTCAGCGATGCTGAGTTGTTTGAAAACTGGGAGCTGCAGTTTGATACTCCCTGGTGGGATTTCCTTTCAGAAACCCGCTATCAGCAACAAACTTTGCAAGGGGATATGGAGTCCTTGCGCAATTACTACATGGATCGTGGCTATCTTCGATTTAACGTTGACTCAACGCAAGTGTCGATGACACCCGAGAAAGACGGTATTTATGTCACACTGAACGTATCTGAAGGTGAACAATACACCATTTCTGACGTTGAACTGGTTGGTGACGCGTTGGGTCACGAAGAGTACATCATGCAGGTGCTGCCGCTCACTTCCGGTGAATTGTATAATCAGGCAGAAGTCACCTATACCGAAGAGTTTATCAGTAAATATCTGGGCCGTTTTGGGTATGCCTACCCTACGGTAACTACGGTGCCAGAAATTAACGATGAAGATAAAACGGTCAAGTTAACCTTGTCGGTAGACCCTGGAAAACGTATTTACGTAAGACGTATTAATTTTAACGGGAACTCGGTCACCTCGGATGAAGTGTTGAGACAAAAAGTGGTGCAGATGGAAGGTACCTGGTTGTCAAATGCGACGTTGGAGTCATCGAAAAACGCGTTATCCCGTCTTACCTATATGGAAGAAGTGGAGTTTGAAACCATTCGAATTCCAGGGCAGGATGATGTGGTTGATGTGAATTTCAATGTTAAGGAACAGCCATCAGGCTCATTTACTGCAGGTATTGGTTACGGTGATCGCACTAAATTGAGTTTGCAGGCGGGAATTCAGCAGGACAACTTTTTGGGAACAGGTAAACGTTTAGGCTTTAATGTCAGTACCGTTTCCTATCAACGCTCTGCCCAAATCACTTATAACGATCCTTACTTTACTATCGACGGCATCAGCCTTGGTGGCAGTATCAGCTACAGTGAATTTGATGGTTCTGACTTTAACGTTATTCGTTATAACTCCAAGCAATGGTCTGTCGGCGCTAACATCGGTTATCCCATTAATGAGTTTAACCGGATAAACTTTGGTCTGACTTATTCTGACGTTGAACTGTACAACCGCGGGTATTACGAGCAGACTGAAAACTTCTACCGACAGTTTACTTCCGACAGCGATCCTGATGCAGCGGTAGAGTACGACAGCATACTGGCCAGCGTCAGCTGGAGCAGAAATACCCTTAATCGCGGCTTGTTCCCGACAGCAGGGTCGTCACAGCAGGCATCTTTCTCGATAACCACACCTGACTCGGACGTTAACTATTTTAAAACAATTTTTGATACGAAGTTTTATTTCCCACTGACTCGCAATCAGCGATGGTCAGTACTGACCAGGCTACGACTCGGTTACGGTAACGGCTATGGTGATATAGACGGTAACGATCAGATACTACCGTTCACACAAAACTTTACCGCCGGTGGCGCTGACACGCTGAGAGGATTTGAGAACAATACGGTGGGTCCACGCGGAATTGGCCGGTCTTCCCAGGTTACTACGGTAGGGCCGGATGGCAGACCTTATCCGGCTGACCCAGCCGATGATACGATTATCATTTCCCGCCGCAGTCTTGGTGGTAATGCCATGGCGTTAGGTGGTGTGGAGCTTATCGTACCAACACCGTTTGTCGAGGAAGACATGGATAATTCTGTTCGCACCAGCTTTTTTGTGGATGTGGGCAACGTTTGGGACACCGAATTTCAGTACGACGAATACAAAGACTTACAACGGGACCCGCGCAGTGGTTCTTTGTTAGACTATTCCGATTGGAAACTGTATCGTAGTTCTGCTGGAATTTCGGTACAATGGATCTCACCTATGGGTCCAATGGTATTCAGTTTCTCTCGCGCCCTAAAAGAGCGCGAAGGTGATGATGCGAAATTCTTTACGTTTAATATTGGACAAACATTTTAATACATTCGGTCTACAACCGTATAAACAACCAGAAAGGAGTTTCTTTTGAAACAGTTGGCAAAACATATCGTAGCGACAGCGATGTTTGGTAGTGCGCTTGTAAGTACATCGGCCATGGCTGAGCAAAAAATTGGTTTGGTAGATGTGCAAGGTGTGTTTCAGGCAATGCCTCAGGCGGCTGAAATCGCTAATAGCATCCGGATTGAGTTTAAAGACCAGATTGATGAAGTTAATCAGTTACAAAAAGATGGTCAGTTTTTCGCAGAACGACTTCAGCGCGATGCCGCCACCATGAGTGAGCAAGAGAAGAAAGAACTGCAAGACAAAATCATGGGCGTCAGAGAAACTCTGGCTGAAAAAGCGCAGCCGTTGGAGCAAAATATTCAGCGTCGTCAAAACGAAGAGCGCAACAAGTTACTCACGGTAATAAGAAAGGCTATTGATACAGTTGCAACTAAAGGCGATTACGACCTGGTACTTACCTCTGGTGCAGTAGCTTACTCTAAAAAAGAGCATGATTTGTCTGAAAAAGTAATGGAAGAAGTTAAGAAAGCCAACTAATTTGGTTCGTTAACACATTTCAATTGTGCTAACTTCGTAGATGTATAATCAGACCAACTTTTTTTGTTGGTCTGATTTGTTTTTACTGATGAAAAGCGTATGGTTGCCGCGCTTATAATATTAACGGCAATCTGCTTCGCCAAGTGGGCTGAGGCAGGGTGTGGCATAGGAGAAACTTTTGGCCAATTCACTCAATACGATCGATATTCAGGAAATTCTCGATCTATTACCCCATCGATACCCGTTTTTGCTTGTTGATCGCGTAACTGACTACGTTACTGGCGAATCTATCAAGGCATATAAAAATATAACAATTAATGAACCGTGTTTTATGGGGCACTTCCCCGGACAGCCAATCTTTCCCGGTGTTCTCATACTTGAAGCGATGGCGCAAGCAGCCGGCGTGTTAGGGTTTAAAACAATGGGTAAAAGCGACAAGCTGTATCTTTACGCTGGGATAGATAATGCGCGATTCAAACGTCCTGTGGTACCAGGCGACCGGCTGGACTTTGATGTTGAACTGGTAAAAGAAAAGCGCGGTATCTGGAAATTCAGAGGCAAAGCGAGCGTGAATGGTGAAGACGCCTGTATCGCAGAATTTATGTGTGCAATGAGAGAGATGAAATAACGTGATCCACCAAACCGCAGTCATATCAGACAATGCGACGATTGGAAAAAATGTCAAAATCGGTCCTTTCACGGTTATCGGCGATAATGTCACTATTGGTGACAATTGCGTACTTGAATCGCATGTCGTGGTGAAAGGCGAGACGAAAATAGGTAAAGATAACCATTTTTACCAATTCTCTTCAATCGGTGAAGATTGTCAGGATAAGAAGTATGCCGGCGAGCCGACACAGTTAATTATTGGCGATAACAATGTTTTTCGCGAAGGCTGTACAGTACACCGGGGTACGGTGCAGGACAAAAGCCTGACGAAAATAGGCTCCAATAACCTGATAATGGTTAATGCACATATTGCGCATGATTGTGTATTGGGCGACAACATCATCATTGCCAATAATGTTGCCGTTGCCGGTCACGTTCATATCGGCGATTTTGTCATTTTAGGTGGAGCATCGGGTATCCACCAGTTTTGTAAGATCGGAGCGCATGCTTTTGTGGGTGCTGGTGCCATTATTCTGCGTGACATCCCACCGTATGTCATGGTTGGGCATCAAGCCGTCCCGCAAGGTATTAATTCTGAAGGATTACGAAGAAGGGGCTTTTCCAGCGAGGCTATCATGGCCATCAAACGCGCATACAAAGCCCTATATAGAAACAATAATACTTTGGCTGAAGCTCTGGCGGTGATAAAAGAAAACGCGCAAAACCAGTCAGAACTTAATATGCTGGTGTCATTTATTGAAAATACCGAACGCGGCATTATTCGTTAATTGCTCATGAATACAAAACCAGTTCGTATTGGAATTGTCGCCGGCGAACCCTCCGGTGACGTGCTTGCTGCCGGACTGATCCGCGAACTTAAGGCCATTTTTCCGGATGCTGTCATTGAAGGTATTGGCGGCGATAATATGCAGGCGCAGGGATGTCGCTCACTTTTCGACATGGAAACTCTTTCGGTTATGGGATTAACCGAGGTGTTGAGCCATTTGCCCGCCATTTTAAAAATCAAAAAGCAACTGGTTGAGCATTTTGTTAATAACCCACCCGATGTTTACATTGGTGTAGACGCGCCTGATTTCAATCTGCGTGTCGAAGCAGAGTTAAAAAAGCATGCCATCAAGACGGTTCATTATGTCAGTCCTACCGTCTGGGCATGGCGAGAAAACCGCATCCACAAAATCGCCAAGGCCACTAACCGGGTTTTAGGACTGTTTCCTTTTGAGCACGTCGTATATGACCGTTATAAAGTGCCCTATTCGTATGTAGGCCATACGATGGCCGACATTATTCCGTTAAAGCCAGATAGGCATGCAGCACGCGAACAACTTGATTTGTCGCAGGATGCGACCATGATCGCCGTCTTGCCCGGCTCCAGGGGAGGCGAGGTCAAGACGTTGCTGCCCAGCTTTGTTGCAACCATCAAAAAAGTGTTGTCGACAAAACCTGATGCACTATTTGTTATACCCGCGGTGAACCAGCGACGATTTGAGCAGATTAATGATTTTTTGCAGATAAACGCACCCGAGTTAATTGGCAACTCTATTCAGATTTTACACGGGAAGGCCAGAGAAGCCATGATTGCCAGCAACGCAATATTATTGGCGTCAGGCACCGCAACTCTGGAGGCTATGCTGTGTAAACGTCCTATGGTGGCGGCTTATAAGCTGGCTCCGCTGACATATCGGATCATGCAACGAATTTACAAAGCCAAATATTTCAGTCTGCCGAACTTACTTGCCGATGAGCGGATTATACCTGAGTTGCTGCAAAGTGAAGTGAATCCCAATAATATGGCACGCTATCTTTTACACTTCTTGAAGCAGGACAACACGCAGCTAATTGAGAAATTTACAGCGTTGCATCAATTGTTAAAGCAGAATGCTGATAAACAAGCCGCCAAAGCGGTAGCAGAGGTGATAAATGAGTAAGCTGATTGCGGGCGTAGATGAAGTGGGCAGAGGACCACTCATTGGTGACGTTGTCACCGCAGCGGTGATTCTCGATCCTGCTAATCCAATTGAAGGATTGACTGATTCAAAAAAATTGTCGGCCAAAAAACGCGAAACTCTCGCCGCACTGATCAAACAGCGTGCATTAGCGTGGGCGATTGGCAGAGCCAGTCCCGCAGAAATTGACTCACTTAATATTCTGCATGCCACCATGCTGGCGATGACCCGTGCGGTTGATAACCTGATTATAAAACCCACGTTTGTCAGAGTTGATGGTAATCGCGTTCCTGACTGGTCATATGCTGCTCAGGCTGTGGTAAAAGGAGATAGTCTGCATGCGGAAATTTCGGCTGCCTCAATCCTGGCCAAGGTGGAAAGAGATAATGATATGTTAGTGTTACACGAACAATATCCGCAATATGGGTTTAACGGCCACAAAGGTTATCCGACACCAGCGCATTTTACTGCGCTGGCAGAGCATGGCGTGTTACCCTTGCATAGGAAAAGCTTTAAGCCGGTGCAGGCGCACCTTGCCACATGTATTGAGAAGTAAGAGTTAAGCTATGACATCTCCATTTATTCATCTGCGTGTTCACAGCGACTATTCCATGATGGATGGGCTGAACAAAGTTAAGCCCATTCTGGAAAAAGTGGCTGATATGAATATGCCTGCGGTGGCCATCACCGATCAAATGAATATGTGTGGGCTGGTGAAGTATTATTCAGAAGCACATAGTCGGGGCATCAAACCTATTATTGGCACCGACTTCTGGGTGGTTAACGAAGAGTTTGCCACCGAGCCGTTTCGCTTAACCTTACTGGCGATGAATAATGCAGGGTATAAAAATATTACGCTGCTTATATCAAAAGCTTACTCACGTGGGCACGTCTGTCATCGGCCTGCTATTGATCAGGCCTGGTTAGCTGAACATGCTGAGGGCGTAATTGTTTTATCCGGTGCATCGCAGGGTGACATTGGTGTGGCACTGACCAAAAACAACGCTAAGCTGCTGGCGCAATCAGTCAGCTTCTACCAGACTCATTTTCCGGATCGTTTTTATCTTGAGCTTATTCGCACCGGCAGAAGCGGTGAAGAAGACTATCTGCATCTGGCAGTAGAGTTTGCACAACAGCATGATTTGCCTGTCGTTGCCACCAATGAAGTTTGTTTCATTGAGCCAGAAGGATTCGACGCACACGAAATTCGCGTTTGTATTCACGATGGTTTTACGCTGGATGATAACCGCAGACCTAAGAAGTACAGTGAACAACAATACCTGCGTTCAGCAGAGGAAATGATTGCGCTATTCTCTGATATTCCCGAGGCCATTCAAAACACCGTTGAAATAGCCAAGCGCTGCAACGTTACCGTGCGTCTGGGAGAATATTTTTTGCCCCAGTTTCCCACCGGTGGCATGACCACAGAAGACTTTTTAGTCAAAAAGTCGGAGGAAGGTCTGGAAGCACGTCTTGCTTTTTTGTTTCCTGACGAAACAGAGCGAGCGGAAAAGCGTGGTGAATATGATGAACGTTTAAAGATCGAATTAGATGTAATCAATCAGATGGGCTTCCCCGGATACTTCCTGATCGTGATGGAGTTCATTCAGTGGAGCAAAGATAACGGCATACCCGTAGGGCCGGGCAGGGGATCAGGTGCGGGTTCGTTAGTCGCCTATGCCCTAAGCATTACCGATCTGGACCCGCTGGAGTTTGATTTACTGTTCGAACGATTCCTGAACCCTGAGCGGGTCTCTATGCCCGACTTCGATGTCGATTTCTGTATGGACCGACGTGATGAAGTGATTGACCACGTTGCAGACCTCTACGGCAGACAAGCGGTATCACAAATTATCACCTTCGGTACCATGGCGGCCAAGGCAGTAGTACGAGACGTAGGTCGCGTACTCGGCCATCCCTATGGTTTTGTCGACAGGATCTCCAAGCTAATCCCCTCAGATCCCGGTATGACTCTTAAAAAGGCGTTTGAGGTCGAGCCACGTTTACCTGAGCTGTACAATGACGATGAAGAAGTAAAAGATCTGATTGATATGGCGCGTATTCTTGAGGGAGTTACGAGAAACGCTGGTAAACATGCTGGGGGTGTGGTTATTGCCCCTACGACAATTACCGATTTTGCGCCACTCTATTGTGATGACGAAGGTAAAAATCCGGTTACCCAATTCGACAAAAACGACGTTGAAACGGCCGGTCTGGTTAAATTCGATTTTCTCGGCTTGCGTACGCTGACCATCATTCAATGGGCGATCGATATGATTGCCGATGGTAAGGGAACGGAAATCGACATCACCGCCATTCCACTGGAAGACAAGCGCAGCTTCAAAATGTTGCAAAATGCTGAGACGACGGCGGTATTCCAGCTTGAATCGCGGGGAATGAAAGAGCTTATAAAGCGGTTAAAGCCCGATTGTTTCGAAGATATCATCGCCCTGGTAGCCCTGTTCCGACCCGGACCACTGCAATCGGGTATGGTCGAAAACTTTATTGATCGTAAGCATGGTCGTGAAGAAATTTCTTATCCTGACGCTGATTATCAACATGAGTGCCTTAGAGAAATCTTAAACCCCACCTATGGCATTATTCTGTATCAGGAACAGGTAATGCAGATTGCTCAGGAAATGGCGGGTTATTCGTTAGGTGGTGCGGACTTGTTACGTCGTGCCATGGGTAAGAAAAAGCCTGAAGAAATGGCCAAGCAGCGGGCCGTATTCAAAGAGGGGTCAGCAGGAAACAATATTGACCCTGATCTGGCGATGAAAATCTTTGACCTGGTAGAAAAGTTTGCTGGGTACGGTTTTAACAAATCTCACTCAGCTGCCTACGCGTTAGTTTCTTATCAGACCTTGTGGCTGAAAGCCCATTATCCGGCTGAATTTATGGCAGCGGTAATGTCTGCAGACATGGACAATACAGATAAAATTGTTACGCTGGTGGATGAAGTCAATCGGATGGGGTTAAAAATATTACCCCCCGATCTAAACGCTGGGTTGTATAAGTTTACCGTTAACGAAGACGGTGACATTGTTTACGGGATCGGTGCCATCAAAGGGGTGGGTGAAGGACCCATTGAAGCCATTATCGAAGCACGCGAAACGCACGGTAAGTTTACTGATTTGTTTGATTTTTGTGCTAAAGTGGATATCAAACGGGTAAATAAACGCGTTCTTGAGAAATTAGTATTAGCGGGTGCACTTGATAATTTAGGTCCGCATCGTGCTGCCATCATGGCATCGTTACCAGAGGCTATTGCTGCTGCAGACCAGCATAATAAAGCTGAGTCTTACGGGCAATCTGACATGTTCGGTTTATTAACCACCGAGCCCGAACAAGTGGCCCAGGCTTTCGCTGATGTACCTCAATGGCCCGAGAAAGTCTGGTTGGAAGGTGAAAAGGATACGCTTGGACTATATTTAACCGGGCACCCGATTAATCAATATGCGGATGAAATTCGTCACTACGCAGATGGCAGGCTTATTGATGCCAAGCCCACCGGTAAAGAGCAGATGGCAAGTTTAGTCGGTTTGGTGCTCAGTGTCAGAGTGATGACGAACAAAAGAGGCCGGCGTTGGGCGATTGTTACGTTGGATGATAAAAGCGCCAGAATGGACGTACGATTTTTTCCTGATGTATATGAGCAATTTGAAAGTATACTGGAAACAGACAGAATTTTGCTGATAAAAGGACAGGTCAGCTTTGATGATTTCTCTGGCGGCAATACAATCACCGCCCGAGATGTAATGGATATAATTCAGGCTCGAGAGCAACATGCACGAGCATTATCGTTGAAAATTGATTTGCAGCACTGGCACAATGACCGCATTGTTACACTAGAGAAGGTATTGCAACCTTTCAAAGGCGGCAGTTGCCCGGTTCAATTCGATGTTATTCATACGGATGCTGAGGCGACGGTGGCGTGTGGTGCACAATGGTATGTGACACCTGAAGATCAATTGCTGCATGAACTTAAACAATGTTTAGGTGAAGAATCCGTAGCGCTTAAATATCATTGAGCCTGGTTTAAGGGTAGTAAAAAAGGGTACAGAATGAGTATACATTTTTTGGATTTTGAGCAGCCTATTGCTGAATTAGAAGCAAAAATTGAAGAGTTAAGGCTGGTCAATCAGGGCGGTGAATTCGATATCGGTATCGAAGAAGAAATAAACCGCTTGCGCGGTAAAAGTGCGGATTTGACCAGAAAGATTTTTTCCGATCTGGGGGCCTGGCAGATTTCCCAGGTTGCCCGTCATCCAATGCGCCCGTACACCCTCGATTATTTGAGCAAAGTCTTTGACAATTTTGACGAGCTAGCTGGTGATCGTGCCTACGCCGATGACAAAGCAATCGTCGGTGGCTTAGCCATGCTGGATGAACAACCCGTTATGGTGATTGGTCATCAGAAAGGGCGCGATACTACAGAGAAAATTAGACGTAACTTTGGTATGCCAAAGCCTGAAGGATACCGCAAAGCGTTACGACTGATGAAAATGGCTGAGCGCTTCAAACTACCTATCATAACCCTGATCGATACTCCCGGAGCTTACCCTGGCGTGGGTGCTGAAGAACGCGGACAAAGTGAAGCGATTGCCAGAAATCTGTTTGAAATGGCAGAATTGGAGGTACCTATCATCTGCACCGTTATCGGTGAAGGTGGCTCTGGCGGCGCACTGGCAATTGGTGTTGGCGATCGCGTAAATATGCTGCAGTATTCAACCTACTCGGTCATTTCACCGGAAGGTTGTGCGTCCATTTTGTGGAAAAGCGCTGAAAAAGCGCCGTTAGCCGCAGAAGCAATGGGCGTTAGTGCTCCTCAGATTAAAGAGTTAGGTTTAATCAATACAATAGTGGATGAACCCTTAGGTGGCGCCCATCGTGATCACGATAGTATGGCCGCTAATCTAAAAGCTACACTCAAGCAACAGCTAAGCCAGTTGATGAGTTTAGATACTTCGACTTTAATGGAAGAGCGTTACCAACGATTGATGTCATTCGGCTACTGTTAAAGTAGCCAGTAAGAAGCAGGCTGGGGCATAAATGGACACTATGCGCGCGACAGTGCTAAAGGAACTGCAGCAGGCGCTGATTACTATCAGTGTCGAGAATAAACCTGTTCAGTCTCTGGTGGTTGCCTTGAGTGGCGGAAAAGACTCTGTGGTAATGCTGGACATACTGGCCTGCCTTGCAAATGACAACACTGTTTTTGCTACTGAATTGCCTTCACTCTATGCTTATCATGTAAATCATGGGTTGAGTGCGGATGCTGACGATTGGGAGCAGCACTGTGCAAACCTATGTGCTCACCGCGATATTTCTTTCCAATCTATCAGCATTAGCATCGCACACAAGTCGCGGACCAGCCTTGAGGCGCAAGCCAGAGAGCTTCGTTATAGGCGATTACTGGAATTCACCAAACAAGTTGATGGCGCGCTCATCACCGCGCACCATCTTCATGATCAAGTCGAAACCGTGTTGTTACAGCTCAAACGTGGTGCCGGGCCTAAAGGCTTGGCGGGCATGCAGCCGTTAAGTTATCGCGAGCAAGTCCCAATTATTCGGCCGATGTTGAACGTTTCCCAGGACGCAGTGAATCGCTATGCATTAACCAAAAAGTTAAGTTGGGTGAAAGACGCCTCTAATCAGGACGAGCGTTTCGAACGTAATTTTCTTCGACAGACCATTATTCCTCAGTTGGAAACACGCTGGCCATCGCTCTCAAGCGCGATATCTCGCAGTGCCCGGTTTTGTTATGAACAAGCGTTGTTGTTAGAACAAGAAACCACAACAAAACTTGGTGCCGTGCAGGATGGGTCGAATAGGCTGACTATTGCTGCTCTACTGGAACATGGCGAACTATGGCAAAAACAAATATTGCGAGAATGGCTAAAACAGTTTTTCCCGTTATCGCCTTCTGCATCTGTACTAATGCAGATCCAACAAATGTTAACAGCACGAGAAGATAGTCAGCCATTAGTAGAAATTGGCGAATTTGCTATTCGCCGATTTAAGGGGCAGTTGTGGTGTACCCCGCAGTTTAAATATTTGCCGGAACAAATGCGTTTTTCTGAAAATGGAGTGACATTGCCATTGTGGGGAACAAAGTTGACGACGGGGTCTGAGCGGCCCTCGTCCACATTGCTCAAACGCATCAGATTAGTGACGGGAATGCCGGCGATTAAAATTAAACCAGTTAATAAAGCGCATCATAAGCTGTTTAAAGAATGGCTCAAAGAATGGGAAGTGCCACCTTGGGAGCGGTTGCATATCCCAATCATCTTTTTTGAGGAAATGCCCATTGCTGTTTGTCTACACGACAAAATCATGGCGCTGCAAACACCAGCTGACATACCCGCTATCGATTTTATATATAAGTGAGGGAAAGTGTTTGCCGTTTTAAGCGGCAAGATACGCATTTTTGCCAGACAACTTCACCCTGTACAATGCTTCATCAGCTCGCTTGAATACCGTGTCAGGATGTTCTTCAGGATGAAATATCGCACCGCCGATGCTGCAGGATATTTTCATTTTTTGCATAAAGTCACACTGATTAACCCGCTGATGTAAACGATTGGCGATAGCTAATAAATCGGCTGACGTCTCACAATCAAGTAAACAGCAAAACTCGTCGCCACCGAATCTGAACGCCTCGTCAGAATGCCTTAACGCCTGTTGAATATGCAGAGCGACTTCCTGTAATACCCGGTCACCTTCCTGATGGCCGAAGTTATCATTGACTGATTTAAAATTATCCAAATCAATAACGAGCAGCGCAAACTGGTCATTGTGTCGATTACAGCGACCGGCGAGCCGTTTGCAAGCCTCGTCGAAACCCGCTCTGTTACCCAGTCCGGTTAAGGCGTCTTTGGTCATTAACAACTTCATATTTTTAAAGGCCAGCGCATGCTGTAACGGTTGGGAAAAAATATTGTGCATGTGAGCCAGAGTTTGTCGTTCCTGACGGTCGAGCTCCTCAATGAAGCTGTACACGGCAAACAGATCCTGAGTGCTGGCAGTAGCCGTTCCAAAGGGGAGCGTCACAATAACAGGAGAACTGGTATTTTCTTTACCAAAACTTAACTTATCTTGAACTGATGTCAGGTCGATCTTTGCTAACGGTAGAGCCATACTTAACTGACGAAAGTAAACTGAGCATAAGCTATCCAGATCAATGGTGGTAAGTAACTGCTGCAAAAAAGAATTTAGCAGATGAACTGAATACATTGAGCTTGCTTGTGCTATTGAAACAAAATTGTCCTGACCTGTGCTATCGTAGATAGAGTTGGAATAATCCATGGTTAGGCTCCTGATATAACATCTAAAAAAATACTGAGGTTGACGTCTGCACAATAACGACAAGTTAAACGACATAATTTTGACTGTTTTTTAACCTCGGCAACGGCTTATTGCATAATGAGCAAAAACTATGCCTGCTAATTCAAATAGGGAGTGATGTGTTGGGCGGTATCTTCATGCAAATCGTAATTTTGATGATTCTTGCTGTACTGAGTGTGGCATTTTTCAGGCGAATTCATCTGCCACCCATCCTGGCCTACTTATTTGCTGGCCTTATTGCTGGACCTGAATTAATTTCTTTATTCCCGCATCCGGAAGACATGCATTTACTGGCTGAAATAGGCATTGTATTTTTGCTGTTTTCACTGGGATTAGAATTTTCCCTGCCCAAGCTTCTTGCCATGCGAAATTTGGTGTTCGGGGTGGGGCTCGTCCAAATGCTGATGACCATGCTGGTATTTAGTCTGGTACTTTTGTTCTTCGACTTCAGCATCCCTATCGCACTTATCATCGGCGGGATGTTTGCGCTAAGCTCAACGGCAATTGTCATCAAGCAGGTGACTGAATTAGGCATTTTAAATAATCGGCGAACACAGTTAGCAATCAGTATCCTGTTATTTCAGGATCTGGCGGTTGTGCCCTTTTTAATCGCAATTCCGATTATGGCGTCGAGCGAACATGTCAGTTTCGTATCGGTGTTGTTACAGGCGTTGCTGAAAGGAGTGTTTGTGGTGGCCTTGCTGCTTTCAATTGGCAAGTGGGTATTACCATGGATATTCCGTGAAGTGGCGCGTAGCAGAACCGATGAACTATTTGTACTGACGACTATTCTGATTGCTTTGTTGGCGGCGGGGTTAACCTACGCTTTCGGGTTATCAATGGCCTTAGGTGCTTTTTTAGCGGGCATGATGTTAGGTGAAAGCCAGTATAAATACCAATTAGAAGCGGATATACGTCCTTTTCGCGATATCTTAATGGGGTTGTTTTTCGTTACGGTAGGCATGCAGCTGGATTTATCGGCTCTGGCAACGCATGGTGTCTGGATAATACCAGGCGTATTAGCGTTGATGCTTGTCAAAGTTTTACTGGTGCGGCTCGCCACCCGATTGTTTCACTGCAATCCTATAGATAGCTGGGCTGCCGGCTTCAAGCTCTGTCAAATTGGTGAGTTCAGTTTCGTTATCGCTTCGTTGGCAGCGACTCAAGGTGTCATTTCTTCGCAGTTAGCCTCAATTTTAATCAGTATGGGGGTGGTTAGTATGGCTATCACGCCCTGGCTTATTTCACATAGTAAAAGTCTCGCTGAGAGACTGGTAGGTATTCCTGAATATATTGATTCGAATGATCAGGAAAAATTTTCCAGTGAAGGGCTGGCTAATCACGTGGTCATTGCGGGATTTGGCCGGGTAGGTCAATCTGTTGCACGTTTATTAAAGATGGAGGCAATTCCATTCGTGGCGGTGGATATTGACCCTGTGCGCGTACACGAAAGCCTCAATGCAGGAGAGCCCATAATGTTTGGTGATGCCTGTCAGAAAGACATTCTGACAGGCGCTGGACTGGCCCAGGCAAAGCTTATGCTAATTACCTTTGATTTTCCTGACAAAGCGGTGTTGTTAATTGATGCGGCGAAGAAGATCAATCCTGAAATTGAAGTGATGGTCAGGATAAAACGGGACTACCAGTTGGACTCGCTATATCAGGCCGGAGCGTCTCACGTAGTGCCTGAAATGCAGGAAGGCAGCCTGATGTTGATTTCGCAAGTATTGCATTATGCCGGTGTCCCTATGTCTCGTATACTTAAACGCGTGCGTGCGGAAAGAAAGGGGCGTTACGATCACCTGCATGGTTTTTACCCGGGTGAAACAACCGAAATTTCTTACGGCACTGAAGATAAACTGGAATTTATTCACGCTATTGTATTAAACAAACATGCATCCTGTTTAGGAAAATCGATTGAAGAGCTCAACCTTTCCCGACTACGCATCAATGTCAGGGGCTTGCGAAGGGCAGGGAAGGAAGCCACGAATCCTGATAAATCAGAAATACTGCAGCAGGGTGATGTGCTCATCATTGCGGGGAAACCTCGCAGAGTAGAGCGAGCAGAGCGATTTTTGTTGGAAGGCGGCTAGCGCTGAACAGGGGAAGTTTTTAATCTGGAGGCATCAGCCTCCAGATTGGCTAATCAATCAGGTGAAAGATTAGGCTACTTTTTCACTTTCAAGATCATCAAACTGTCGTTTCAAATCATAATTACTGTCAGTAACAATTTTCTCCAAAACAGCAACACGCTCCTTAAGCTGTGCTACTTCAGACTCTAATTGTGAGACATCCCGATTGGCCTTTTTTACATTCTTAGATTTCAACGAGTCTGTTATTGAAACGATTGCCCAGGCTATAATGGCTACAATGGCGATAGCAGTCATGTTCATCTTTTTGTCCTTACCAGTCAGATATAATTTGAGTTTAATGTGAATTGATTGAAATTTCTTCTTTTTCTGTTCAATTCAGTTTACTTTGTGAGAGCAATATGCTGGCCAATCATAAAAAGTTTATATAAATCAATTGAGTAGAGAAATGTGGTGATAAGGTATGATTTCTTCTTTCGTTATTTTCACCAACCAAGTGGTTAAAATCGCTAATGTATGACGAAGCTTATGAGCAAGACGAACAGTGGATGCACGTTGCCTTACAACTTGCAGACAAGGCTGAGAAAATGGGAGAAATTCCCGTGGGCGCAGTGGTGGTTGCAGATAATCATATTATTGGAGAGGGCTGGAACACCTCCATAATCTCACACGATCCATCCGCCCATGCCGAAATGAACGCATTGCGTCAGGCAGCCGCGCATAGGCAAAATTACAGAGTGGTGGATTCAACACTGTACGTGACATTGGAACCTTGCCCCATGTGTGCGGGGATGTTAGTGCATGCAAGAGTAAGTCGCGTGGTGTTTGGTGCACCCGATCCAAAAACCGGGGCTGCTGGCTCAGTCATTCAGCTTTTACAGCACCCGCAGTTGAATCATCAAATTGACATCAGCGCAGGGATATTGGCAGAGAAATGCAGTGAAAAGCTTTCTGCATTCTTTAAGAAGCGTCGCGCCGAAATTAAAGCGGCGAAGGCGATTAAGAAGCTTTCTCAACCAAGGTAAATAAATCGCTGGCGATAAATACCCGGCGCCGGTGCATGACTTTTTGGTGTTCCCGTTTTAGCATTCTTTTTCGACGATTGGAATTAGATAGGGTTCTACGCATGGTACTTTTTCATATCCTTTGCTAGTTCTAAATTTTATGTTTTTTTATAATTTTCAGGCGAACGGTTACGCTCTACTCTATTTACTTAAGATGACGTCTTTATGACAAAATTCAAGGTGACGGCATCAATTTCGTGTGATTTTTCAGCTTATCTTCGAGCCCTGCCGTGTGACGCTCTTCCAGCCACACCAGAGTGTCGAAATAACGCCGTATATTTTCAACGTACTGTTTAGCTTCATCCCCCCTTGCATAGCCGTATTTTGTGGTTCGGTAATATTTCTTTTGTCTAAGCAACGGTAAGCGTTGCTTCACTTCTACCCACAAATCAGGGCTGGCTCCCTGCCGCTCGGTTAATACTCGAGCATCCTCCAGATGACCCATTCCAATATTGTATGCGGCCAGCGCCATCCAAACCCTGTCAGGATGTGGGATGCGGTCAGGAATACGACTGACGAGACTGGAGAAATACTGTGCGCCACCACGAATACTCTGCTCGGCATCAATTCGTGACGTGACGTTCATATCCATCGCAGTATTCCGGGTAAGCATCATCAACCCTTTGACTCCAGTCACTGACACGGCATCGGGTTGCCAGTGACTTTCCTGATAACTCATCGCTGCCAGTAAGCGCCAGTCATTGTCTCCGGCATACTGCTTGAACCACTCCTTATAAAGCGGCAGCTCCGTTTTTGCAGCCTGAATAAACGACCGTGTATCGACGTAATTAAATTTTCTGATATGCCCAAAATACTTATCTTCCAGTACCCTAAAACGTCCATTCTGTTGAATAAGACCAAAGTACTCAATCAGTGCCGCACGCAAGGAGTCGTCCTGTGAAGGGTTAAGTAACCAGGCTACAGGCAGCAAAGGACGCACAGTGAAGCCGATACTCAGCTGTGGATAGCGTCGACGCTGAATAGCCAGTGCATTTGAATCTGCCAGGGTGTAGGGCAGCGCACCTTCCGCCACCATTTGAAGCAGTTCTTCAGCATCCTTATCCGGGGTTGATTGCCAGATTAAATCAGGCTTTTCCGTCGCTTCGTGCAACAGTGTTTGTGCATGACTACTGCCCTCAACAACCAGCAGGGTATCAGTAATATCAGCCAATGTTCGCGGGCGTTCTTCACCTTGCCTGAATACCAGTTTGTGACTGACCTGCTGATATGCTGGACCTAATTTGTACTGTGAGGACACCGCCGGGGTAATTGCATCGCCCGAGGCGCCTATATTCATATGGCCACTGCTTATTTGGGCAAGTAACGCAGGGTACGAATAAAAAGGATAAACCTGTAATTCAATGCCAAGATAGTCTGCAAAGCCTTTGGCTAATTCGTACTCGAACCCCAGCGGACCTTCAGGGCCAATATAATAGGTCGTGCGGCCATAAACTGTGGCCAGTTTAAGCACTTTTCCCGCAACCAATTCGTTGAGTGAATTAGGTATGTGCAACGGTTGACAGCTGGTTAGTATCAAGCCGGCCAACAAGGTGATCAGGTATTTCAATTTATAAAAACTACTGCTATTCATCGTAACTTATACGCCAAAATTAACTAACCAGACAAAAAAACGCTACACGAATGTTATTGCTGGTTAAAAATTCCGTCAAATTCCTCTATAATCCGCGCCGCAATCTTCTCAAACTTTTGAAATGGTTTTTCACTCAAAAACGATTTCCACACTACTTTAGGTAAAGCGATATGTTGGTCCTAAGAGGCGCGCCTGCACTGTCTGCATTCAGACAAACTAAACTGATTGAGTTGTTGGGTCAATCTGGTATTGCGGTAGAAAGTATTCACAACGAGTTCGTTCATCTGGTTACATCTACCTCTCCGTTAACCGAACAGCAAGCCAGCGTGCTGGACAAGTTGCTTACCTATGGGGCACATGAAGTAAAACATGAAAGCAATAAGGGTACCTTGTTTTTCGTTACGCCAAGGCCTGGAACCATATCGCCCTGGTCTTCAAAGGCAACAGACATTGCACACAATTGCGGCCTTAACTCAATTGAGCGAATTGAACGAGGCATCGCTTACTATGTGCAAACGAAAACAGCATTAACCGCTGAACAACACCAAACCGCTGCATCACTATTGCATGATCGCATGGTTGAAACGGTGTTCAACAGCCTGGAAAGTGCTGACGTGCTTTTTACCCACACCGAAGCCAAAACGTTTTCGGTCGTTGATATTTTAGGGCAGGGCAAATCTGCGCTGGTGCAGGCCAATATCAACCTGGGTCTGGCTCTGGCCGATGATGAAGTGGACTACCTCTACGATAATTTTGTTCGCCTGAACCGCAATCCAAACGACATTGAGCTTTACATGTTTGCCCAGGCTAACTCAGAGCACTGCCGCCATAAAATCTTTAATGCCAGCTGGACCATTGATGGCCAGGAGCAGGAAAAGTCACTGTTTAAGATGATCAAGAACACCTATGAAGTGTGTTCAGACTACGTCTACTCTGCGTACAAGGACAATGCTGCGGTAATGGAAGGCTGGAAAGCGGGGCGCTTTTTTCCTGATCCACAGAGTCATCAATACGAATATCATCATGAAAATATCGATATTCTGATGAAGGTTGAAACTCATAATCATCCTACCGCTATCTCTCCGTTTCCTGGGGCGGCAACCGGATCAGGTGGCGAGATCCGTGACGAGGGGGCAACAGGCCGGGGCTCGAAACCCAAAGCCGGTCTGGTGGGATTCAGTGTGTCGAATCTGAATTTGCCAAATGCACCACAACCGTGGGAACAGCAATATGGTAAACCTCAACGCATCGTCAGTGCGCTTGACATTATGACCCATGGCCCGCTGGGTGGGGCAGCATTTAATAATGAATTTGGACGCCCTAACCTGCTTGGCTATTTCAGAACCTACGAACAACAGGTAAATAGCTTTAACGGTGTAGAAGTGCGTGGTTATCACAAACCCATCATGATTGCGGGTGGCTTAGGTAATATTCGTCGTGAACACGTGGAAAAGGGCGAGATCACCGTGGGTGCCAAGCTCATTGTGCTTGGCGGACCAGCCATGAATATTGGTTTGGGTGGCGGAGCAGCTTCGTCGGTGGCATCCGGTCAATCCAGCGAAGATCTGGATTTTGCATCGGTGCAACGAGATAACCCGGAAATGGAGCGACGCTGTCAGGAAGTAATAGATGCGTGTTGGCAACTGGGAGATAACAACCCAATCCAGTTTATCCATGATGTGGGCGCGGGCGGACTATCCAATGCTTTACCTGAACTGGTCAATGATGGTGGCCGCGGTGGTAAGTTTGAACTTCGCAAAGTGTTAAGCGACGAACAGGGTATGACCCCTCTCGAACTATGGTGCAACGAGTCGCAGGAAAGGTATGTGTTATCCGTGGCGCCTGCCAATCTGGACAGGTTTGTAGCAATCTGTGAGCGTGAACGTGCGCCTTTTGCGATTGTCGGTGAGGCAACTGAAGAAAGTCACCTGTTACTGAACGACAGTCATTTTGATAATCAACCTATCGATATGCCTCTGGATGTACTGTTAGGCAAGCCCCCTAAAATGCATCGGGATGTACAGTCAGCAGCAGTGACCAGTGAGGCCTTTGATCGTCGCGATGTCACAGTACAAAATGCGGTTGAACGAATTTTACGCCTGCCAACGGTGGCTGAAAAAACCTTCTTAATCACCATTGGTGATCGCTCAGTAACCGGCATGGTCTCGCGCGACCAAATGGTCGGGCCGTGGCAGGTTCCGGTTGCAGACGTAGCAGTAACCACATCAGCATTTGATACCTATCAGGGTGAAGCTATGGCGATGGGAGAGCGCACACCGATTGCACTTCTTTCTCACGCTGCGTCGGCCAGAATGGCGGTGGGTGAAGCGCTGACAAACATTGCGGCAGCAGATATTCAGGATATAAAGCGCATTAAACTCTCTGCAAACTGGATGACAGCAGCAGGCCACCCGGGTGAAGATGCTGGTTTGTACGAGGCCGTTAAAGCAGTGGGAGAAGAATTATGCCCGGCATTGGGGCTGACCATTCCAGTTGGTAAAGACTCCATGTCGATGAAAACCGCTTGGCAAGATGATAGCGGCAATGACAAAGCTGTGACAGCGCCGCTTTCGCTGGTAATCTCTGCTTTTGGTGCAGTGCAGGACGTGCGTAACACGCTGACCCCCCAATTAAAAACAGACATCGGTCAAAGCCGCTTAGTGCTACTTGATCTGGGTGCCGGTCAGAACCGCCTGGGTGCGAGCTGTTTAACTCAGGTTTATAGCCAGTTGGGTGACACACCTGCAGACGTAGACAACGCGGCAACATTACTTAACTTCTTTAATGCCATCCAGATACTGAATAGCAAAGGGCTTATTCATGCCTATCACGACCGCTCAGATGGCGGACTGTTCGTGACCCTGGCAGAAATGGCGTTCGCAGGTAAAACAGGCGTCAGTGTCGAACTCGACGGGCTTGATGCAGACGACATCGCAGTATTGTTTAATGAGGAACTGGGTGCGGTTATTCAAGTTAAAGAAGCGGATTGGGCGCGTGTTGAAGAAATCCTGACTGAGTTTGACCTGCATGAGTTAAGTCATTCAATCGGTCAGCTTAATAGCCAGGATACCGTTGAAATTACCAGAAACGGGGTTGCGGTGTTCACTGACAGCCGTGTTAATTTGAGAACGATTTGGGCAGAGACCACCCATACAATGCAACGTCTGCGTGATAACCCAGAATGCGCCGATGAAGAACATCAGGCTAAACAAGATATCACTGATCCGGGCCTGCACGCTTATCTGACCTACGACGTTAGTGAAGACGTAGCGGCACCTTATATTATTAAAGGCAAGAAACCTACGGTCGCTATTTTACGTGAACAGGGGGTTAATTCGCATGTGGAAATGGCCGCTGCATTTAGCCGTGCTGGCTTTAATGCGATAGATGTACATATGAGTGATGTGCTCAATGGCAGGGTTTCATTGGCCAATTTTAATGGCCTCGCAGCGTGTGGGGGGTTCTCTTATGGTGACGTACTCGGCGCTGGCGAAGGATGGGCAAAGTCAATTCTGTTCAACCAACGTGCCAGAGACGAGTTCAGTGCTTTCTTCGCACGTCAGGATACCTTTAGTTTAGGAGTGTGTAACGGTTGTCAGATGCTTTCGAACCTGAAATCACTGATTCCGGGTACCGAGCACTGGCCTCACTTTGTAACAAATCGCTCAGAGCGCTTTGAAGCGCGTGTGGCGATGGTAGAGGTACAGCCGTCGGCATCGGTGTTGTTTGCGGGCATGGAAGGCTCACGCATGCCTATTGCTGTGTCTCACGGGGAAGGTCTGGCACAATTTAAGTCGGATTCAGCGTTAAAAGCGGTGAATAGCAGCCAGCAAGTCTCCTTGCGCTACGTTGATAATAATGGTCAAGTCGCGTCACATTATCCTGCGAATCCCAATGGGTCGCCTGAAGGCATTACCGGGCTGACCTCTGACGATGGGCGTTGCACGATTATGATGCCTCACCCTGAGCGGGTATTTAGAACTGTAGCCAACTCCTGGCATCCTGAAGATTGGCAGGAAGACAGCGCCTGGATGCGATTATTCAGAAACGCACGGGTATTTGTCGGCTAATTAGCAGAATTTGATGGCAAGATGTGCGCTTTTAGCGCATATCTTGTCAATGCTCTCTAATTAGTCTACAGTACATCTGGCTAAGGAATGCACAAATCAACAAGGGAAAGAAAGTGCGCAAATACTGGGCTTATTGTTCAGGTAGTGAATAAGTCTGGAAAAATAAAAAGAGACGGCTATGAATCGCTCATCACGAGGTTTTGGATTAACCGGAGTCGCAGTTGTTGTATTGCTAATGATAGTAATGGCAATCTTCAGCAGTTCAGCTAGCTCCGCAGAAATACAACAGACTAACTTAACGTCTACGGTTACGTTCCCGATTAATTAGTTTCTGGTCAGGATGCTTTTTTAATAAGGCATAAGTTGCACCTAAACCGCCATGCATTGGCTGCGCGGTATGAAAGGCTATTACTTCATCTAAATCACGTAACCATCTATTCAGATAGCTTTTTTTCAGCCCGGGAAAAGGTTTGCTTTGGGCGCCCTTACCGTGTTGTATGAGTATGGCCCTCACTCCTTTTTGATGGCATTTCATTATGGTTTCAAAAACAGCATCGCGACTTTGTTCCAGGGTCAGTCCCTTTAACGAAAGACGGTAGTCGATGGCATACTTACCCAGTCTTAAATTTTTAAACACCCCATCTTGAATGCCCGGTTGTTGAAACAAAATGAAGTCTTCAGGAGAAATTGGCTCCACCGCTTCTAACGTCAGCGGATTGACAACGGTTGACTTACGTTGTTGTTGATTGGCGAATTTGCCAGCTTTTTTCGCCAGACTATCTTGTGGAGAGTGGAGGTTAATTTTATCGTCAGCAGCTAATGGCTTAACGTCGGCAAATTCTTCGAAAAAAGAAAAGTCATCGTGCTCTGTGTCAGACATTTACCCCTCCTGAGAATGACAACCCAATAATCTCAACTAGTCTTACGTTCAATCTATGGGCACGGGTCAAAATTGCAAGCTGAATGAATGGGTGAGGTGGCGTCCCTACCGCGACTTGAACGCAGATCTAAAGCTTAGGAGGCTCTTGTTTTATCCAGTTAAACTATAGGGACATGGTTCGAAGGCATTTTCGTCGGTATTGCCTTATTGGTTAATCCTACATGTCATTTCGCCAGCAACATACTATTATTTCAAATATCTCCCGATTGCAACCTGAACTCTGCCAATGAAAGTTGCCGTTTTTAGTGCGAAACCTTATGACACTGTGTTGCTGGATAAGGCATCCGATTCTTTTAACGTACAGTTCTCTTTCTTTTCTGACGCGTTGAATCAGTCTACTGTTGCTTTGTGTGAAGGCTTTGATGGTGTATGCGTATTTGTTAATGACGAGGTGAATAGTGAAGTAATACAGCGATTAGTTAAGCATAAAATTACACATATCGCATTGCGTTGTGCCGGTTTCAACAATGTGGATATTAACGCGGCAAAACAAGCCGGGATCAGAGTTTCCAGGGTAGCCTCATACGCGCCAGAAGCAGTTGCGGAGCACGCCGTCGCGTTAATGTTAACGCTCAACCGAAAGGTGCATAAAGCCTATAATCGAGTCAGGGAAGGCAATTTTGAACTGGACGGGCTAATGGGGTTTAACCTCAAAGGCAAATGCATAGGCGTCATCGGTACGGGGCACATTGGTAAAGCTATCGCAAAAATTATGCGAGGTTTCGGCTGTCAGGTGGTGTGCTGCGACCCGGTTATATCTCCAGCGTTGGAGCGACTGGGGGCTATCTATGTCAGTTTGGAGGCCTTGTTAGCGCAAAGTGACATCATCTCGCTGCATTGTCCGCTGAGTGAAGACACCTATCACCTGGTGGATGAGACTGCTATTGCAAGAATGCGTGACGGGGTCATGCTGATCAATACGTCCCGGGGTGGTTTAATTGACACCCAGGCCGTCATAAGTGGGTTGAAAAAGGGGAAGATTGGCTATCTGGGCTTAGATGTTTATGAGATGGAATCAGCATTGTTTTTTGAAAACCGGTCATCAGAAATTATCAGTGACGATGTATTTGAGCGGCTGGCAACATTTCACAATGTGATTATTACCGGTCATCAAGGTTTTTTCACTGAGGAAGCCATGCATGAAATAGCAACGGCGGTAGTCAGTAATCTGGTCAACCACAATGCTGCGCTGGGCAAGTGTGACAACATTGTGGTTTGAATGAACGCTGTTTACCGCTTTGCCACAAAATCGTTCGGTTGAATGTTGGCCAGGATGAAATCGCCTACCGCTTCAACGGTTGCGGTATCCGCAAAGGCGGCGACCACTTTAACCTTTCCTGGATACAAACGATATTGGAGGAAACCCTGACCAAACGCATCCTCAACCATGTTGGTTTGGTATAGCGACAATTCGTCCCCCACCTTAATGCCATGCTCCCGTCCAATCGACACCTGGATTTGGTCGTTATATATTTTCAATACCCGGCCAGTTGCAGGATGACAGATAAGTGTTTCTGCAACGTCTTCTACCAGTTCTGATAATGTCGAAGAAATAGCATTCCCGTACGCTGACTGCCAGAACGTATGACTACTGGTATCAACTTGTGCAAAGCGGTCGTACTGCCAATGCGAGGTAGTTGAGTAGTGCTTGCGCAGTAGCGTGGCGCCATTCATACCATCAATTAATTGTACATCCAAGCCAAAATGGCGGCTCGCCTCCTCGTCCTGCCAGAATGCATAAGCGGTAGGTTGGGTACGCGCGACACTGACATCGGTTATGGTACCGGCAAGAATGAACTGGGCTTTGCTCTGCCTGGCAAGCGCGGGTGCTTGACGAACAACGTTGACGTCGTCCCAACGCGCGGTGTAGGGAGCGATATAATTAATCACTACAGTGTCAGTCGCCATGTCAAATTGTGACTGCAGTTTGCGGCTGGTCTCCGCACCGATTTTATGTAATTGCCCATCCTGGGCATGCAAGGGGTTTTGTAGTGGCAAAAAGCTGGTAGCTATTGTTTTCAGGTAGGCAGCAGGCTCACACTGCGCTTTTTGAGGTAGTACATCGGCTCTGATGGTTACTGTTACGTAGTCATCGTGCCAGGCCTCGCTGATTAACTCCACACTGTCAATTTCGCCGTTAGCAGCAATTTGAAAGGCTTCATTCTGTAACAACCCATTTGTTAATGTTTGCACGCTTCGAATCGAGGCTCCGGCAAATAACAGGGCCTGTTTAATGGCTTCGTTGGTAGCCTGTTCTTTTGCTCGCTCCCGATCGCCTGAAATGACCAGCGCTTGCCCCTGCGCCTCATACCAGACGGCATAAGTTTGCCCTTGAAAAAGGCAAAGGCAGGTTAGCAATAACCTCCCTTTGATAGAATTTAGCTTTAACAATAAACTTATTAACCAACTGCAATTCATGCTCTCAACCTGCTTCACCATGTGTCAGAATATCGACTCGCAGCTAATAAAGCATAATGTATTCCCATTTTGAGCGGCATGCAGATTTAATAGGATTTTTAGTCAAATTAGATTGCGAGCCACTCAGGCACGTTATTTGCCTTTTGATAACCATATAGCAAGTGTCATATCTTTGTCACCGTGAAGGGGTAGGTTGCACGATGTCAGTAAATAAAAACGTTTTCATAGCAGTTTCAGTTGTGTTTTCACTAAGTGCCTGCACCAGTATGTATGACAAACACGTTGAATGGGAGGTCGTTCAGCCCAAAGAGTACCCGGTTCTGACCGCGGTGGGTTACGCCCCTGTTGATGCTCAGCAAGGTTCAACATCAAGTATAAAAGAAATTATGGCTATGAAAGCCTCAAAGCTGGATGCCTATCGTGAACTCGCTGAACAAGTTTACGGGCAGCGAATCGAGGGCAATCAATCTATTGCGAATATGGTGATGGGGGATACGCAAATGCAGGCCTCGGTTGAAGGACTCATTCGTGGCGCACGGGTAGTAAAATCATATCCAGTAGGCGAGGATACCTATGCAACCGAACTGGAGCTGGATATGGAAACGGTTTATCAATTGTATTTATCAACCGCAAAACCGCGTCAGATTAAGGCAGTGAAGTACTACTGACCCTACAAAAAAACTAGGCGCTGATACCCTTGCCAGAACTACCAGGCCGGGGTTTGCCGCTTTTATCATAGGTCAGCGATTCTTTGGCTCTTACTTCAAGCATTAAATTACGTAGATGAGTGAGACGAAGCTGTCCTTGTTCGACAGCTTTTTGATTTACCTGGGTACGATACTGGCATTGTTCCAACAGGGCTTTGGCGTCGGCAATCAGGTGTTCGATTTCGCTTGGAACCGAACCTGTAGCTGTTAAGTCGGTGTATTGTTGGTTTACCGTATCGTCCAGTTTTTGAATACTTTCGAGGGTCTGCTCTTTTTCCTTAAGCAAATTCATTAAGGCTTCAGCGTCCCGGGAACTAATTAAATGCAATTCCTGTTCAAGTAACACGGCAAGTTGATGTAAATTTTCAACCTGTTGTGTCAGCGAAGATTGCAGTGCTTGTCCCATTTACTGTCCTTAAGATTTAGACCCGAATACCTCAGCTTCCAGTCTGGCAATTTTGCTCGCCAAGGCTTGAGGGTTAATGCTGTATTCACCGCTTTGAACGGCTTTTTTCAGCTTGTCCACACGCTCTTGGTTTACTGGCGCCTCGTTACTTTTCTTTTGCACTTGATTTAACTGCTGTGCAGATTGCGTCAATGACACAGAGTCCTGACGGGGGGCAGTCGCCGCTGTCCCTTTCGCTGCCTGCTGTTGAGCTGCAGCCTGATTAGCATTCTGCTGATTACTCAGTTTCGTGTTATCTAATGGCGTTTTTTGCACACCATTATTATTTACATTATTGATTGCCATAATTAAAAATCCACTACCGTTAACACCTCAATCAGGTTATCGGCAACAGTCTTCGACACTTTAGTATAAATTTTGAATTTGTGTAATGAAAATTTATACGCAGTAATTTCACTAAAGACTGACAACAACCTCGTTCGTATTCGCTACCTGTGCAACCACCGATTTTTGCGAGCTTGCATTGGTGACGCGAATATTTTCCCCAACTACACCATCCTGCTGGGCGATCCCGGCTGTTTTAATTAACATGCCAGAGGTGCGGGCGCTGATTGTAATACGATCTCCCTTACAAACAAAGCATAACATATTTGCTTGAATGGGCTGCCCCTGACGCACACGATGTTTCATCCTTGCCCCAACTAATTGTGATAAGTCGGAATAAGCGGTATGTCTTATCCACTTGATATCAATATCGGCAAGCATAAGGTTTTCTTGAGACAATACTGTGCCCGGACTCACCATGCCAGCTGTCACTACCACTGTGCGCGTGCGGGTTATGCGGCCGTTGGTAAACACATACCACTGATTATTGTTACAACTGACCCTGACAGAAATATAAGCCTGCGAAAGCGATTCCGAATCAGCATGATACTGAAAACCGGTTGGACACGCTGGAATGCTGATGCGGTCATCAATTGAGGCAACTTCTACCACCACATTATCTTCGCCATGATTATCACCGATGGCTGCGAGCAGATAGTCACGGGCTCCCTGCTCAATTTGCTTGTGTAAGCTTTCTTCCTCATTGGCACTAGTGCTAAAAGCCATCGCCATCAACGTTAACGCTGATAGCAAGAATGGCCAGGTTCGAGAATTTTTCTTAAATAGTAAAAACATATACTTTTTGCACTTTTTCGTGTTCAGTTGGTGACATTTTGTCTATGATTAAGGTTCACTACATGGCAGAAGACCGCTAAGTGCAACGTCACTTATTTGACGATTTTACTGCTCACGATTAAGTGATAAGGTCTAACGCAATGTTCGTGCCCAATTTTTCAAGAGGTGATGTATGTCAGGCATTCTAGATTCCGTAAACCAGCGAACCCAGCTAGTTGGGCAAAATCGTCTGGAATTGCTGTTGTTTCGATTGAATGGTCGCCAACGGTTTGGAATCAACGTTTTCAAAGTGCGTGAAGTGTTACAGTGCCCGCCTCTTACTTCTATGCCTAAACTGAACAAGCTTGTGCGAGGCATTGCCCACATCCGTGGTCAGACGATTTCGGTGATTGATTTAAGTATGGCCACAGGAGGTAAGAGAATTGAAGATCTTGCCAGCTCTTTTATTGTTATTGCTGAATATAACCGTTCAGTTCAGGGGTTTCTGGTAGGGGCAGTGGAACGCATCATTAACACGAACTGGGATGCGATCATGCCGCCACCTCAAGGTACTGGCCGCGCCAGTTATCTGACCGCGGTTACGGAAGTTGAGAACGAGTTAATTGAAATTTTGGATGTGGAGAAAATTCTGAATGAGATTTCCCCATTAAATGCTGAAGTCAGTGCGGATGTAGCCGCAAATTTAAAAACAGAAGGTAATGAAAATAAAATAATTTTTATTGCCGATGATTCTTCTGTCGCCCGTAATCAGGTCAAGAAAGCATTGACCTCGCTGGGGCTGGAAATTGAAATGGCTAAAAATGGCCTTGAAGCGCTGAAACGACTTAAGCAAATTGCGGAAGAATATGGCGATGTAACCGATCGCGTAGGGGTGTTGGTTTCAGATATAGAGATGCCAGAAATGGATGGTTATACACTGACTGCCGAAATTAAAAATACGCCCGAACTTCAAAAGCTACATGTGGTTCTACACACATCGCTAAGTGGTGTTTTCAACCAGGCAATGGTGAAAAAGGTGGGTGCGGATGATTTTATAGCCAAGTTCCATCCAGATGAACTGGCAACAGCCGTGCAAAAATGGTTAGTAAATCCAGAGTAAAAGCAGGGCGGCAACGGATTGAAAAATAAAGAAGTCTCTGAAGAAAGTTACCAGAAATTTGGCCACTTTCTCGAGCAACAATGTGGCATCGTACTGGGTGTGAACAAGCAATACCTGGTGCGTAGTCGGCTGTCATCGCTACTTTATACATTTAATATTGATGCTCTGGATAACCTGATTGAACAGGTCGTCATGGGCAGAAACAAGTCTATGTTGCAGGCAGTCATAGACGCCATGACGACAAATGAAACATTATGGTTTCGAGATACCTATCCATTCGACCTTTTAGTCAATCGTATTCTGCCAGAATTTTCTAATTTATCCCGCCCACTCAGGATCTGGAGTGCTGCCTGTTCGTCAGGGCAGGAACCGTATTCGATTGCCATGTCAGTGATGGAATATAGACGCAAATCTCCCTCGGCCCTCAGACGCGGTGTGGAGGTTGTGGCTACAGATTTGTCGACCGCCATGCTCGCGCGTTGCGAGGAAGGTATTTATGACGAATTGTCACTGGCCCGGGGGTTGTCACTTGAGCGAAGACAAAGGTATTTCAACCACTTAGAGGACGGTCGCATGGTGGTTAAGCCAGAGGTGAAAAAAATGGTGGCATTTCGCAGCATGAATCTGCTGCACTCTTATGCCGGCCTTGGTAAGTTTGATGTCGTTTTTTGCCGCAATGTGCTGATTTATTTTGCCCCGGCAATTAAACAAAAAATACTGCAACAAATTGCCGGATTGCTGCAAGCAGATGGCATTCTATTTCTTGGCGCTTCGGAATCAATTAGCACCGCCAGCCAGTTTTTCAATATGGTAAAATGTTCACCAGGCCTCTACTACCAACGAAAATCATAACTCAGACCGTCTTCAAATTAATTCAACACTTCAAATTGGCACTTCACTTGCTACATCCTCAGCGTTAGAGGAGTAAATTGTATGGCAATTGATTTAGACCGGCTGGTTGGATTTCATCAAAAAGCGCTGAACTTAAGAGAAAAGCGAATGGAGCTTATATCTGGCAATATCGCAAATGCGAATACCCCAGGCTACAAGGCGCGAGACATTGATTTTCAGTCGGCTATGAAGATGGCTGCAACTGACCAGAGACAAACGATGGTGCGCACTGATAGTAAGCATATCACTGGAAGTATGCACACCACCTCCTTTATTCAATATCGCTCTCCAGGGCAATCAGACACTGGGGATGGTAATTCGGTAGAAGTACAAAAAGAGCGTAACGAATTTCTCGATAATGGATTGCGCTATCAGGCTACGCTGGAATTTTTAAACGGTAAATTCAAAGGTATGAAGAAGGCTCTGAGTGGAGGACAAGGCGGATGAGTTTATTTAATGTTATGTCAATTTCGAGCCAGGGAATGGAGGCAGAATCTGTTCGGCTTAATACCACTGCCAGTAATATTGCTAATGCCAACAGCGTAAGTAGCAGTGACGGCGAAACTTACCGCGCGCGCAAACCAGTTTTTGCCGCAGAGCTGCAAAAAGCAACCGATCATCAAAGTGACGGTGTCGGTGTCAAAGTATTAGGGATTGTTGAAAGCAAAGCGCCTCTGCAGGTCGAGTATGCTCCCAACAATCCAATGGCCGATGCCGATGGTTACATTTACAAGCCAAACGTCAATATCGTTGAAGAGATGGCTGACATGATGTCCGCATCCAAAGCTTACGAAACCAACGTGCAAGTTGCGGATACCACAAAACGTCTGTTTCGTCGTGTACTACAATTGGGTCAAGGGCAATAACTGGCCTGAGCGGTAATTGAGGAATTGTAATGAATACTATTAATCCTTCCGATTTAACCAATGATCTGTATTGGCAGGAAGAAAAAGTAAAAGTTTCTGATGGAAAAGAGCAAAACCTGACGCAGGAAGATTTTTTCTCTCTGCTTACAGAGCAACTAGCCAATCAGGACCCCACCAAACCAGTTGATAATGATCAAATGGTTGCACAGATGACCTCGTTTACTATGGCGGACGGTATCGCTCAGTTAAATGAGAAGTTTGAGTCATTTGCTACCTCAATGACGTCGAATCAGGCATTGCAGGCGTCAAGTCTGATTGGTCAGCATGTATTGGTAGAGAGCAACATCGGCCATATGAACGCTGAGGGTGCAGGGGTATCAGGGGTTGTGGTCAATGGCGAAACCGTACAGAACATGAAGATTACTATTCAAAATCAGTACGGCGAAATAGTTAAAACCATTGACGCGGGCACGCAAGGTAAGGGTAACGTCCGCTTTAATTGGGACGGCACAGATGCTCAGGGTAATCCAATGCCCGCTGGAGACTATGTTGTTAAAGCCACTGGCGAAGCCGGCGGTGAAGGGGTTGCCATACCCACAGCAATAAATCGTCATGTTGGAAGCGTCAGTCTTGCCGGAAGCGGCAAGGGTATTATTTTGAATCTGGACGGCAATGTCAGCATTAAACTTGACGATGTTATTCAGATTGGTAGTTAGTAGGAGAGAGTGAGTTATGTCTTTTAACATTGCATTAAGTGGTGTTGCCGCCGCTCAAAAAGACCTTGATGTCACTGCGAATAATATCGCAAACGTAAACACGGTAGGCTTTAAAGAATCGCGTGCTGAATTTGGCGATGTGTACGCATCGTCATTATTGGCGGGTGGTGATACTAAAGTGGGTGATGGTGTTATCACACTGGAAGTGGCTCAGCAGTTCTCTCAGGGAAGTTTACAATTCACCAATACAGCACTCGATTTAGCGATTACCGGAAATGGTTTTTTTGCCACGGTACCCGAAATTACGTCCCGCGATTATTCATTTACACGTGCTGGGCAATTTAAATTAGACTCTGAAAACTTCGTTGTAAATAGCAATGGAGACAACCTGGTGGGCTTCCCGGTAAACGGCGACGGCTCAAGTGCATCAGTTGCGCTGAGTACAACTGTGCCGGTGCGTATTCCGGATTCGTCAGGGTCTCCTCAGAAAACCTCTGAGGTAGATATCCGTATGAATTTGCCGGCGAATGAAGGCGTCAAGGATCCTGCCCAGTTTGATCCGGATGATCCACTCACGTATAACGCGGCTACATCAGTAACAGTGTATGACTCGTTAGGTGACAGCCACGTAATGACCTATTACTTCATCAAGGATAACGATCCTGCGGTGCAAAATGAATGGTATCTGGCAACTGCCATTGACGGCACGCTCACTGATTTAGTCAACGCTGACGGCAGTGATTCAGACCCCGCAACGGCTACTAATACAATGGGAACAGCGACCGGCAATGATGTCAGCGCAGCTAAGCTGAGGTTCAGTGCAGGTGGCGATTTTATTGGTATTGAAAGCCCTGATGGAAACACGCCATCAGACTTTAAAATTACCACCGAGGCATTAGGCGGCGGGATCCTGACCAATGGTTCCGATCCTTCTCAACAAATTACGGTGGATTTTAATCTCAATCCTGCCATCGCTACGCCTAATGAGCCAACTCAATTTGCTTCATCCTTTGAGGTGACGTCACTTGAACAGGACGGTCTACCGGTTGGTCGCTTGACCGGTATTGATATCGGCCCTGATGGCTTGGTCAGAGCCACTTTTTCTAATGGTACCTCTGAACCGATCGTGCGCGTCGCGCTAATTCGTTTTTCGAACGAGCAAGGGCTGATTCAGGAAAGTAATACGCAATGGAAAGAGAGCATTACGTCGGGTGAAGCACTTGCCGGTGAAGCAACCACAGGAACCTTTGGTGAAATTAACTCATCTGCACTAGAGCAGGCAAATGTTAACCTCACCACGGAATTGATTGACCTCATTATTGCCCAGCGCAACTTCCAGGCGAACTCCAGGGCGCTTGAAGTGAACAACCAGCTCAATCAAACGATTCTGAATATTCGTTAATAAAATCATGATGTTAAAAAGGTCGCAAACGCGGCCTTTTTTCTTTTTTGATGCTTATAAAAGTGGCATCGGCCTTGCAAAACTCCTGATATGAATTCCTTATCGTCAAAAGTCAGTCATGGATAAATTACTTTGGATTGCCGCCAGTGGAGCCAAGCAGGACTTACTGGCTACCGGTGTCAGAGCCAATAACTTAGCCAATGCGCAAACCATAGGTTTTAAAGCTCAGCTTGAACAGGCCAGAGCAATGCCGGTCTACGATGGCGGCCTGCCAACTCGTGTTTTTGCCATGACCGAAAGCCCGTCAAATAATTATGAAACCGGTGCGATGATCCAAACAGGTCGGGACCTTGATGTTGCGATTCAGGGCAATGGTTTTTTTGCCGTTCAGGACGCCAATGGGAATGAAGTCTATTCCCGTGACGGCAGTTTTCAGCTGGGACCTGACGGAGTTTTGACGGATATGCATGGCAATATAGTGCTCGGTGATGCCGGGCCTATATTTTTACCTGTGCCGCTGGATAATTTAAATATTGATATGGACGGGACGATTTCGACCCGTCCTATTGGCGCACCGATTAATGTCTCCGAAGAAGTGGGCAGGCTGAAATTGGTTAACCCACAATTAGACAGTATTGAACGAAGAGCTGACGGCCTGTTTCAATCCAAAAATGGTGAGCTGTTTAATGCCAGTGAACAGGTAAATCTGCTTTCAGGAGTGGTGGAAGGCTCCAATGTCAACGCAGTAAATGAAATGGTCAATATGATTAGCCTGCAACGTCATTACGAACTGCAGGTGAAATTGATGAAGCAAGCTGATGATCTGGATCAGCAAGGCAACATGATGTTGCGTATTCTGTAATTTAACAAGACGTAACAAGTAACAAATAACAAGTTAACTAACAGCAGAGCAATATGCTCATGTAGGAGGTCGTTATGCATCCAGCGTTATGGATCAGTAAGACAGGACTTGATGCCGCGCAAACCGATGTGTCTGTGGTGTCGAACAACCTGGCAAACGCATCAACCGTGGGGTTTAAAAAAGACCGTGCTGTGTTTGAAGACTTACTTTATCAAAATATCAATCAGCCAGGTGGACGTTCATCGGCTGATACAGAGAGACCTTCCGGGCTTATGTTGGGGGCCGGTTCTAAAGTGGTTGCCACACAGAAATCACACACGCAGGGCAACATGGTCACGACACAAAACTCATTGGACATGTTGGTCCAGGGACGCGGCTTTTTTGAAATTCTGCAGCCTGACGGAACCATCGCTTATACCCGCAATGGACAATTTACCCTGAATGATCAGGGCCAGATTGTTACCCCTGGCGCAGGCTTTTTATTGCAACCTGAAATAGCGGTACCAGAGGATGCTCAGCAAATTACCGTATCGCAGGACGGTGAGGTGTCGGTCACAGTGCGTGGTGAAGCTGAGCCGCAGGTTATTGGGCAAATCAATATTTCAGACTTTATCAATCCAACAGGGTTACAGCCCACCGGTCAGAACTTATTTGTCGAGACTGCAGTGAGCGGTGCGCCTATTCAGGGCATTCCAGGATTGCAGGGCCTCGGGACTATTGTTCAGGGCGCACTGGAAACGTCAAATGTAAATGTAACAGAAGAGCTGGTCAATCTCATTGAGAGCCAGCGTCTTTATGAAATGAACTCCAAGGTTATATCGTCTGTTGACCAGATGCTTGGTCAGGTCATACAACAGCTATAACGCTAAAAGGTGATGTCATGCGGTTAGGATTACTTCTCACTACCATTATTGTAATTACTGGGTGTTCAAGTACATCTGCACCGCCCGTGCAGGCCAATGATCCTTTATTTGCTCCGGTCATTCCGGATATCCCCCGTGAACATATCATTGAGGACGGTGCGCTGTTCAGGCCAAATATGGCCAATAGCCTGTATTCGGACGTCACCGCGAGACGAATTGGCGATTTGATCACAGTAACCTTAAGTGAAAATACCAACGCTTCAAAGTCAGCCGGAACCTCAACCTCCAAAGATACCGAAGTTGACCTGGAGCCGATAACGGGCCTAGGGGGCAATGCGATAAATCTGGGCAGTCAATCCATCCAACTGGGGGTGTCTGCAGGAGACAGTTTTCAAGGCGACGCACAAGCTAACCAAAGCAACAGTCTCTCAGGCGCAATATCCGTCACGGTCGTGGATGTATTGCCCAACCAGAATCTGGTTATCCGCGGAGAAAAGTGGCTGACGTTAAATCATGGAGATGAATATATTCGCCTCACAGGAATTATCCGACCTGCTGACATCAGTCCGCAGAATGAAATTGTTTCGACAAAAATTGCCAACGCCAGGATTCAGTACAGCGGCACTGGCTCATTCGCCCGATCACAGGAAAAGGGCTGGCTATCGCGCTTCTTTTCTTCTGAATGGTGGCCTATTTAGGGGATGTTATGAAAACGTATTACCTCGTTCTGACTGTTATATTGCTGGCTACTTCAGCCACTGCTGATGCGCAGCGTATAAAGGATGTGGCTAGTATTCAGGGGGTGCGCGCTAATCAGTTGGTGGGTTACGGACTGGTGGTAGGCTTGCCGGGGACTGGCGAACAGAGCCCCTTCACCGAGCAAAGCTTTCGTACGATGCTTAGTAACTTTGGTATCAGTTTAGATCCCAGTACCAAACCAAAAATTAAAAATGTAGCCGCGGTCGCCGTGCATGCCAGTCTACCCGCTTTTATTAAACCCGGACAAACCATAGACGTTACCGTTTCATCCGTGGGAGAAGCAAGCAGTTTACAAGGAGGCACCTTGCTGCAAACCTTCTTGCGTGGCGTTGACGGCCGGGTTTACGCGGTTGCGCAGGGAAGTTTAGTGGTTAGTGGTTTTGGCGCTGAGGGCGGTGATGGTTCACGTATTGTGGCTAACACACCTACCGTAGGACGAATCCCTAATGGTGCATTGGTAGAGCAGACTGTACCCAGTGGCTTTGCCAATGGTGACAGTCTAACGCTGAATCTACATCATCCTGACTTTTCGACAGCCAAGCGCCTGGCTGACACTATAAACGAGCGTTTAGGTGCACAACCGGATCAGGGCTACACCATTGCCGAACCAATCGATGCAGCCTCAGTGAGAGTGACCGCCCCACGCGACAGAGGGCAGCGAGTCGGCTTTTTAGCGACGCTGGAAAATTTCCAGTTTGAACCGGCTGACGCGCCTGCAAGAGTTGTTATCAACAGCCGCACCGGCACCATTGTAATTGGACAGGACGTACGGCTGTTGCCTGCGGCCATTACCCATGGCGGACTCACAGTGACGATTTCTGAAAACCAGCTGGTGACACAACCTAATGCACTGGGGGAAGGCGAAACAGTCGTTACCACCCGTTCTATCGTTGATGTCGATATGAGTGATAGCAGAATGTTTAAATTTGAACCGGGCGTCACTCTGGATCAGTTAGTGCGAGCGGTTAATGAAGTGGGCGCTGCACCGGGTGACCTGATGGCGATACTTGAAGCTTTGCGTCAGGCTGGTGCATTACGCGGTGAACTGGTGGTGATCTGATGGAAATCAATTCTGCTTCCAGCCAATTGGATATGGCGCGCAACGTTCACGATTTAGGCAGCGTCAATAAACTGCGTGAAGCCATTGCCTCTGGCGATGAAAAGGTGTTGCAGGAAGCAGCCCAGCAGTTTGAAGCGATTTTCGTACAAATGATGTTTAAGTCAATGCGACAGGCGCAGGAAGCCATTGCGGACGAAAACAGCCCGTTTAATTCGGAACAGGTTAAGTTTTATCAGGACATGCATGATCAGCAGTTAGCGGCGGATTTATCTGCAGGTGGCGGCCTGGGCCTGGCTGAGATCATCGTGCAGCAGTTAGGTCAGCAGGACAAAAATTTCACGCCGGCCAGTGTTATTCGTAATGACGGAAATATCGCATCATTGAACCAACCACAGCGAGTACAGGTCAAATTAAGCCAGGATAAAGTACTTGAATCAAATACAATGGGTTCAATCGCTTCATTTAAAGCCCCCATGTTTGATGATCAGCAGAGTTTTGTCGAAGCCTTGTACCCTCATGCTAAGGAAGCGGCTGAAGTACTTGGTACAGACCCAAAAGCGATTATCGCACAAGCAGCGGTAGAAACAGGCTGGGGTAAATTCGTTATTCATGATGCACAAGGCAATAGCAGTCATAACCTGTTTGGTATTAAAGCCAATCACGCCTGGGGCGGTCGCCAGACAGTCGTGGATACGCTGGAATTTGAAGGCGGCGTGGCAAAAAAACACAAAGCCGCGTTTCGTGCGTATGAATCTATCAAGGATGCGGTGCATGACTATGTTGATTTTATTCGTTCGCAGCCTCGTTACCAACAGGCGGTGGACAACGGCGCTGACACAAAAACGTACTTTAGTGAGTTGCAACGCGCTGGTTATGCAACCGATCCACAATATGCAGATAAGATTATGGCAGTCCTCAAAAGCGATGCCATCAATGGTTTTATGCCATGAATTTCATTAACGGGCAGAGGAGCAACTGATTATGGTCCGTCCTGTCGATATGTTCAATATCGCTAAAAGCGGTATTAATGCAAGCAGTACATTGTTGCAAACCACCAGTAAGAACATTGCTAATGTTAATACTGAAGGGTATGTGCGCGAACGAACTACTTTTGAAGGTGGAATCGTTGGTGGCGTGGGCGAACCTACTACAGAGCGGGTAATCGATGTGTTCGCGCAAAATCAACTGCGCCGCGACATTACCAAAGTAGGTGAGTTTGAGGTGTATCAGCAAAAAGCCTCAGCGATCGATAACCTGCTGGCCAGCGACGCCAATTCAATTGCTCAGGGGTTAAGTGCATTTTTTGGTTCACTGCAAACGGCAGCCGATGACCCGTCAAACTTATCTTCACGTGAACTTGTGCTTGCGCAGGGACGGGACGTGCTCAGACGCTTTGGTACCGTATCAGATTTCCTGGAACAAAAGGAAAAAGAGGTAAACCTGGAGTTTACCTCAATGGTCAACCGTGCAAATGATCTCATTAAGAACATCGGCGAGTTAAACAACGCGATTCAAGTCGCTGGTGGTGATTTTGGCTCAGCCCGAGAACCCACCACTTTGATGAACCAGCGGGATAAGTCAATTGAAGAACTCGCTGAACTGATGGCAATTGAAGTCAGCGACAGTAAAAGCGAACCGGGCTCCGTCAATATCAATTTGAAAACCGGTGAATCACTGATCCTCGATGATGGTAGCTTTAATCTCATTGAAATCAGTACCGACGCCGACTTAGGACGTAAGCAACTGCAGTTATCCACCGAGTTTAGCGGCGATAAAAAGGACACCAAAATCAATTTGGGTGAAACCAGTCTGGGCGGCCAGATCGGTGGGCTATTCCGCTATCGTGATGAAATACTGGCTCCCACCCAGCGGGACATAGGTCAAATGGCGCTTGCGTTTGCCGACGCGGTCAATAGCCAGAATAAACTGGGTATGGATCTGGATTTCCAACTTGGCGGAGATATATTTAATTTGCCTGAATTTGTTGGCGTAAATTATCCCGGCACACCTGATGGTCTACCGGTAACCGGGCGGGTTACACCTGGCAGTGGCGAACTCGTTACCGATGCGGATTACAAGGTCACGGTAACCAGTGTCAGCGGTGGTGTGCCTGATGAGGTGCGATTAGAATTACTCAACGCCGATGGCACGCCTAAACTTGACGCTTCGGGTAGCCCGGTAATTTACCCGGGAATTAGCGTTGGCGCTGGATTTTCTGAGTTACCTGCGGGGTTAGAAATCGACTTTGAAGCAACCGGCGGTTACTCCGTTGGCAATGAATTTTTGTTCCAACCGGCAAAATACGCCGCGGCGGATATTGAGTTGGCCACAGATCGCCCACAGGATTTGGCGTTTGCTTCCCCCATACGCGTGCAACCGGACAGTGATAACTTAGGCACAGCCACCGTCAAACAGGTCACCGTCACTAACACTACCGTAGATCCTTCTTTAGGTGATGAGGCTTCAGCGTTTGATGGCTCTGGTGGCATTCACGGTGTCGCCGGCTCGCCCAGCGCAACCGTAGGTGCGCCCGCTGAAATTCAGTTTACTTCACCGACTGATTATCGAGTGTTGGACAGTGCTGGAAATGTGATCACCAATGTGAGTGGCATAACCGACTACGATAATCTCTTGAGCCAGGCGGAAGCGTCGGGTGCGACACCCCCTTGGCCAGCCTCATTTTCTGCGCTGGATGATTATCCCGGCTATGACTTAAGTCTGGCCGGCAGCCCAAGGGCAGGTGATTCGTTTGCATTGTCTTACAATACCAACGGCGTTAATGACAATACTAATGCGCTGGAGATGATTAATTTACAAGACGAAAAACTAGTGCAGGTCAGCAGCGATGCGTCAAATGAACCGCGTACCCTTTTCGATGCATTTTCCTCAGTTGTAGGAAATGTTGGAGAAAAAGCAGCCAGTGCCGATATATCATTAGAAGCTGCTGAAGCGATGAAATCACAGTCTCAGGAATGGTTCGACTCTGTATCTGGCGTAAGCCTGGATGAAGAGGCGGCCAACCTTGTGCGTTTTCAGCAGAGCTATGCTGCCGCTGCCCGCATTTTAACGACAGCTCAGCAAATGTTTGACACAATTTTATCGGCTGCCAGGTAATTACTCATGCGTATTTCAACCAATCAATTCTTCAATCGTAATTTAGAAGCGATTATGGATAGTCAGCGCAAACTCGCTGATACGCAGGAGCAGCTTGCAACCGGTAAGCGTATTAATCGCCCATCTGATGATCCGGTGGGCGCGGCTCAGGTGGTCAGGTTAACTGAGCAGTTGGCGAATATTGACCAATATAAACAAAACAATGGATTGTTTGTTAGTCGATTAGAGCAACAAGAGACAGTGCTTTCTAACGTCAATGATGCAGCAGCCCGCGCCAGACAACTTATTCAGCAAGCGGGTTCGGGCGTATTAAATGATGAGAATCGCCGTGCCATTGGTAACGAACTTCAGCAGATTCGTGACGAAGTACTTGATTTAATGAATGCTCAGGATCCGTCTGGCGATTATATGTTCGCCGGTTTTCAGGCTGATAGCCCGGCATTCAGCTTTAATCCGGCAGCACCGGGTAATGCGGTGCGTTTCGAGGGAGACAGCGGGACCAATTCAGTAAAGCTTTCCGATAACGTTACGTTACGTAGCACGACCAGTGGCCAGGATGTGTTTGAAAATATTGTTGCACCACAGGGCTTTTCGGTATCCGGCAGTATTGGTGCCACAGTGAATGCATCTGATGTTGCCAATCAGGATGCGTTTGATAGTTTTTTCGATGCCAATTACGATGGTTTTACCGCTACCAATAATGACTTCCGTCTTACATTACAGGCAGGTAATCAGGTTCAGCTAACCAACGTTGCCAGCGGCGCGGTTATCGACACGGTTGACTACACATCGGGCGAACCCTTTACCATTGAAGGGATGAGTTTCACCGTCACGGGCACTGCTGGTGACACCGTGGATTTTTCTTTGAATAAACCAGAAAAGAAAAATATCGCTGAAACGTTGCATGACATTTACACCGCTTTAGCGGTTGACGGTGTCTCTGGTGATTCATTGCGAAAGGCAATTCAAGGCTCTATTTCCAGCTTGGACTCGGCGACTGATAAAATTTCAGCTGAAATTTCGTCAATCGGCGGGAGACAAAATGTGGCTTCATCCGTATTTGAAACCAATCTGGATCTAGAGGTCAATGTCCGCTCAGCGCGAGCGAATATTGAAGAAACCGATTTTGCTGAAGCAAGCGCGGAGTTTGCCAGGCAGGAAACCGCCCTCAATGCCGCACTACAGACATTTCCGCGCATATCGAGTTTGTCACTGTTTAATTTTATCTAAGTAACATTGTAAGTTCTCTATTTTGGCTACATATACACGCGTTGATCTGTCTATGTGGCCGGAATAATAAGAGAGATAACAAGTGTCACCGTATAATACGATCCCAGGATAACTGTTGTCTGCTGCGCTAGGTAAAGTTAACAGGTGAGTGAGCTTTGCATCTTTTAATGTCAAATGCCAAATCGCTGTTTGTGGCCGATTATTCTGCCAAATGCGACCAGCAACTAAGGCGCTATCTGCCGATAAGGCATGCAAAACAGGACCACCAATATAGGTATCTAAATCTTGCCACTGCCATTGCCTATAGGGGGCTTTTGCACATCCTAACTGTGCCGAAAAACTATCCGCATCACGTCTCACCAATGCCCACATTGACCCATCTTCGTCAAACAGTAAATCACTTTCATTTGGGTAACCCAGCTTGTGATCGCGCAACGAGAGTGCGTGTGATTTATGCAGGTACATGGCTTTGCGAGGATGGCCGGAATAAAGATCGATTCGATTTTGCAGACGATTATATGCGAATCCGTACGCCTGACCCTGATACCACCTTATACGCCACAACCACCAACCACTCGTACCGAAAAAGTGGGGGGATGACCAGGTCAGGCCATTATCACTGAACCAACTCACCCAACGAGTGCTGGAGCATGACTGTTCGGTGGCATTTATACGTGCGTAGGCTAGTAGATAGATACGACCATTATCATCAATACTTAATTTAGGATCACGCAGGTCACTATCAGGAAAAGAGATTATTTGTCGAGTAAGAACCTTAAGTTCAAGATCGGTTACGGTAACTTCAATGCGACCATCACCGCTGATGTGATTGGTTGCCTGACGATAACAGCAAACCAGCTTATCGTTCACTTTAACTAAATCGGTGAAGGCACTGTGGTTATAAGCGCTTGAAATACGGTTTATCTGAATAAATTTTGAACTTTTTTGTGTCATGGAAAATCTTTGTAAGACAAAGCGTTAGACAAGTATAGGCAACGTAAAATGAGTTTTCTAAAAAATTTTTAAGTTTTTTGTTAAAGGAAATTTCCCACGGGGCGATAAATATGACGAGAGAGCCAGATTATCAGATCACAAACAGGATCTTGATAATAATAATGTAGTTACGCCGGTAATCCGGTGCCCGACATCCGTCGGTTGAGAGTTGTAGTTGGAGAGATCCTTATGTCTATGTTTGTAAACACTAACGTTTCAGCGTTAAACGCTCAACGTCAATTGTTCGATACCAGTAATTCATTGAACACATCTTTTGAGCGTCTATCTTCAGGTTTCCGCATTAACAGTGCATCAGACGATGCAGCTGGTTTGCAGATTTCTGACCGTATGACATCGCAAATCCAAGGTCTGAATCAGGCAGTACGAAATGCGAATGATGCTATTTCATTGTCTCAGACAGCGGAAGGTGCATTGGACGAAACCACTAACTCATTGCAGCGTATGCGTCAGTTAGCGATTCAGTCTCAAAACGGTATTAACTCAAGTGAAGACCGTGCAGCGTTGCAGAAAGAAGTCGCAGCACTTCAGTCTGAAATGTCACGTACTGCTACAGATACAGAGTTTAACGGCGTTAACATTCTAAGCGGAAGTTTTTCAGCCGATTTCCAGGTTGGAGCAAATTCCGGCCAGACCATCAAGGTTGAGTTAACTAAAACCGGTGGTTTCGGAGCTTCTGGTCTTGGTGTGAATGCAAGCAGTGTTGATATCAGCACATCAGCCGGTGCCGCTGCTGCGTTAACCGCTATCGATGCCGCCATTTCAACCATTGGTGGCACACGTGCAGATTTGGGTGCGCTGCAAAACCGTTTCCAATCTACTATTCGTAACCTGAGCAACGTTGCAGAAAACGTATCAGCAGCACGTTCACGTATCCGTGATACCGACTTTGCTTCTGAAACCGCTGAACTAACGCGTAATCAGATCCTGCAGCAAGCGAGTACGTCTATTCTTGCGCAGGCGAAACAGCGTCCACAATCAGCCTTATCATTATTAGGTTAATAGCTAAGTTGATAGAAAAAAAGCCAGGAGGTAGTGAGAATACAACCGGCTTTTATCAGATTATTCATGAGTCGTAGAAAACTAATCAAAGCCGGGTTTTTTAACCCGGCTTTTTTATATTTTACAGAGAGATACAGCCCCTGCATTTGGGTATGAAAAAATATAATCAGGTATTGAAACTGTTAAAAATGTGGCTTTAGCGATAAAAAATACGTTAATTGCTCAAAAAGTGTCATTTTCTTTCGAATTTTGCTAAAGGATATTTTTTGAACGTCGATAAACTTACTGAGAGAGCCAGGTTATCAGATCCGAATAAGGTCTCGATAACACTTATTTAATAACACCGGTAATCCGGTACCCGACATCCGTCGGTTGAGAGTTGTAGTTGGAGAGATCCTTATGTCTATGTTTGTAAACACTAACGTTTCAGCGTTAAACGCTCAACGTCAATTGTTCGATACCAGTAATTCATTGAACACGTCTTTTGAGCGTCTATCTTCAGGTTTCCGCATTAACAGTGCATCAGACGATGCAGCTGGTTTGCAGATTTCTGACCGTATGACATCGCAAATCCAAGGTCTGAATCAGGCAGTACGAAATGCGAATGATGCTATTTCATTGTCTCAGACAGCGGAAGGTGCATTGGACGAAACCACTAACTCATTGCAGCGTATGCGTCAGTTAGCGATTCAGTCTCAAAACGGTATTAACTCAAGTGAAGACCGTGCAGCATTGCAGAAAGAAGTCGCAGCACTTCAGTCTGAAATGTCACGTACTGCTACAGATACAGAGTTTAACGGCGTTAATATTCTAAGCGGAAGTTTTTCAGCCGATTTCCAGGTTGGAGCGAATTCCGGCCAGACCATCAAGGTTGAGTTAACTAAAACCGGTGGTTATGGAGCTTCTGGTCTTGGTGTGAATGCAAGTAGTGTTGATATCAGCACATCAGCCGGTGCCGCTGCTGCGTTAACCGCTATCGATGCCGCCATTTCAACCATTGGTGGCACACGTGCAGATTTGGGTGCGCTGCAAAACCGTTTCCAATCTACTATTCGTAACCTGAGCAACGTTGCAGAAAACGTATCAGCAGCACGTTCACGTATCCGTGATACCGACTTTGCTTCTGAAACCGCTGAACTAACGCGTAATCAGATCCTGCAGCAAGCGAGCACGTCTATTCTTGCACAGGCGAAACAGCGTCCACAGTCAGCCTTATCATTATTAGGTTAATATTTGAAAGGCAGTAGGCTGAGACCACAGACCATGTTGAAGGTCTCAGCTTTTAAAGACTGAACGGGTAACCGGGTAGCCCCCGGTTTTACCTGATCAATGGTGAGTTTCTTACTCTTTTGCTTTACCGATTTTGCGCTGTTATCAAGTGACGCGCAACGTTAAGGAGCAAGCTGGTAACCAAACTACCAGCGCTTGCTGAAAGAAGAGTTTTACAGCGAGTTGACGCCTATGTTTGTTAACACGAATGTTTCTGCATTAAATGCTCAACGTCAATTGTTTGATACGGGCAACGCCCTCAATACCTCATTTGAGAGGCTTTCATCCGGGCTCAGGATTAATAGCGCCGCCGATGATGCGGCTGGATTACAAATTTCTGACCGCATGACGTCGCAAATACAAGGGTTGCAACAAGCAGTCCGCAACGCGAATGATGCCATTTCTATCTCGCAGACAGCGGAAGGTGCGCTGGATGAGACGACCAACTCATTGCAACGGATACGACAGTTAGCCGTTCAATCGCAAAGCGGTATTAACACTAATGCCGACCGCGAGGCGTTGCAAAAAGAGGTCGCCGCGTTAAAAACCGAAATATCGCGTATAGGTTCTTACACTGAATTTAATGGTGTCAGTATCCTAAAGGGCGATTTTGAAGTCGATTTTCAGGTTGGCGCGAACAGCGGTCAAACCATTAAGATGGAATTGAATCAAACGGGAGGCTATGGTGCGTCAGGTCTTGGTGTGGGAAGCGTGGATATCAGTACCTCAGCAGGGGCTGCTTTAGCACTAACCGCCATAGACAGTGCTATTTCCAGTATAGGTGGGACCCGAGCAGATCTTGGTGCGCTGCAAAACCGTTTTCAATCAACCATACGCAATCTAAGCAATATTTCTGAGAACATATCTACCGCAAGGTCTGGGATCAGGGATACCGACTTTGCGGCTGAAACTGCTGAATTGACGCGAAACCAAATTTTACAGCAAGCGAGTACATCAATACTGGCTCAGGCAAAGCAACGTCCCCAATCAACACTATCGTTGTTAGGGTAAAAGAATCATCATGCAGAAGCCTGAGTTTCTGCATTTTTCTTATTAGTGATAAACACTTAACGTAATGGTATTAAAAAAAATACATAGGTATGTAAAATGCAAAAATAAGCTTCTTATGTATTTTTTGAAATAAACACCACTTTTTTTGCATTTTTTTCCTCAAGGATTTTTTTCCCTCGACGATACAGTATCTGAGCAAGCCAGGGTGACAAAACACGGCAAACAGTGTGATTACCCCCTTACTTTGAATTGTTTTAGATAGCCTTTCGGGCTGGTCGATAAGTTTAGGAGAGAGTCCATGAGTATGTTTGTTAACACTAACGTTTCAGCATTAAACGCACAACGTCAAATGTTCGATACCAACAATGCGTTAAATACGTCGTTCGAGCGTTTGTCTTCAGGTTTCCGTATCAACAGCGCTGCTGATGATGCCGCCGGTCTACAGATTTCTGACCGTATGACCACCCAGGTACAGGGCCTGAACATGGCTGTGCGTAACGCCAACGATGCGATTTCATTATCGCAGACGGCGGAAGGTGCGTTAGATGAAACCACCAACACATTACAACGTATCCGTCAGTTAGCGATTCAGTCACAAAACGGGATTAACTCAGATGCTGACCGTGGCGCACTGCAAAAAGAAGTGGCGGCACTTAAAACTGAAATGTCACGTATTGCCTCTGACACTCAGTTCAACGGCGTGAACATTCTTAATGGGAGTTATTCAGCTGACTTCCAGGTGGGTGCCAACAGTGGCCAGACCATCAAAGTCGAGTTAACCCAAAATGGTGGCTTCGGTGCCTCAGGCCTGAATGTTGGCGGATTGGATATCAGCACCTCAGCAGGTGCAGCGGCTGCCCTTACCTCAATTGATGCGGCAATTTCTACCATCGGTGGAGCCCGTGCAGATTTAGGTGCTTTGCAGAACCGTTTTCAGTCGACTATCCGTAACTTAAGCAATGTTGCCGAAAATATTTCAGCGGCCCGCTCACGAATCAAAGACACTGACTTTGCTTCTGAAACCGCCGAACTGACGCGTAACCAGATCCTGCAGCAAGCTAGTACCACTATCTTGTCACAGGCAAAACAGCGTCCACAGGCAGCCTTGTCACTGCTTGGATAATCGCTAAACCACACAATGAAGGTCGGGTAATTACCCGGCCTTTTTTATTTTCAGTCTCGTCAGTGTCCACTGCTTTATTTTGATAAGAATTTTAGCTTAGGTTTAGGCTTTTCTGCGTTGATACATATGATGGTAAATCTTTCTCAGACGGACAAAAGAGAGGCGGGAGAGAAAAATTGCTGACTGGCGGGATGAAGCCAGGAGGTAGTGAGAGGTATGAGGTCTGAACTCCAACCCGCCGTCAGCTTGAGCAATAACAGTGAATTATTGCAGTATTTACAGCTTCATTTGGTGTAACCAACTTGAAGCGTCAGAATCGTGACTCTGACAATAAGTTACTAGCATTGATTATGCCAAGAACTAATTACCTATCCTCCGTTCTCCCTAAATTGCGAAGGCGCATAGCGTATTTCGCTGCAGAACTTGCGCGACAAAAATTAAAAGTAAATAGAAGAGGGTTTTAAGGTGGCAATACTATGTAAATTGATGCGCATGTTTGCCTATCATGCGGCGAAAACGCGCCGCACAAAAAGTTGCAGATTGCCAAACTCTAATAAAATGTAACGTAAAGAAATGAAGGTGACCTAAGCAGGTCACCTTTTCTTATAGGGCGTCGACTAGCAGGTTGAGAGTGTAGAAGGATGGTTGAGAGGCCAGTAAATTCTACTAAATCCCGCTAGCCGACTAAAACTATGACCAGTGATGAAATGCTAACTATCGATGCATAATTGCGCCTGCTAGTAAGCTTTTTCGCCAGCTTACTATCATTAGTGGCACAAACAAGGTGTAAGTTCAGTCATTTTAATGCATCCGAGTATGATTATTCTAGGCATTATTTATGCCATCTTCCTAAAAAATAAGCTAAGACAACCAAACTTGCGTTTAATGAACAATACGTTTGTATTTTGCTCTATACCTTCTATTTTCCATGATTTCATTGTTTGGAAGCCCTTAAAAAGAGGTAGTTCGGTTAATAGATAATTTATAAGATTAAAACTTTTTAATTTAAAAATTATTCAAAAACAACAGGATAGATTTGAATTCTAAATTTTTGTTAAATTTTACTAAAGATGGTTCAGATAGAGTCGATAACGTTAGTCGAGGGGTAATTTAATTATTAAATTGTGAAGTGGATTCACTTCAACCTTGAGTGGTTCGGCCGGAGTAGTGACCGTCTGGATCAGGTGATGAAGGATGTGATGAAAATTGAAAATAACAATATCGTCCGTCCCCAGGAGGTAAATTATGTCAATGTTTGTTAATACTAACGTATCTGCTTTGAACTCACAGCGTCAGTTGTTTTCTGTAAGTGATAAGTTGAATACATCTTATGAGCGCTTGTCATCTGGTTTTCGCATTAACAGTGCGTCAGATGATGCGGCAGGTCTACAAATCTCTAACCGTATGACGTCGCAGATTCAAGGTTTGAATCAGGCAGTACGTAATGCGAACGACGCTATTTCGTTGTCGCAAACCGCTGAAGGTGCACTTGATGAAAACACCAACTCGTTACAGCGTATTCGTCAATTAGCCATTCAGTCACAGAATGGCATCAACTCAAGTGCAGACCGTCAGGCGTTGCAAAAAGAAGTAACGGCGCTAATCGCCGAAATGTCACGTATCGGCACAGATACCGAGTTTAACGGCGTTAAAATTCTTAACGGAACCTATTCCTCTGACTTTCAGGTAGGCGCAAACTCTGGACAAACCATCTCGGTCGATTTGACAAAAACGGGTGGCTATGGTGCATCGGGCTTGAGCCTTGGTTCAGTCGATATCAGTACCTCTGCAGGCGCTGCGTCAGCATTAACCTCTATTGATGCGGCGATTTCTACCATAGGTGGAGCACGCGCTGATTTAGGTGCCTTGCAAAACCGTTTTCAGTCAACAATTCGTAATTTAAGTACTGTGTCTGAAAATATGTCGGCTGCACGCTCACGAATTCGTGACACTGACTTTGCTGCTGAAACCGCTGAGTTAACTAGAAATCAGATTATCCAACAGGCATCTATTTCTATGTTAAGTCAGGCGAAACAACGCCCTCAGGCTGCACTTTCGCTCCTTGGTTAATCTTAACCTGTATAATCTGGCTTAAAATAAAACGGGTGCCTACAATTATGTGGGCCCCGTTTAGTTGTATTTAAGAAGTGGGGGATGAGTCATGGAACTTGTAAATTCTCAAATGAGTCAACCTTTTGCGTCGTTCGATAAAGCCTCGCCGAATCGAAACGAAGAACAAAAGGGAATAAATACACAAGCAAAGACTGCTGAAACTACATCGGGGCAATACCCTGATAAAAGTGTTCAAGCTATTTCTGAATCTGCCGATAAAAAAGCAGGTGAGAGGAATCAAGTTGATTTTGAGACTGCGGCTCAACAAGTTGAAGCCTTTATGAAAGTACAAAGTCGCAATCTGTCTTTTTCGGTTGATGAAGAAACCAACCGTTCAGTAGTCACGGTAAAAGATGGAGAATCTGGTAAAATCGTACGGCAAATACCTTCAGAAGAGGTATTAAGACTAGCCGAACGAATACAGGATTTACAACAGGATGTTGGCAGAAGTGTCGGAGTGCTTTTTAGTAACAAAGTTTAGTGTGAGGTAAGCTATGTCAATTTCGTCGCTAGGTGTTGGTTCAGGGCTTGCGCTTGACGATCTGGTCAAGCAGTTGCTGGAAGCTGAGCGCAAACCAAAAAGTGATCGTCTGAATACCCGTGAAGAAAAAATCGAAGCGGAAATTTCGGGCTTGGGCGCTATCAAGTCAAAACTGTCTGAATTTAAAGATGCGATTAAAGCGCTTAGAGAAGACAAAGACATCAACGGTCGCGAACCGACCATCAAACATCCCAACGAAGAAACTGAAGTTTTTTCAGCTGATGCGTCAAGCTCTGCCTCGCGTGGCTCATACAAGATTGCGGTTTCTGAGCTGGCCTCTGGTAGTCGCATTGAAACGGCTGACGCTGCATTTGCATCAACCTCTGATTCAGTGCTTAGTGCGGGCAGCGGCTCACTAACCTTTAAAGTGGGCTCGACCGGCGACACCTTCTCAGTCAACGTGACCGCGGGCATGACCCTTTCTGAATTGCGTACAGCCATCAATGATAATGCTGACAACTTTGGCGTTAGCGCCAACATTATTGATACGGGTACCGCCGCAGGCGGCGCTAAACTGGTATTTACCTCTGAAGTTACCGGCGCGGGGAACGATCTACAAGTTGTTAACGATAATAACCTGGCTGAGCTGGATAGAGTTTCGACTACTGACTCATCGGAAACGGCAACCTATTTAACGCCTGTTAAAGCAGCAACCAATGCGAAAGCCACGATTGATGGCATTGCAGTAGAAAGTGAAACTAACAAGTTTGACAACACAATTGCCAACGTATCTTTTACGGCTAAAGATGTATCGCCTATGGCCGCTGACGGCGTTACGCCGGTAGCATCCACGCTGGAAATTGGTTTTGACAAAGAAGGTTTGGAAGAGAAAATTCGAAGCCTGGTGGAAAATTATAATGGTGTCATTTCCGAAATCAAGAAACTAACCAAGTATGGTGCATCAGAATTAGAAGATGACGGAGTACTGGCAGGTGATTCTCTTATTCGCGGTATGCAGGGCGGCTTAGGCTCAATAATGAGCAGCAACGTTTCAGCGTCTGCGTTAGGGGGGTTGTTCACTATCGGCGTCGAACTTAACAAAGACGGTGAGCTTGAAATTGGTACCACTAACTATGGGTTGGGTACCGGTGAGGATCGGCTCGAAGACGCATTGGAAGATAATTTTGATGAAATTGCCAAACTGTTTACTGACGAAAACGAAGGTATTGCAGTCAGGCTGTATGATTACATTGAGCAATATACATCGTCGAGTGGTTTGATAAGTACTCGTGAGAAAGCGGCTAAGCAGGACCAGGATCGGGTATACGATGACCGTGAACGCTTAGAGGTGAGAATGATTAGTTACGAACAAATGTTGCGTGACCGTTATCTGGGGCTGGATCAAACCATTGCAAAGATGAATCAAACGGGTTCTGCTTTGTTCGCTATGTTGGGTTAAGTTAAAAAATAAAAAGTAAAAAGTAAAAAGGTGTTGGAGTAGATATGTCACTTAAAGGTATTAATGCATACAAAAAAGGTAACGTTAAGCAGGATATCGCTAACGCGGATCCGCATCGATTGACGTTACTTCTGATGCAGGGAGCCCTGGATCGCATCGCCTTCGCAAAAGGCGCAATGGAACGCAAAGAGCATGCGGTAAAAAGCGAATATCTATCTCGCGTATCAGCGATATTGATTAACCTGCGTGATACCTTAGATCTGAAAGTGGGCGGCGAAGTTGCCGAAAATATGTACGCCCTTTACGATTACATGATTGATCGCTTAACCGATGCATTAGTAAAGAATGACTTGCAGATCCTTGACGAAGTGACTAGTTTATTAACACCAATTCGTGATGCATGGGTGCAAATTCCTCAGTCTGCGAAAGACGAGGCGTACGCGGCCATGGAACAACAACGACAAGCTGTGTGAAAATAGACGAACTTAATCATTCCCTGACCCCTCCAGCGCTGCAGCAGATTAATGAAAAAATTGCAGCGCTTTTATCTGCCGAAGAAGATGACGATCGAGTTACTAAGCTCAATCAATATGCAGATGAGCGCGATACCTTTATTCAGTCCTACTTGCAATCATTACCTTCTGAAAATGCTAAGGAATTTGCTAAACAGGAGATTGTGGTTAATGATAGACTAAAGGAAATTGCCCAGCAGATGCTGACCTCGGTTAAAGATGACATTACGCATTTTGTCCGCAGTCGATCAGCGGTTAAAAAGTACGAAAAATAATGCTAAAAAATGTCTTTCTTCATGTCGATGAAGATAAAGAAGTCCAAAATTCGATAGAACAGCACGCGTCTCCGCTAATTCTCCAACGTGAACAAAAAAATCTGGCCGCATTTAAGCGCTATATACCGCCGGTGTACGACCAGATTTTTAAAATACATAGCAATCACATCTCCATTCTATGTAACAAACATAGTGAAATAAACATTGTCAATACGGCGGAAGGTAGAACCTTTTATGATCTGAGTCCCAACGCTGAAGTTACCGAGCAGGTGAACCAATTTAGTCAACGAGCGTTGACCTTTAGTGTGGACACGTTTGAGCAACCTGCAGGCGAGGAAAATATCGCAGGTATTGATAGCCCGATTGCAAATAAGCTCTATACCAGTAATTCGGCGCCATCGCATATACCAGTATTAGTAGTGCTAGGCATCGGTGGAGCACTTCATTTACCCGAGTTGGTAAAACGGTATCAAATTGATCACTTGGTGATTTACGAACCAGAACCAGCCTATTTCAAGTGCTCACTGGCCATGGCTGATTGGCAGAAGATGCTGGGCGTAGCGGCAGAGAAAAACACGGCGATTTATATGATGCTGGGTGAGGATGGCAGCAACCTGGCCGATAACCTGACCGAGCTTTCAAGTGTTGCGAAGTTCGATGAGTTTACCGTCTTTAAACACTACAACCATCCAGTATTTGACCAACTTATCAATAGGCTGTGTGAGTTTCCCTGGCAACAATTTACACAAAAAACGGTAAAGCCCCAACCGATAGCCAGGTCGGAACAGTTTTTAGAAGAATTTACTTACCCTATTAACTATTCAGAGTGGTCCAGAACAAAGTTAGATATTGCAAAGTTCAGAAAAAACTTAGACGCATTTAAAAAATTTATACCAAACCTGTACGACGAGTTTAACCACTACTACCCCGAATTCTGGTTTCCGGTAGCGAATGATGAGGGCCAGGTAAACCTGCTGAATGTGGCAACTATGACGCCACTTTATGGCAGCAATCCCCAGGCAGAGCACACTAAAAGTATCGAGGTTTTCAAGAAGTACCCAAATAATGATGGATTAGTACTGAACTTCACAGGTAAAAAACTTAAATCATATCTGCATTATCAGATGGTGGCTGAAGTAGATGAAGTGTTAAAGGAAGTAGAGGATGAGCAGCGCCCTTTACCCGAAACTGTTAAAGCTATCATAATATTCGGAATTGGGACTGGCTATGGGTTTGAACAGTTAGCGAATGAAAACAGGCTGGAAAAAGTCTTTATCTGTGAGCCCAACAGAGACTTTTTCTATGCATCGTTATTTGCTATCGACTGGCACCAAATCCTTGAAAAAATTGAGCAGGAAGATAAACGGATCTATCTGAATATTGGTGATGATGGCACCCACTTAATTGAAGACCTGCTGACACAATTCCATACGGTTGGCCCTTATCTGTTGGCTAGCACGTTTTTCTATCAGGGGTATTACAATCGCTATTTAACTCGCGCCATCCAAAATTTAAGAGAACAGCTTCAGGTTATCGTTTCTCTCGGTGACTACTTTGACCACTCTAAATACTGTATCGCTCATACACGTTGGGGGATGGAGAACGAAATACCCGTATTAAAAGCTGATGCACGGCAATACTTAAGTGCCGATGAGAAAGATACGCCAGTATTTATAGTGGGCAACGGCCCCTCACTAGATAATTTGATTGACCTGATTCAGGAATATCAGGGTCAGGCAATAATTGTCTCATGCGGTACAGCGCTAAAAACTTTGTATAAGCACGGCATTACGCCGGATTTCCACGCTGAAATTGAATCAAACCGTGCCACTTACGATTGGACGGTAAGGGTTGGCGACTTAGATTACCTGAAAAAAATAACCCTGCTAAGTTGTAATGGCATTCACCCGGATACCTGTAACCTTTTCAAAGATGTCTATATCGCGTTTAAGGAAGGCGAGTCTGCGACCGTAGCAATTTCAAAACTTTTTGACGAATTCCCTTACACCAGACTTCATCACGCTTACCCTACCGTGACCAACTTTGTGGCTAATTTTTTTACCGAGGTTGGTTTTACCCAGCTCTATTTGATGGGTGTTGATCTAGGTTTTATAGATGTAAAGCATCACCACTCTAAATCATCCGGTTATTATTCTGATGATGGTAAGGAGATTTATGATTTTGCGAAAAGTATTAAAACGACACTTACTATCGAAGGTAATTTTAGACCTTTCGTTAAAACTAAATATGAGTTTAGATTAGCAATAACAATATTGGAAAAAGCGCTATCAAGAGCAAGAGATGTTTATAATTTAAATGATGGTGCCAAAATTCGTGGTTCGATACCTCTTGTTAAAGATCACCTTATGATTACGGGTTCACGAAAAGGTAAACAACAAACATTATTTAACTTAAAAAATAAATGTTTTTATTCACTCGCATCCTCCACCTTTACCAATTCATTTAATTCCAAGTTTAGACACGATATTACGTGTATTGAGATAAAAGAATTAATTAAAACTGCGCGAAAAAAAATTGACTCTGTATCAAATGCTGAAGCACATTTGAATGAGCAACGTAGTTTTTTGATTGGCTCCTATTTTAGGCAGCAGAGCCTCTTATTTTATTATCTCAATGGCTCCTTTAACTTTATTAGCAGTGCAATGATGAAAATAGTCAATGTCGATGACTCAAAAACTGCATTAAAGTTAATTCGTCGGTTGCAAGAGATCTGGACTTATTATTTGTTGCAAATTCAAACATTGCAGGTAAATGCAGCAAGAGATTTCTGTTACATTACCAATATGGGCGCTGAAAGAGCACCAATAATTCTGAGGGACTACTTAAAGAACAATCCATTTAAAGTAGTGGCTAATCCTGAAAGCAAGCAGCCTTTTATAAATTTCTACTTAGAGAAAATGGATCTGTACTTTACTAATACAAGCTCAATGATTTTGCATCAAAATTGGGATAATCATGAACCGCCTTTGTCCTGCCACAAAGAAATTAATGTCCTTCGGTCTCAAACTGCTTTCATTAAAAATTTGCGGGAAAAAAAGGTGAGCGTTTTATTACCAGGTGACTGGAAGGAACCTGGTAAGCCAACTTTTTGCAACGACTTTCAAAGAGCTGCGATTTCCTTTATTGCATCGACAGCTAGCGCTAAGTTCATTGGCTTTTTAGGTCGATTAAATGTGCTAGAAACTGATGATGTATCTAGTCTTTATGACATTGATATATTTAGCGAATTTATAGTCTACGAACTAGGTTCAGCAATGTTAGGTTTGGCAAACGAATATTTAAACGCTGACGAGCAGCTATTAGCCGACGGCACAAGGGCCAAATTGATTCCCCGAAAATTGAAGAAAACTGACTTTGTTAGCCACGTTATCACTGGTGCCGAAAGCAAAGAGGGCAAATCAATTCTAAAAGAGCGATACAAGTCTGAGGTCACGAATGACAAATAAGTTCGATAATAGCTCTATCTTAATCACTGGCGGTACCGGTTCTTTTGGGAAGCGCTTCGTCAAATTTCTTTTAGCGACTGCGAATCCGAAGAAAATTATTATTTATTCGAGAGACGAGCTTAAACAATATGAAATGCATCAGGTTTTCGATCAACCTTGTATGCGTTACTTTATCGGAGATGTTAGAGATAACGAACGCCTTAAAATTGCCATGAAGGGAGTTGATTACGTAATTCATGCTGCTGCATTAAAGCAAGTTCCAGCTGCTGAATATAACCCTAATGAATGTATCAAGACTAATATCAATGGTGCACAGAACGTTATAGATGCTGCGATAGCGTGCAATGTCCCAAGGGTAATTGCGTTATCTACCGACAAAGCAGCCAATCCGGTTAATTTATACGGTGCAACAAAACTTGCCTCAGATAAGTTATTCGTAGCCGCTAATAACATTTCCGGAGCTAATGGTACACGTTTTTCCGTGGTACGCTACGGCAATGTTGTCGGCTCGCGAGGTTCAGTTGTACCGCTTTATAGAAAAATGATTAAAGAGGGGATCAAGAAGCTTCCAGTCACCCACGCAGAAATGACCCGCTTCTGGATTACTTTAGATGAAGGCGTAGAGTTCGTTGTTAAAAACTTCGCTCGCATGCAAGGTGGCGAAATTTTCGTCCCAAAAATCCCGTCTATTCGCATCATTGATTTAGTTGAAGCGATGAGCGGAAGCCGAGAGTACGAACTTATTGGCATTCGCCCTGGCGAAAAGCTCCACGAATTAATGGTGCCAGAGGAAATGGCCCACCATACCGTAGAGTTTGATGATCATTACGTTATTACCCCTGCCATTAAGTTTTTCGATAAAAATGTTAATTACCTGAAAAATAAAGCTGGCGAAACAGGTGTTGCGGCGCCGGATAAGTTTGAATATCACTCTGGTCGCAACCCCCATTTCTTAACCGTGGATGAGTTAAAAGAGCTGGACAAGGTGACAGAATGATCCCTTATGGTTGTCACGATATTCAAGAATCGGATATAGACGCTGTTGTTGATGTACTCAAAAATGAATTTTTAACTCAGGGCGCACAGGTTCCGGCTTTTGAACAGGCCTTGTGTGACTACACCGGTGCAAAGTATACGGTAGCTGCCAACAGCGGCACCTCTGCATTGCATATCGCGTGCTTAGCCGCTGAGATCGGACCCGGTGACTTGGTGTGGACGTCGCCAAACTCTTTTGCAGCCTCGGCAAATTGTGCTTTGTATTGTGGTGCCAGGGTGGACTTTGTCGATATCGATCCTGACACCCGTAACATGTCGATTAGTGCGCTAGAGGAGAAAATTGCGCACGCGAAAAAGCAAAAGACCTTACCCAAAGCAATAGTGGTGGTACATTTTGCTGGCAGCAGTTGTGATATGAAAGCCATTAGCGAGTTAACCAACCCTTATGGCATCGTTCTCATTGAGGATGCGGCGCATGCATTAGGGGGCCGGGATGCACAGGACAACAATGTGGGTAAGTGTACTTATACCGATATGACGGTATTAAGTTTTCATCCGGTCAAATCCATTACCTCGGCCGAGGGGGGAGCGGTAACCACAAATTCTGAGCGTTTCAGGCAAAAGCTTAAGCTGTTTGCCTCTCATGGTATCACCCGGGACCCTGCAATGTTGAATACAAGCGACGCTCAACAGGGCTGGTTCTACACTCAACTTGAACTTGGTTATAATTATCGGTTAAGTGACCTGCATGCTGTATTAGGCAAAAGCCAGCTGCAAAGACTGGATGGATATATCGCAGCCAGACGTGAAAGGGCTAAAAGGTATGATCACGCTTTGCCCTCGCTGCCAGTAAAAAAGCCATTGATGGATGACAATAGTGCCTGGCATTTGTATACCATCGAATTAACCGAGCACTCACGACAATATGTGTTTGATACCCTGCGTAAAAATGGTGTGGGGGTCAATGTGCATTATATTCCGATCCATCTCCACCCTTACTATCAGAACTTAGGCTTCAGGAAGGGCCAGTTTACTAACGCAGAAACCTATTATGACAGGGCATTGAGCCTTCCCTTGTATCCCACGTTAAGCGAAGCTGACCAACAACATGTTATTACCCAGCTTGAGCAGGTGTTAAGTTGAATATCGCAGTAATACCAGCGCGTGGCGGCAGCAAACGTATAAAGCACAAAAATATCAAATCGTTTGCGGGTAAACCGCTTATTGCCTATTCCATAGACGCGGCGATTAATAGTCGCCAGTTTGATGAAATTATTGTTTCAACAGATTCTCCAGACATTGCGAAAATAGCGCGCGAGTGCGGCGCAACGCTAGTTATTGAGCGACCGGCCAATCTGGCCGATGATTTTACTGGCACGACACCTGTAGTACAGCACGCAATCAAAGAATACGAACGCCTTTATCAGGCAGTTGATTTTGTGTGTTGTATTTATGCCACCGCGCCTTTTTTAAGTGCAGACTATCTTTTGCAAGGCATAAATCAGCTTAAACAGGATGAGAAAAAACAATATGCCTTTTCGGTGACGACATTTGATTTTCCCATTCAACGAGCCATCAGGTTAGCAGCCGGCGGGGTAGAGCCCATCGATAGCTCCAAAATGGGTAAACGTTCGCAAGACTTAGAAGAGTGCTATCACGACGCAGGGCAATTTTACTGGGGCCGCAAAGAGGCTTTTTTAGCTGGGGCCCCCACTTTTGCACATCACAGTATACCTGTCATACTTCCCAGATATCTTGTTCAGGATATCGATACGCCAGAAGACTGGCAGCGCGCTGAACTCATGTATAATGCATATATTGAAGGATAGCCATGGCGGAGAAAATTCTCGTTATCAGAATGATGGAAAGTTTCGATGTGGCTGCTATCGGTGTACCTGCCATCAGGCATCTTAAACGCTGCTTCCCTGAGGCTGATATCCACTGCCTTACCTTTGGTCAGGGCAGCGAAATAGTCCGCCTGGCAGAACCCGATGTAACTGTTTTGGATCTTGCCCAGGCTGACTGGCCAGAAGACTTTGTTGCTGCGATGGAAGTGTTTCTCGAACTGGCAGAAATTATCAACAGTTACAACTATACCGAGATCATAAATCTGGATACTTGGTTCATGCCCTGCTTTATGGCAAGGTTTTTAAAAGATGCAGGGGAACCTGTTATCGGCAATACGCTGAATCGCTCAGTACAAGATATCATTGATGACTTCAAACACCAGTCTCTATCAGCTGATTACGTAAATTCACCTGAGCAATACCTGCAGAGCACATGGACTGGCATGCACAGTTGGTTTGAAAATTGGTGGCTGCATGGAGAACCTCCTGAGGGTGGCTATCCTGAATTTTATTTACGTAGGTGCTGTGGATTTGCCGATATTAATATGGACATCTCAATTGATGTTGATGCCGAAAAAATGATTGAAAGTCAGCCACTAAAAACCATTGCGCTGGCTTTGAGTGGTGCCTCTTCTACCGAGTGTTACCCATTCTCTGATGAGCTTGCGCGCCAGCTTACGGCGAGGGACTTTAAAGTATATTCAGGTCTGGATGATGAGGCAAAAATGCAGGAAAAGCTTAGTAAGCTTAAGGCATGCGATCTTCTGGTAAGCATTCCCGCGGGTGCACAGTGGTTAGCGGCTGCAGTCAACACGCCAGTTTTACTAATTAGCGGCCGTATCGATCCGCAGACAATCATGCCTGATTACGCTACTGAAATGAGCGACCAGCCAGTATCGGTGGAAAGTTTAGTGGAAGGAATAATTCAAATTATAGAGGGGAAGGCTAATGCATGATACCCGCATTGGTAAACGCTTTATCGGTTCCACAGAGCCCCCGTTTATTATTGCAGAACTGAGTGGCAACCATAGCCAGGATTTCGAGCTGGCGAAAAAAATGGTCAAGGCTGCGGCAGAAGCGGGTGCACATGCGATAAAATTGCAAACTTATACTGCTGATTCAATGACTCTGGATGTCGATAACGACGAGTTTGTGATCAAAGAAAAAGATAATTTATGGCACGGTGAATCGTTGCATGCGTTATATAAGAAAGCGGCGACACCTTATGAGTGGCATGAACCGTTGTTCACATTAGCCAATGACCTGGGCATGGTGGCGTTCAGCTCCCCTTTTGATGCCGATGCGGTGGATTTTCTTGATAGCCTGAACGTACCCTGCTTTAAGATTGCCTCGTTTGAATTGACCGATATTCCGTTGATTGCGCATGCCGCCAGTAAAGGCAAACCTTTAATTATGTCAACGGGCATGGCGAGCTTACAAGAAATTGAAATGGCTGTTAAATGTGCTAAGGAAAACGGCTGCGACAATATTATCTTGCTTAAATGCACAAGCACGTATCCTGCAGATCCCGGTAATACCAACTTAAGAACCATTCCAAATATGCGCGACGCCTTTGGCTGTCAAGTGGGGCTTAGCGATCACACGGGCGGTATCGGCGCAGCGGTAGCTTCCGTTGCATTAGGTGCGACGGTAATTGAAAAGCATTTTGTGCTTGACCGACATGCAGGTGGGGTGGATGCCGCCTTTTCGTTAGAGCCTGGTGAATTAGCACAATTGGTTACCGAAACGGAACGAGCGTGGTTAGCATTGGGCAACGTGCGTTACGGAGCTACGGCTGCTGAAGAGAAATCAAAACAGTACCGGCGTTCAATATATGTATCGCAAGATATGAACGCTGGCGAGGTGTTTTCTGAACACAATCTAAAAGTGGTTCGTCCCGCATTCGGCCTGGCGCCATGCCATTTTGCGTCAGTGATAGGTAAAAGAGCGGCTACGTCATTGAAAAAAGGCACTGCACTTAAGTGGGAGCAGGTCGTCTCTTGAGATCATTGTTATTCAGAGTACTTGCATCGGCTCAAACTGGTGCGGGCCACCTTATGCGTAGTCTTGCGCTGGCTCAGGCTGCAGAAAAATGTGGTGTACCCAGTGTATTTTTGTTAGATGCAGACGCTAAATCCATTGCAACTAAACGGCACGACTGGAATTTTCAGATTATTGATTTTCCTTCTGAGCTTTGTGCCAAAGAGGAGGGTAACTGGATTAGCCAGCAAGCGAGAGAGCAGGATGCCGCAGCGATAATTTTTGACGGATACACATTTGCTGCTGAGACCATCCTAGCGAGCCGCAGTGAGAGTTGTACGCTGGTGTTAATGGATGATGGTATGACATCGGTAACGCAATTCGTGGATATTATTGTAGATCCCACAGCAGACCCTAAAGATGATTCTGAACAACAGTTGTGTTGCTACGGACCTGAATTTAGGCTGCTGCGCAGGGAATTTGCCGAGATTGCACCAAAACCAATACACCAGCGAAACGGTATAGCCATCAATCTGGGTGGGAGTGATACTAAGAATTTGACTATCCCATTGTTAATGGCCATTTCGAAAAGGTTGCCCAATCTGCCTATCCGTGTGGTAACGGGCCCGGCATACCAATGGCTAACCGATCTGGAGATATGTGTCGCTGCGCTCTCAAACCCCATTCAACATTTACATAACTGCCAGGATATGAGTGACGTCTGGAACAATGCTAAATTGGCCATCAGTGCAGCTGGGGGCAGTCAGTTCGAGTTGGGAACATGTGCAACGCCTTCGATTTTGCTTATAGTTGCAGATAATCAGAGAGAGGCCACTAAACGGGCCGCAAAAGAAGGCTGGGTGCGGAGTTTTGATTGTACCGAAAGCGTGCAATTTGAAGATATCGCAAGCTGCGTAGACGCACTTTTGAAAGAAGATTTACAAGCCTTGTCAGATAATGCCAAAGGGCATTATGATGCTGAAGGTGCAATGAGGCTGTTGAAAAAAATTGCTGAACATCAAATATGATAAATGTTTATCACTCTTCACAAGGCCCTGTGATAACTGGGTTTCAAGTTACATTGCGCCCAGTTGCGCAAAATGATTTAAGCCAACTTAGAGAGTGGCGCAATAGCGAGTCTGTGCGACAGCAGATGCTTTCTACCGATGTTATCTCAGAAGAACAGCAGTACGCCTGGTTTAAAAAAATCCAACGTGATGATTCACAGCAGCACTGGGTTGTGGAATATAAAGGGCAAGCAATCGGTGCGACGAATATTAAAGTGCGATTTCATGGCGACTCACTAACTACAGCAAAAACGCTGGAGCCCGGGTTGTATATTGGCCACCCTGGGTACCAGGGTAATATACTTGCTTTTGCGCCCACCCTGGCATTGTATGATTACTGCTTTAGGGATCTGCCAGTAGAAAGTTTTTTTGCGGTGGTTAAAGCGGAGAATAAAGCGGCGTTAAAATATAATCAGCAACTTGGCTATCAAGTCGTCAATCAGGCAGAATTAATTGATTTACGCTTGCAAAAAGAAGAGTTTGAGCGGCACACTGGTTTAATCAGGCGATTACTTTCCAGGTCGCCGCGTAAAGGATAATAAGGTCGTATAGAGTGGATAACAACGCAAAAATTAAGCAGGTATTCTGTCACGCCCTGGGGATTCAACCAGAGCAGGTGACCGATGACTTGACCTACAACACAATCGAACAATGGGATTCAACTGCGCACATGATACTGGTCGCAGAATTAGAAGATAGCTTTGATGTGATGCTAGACACGGATGACATCATCGATATGAGCACGGTGGGCAAAGCAAAAGAAATTCTGGCAAAGTATGACGTCCAATTCTGATCCTAATAGCCTCAAGGGTAAGTCAGTTTTAGTGACCGGGGCCACGGGAGAGATTGGACAAGCCATTGTTGCCGCGTGTCTCAAGTCAGGAGCTTCGGTCTTCGCTAATGCCCGTGATGAAGATAAGCTTGCGCCACTGCTTGACAGTTGGGCAGGGAAAGTCGTACCGCTCATCTACGATGTAACAGATGAAAAAGCCGTAAAAGAACAATTTCGCCAAATTCAAAAAATGCAGATGCAATCAGATATCGGGCCTTTGCATGGTTTAGTGAATAACGCTGGTGTGATGTTTGAAGCGCCTATAACTGTTAGCTCTATGGATAAGCTTAAAGAGCAATTAAATATTAATTTTCTGGCACCCTATCAGCATATGCAACTTGCCTGTAGATTGATGGCGCGGCAACGTAAAGGATCAATTGTTAATGTTCTCTCTCAAGTAGGTGAACTTGGTAGTTCCGGCATGAGCGCTTATGCATCAAGCAAAGCCGCGTTGAAAGGCGCTACTGTATCGCTGGCCAAAGAATTAGCCCCTGTGGGTATTCGCGTAAACGGTGTGGCGCCTGGCTTTATTGACACAGCAATGACCAGACATTACGACCAGGAAAGGCGCGACATTGTGTTGCAGCGTATTGTTATGAAGCGTGCCGGCACACCAGCCGATGTGGCTAAAGCCGTCAGCTTTTTATTATCCAACCAATCGGCTTACACCACCGGGCACATACTGCCGGTGGATGGGGCATTTTGCCCTTAATGTCGTTTCCCTTGTTTAATCGCTCACTGGATCAATTCGGCGCCGCCCCCGCGTTAATCAGTGACGCCGATTCAATCACCTATGCCGGGCTGCAAAAACGCGTTGACCAACGAATAAATGAATGGCAGTTGCGCGTGGGCAGTCTGCGACCGTTAATGTTACTGCGAATGGCTAACACCATTGACAGCGTCGTCAACTATTTAGCCTGTCTGCAAGCTCATTATCCGTGCATTGTAGTTAACAGCAATGCGCGGGACGAAATCGTAGCCGCGATTGTTCAGCAGTTTTCTCCCAATGTCCTGATTGAAGAAGGAAGCTTTCGGTTACTATCTCAACAGCAGCTTAATCTGGCAGCTGAATTAGCGATCCTGTTATCCACATCAGGCTCTACAGGCAGTCAGCAATTTGTCGCTTTGTCGATGCAGAATCTGATTGCCAATACACGCTCTATTTTGGCTTTCTTACCCATTGAAAATAGCGATGTAACATTAGCTTCATTACCATTTTCCTATTCATATGGGCTGTCTGTATTGCATACCCATCTAGCGATGGGCGCAGGTGTTCGTCTGACTGATCTGACCGTGATGGATAAAGGTTTCTGGACACTATTGAAAGAGGCCAACATCGCTTCGCTAAATGGCGTTCCCAGTTGGTATGAAATGCTGCTGCGTTTGCGGTTTGAGCGCAACGTTTTGCCGAATCTGCGTTATTTGACTCAGGCTGGCGGCAAGTTAGCTGAACCATTGGTGGTCAAACTTGCTGACTATGCTGATCACAATAACAAACAATTGTTCGTAATGTACGGTCAAACCGAAGCCACCGCCCGTATGGCATACCTTCCTGCCCACAAGGTCGCCGCAAAGCCTGGCAGCATCGGACAGGCTCTCCCTGATGGTCAACTTGCTATCATAAATGAAGATGGCGAACCCATAAGGAGTGCACTAGAAAAAGGTGAATTAGTCTATCAGGGACCCAATGTGATGTTGGGGTATGTCAATAAACATGAAGGGCTGGCCTCATTTTCACCATCACATACCCTACATACCGGTGACATCGGCTATTTCGACGAAGAGGGTGACTTTTTTATTACTGGCAGGCTGAAGCGGATAATTAAACTGTTCGGAGAGCGGTGTAGCCTTGATGAGGTTGAATTTGCTTTGATGCAATCAGGTTCTGATGTGCGCTGCGTGGGAAAAGACGATGAACTTGTTATCTGCTGTACTTCGGGCCAGTGCGATGCGATAAAGCAGTGCGCCATTCAGTTGCTTCGGGTTCCGCCAAAGTCGATAAAAACCTACCAGATTAAAGAATGGCCGCTACTGGCAAATGGTAAAACAGATTATACCGCGTTATATGACCAACTCCTTGTCAATGCTTGATATTGTAAGGTTAATTCATCAAAATCAGCACTAACAGGCAAATTTCTGTCGTAAAAGATTGATAAAACCAGAGTGAATGAATGTCAGAATCTTCCTATCAGCAATATCTGGGTACGCTTTTTGAAGCTGGCACTGACACTATTGATCAGTCACAAAAGTCTGCCATTTTGCTGGAGTGCTTTCGGTTTTTACATCAGCACCATTATGCTAACTGCGAAGAGTATCAGCGCATAACGTCACTCTCTCAGGTAAAGTTTGAACGCTACGAAGACCTGCCTTTCCTGGCCGTAAGACTATTCAAGTTTTACGAATTAAAGAGCGTTCCGCAGGCGGAGGTGTTCAAAACACTTAGCTCGTCAGGTACCACCGGGCAAACGCCTGCCCGCATTTTTCTGGATAAACAGACCAGTGCCAGACAAAGCAAGGTGCTGGTGAATATCATGCAGTCTTTTATCGGTAAACAGCGCTTACCAATGCTTATCATTGATTCGCCAGCGGTGCTGAAAAACCCCACCTTGTCGGCGCGGGGGGCCGGTATACAGGGCATGGCATTTTTCGGCCGCGATCATACTTACGCCCTGAACGTAGACATGTCACTGAATGTGGATGCCATTACTCAATTTTCTGAAAAGCATCAGGGTAAGCCGGTACTGTTATTTGGTTTTACCTTCATGGTGTGGTTGCACTTTATCCAGGCTTTACAACAGCGTAATTTGCAACTGCCATTCACTGATGGTGTGCTTATTCATAGCGGTGGCTGGAAGAAATTAACTGAACAGCAAGTCAGTAATCAGGTATTCAAAGAAACCTTAAAAGAGGTAACCTGTATAGCAAAAGTGCATAACTTTTACGGTATGGCTGAGCAGGTAGGCAGCGTGTTTGTCGAGTGTGAAAAAGGCCACCTGCACGCTCCGCCGTTTGCCGATATTCTCATCCGCAACCCTTACACTCTTGAACCGCAATCAAATGGTGAACAAGGACTTATTCAGGTGCTCTCGGTCATCCCCACCAGCTATCCGGGCTTTAGTTTACTTACGGAAGATATAGGTAAAATGCTGGGCGAAGATGATTGTGAATGTGGCAGGGCAGGGCGTTATTTTGTTGTCGAAGGCCGCTTACCTAAAACCGAGATAAGAGGGTGCAGTGATACAGTGAGGTCCACTGATGGATAAAAGCCTGGTAACGCAAGTAACTAATGTACAAGACTTAAGTACTCTTAATCTTTTTAAAAGTGAGAATTTCAGGCCTTATGATAAATTGGTTGTCGCGTTTATATCTGAGCTGTCTGACAGGTTATTGAAAAACACGGACCAGAATTTTTCTGAGTTAGTTGCCTTGGGTTTTTGGTTGCGTGAAAGAAGCCTTGAAAAAGAGTTTAAACCCTATTTTTCCAGTCTTCGCAAACCCGTTGGTTTAGTTGTCCACTACACTCCGGCAAACGTCGATACTATGTTTGTTTACAGCTGGATAACCTCTTTAATTTGCGGAAACAAAAACATTGTAAAACTCAGCTCATTGTTATCAGACTTACAAAGGACACTGCTTGAGAACATTCAATATGTTTTGAGTAAATCAGACTTTTCACCTATTTCGAATACAAACTTATTTGTGCAATTCGATAAGTCCAATAATGCAGCAGCAGATACTGTAAGTATGAGTGCTGATGCACGGATTCTATGGGGAGGTGATGAGAGTGTTTCCGCTATTCGACAGCTCCCAATCAAACCAAGATGCCGGGATATAAGTTTTTCAGACCGCTATTCAGCAAGTGTTTTAAATGGCAACAGTCTGACAGAATTAAACCTTGATGATGTAGCGGGAAGATTTTATCGCGATATTCATCCTTTTGAGCAGCAAGCATGTTCTTCTCCAAAAATTTTGTTTTGGCAAGGAGACGCTACCCTTCAGTCTGCATTTTTTAAATCCCTAGGCGATAAATTCAACGACAAATATTCAATTACGCTTAAAAACGAGCAGTTCATTATGGCGCAATCAATGGCTGTAATTGGCAATATCGAAGATGCTCAAATCTATAATAAATTATTGGTTTTAAAAATGTCGGCTTGCTCACCCCTGGACCTGACTTTTCACAACGGCCAGTTTTCAATCTGGGTGGTACCGATAGAAGAAATTAAAGACCTGACCAAATATTGTGACGAAAAAATGCAAACGTTGAGTTATTGGGGAATAGATAAAGGGGATCTGGTTAAGTTTTTAACCGGCCCGTCGATAAAGGGTATTGACCGACTGATACCATTAGGACAAGCATTATCATTTTCGTCTAACTGGGATGGATATAGTCTGGTTGATCAGCTCACAAGAGTTATTAGTGTTGAGTAGTGGTGAAGTTACTCATTACAGTATTTGTTCACACTGTGGCCGTAAATATAAAATTAAAACTATCGAATAGATGACAATGCAGTGATATTAAATGAAGCTTAATTAAGCAGATTCAAAAACTTACGCAGACATCACTACATTGCATATTGAGCAACAAAAATCATATTAGAAGTAGAGAAAATGACGAAAAAAGTATATCTCGGAATGAGCGCTGATTTAGTCCATCCTGGCCACCTGAATATTATTAAGCGTGCAACGGAATTAGGTGAAGTGACAGTGGGTTTGTTAACTGACAAAGCCATTGCCAGCTATAAACGTGTTCCATTTATGACTTTTGAGCAACGCAAAGAGGTAATTGAAAATATTAAAGGGGTGGAATATGTGATCCCTCAGGAAACGCTGGATTATGTGCCAAACTTAGAGGCCTTAAAGCCTGACTTCGTTGTGCATGGTGATGACTGGACATCGGGCATTCAAAAGAAAACCCGTCAACGAGTGATCGATTGCCTGGCTCAATGGGATGGAAAATTAGTCGAAGTTCCCTATACCCACGGCATCTCTTCAACCCAAATACATAATGCAATGAAAGAGATTGGCACCACCCCAGAGGTGCGATTGAAGTCATTGCGTCGAATTCTTAACGCTAAACCCTTAGTCCGTTTTTTGGATATCCATAATGCACTCTCTGGGTTAATTATCGAAAATACTCGCATAGAGACAGAGAACGGCCCCAGAGAGTTTGATGGGATGTGGGGAAGCAGCCTGACAGACTCTACTGCCAAGGGAAAGCCCGATATCGAAGCGGTCGATGTTACGTCGCGCATGTCTACACTGAACGAAGTGCTTGAAGTTACCACAAAGCCTATTATTTATGATGGTGATACCGGTGGTAAGACCGAACACTTCGTATTTACAGTTAAGACGCTGGAGCGCCTCGGTGTATCGGCGGTTATCATTGAAGACAAGACAGGTTTGAAAAAGAACTCCTTGTTCGGTACCGACGTGGCCCAAACGCAGGATTCTATCGAAAACTTCTGTCATAAAATTCAGGCAGGCAAAACAGCTCAGGCGACCCAGGATTTTATGATCATTGCGCGTATTGAGAGTCTGATTCTTGATCAAGGAGTCGATGATGCGATGAAGCGTGCGCAAGCTTATCTCGAAGCAGGTGCTGATGGCATTATGATCCATAGTCGGCAGAAATCACCCGATGAAATTTTCGAATTCTGTGATCGCTACAATCAGCTTTCAAATCGAAAAACGCTCGTAGCAGTTCCCTCAAGTTATAACCAAGTCTACGAAAAAGATTTAGAGGCACGAGGCGTAAATGTAGTCATTTATGCAAATCAGCTTCTACGTAGCGCTTATCCAGCTATGATGAATACAGCGCAAAGCATCCTAACTCATGGGCGCTCGGCTGAAGTAGACGAAAATATGATGCCAATTAAGCAAATACTTGAGCTTATTCCGGGTGGTAAATAATGATTTCGCCTGCGGAGTTTTGTACGTTCCTGGCGCACAAAGGGCTAACTCAATACTATGGTGTTCCTGATTCATTGTTAAAATCTCTTTGTGCTTATATTGATAATCACTATGAGAAAAAACAACATATCATTACTGCCAATGAGGGTAATGCAATGGCGATGGCAACTGGGTTCTATCTCGGTTCCGGCAATGCAGCTGTAGTGTATATGCAGAACTCTGGGTTAGGTAATGTCGTTAACCCAATGACATCTTTGTGTGATCGACAGGTATACAGTATTCCCATGCTATTAGTAATAGGATGGCGGGGTGAACCGAACGTAAAAGATGAGCCCCAACACGTTAAACAAGGGGCGATCACCCTTCAACAGCTTGAGTTACTCGATGTGCCTCACCTGGTTGTAGATAGTACATCGACGTTTGACTCTATTGCGCTGTTGCTCAAACAAATGTATGAAGAGTCACGTCCTGTGGCATTGGTGGTGAAAAAAGATACTTTCGCGTCAGTGACGTCCTCGCCTGGTTTACAATCATTCAGTATGAAAAGAGAGAGTGCACTCTCTTGTCTTTTAGATTGCATGCATCCTGATACAGTGGTCGTATCGACCACAGGGAAAACTTCACGCGAGGTATTTGAGCTAAGAAAGGCAAAAAACCAACCTACTCGAGACTTTCTCACTGTGGGGGGGATGGGACACACCGCCTCAATCTCACTTGGTGTAGCCATGGCACAGCCTAAAAGGTTGGTGGTCGCGCTGGATGGAGATGGCTCGATGCTGATGCATATGGGGGCTCTGGCGGTAACAGGGGCAGTCGCGCCATCAAACTTCATTCACGTCGTTTTGAATAACCAAAGCCACGAATCTGTCGGCGGTCAGCCGACGGTGATCACTAGCGTGGATATTAAAGGTTTAGCAAAGGCCTGTGGCTATAAAGACTACCTGTGCTTTTCATCAGAAAAGGAAATCCAGAATTATTTTACCCGCTGTACTGAGAGTGAGGGGCCCGTGTTAGTCGAAATTCAGATTGCTCAGGGGGCCCGGGCTGAACTTGGTCGTCCCACATCAACACCAATCGAAAATAAGCAAGCGTTTATGCAACATCTTGGTAGCACTCAAAAAGCTCAAGAGCACTTGAAATGATCAAGGAAAGTGTGCCGGAGTTTAATGTAGTAATCTCTGAATCATTAACTGATACGCTAAGTCGCTTGTCTCTTGGTCGTAAACCATTATTGATAACCAGTGCTGGCTTTAGACAGAGAGGTGTGGTGGATGAAGTGCTGGCTTCGCTGCCAAATTGTTCATTCACCGTAATCGAAGATGTTTCGCCAAATCCTGAATTGGCTTATTTAGCTCGGATACTTGAGCAATATCAACGCACTGATTTTACCTCTATCATCGCATTGGGGGGTGGAAGTGTCATGGATTCAGCAAAAGTGCTTAGCCGCATGCTTGGTCAATCTTCAGCGAAACTGGAAGAGTATCTTGTTTTAAGAACGGCATTACCCAATAACGAACCGATTCCGCTTACTACCATACCGACTTCATCTGGAACTGGCGCCGAAATCACTCCTTTTGCCACGGTGTGGGACAGCCGAACCCAAACCAAATACTCGTTCTCCGATCGCATACCAGACTCAACTATTCTGGTCGCGAACTTAACACAGACACTCCCGCGAAATGAAACCTTGTACTCTGGCTTGGACGCGCTTTCTCACGCACTTGAGTCGTTATGGAACAACCAACGCACTCCTTCAAGCCAGAAGGCGGCCTTATCAGCTATTGATCATGTGTTAGATGGTTTGCCCCGGGTTCTGGCAACTCCCCAGTCACTCGAAGCAAGAAAAACTATGTTGGTAGGGGCAAATCTGGCTGGGATGGCAATTACTGAGACGCGAACTGCGCTCGCCCATGCGATGTCCTACTCGCTAACTTTGAAGTATGGCATTCCGCATGGTTTGGCCTGTAGTTTTACGTTACCTGCTTTGCTCTCACTTTTCAAAAACGAAGAGTTGGGGCTTAGCTCAGCGCAACGAGATGGGCTTGAAGATTTGTTATCCAGTCTAAAACTTGTTGATGAGGTGACACATTTTGCATCAGCAGAGCAAATAATTAGTGAGTATGATTATGACTTGGAGCCCAGTAGAGCAAAAAACTTTACTCGGCCTGTTACTTCAGCTCAGATCAAGCAAATCCTGCTATCAAGTTTGAACGAGGGGACATGATATGACCATTAAAACGCTCTTATTCGGAGCAAGTGCTGGCGCATGCCAATACCTTGATAGTGTTCAAGATAACGAGCGGGAATTTATCGGTATTCTGGATAATGATCCGACGAAAGTTGGCACGACCATTCGAGATTTAAACGTAATGGGACCAGAGTCAGTGTTAAAACTTGAATTTGATCAAATCGTTATCACTACCCAATGGTCTATGGAAGTGTATACGCAACTCACGGAAAGTTTGGGTATCGATAAGACCAAAGTACTAATTCCCAAAAAGAAAACGTTAAAAGCGCTCAAGGTTGAACCATTTAGGGATGCAAACACATTAATTCTCGGCCGGCATATCATCACATTGCTTTGCCAATTGTCAGCGAGTAAAGAAATTCCTTTAATGGTCGACTTCGGTACTCTACTTGGCATCGTCCGCGATGGTGATATTATCCCGTGGGACGACGATATTGATTTTACAATTGACAAAGATTGCGTACCTGAACTTGTTAGTGTGTTAAAGGATTTCATTGCACACTCAGAATATAACATTGAATGGCGTATTGATGAGCTCAAAAATAGAATGGGCGAGACTTTAGGGCTACTACTTTTGTTCACAGATCAAACGGGTGAGATTGCTAATTTTTCTACTTCATTTGCCTTAAGAGAGTTTAAGGATGGTATCGCACATCATATGCCGAGCTTAGGAATGTGGCACAGCCCTGAAAAGCACTTTTTATCATGTGAGAAACTCAATTGGAATGGTAGTAAAATCACCGTTCCTTTTGAATACGAGGCTTACCTGACATATCAGTATGGTGATTGGAAAACGCCTAAACAAAATATGCAGCTGACAGACTACGCAAACTTGAACAAAGTTGAATTCAATGACATAAAAGAAGCGAGTCCAAAAACTTATCCTTTGGACTAATCACTATCAATTTTAATTTTTCGTGCGAAATTTGGTAGGCTTTTCAGGTCGAATTAATGTCATCAAAATCGGTATCCTAAAGTGGGTGGTTTTCGGCATTCAGTTTAAACTTATTACACACATCGATAACGTAGCTAACCTGCTCATTATCTAATGTGGGATCAACCGGCAAACTGAGAACTACTGACTGTAAATTTTCCGTCACTGGTAGTATCGTGTGGCTGAATTGTGACAAAGCCTCCTGTTTATGAGGAGCGATTGGATAATGAACCAACGTTTGGACATCATGAGCAGTTAGCCACGCTTGCAGAGCTTTTCTGAATTCCGTTTTAACAACAAATAAATGCCAGACGTGACTCTGTGTATCATTTATAGAAGGTAAACTAATATGAGGGTTACTGATTTCGTTAAGATATCTGTGCACTATCTTTCGGCGCAATTCGATATCATTATCCAGACGAGTTAGTTTCACGTTGAGAATTGCGGCTTGAATGGCGTCTAGTCGACTATTGTACCCCACAAATGAATGTACGTACTTATCTTCCGAACCATAGTTTGCTAATGCTTTTATTAAACTAGCCAGCTCAGCATCGTTAGTTGTCACTGCGCCGCCATCGCCTAATGCGCCAAGGTTTTTGCCAGGGTAAAAACTAAATGCAGCTGCATGCCCCAGGTTGCCCGCGCGCTTTCCCATCAAAGAAGCGCCATGGGCTTGTGCAGAATCTTCGAGTACCAATAATTCGTGCTTCTCAATCACACCTCGTAAAGCTGATAAATCTACTAATTGCCCATACAAATGAACTGGAATAATCGCTTTGCATCTACTGGTTATGGCACTTTCAAGTGACGAATTTGAAATAAGGAATGTTTCAGGATCCGGTTCAACAAATACTGGATTTAAACCCGTATCGATTACGGCGAGGACGGTGGCTATAAATGTATTTCCGGGCACAAGCACTTCATCACCATCCTTTAATTTCCCGAGAATTTTCCATGCGGCCAGTGTCAATTTCAGAGCGTCCAACCCATTGGCTACACCGATGCAATATTTTGTGCCGCAATAGTTAGAAAATTTACTTTCAAAATTGGACACCTCTTCACTGTTCACATACCAGCCACTTTTTATAACTCTTTCGCACGCACTGATTATCGCATGCTCATCCCTTGCATTAATCGCTCTTAAATTTAAAAAAGGAACCTTCATTACTAATGTTTCCTCGTAAATATCCGATACAATTTGCAGTAACAGCCTTTTTTGGGATTATAAGCACCGCCAATTTAGTATCGAACTGACTGAATCTGATTGAACTTTTTACTTATAGATTAAACTTTACAGTTTGTGTTATTTACTGAAAAGAGAAGAACTTCTATAGTATCATGATAATTTAGCTGCCATTGTAAATTTTAGGATGGCTAAGCCTAACTAGTGAAATGCAGTAAGTAGTATGAAAATTTTGAAACGTGGCAGAAAAGAAAGAGTGGTGATCTTTGGAACTGGATCTGCGGCTAGAAATTTCGTGCCAACTGTGAGGTCAAAGTATGAAATTGTCGCTTATATGGATAACGATACAACGAAACAAGGGACTTTCATAGGTACAACTCCCGTATTAGCACCGTCAGCTATCTCAACACTTGATATCGACCTTATTCTTATTGCAAGTGATTTTTTTGAAGAAATCTACCACAATCTTAAAACGAATAAGCATTTTAAAACTATTCCCATTATCTACTATCGTTCAGTTGTCAGTAAAAAACCACTCTTAAAACAGTGGCGCAAATCTTGTCAGAATTTCAGTCGTAATCTAATCTGTAGATTACCCCAAAGTATCTCTAAACTATATCGTCCGTTTTTCCAATTTTTTGGTTACGATATAATTCCTACAGAAAATCTTGACGATTGTCAGTCAAATAAAATCCAAATATTTCGTCAAGCTAAACAGCACCACATAGCCGGCCCCAACTTTATTGATCGCTCACAAAAATTTGTAGAAATAACGATACCTGAAGTTGCAGCTTACCAATTTAGCGATGCCCAGATTTGTGCGATTTCCAGAGCCTTTGCAATAGGTAATAAATCACTCGTCATCGAAAAAATGCATACAATTAGCATGAAGTTTGCGAAGTACAATAAAGGGCATGTACTTCACCACTTTGAAGATAAACAAGCTCTAATTAAGACGGGCCATCAGCGCATTTTTGAAAGAGGCATTCTCATTAATGGCTATTATGACTCCAATTATTATCACTGGATAATCGAGATTTTATCTCAGTTAGAATACTTGAAAGAACTAAATGAAAAATTTGCTTCTTACCCGTTAATCATTTCGAAAATGGCATTTAAGTACGAGTCAATTAAAGAGTTAATCTCATTGTTTAATTTGCCAAATGAATTTATTAAAATTTCGTCGACAGAAACAGTAAAAGTAAAAGATTTAATTATACTTAATTCTCCAAATAGGTGTTGTCCTCGTATAAAGGGGGCGGCTTGGTCACCACCTGAATATATTTATTACCGAGATGACAGTTTAAACTATTTAAGAAATCTCGTATTGAATTCTTTGCCCAGGAGTGATGTACCAAAAATCAAACGAGTTTTTTTAGCCCCTTCAATGAAACATCGATGTTATAACCAAGATGAAGTTTTTGAAAACCTGAGCCGTTATGGTTTTAAGAAAGTTAATCCTGAAAATATGACCATCATTGAGCAGGCGACTGTTTTTAGTAATGCCGACATCATCGTTGGACCGACAGGAGCAGCTTGGACAAACATTTTATTCGCAAAGAAAGGCGCTAAGGCCTTATGCTGGATGGCAGAGGAGTGGGGGAACGCATCAACGTTTTCGAATCTGGCATATATTGTAGGAGTTCAACTTATTTATATCACATATAGAGCCGGAGTAAGCGATCATGAGAACCTTTATAGTAAAAGTTACGAACTTAATATCGATGATGTGAATTTGTGGCTAAGAGATTCACTTAATCTTACCACGGAGAAAGATGATGGACATTAAACTGGTACAGCTAAAAAGTTGTGGTGATGACCGTGGATCTTTAATTGCTCTAGAAGAAAATGCGAATGTACCATTTAACATTAAGCGGGTTTATTACATGTTTAATACTGGAAAAGGTGTTCGTAGAGGCTATCATGCTCACAAAGCGCTCAAACAGGTCGCTATAGCTGTTCGCGGTTCATGCAAGTTCTTACTGGATGATGGTAAGGAAAAAATAGAAATTACCCTGAACCATCCTGCACAGGGGCTGCTTATTGAGTCTTTTATTTGGCGTGAAATGTTTGATTTTACTGAAGATTGCGTATTAATGGTTTTGGCAGACCAAATCTATGACGAATCTGACTATATTAGAAGTTATGATGATTTTTTGAAAATGGTTGAGGAAAATTAAAATTTATTATTGTTTCGATGAGTGATTGTTGAATGTAATTATCTTTCCAAACGATTAGACGGAGGATCATTGCTCTGAATGTTATGATTGCTCTCTAGCCAACAGATATTAATGTATTAACCTTAGGAGTGGCTCAGATTTAAATACATTTCAATTCGATCAAGTTCGCTCTGTGGAATCATTCGAACTCGTTCACTTTAATTAACTAATGAGGCCGGATATTCTTTAAAATTAAGTGGAAAAAGTTATGAATGCTTTGTCTCAAGTTTTTCCCTAAGTTTTTTAGCAAAATTTAATCCAACTACTTTTGAAACACGAAAATATAAGTTTACGTCATCTTCTCCAATAATTTCTGCTCCACTTTTTTGATGGTAACTAATTACCTTTTTATTGTCTTTATTAACCTCGAATTCACTTCTACTAAAACCTAAGACATTGAAGGCAAATTCATAAATTAATATGGCCGTTTCCATTGCAGCAAAGCGTGTCTTATTACCATCTAATATCCAGCTTCCCCATTCAAATACATCACCGTCGAAATTATAAATTCTTACCGTCCCACAACGAACACCAGTCAATCTGTTTTCCAGAATGAAATAGAATGATGTGCGTTCGACTGCATTATTAAGTAAATATTTTTCGATATACTCCTCTTGAGCTCTAACATCATTGGTGACCTTTGAAATATACCTGTTAAAAACATCATCCATACGAAGCGTAAAAATGTACTCAGCATCACTTATTTCAACTTCACGAACGTTAATTGAATATAAATCTGGATAGCTTGAATATCGCTTAGCCAAATTATTTTTCACGTGAGTTGAATTAACTAAGGCAAGTTTATCGAGAAGATATTTGTCACAACTGGGATTCAAAGCAACAACAGCGCATAATTCATTATTTCCCAATTCAATAATTTCGTCTAGCTCGTGAGTGTCAGTCCCGGGATCACCCGCTTTTCGAAAAAGTTCTTTAAATTTTTTTTTGGTCATCTACATTTTCCTACTAACAACACTGTTAAGGCTAAAAAAATTAACCTTAATTTCTTACTAGTTTAGTATAGAAGTTTAAATAAGTTAACGGATAATATTTTTTGCTCCATTTTATTATTTTAAAACTATTCCATTTAAAGTCTTCGCAATTTACTGACTAAATACCGACTTTAAATCTAAATTTCTACTTAGCTTGCGGTTATAATCTACTATTATCATCTTTCTGTTGCCATATTCAAGATTACATGCTTTGGAATAAGAAAAGAAAGATCAGGTGCTGAGTTTCCCATACATACTTGCATTTGATTAGCCCAAATTATGAAATAGTGGTCTCTTCATCTAACTAACGAATAATCTTTTTCACTAAATGAATGAGACCGAATAGTGGAGGTGAAACGGTTGTGACTTAAAATAAGTGTAAAAATAAACGAATGAGTGTTGATTTATTAAATTACATCTATTCTCGCCAATCGTGAGCCCAATCTGATTGAAGCTTCAGTTGAGTTTCGTAACAGATAATGTCACTGGGGAGGTCAACTTCAACCCAACCACCATTAACGTCAACAGTAGCTATATTATGACCGGACGTTATTAAGTCATTTAATAAAGATGTCATGTCTTTAGATTGCAGTTCTTTAGAAGGTAGGGATAACAGATGCGTTTTAATCTCTCTCCAGCTTTCGGCAGAAATTTTTAGCAAACCCATATATTGACCTTCAATTTCTGACAAATTCGTCGCCTTTTTACCTATTGCTTGTAGATGGCCATTAATACATTTAAATTCCTCTGCATCATCTAATGGGTTTTCAAAGCGCAAATTCCACAAATCTAGCCATGATTTGTCATTGGTAATACTTAGCCCTGACGGTGATGCTTTTAATTTTGCTATGATAGATGAATGATATGCAATATCCCCATAGCTTACGATAGTGTCGTGTTCAGATAATAGTGGATCGGCACAAAGCAGACTACTCACCATATTACTACTAAACCAATTGTCGTTTACGAAAGTGGGCAATTGATATTTGTTAAATGCTTCGGCTTGATACCCAGCTACTAAATGAATATCTTCAATTCCAGCTTGTTTTAATGCTTGCAACTGCCATTCAATTAGGGGGGTGCCAGCTAAAATCGTCATGGGTTTTGGTTTATTAGCGGTGAATTCGCCTAAACGGGAGCCACGTCCTGCTACTAAAATTACAGCTTTCATTTTACTCATTCGTTAAATAACCAATTAAATATTGCTCTATCGAAGTCAGAGCAATTAGATTCTCTTTCTGGGTGCCACATTATGCCTACTATTTTTTTATGTACGTCGATGATTCCTTCGACGAAACCTTCATCATCTTGTGCCATTACTTGTACGAGAGCATCCGATGGAGGGAGTAAATGGCTATGAAAAGAGTTAACTTCTAAGGAGCGTTCACCGCCGAATGCAAAAGGTAGGTCTGACGAAAGTTGTACTAAGTGTCTTGTTGCAACGTGCTTTGTACTTGTATTACCTTCTACTAGCTTTCCGCCTAGCTGTGAATATATTAATTGCAGACCTCGACAAATACCCAGAATGGGAAGTTGCTGTTCAATAGCGAAATTTAACAGAGTTATTTCTGAATTATCACGCCGAGGATTCATGCCTAGGCTTTCGCCTCCACTAAAGATCAATCCTTCGACATTATGGAGTCTGGCATATTCAACAGTCTCGGCTCCTAAATTAGGTAACAATATCCAATTATGGGTAAAGCCCAATTTCTTAAGATAAGTATACCAATCTATAGCTAATGCATCTCTATACTCGATATATTTCGTTGAATTGCTTGATCTGAGGGTAATGCCAATTTTCCTCACAGCTTATCCCTATAGACTTTTTATGGTTTTTTCTGCGCAATTTAGAATTGCGCGTCCATTACTGATGATACGATTAAAAACTTGCTCTCCACATCCAATAGCGGCTGGAATAGCAAATTCAGCACATCTTATTGCCATATGCGAGTTTACTCCGCCAAACTTCGTTACCAAGGCGGCAATATTTTTAGTGAAAATCCAGTCATAGCCGGGATCGGCATTCTCGATACAAACGATGCAGCCAGCCAGATCTGTATGAACCGGCGTATCCTGTTTAAGCAAAATTACCATACCTTCGACTCTGAATTGAGTGATAAAATTTGGCATGCTTCGATGTATAGGAACTACATATACATCATCAACTCCACTAATTATATGGCTAAGTTTTAGTGATCTAGCCGCCTGTAGACTACGCTTTGTTTCCGCAGCCTGGTCAAGCATTATTCGATCTAAATCTTCTAACGCTGGGCTCAGCCTAAGGTTGAGAATGGACTCAATATCAAGAAAAGCAATATCTTCCTTCGCCAATCCAACATCAGCTCCCCATAACGTGAGTTCACTCAGCGCGTTTGATAAGCTTCTGGTAAATACAAATTTACTATGTTCTCTATTGACTATAGCTGTGCGTGCATATTGGATAAGTTGTTCTGCATCAATTTCGTATAAGTTTTTTGACAGTAAATTATTTAAACCGTTTTTTTCCTCTGGAGTAAGCTGAAACTCTCGGCTTTCGGAAATAGGTTTCAATTCACCGGAAACGGTACTAAACAAGTCGACCCATTCATCATAACGCAACGAAGTGATGTCATATGTCCCTGGTCGCAGATGTCCGAATTGATGCAAAAACGTTGAAGCGGGGAGCTCGCCGGTACAAACTGCATTATAATCACTGGTTAAATTAGAGGTAATGGTTTGTAGCGAGCTTTTAAATTCTTGTATTCTTGCGCTGGATAAAACATTAAGTTTGGAAGCTGAGTGTAGGAAACTTTCCGCAATAAAAGCATGACGCGCGATAATTGAAAACGCTTTGGTTCCTAATTGACGGCACTGATATAAAAGCTGGGTAGCTCGTTCAAGATTATCGGTTTCACCATTTAGCATCTGCCTGCCATCGAGTGATTCTAACTTATTAATCATAGCCAATGCGCTTGTTAAAGAATTATTGCCCTCTCCAGGTTGCAAGCAGTCTTTTGTAAGTTGCCAAAGGTGCATTCTAAACTCTGCTAGCTCAACTTTATCCAGTAATCCGGAATAGCGTTCCTCATAATCGAGGTCAAAGGCGAAATCTACACAGGTTTGCGCAACAGCAAACTCAACTTTATCATGTAATTCGGGATTCGCGGTTAAGCGATCAATCCAGGCATTAACCAACTTATGCTTGATCTTCTCAGGTAATTTGGCAGGAAGGAAAGAATTAAAACTATTACGCACATCAATATATGGGTGATGATCAATAAGGGTCATCAACTCTTCATTTTGTGGATTGTAATAGCCCATTTGTTGACGCGCTTCGCGCCACACATCACGAGTGATGAGAAAACGATATAATGACGCTGCCAAAGGCGAAGGACTTGTACCAATGATTTCTGCCGGGTTCCAATCGGGCATGACCCCCAGTAACGTTTTACGCCCATATATACCTAAGCGGGGTTTATTTCTTTGTGCAATAAATTCGCGTATGTAGCCTAGCTTCCTTGCAACTCTTCTCTCGGTGACTGGATGCCAAGTGTTAGCTAAGCTAATTTGACGCACTTGAAGAATATAAACCGTGCCGCCTTGACTAAGAACAAATTCTATATCTAAGGGAAGGTTACCGCAGAATGATTCGAGTTCTTTGGTAGCTTCAATCACTTTTTTTATACGTTTTGAACGGATGTACTCTAATTCTGTTTTACGGTAAATTAAGACGGTCTTTTGAATACCCACCCCTCCGGTTATTGTATCGGTGAGGCCGCTTTCATCATCATAGTTTACAACATAATATGGCGCGCCTAGCTCCATATCATGGGTCATGATAACACCAGAAATATCGACATTGTCTAACATAGGTTGTATGAGCACTTGGTCATTACTTCGGCCATTCTCACCATATGAGGAGATTACATTTTCAATTGACTTAAGGAGTAGCGCTTTATCTTGAGAAGGGATATTTAAACAACTCTCAAACGCGCCAGCCATCGATTCTTGTTTGCCATCTTCATACTGTGAGCTGCTTCGAATAATTAGAGGCTGCGCGGCACCAAAATCAACAATTTCTTGTAAGATCTGTTCTTTTTTTACATTCCATTCATCAATGGTAAAGAAATAAGAGGGGAGTACGCTGGACATCTTCAATTTAGAGCGTAAGCGGGCTAATGTTTCAGCTTTAGTACCAAATTTAAATAGAATGTCAGTCAACCTTACTTCCTTCTTTTACAGCTTCATGATCTGACCAAAGAATCGCAAGATGTTTTAGCAGAGGATGAATAATATAGTAAGGTGTCCTATTCGATGACTGTATCATTGCGTCATCATGTAAATTCGATATGTCACGTTTTCTTAGCACTTCTACCAACAGGTCAGCTCTGATCATCGTGTCATATAAATAATCGATGTCCAGTTGTTTGGGAGGCGAAGGATAAGTTTTCTTTGCTATTACAGGCCCCGTATCTATAGTTTCGTCTAGTAAAATCGCGCTGGCACCACAACATTTTTGAGATAACATTTGGTAGTAAATGGTTGTACTTCCGGGAAAGTCAGGTAATAGACCTGAGTGGATGTGCAAAGTTGGTGCAATATCAAGCAATCTCTTTGGTACAATTTGCCCGCCATAGCCAGAATAAACAATGATGTCCGGAGCTAATTCTTTTAACTTTGTTAAAAGTGCTGGGTTATCCAGCGATCTCAAGTCGCAGTGCCATACAGGCCATTCTGTTAGAGCAAGGCTTTGCGTAAGATTTAAGGATAAATCTGGGCAAAAGATATCTCCATCGTTATGTTGCAGTTCCCGCTTCGTGCTTAGCTTAATGTCATTGTTTCCGTATACTACCACGGCAGAAGGGCTGATTTTCGCATTAGACAAAGCCTGCACGTAGGCGACTGAACGGGCTGAGTGGGCGAGGAGTAGGACCATCTTTTTCGTCATATCAAGTCCTTACTTTTCATTAATTCTTCCAACACTGCCAATTCATTCTCTATAAGCCAAGCTAGGTTCGATTGTTGGATCTCGGTAAGTTTTTGAGATTGGGATAGAATGGTATCTTGAAGTTTTAAAAAAGCGTTTAGGTACTGAAGCTTACCATATTTGTTAAAGGTTAAAATAAAACATTCTGCTAGTTTTATATATAAATCCAGATCGGTGTACAAGCTATTCTGAACTGGTCTATGAGGCGCAAAAAGGTCATAACCACTATAAACACGCTTTGTCACTTCAAATTTTTTCAATAAACGCGCTAACCATTCTCTATGAGGGCCTTCGATAAAATTATCAGTGTGTTTAACGAATTCGCAAATCGCATTCAGTAGACTTAGCGTATCTGTGGTAGTCAAAGAGTTTCCATTCGATTGTGCAATTTGCTTAGCTTCTGGTAATAAAGCAAGTTGACTAAGCCTATGATTGCGCCATGCATGGACAAATGAATGAGCAAAATAGCCACTGTAGCTATAGTTTTGAGGCTTTTCTAATAAGTTTCCGGCTGCATAAGGGTAACTACTTATAGTCATACGTTTCTTTCAAGGCGTTGATTATGGAGGCGACATAATTACTTAAATCTGTCTTTTGCATGCTGTTTTTTATAATTAAATCAGGGGCGCAAGGTGGGTTATACTCTATATCTACCCCTACGACATTATTGATTTCACCTTTAAGGGCTGACTTGTATAAACCCTTGTTGTCCTGTTCAATTAGGAGAGGCAAGGGCGTATCAACAAAAACCTCAAAGTATTGTTTAAACTTTTGCCTATTCTGTTGCGTTATTTCACTGAACACCGACAAAATACAGCATACAACATTTATTTCCTGACTTTCTAACCAGGCACACATCGCTTGGATACGCTCAGCATTAAGTTTTCTGCCCTCTAAGCTGTAAGCATTGTCCCCCTTGTCATGGCGAAAGATACTTCTAATTTCGTCACCATCAATAAACACTGTATGTTGATGCATAGTCTTCATGGAGTGATACAACCTTCGGCCGATTGTTGTTTTTCCTGCTCCAGACAAACCTACTAACCAAATTACCATTATCACCCCTTCGTCATGGTTAATATCTGCTGAACATTTTGTATCGCTACAGCAGCAAGGTCAGCACTAAATCCATAACTAGGATAGAAGTGTTGTCGTCTTAAAGCCTGGCGACTTGTGGCCTGTTTTTGCCAAACCTGTTCTTGTGAAAGAATCTTTTCAATCTGCCAAGAATGCTGAGCATCAATATTGACAATTTGATTGCGTAATAGAATGTCGGGTGAATCTTCTCCTGTCAATGCGTCGTCCTCAGCGTTTGGCATATTGAGTAATAGCAAGGGCTTGTCTAAGTATATAGCACCAAAAGCAGGCCCACCATAATCTGCAACTACCCAGTCTGAGACCGTATATAAGTTCAAGTTGTCGTAAATTTCAGTAATAACTTTGGTAAACTTAAATTCTTTTAGTTTATTTACTCGCTCAGGTTCTTCTTCTGCTGCTAAGGGATGGGTTTTCACAATTACGTTATATTTTGTTGATAATAACGACATAGCAGGCGCAAATTTGTCAATTGAAGACAACTCTTTCCAGGTCGGTAGCCAGACGATTGTTTTCCTTCTTTCATCAAGGCCCAATTCTCGCTTTATCTCATCCTTATTGAGCATATCTGTAAAGTACCCGTCATAACGAGGATATCCCATTTGAAAAATGGTGGCTGAACAACATTGTTTCAGCCTTTCTGCTTGGTAAGGACCGAAGCACAAAATAAGATCGTAGTCATTGTTCCAGCTCGAAAAGTTATGTTTAGCTTTGCCTAAAGCATACATAAATCGGACTTGCATTACGCCTAACGAAAAGTTGATTGATTTTCGCTTGTGCTCAAACATAGAGTGGTTTGACACGAGTACCGAATATTTCTGCTCACTCTCCAGAATGAGCTCGTGGTCGACTGCCCGAAATCCTTCTGAAGCTGCCATATTGCGGCTTATCTCGCGGTTGTTCTGTTCGCCAAATAGTACTAAGTCAAAACTATTCTTTTTAAGTTTTTTCCAAACAGGCCGGTAATGATTAAACATTTCAGGGCTATGTATAAAAAAACCAATTTCACGAATGTTAATACACCACTCCTTCTATAATGGTCAAAACTAAACTTTGAGGGAATTTGCTTGGTAGATTATGAATAACAGCTAAACTTAAAACAACGTTGGATGAAATTAATTGATTAGAATTTTGTACAGCGAGATTGTTCTAATTGCCATTCCTGCTTAGGTTAATTAAGACCCCATTTCAGCTAACTGTACTGAATTAATATTAACTGAGGTTGAGTGATTTGTTATGTTGAGATGTTCACATATGGTAAAAAACTTTGAAAATATGCTAAATCGCGTAGGTGATGTTTGAGCTATGAAGCTGTCAATTAGGAAAGTATTCGTACGTAAAAGAGTGTATAGAAAAGGATACTTTTATAGTTTCAGTACTCTCCTTATTCAGATGATTTTGTGCTAGCATCATTGTCAGAGGTGCATACATATGATTAATTTCGATCCTAGCCCAAACATGAATATGCTTCAGCAGATTCAGGAGAAGCAAACCAACCTGATGGAAAAACTGGCATCAGGGAAAAAGATGAACAGTGCTGCAGATGGCGCGGCCGCGCAGCAGATCATTGACCGACTGACTTCTCAGGTTGAAGGTAATCGTCAGGCCATCAATAATGTGTATGATGGTATTTCGCTTTCACAGGTTGCCGAAGGCGGCGTGGCTAACATCAATGATGATGTGAGTCGAATTCGTGAACTGAGTATGCAGGCTGGTAACGGTATTTTAAGCTCTGCTGACAGAAAGGCGATCCAATCGGAAATTACGCAACTGCAAGATAATATCAAGCAGACAACCGAGCAGACGAATTTTGCTGGTAAACCACTGCTAACCTCAGATAATGACAACAGTTTTCAGGTGGGCGCCAATAGCGAGCAAACCATCAATGTTCGTTCACAGGATATTTCCGCACGCTTAAGTGATGTATTAAGCATTGATGTGTCTACCCAATCAGGCGCTTCTGCTGCACTGGATTCAACCGATGCGGCGCTGGAAAATTTGAACGAATACCGTGCTGAGCTTGGTGCTACGCAAAATGTGTTGGAAGGTACGGCACGTAATTTAGGTCAGGCTGATGTGAATGCCGCGGCAGCGCGTAGCCGTATACAGGACACTGACTATGCACAAACGGTATCTGAAAGTGTCGCCAATGATGTGCGTGGGCAGGCAGCATTAACTGTGCAGGCTCAGGCTAATCAGCAGCAGGGGCAGGTATTAGCGCTGCTTAGCTAATATAACGCGCTGTTAAAAAGCAGGGATGACCTGCTTTTTTTGTGTCTGCGACAAACAAATTTTGTTTCGCGGCGCCTCTTTATTTTATTCAGAATGAAAACTACCTTTTATAAATGCGGTAATTTTGGTTGTTTCTTCAGCAGTGTTGACACAAGACAGTTGTGTTTGGAACTTTTGCCGCTACAATCATGCAGATGCGCTAAACTCTTTACAATAATAAACGCGTTGTCGGGGAATGAATGAAGGATATCTTGCTCGTTAGTGATAACGGCGACCTTTTAACCAGCTTTGAAACTATCGTTACCTTCATTGGCGAAACCAGTCGGCAGTGCGGTATGGCGGAGTGCGAAAAGTCGTTGCAGAATCATGCTGCGGCAGCAGTATTAATCGATTGTACCGACGCGCACAAACTTGAACAGCTGATTAAACAATTCCCACATACTCCCTTCATAGCGGTGACCAATGATCGTGAGGACATTTCTGATCATCAGAACCTGGTAAGCGTGATCGGATTGCCCATTACTTATCCGTTACTGACACAAGCGATTCACCGCTGTCAGGAATATACCCGCAGCAAGCCATTCCAGTCTAAGATGCCGGGTACAAAAACCCGGTTGTTCAGAAGCCTGGTAGGCAGAAGCGAACAAATACAATACGTTCGTCGGCTGGTGGAGCAAGTTGCGCCCACTGATGCCACCGTGCTGATTTTAGGTGAGTCCGGCACGGGCAAAGAAGTCGTAGCACGTAACGTACACTTTTTGTCCGAGCGTAAAGATGGCCCCTTTATTCCGGTTAACTGTGGTGCCATTCCCGGCGAGTTACTTGAAAGTGAATTATTTGGTCATGAAAAAGGCGCGTTCACCGGTGCTATTGGCGCACGAAAAGGGCGTTTTGAACTGGCTGAGTCAGGTACGCTGTTTCTTGATGAAATCGGGGACATGCCACTGCAAATGCAGGTCAAATTACTGCGGGTTCTGCAAGAGCGCACGTTTGAACGGGTAGGGGGCAATGCGCCTATTCAATGCAACGTTAGAATTATTGCGGCAACTCACCGTGATCTCGAAGAAATGATCAAAGAAGATCGTTTCCGTGAAGATCTCTATTATCGCCTGAATGTGTTTCCTATCGACAGTCCGGCCTTGCGTGAGCGAAAAGATGATATCCCATTGCTGTTACAGGAGCTGATAAGCCGTATTCAGGGAGAAGGCGTAAAAGGCGTGCACTTTACTGAACAGGCGATTGCTTCGTTGATGGAGCACCCGTGGGGCGGCAATGTGCGCGAGCTCTCCAATCTGGTAGAAAGGTTAAGCATTCTATATCCAGGCCAGGTGGTTGACGTACAGGACTTACCGCCGAAGTATCAATATGGTGATGTACAACCCTACCAACCTGACTATCCCGAAGAGCTACTCGAGAGAGATGCATTCAACGCCCTGTTTGCTGAAGCGGCTAGTGCGGAAGACGGTGAAACAACCGATGACTATAGCGAACAAGCAGCTGCCTCACTGCCGGAAATGTCAGATCTGCCGGAAGACGGGGTAAATCTGAAAGAGTATTTGTCAGATCTTGAAATCAACCTTATCAAGCAAGCGCTTGAGCAGCAAGATTGGGTGGTCGCCAGAGCGGCAGATAAACTGGGTATGCGCAGAACCACATTAGTTGAAAAAATGCGCAAATACGAAATTAGTCGCGAAGAACATCTTTCGTCAGATAATTGACAGCCCTTCCTTTACTTCCTAAAACGTAAGCTTTTGAATTTATTGGTGTAAATAGTGGCACATCTCCTGCTATATCAATTCTGACGCATATTGCGTCTGCAATTTGACGAGGATGGTATGGCATACGAAAGCAGTTTTTTCGGCACTCCCTTACATGAGCAACATTCGCTCACCCAACGCTTCTATTCAGTTGATGACGCAACTGCGCATGCTGATGAGCTGTCTGCCGGTGAAGAAGTGGCGGCACTGCGTCAGCAAGCTAATCGTTTGTCCCATTTGTTACAGGTATTGCCCGCAGGCGTAGTGGTTCTGGATGGGAAGGGCATCGTCAGGCAAGTAAACAGCCAGGCAATCGCATTATTAGGTGAGCCCCTTGAAGGTGAACTATGGCGCACCATTATCAGTCGTTCATTCAAACCTCAACCAGATGATGGCCATGAAGTCTCACTGATTGATGGCAAGCGCGTAAAGCTTTCGATTACGCCGCTGGTGGATGAGCCCGGCCAACTTATCGTAATTACCGACCTGACAGAAACACGTCAATTGCAGTTTCGCGTCAGTCATATGCAAAGACTTAGCGCGCTGGGCAAAATGGTTGCGTCCTTAGCGCATCAAATTAGAACGCCGTTATCCGCAGCGATGCTGTACGCCTCCAATTTAACTCGCAAAGGCTTGCCAGAAGCGTCACGTATTCAGTTTGCACACAAGCTCAATGCACGCTTAAAAGAGCTGGAAAGTCAGGTTAATGACATGCTGTTATTTGCCAAATCGGGTGAAGAGCAGGTAGTAGCACCCATTACGTTGACAGAGGTCATACAGGCCATTGAAGCCACTGGTACTTCAATTACGGATACCGCCGCGCAATCACTTAAATTCGTTGGCTTTGAACAGCGTTTACAGATTATTGGCAACCTGACGGCATTACAGGGCGCGCTGCTAAACTTAATTGAAAATGCCAGTCAGGTGTCGCCAAAAGGAAGTTGTATTAAGGTGCATGCAGAAGTTATCAATAACATGGTGAATATCAGTATTGAAGATGAAGGAAAAGGCGTTCCTAAATCATTATTAAATAAAATTTTTGAGCCATTCTTCACCACCAAAAGTCACGGTACAGGATTGGGTTTGGCGGTCGTAAAATCAGTCACCACTGCCCATAAAGGTCAACTGTCGGTAGAAAATAAACCCGCCGGTGGCGCGCGTTTTATCGTTGCCTTGCCTTTTGAGCCTATTCAACAGATTCCGTTAAATCGTCTTACAGGAGAACACGCATGAGCAACAGTACTATCCTAATCGTCGAGGACGATGCCGGTTTACGTGAAGCCTTGATGGATACACTGCAACTGGCCGGATATAATCTGGTTTGCGCAGAAAGCGCAGAGCAGGCGATGCTAGAGCTAAGTCAGCAAGCGATAGACTTAGTGATAAGCGATATTCAAATGAGTGGCATGAACGGTCTGAAACTGCTGAAAAATATTAAGGCTAAGTTTCCGCAAATGCCGGTGCTGTTGATGACCGCCTACGCGACCATCGACGATGCCGTCCAGGCCATGCGCGATGGCGCAACAGATTATTTGTCCAAACCGTTTGCGCCGGAAGTGCTGATCAATCTAGTCAGCCGTTATGCCCCGGCTGAAAAAATAGAGTCGCGTACCCCTGTGGCAGCTGACCCCGCCAGCTTGGAATTATTAACCCTTTCACGCAAAGTAGCCAAGTCAGATGCTACTGTGATGGTGCTTGGCCCGAGTGGTTCAGGTAAAGAAGTGCTTTCGAGATATATTCATGATCAGTCCCCGCGTAGCCAGGCACCCTTCGTAGCAATAAACTGTGCAGCGATTCCTGAGAACATGTTAGAAGCTACCCTATTTGGCTATGAAAAGGGGGCCTTTACAGGGGCAGTGCAAGCTTGTCCGGGTAAATTCGAACAGGCGCAAAACGGCACCTTATTGCTGGATGAAATCACCGAAATGGATTTGTCTTTGCAGGCCAAACTACTGCGTGTGCTGCAGGAAAAAGAAGTCGAACGTTTAGGCGGTCGCAAAATGGTACAGCTTGATGTCAGAGTCATCGCAACCAGCAATCGGGATTTACGTCAGGCAGTAGCCGCCGGCGAGTTCAGAGAAGATTTATACTACCGTTTAAATGTCTTCCCAATTGTGTGGAAACAGCTAAGTGAACGACCCGGAGATATTGTGCCGCTGGCAGAACATTTGATCCAGCGCCATGCACAGAGCAAGGGCACGGGTAAGATTAAACTCAGTGCCGCGGCGCGTAATAAGCTAACTCAATACACCTGGCCCGGCAATGTCAGAGAGCTCGAAAATGTGATCCAGCGCGCCTTGATCCTGTGCGAAAGCGATACTATCGATTCGTCTCACCTTATGCTGGAAATGGCAGCCACTCTGGCAAGCCACAATCAGGATGCTGTCAACGCTATTGATGAAGATGTTAGTCGGTTAGGTAATGAACTGCGTCATCAGGAACATCAAATTATTCTTGATACGCTGGAAATGTGTAACGGTAAGCGCAAAGATGTGGCAGAGAAGTTAGGCATTAGTCCAAGAACCCTGCGCTACAAGCTTGCCCGTATGCGTGAAGAAGGTATTGATGTACCCGCCTGATCTATCAGGCGCCCGATTCGCCGCGCTAGTCGCGGCATTTTTTTGCGTTTCTTATTAGCTTCCCAGGCCGTCAACTTTTTGGCTTTTTATTTAACTTGCTGAAATTATTGGATAATTAATGTTGGCCTGGTAATTGCTGAAATGAAAGTAACTAACGCAATATCGCCAAATGTCAGTCACGACAATGGTAACCATCACTTCAGGAGTGGTCATGGACATTAAAGCAAACAGTTTGTACCAGGAAATGCAGGCAATGATTTCTCAGGCGCAGCTACCGGTACATGAAGCCCCAAATATTGTAAAACAGCCCGAAGGTGAATTCGCCAGCATGTTGAAAAATGCCATCGAAGGTGTAAATGATGCGCAGGTACATTCTAAAACCATGCAACAACGTTTTGAAATGGGCGACCCTTCGCTGAGCCTGGCCGAGGTCATGATCGCGAAGGAAAAATCAAGCATTGCATTTGAAGCCACCCTACAAGTGCGTAACAAACTGCTTGAAGCCTACAAGCAAATTTCGAATATGCCAGTTTAAATTAATTTCAGGGTAGTAATAAGATGGCAGAAGCAACCGGCACCAACCTGACCGTCGCTGACGAGTCAGGCGGTGGCAATAACGAACCGGAAAACAAATCCGGATTCATGGACACACTTGGCAGCGCTGACATGATGCGGCAAATGGCGCTGGTAGTGGTGCTGGTTATCTGCATAGCCATTGCCGTATTTATCCTCATTTGGGCGCAGGAGCCAGATTATCGCCCGATGGCCAAAATGGAAACCGAGGAATTAATTGAAACCCTCGATTACATGGACGCCAATCAAATTGACTACAAGCTTGAAGGCAACATGATTCTGGTACGCAATGATGAGTATCAGGATATTCGTTTGGGGATGGCCCGCCAGGGGCTGGTGCGCTCTAGCGATACAGGTACTGACATCATTATGCAGGATATGGGCTTTGGTGTCAGTCAAAGGCTTGAAATGGAGCGTTTGAAACACGCTCGCGAACAGCAAATTGCCACTACCATTCAGGATATGGATAGCATTCAAAAAGCGCGTGTGTTGCTTGCCATGCCAAAAGAGAATGTGTTTTCCCGCCGTGAGAAAAAAGCCAGTGCGACCGTGGTGTTGACCGCCAAACGAGGGGCCGTAATTGCTGGTGAAGAAGTGGATGCAGTGGTGGATATTGTCGCTTCAGCCGTGCAGGGCATGGAACCAAGCAAGGTAACTGTAACCGATAGCAACGGGCGTTTGCTCAATTCAGGCTCACAAGACTCAATGAGCGCCAGAGCACGCAAAGAATATGAGATTGAACGCAAGCGTGAACAAGAATACCTGGAAAAAATCGATGCGATTCTGATCCCGGTATTAGGCATTGGGAATTACACCGCACAGGCTGATGTCACCATGGATTTTACTGCCATGGAACAAACCCAACGTACTTATAATCCGGACCTGCCGGCTGTGCGCAGTGAGATGTTGGTCGAAGAAAATAGTACTGGCGGCGGTGCGGCTGGTATACCAGGGGCATTGAGCAATCAGCCTCCGGCGGCATCACAAATCCCCGAGGATACCACTGCGCTAAACCCCGGCCAGTACGTTTCCCCCGGCCGAAATAGTAAAGAATCAACGCGTAACTACGAATTGGACACTACCATCAGCCATACTAAAAAACAGACAGGTGTAATCCGCCGACTGAGTGTCTCTGTGGCTGTTGATCACGTTCGCACAACAGCTGAAGATGGCAGCGTAACTACCCAGCCACGGCCGCAGGAAGAAGTATTGAATATTCGTCGGCTGTTACAGGGTGGTGTGGGTTTTGACGTTGCCCGAGGTGACTCGTTAGAAGTGGTGAGCGTGCCCTTCACTCGCATGGAAACCGGTGAAGTAGAGACAATCCCATTCTGGGAAGACCCTAAATTATTGCCTATAATTAAACTGATTATCGGCGGACTGGTGATTATCGTCTTAATTCTGGCTGTGATACGTCCAATGCTCAGAAAACTTATCAATCCTGAATCAGTAAAAGGCTCTGAAGACTTTGATGCAGACGAGCGTCTCGATCTTGGCGATGATACTATCAGCATGTTGACGCAAGAGTTTGACGAAGGTCAGGTTGGATTCGCGCCTGACGGTTCACTTATGTTACCTGATCTGCACAAAGACGAAGATGTACTTAAAGCCGTTCGCGCGCTGGTGGCTAATGAACCTGAATTATCTGCTCAGGTGGTCAAAGGCTGGCTGTTGCAGGACGAGTAGGAGAATAACGTGGCAGAAAATTTAGCTACTCAGGAAGACTTGGGATATGACGTTAGCAAGCTGGAAGGGTTGGAAAAAGCCGCTATCTTGTTGTTGAGCCTGTCGGAAGAAGATGCTGCACAGATCTTAAAGCACCTTGAACCCAAGCAAGTGCAAAAACTGGGTTCAGAAATGGCCAAAGTCGATGATATGACCCAGGTCAAAATTACTGCAGTGCACAAGCATTTTATCGAAGAGATTCAAAATTACAGCACCATCGGCTTCCAGAGTCAGGACTTCGTGAAGCGGGCACTGACCGCCGCCCTGGGTGAGGATAAAGCCGCTAACCTGATTGATCAAATCATGATGGGCACAGGTGCTAAGGGTTTGGATTCGTTAAAGTGGATGGATTCCAAGCAGGTTGCCAGTATTATTCGTAACGAACATCCGCAGATCCAAACCATTGTGTTGTCTTATCTCGAGCCGGAACAGAGCGCTGAAATTCTCGCACAGTTTCCGGAAAAAGTTCGTCTGGATTTGTTAATGCGAATTGCCAACCTGGAAGAAGTACAGCCAGCCGCATTGCAGGAATTGAACGAAATCATGGAGAAACAATTCGCCGGACAGGCCGGTACTCAGGCTGCCAAAATGGGCGGCTTGAAGTCAGCAGCAGACATCATGAACTATCTGGATACGGCTATCGAAGGGCAATTAATGGATGCTATTCGCGAGCAAGACGAAGAAATGAGTCAACAAATTCAAGACTTGATGTTTGTCTTCGACAACCTGGTCGATGTGGACGATCGCGGTATCCAGTCGATCCTGCGAGAAGTACAGCAAGATGCCTTGCTTAAAGCCATCAAAGGGGCTGACGAAGAGCTCAAAAATAAAATCACTAAGAATATGTCCAAGCGCGCTGCTGAGATGCTACTTGACGATCTTGAAGCGATGGGGCCCGTTCGTATTTCTGAAGTTGAAACTGCGCAAAAAGAAATTCTGTCTGTTGCCCGTCGCCTGGCGGATTCAGGCGAAATTATGCTTGGCGGCGGTGGCGGCGAAGAGTTCTTGTAAGCGGACACCGGTAACTTATGCCAAAATCAAATCCATTCGACAGCCAGGTTTCAGAAGGGATCAAAAAATGGGACCTGCCCTTTGTTGAAGGCACCAAAACAGAAGAGGAAGAAAAGCGGACTAACGCATTGAACCGCACTTCTGATTGGAAATACGAGCCACCTGAAGAAGATGAAGATGAAGAAATCGCGCCGCCTACTGCCCAGGAAATAGAAGCGATTCGACAAGCTGCTTACGACGAAGGCCACCAGGAAGGCAAGCAGATTGGCTTCGACGAAGGCAAAGCTGAAGGGGTAGAAGCCGGTCACAAGCAAGGTCACGAAGAAGGCTTTGCCGAGGGCGAAAAGCAAGGGCTTGAAAGTGGTCAGCAACAGATTGACGAACAAATTAAAGCATGGCAGCAACTAAGCGACCAACTAGACGTACCACTCAAGCAGGTCAATGAAGAGGTGCGTAAACAATTGGTTCAGTTAGCGCTTACTCTAGCGCGGTCGGTGATCCGTACTGAAATTAAAACTAATGATGACATTATATTTCAGGCACTATCGGATGGTTTGAAGGCGTTGCCCATTAACGAAAAGCAGTATCAGCTACAGATGCATGCGGATGATATCGCACGTATTAAGTCACATTATTCTGATGAAGAAATTGCCAGTAAAAACTGGCAACTGGTTGAAAACCCCTCGATGCAGCCTGGCGGCTGCGAGATCATCACCTCGCAAAATGCAGTGGATGTGTCAATCGATCGCCGCGTGCGGGATGTGATTGACAAATTTATGTTCGAGCAGGGTATCAACGGTGACAAATAACCTTGCAGACTATTTTGCCTCTTTGTCCAGGCAGGTGCCTCATCCGCCGATTGTCGCCGCGGGTAAACTGGTGCGCGGTATCGGCCTGACGTTAGAAGCGATAGGTTGTCAGTTACCCGTAGGAAGTCAGTGCAAAGTGCAAACCGTTGACGGTGAAATTGAAGCGGAAGTGGTGGGCTTTGGCGACGACATTACTTATCTGATGCCCACAGAACCTGTACGCGGAATTGTACCGGGCTCTCGCGTAGCACCGTTGAATCGGGAGAGTGGTTTGGCGGTAGGGATGGGATTGCTGGGAAGAGTCGTTGATGGCAACGGACAGCCGATGGATGGGCTTGGACCGATCGAAACCCAGATGCGTGTACCAACCATCAAACCTGCAATGAATCCGTTGCACCGCAGACCCATCGAAAACCCGATGGATGTGGGCGTACGTTCAATTAATGCGTTAAACACCGTTGGCATTGGTCAGCGGATGGGCCTTTTCGCTGGCAGTGGCGTGGGCAAAAGTGTGTTACTGGGCATGATGACGCGAGGCAGTACAGCCGATGTGGTGGTAGTGGGTCTGGTTGGCGAACGGGGGCGCGAGGTAAAAGAATTTATTCATGAAATTCTGGGGGACGAGGAGCGTAAACGCGCGGTCGTGGTTGCTGCTCCGGCTGACACTTCTCCGTTGATGCGTTTAAAAGGCTGCGAAACCGCGGTGACCATCGCAGAGTATTTCCGCGACCAGGGGATGAATGTATTATTGCTTATCGATTCGTTAACCCGCTATGCCATGGCCCAGCGTGAAATCGCACTGGCCGTGGGCGAACCGCCGGCGACGAAAGGGTATCCGCCTTCGGTATTTGCCAAATTACCGGCACTGGTTGAACGTGCTGGTAACGGGGGTGAGCATCAGGGCTCAATCACGGCGTTTTATACCGTGTTAACCGAGGGCGATGATCTGCAGGATCCTATCGCAGACTCGGCCCGCGCAATTTTAGATGGCCACATCGTACTTTCGCGTTCACTGGCTGACAGCGGTCACTATCCTGCGATTGATATCGAATCGTCGATAAGCCGGGTAATGCCAATGGTGGTCAGTGATGAGCATTTACTTATGGCCAGAAGGGTGAGGCAGGTTTACTCAACCTACAAGCAAAACAAAGATTTAATTGCAATTGGCGCCTATGCCAAAGGGTCCGACCCGCGCATTGATCTGGCGATTCAGGCCGAACCTGTAATCAATACCTTCCTGCAACAGGGTTACAAAGATGTCATTCCCTACGATGAGTGTCTGCAGGGTATGATGGGCTTAGCCAAAGGGCTGGGTCAGGGTAACTAAGAGGCAGGTTCAGCATGAGTCAGCTTAAACTGGTTGTACAGATCGAAGAAGAGAAAGAGCAAAAGGCCGCTCAAGCCTTTCAGCTTGCTCAACAAAACGTCACCGCGCAAAAGCAAAAACTGCAAAATCTGCAGCAGTACCGCCTGGAATATTTACGGCAGATTCAAAATAACGGAAAAGGCGGTGTGACAGCACAGAAATATCACCAACACCTGTCTTTTATTGGCAAACTCGATAAAGCCTGTGAGCAACAGATGGGGGTTATCTCACGAGCATCACTGGTGGCAGATGACCGAAAAAAACAGTGGATTGAGCGGCAAAAGCGCCGTAAAGCGGTAGAAATGGTGATTGAGAATCAACGCATCGCGGCTGAAAGAAAAGAGATGCGTAAACAGCAAAATACCATGGACGAATACGCCGCACAAAAATTCTATCGTGCACAAAAAGAAAAATATTAACTCCAGCGTGGTTAACACTTCTTAAACTGGAACGCTTCTTGCGAAGTCTACTAACAGAAAAAAGATTTGGATTGGTCAGCCTTTAATTTACAAGGTGATCAGGAAGTTTGGAAGAAGATATTATGCAACAAGTTGCCACTAAAGGTTCACAAATTGCCGCTTTGCCGATCGAGCTTGATTTGCAGCCATCGCGCCAGGGAAATGCCAACGACCAATTCAGACAGGCACTGGAACAATCAGCTAACCGTCCTCGGGATAAAGATAAAAAAGGTGAGATCACTCCTATCTGGAAGGCACCTGAGAAATCCCCCTCAGCTTCACAAACGGATCGACGTACCGCGGAGCGATCTGAAACGGTTAGTGCACAATCGGCTGCTAAACCTGAGTCCAGACCGGCTGTGCCCGCCAACACCGATTCGCAGGGCACTGAGCCTGCGATTGCAGCGCATGACAAGAACGAAGATACCAACTGGCTTGAACTGGTAGAGTCTGTCAAAGATTACAATGAGAACCCCGATAAAGCCGCATTGTCTCAGGTGACCGACTCAATGTCTGGTGATGACATCACGCTTTCCGATGAGCTGTCAGCGAAGCTTGATGCGCTGTTAGCAAAGCTAGGCGAAGACAGCGCTATCTCGAATGATGAGATGTCAATATTAGCCGCGATTCAGGAACAACTTAGTGCTATGGAAACGGAAGTCGAAGGGCCAGTCACGATAGCAGTATTATTTGATCAACTTTCGCAAAAATTAAATCAGATGGTAGCCAAAGCGATGGATGCCGGAGAAAAAGTGGAATCGCCTAAAGCAACAGCGCTGGCGACAGCCTTGTTAACGCTACAAGCTGAAGATGCGGACAAAACCAACCCACTGGCTGCACAAGGAGCAGACAGTTCTGATGATGCACTCGAAGCGTCTGCAAAACTGCTGCTGTCTTTGATGCACTCAGAAAAACAGAATGCACAATTGCAGACGAGTGGTTCTCAATCTGCGCTTAACGAAAAATTGACAGCACCGCAAAACCTGGACAAGTTGTTGCAGAGTATGCAGCAGCTTTCAGCAAAAGGGCAAAGCGAAAGTGTTGAAGCCATCGCTGATCGCGTGATCAAATTGTTGCCAGCAACTGCAACAGAGCAACAGCAGCAGGCGGTAAAAAATGCTGTGATTACGGGCTTGAATGAAATGAATGCACAGCTGGCCCAAGGTCGCGAGCCCGGTATCAATCTGCAGGATTTAATCGCTGGCGCACTCAGCGAAGCGAATATCCAATTGGATAATGCGATGAAGCAACAACTGGAAGGGCAATTTACATTATTGAGCAATGCAATGCAGACCGCGCAGCAAAACGCTACAGTGGATGCCGACAGACAGGCACTGGCGTCTATCGATACCTCTTTGCGGGAAAATACGCAAATCCGCAGTGAGATGAGTAAAGCGCAACAAGCGGCTGATGGTTTGGATAAACCAGTTAATCTAACACGCGCAGAAGGTCAGCAGCAGTTAAATGAGAAAATTCGCTGGATGATCAATAGCCGCAGCAGCCTGGCTGAAATACGCCTGGATCCACCCGAGTTAGGCAGTATGCAGGTGAGAGTGAATATTTCCGGTGACACCGCTAACGTTAACTTTGTGGTTCAATCGCAACATGCTAAAGACGCATTGGCTGACGCCGAAAACAGGTTACGTGAAATGCTCGCAGAGCAGGGTATAACGCTGGGTGAATCCTTCGTTCAACAGCAAGATTCACAACAGAGCGAAGAAGACGGCCAGTTTGCCGGGTCGGGCCACTCAGGCGATGATTTTGAAGGCGATGACACCCAGACTCAGACTGAATCCGGCACACGCAAGCGCGACACCAATGGAATCGATGACTATGCTTAGTAAAACTTTCTTGATTCTATGATTGCCATTTACTGGTGAAAATTGATAATACGCCCATTGGAATAATATGAGATAAAAACATGGCGGAAGACGAACTACAAATTGAAGAAAGCGGTGGCAGTAGCAAAAAAATGATGATTATCATCATTGCTGTTGTAGTAATACTGGGTGGTGGTGCTGCTTATTTCTTCCTGTTTTCAGGTTCAGATACGCCCGTTCCTGAGCAGTCCGAAATGGCTCAGGGGCAATCTGCACAGCCACAAGCGTCCACAGCGAATCTCGGTACTGCACTTTACGTGGCAATGCCGCGCCCATTTGTCTTTAATGTTCCGGGCAGTGGCCGCGACCGCTTAGTTCAAATTAAAGTGCAGTTAATGGTACGCGGATCAGAGAATGAAGAAATCGCCAAATCACACATTCCTTTAATTGAAGGAACCTTGCTTCAGGTTTTCAGTAATAGCAGCGCAGATGATTTGGTTACTGAAGCAGGCAAAATTACCCTGCGGGAAGACGCGTTGAGTGAAGTTCAGCGGGTGATGAATGAGATTTCAGGTGCGAATGTGGTGGAACAGGTGCTGTTCACCGGGTTTGTAATGCAGTAAAAGGATATCGAGTGAGCGATTTATTATCCCAAGACGAAATCGACGCCCTGTTACATGGTGTCGACGACGTAGAAGAAGAGGAAGTCAGCGAAAGCGGCGGTGATACTTCTGCGCTTGAGTATGACTTTTCGTCGCAGGATAGAATAGTGCGCGGGCGTATGCCCACGCTTGAAATTGTTAACGAACGCTTTGCCCGACACATGCGGGTTAGTTTGTTTAACATGATGCGTCGCTCTGCTGAAGTGTCAATAAATGGCATTCAGATGATTAAGTTTGGTGAGTACATACATACGCTGTTTGTGCCTACCAGCTTGAACATGGTGCGTTTTCGTCCGCTTAAAGGCACCGGGCTAATCACCATGGAAGCGCGCCTGGTGTTTATTTTGGTAGATAACTTTTTTGGTGGTGACGGGCGTTATCACGCGAAAATTGAAGGGCGGGAATTTACCCCTACCGAACGCCGTATTATCCAGATGCTGTTAAAAATAATCTTCGAAGATTATAAAGAGGCGTGGGCACCCGTCATGGATGTGTCGTTTGAATATCTGGATTCAGAAGTAAACCCTGCCATGGCAAACATTGTCAGTCCTACCGAGGTGGTGGTGATAAGTTCGTTTCATATCGAACTTGACGGCGGCGGTGGTGATTTTCACGTGTCGTTGCCTTACTCAATGCTGGAGCCGATTAGGGAACTGCTTGACGCCGGTGTGCAAAGCGACAAAGAAGACACCGATCTGCGCTGGAGTAAAGCGCTTCGCGATGAAATTATGGACGTAGAAGTGGAATTGACCACCCACATGCTGGAAGTTGATGTATCGCTGAAACAAATTATGGAATTTAAGGCAGGTGACATTATTCCGGTGGAAATGCCTGAATTTATCACCGTTTTGATTGAGGATTTACCAACTTTCCGCGCTAAGTTGGGCCGTTCGCGTGACAACCTGGCGCTGAAAATTACGGACAAAATCCCCAGACCGACTTCGGTTAAATCTGAACTGCAGCTATTAACTCGCGGTGGTCGTGTAATCGACAATGATGCTGAGTTACAAGTGCTGGAAGAAGATCTCTGAGCATGAGACATATTAATGAGGTACTCCTATGAGTGAAGAAGATGGCATGGACGACTGGGCAGCAGCGATGGCTGAGCAGGCAGAGTCAGAAGAAGGTCAGGAAGGTGAAGGCGATGGTGTTAAAGTTGCCGAACTGGATGAACTGAAAGATGACGCACCTATAACCCAGGAAGAGAAGAAAAAACTCGATACCATTTTGGATATCCCCGTTACCATCTCTATGGAGGTCGGACGTAGCCAAATTAGTATTCGGAATTTATTGCAACTGAACCAGGGCTCAGTTGTGGAATTAGATCGGGTCGCCGGAGAGCCATTAGATGTTTTGGTTAATGGCACGTTGATTGCTCATGGAGAAGTAGTAGTAGTCAACGACAAGTTTGGGATCCGGTTAACAGATGTTATTAGTCAGATCGAAAGAATCAAAAAGCTTCGGTAAATTTTTATCCTTTTCAAGAGGTTGCAAATTGCTGCCTCTTGTTTTTTCCTCTTCAGCCTTTGCGCAAAGCACACAATCCATCACCAACCCCACCTCAGTACTGTCAATTTTTCTATCACTTTTATTAGTGGTGGCGATTATTTTTGCGTTAGCGTACGTGATGCGACGGTTTAATGTCACTCACTCCAGCAACGGTCAGTTAAAGGTAGTAGCCAGCATGATGGCCGGCGCAAAAGAACGCATCATGGTGATTGAAGTAGGTGACGAGCAGCATTTAGTAGGGATCACCTCGCAGTCTATTTCTCACTTAAGCAAACTGGAAAATAATATAAAACGCCAGCAGCCCGCGGAGAATCCAGGGGCTTTGTTTAAACAAAAGCTGGTCAGCGCCATGGCGGGAAAAATAAATCCTTCTTTAAAAGAGGAGAAGCAGCATGGCTAATGTGCGGTTCTGGCTCGGCTTTGGACTATTGAGCAGTTTGTTGTTCTTTGCAGATTCAGTATCAGCACAACAGGGCATTTCGGCAGTCACTGTGACCACCAACCCGGATGGGACACAGGATTATTCGATGACCCTGCAGGCAGTTTTCATCATGACTGCGCTGAGTTTGATTCCGGCGTTTATTATGATGATGACCTCCTTTACGCGCATCATTGTGGTGTTATCCATACTGCGTCAGGCTATTGGATTGCAACAGTCACCTTCCAACCAGATCCTGATCGGTGTCAGTCTGTTCCTGTCATTATTTATCATGTCACCGGTATTTGAAGAGATTAACGAGCGTGCCTTGCAGCCCTATCTTGAAGAAACCATGACATCAAAAGAGGCGTTTGAACAAGCCAAAGGCCCTATGCGCGCATTTATGCTTTCTCAGACCCGGGTAAGAGATTTAGAAACCTTTGTACGTATCGCCGGCGATGAAGATAAATATGAAGAACCTGCGGATGTACCGTTGACCATTCTGATCCCGGCATTTGTTACCAGCGAACTGAAAACGGCGTTTCAGATTGGCTTTATGCTGTTTATCCCGTTCTTGATCATTGATCTGGTCGTGGCATCAATCCTCATGGCAATGGGGATGATGATGTTATCCCCCATGATTGTCTCACTGCCATTTAAACTGATGTTGTTTGTATTGGTAGATGGCTGGAATCTGATTTTTGGCACCCTTGCGACCAGTTTTGGTATGGGTGTGTAGGAGGCGACTATGTCACCAGAAGTATTTGTGCAAATTCTCCGTGAAGCGATGTTTATGGTGATCATGCTGGTCTCCGCGGTTATCGTGCCCAGTTTGATTGTCGGTTTGATCGTAGCGGTTTTTCAGGCTGCAACTTCAATCAACGAGCAGACCATGAGCTTTCTGCCTCGCCTGTTGGTAACGCTGCTGGCGTTAAGCTGGGGAGGAAACTGGTTGGTGCAGCAATTGATGGACTTCACTTTTCATATGGTCGATCAAATTCCGCAAGTTGTTGGATAGTTGTTAGTAAATCGTCATGGTTTATGAATTAGCCGTTATCAACCAGTTTTTGACCGATATGATGCTGCCGTTTATGCGCATCAGCGGGATGTTTGCCACTATGATCGGTATGAGCGCCAAATCTATCTCTCCCACGGTGCGAGGGCTGCTCACGGTGATGCTGGCGCTGATTATTATGCCGGTGGTACCGCCGGTTCCGGTAGAAAATCTGGTTAGCTTAGGCACTTTCATTATCGGTGCAAAAGAAATACTGATTGGTGTCGGTATCGGTTTTATTTCTATGATGGTACTGAATACCTTCGTGCTTGCCGGTCAGATTATTGCAATGCAGACCGGCTTGGGCTTTGCTTCTATCGTCGACCCGGTTAACGGCATCAACGTACCCGCGGTAGGTCAGTTTTATCTCATTCTGGCAACGTTACTCTTCTGGACCCTTGATGGCCATCTGGCAATGATTGAAATGGTGGTGATCAGTTTCGAGGCGTTTCCCATTGTTGGCTCATGGTGGTCTCCTCAACAGCTATTGGATATCGTGCACTGGGGCAGTTGGATGTTCATAGCGTCGGTGACGCTGTCGTTAGCGCCTATTGTGTCACTGCTAATTGTTAACCTGGCGTTTGGCATCATGACCAAAGCTGCGCCGCAATTAAATATTTTCAGTATCGGATTTTCTATCGCGCAGATGATGGGCTTGACCATTATCTGGATTACATTATCAAACTTTACCATGCACTTTAATGAGCTGTGGGAAAGGGCATTGCAATTCATGTGTGAATTGCTTGCAGTATGCCCAACGTAGAAGGAGGCAGCCATGGCTGATACCGACGATAAAACGGAAGAACCCACACAGAAAAAAATTGACGATGCTCGAGATAAAGGGCAGATAGCTCGATCCAAGGAGCTTTCAACCACGTTAGTGCTGATTTTCAGTGGCGCAATGTTTTTGGTGATCGGCGGGCAACTGGCAGAATCGCTCTATTCCGTATCACTGCGCATGTTTACCCTATCAAGAGACGAAACTTACGATCCTACCCAAATGTTTGGCGCCTGGGGCGAGGCACTTACGGCGGTAGCGTTTCCGGTCATCATGTTTCAATTGGTCGCGATGATTGGCGGTATATATGGCAATATTGGCGTCGGCGGCTTCAATTTCACCTGGGAATCCGCAGCACCCAAAATGAACAAGCTTAATCCTATTAATGGATTAAAGCGCATGTTCGGACCCAACGGATTGGTCGAGCTGCTTAAATCGATTGCTAAATTTTTTGTCATAGGCGGATTGGCTTTGCTTGCGATGCTGTATTTCGAAGACGAAGCAATTCACCTCGATATGGAAGCATACCCAGGAAACTTCTTTCACGCGATGGAGATGATCGCGTGGGCATTTTTTATTATGACCCTGGGTATGATACCCATCTCCCTCATCGACGTGCCGTACCAGAAGTATAAGCACAACAAAGAACTGAAGATGACCAAGCAGGAAATTAAAGACGAGCATAAAAACTCTGAAGGTGATCCGCAAACTAAAGGCAGGATACGTCGTCTGCAATTTCAGGCTTCAGCCAAACGCATGATGCAAGAAGTACCACACGCTGACGTAGTGGTGACCAACCCGACCCATTATTCTGTAGCACTTAAATATGATGAAAACGGTGTGCGCGCGCCTGTGGTTGTTGCCAAGGGAGCGGATGAACTGGCAATGCATATTCGTAAAATAGCCACTGCCAACAATGTGCCGCTGATCCCCACGCCCATGCTGACGCGTGCCATTTATTATTCCACTGAAGTGGATAACGAAATTCCGCAAAAACTGTTTATGGCAGTGGCGCAGGTATTAGCTTACGTCTTTCAGCTTAAGGCATACCGAGCTGGCAAAGGCAAACGACCTAAGCCGCTTAAACGGGATTTACCCATTCCTACAGAGCTTCGTCGATAAATTTCTTCACGAACGGCCTAACATGGCACAGTAGTTGAACTATCAATGATTCACAGGCAGTAAGTGTCAAAATTCTGATAGTTTAACGTGAGACTAAAGTACGATGGAGTTATCCGGTTATCTGCAACGGTTTGACAAAAATCGAATGCAGCAATTCGCCAGCGGTTTAGGCGCACCGATCGTTCTTCTGGCTATAATGGGCATGGTTATTCTGCCCATGCCGCCTTTCCTCTTAGACGTGTTGTTCAGTTTCAACATCGCCCTCTCTCTGGTCATCATATTGGTGGCGGTACTAACTAAGCGGCCGGTTGAATTCGGCATATTCCCGCTGGTCTTATTGATCGCCACCGTACTGCGCCTGGCCTTAAACGTCGCTTCTACGCGGGTGGTGCTGTTATACGGACATGAAGGCGGCGACGCGGCGGGTAAGGTCATCGAAGCTTTCGGTGAAGTGGTGATTGGGGGTAATTTTGCTGTCGGTATCGTGGTCTTTGCCATTTTGCTGATTATTAATTTTAAGGTTGTTACCGCAGGTGCCGGCCGTATTTCTGAGGTTAGCGCTCGATTTACCCTTGATGCCATGCCAGGTAAACAAATGGCAATTGATGCAGACTTGAATGCCGGGTACATCGATCAGGAACAGGCACGCCAGCGCCGCGAAGAGATTACCGCAGAAGCTGACTTCTATGGTTCTATGGATGGTGCGTCAAAATTCGTTAAAGGCGATGCCATTGCAGGCTTGTTTATTATGCTGATCAACATCGTCGGCGGATTGTTTATTGGCATGATCCAGCATGATTTAGACTTTGGCAATGCCCTTGAAGTTTACACCATTCTTACCATCGGTGATGGCTTGGTGGCACAAATACCTTCTTTGTTACTTTCGGTAGCTACCGCCATTATCGTGACGCGCGAAAACGAAGACCAGCAGATGGGGGATGAGATTAAATCCCAGTTGGGTAATCCTCAGGCATTAACGATTGCTGCGGTTATCTTGTTTGTCATGGGGATAGTGCCGGGCATGCCCCATTTCGCATTCTTAAGTTTTTCTGCTATCGCAGGGGGGTATGCATACTGGCAGTCCAAACGCATCAGTGCTGAAGAAGCAGAACAAGCCGGCAGAAATAGCCCTGCCGCGAAAGCGGGTAAGGTCAACACCGACGATTACGTTGCGCCTGAAGTAAAAGAACTTGGCTGGCACGATGTGCAGCAGGTCGATACCATTGGTCTGGAAGTTGGCTATCGCCTCATCCCGCTGGTGGACAAATCACAAGGCGGCGAGTTACTAACGCGAATCAAAGGAGTGAGGAAAAAGCTTTCTCAGGAACTGGGCTTTTTGATCCCGCCGGTGCACATCAGAGATAACCTCGATTTAGATCCCAATGCCTACAACATTGCCATGCTTGGTGTCACCATTGGTGAGGCGCAAATCAGTCATGATGAGGAAATGGCCATCAACCCGGGTCAGGTGTTCGGCAAACTTGAGGGGCGCGCAACACGGGATCCTGCTTTCGGTCTGGATGCCGTATGGATCAAACCTAATCAGCGCGAACACGCACAGACGCTCGGCTATACGGTGGTGGACGCTGCAACTGTGGTGGCGACACATTTAAGCCAGTTACTCACCAATAATGCTTATCAGTTGCTGGGACACGAAGAAGTGCAGCAGTTGCTGGATATGCTGGCCAAGAACAACCCCAAACTGGTTGAAGGACTGGTGCCGGATTTATTGCCATTAAGCACGGTCGTTAAAGTATTGCAAACCTTGCTGTTTGAAGGCGTGCCGATTCGGGATATGCGCACCATTGTGCAAACCCTGAGTGAATATGCGCCTAAGAGTCAGGATCCTGATGTACTGGTTTCTGCGGTGCGAATTGCGCTTAAACGTTTAATTGTGCAGGAGATTTGTGATGGTAATAAAGAAATACCCGTCATAACGCTGGCGCCAGAACTGGAACAGATGTTGCACCAGTCTCTTCAAGCCGGTGGCGAAGATGGGGCGGGCATTGAGCCGGGGCTGGCTGACAGAATTCAGCAGTCCCTGCAACAAGCCAGTCAACAACAGGAACTGGCAGGAGAACCTGCAGTACTGTTGACATCAGGTATGTTACGTCCTGTCTTATCGCGCTTCCTGAAATATTCGGTAGAGGGATTGCATGTACTGTCATATCAGGAAGTCCCAGACGATAAACAGATCAAAATTGTTAGCTCTGTGGGTCAATAAAATGACGCCATCTAAGAGACGAGGTTGCAATGAAAATTAGACGGTTTTTTGGCAAAGACATGCGCGAAGCGCTAAATAAAGTGAAAGATGAACTTGGTAGTGATGCGGTCATCATGTCCAATCGCAAAGTTGCTGATGGGATCGAATTAGTTGCTGCGTATGATAAAGAACCCGAGGTTAAACTTGGCAATGTGAAGCGCCGGCATGCTGAATCGCCAACAAAAAACGGCAAGCCAACACCGTCGTTAAGTGAAATTATTGGTGATGACGGCCCTGACAGTTTAAGAGCGCTGCTTGAAAAACAACACGCGGGTGTCGCTGATGCGATAAAAGCACAAAGACCGGTACCCTCTCCAGCAGCAACGCCACCTCCTTCGGCTAGACCCGTTGCGCCATCGACAACCGTCAAAGAAGATTATCTGCAATTTGACGATGATCTGATGGACACTATGCCTGCACGCGAAAAAGAACCGTCCGCGCGCTACGAAAATAATGATCTTGCCAGTATTAAAGAAGAAATTGAGTCACTGCGAAACGTTTTGCAATTTCAACTGGCAGAGTTAAAGCAGGAAAAGAAAAGTCGACACCTTCCAAGCCATCAGTATCTTGCGCATAGTTTAACCCAAATGGGGTTAAGTGAAGCACTGGCCGAGCAGTTAATTAATTTTACGCCAAAAGAATATGGTGAACGTGAAGCATGGGTCTACCTGCTCAATTTACTTTCCAACCGCTTGCAGATTGCTGGCAATGATATCCTCAGACAAACAGGTGTGGTTGCGTTAGTGGGCCCGACCGGAACGGGAAAAACGACCACGGTGGCTAAATTGGCCGCCCGTTATGCGCAGCGCCATGGTGCCGATCAGGTAGCAATGATCACCGTCGATACTTATCGGATTGCGGCGTTTGAGCAGTTGGCCACCTACGGCAAAATCATTGGTTGTACGGTGCGCAAAGCGCAGTCCAGTGAAGAGTTGGCCGAACAGCTATTTCAGTTGCGGCATAAAAAATTAATTTTGATCGATACTGCCGGCTTTAGTCAGCGTGATAGTCGATTAATCAAACAACTTGCTCAATTTGACGACGGTCAGATGCAGCCGGTGAAAAAATATTTAGTAGCGCAGGCAAATACTCAATATGCTGCGATGCAGCGCATTGTAGACGCATATAGCCGGATAAAGCTGGATGGATGCATCTTCACCAAACTGGACGAATGCTACAGTTTGGGAGAAATATTAAGTATCGCTGTGGAAAATCAATTGAGCGTAAGCTATGTTACTGATGGACAACAAGTTCCCGAAGATATTAAAATTGCCGATGCAAAATCTCTCGTATCTGCTGCCGCAAAGCTTTATAAAAAGTACGGTTTGAATCATACTACAAGCAATCAAGTGGTTAACGCAGCACGAGCAGTATGATCGACGATCAAGCGAGTAGCTTACGAAAGATGAATCAATCTCGACTTATTAAAGTTATCGCCGTAACCGGTGGCAAGGGTGGGGTAGGTAAAACTAACATCACTCTCAATACAGCCATAGCAATGGCCAAACAAGGTAAAAGGGTCATGGTACTTGACGCCGACCTTGGTCTGGCCAATGTGGATGTGATGCTTGGATTACGGGTAGAAAAAAATCTATCACACGTTTTGTCGGGTGAATGTACCCTCGACGAAGTGTTAGTGACGGGCCCGCATGGAATTAAAATTGCGCCAGCAACGTCTGGCTCGCAATCTATGACAGAATTGTCACCCACTGAGCATGCTGGGCTTATACGCGCCTTCAGCGAGTTGCGTTCGCAGATCGACATTCTGATTGTCGATACCGCAGCGGGTATTTCTGATATGGTGCTCAGCTTTTCCCGTGCATCGCAGGATATAATGGTTGTGGTGTGCGATGAACCCACCTCCTTAACGGATGCCTACGCACTGATAAAGATTTTGAATCGCGAGCATGGTGTCTTTAAATTTAAAATCGTTGCCAACATGGTCAGAGACATTCGTGAAGGACAAGAGCTGTTTAGCAAACTGTCTAAAGTGACTGGGCGGTTCCTGGATGTGGCGTTAGAACTGGTTGCAACGGTACCATTTGACGAGAATATTCGTCGCGCGGTTCGAAAGCAAACTGCCATTGTCGACGCCTTCCCTAGTTCACCAGCGGCCCTCGCCATTTCTCAATTAGCCACCAAGGCGGCAAAATGGCCAATTCCTGAACAGCCTGGTGGGCATCTTGAGTTTTTCATTGAACAATTAGTGTCAAATAAACTGGCGGGTAATCAACGTTGAATAGCAAAGCCGCAGCTTACCGACAGCAAAACGATAAAGCGCAGCTGGTTGAACAACACGCCACGCTGGTAAAACGTATTGCGCATCATTTGATGGTAAGGTTGCCACCCAGCGTACTGGTGGATGATCTCATTCAGGCAGGCATGATCGGGTTATTAGAAGCGGCAAAAAATTTTGACGGTTCTAAGGGCGCAAGCTTTGAAACCTTTGCGGGTATTCGCATTCGCGGAGCGATGCTGGATGAAATTCGCAAAGGTGACTGGACACCGCGTTCAGTGCACAAAAACAGCCGCGCCATCTCTGACGCCATTGCACAGGTGGAGAGAGATACTGGGCGAGATGCCAAAGACGCAGAAATCGCGGGAGTATTGAATGTTAGTCTCGATGACTATCATCAGATGCTAAACGAAGTGAATGCAGGAAAACTCGTCGGTATTGAAGACCTTGGCGTGTCTGAGGACGTCATTACCACAGAAGAGAATGCGGGGAGCGACTCACCGCTTGACGATTTGATGCAAGGTGCTTTTCAAAAAGCACTTGCTCATGCTATTACTACGTTACCCGAAAGAGAAGCAATCGTACTATCTTTATATTATGATGAAGAACTAAACCTTCGGGAAATTGGTGAAGTGCTGGATGTTAGCGAATCCAGAGTTAGCCAGATTCACAGCCAGGCCATGCTAAAACTTAAATCGCGAATGAAATCGTGGCGGGTTAGTGAATAATAAAAATCACAATGAACATTAATAACTTATAACCCTCACTGGAGGCCATTTTGGACAAAAATATGAAAATTCTCGTGGTTGACGATTTTTCAACTATGAGACGAATCATAAAAAACCTGCTTAAAGATTTGGGGTTTTCCAATATCCAGGAAGCGGACGATGGAAGTACTGCGTTGCCGATGCTACAGCAGGGTGATTTTGATTTTGTTGTTACCGACTGGAATATGCCGGGCATGCAAGGAATCGATTTGCTACGCGCCATCCGAGCTGATGACAAACTCAAACACTTACCTGTCCTTATGGTCACTGCCGAAGCGAAAAAGGAACAAATCGTGGCGGCTGCTCAGGCAGGGGTAAATGGTTACGTAGTCAAACCGTTTACGGCGGCAACACTGAAGGAAAAACTCGACAAAATCTTCGAACGTTTAGGTTAAGCCAGACGCTCCAACGCTAGAGGAAAAAAGGATGTCGATACAAAACGTCCCTATTACATTAGATGAAGCCAGGCAGCTGGTCGTCTTTTTAGAACAAGATGATCATGAATCTGCCAGAGCGCTTCTCGATGCTGCTTCGATGAAAGAGTCAATCGAGCTTTTTGCCGAAGTGGGAAAATTGACCCGTCAGCTGCATGATGCATTAAACAGTTTCCAATTAGACGATCGCATAGCCGGTCTGGCTACGGATGAAATTCCAGATGCGCAAACTCGGCTGACGTATGTTATTGAAGAAACCGAAAAAGCGGCAAACACAACCATGGATGCGGTTGAAGCGAGCATGCCGATAGCAGAAACCCTTTCTCAACGCATAGACACCATTATGCCAGAGTGGAAAAAACTCATGAGCAGGCAGATTGAGGTTGGTGAGTTTAAATCTCTGTGCACCGATTTAGATAAATTGCTGGTTGACGCTTCTGCAGAATCAGCAAAACTGACTAGTTTGCTTACTGAGGTATTGATGGCGCAGGGGTATCAAGACCTTACTGGTCAGGTAATTCGTCGCGTTATTGAGCTGGTGAAAGAAGTCGAAGACAGCCTGGTGAATATGTTGACCATGTTCGGCGATGTAGAAAAAACTGAAAAGACTACTAAACCTTTGAAAGATAAAACCGATAAGATTGAAGCGGAAGGGCCAATTATCGATGCAGAACAACGCGATGATGTTGTTCAGGGGCAGGATGATGTGGACGATTTATTGTCAAGCTTAGGTTTTTAGGGGAGCAGACGCATGTCGTTTGACGTTGACGAGGATATATTACAGGACTTTCTGGTGGAAGCCGGCGAGATACTGGAACAATTACAAGAACAACTCGTTGATCTGGAAAACAATCCAGACGATGCCGATTTATTGAATGCGATTTTCCGTGGTTACCATACTGTAAAAGGTGGCGCTGGCTTTTTGTCGCTCACCGAACTCGTTGAAATTTGTCATGGTGCTGAAAACGTTTTTGACGTCATGCGAAATGGCCAACGCACGCTTACCCCCGAGTTAATGGATGTCATTCTTCAAGCCACTGATGTGGTTGTAGAGATGTTCGAAAAGGTTAAAGCCCGCGACCCCCTCGAGCCAGCTGATGCAGGCCTGGTTGAAATACTCCACAAGTTAAGCAGACCCGAAACACCGGATGAGAATATCTTTGGTCAGGAAGTCGCGGTTGGCAAACAACGTAGTGCGCCTGAAGATGAAGAAGAGCTCATCGTTGAAGAAGCCCCGCAAGCACCTGAAGTATCAGCGATGCATGCACAACCCGCCGGTGGAGAAAGCGGCGGTATCGAAGACATCACCGAAGACGAATTTGAAGCCTTACTGGATGAATTACATGGCGGGGGTGCCCCAGGGCGACCAGCGCAACCCGAAGTCGCCGCCTCCAAGGCTGAAGCGAAGAATATAAAACCAGAATTAGCTGCGTCCGGTGACAGTGATGACATTACAGACGATGAATTTGAAGCTCTGCTGGATGAGTTACATGGTAAGGGGCAGTTTAAAGCCGCTGAAGATGCTGCTGCGCCCGCCGAACCTGCCAAAACGTCGGTTGCTGATTCTGGTGACGATGAAATAACCGACGACGAGTTTGAGAAGTTGCTTGACCAGCTTCACGGTTCAGGGCAGGGGCCGTCCGTGACTAAAAGTGAAACGACGACTCCGGCGAAAAAAGCGGACCCAAAAGTGGACAAGCCTGCCGCACAAGTTGATAAGTCAGCAACGGCGGCCGTTAACAAAGCGAAAACAGAACAAGCGGCGCAACAATCTGCCGCTCCAGCAGCTAAACCTGCAGCAGCAGCGACGGCTGCGCCTGCGGCGAAAAAAGACGACAAAAAAGCGGCCGGCGCAGCGCCACAGGCTGAAACAACCGTTCGCGTTGACACCAAACGTCTTGATCAGATTATGAACATGGTCGGTGAGTTGGTACTGGTGCGCAACCGTTTGTTGAGCCTGGGCATCAACGTAAACGATGAGTCCATGTCCAAGGCTATCGCGAATCTGGACGTGGTTACCGGTGATTTGCAAGGCGCGGTGATGAAAACGCGCATGCAGCCTATCAAGAAAGTATTTGGTCGTTTCCCTCGGGTTGTGCGAGACCTGGCTCGAAGTCTAAAGAAAGAGATAACCCTCGAGCTTGAAGGGGAAGAAACTGATTTAGATAAAAATTTGGTAGAAGCTCTAGCCGATCCTTTAGTGCATCTGGTCAGAAACTCGGTTGACCATGGCATCGAAATGCCTGATGAGCGCCAGGCTGCTGGCAAGGCGCGCATGGGCACCGTCAAATTATCTGCTTCACAGGAAGGTGACCATATTTTACTTACCATTGATGATGATGGTAAGGGGATGGATCCGGAGAAATTAAAAGAGATTGCAATTAAACGTGGCGTGCTTGATTCGGATGCGGCTGCGAGAATGTCTGACGTTGAAGCATTCAATTTGATCTTTGCTCCGGGCTTTTCAACTAAAACAGAAATCAGTGACATATCTGGCCGTGGCGTCGGCATGGATGTGGTTAAAACGAAGATAAACCAGCTCAACGGTACGATTAATATTGATTCGCAAATGGGTAAAGGTACCCGTCTGGAGATCAAGGTACCGCTAACACTGGCTATTCTACCGACTTTAATGATTGTTGTAGGTAAGCAAACGTTTGCCCTGCCTCTGGGGGCAGTAAATGAAATCATTAATATGGATATTAAAAAGACAAATACAGTAGATGGTCAACTTACCAAAATCGTCAGGTCCAAAGCTATTCCCTTATTCTTCCTGGGCGAGTGGCTGATTCGCGGCCCGAAAAATGTAGACAAAACAAAAGGACACGTGGTTGTCGTGCAAATTGGTACGCAACAAGTCGGGTTCGTGGTTGATGCGCTCATCGGTCAGGAAGAAGTGGTAATAAAACCGCTTGACGCACTGCTACAGGGGACTCCCGGGATGGCCGGTGCTACCATCACCTCAGATGGTGGAATTGCGTTAATATTGGATGTTCCCAGCCTGCTGAAACGGTATGCAAGAAAGAGTTTGAAGTAAAAGTATTTATAAATAGGAAAGCTCGCATCAATGGTGTTTAAAGTCCTGGTAGTGGATGATTCGACGTTTTACCGGCGACGTGTCCGTGAAATTCTAAACGAAGATCGAGAGCTGGAAGTGGTGGGAGAGGCCAGGAATGGCCAGGACGCAATAGATAAAATTATGGCGTTATCACCGGATGTGGTGACCATGGACGTTGAAATGCCAATTATGGATGGTATTTCAGCAGTCAAAGCTATTATGGAGAAAAAGCCGCTTCCTATCCTGATGTTTTCATCGCTAACACACCATGGTGCGCAAGCGACTCTTGATGCGCTTGAAGCGGGAGCGATCGATTTTTTACCCAAAAATTTCGAAGACATTGCTGAAGACCGACGTGAAGCGGCATTGCAGTTACGCACCAAAGTACGTTTGATTGCGCGACGTGGAACCGGGATTCAGCGTCCGTCTTTATCCTCTTTACGCACCTCTCCGGCAATGCCTGCTGGGGCGCCCAAACCGAAATTTTTCCGTTCTTCTTCACTATTAGCTGGGCGAGCAGAATCAACTACCCAACCAACAGTGTCAAAAGTTGTTGCCTCAGGAAAAAACTATAAGTGCCTGGCTATTGGCGCATCGACTGGTGGTCCGGTAGCATTACAACAAGTGCTTTCCAAAATTCCTGCGAATTTTGCCTATCCCATTTTCCTTGTGCAGCACATGCCGGGTACTTTCACTCAGGCATTTGCCCAACGACTAAATAGCCACTGTAAGTTCCCGGTAAAAGAAGCTGAACAGGGTGACATTGCTAAACCCGGTCACGCTTATCTTGCTCCAGGTGGAAAGCAGATGATAATGGAAGGAATGGGCAATCAAATCAGGATCGTCGTAACCGATGCGCATCAATCTGATAAAGTCAGTTATAAGCCGAGTGTGGACCTAACGTTCGAAAGTTTACTCTCCGTCTATGGTGGTGACGTACTTGGTGTCATTTTAACTGGCATGGGCGCAGATGGTAAAGAAGGTTGTAGGAAGCTTAAAGAAAAAGGCGCGACAATCTGGGCGCAAGATAAAGCGACATGTGTGGTTTACGGCATGCCGCAAGCAGTTGCTGCAGCGAATATTGCTGAAAAAAATATACCCCTGAACGATATCGCAGACTGTATTCTGACCGAAATGGGATCGCGGTAGACTGTTTGACATGACTGTGAAAAGAAAAAAGTACAAAGTAAAAAGTGCAAAGTGACCTTTACGTCACACTGGGAACGTTAATTTGAAAATCTGGACGATTGCCAATCAAAAAGGCGGCGTTGGTAAAACCACCACCACAGTGACGCTCGGCGGAATTTTAGCCCAGCGCGGTGAACGCGTGTTGCTAGTTGACACGGATCCACACGCGTCTTTAAGTTATTATTTCGGTATCGATTCGGAAGAACTTTCTTCTTCAGTTTACGATATCTTTACTAACAAAAATCCCGTCACTGCCGATACAGTTCTTGATTGCCTTTGTCCCACCAAGCTGGACAGTTTATTTATTTTGCCTGCCACAATGGCATTGGCGACCTTAGATCGACAACTGGGAAATCAACACGGTATGGGGCTTATTTTAAAAAAGGCCCTGGCGGCTGTTGAAAAGGATTTTGACTATGTGCTGTTAGACTGTCCACCTGTGTTAGGTGTTCTGATGGTCAACGCACTGGCAGCGTGCGAAAAAGTGATTGTACCTGTGCAGACTGAATTTCTTGCACTAAAGGGGTTAGATCGCATGATTCAGACACTTAAAATTATGGGAAGATCATTGCAAAAGTCGTTCGATACGATAATTGTACCAACCATGTTTGACAAGCGAATTAATGCCGCAGCTGATGCCGATACGCGCTTACGTGCTGACTATGGTGATAGTGTTTGGAGTGGCGTGGTTCCCGTGGATACGCGCTTTCGAGACGCAAGTCAGGCGCAGTCTCCTGCATCCGTGGTGTTTCCAAAGGCAAGAGGCGTTTATGCCTACCAGAAACTGTTGAACGAATTGGAGCAATAACTCGAAATGAGTAAAAGCACACCTTTTGCCAAAGAAGATGTGATGGAGGCTTACCTGGACAGTCTGCTTCACGGACCGGAAGATCCGTCTGAAGTCACCGCTCGAACAGCAAAATTGCTGGAGAGTGCCAGTCTGGATATCGCCAAAGAGAGTGAGTCAGAGACAGCTCCAGCTCCAGCGCCAGCAAGCCAGGAACCTGTTATTGATGAAGCAGCGCTGGCTGAAAGCCAGCTTGTTGCGACGCCGCCACCAGACAAGATCGTTCCGGTGCAAGAGTTACTGGATGAGCAGTTTCAGGCATTGTTCTTTGAAGTGGCCGGACTGACCCTGGCCGTGCCGTTGATAACGCTTGGCGGCATCCATCGGATCGAAAAAGTTGGCCCGTTAATTGGTAAACCAAAATGGTTTAAAGGTGTCATGTTGCACAGAGAGCAGAAGTTAAACGTTGTTGATACCGCGTTGTGGGTAATGCCAGAAAAATATGATCAAAAGCTGGCAGAAGCGTTAAACTATCAGTATCTTATAATGTTAGGTGATAGCCCGTGGGGCTTGGCCAGTGACAAGCTTGTCAATACAATTACCTTACGTGAAAATGAGGTAAAATGGCGTGAATCCAAAGGAAAACGTCCTTGGTTAGCGGGAATGGTAAAGAACAAGATGTGTGCGTTGGTTGACGTGCACCATTTAATTTCAATGCTAAACAAAGGTCTGGGCAGTAATGACAACGTGTCCGGCAATCGGAGTCAGGTAAATGAATGACGAAAGAAGCAACAGCAATGCAGCTGATAGCAATGATTCAGTATTGCAATGGGTAACTTACCGTTTAGGTGATGAAACCTACGGCATCAACGTAATGCAGGTTCAGGAAGTGCTGCGTCATACAGAAATTGCACCTGTTCCCGGCGCACCAGATTATGTTCTGGGTATTATCAACCTGCGCGGCAATGTTGTTACGGTAATCGACACGCGCGCACGTTTTGGTCTGGCCCCTGCCGATATAACTGATAATACCCGAATCGTCATCATCGAATCTGACGAGCAGGTGGTGGGAATTCTGGTCGATAGCGTGGCCGAAGTGGTTTATCTACGCTCGTCTGAGATTGACAGTGCGCCGAATGTAGGAACAGAAGAGAGTGCTAAATTTATACAGGGAGTCAGTAACCGAGATGGCGAATTATTGATCCTTGTAGATTTGAACAAATTACTCAGCGATGAAGAGTGGGATGAAATAAGCTCGCTTTAGTCGGCTGTGGTTATAAGTTGTTTGGCTGCCAACTCAGGCAGCCAGCAGCTGATTATCGGCTTAGAGTCCAGGCTACAGAATAGACCTTCCCCAAACCTCCGCACGGTTTCATATTACCTATTACTTAGTCGGTGCCTTTTTCAACAGCGCAATGACTTCAGAATTTGAATTTAATTCAGCTAACTCTATCAAATATTCTTTCTGTAAGGTGTCCAGCTTTTGAGTGCCTAAAAGCTCGCGCACTCTTTGGCTTTCTCCATTTGCAATAGCGGCTTGAAGCCCTTCCATATTGGCGATGGAATTACTCTGTGTGTCGCTCATACGTCAATCTCACTTTTGCTTCAGTTAGATTGTTATATGCGATAACTGTACAAGGAGATCGACTGATGCTATCAATCGCATTGCATGACTACCAGAGCTGGTTATTTTCACGTACACTGGATTAAAACTTAAAAATTAAATAATTATAAAGACATAATGGACGAAAAGTACCTGGTTGCTGCGGCGATTGCATTATTATTGATCATGATTTTAAGTATCGGTCTGTATAGCATGCGTCAAATCTCTGCATTGAAGAAAAAGCTTTCCGTACTTGAGAATCACGCACAATCGACTGATGCCGATCTTCACACGGAAATTAAATCGCTAGGGCATCAGATTGACGAAGACAGAGAACGACAGTTTGTTTTAGGCAAGCACCAAACTTCATTACAGGCATCGTTAGTTAATTTGGAAAATCAATTACGCGAGCTGAAGCAACAAGATCCCGCACTCCGTCTTTATCATCGGGCGACTGAAATGGTAAAGGAAGGTGCCAGCCTGGATGAAATCATGCAGTCTTGCGATATCCCCCGTGCTGAAGCTGAGCTCCTGATCAGTATGCACCGAAAATAGTCGCTTAATTTTGGTTCGCCTTGCCTTGAAGTCGTGTTGTGGGGCGCATAAAAGCATATATTTTCACTGACCGACTTAACCCTGCCTCTTATCCGATTTGCAGCTTTAACTCCATTTGAATCTTATTTGGACGTCCAGACGTAAAGATGTTGACGCGTCTTTGCTGATGCGCCACAATGAAAACCATCATGATTTAACAGAGCATAAGTATGCCCATTCGAATTCCAGAATATCTTCCTGCCCAGGATGTCCTGTTAGGTGAGAACATTTTCGCTATGACCAGCAGTCGCGCTGCTCAGCAGGACATACGTCCTTTGGAAGTGGGTATTCTCAATCTGATGCCGAATAAAATCGAAACCGAAGTGCAGTTGCTGCGATTACTTTCCAATACGCCATTACAAATCAATGTCGACTTTATCCGCATTGATGATGTAGCACCAAAAAATACGCCACAGAGCCATATGGAAGCCTTTTACCATCAGTTTTCAGACGTGGCTAGCAAGAAGTATGATGGGCTCATTATAACGGGTGCACCACTGGCACACCTTCAGTATGAAGAAGTGAAGTACTGGGACCATATGACCAGTATCCTGGATTGGGCCAACCGACATGTGCAGTCAACCCTCTATCTGTGCTGGGCAGCGCATGCTGCGATTTATCATTTCTACGGTACGAGGCGCACGTTACTTGAAAATAAAGTGTGCGGGGTCTTCGAGCACCGTGTATTAGCGCCCAACAACGAATTGTTAAGAGGTTTCGATCCGTGTTTTTATGCACCTCACTCACGTTACGGCCATATAGACGTCAATCAATGGAACAGTATTCCTGAACTTGAAATTATCGCGCAAAGTGAACAGTCAGGGGTCTACATTGCCGCATCAGAAGATAAACGGATGGTATTTGTGACCGGGCATCCTGAGTATGAAGGGCAGACGTTGCATGAAGAGTATTGCCGTGATTGTGACGCTGGTTTATCACCAACTGTACCGGCTAATTATTACCCGCAAAATGACCCCGACAATGAGCCGGTAGTAAAATGGCGGGCTCATGGAAGTCTATTGTTTACCAACTGGCTTAATTACTTTGTGTATCAGACCACACCTTTCGATTTGAACCAACTTGCGGTAAACAGCAAAGTGAAAAAGGACACCAAGTGAGCGAACAGAAACGACACCCATTGTATGCCGCTGCGGCTGAACGAATCCTGATTTTAGATGGCGCGATGGGAACCATGATCCAGCAGCATAAGTTCGAAGAGAAAGATTATCGCGGGGCTGAGTTTGAAAGCTGGCACACCGATATCAAAGGCAATAACGATCTGCTGGTTCTGACCCAACCAGAGGTTATTTATGCGATTCACTGTGAATACCTGCAAGCGGGTGCAGATATCATCGAAACCAATACCTTCAACGCAACTCGTATTGCCATGACTGACTATGATATGCAGTCAGTATCGAAAAGAATTAATGTCGAGGCCGCGCGACTGGCTAAGCAGGCAGCAGAAGAATTCACGCAAAAAAATCCCGACAAACCCCGTTTTGTTGCCGGCGTACTAGGGCCAACGAATCGTACAGCATCAATCTCGCCAGACGTGAATGATCCCGGCAAACGCAACGTTACTTTTGATGAACTGGTTGTGGCCTATGAAGAGTCCTGCGAAGGATTAATTGAAGGCGGGGCAGACATCATACTTATTGAAACCATTTTTGACACGCTTAACGCTAAAGCCGCAGTATTTGCCGTCGATTCGGTCTTCGAACGCTTGCAAGTACGCCTGCCGGTGATGATTTCGGGCACCATTACCGATGCGTCTGGCCGTACCTTGTCAGGACAGACCGCTGAGGCGTTTTACTACTCGCTTCGTCACGTCGAGCCTTTTTCATTCGGGCTGAACTGTGCGCTGGGGCCTGATCTATTGCGCCAGTACGTAGACGAAATCGCACAAATCGCGACCTGTCCGGTGTCCGTCCATCCCAATGCCGGTCTTCCGAATGAATTTGGTGAGTATGATTTATCACCCAATGATATGGCAGAACAAATTAAAGAGTGGGCTGAATCCGGGCTGGTCAATATTGTGGGGGGGTGTTGTGGCACCACACCTGAACATATCGCAGCTATGGTAAAGGTGACGAGTGGGGTAATGCCGCGCAAGATTCCTGAACTACAAGTAAGAATGCGCTTGTCCGGTCTGGAACCATTCGTTCACTAGGAGGTTAAGTGACACAGCAATTCTCAAGCTTTATCAATATCGGTGAACGTACCAACGTTACCGGGTCTGCAAAATTTAAGCGACTGATTCTGGATGGCGATTATGAGGCAGCATTGGATGTGGCCCGCCAACAGGTTGAAAACGGTGCACAAATTATAGATATCAACATGGATGAAGCCATGTTGGATTCAGTTCAGGCGATGCAGATCTTTTTAAATCTGATTGCGTCTGAACCTGATATCTCCCGGGTTCCCATCATGATCGATTCCTCTAAATGGGAGGTTATCGAGGCTGGCTTGAAATGCGTTCAGGGCAAAGCGATTGTTAATTCCATCAGCTTAAAAGAAGGCGAAGCATTATTTTTGCAACAAGCGCGCTTAATCAAACGCTATGGCGCAGCGACCGTGGTGATGGCATTTGATGAAACCGGGCAGGCAGATACTCAGCAACGTAAAGTTGAAATTTGTCAGCGCAGTTATCAACTGCTTACACAGAAAGTCAACTTTCCACCGGAAGATATCATCTTCGACCCCAATATTTTCGCGGTAGCCACAGGAATTGAAGAACACAATAACTATGCGGTTGATTTTATTGAAGCCACACGGGTGATCCGCCAGACTTGCCCGCATGTGAACGTGTCAGGTGGACTCTCTAATATCTCGTTTTCTTTTCGGGGCAACAATCCGGTTCGTGAAGCCATGCATTCTGTTTTTCTTTATCACGCAATCCGGGCTGGCATGGATATGGCAATCGTAAACGCGGGACAGTTGGAAGTATATGACGAAATTCCCTCTGCCCTGCGAGAAGCGGTTGAAGATGTGATTTTGAATAAACGCGACGACGCGACAGAGCGACTGCTGGATATTGCACCCCAATATCAGGGGGATGGCAAAACGGCGCAAAAAGAAGATTTAAGCTGGCGTGAAGCGCCTGTCAATAAACGGTTAGAGCATGCGCTGGTTAAAGGAATAACTGACTACATCATTGATGACACTGAAGAAGCCCGCCAGCAGGCCGAAAAACCGCTGCACGTGATTGAAGGCCCGCTTATGGACGGCATGAACGTGGTGGGCGATTTGTTTGGTGAAGGCAAAATGTTTTTACCGCAAGTGGTGAAATCAGCCCGAGTGATGAAGAAAGCGGTAGCGCATTTACAGCCATTTATTGAGGCTGAAAAATCGTCAGGCACCAGGAGCAACGGCAAAATTTTGCTGGCAACCGTAAAAGGTGACGTACATGACATCGGCAAAAACATCGTTGGCGTAGTGTTGCAATGTAACAATTTTGAAGTGGTCGATCTGGGCGTGATGGTGTCATGCGAAACCATTTTGCATACCGCAAAAGCAGAAGATGTAGATATGATTGGGCTTTCCGGTCTCATCACACCCTCGCTTGATGAGATGGTGCATGTGGCGAAGGAGATGCAACGTCAGCAGTTCTCACTTCCGCTGTTAATCGGCGGTGCCACTACATCGAAAGCCCATACGGCGGTAAAAATTGAACAAAACTATAATGCTCCGGTGGTGTACGTTGCCAACGCAAGCAGGGCGGTTGGGGTGTGCCAAAAGCTATTAAATCAGCAAAGCCGGGAAAAGTTTGCGATAGAACTCGAGCATGAATATGAAAAAGTGCGTCAGCAGCATGCGCGAAAACAACCACGTTCCAGGCCGGTAACCTTACAGGAAGCGCGCGAAAATAAGTGTGCATTAGACTTAGGCAAGCTGCCTGATGCGCCCAAAGAATTAGGCGTATTTCCGGTTACTGCTGATATTGATACATTAAGAAATTATATCGATTGGACGCCGTTTTTCCTTACCTGGTCGTTAGCCGGTAAGTACCCCAGAATTTTAAACGATGAGGTTGTCGGTGAACAGGCGCAATTGTTGTTCGACGATGCCAACGCTATACTGGATCAGCTGGCCCAGACTGCTGCGTTGAAAGCAAAGGGCGTGTGTGGTGTATTTGCAGCAGCCAATATCGGCGATGATATCGAAATTTATGCTGACAACAAGCGCAACCACGTGGTGGGGGTGGCGCACCATTTGCGACAGCAAACGTTAAAACCAGATTATCCCAACTATTGCCTGGCCGATTTTGTGGCACCAAAATCATCAGGAGTGGAAGATTATATGGGGGCGTTTGCGGTAACCGCAGGTATTGGTGAAGATGAGCTGGCAAAATGTTATCGTGACGACGGTGACGATTACAATGCAATTATGGTAAAAGCCGTGGCTGATCGATTAGCTGAAGCATTTGCAGAATTTTTACACGAACGGGTACGCAAAGAGATTTGGGGATACGCGGCAGATGAAAATTTGGATAATGACGCGTTAATTCGGGAAAAATATCAGGGTATCCGCCCTGCACCGGGGTATGCTGCGTGTCCGGAGCATACTGAAAAGCAGTTAATTTGGGATCTGCTTGATGCTGAGAAGCATACCGGCATGCGATTGACTGATAGTTACGCCATGTGGCCCGGCGCGTCAGTATCCGGCTGGTATTTTGCTCACCCGCAGTCCCGTTATTTTGCGGTAGCGAAAATTCAATCGGATCAGGTAGAAGACTATGCACAGCGAAAACAATGGGATATAACTACTGCAAACAAATGGTTAGCACCGAATATCAATGAATAAACCCTTCAGTCAGGCGTGTGAAAATAATAAGTCGCCCATTCTGGCACTATTAAAAGATGCATTTTCAACGTGTCACCATGTGTTGGAAATTGGCAGTGGCACCGGACAACATGCGGTCTTTTTTGCATCACAGCTACCTCACCTTATCTGGCAAACCAGTGATCAGCCTCAGTATCACGAAGGAATTGAGGCTTGGATGAGTGAATTTCCTTCGGCAAATTTGCAGCCTCCGATTCCGTTAACTTTTGGTGAGTCAGCGTGGCCCGCAAAGAACTTTGACGGGGTGTTTACCGCCAATACCGCCCACATTATGCAAAAGCAGCATGCACGCTTAATGATGGAGCAGGTTTCTGCGCACCTTCCCAAAGGCGGCGTGTTTTGTCAGTATGGACCATTCACTCAGAATGGGGAGTTCAGCAGCCAGAGTAACCGCGATTTTCATTACCATTTACTTTCAGAAGGTTATGGAGGCTATCGCGATATTAATGAGTTAATTCAGTGGGCCGAACCAATGACTCTGACGTCCATTCACAGCATGCCGGCGAACAATTTGTTGTTGGTCTGGCAAAAATAAGCCTTTTTCATTTTCAGCCGTCTTTGATATAAAAGTACACCTTGGTTACGTTTTAGACTTAAGCATGAAGTAAGAATTGCATCAGACGATTTTTGCTTGGTAATTCAATAACAATAACGAGTCGTGCTATGAAATCACTGTCCTTACAAAACAAGTTTATGCTTATCGTGGGTGGTAGTATCGCCATCATGTTACTCATCACCTCTATCGTCGCGGTAGGTTACATCGGTGATAAGACCAAAGATGCCATCGAGCTTGAAGTGATGGGGTTGGTCAAACTTGAAGCGCGGGGGGTAGAAAAGTTTTTTGCCACCTACGGGGGGGTGGCAAAAACATTGCTGGCCAACCCTTTTCTGCAAGACTTTTTTGTCAATCACACGAAAAGAGGTGCGGCAGAATCTGCCATGCCGAACTCTAAGAATATCTATCAGTTATTCAACAATATCAGTGATAACGATGACAATATTAAATCTGCATTTTTTGGTTCCGCCAATACCGGTGAGTATTTTTATGAAGCGGGCCGGGTTGGCGTAGACCTGGAGGGACCTACGGCAGGCGATCCCAGTAAAGGATACTTTGCAACACAGCGCCCATGGTTCAACACCGCAGTAGAGACAGGTAAATTGTACGTGACACCGCCAGCTATCGACTCGCAGGATGGGACGATTTCAGCGGTGGTTCAAGCACCAATTTACCAAGGCACAGAACTGATTGGTGTTGGCGGTGTTGATATTTTGATAAGCACCATAGGTGAGGTCATAGACGGTATACAGTTTGAGGGCCAGGGCACGGCTTTTTTGGTAGACCAGGATAACAACATTGTTTATTTCCCCAAACAATCAAAAAATTTGCCTTTAAGCAGCCCTATAGCTGACTTCGATAAGGTATTTGAGAACTCAACGGGCTTCGCTCCACTGGCGACTCAAATGGCCTCAGCTGATAGTGGAATGGTGGAATTGCAATGGCAGGGAAAAGCGTATATCGCAGTTTTTAAACATGCCAGTTTGAATACACCGGCAATGGATTGGAAGTTGGGTATCCTGGTCCCTGCGAGTATTATTTCCGAGCCTATCACTGACGCCATAACTTCAGCGGTGTTTGCAGCGATTGTCATTATTGTGTTGATAGCCTTGATCACCTACTGGGCGAGCTCAAAAGTAACACGGCCGATCTTGAAAATGCGCGATGCAATGGCAGAAATTGCCAGTGGGGATGGCGACTTGACTAAGCGTTTGGACATTCACCGAGACGATGAAATCGGCTCTCTGGCGCAGGAGTTTAATCGGTTTACCGACAAACTTCGTGACTTACTGAAAGAAACAACGACACATACAAGAGCCGTTGCCGAAGCGGCCGCACATTTGTCTTCGGTTTCCCAAAACACCAATAAAGAGATTCAGCAAGAACGTTATCAGGTAGATAACGTCTCATCAGCGGTTTCACAAATGGCGGCAACGGTTGAAGAAATTTCAAAAAACGCAGCTGAATCCAGTCGTGCGGCAACGGAAGCTGACGATCAGGTCAGTGGCGGCTCCACACAAGCGCAAGAAGCGATGAACGAAATTCACGCGTTGGCAAATTCAATTAACGAAGGGGTTGAAGTAGTTACTACGCTGAGTAAAGAGTCAGAAAATATCGGCGCGGTTATCGACGTAATTAACAGTATCGCCGAACAAACTAATTTATTAGCGTTAAATGCTGCCATTGAGGCTGCAAGAGCAGGTGAGCAGGGGCGGGGGTTTGCTGTGGTTGCTGACGAAGTGCGTTCGCTGGCCAGCAGAACCCAAGACTCCACCGACGACATTCGTCGTATGGTAGAAAAGCTTCAGTCAATGGCTGAACAAACCGCCAGCGTTATGCAGAAGGGGAAAGAAATTTCGAAGACCGGCGTAGCGAAAACTGAAAGTGTGGTCAGTTCACTGTCCAACATCAGCGCGGCGATTAGTACGGTGCAAGCGCAGAGTGCGCAAATAGCTAATAGCACTGAGCAGCAAACAGATGTAGCTGAAAACATTAACCGCTCATTGCTCGCAATAACCCGGCTAAGTGATAAAACCAGCAAACATGCTGAAGAATTGGCAGTGGAAGCAACCCAATTAAGTGGCGTTGCCGATGAACTTAAAGATCTGGTTAATCAATTTAAAATTTAAAGTATCGTCGAAAAACAGTTTAAAGTGCACCAATGCTCAAATGTTTCTGAGCATTGGTGAAACTATTGTTTACTCGCCATCCGCTGCATCTTGTACCGCTTCACCAGCATCTTCCACGTCTTCTCCAGCACCATGCATGGTGTTGCATGCCGCTAAGCCGAAAACAAAAGTGAAAACGGTTAGAAAGCCCAAAAGTTTATGTTTCATGTTTACGCTCCAAATCAGTGAGTGTCCAAATTCACATTGAAAACGGCAAATACTGCGCCGACTTTTGCTAATCCGCGACAAAGCATGATCCGTTTAGGTAACCATTCTTTATCACGGGTTAGTAATAGTATTATTAGTTTCAATGACGGGTTTTAGTTCACTTGTTGCAGATGAGTTTTTTTTGCATTAGGTCATTGAATGGCAAGACAGTTTTAGCCTGCTCATAATAGGTGTCGATGGCTATGGACTCACGCCGCAGAAAGTGCGCCACTGCCTGATTGAATTCGACGCGGAATAACGTATGTAGCGAATAACAAAAAGTAGGCTCAAAACCCCTTAAGATTTTGTGCTCACCTTGCGTGCCTGGGTTAAACGATTGCAAGCCCTGGGTTATAGCAAATTCGATGCCCTGAAAATAACAGCATTCAAAGTGCAGTTCTTCAATGTCGCTGACGCATCCCCAGTAGCGGCCATACACCTTTTGGTTATCATAAAGGAACAGGCAGCTGGCGACAGGTTCATGCTGGTGGGTTGCTTCGACAATCAGCAGCTGATCGTTCATTGAATGCACTAACTGCTCAAAAAAAGCCTGAGACAAATAGCCTTCATGGCCGCTTCTTTTTAAATACGTATCGCGATAACACTGATAGAAGAACGCAATACGCTGCTGAGTAATTTCGACACCCTGATAACGTGACACAACCACGTCTTGCTCGTGTAATCGCCGTCGGGTTTTTCGTATAGCTTTGCGCTTTCTGGAGGTAAGGGCATTTAAGAAGTCATCAAACGATTCATATGAGTAATTGTGCCAGTGAAACTGGACACTTTTGCGTATCAGAAATGCACTATCGTCAAATACCACCACATCATCAGGAAAAAGTATATGTGCAGAGGAGCAGTTCGCTGCTTCTAATGAGGAGATGGCTTGTTGAAACGCTTTGAAGATGCCAGCGCGGTCGACATCACTTCGCAACAGAAAGCGGTTGCCAGGCACGGGGGTAAATGGGATAGCACTTATCCATTTGGGATAATAGCTAAGACCATGTTGATAATAAGCATTCGCCCAGGCATGGTCAAACACGTACTCGCCATAACTGTCATGTTTGATATAGCCAGGTAGCGCGGCGACCAGGCGTGTATTTTCGTAAATACCCAGATGATAAGGTTGCCAGCCTGTCCCTTCACCAACACAGTAAGACGTTTCCAGCGCTGACAAAAAAGCAAAGCATAGAAATGGCGACTGGGTGCCATCGAGTTCTTCCCATTGCTGAGGGTCAAAGGCAGAAAATTGACTGTGAAATTTTACTTCGAATGCCATAAAATACGTGTGTTAAATGGGAGCAGATGTTGAAAGTATCACGGTATCATGACTGACGAGATTAGAAAAAAGATAATTGACTCTACCACCCGGCTATTGGCGCGCAGAGAACACAGTCATTCAGAGCTGGTGCAAAAGTTGTCACAGAAAGGCTTTCAAACAGAAGTCATTTTTCCTGTTCTGTCAGAATTCGCGGAGGCTGACATTTTATCTGACCGGCGTTTTGCAGAATCGCGGGTGCGCCACGCAGCGAACAAAGGTATCGGGCCGCTGCGGGTGAAAGCAGAATTAGTACAGCATAATATCGACGTTACCCTGATTACTGCAGCGTTTATCGAAGCCGAAGTGGATTGGTTTGAGCTGGCTAAAGCGGTACACGCAAAAAAATACCCTTCCCAGGTGCCCGCCTCATTCAAAGACAAACAGAAGCAGCGACAGTTTTTACAATATCGCGGCTTTACCTTTGAGCAAATTCAATACGCAACAGAAAACCCGTAATTTTGGTATGCATGCTTAACAATACCGCACTTTCCGTGCTATCTTTGCGCGTTCATCCAATATGCAAATTGCGTATTTTAGGATTAGTATCAGGTCATCCATAGGTTAACTAGGAATCGCTTACGTCAATGACATTTTCAACTGCAGATATTCGCCAAAAATTCTTTGATTACTTTTCGCAACGTGGCCATCAACATGTAGCCAGTTCGTCATTGGTTCCTGCCGATGATCCTACTTTGCTGTTCACCAATGCTGGTATGAATCAGTTTAAAGATGTTTTTTTAGGTGCAGAGAAACGTAGTTATAGCCGCGCGGTTTCCTCTCAACGTTGTGTTCGTGCCGGAGGTAAGCACAATGATCTGGAAAATGTCGGCTATACCGCCCGCCACCACACTTTCTTCGAGATGCTGGGCAACTTCAGTTTTGGCGACTATTTCAAAAAAGAAGCGATTGAGTTTGCGTGGAATTTTTTGACCGAAGAGTTGAAACTACCCAAAGAAAAATTGCTGGTAACCGTGTATTCCGAAGATGATGAAGCATTCGCAATATGGGAAGACCATATTGGTGTACCGGCAGAAAAAATTATCCGCATCAGTACCTCAGACAACTTCTGGTCGATGGGTGATACCGGACCTTGCGGTCCGTGTTCTGAGATTTTTTACGATCATGGCGAACACATTTGGGGTGGTCCTCCGGGTACCCCTGAAGAAGACGGTGACCGCTTTATTGAGATTTGGAATCTGGTATTTATGCAGTATAACCGTCAGGCAGACGGCAGCATGGAGCCGTTACCAAAACCCTCGATCGACACCGGCATGGGGCTAGAGCGAATTTCCGCTATTTTGCAGCATGTTCACTCCAATTATGAAATTGATTTGTTCGCTAATTTGATAAAGGCAGCGGCTAATACCGTTGGTACCGATGATTTGGCGAATAAGTCGTTGCGTGTTATCGCCGACCATATTCGTAGTTGCAGCTTTTTGATTTGTGATGGCGTAATGCCCGGTAACGAAGGCCGCGGTTATGTGCTTCGTCGAATCATTCGCCGTGCGGTTCGTCACGGTTATCAATTAGGCGCAAAAGACATATTCTTCTACAAGCTAGTGGCGGCCCTGGTAAAAGAAATGGGGCAGGCATACCCGGAACTTGCCGACCAGCAACCGGTCATTGAAAAAGTACTTAAAGTAGAAGAAGAGCAGTTTAGCAAAACATTAGCCCGCGGCATGGCAATGCTGCAAGATACCATCGCTGATCTTGACGGGAAAACCATCCCCGGTGATGTCGTTTTTAAACTGTACGACACTTATGGCTTCCCCACCGATCTGACCAATGATATTGCCCGCGAACATGACGTTGAAATTGATGAAGAAGGCTTTAAAAAAGCGATGCAGCAGCAGCGTGAGCGAGCGCAACAAGCCAGTCAATTTGGCGCCGATTATAACAGTACGGTAAAAGTTGAGCATGAAACGCACTTTACCGGTTATGACGAAGTAGAGGGCGAAGCGAAAGTACTTGAACTTATCGTAAACAACCAGTTTTGCGAACAGATGAGCGACGGCCAGGAAGGGGTTGTGGTGCTTGATCAAACGCCTTTTTACGCAGAGGCAGGTGGCCAGACCGGCGACCAGGGCATTTTAAAAGTGGCGGGGGGCGAGTTTATCGTTTCATCGACTCAGAAACTGGGGAATGCGTTCGCACATCGCGGTAAAGCGGTAGGGCTAATTAAAAAAGGTGAGACAGCTGCGGCTAAAATTGATGTGGAAAGCCGCGAGGCAATTAAAAAAAATCACAGCGCTACGCATTTACTGCACGCTGCGTTACGCGAAGTGTTAGGTGAACACGTGACACAGAAGGGCTCACTGGTAGAAGCAGCTCGCTTTAGATTCGATTTCTCCCATTTTGAGTCAGTGACAGCAGCCCAGATCGCGAAGATTGAAGCCCGGGTTAACGAAGAAATTCGCGCAAATCATCCGCTCACCACAGAATTGATGGATTTAGAAGACGCCAAAGCGTCTGGCGCCATGGCGTTGTTTGGCGAAAAATATGATGAGAAGGTGCGAGTCGTCACCATGGGGCCATTTTCTGTAGAGTTATGTGGTGGTACTCATGTTTCCCGTTCAGGTGACATTGGCCTGTTCAAAATCGTCAGCGAAAGCGGAATCGCGTCTGGCGTGCGCCGTATTGAGGCAATCACGGGTCAGGCGGCACTGGAATATGTACAGCAGTTAGAAACGAAAATGCAGCGTTTAGCCACGTTGTTGAAAACTGATGTCAGCAGCGTGAGCGACAAGTTGTCTGCTTTACAGGCGCAAAATAAAGAATTGGAAAAGGCTCTGCAAGCCGCTAAAGGCAAACTGGCTTCTCAGCAGGGAGCAGATATTCTTAATAAAGTTGAGCAAATAAACGGTGTTAAGGTACTGGTTACCGCGCTGGAAGGTGTCGAGGCTAATGCATTAAGAACTATGGTTGACGATCTTAAGAACCGTATTGGTGAAGGTATCGTAGTACTTGGTGTAACTTCAGGTGAAAAAGTTAACTTAATTGCTGGCGTAACTAAAAATTTAACTGCTAAAGTTAAAGCGGGTGAGTTAATTAACGCAGTGGCAGCGCAGGTTGGCGGTAAAGGTGGTGGTCGTCCTGATATGGCACAGGCGGGCGGCGATCAGCCAGATAACCTGATAAAAGCGTTAGACTCAGTTCACCCATGGCTGGCTGATAGGCTATAATCGAGTTTTTAGAAGTAAATCAGTGAGTTTTTGAAGTGACACAGAAACAAGGAAGCACTGATACTGTCATCGGGTCGTGCCTTTGATAGTAAACCATCAGGGAAATGTAGAAAGTTAAGGAACAGGAGCAAGCGAATGCTTATTTTAACTCGTCGTGTAGGGGAAACGTTGATGGTCGGTGATGATGTAACTGTCACTGTCTTGGGCGTTAAAGGTAATCAGGTACGTATTGGCGTTAACGCACCAAAAGAAGTCTCAGTGCATCGTGAAGAAATTTACATGCGCATACAGGCTGAAAAAAGTGGTCAGCCAAGCAATTCCGATTCTGAATAATTTCACGATACAAAGATAAGGCTGGGTCATTCCAGCCTTTTTTGATCGTGAGCGAAGATAGTATTAATTTGTTGTGAAAATGGGCAGTGCAGACTAAATTTTGTATAGGTTGATTAAAATGCCAGCAAGCTATTCAATTGAGAGTAAAAAAGGTTTGACTTCCCTCAGTGAATCATTAAACTTCAGCCCCACATTACGGAGAGGTGGGTGAGTGGCTGAAACCAGTTCCCTGCTAAGGAACCATACCTATTACTGGTATCGAGGGTTCGAATCCCTCCCTCTCCGCCATTTCGATTTTGGTTGGATTGGTAACAACACAAGTTTTGCGCGTGCGTAGCTCAGCTGGATAGAGTACCTGGCTACGAACCAGGCGGTCGGAGGTTCGAATCCTTCCGCACGCGCCACTTATAAAAATGCCAACGTTTCAAAGTACAGTTAGTAGAAATGAAACGAAAAATTATGCGTGTGTAGCTCAGCTGGATAGAGTACCTGGCTACGAACCAGGCGGTCGGAGGTTCGAATCCTTCCACACGCGCCACTTTAAGAACCCACCTCACGGTGGGTTTTTTATTTGCAGTGTGTCGGATTGCCAGCCTCTCGCAGAGCGAGAGTCGTTCAGGCGGCGCAAGCCAAACTGTTGGCTTGCTCGAGTCCTACTTTACCGTTACATAATCAAATTCAACGGGAATCTCCGGCGTCACGGGGTTGGTCGAGGAATAAACCTTACCGTCGTCGTTACTTGCCCATAGTGCAACTTTGCCTTTGAAGTTGGGTACCGCGTGGGTTGCGATGATATGCCAATCTGAGTCGGTGAGAGCTGCTTCGCTGGTAGTCAGCGCATAATAGCCTATGTATTTATTCCCTTTCTTGGCAATTCTTAAATAAATGGTTTCTGCATTTTGGACGCGGCCATGTTGCCGCAGGTCCTCCTCTATCAGGTGAGACTTGCCTCTTAATTCTTTGCGAAAAAATGGGCTACGCCGAACGTTGTAGCCGTGTGAAAATCCACAATACCCAATCTCCAGGTAGTTATCTGCATTTTCCCACAACCCTAATGAGACCCCATTTTTTTGATTCTGAATGGCTATTCTAATTTTGGCTTCAATGGTGAAATCGCTCTCAGGCAATGATTGATTTAACAAAAATAGGTTTTTCAGGCTGTTATTGTCATCCACCTGGCTGCCAGGCTGAGTGACAATTAATAGCGAACTTTCTGGCGGCTGCAGCATCCATCTGTCAGGATCAGGCTTGAGCACTCGCCAGTATTCGCTAAGCCTTTCGCCATCGAATTGTTCGTTTAAATATGTGGTGTTATCCAGTGAAAGTGGTGGCGGCGAAATCGCGTTCACTTCATCGCTGATCTGTTCGCTGAAGGATTCTACTTCGTCGAGTAACCTTTCTGTTTGTGCCTTTGCCTCATCGATACGTTGTGTATCACCGCTATCAAGTATTTCAGAGGTTTTCACCACCTGCTTTTCCAACTGATTCAGGCCTTGGGAGAATTGACGAAAACGAGACTGACATTGAGCAAATCCTCTGCTATCAGTTTTACCTGAATGCATCACGCAACATGCTTTGAGATTGATAGCTACCTCTTGCACTTTTTCGGTTAAGCGTACAATGGGTTGGCGGCCTAATAGGACCTCTCCCTCGTTCTTTAGCACGTTTAATTTCACTCCCAGCTTCATTTCGCTTTGCTGGAATATTGCTTCGCAGGGTGAAGCTGCGAGGCGCAGGCTGTCGTATACCAACCAAATTGTCAGTGCAGTGATAAAAGTCAGGGCGATGATCAGCGCTTTGTGCCCGTAACCGCGTTTAGTTTGTGATGGTTGTGGCATGGGGAAACCCCGCTAGCTGAAAATCGTCAACACATCTGATCAACATGGATAATTATGAAAAGACTTAAGTATAGCAGTGATTAGCGTATTATAAATTTCAGTGATGTTGAGAAGTTATCACCGTCAATTGTCTCGGACTGAGATTGGTTGAGTTTAACGCAGGCACATGATACTTATAGTGATATTAATACTGGATATGGGTATTGCGGATAATGAATTCTGAGGCAATTTCATCGTTATTGCTTGAAGCAGCCACCTTGCTTGGAATGGGGATGATATTCGTATTTACTTTCCTCGCACTTCTGATTGCGGCAATAAATCTGATTGCCGCTTTTTGTCGTAAGTTTCCCGGTAAACCCAGCCCGGACGGGCACTCAAAACCTCTCAAACTGTCTCACTCAGGCAGCACTGATCAACCCGATGGCACCACGTTAGCGGCGATCAGTGCGGCGGTTCATCAGTATCGAAAACAGCATCCATTAAACGTAAAGGAATAATCATGTCTAAGCCCCTTGGCATCACCGAACTCGTTTTAAGAGACGCCCATCAGTCTCTACTGGCAACACGCTTACGCCTCGAAGACATGTTACCCATTGCAGAACAGCTGGATCAGGTGGGTTATTGGTCGGTCGAATCGTGGGGCGGCGCAACCTTCGATGCCTGTATACGCTATTTAGGCGAAGATCCCTGGGAACGAATCAGAGCCATTAAGAAAGCCATGCCTAACACGCGTCAACAAATGCTGTTGCGCGGGCAAAACCTGCTGGGGTACCGCCATTATGCAGACGACGTGGTGGAAAGGTTTGTCGAACGGGCGCACAAAAACGGCGTGGACGTATTTCGTATTTTTGACGCAATGAACGATGTCAGAAATTTAGCCACAGCGATTAAAGCAACGCTAGATTGCGGCGCTCATGCGCAAGGTACGTTGGCGTACACAGTAAGCCCGGTTCATAACCTTGATAGCTGGTTAACCATGGCCGAACAGTTAGAAGACCTGGGTGTGCACTCGATTTGCATCAAAGATATGGCCGGATTACTCAATCCTTACACCTGTGAAGAATTAATTAATGGTTTGAAAGAAACGGTATCTGTACCCATTGCAATGCAGTGCCATGCCACCACCGGGCTTAGTACCGCAACCTATCAAAAGGCTATTGATGCCGGGATAGATATGCTCGACACGGCCATATCGCCTATGAGCATGACCTATGGCCATACTGCTACCGAGACAATTGTGTCAATTGTAGAAAAAACGGAACGCGATACCGGAATTAAACTCGCACAATTAGAGCCGATAGCCGACTATTTCAGAGACGTCCGCAAGAAATATAAGCAGTTTGAAGGCAGCCTTAAAGGCATTGATGCACGCATCCTCACCGCCCAGGTACCTGGCGGTATGCTAACCAACATGGAAAGTCAGCTAAAAGAGCAAGGGGCGCTGGACAAATTTGATGAGGTTTTGAAGGAAATTCCTAAGGTGCGTGAGGATCTGGGCTTTATACCTCTGGTTACCCCGACTTCTCAAATCGTTGGCACTCAGGCGGTCATCAATGTACTTACAGGAGAGCGATACAAGAGTATATCCAAGGAAACCGCGGGTGTACTTAAAGGAGAATATGGTGCGTCGGCAGCGCCGGTAAACAAAACGCTGCAGGAGCGGGTGCTTGATGGTAACGAGCCTATTACCTGTCGTCCCGCTGATCTGTTGAAACCGGAAATGGATTCGCTGACGGAAGAGTTATCGCAACTTGCCGAAGAGAAATCGATTTCGCTTGCAGATGAAAAAGTCGATGATGTGTTGACCTATGCACTGTTCCCACAGATTGGTTTAAAGTTTTTGCAGAATCGCGGCAATGCTGATGCATTCGAACCGGCCCCTGGTGAGCTTAAAACCGACCCTGACCTCTCCTCAAACGATAGCGACGCGTCCGCAGCAGATTCCGCTGACAGCCCTGCTGAAACCACGCCATCAGCAGCTTATGACGTAGTAGTTGATGGTAAAACATTCCATGTGGAAGTAAATCCGGCTGGCTCTATCACTTCAGCTGAACCTAAACAGCGGGCTGAAGCGGCCAAACCCGCGCCGTCTAAAGCGGATTCTGGGGCATCTGCCACAATAAAGGCACCGCTTTCAGGAAATGTATTTAAAGTGCTGGTCAGTGCAGGCCAGGATGTTGCTGAAGGCGACGTGGTTATTATTCTGGAAGCCATGAAAATGGAAACCGAAATACGTTCAGCGCATACCGGCACAATTTCACAAGTACTGGTTTCAGAAGGTGACTCAGTGAAGAGTGGACAGCAATTGATAGAGCTGGGCTGATCAATGGATAAATTTGACGTTTTATGGCAAAGCACTGCCTTGGCTCATTTTACCCTGGGCCAGGTCATCATGATGATAGTCGGCCTATTACTGCTCTATCTTGCGATCGTTAAGAAGTTTGAGCCATTGCTGTTACTTCCCATAGGTTTTGGTGCACTGTTAACCAATATCCCCCTGGCCGGTTTTTCAGAAGCAGGGGGGATTCTCTATTACATTTACGAAGTAGGAATAGATACCGGCGTCTTTCCACTTCTTATCTTTATGGGGGTAGGTGCAATGACTGACTTCGGTGCGCTCATTGCCAACCCTCGGATGCTTTTACTAGGTGCTGCGGCGCAATTTGGTATCTTTGCGACGCTGTTTGGGGCGATTGCCCTTAACTGGGTACCTGGATTTTCTTTTACGTTGCAGGATGCCAGCGCCATAGCAATAATCGGTGGGGCTGACGGTCCTACTGCAATTTTTCTTGCTTCAAAACTCGCACCAGAGTTACTGGGTGCAATTGCTGTTGCAGCGTATTCTTATATGGCGTTAGTCCCCATCATCCAGCCGCCAATCATGAAAGCGTTGACGACACCTGATGAAAGAAAAATTGAAATGGAACAGTTACGCGAAGTCAGTCAGCGGGAAAAAATTATATTTCCCATTGCGGTTTTACTGCTTACGATTCTGTTTTTACCAGCAGCAACGCCATTGGTAGGCATGTTTTGTTTAGGTAATTTGATGCGCGAATGCGGTGTGGTTGAACGACTGAATAAAACCGCTCAAAACGAACTGATCAACATTGTCACGATCTTCCTTGGATTAGCTGTAGGCTCGAAATTATCGGCAGACAAATTTCTTACCGTCGAAACGCTGGGAATTTTGGCTCTTGGCGCTGTCGCCTTCGCTATTGGCACCGCCACCGGCGTACTGATGGCAAAATTAATGGGGCGCGTCAGTAGCAGTAAAATCAATCCGTTGATCGGCGCAGCCGGCGTTTCTGCCGTACCTATGGCAGCGCGAGTGGTAAATAAAGTGGGCTTGGAAGCCAACCCGCACAACTTTTTGCTGATGCACGCAATGGGTCCTAACGTCGCAGGTGTATTGGGTTCTGCTGTAGCAGCAGGCGTGCTACTTGCGCTGGTGGGCTAACGCAGCGTCTGCTGAGGGACTAACGACTGATAAGATAGAATTAACTTCTTGGTAGTCTCGTGCTGAGGCCACCTGAAAATGGTTTCAGTTTTGCCCGACTCCACAATCTGCCCATTCTCCATCACAATAATCTTATCAGCCAAATGTCTAACGATACCCAGATTATGCGAAATGAAAATAAAGGCCAGTCCCATCTCACTTTGCAACTTCAAAATAAGGTTGACGGTTTGTGAGCGCACAGACGGGTCCAGAGCTGCGAACGGTTCATCGGCAACCAGCACTTTGGGCTGTAAAATAAGCGCGCGTGCAAGTGCCACACGCTGCTGCTGGCCGTCAGATAACATATGGCGATAATAGTATACGTGTTCGCGCAACAAGCCCACTTTCTTCAGCACCTCTTCTACGAGTTGGCGTCGCTCTTTTTCGTTGTGCGAAGTATTAAGACGAAGAGGTTCGTCGAGGATCTTGCCTACAGGCAGACCGGGATTCATAGCTTCGCCACTGAACTGAAAAATCATTCGTACATCATGGCTTATCTGTGAAGGTTCACTTGCATGGTGGGAGAACTGATTACTTAGCGTTATTTCGCCACTATCTGCTTTTAATGCCCCGACCAGCAGTTTTGCCAGTAGCGACTTGCCAGCGCGATTCTCGCCGATAATGGCAATGGTTTCGCCACGTTTAACCTCAAGATCAATCGGACCAAGCTCAAACACTTCAGGTTTTTTCAGCCAATTTTTTTTATCACTATGTTTAAAGTGAAGTTGACTGACTTTAAGTAATTCGCTCATAGCTTGTCCATATGTAATGGAAAGTGGCAACTATAGGAATGATCATGCACCTTTCTTACTGCTGGCGTGACCACGCATTGTTTTTGTGCGCGGGGACATCTGGGACCAAGCCTGCATCCTATTGGCACGTGCTGAAGTGTAGGTATGGTGCCATCCAGTGTGGGTAAGTAGGATTTTGGCGGTAAATCATTGCGAAAACTTGGCGCGCTATCTAACAGGGCTTTGGTGTAAGGGTGCAGCGGTCGCTTTCTGATATGTTTCATATGGCCTGATTCTACAGTCTGGCCACAGTACAGTACGGTCATGGTGTGGGCCATATTGGCAATGGCCAGCAAATCATGACTGACAAACAGGATTGACAGTGATTTCGTCTGATTCAGCCGGGTAAGCAGCTTAAGTACTTTCGTTTTGGTCGTTGTTTCCATTCCCCGGGTCGGATCATCAGCGATGAGCAAGTCCGGTTGTGACACCAATGCCATGGCAATCATAAACTTCTGGCCAATGTCAGAAGATATCTGATGCGGGAAAGCGTTCAAATAATGTTCGTGGTTTTTGATGCCGACTTTATGAACCAGGCCTATAGCTGTGCGCTTGCGAGATTGTTTGCGCTGCCAGAATAGCTTGCCTTCAACCAGTTCGTTGGGAATGCTTTCTTCTAGCTGTTCGCCAAGCGTAGTAGAAGGATCCATAGCTGCGATAGGGTGTTGAAATACCACCGCGATGTCGCGTCGCATTATCTCTCGGCGCTCGTCTGAACGCATGGTCAACAGGTTTTCACCTTTCCAGGTCATGCGGTCTGCCGTTATATGCCATTGCGGCGGTAGTGCGCCTGAAATGGCGGAAACAATCAGGCTTTTGCCCGAGCCAGACTCGCCAACCAGTGCTCTGATTTCACCACTATTAATTGCCAGGTTGACCCTATCCAGCGCTTTAACCCGGGTTCCCCCTGTCTCCATTTCCAGGGTCAGATTTTTGATGTCTAACATGGGCATTATTGCGTCAACCTTTTTCTCAGGGCGGAACGTAGACCATCGCCCACTACATTGATAGCCAGCACAATTAAAAAGATGGTTAAGCCTGGCAATGCAACAGTCCAGGGGGCGGCATAAGCCACATCCATGCCATCTGCCAGCATCGCGCCAAGTTCAGGGAGTGGGGGACGGGCACCTAAATTCAAAAAGCCTAGCGCTGATACGTCTATCACCGCAATAGATAGTGCAATGGTGCCTTGTACCACCAACATTTCAATCATGTTGGGAAAGATAGAATAAAAAAACAGCTGAAAGTTGTTTGCGCCGTCTAACTTTGACGCCATAACATATTCTTTTTTCATTTCAGCACGCACGAGCGAACGGGTATGATGAACGAATTGTGGCGTCAGTGCCAAGGTAATCGCCCACATGCTGTTCACCAGGCCGGTTCCCAGTATGGCAACTATGACAATCGCAATAAGCAGGGTAGGTATTGCCATCAGGGCATCGAAAAGATGATTAACCACACTGGAGCGCACACCTTGCAGCATGCCTGCTATTGTGCCAATGGCCACCCCGATTATCATTGCCAGCAAAACAAGGAGAATGCTGCTGCCCAGCGTAACGCGGCAGCCATACACAATTCTGGAAAATAAATCACGACCCAGCGCATCTGTTCCAAACAAGTGGGAGATCGTGCCGTTAACACTCCAGCTGGGGGGAAGGAAGAGCGCATTAACGTTTTGCTGTAACGGATCATAAGGCGCCAAAATAGGGGCAAATAACGCAAATATCAGAAAAAATATCAGAATAATTAGTCCCAGTGACGCCACGTGGCTTGAGCGGAACTCTCGCCAGGTTTTTTGCCACGGGGAAGGATGAAACTCTTCCTGATAAAGACTAAATTGTGCCACGTTCGAATTTTTCCCTGCTTGGATCAATGAGTCGGTTAAAGATGTCAATCAAGATGGTCAGCGTAATCACCATGGTCGAAACCGCCAGAACGCCAATGCGAAGAGCGGGATAATCACGCTGATTAATTGCGTTAATCAGCCAGTTACCAATACCCGGCCAGGAAAATAACGTTTCGACGATCATTGCGTTGGTGATTAAGGTGGTTACCTGAATCGCCATTAAAGGCAGCGTGGCCAATAATGCGTTTCGTAATATGTGCCGCATGAAAATTTGACGGTTGCTGAGACCCCGCGAGCGGGCAGCGGTAATAAATGGGCTATTCATTACATCAATTACCGAACGCCGCGTGATTCTGATCATGGCTGCGGTGCTAATCATTGCGATAGCAAGAGTAGGTAAAACCAAATGTCTGGCTGCATCCTTAAGTGCCAGCGCATGATCAATATCTCTGGCCAACAGAATATCAATGAGGATAAAACCGGTGACATTAGGCACTTCGAATAACAGGCTGATACGCCCAGATAAAGGCGCAATGCCTGCTTCGAGGCTAAAAACTAGAATAAAGATAAGCGCCAGCCAAAACACCGGGAAAGAATAGCTGAAGATGCTCGCTGTATTGATGGCGTAATCGGTCGCCGAGTAACTTTTTAAGCCGGCATAACAACCCACGGGTACACCTATTACCAGAGCCACTAGCATGGCGTACGTGCTCAGCTCGAAGGTTGCAGGCATCGCTATTCCAATTTCTTCACGCAAAGGTTGTCCTGAGATAAAACTGTAACCCCAGTTTCCCAGAAACAACTGTTGCAAGTAATGGTAAAATTGCACGGGATAAGACTGATCGAGCTTAAATTGCTTAATTAACGCGTCGCGCTGAATGTCATTCTGTGGCACTAATCCGGTAAGATTAATCAACGGATCGCCGGGGAACATATAGATGAGGGCAAACGAGAGGATGGTTAACACCAACAGGGTTAAAGTAAACAATATGGTGTAACGCGACAAAGCATTAATCACAGTTTTTTCTCAACCCCAGCAAAATTGATCCCACCATATGGATTAATGGTCATACCCGATAACCCTGAATTATGTGCTTGATAGCGAAAGGCGTGGGCAAGAGGAACCAGCGGCAGTTGTTCATATAACAACCTGTTTACCTGCTGGTAAATTAGTTTACGCTGCTCAATGTCTTCTGTCTTCAAAGCGGCGTTAATCAATTGATCGTATCTTCTGTTGCACCACATGGCCCGGTTGGTACCAGATGGGATCGCACCACAGCTTAACAGTGGGCGATAAAAATTGTCCGGGTCGCCGTTGTCAGCCGACCAGCCAATTAACACAGAGTCATGTGCGCCTTCACGCAAATGGCGGCGGAAAGTCGTCCAGTCATAGGTAATAATTTCAGCCCGAATGCCAACATCCGCCAGATAACGTTGCATCAGTTCGGCCATCTTAGCCGCATTGGGATTATAAGCCCGTTCTACCGGCATGGCCCAAATGGTCATTCTAAAGCCCTCTGCCACGCCTGCATCATTGAGAAGCTTTCGCGCCAGAACCGGGTTATAAGCGGTATCATCTGCATCTCGCTGATGTGCCCAACTTGCAGTGGGAAGTAACGTTTTAGCGCGCACAGCGCTGTCAAAATATACTGCTTCAAGCAAGGTGTTTTTATCAATTGCGAAGGCAAGTGCACGTCTTACATCAGGGTTATCAAAGGGCGCTTTTTGTGTATTAAATGCCCAAAACCCTATGTTCAAACCGGGTTTTTCAGCGACTTCAAGTTGTTCACGCTGACGAATTACCTCAACCTCCGTCTGCCCCGGGAATGCAATCGCATCGCATTCACCAGTAATTAATTTGGCTAATCGAAGAGAGCTTTTAGGGGTAATATCATAAATCAGACGTTCACTGCGAGCCTCATCGCGCCAATAATTTTCATGTCGCTTATAGCGTATGTAATGATCTTTGCGATAACTTTGAAACTTAAACGGACCCGTACCTATAGGATAGTGGTCGATGCGTTCAGGAACGCCTTCCTCCATAAGTTGTTTGGCATATTCTTCCGATAAAATGACCGAAAAATCAGTGGCTAAGTTAGCGAGGAAAGAGCTGTCGCGATTTATCAGTTTAATTTGCACTCGATAACTGTTCAAACGTGTTACCGACTGGATGTTATCTGCAATTCCCAGACTTTCGAAATAAGCATATCGTCCCCCAGACACGTAATGATAAGGGTGGGAGGGCAATCGCCAACGGTCAATACTGAAAATCACATCATCTGCATTAAACGTTCGTGTTGGTGTAAAATACTCTGTGGTATGAAATTCGATGCCTTTGTGCAACTGAAACTCATAATTTAGACCGTCGTCAGAAACCTTCCAGCTACTTGCCAGCCCGGCTTCAATGCGCCCTGAATCCGGATCAAAGTCCAGCAGCCTTCCATAAATCTGATGCGAAGACGCGTCTGCTGTGGTGCCTGAGGTGTCCAGTTGAGGGTTGAAGTTGATGGGGTTGCTTTCAGAACAATAAATAATACCTGAGCGATAAAAATCTTGCTGGTTTTTTTGGGTGCACCCACCAGTAACCAATACCGCAATCGCGGAGAGTAACATTGAGACCAACGAGCGGACAGGTATCATAGATTACTCAGCAGTCTCTTGAGCCGAATCCAGCAGATTATACTTTTTCAGATAACCTCTTAGCTGGTGGTAGGTTAAACTCAGTTTTTCCGCAGTACGTTTCTGGTTGAATTGGCTGTCTGCAAGTGCTTGCTTAATCATATCAATTTCAAATTGTTGTGAGCGGTCCTTCAAATCTAAAGGGTAGTCTATTCTGTCCGGCTTGCGGGTTTCAACCGGAGAAACAACATTCTCAGGAATTGATAGTTCATCATTATCGCTTTGCTCTGTTGACGCAGCAGGCAACACCCGATCTCTCGTTTTAGTGCGAGATGTAGGACGAAACTCAGACTCAAATGGATCCAGTATAATTTGATGTACCGGCAAGTGGGGATTGTTGCAACGGTAAACCGCCCGTTCAACGACGTTCTTCAATTCACGAATATTTCCAGGCCAATGGTAATTTAATAATGTTTGTTTCGCCTTTTCAGTGAAACCACTGAACAATTCCATCTCCAACTCCCGCGCCATGTTGATAGCAAAAGTTTCGGCTAACAGCATGATATCTTCACGTCGTTCACGCAGTGGAGGAATGGTAATAACGTCAAAAGCGAGTCGGTCCAGCAGATCCGCGCGAAATTCCCCTGCATCTGCCAATGCGGGCAAGTCCTCATTTGTTGCGGCAATAAGTCGAACGTCTGTTTTAAGTGTTTTCGAGCCACCGACTCTTTCGAATTCGCCATACTCGATTACACGCAGAAGCTTCTCCTGAATTAAGCCCGAAGTGTTGGCCAGCTCATCCAAAAACAATGTGCCATTATGGGCTACTTCGAAACGCCCTTCGCGTCGTTTTGCGGCACCGGTAAAGGCGCCGGCCTCGTAGCCAAATAATTCACTTTCCAGCAGATTTTCATTTAACGCGGCACAATTTAATTTGATATAGTTTTGATCCCAGCGTTGCGAGAGATAATGCAAGCGTGCGGCAATTAACTCTTTACCGGTTCCCCGTTCGCCGATTACCAGCACGGGTTTGTTCAACGGTGCAATTTGAGAAATTTGCTCCAGTACCTCTAAAAAACTGTTCGCCTGGCCCAGCAGATTATCTTGTTGACGATAGCGGCTCATTAACTTCCTCAATTGTTAGCGAAATCGACCAATTAATAGTGTACTTTAAAATTTATTTTATAACGAATAATATTTTCATAAAGTAAAAACTATGAAGTTCAACAGCTTACCTCTATCATGATTCTTGGCAAGCATATTGAATATATCAACAGCAAAGGTAAGTAAACTAATGCGGAAACGCATTCCAATAGTACGAGATTGAGGTAATTATTATGGGTATCTTCTCGCGTTTCACCGATATTGTGAATTCAAATATAAATGCTTTGCTGGATAAAGCTGAAGATCCAGAAAAAATGGTTCGTCTCATCATCCAAGAGATGGAAGATACGCTTGTGGAAGTACGTTCTACTTCCGCAAAAACGTTGGCGAGCAAAAAAGAAATTACTGCACAGATTGCGAAATATCAGTCTGAGTCTCAGGATTGGGGCGCTAAAGCAGAGCTGGCGCTGAGCAAAGATCGTGAAGATTTAGCGCGCGCAGCTTTACAGGAAAAGAAAAAGTGTAGCGAAGCGTCGAGCACCCTGGAAAAAGAGTTGACGATTGCTGAAGAGCAAATAAGCAAACTGCAGGATGAAATAGGGCAGTTACAGGATAAGCTTGCTGATGCCAAGAGCCGTCAGAAAGCAATAATCATGCGCCAGAAAACAGCCAGCTCGCGCCTTGATGTGAAAAGAACATTGGATAGCAATAAAGTTGATGCTGCAATGGGGCGTTTTGAGCAATATGAGCGTAAAATAGATGATCTGGAGTCTCAGGTTGAAGCTTACGATTTAGGTAAGAAAACCCTCCAGGACGAGTTTGCAGAGCTTGCAACAGATGAAAAGATCGATGAAGAATTAGCTGCCCTGAAAGCAAAAGTGCAGAAGTCTTCAAAGCCAGCAAAAACGTCTAAAAGCAAGTAAAATATAAGTGTGCTTCGCGGAGCGAAGCGCGAATAAAAGTAGATCCATAGAGGGGGTGATGTATGTCAGAGGGAATTATTGCACTAATTATTGCGCCACTGGTCATATTTATGATCTTCGTGGCACCCATTTGGCTTATTTTGTATTACCGTAGTAAAAAGCAAGTAAACCAAGGGCTTAGTGCTGAAGAATACGCGATGATGCAACAATTGGCTGAATCTGCGGAAAAAATGTCTGAACGCCTGCAAACACTTGAGGCAATTTTAGACAGTGAAGCGCCACAGTGGAGGAACCGGGCATGAGTGATCGTAAGCAGCTTTATCGCGATACCGAACATGCAAGAATTGCCGGAGTCTGTGCGGGAATAGCTAATTACTTTGGCTTAGAGCGCTGGTTAGTCAGAATACTGTTTGTTACCAGCTTTTTCTTGCTTGCCGGGCCATTTATGTTTGTGGCTTATATAGCCGGATGGTTTATTTTAGATAAAAAGCCTGATAGTTCAGCTACCGCACCTATCGACAATATATTTCGCCATGGTGGCAAAGGCTGGCGCAATAAAGTATCCGATGTGGACAAAGTGGCGGTAAAGACCAAAGTCTGGCAAGCAGGTGAACCGCCTAAGCAAGCTTTTTTTGATATCACCAAGCGATTTGCAGAATCAGAGGCTCGGTTGAGACGAATGGAGAAATACGTTACCTCAAAAGAGTTTCAGTTAAATCGGGAAATCAGCAAGCTTTAAAGCAAATTACCACAGTTTAAAAAAGCAGCCTTCGCTGCTTTTTTTCGTTGCAATGCAGCTAACTAGGGCGCCATGTAAATTAACTGTTACAGATAAAACCTCATCATTCTGCGTCCAGCCCCTTCAGGACAACCTAAATTTGATTAGACTAGCGTACAAATTTAAGAAAGCTTATGCGGAATTTTTATGAAAGGCACTACATACAAATCGAAACCTTCAGATGAGAATGGTTTTATTGCCTGGAGTGACGAAGAAAATCAAATTTGGTCTGAACTGTACCATCGTCAAATGGAAATCATTCAGGGAAGAGCATGTCAGCAATACCTGGACGGTCTGGAACTGATAGGTTTAACAGAACAGTCTATTCCACAGTTGCCTGACATCAACAAGGTATTACTGGAAACCACTGGCTGGAAGACGGCAGAAGTGCCTGCGCTGATTAATTTCACCGAGTTTTTCCGTCTGTTGGCGAACAAAGAATTCCCTGTTGCTACCTTTATTCGTACGCGCGAAGAGTTTGATTACCTGCAAGAGCCGGATATTTTTCACGAAATATTTGGTCATTGCCCGTTATTAACTAATCCGGCATTTGCTCACTTTACGCATACCTACGGTAAGCTGGGGCTGGCAGCCAGCAAAGAAGATCGTGTTTATCTTGCACGCTTATACTGGTTTACAGTGGAATTTGGTTTGGTTAACACACAAGATGGACTTCGCATTTACGGTGGCGGTATTCTTTCATCACCGGGCGAAACTATCTATGCCCTGGAAAGCGACAAACCAGTGCGAAAACCAATGGACCCCGTTGATGCGTTACGTACTCCCTATCGCATCGATATCATGCAGCCGTTGTATTATATCCTTGAACAATTTGACGATTTGTTTGCTATTTCTGAGATGGATATTATGGCGTTGGTTGAAGTCGCAAAATCTAAAGGTTTGTTCGAACCACTGTTCCCCCCCAAAGAGAAAAAAGCGGGTTAAATTCTGTAGCGGGAGCCGAGCTCCCGCTCATCTTTCTTCATTATCTATCCTCATATTGTTAAAAAGTTTTTTGTGTTCATGATCACGATTTGTGATATTCTGTAAAACTTAGTTTACATAAAACAAGTTTGGTATGCGTTTAGAAATCTCTTGTCAAGATCGCCTTGGTATAACCCAGGACGTGCTAGACATTCTTGTTACTCATGAAATTGATTTACGTGGCATCGAAATTGAGCAGAGCGGTAAAATCTTCCTCAACTTTCCCAATATTGAATTTGCAGACTTTCAACACCTGATGCCCCAAATCAGGCGCATCGATGGCATAGATGATGTGAAAACCACGCCTTTTATGCCCGGCGAAAGAGAACGAAATCAATTATCTGCGATTTTGCGAACTTTACCTGACCCTGTCTTTTCCATTGATACTCGTGGGCACGTGGTTATGTGCAACGAGGCGGTTCAATCTGATCTGGATATGAATGCGGGGCAAATCAAGGGAACTGAAATCGGTGAGTTGGTCAAAGGCTTTAACTTCCTGCGTTGGATGGAAGGTAAAGAGACCAAACATCAATCCGCGAAAGTTAAATTTGTGCAAGAAGACTTTCTCGCGGACATCTTACCTATCACCGTACCGGATGATGAAAACACCCCGATTCTGGCAGGTGCGGTAGTGATGCTCAAATCTGAAATTCGCCTTGGCCAACAGTTCAGCGCATTTCATCAACCTGACACAGATAGTTTTGATCATTTTATTACTGAATCAGCGGCGATGCGTAAAGCAGTGAAAGAAGCCAAACAAGTCGCCGATTTAGATGCACCTATGCTGATTTTCGGTGAAACCGGTACAGGTAAAGAGATGATTGCCAAAGCCTGTCACCAGGCCAGTCGACGCAGTGATGGCGCATTTTTAGCGATAAACTGTGCGTCATTACCTGATGACGTTGCTGAAACGGAAATGTTCGGCTGTGCGCCCGGGGCCTATAATCTGCCAAATGGCAAGATAGGTTTACTGGAACAAGCCCGGGGAGGCACATTACTGTTGGATGAAATTGCAGATATGTCGCTGCAACTTCAGGCTAAATTGTTACGTGTACTGGAGAATGATGAATTTCGTCGGGTAGGCGATGACAAGCCTGTCTCTGTGGAAGTCAGAATTATTTGTACAACCTGTCAGGACCTGGGCGTGCTGGTTGAAGAAGGGCGTTTCAGAAAAGAGCTTTACTATCGCCTGAATGTATTGAGCTTGGTGATGCCATCATTAAAAGAACGCCGTGCCGACATTATCCCGTTAGCTGAGTTATTCATTATGCAACACAGCGGCAAATTAGGAAGGCGCCCAGCCAAATTGTCTAAAGGCTGCGCTGACTTTCTACAGCAATATCCCTGGCCAGGGAATGTTCGCCAGATGCAAAATGCCTTGTACCGAGCGTTATCACTGCTGGATGGCAACGAAATCAATAAAGAAGATGTGCAAGTACCAAATTGTGCACCAGCTGCCACTTATATTGACGAAAATTTCGATGGAACGCTGGACGAAGAAGTTAAAAAGTTTGAAAAAGATTTATTAAAGCGCTTATACCCTTCTTATCCTAGTACGCGCCAGCTGGCGAAAAAACTGGGTCTTAGCCACACCGCCATTGCTAACAAGTTGCGTGAATATGGTATCAACAAAGGCACTGTAAAAGTTTAATTACGAATTGGCGTATTTAATTTACGGCTTAGCCTCTTATCACCGGTTGTAATGTACCAGTTTCATCCATACAACGATGAAACTGGTATTATTATGTTCTACCATAAGCAACAGAAAATTCATGAGTGATATCAACGGATATCAGGACAGTTCGATTTGTAAAATGGTGTGACAAGGTCGCACGAAAAACTGCTTACTTGCAATCAACTGGTTTAATGTTTGTAAGAAGCTTTTTTACACGCGTCAGATCGAATAACAAAGAGGAATAAATAACGATGAAACTGGCAACCTACAAAAATGATACCCGCGATGGCACCTTGATGTTAGTCAGTCGTGACTTGAAGCGCACGTGTTCTGCCAGCGATATCGCAGCGACGATGCAGGCTGCGCTGGATGACTGGGCGGTGTTAGAGCCAAAACTTAATGAGCGTTATGAGCAGCTAAATAACGGTAATGTTGAAAGCGAAGCTTTCGACCAGGCCAAATGCGAATCACCACTTCCCCGCGCATATCAATGGGCAGACGGCAGTGCGTACGTTAATCACGTTGAGCTGGTTAGAAAGGCACGTGGTGCGACCATGCCAGAAAGTTTCTGGACCGATCCCTTAATGTATCAGGGCGGGTCAGACGATTTCATCGGTCCTCGCGATGATGTGATCCTACCAAGTGACGAGTGGGGCATCGATTTTGAAGGTGAAATCGCAGTGGTCACTGACGATGTTCCTATGGCATGCTCGCCTGAAACCGCAGCCAGTAAAATCCGCCTATTAATGCTGGTCAACGATGTTTCATTGCGCGGATTAATTCCTGGGGAGCTAGCAAAAGGGTTCGGTTTCTTCCAGTCAAAACCTTCGTCTGCATTCTCACCTGTAGCGGTTACGCCTGATGAAATGGGCGATAATTGGAAAGACAGTAAAGTTCACCTGCCGCTGCTTTCAACCTACAACGGTGAATTGTTTGGTAAGCCTGAAGCAGGCGAAGACATGACATTTGATTTTGGTCAGCTTATTGCTCACGCCGCTAAGTCCAGAAACCTGGGGGCAGGGGCCATCATTGGTTCAGGCACTGTATCCAACAAACAGGGTACTGAGCATGGTTCTGCCATCAGCGAAGGTGGTGTAGGTTATTCATGCATCGCCGAAGTGCGCATGATTGAAACCATTCGTGATGGCAAACCGTCAACTGAGTTCATGCGCTTTGGTGACACGATTCATATGGAAATGCGGGATGCCGAGGGTAACAGCATTTTTGGTGAAATTAGTCAGACGATTAAAAAGTTAAACTAGGTTAGGTGCGAAGACATGGCTCTGAAACTTTATGGCTACTGGCGCTCGTCTGCAACATATCGCGTACGCATCGCGCTTAATCTGAAGGGACTGGAGTATGAATATATTCCCGTCCATTTAGTGAAAGACGGTGGCGAGCAAAATAAAGACGATTACATCAGGTTGAACCCGTCTCAATTAGTACCTACGCTGGTTGATGATGAGGAAGACATCATTCTTAGTCAGTCAATGAGTATGATTGAATATTTGGATGAGAAATACCCTGATACCCAACCCTTGTTGCCTGCCCACGCCCTGGAGCGGGCAAGGGTCAGAGCGTTGGCAATGGATTTAGCCTGCGACGTGCAGCCGATTGCTAATTTACGCGTTCTGAATGCACTCAAGTCACAATTCGATGCGTCCCAGGAGCAAGTTGTTGCGTGGGCTGCAAACTGGACCAAGCGGGGTTTTACAACCATTGAAAAGCGCTTGCAGACACAAGCAGGTAAGTATTGTTTTGGTTTTGAAGTGACACTGGCAGATGTGTGTCTGATCCCTCAGGTTTACAACGCTAAGCGCTTTGGCGTCGATCTGAGTGAGTTTCCTTTAATTGAAAAAATTAGTGAAAACTGCGAAGAGCTGGACGCATTTCAACGCGCCAGACCCGAGAACCAACCAGACGCCCAGTAACTTAAAACACTATACGCGAGAGGTCACTCAACAAAAAAAGCTACTGCTTACAGTAGCTTTTGTATAAATTGAGATATGTAAATAGGAAAACAGGATGAATTCCATCGCAATGAAGCGAGAGAAGAAAACAAAACTGTTCGGGTATAACTCGGCTTTCAGAAATTATCGTTTTTTAAATACCATCACAATAGCTTCCTTACGCAAATTCTAAAGAACCCCCATCATCTGCATTAATAACCAAATCTGCAGAATTTCTATGAACAATCCAACCAGATGGAGAGTGGGCAAATAAAATAATCAGCTTCGATTCTTACTGTGTCAGGTTATTTTACATACTCACAAAGAGTGTTTTTTGCTCAACCTACTAAGGTTTTGAATATAAAGTAGTTTGCAAATTTGGTGTATAGTTTGCTGTGCGTGTGAGGTATTTAATACTGCTGTCTAGATACATTAACTTTATCAAGTTAGACCTCTATCAAGGAAAATACAGATGAAAAATAAACTCATAAAGGGGGTTGTTGTAAGTTTTGCCCTATCAATTTGTACCCTGGCTAACGCAGGTTTTATCTATGATGTCAATATTGAAATCGGTAGTGAGAGAATGACGGGAACGGTCGAGACAGACGGTACATTAGGTTTTCTAACAGCATCCAATTTCATTGACGTATCATTAATACTAAATGGGGCTGAGAATTTGGTTTTTGACTATTTCGATACAATTGACAGCCTGTTTACTGCCCATGTTGACCGCTTGACATTTGATTTTATTAATGATGTTAATGGTTCAACAATAATTTGGTTCAGCGGGAATAGCATTGATTATCTTTGCTTCAACGACTCCGAAGGTCTTTGCGATGCAACCCCCTCACACGTTACTTTGGGATATCCAATTACCAGCCGTCTGGGAGGAGTTGATGAAGTCTGGGCAACACGAACTGTAGAACAGGTTCTGGAACCCTCGTCACTCGTCATTTTTGCTTTAAGCTTATTAACATTAGTTACTCGTCAAATGGGTAAGAAATTTACTGTAACAGTTCGAAGGCAAACACCGCGACTATTTTTTCAAAAAACAGGCGAGATAGTGGCAGCAACTTTTCATTTGTCAGGTTGGAAGAAATATCAAACAGAATAATGTTAACAGTGAAAAAGCCGTTTTGTCATTTTGACAAAACGTCTTTTTTGATTCGTTTGATCTACTTTAAAATTATATTAGCAGTCTTAATAACAGCGCTTACTGACTCTTTATCGGTAACTCAGTGGTGTTTTTAACCTGTTTAAGGGCAAAAGTTGAGCTTAGATGATCCACTAACGGCAAGTGCGTCAGTTTTGACTTAAGCAGGTGTTCATATTCTTCAATGCTTTCGACCACAACTTTGAGTAAGTAATCCTTTTCACCACTGGTGGTATGACACTCGACAATTTCATCGATGGACTCTACCGCTTTTTCAAAATCGGTCAGTGAGTCGCCATCGTGATTTTTCAAGGTAATAAAGATAAAAACCGACACGCCAAGATTCAATTTCTTTGCGTTTAATAGGGTTACCTTGCCTAATATAATGCCTTCCGCTTCCATTCGCTTAACCCGTCTCCAGCAGGGCGTGTGGGATAAGCCGACCTTCTGGCTTAAATCAGCCATGGAAACGGTAGCATCTTGTTGTAGAACGCGAAGTATTTCACGATCGAATTTATCTAATTTCATGTAGGGTGGATCCGCTGCAAATATGATGGATTCAATGGATTGATTATTTTTATAGGATAACTATCCCGTAAAGAAATTGAACTTAAACTTTGTATTGCGGGATGTTAATTTTCTTCACGACGTTTAGCAAGGCATGTCCTCTAATATTTTTTGTATAATCATACAACCTTACCCTAACGTAAATAAGTTATGTCAGTATTTGATCATCCTGAGTTCGACAAACACGAACACGTCGCATTTTATCACGATGAAGAAGCGGGTCTTAAAGCTATCATCGCAGTTCACAACACCAATCTTGGTCCAGCGCTGGGCGGCTGCAGAATGTGGCCATACATCAACAGCTCAGAAGCGTTGAACGATGTTTTGCGCTTGTCGAAAGGGATGACCTACAAAGCGGCCATGGCTAATTTAAAGCTTGGCGGTGGCAAGTCGGTTATCATTGGCGATCCCCGTAAAATGAAAACGCCTGCGATGATGCGTGCAATGGGCAAGTTTGTTGATTCATTAGGCGGTAAATATTTTACGGCGGAAGATTCAGGCATCGCGGTCACTGATTTGCAGGAAATGGCGACGCAATCTGAATTTATCGCCGGTACCAGTGCACAGTATCATTACGCGGGTGAAACGCCTGATGGAAATCCTGCACCTTCAACTGCTTACGGTGTTTTTGTTGGTCTGCGTAGTTCCGTTGAATATGCGATGAATACCGATCTGAAAGGGGTCAAGGTTGCGATTCAGGGGATGGGACACGTTGGCTATCGTCTTGCACAGCACCTGCACAACGCTGGCGCACAACTGTTTGTAACGGATATCTATCCTGACGGTATCGAACGTGCAGTGAACGAATTAGGCGCAACAGCAGTTGCCCCAGAAGACATCTATGGCTTGGACGTCGATGTGATTGCCCCGTGTGCAATGGGCGCATCAATAAATGATGAAACGTTACCAGATATTAAAGCGAAGGTGATTGCTGGCGCCGCAAACAACCAGTTAGCGCGCGAGGAAATGGGTGAATTATTGCGTAAGCGTGGAATTTTATACGCACCTGACTATGTTATTAATGCCGGTGGTGTTATTGATATTTATCACCAGCGTATGGAACAGTCTTCAAATGAAGCGATGCGTACCCATATTGAAGAAATCGGGGTAACATTGAAAGAGATTTTCGAACGCGCCGATAACGAAGATAAAGCAACCAATCGGGTTGCCAACGTTATTGCACAGGAACGCTTTACAAACAAAGCTTGAAACTTGCTTTTCAAATCGTCATAATGCGCCGCTCTTGAGAGGCATCCGCACTTAGCGGCGCTTATCAATAACGATTCAATGGTAGGTTCCTGGTCCTCCCGCAATGATACTCTGTGAACTCGGTCAGGCCCGGAAGGGAGCAGCCGCAGCAGACGACTCATGTGCCGGGATGTGGCTGGGAGCTTGCCACCCTTCTTTCTAATATTATTTATTTTTTAAGCTTCGCGCTTTTTGTTCTCGGCCTGATCCAGATAGTTTATGGCTTTTTCCACCGCATATTCCACGTTCATTTCCATTTGTTGCTTTTCACTTTGGGGTAAGTAAAACGCCATATCCACTTCAAAGCGAATATAGCGCGGCGGAATCTGGTTTAAGGTGAGGCAGCACAGGTCGGCCAGGTAGTCATCGGATTTGGTTTTATTCAGCTCCAGCTTTTTTATGTGTTCCAGAACAAGATGTTCGTAAAAATTATGAATATCATCATCTAGCTTCATTAGCCTTCCTTAAAGTTTTCACCTTTACTCTACTCTTATAGCTGCTTTGCTGTTGATGTCGAGTTTGCGGTGATAGAATTTAGCAATTAATTAACAAGCCTAATCGAATTCATTATGAAAAAAAATATCGAACCCTGCTACTACGGTGATTATTTGCAACTGGATAAGATTCTTGGTGCACAGCATCTGCAAAGTGAAAAGTACGGTGGTGCTGCCCATGAAGAAATGCTCTTCATTATTGTGCATCAGGTCTACGAATTGTGGTTCAAGCAAGTGTTGCACGAGCTTCACTCGGTCATTGACACCTTTTCACAAACTCAGGTAAAAGATCAGGAGTTGATAACGGTGGTACACCGGCTCCACCGAATCATCCAGATACAACAGTTAATGAATGATCAAATCAGCGTGATGGAAACCATGACGCCACAACAATTTCTCTCATTCCGTGATTATTTGGTGCCTGCCTCGGGTTTTCAAAGTATCCAGTTCAAACGCCTGGAAATTTCATTGGGTTTGAAACGTGAGTACAGAATTGATTTTGACAAACAGAGTTTCTATAACCGTTTAGAGCCAAGGGACAGGGAACTATTGGAGAGCCTGGAAAAGAAACCCAGTTTATTCGAGTTGGTGGATCAGTGGCTTGCCAGAATGCCCTTGTTGAAAAAAGACAGCTTTGACTTTCTAAAACACTATCAGCAGGCAACTGACGAACTGTTAAGTGCTGATAAAAACACCATTGAGAACAACACTACGCTTTCCGACAAAGAACGATACCAGGAGCTCAAAGACTGGCAGACAACGCGAGAAAGTTTTGATGCCTTATTCGACGAGGAAAAGTATCTTGCATTACGTGGTGATGGAAAATTCCGACTGAGTCACAAAGCGATGCTCTCCTCATTATTTATAAAGCAATATGCAGAAGAACCCATCTTTAACCTACCGTTTCAATTAATAACCGCGCTAACCGAAATAGATGAGAAGCTTACAATCTGGCGCTATCGACATGCGATGATGGTGCAACGAATGTTGGGCACAAAAATAGGCACTGGCGGCTCGTCGGGTCATCACTATTTGAAAAAAACCACAGAATCCAATCGTATCTTTGTAGATTTCTTTAATATGGCGACGTTTTTATTACCAAAAGATATGCTACCTGAGCTGCCTGGGTCGATAAAACGGTATCTGGGATTTTACTTAGGAGATAATCGCGAATGATTTTTCGCTATCTGGACCTCCGAAATTTAACTGAAGTTAGCCAAATGGATAACCTCATTAATGATTTTGTAACTATATTTTTACGCTATTAACAAAAAAAGCTGAAAAAAAATGGAACTTTTCATTACCGCCTGCGAAATGGCGGTTGACCACCCCCACAGGATGTGGTTATTATCAATTTGAGGCTATGACCTTATTAATAATAAGTCGTAACAAACGATTTAGAAACACACACTAAGTTTTAGTGGTCCAGGGAGACAAAACATGTTTACAAATTCTAAACTGGCTAAGTCAGTTAAGCTGGCTTGTGCCTTTGGCGCAGCTTCAGCAGCTATGCTTGCATCTGGTGCAGCACTTGCTCAAGAAACTGAAGAGCAAGAAGCAACTACCGTAGAAAAAATCCAGGTTACTGGTTCACGAATTCGTAGAGCGGATCTTGAAGGTTCAGTTCCTGTAACTGTAATCGACAGAGCTCAATTAGAATTCTCTGGCCAGACGTCAGTCGCGGATTTACTTCGTAGTACTAACTTTAACTCAGCGGGTTCTTTCCGTCCTCAGTCTGGTAGTTCTGCTCAAGGTGTATCTCAAATCAACCTACGTGGTTTGGGTGCAGACCGTACCCTTATCCTTATTGACGGTCGTCGTTTACCTAAGTCACCATCTACTGGTTCATCACAGGATTTGAACTCAATTCCTTCAGCAATCATCGAAAGAATTGAAATTTTGACTGATGGTGCATCTTCAGCATATGGTTCTGATGCGATTGGTGGTGTAGTTAACATCGTTACTCGTAAAGATTTTGAAGGGGTAGAGATAAAGCTTGGCGCCGGTCAAATTGAACACGAAGGCGGTGATCGCGAAGAAGGTTCAGTTGTTTTTGGTATGTCAGGTGACAAAGGAAACATGGTTGGTGGTGTATCTTACAACCACCGTGATATCGTGTTCGCGCGAGATTTTCCATGGTACTCGCCCGGTGCATCTGTTTACGGCAACAGTTTCTCTACCTTAACTCCTGAAGGTTCAGATAACTTTAATCTTACCGCTTTTCCTGGTGGTTGCGATGGCGCTGAAGGTTTTTACTTACTTCCTAATTCAAGTGGGATAGCTAATTCTGCTGGTGTTGCGGAACGCTGTGCATATAATTTCAGCCTAGTATCTGCTGATGAAGCATCAACCGGTGTATTAGGATTTTTCTTAAACAACCGTTATGAGATAAATGACGACTGGTTAGTTTTCTCTAATATGAGCTGGAATAAAACAGATTCATTTGGTCGCTATGCACCTGTTCCTGATTCACCGTCTCCATTTGCAGGTGGATCAGGTAATCCATTACCAGCAGACAGCCCGAATAACCCAACCAACCCTGAAAGTGCCATGTACGATCCGGCATTTGGCGAGAATCAGCCAGTTTGGTGGTGGCATCGTTTTGACTCTCTAGGCAATCGTGATAATGAAGTTGAGAACGAACTTCAGGATCTATTGGTTGGTGTAGAAGGTAATATCGGTGATATTTTTGTAGATTTTGGTGTGCGTAGAACAAAGTCTAAAACTTTCGATATCGGTCGTAACTATTTAGTTCGTACAACTGCCGAAGCTTTTATTAACGACGGAACTTACGATTTACAGCGTCCAAATGAGAACCCTGCGGATGTTCTTAATGCGATGAAAGCAACGATTTCGCGTATTAGTTACTTTAACCAAGACGAAGTATTTGGTTCAGCGCAGTTTGATCTTTTCGAAATGGATGGTGGTTTAGTTAGTACTGTTGTCGGTTTCGAATGGCGTGAAGAAGACTACGGTGATCAGTATGATTCGCTATCTGAAGCTGGTGCAATCGGTGGTTCATCTGGTAACTCAGCAGGTGGCGGTCGTTACGCTCGTGCAGCGTACTTTGAAACGCTTCTTCCAGTAATGGATGAACTTGAAGTAACCTTAGCTGGACGTTACGACGACTATAGCGACTACGGTAATGACTTCTCGCCTAAGATTTCTGCTCGCTATGAGCCGATGGATGACATGATTTTACGAGCTTCTTGGGGACAAGGTTTCCGAGCTCCAACACTTGATATTCTTACGCAAAAAGATTCGTTTAGTGCTGACACAGTTAGGGATCCACAAACGTGTCAAGTTGTAGGTCAACCAGATGATTGTGAACAACAAATTAATGGTCTAAGAACTGCTAACCCGAATCTGTCTTCAGAGCAATCTGAACAATGGGCTCTTGGTTATGCTTATCAGCCATTTGATTTCCTATCATTCTCGATTGACTACTGGAATATTGAGATTGATGAGAGAATTAACTTTTTTGATGCCCAAGAACTTGTTGACCGTGAAAAAGCTGGCGACCCAATTCCGTCAGGTCTTGGTGTAGAGCGAGCTGGTAATGGTGCAATTTCTCGAGTAGTGCAAGGTTATGGTAACGAAGGTACACTCAGTACAAATGGTCTAGACTTCGATATTACTTATGTAGAAGAGTTCTCGTTTATGGCATTGCGTAGCTCCTTACGTTTTTCTCATTTACTTGAATATTCTGTAGATGGTGGTCGTGATCAAGTTGGTGATGATGGTCTTCCTGAGCAACGTGCTAACCTAAATACTGTAGCTACAGTGGGTGACTTTGATATTGCTTGGAACATTAATTATATTGGTGACACTGCAGAAGAAGTAGACGCTGGTGAGCAACTTGGTCACATTCCTTCATGGACTACTCATGATGTGAATGTAACCTATAATGCTCCTTGGAATGCTAAAATCACTGTTGGTGTTAATAACGTCGGTGGTAAAGAGCCGCCACTTTATCCAACAGGAAGTCGTGAATATAACTTCGAGTTATATGATGGCTACGGACGCATTACTTATGCTCGTTACGTACAATCGTTCTAAGATTTAGGACAAATTTTAAACGCCCGGTGTAAATCGGGCGTTTTTTTGTATCTGATTTACTCTTGATTTAAGTTAGTAACTTGCTCACTACTACCCAATTCCTTAAGCACATTTTATAGACACGTCAGCATTGCTGATAAAATCATTTCACAAATTGCTGCATGCGTTCACAGTTTCAACATTCTTTGAAAATATCGGTTTACTGAGTCCTGGTGTCTCTGCAAACTACAAATCCGTTCAATTAGATTTAACTCTGGTGAATAGGAAGCTATTTTAAAGTCTCTACATTTTAGTTCCCTTCAGCATTGTCACTGGTATGCCAACCCGCTACATTATTACGACTATTGCGTGGTAGACCGTCGCTATTTCGTTTTATTTGCTTCAGATTATGATGCGCGATGTCTTTTTTCACATTCGTGAGGTTTAACCCTTCTGTTTCACTAGTGGTAGGGCAAACTGAGCTAAATATATGAGCTTATTGAAATTGTTGATGTAGTATCGTTCGTGCTAATGGTCTTTCGCGTGCCTACAAGAGCGTAGTGGTATCTCGCTGGCCGGAGCGAGCGTTATCTCGGAACCAGATATCAGCTTGCTCAGAGCGGACTTGTTTAATAACATTACAGGCTCGTTCCAAGTGGAAATTTCTTTACATGCGTTTTAGACAGCCGTGACTGTATCGGGTGTTGTGAGCGTTTAGTTATCCGTTTGTCTATTAAGAAAACTAAAATTTTGTACAATTGGATAAGTTGATACTTCGCACATATCTCACCTAATATAAATATCCTTGCTGTGCGAACCTATTAATCTGCCACTTTTATCTTACTCAGTTTCCTTTTCAATAAAGCTTGCTAACCTTTGTTTCTTGTTAACGGAGGCTGAAAGTGTTCTGCCTGGTCGATCTTTATCATTAAGGCCTGCCAGTTCAATTAAAAGGTTTTTACTAAAACAAGTGTTAACTCTTCGACATGTAACTTTGAATTGGATTGAACTTTAGTACAGCTTTTACTTTCAAGCATCAGAAACGCCGCTAGTAAATGAAACGGCTTTTAAAAAACTAATTTCTAATTTTGACAAACGAAGTAAATTCGTTCGAAGGTAAATTGTCCATGGGAATTTTGTAAAAAAAATCAGATAATTCATTTGATCATGCGGTTATGCAGAGTGGTGTTAGTTAATCCCTATCTCAACCTTGACAAAGTGCTGACTTTTTTCTCCTTTCACGATATTGTTAATAAAACTTTTCTACCATCGCATGTAGGGGCTTGCCCGTACTATTTTAATTAAGGGTATTTATGAATTCTTCTCCGTGGTGTACTTATTGGAAAGATAACGCCTCAGATACCTTCGATAATGCTTACGCAAACGATCCAATCCTGAAAAAGGCTGTTATAGAATTTTTTCGACCCCATTTAGTTTCATTATCAAATGATACAAGATTGATAGATTTGGGATGTGGCAACGGCGGTAACATATTGCTTTATAAAGAGTGTTTTAGAGATAACACGAGTTTTCCCGAATTCTGGGGTGTGGATTACGCTGCAGATAGGGATAATTACATGGGTGAAAAATCGAAATTTATAAAAGGAGACTTTACCAACTTACCTGTAGAGACGGGAAAATACGAATTAATTACAAGCTTGTTTGGTATAGAGTATGCGAAGCCTCGCCAACTTTTGTCGCAACTGTCACAACTTTGTGTAAAAAATGGCAAATTCGCATTTCTACTACATGATTCTGATAGCGTTATTACTGCAAAGTCAAAGATTACAGTGAAATTTTACGATGATTATTTCACTAATATATTTCCTAAAAATTCATTAAATAAATTATCTGAACTTAGTTTGTCAGAAATAGAAAAATCGTTACTTATGTCGTTAAAGAATACGATGCAAAATTTACCTAATTCATTGCAATATGACTGTTATATCGTCGCTATGAAAGTAAAAAGTTATGTTGATACTGCAAAAAGAAACAACAGTACAGCTAAATTACTTAGCGATTTAGAATCATATATCCATCAAGTCAACAATCATAAAGCTAGACTAACCCAACAACTAGCTTCAACAATCAATGCGAAGTTATTTACCGAACTTTGTGAGGAGCATAATTCTCCCTTTAGAATAGAATCACAGGTCGTCCACTCTGAATTGGGGCTCATTGGGAGAGGGGTTATCGGTTACAAAAAATAGATTTAAGAGATTTATTTGACAGACCTGCGATAGTCATCAAAAATTTATCCAGAATACCCAAATTTCAAAATGTTAGTTCGTAATATGAGCAGTCTGACTGAAAATACTGGTGTAACATCTCACTTACTTGACTCACTCACTTGTTCCATGGGAGTATTGGGGGTTTGTAGGAGTTGTTAATATTTTGATACAATTTCTACTACTATAATTTAATTAAAAGTTTACACGCCCCTCGCCAAAATTCGTGGCGAGGATTCTAAAAAGTAATTGGTTGGGAACTATGTCCAAGATGAGCAAGAGAACAATTATTGCTTCAACCGTAATTGGTGCATTTGCACTAACGGCTAGCGCAGCAATCTCTGCTAATAGCCTAGATGCTATTCAAAACGAAGAAGCCAAGATTCATGCAGCTGCAGCGAAATCTCAAGAAAAAATAAACACGTATTTCGAGCAGTCCCAGGAATTATTGATTGAGTATCGCACTACTGTAGATCAGACTGAAAACTTGAAAGTGTATAACGATTACATCGCGAGTCTTGTTGAAGATCAGCAGCGTAGTATTGATTCTTTACAGCGTCAGATCGACAGTATTGAAGACACTAAGCAGGGCATTGTGCCTTTAATGTTTAGAATGATTGAGAGCTTGGAAAAGTTCATCAATCTTGATGTGCCAATCCACCTGGATGAGCGTAAGGAGCGTATTGAACGTCTTCGCGATTTAATGGCAAACTCAAACGTCACTATCTCTGAGCAATTCCGTCAGGTTATTGAAGCCTATCTGGTAGAAGTAGAATACGGCACTAAAATCGATTCTTACCAAGGGACAATTGAAGCAAACGGTACACAGGTTACTGTTGACTTCTTTAACTTGGGTAGAACCGCTCTGCTAGCACTTTCGCTTGACCAAAACAGCGCTTTTGTTTGGAACAACGAAGCACGTGCATGGGAAGAGCTTGGTGATGAGTACCTTTCCTCTGTTGTTGATGCAGTTAAGATGGCAAATGGCGTCGTTCCTGCTGATTTAATCAAATTACCAATTCAGGCAGCGGAGTAATTGTTAATGAAAATTATGTTTAAATCTTTAATAACCGCTGCATCCTTGGCGGTAATGTCTTCTGGAGCCTATGCTCAGGACGCAGTGAGCCTGAAAAGCCTCCTGGAACAAGTGAAGCAAAACAGGGTTTCTGAAGCGCGCATCAATGAACAGCGTGAAGCAGAATTCAGATCTGAAAGAGCCGACAAGCAATCTTTACTGAAGAAAGCTCAGGCAGATCTTAAAGCTGAACAGGATCGTGGCGATCGCTTGCAAAAGCAATTTGCTGACAACGACACGACGCTTAATGAAAAAGCGGCTGAGTTGGACCAGGCTACGGGTCAGTTAGGTGAAATGTTTGGTGTTGTAAGACAAGCAGCTTCTGAAGCTAACGGTCGTATCTCAACGTCAATTGTAAGCGCGCAGTTCCCAGGTCGTTCTGAATTTCTGGCAGAGATGTCGGAAGAGTCAAAAGGCCTACCTAACATTAAAGAATTGGAAGATCTTTGGTTCTCTTTACAAACAGAGATGACTGAAGGCGGTCAGGTTGTTCGCTTCTCTACTGAAGTAGTAAACCTTGATGGTGGTTCTTCTGAGCAGGAAATTGTTCGTGTAGGTACATTTAACCTGGTTGGTCAGGATGGTTACTTGACGTACGATACAGAAAACGACGTGGTTCAACCACTTGGCCGTCAACCAGATGGTTATTTAGTTGATTCTGCACAAGAGATGGTTGACGAAACGTCTGGCTTCGTTGGCTTTTATGCTGACCCTTCACAAGGCGCAATTCTTGGTTTGCTTAAGCAGAAAGCGACGTGGGAAGAGCGTTACCATGCAGGTGGTGTAGTAGGTTACACAATCACTGTAATGTTGATAATTGGTCTTCTAATTGGTCTTTATAAGCTTGTTACGCTTTCCATTGCGAGCAGCAAAATTAATTCTCAATTGAAGAACCCTGGTAATCCTTCTAGCGGCAATCCTCTGGGTCGCATCTTGAAAGTATACCAAGAGAACAAAGGTGCGGATGCAGAGAATCTTGAACTTAAGTTGGATGAAGCAATTCTACGTGAACTTCCTTCCATCGAGAGTGGCATTAACATCATCAAGATTTTTGCGGCGATTGCGCCACTACTTGGTCTATTAGGTACCGTACTTGGTATGATTGCTACGTTCCAGACTATTACGTTGTTTGGTACTGGTGACCCGCGCATGATGGCCGGAAGTATCTCAATGGCACTTGTGACAACCGCTCAGGGTATTATTGCAGCATTGCCGCTGATTCTTACTCACAGCATCGTTGCTTCACGTAGTAAGTCTATTGTTCACATTCTTGATGAGCAGACAGCTGGTATAGTAGCTGCTCACTCTGAATCAGAGAGAGTTTAATATGGTTTACCTGATTGGATTATTCGAATCGGTCAGGGACTTTATCGCAACTGGCGGCGATGTTCTTTACTTCGTCGCACTAGCGCTCTTTCTTATGTGGGTACTTATGATTGAGCGCTATTGGTACCTGGTATCGGTTTTCCCAAAGGTAAAAAAAGACATTATCCAAAAATGGGAAAGTCGCCAAGATACCCGGTCCTGGTATGCGCATAGAATCCGTGATGCATGGATATCTCAGGCTTCTGACGGTTTAAACGCCAGAATGCTGATTATCAGAACGTTAATCGCTATGTGTCCGCTTATCGGACTATTAGGGACTGTAACGGGAATGATTAGTGTTTTCGAAACGATGGCAACGCAGGGAACCAGTAACGCCCGACTAATGGCATCTGGTATCTCAATGGCAACGATTCCTACAATGGCAGGAATGGTAGCAGCTTTGTCAGGACTGTTTATTAGTTCTCGTTTAGAAGCGAAGGTGAAGTTGGCAAGAGAAGGCTTAGTTGATAGCCTGCCACATCATTAGAGAGAGAAATTATGGCTCGTAAAGTCAGAACCGAGGAAGAAGATGCGCAAATAGACATGACGCCCATGTTGGACATCGTGTTTATCATGTTGATTTTCTTCATCGTTACAACCGTATTCGTTAAAGAAGCCGGTATTGAAGTAAATAAGCCAGACGCGAGCCAGGCGGTACTGCACAAGAATGCCAACATTTTCATTGCGATAACTGAAGATGGAAATGTTTGGCTGGATAAGCGTGAGGTATCTCCTGATAGCGTTAGAGCTAATATAGAGCGATTGCTTACAGAGCAGCCTACTGACTATGTCATTATTCAGGCGGACGTGAAAGCGAAGCATGGGTTGGTCGTAGAGATTATGGACCAGGTCAAAGCCGCTGGCGTAGATCGCGTTTCTGTTGCAGCAAGGGGTTAAAATGGCAAGATTTATCGTTTCTATTTTAATTGGTGCAGCTATAGCTTTCGGTCTATTTGTTATAATGGCGAAATTGATTGAAAACTCAGCAAGGCCAGCAGATGAGGTTCCGGATGCACCGGTAATCGATATCGTGATGTCAAAGCCTGAAGAGGATACCCAGACGAGAAAACGGGTACCGCCACCACCACCGCCTCCACCCAAGGAGCCACCAAAGATTGAACCTGTAGAACCGGAAGCAGACGAACCTGACGCTGACGGATTTAGCATGGCTATGCCTCAAGTCGACACCGGTGGCGTAGGTATCAATATAGGTGCAGTAGGTGCAATGCAAAGTGACGGTGAAGCAACGCCTGTGGTCAGGATTGACCCGCGTTATCCGCCTGAAGCAGCAAGAGACGGCCGAGAAGGTTGGGTTAAATTGTCGTTCACTATCAACGAAGTTGGTGGAGTTGAAGACATAGAAGTTATTGACGCTGATCCTAAGCGCCTATTCGACAGGGAAGCGAGAAGAGCTTTGCGTAAGTGGAAATATCGTCCTAAAATTGTTGACGGTAAGGCCGTAAAACAGCCCAACATGTTTGTTCAGCTAGATTTCAAACTGGATCAATAACATGATGAAATTAAAGTTTAATAAACCCATTATGGCGTTGATGCTAGGCGCATCCAGCATGATGTTCAGTCATGCCGGTTTCGCCCAGTCTAATGCTCCGGTTGTATGTCCCGGCTATGAAAAGGGTAATACCAAGTTAGTCGGGGAGCGTACAGGAAAAAAAGTTCAACGTGCATTCGAAGCCTACAATGAAGATCTTGTTGACGAAGCGTTAGAAATCCTGATGGACATAGATCCGTCAGACGATTTCGATAAAGCTTATGTTAATCGCTTTATTGGTAATCTGCTTGCCGCGAGAGAAGGTGAAGGTAACAAAGCGTACAATTACCTAATTAGTTCAGTGGAACCTAAGGTGCTTAATGATCTTGAGCATTCTCAGACGCTGAAATTGATTGGCGATTTGAGTATGCAGGAGGAAAAGTACTCTGAGGCGATTAAGTGGTATAACCAGTGGATGGACTTTACGTGTAAAGAAGATGCTGATGTTTATACACGTTTGGCACAGGCATATTATGAGTCTAAGCAATTAGAAAAAATGATTGAGCCTGCGGATAAAGCGATTGCGCTTTACGATGAGCCAAATAAAAACCCTTATGTACTAAAGTTAACTTCGTACTATGAGCGTAAGATGTATCCAGAAACGGTTAAAGTTTCTGAGCAACTTGTATCACTGTTTCCTGAAGAACCCAAATGGTGGACACAGCTTGGCCTGTTCTACATTTTGGTTGAGGATTATAAAAAGTCGCTGGCAACCTTTGAAGTGGCTTACCTCAATGGATGGCTTGACAAAGAAAATCATATTAAGCAGATAGCGCAGCTATACGCGTCTAATGGTATTCCGTTTAAGTCAGCTACGGTGATGGAAAAGCATGTTAAATCAGGCTTAGTCGAAGATAACGCCAGTAACTTAGCTACGATAGCAAATTCCTATCACCAGGCTAAAAACTACAAAACAGCCGCCAATTATTATGGCAGAGCTGCAGCGAAGAGCTCAGATCCAGACCACTACCGTAAGCAGGGTACTTTGCTTATCGTTGCTGAAGACTATAAAAATGCTATCACAGCATTGGAAAATGCGCTTGAGCGCGGTGTGGATGATCCAGGTAAAATTCACTTCTCTTTAATGGAAGCACATTTTTATCTGGGTAACTTCAAAAGAGCTTTTGAGTACGCTGAGATGGCGAAAAAGGATAACTCGATTAGAAGAAATGCTAATGCATGGGTTCCTTACATCAAAGAAAAAGCTAAGAATCGCGGAATTAACATTTAACGCTTATTTGCTAAGCGATTTGTTAATAAAAACGATTTTAAAAAGCCTGACGATATGTCGGGCTTTTTTTATACAAATTGTACTGGATTAGCTTGCCATTGATTTTTACGCAACATCTTGTTTAGTTGAATGTTTTAACTGTTTTTAAATTTCAACGCTGAGTAATCAACGTAACCCGTCCTCATTCATCATCCTTGAGATACGGCCTTGCTAAATCTCTGAGCCTGTTGATATCTTCAGTACATAGCTGCTTTTTACGCGGCAACGAACTGAGCATTGAAATCAATTTAGTTTTTTCCTGATCGCTATCTGGAAGCTGTTCGTCAATCAGTTTATTAAGCAGCCAAGGTATCGCTGAACCTAACGCGCTGTAAATTCGCTGCCCATTACAGAATTGCTTCCATCTTTCTAAGTAAATCTGATCAAGATAAGTAGTCTTAATAGTTTCTTGCGCAAACATTGCCATTGCGAGTGTATCAGCACCGTCGTACTTTGCATCATTGTGTCCTAGCTGGGAAAGGGTTCGAACATTTAACTCAAATTCCTCGTTCAGCGAATAGGTTACCAGTGCGCTCGCGGTGCCACTGGCTTTGTTTTTCTTGTTACCGATTTTCACTAATCTGAAACCATGTTTGAGCCAGAAATTAAGCAGTTTGACATTGGCTCCGAAAGAGCTGGTTAATGCATCCACTTGTTGACCTGTGGCAGCCTCAATAATGTTATCGAGCAAGTGGGAGCCAAAACTACGCCGCTGCATTTCATGACTTACAGCAATTCTATTTATCCGCCAGTATGTTTTGTTGGCAAGTTCTGGTGTGGCGGCGAAATACGCCAAGCCTTGCGCGCTAAGGTGTCCTTTTACTCTGCGTTGGCCGCTGCTTATTTCATTTGCCAGCGAAGAGAGTTTGTCACCGCCTTCAATGTTGATAGCCGCAGCTGCAACAATTTCGTTCTGAGCTGTTTTTAATAGTGCATACAAAATATCCGGTGAGTCTGTCAGGCGCATTAAATCATCCGGCGTTGTCTGGTAATGTGCCGAATTCAGCAATTGCATGATCTGAGATAAATCTTCATTCGCAAGATGTAGCCCAGGCACCAGGATAAACTTTACATCCGTTACTGATTCACACTCTGCAGCTGTGTTTGATTTTGGCTGTAACAATAAGGCACTTGTCAAAACCTGTTCAACAGGATCATCGTTAAACCAACGCAAAGGTGTTGCAAGCGTTATTAGTTCAACTGGGGCTAAATCGTTAAGTGCTGTCAGCACCTTATGCTCAAAACCTTTACCGCTGCCCTCGTAGCCATCAATGGTGGAACTCAAGATGACTTTTTTATTCGCAATACAAATCTGCATCAGCAGAGGTACAGGAAATGATGCTGCCTCATCAATGATTAGCACATCGTAATTGTGGTTAAGGAGCACGGAGGAGTCGGGGGCGACCCAACTTAATGTGGGGATAGGTTGATTATGCGGCGGTGGGGTGGGTACGAAGGACGAATAGTAGTGTTGATAAATGGCGAACAGGCCTGCTACCGATTGTCTGGCGGTAGATGTCACTAATACAGCATTACCCTGTGCCTGTAACCATGCACAGAGCAGACCCAATGCAGCACTCTTACCTCTGCCACGCTTGGCATTAACGATAGCAAAACGTTTCTCAGTGAAATAAAAATTCTGCAGGCGCGTGAATGCGACTTTTTGATCATCACTTTTAAACATATCGTCTGGTTTAGCGGGTTCACCTGGTGATGACTTTATGGGCAAATACAAACTGTTATCCTGCAAAATAGCGATATTGTTATTTCTACCAAATGCACCGCAGATCTGTTCCACATATCGGCTTTTATCCAGAGTAAAGCCATAGGTGAGATAGAATGGCGGGTTAACCACTGCCTTTTGCGGCCATTCTGCTAAAGGAGGCGTAATGAGGATAAGAGTGCCGTTATGGCACACTGTTCCCGCCAAGGCTAGCAATGCAGACGGCCTAAAGTCGGTGACAGCATCATAAATAGCGATGTCGTAGGATTGGCCGAGAAGCTGCTTATACAGCGCAGGGGGTTTCGAAAGGGTGGCCGATATTGCCCTTTCACTAAGCGCACAAACAGTGACTGAATGGTCTGAGTGTCGGATAAGCTCATTTATGCATGCTAACCCCTCATCTTCTGCCATCGCTACGATTAGCATCTGACGATGAAAGGCTTCGCTGGTCATCATTTTATGATGAGCAAAGAGCCACTCTCGTACCTTAGTTAAAGCCATATCAACCTGAATAACGTATAATGATGTTAGATTTTAACGGGATAACCAGAGGATTTCGAATGCGTTTTTTATCTCGCCGTTTAGTAATGCCCAATGATTTAAACTATGCCGATTCATTATTCGGTGGAAGAGCACTGGAATGGATTGACGAAGAGTCAGCAATTTACGCAATTTGTCAATTGGAAACCAATTGCCTGGTGACTAAGCATATAGGTGAAATAAACTTTGAATCCCCCGCCATGCAAGGTGATATCGTTGAATTTGGGCTGGAAACAAAATCAGTGGGTAAAACATCGATCCGGGTTAGTTGTCTGGTAAGAAATAAAGCAACCAAAAAAACAATTTGCCTTGCGGATGATATTGTTTTTGTCAAAGTCGATCCGGTTACACGTCAACCTGTGCCACACGGTAAAACGTTAGAGGGACTTAAGTCGCAAACTGATAAGGAGATTCGCTCACTTAATCTTATCACTGACAAGGTAGAATAGTTCAGTTAAAGGCCTTGCCATTTTTCAAGCAGGTTAAGAAGTTTTGACTGTTGTTGGTCTTCCAAATCTGCTACCAGCTGTTCGGGGTTTGCCTTTCCTGCGTAACACGTTGCTGAGAATGCAAGATTATGACAAAGCCGGACGTGGCGATATATCCCATCATCATCAATAGTGGCATCTTTGCACAGTTTCCATAATTGATGGTTTGCTGTGCTTTTGAAGCCCCATCGCAGCAGCATCAGAGTGGTTGCTCCATATAGACATATACCAAATTCAGCGTTCAGGGCGTGGCTGAATTCGGCAAAATTGCTCGCGGTTTCCCATTTCTGCATCGTTCCATCGACTAATATGCACTCATCGTGAAATACGATAAAAAGTGACAGTAGTCCAAAAAGCAGCATCTGTTTAACGATTTCGTCATTAATTTGCTCGCTGTCAGTCACAAATGCACATTGATAAAGTGTCAGACTTAACAGCATAGCATCCGTGAGCTTCTGTACGTCGGGGTGGCGACATTGCAGTGTCAAAAGCTGCTGAGTGGCAAAAACCACTGCCAGATGTTTGATGTTTGAGACGCCCAAATTTCTACCTACTGCTTGCTGCAGATTTTTCGGAGAGCTGCCAAACACGGCGCGACTGGCTTTGCTCATGATATGAGCGTGAAAGATTGGGTCTTGTTCAATAATGTTGACCACCCTTTCGACTGTGGCATTCTTATTATCAAGACTAACAAGTTGGGAAATTGTATTGGGCAACGGTGGGAGGTTATCAACTACATCAATAAGATGATGGTTCCCCCGATGAAATCGCAGCCGACTGCCCAATTGACGAACCTGCCCAGCACTAATCCCCGAAAACTCTTTGAAACTGCGTTCAAACGCACGTCGGTCAGAAAACCCAAGCAGGTCAGCTGTGGATTCGTTTTTTTTTCCTGAAAGTAAATGATGACTGGAAAGTTCATGAATGAAATTTTTCAGTACACCGCTGAATGAGACATTCTCTTGGCGTAGTTGTTTCCGCAAATTTGATTCCGACATGCCGAGCTCCTCGGCGACCCACTCGATTCTGATTCGAGCCGGCTTTTCGCTTTTGCTGAAAATAGTGTGTAGTTTTTTTTGCAAAGGTAAATCATCAACGGTCACAAGTGCATCTTTCAATAGCTTGACCAATTGTGCACTGTGATAATATGAAGTGTGGTTGAGCCACTTCGAGTCAAAAGTGAAAACAAGCTTTGCTTCAGATTGTCTGAATTGCGCCTTGGACAGAGTGCCAACCAGGCCAGCGACATCGGAGTAGGGAAGCTCGATTTGATTAAAGTCAAAATGCCTGCCTGACAAATGACGAAACAAAATCAGTAAAAAAAACATTTCAAGTTCATCCGGCAATGAATAGCCCTGACTATCCCAGGATAAACGAACCTCTTGATTGGCCTCAAATTGAAAATTTCGCTCTCTGCCCAGCAGCAAACCAGCATGTTGCGATAAGGTTTCCAGCACATCGTTGATATTTCGCAGTGAGGTCAGTAAGACCACAAAGTTACCCATTTTATTAAAATCAAGATAGCCAGCGAGAGATTTTCCGGTCTGCTGCATACGGTCTTGCGGGATCAGTGTGGTTAACGTTTTATCGATTATGCTTTTATGTACGTGGCCATTTTCTAATTGCGCGACATCATCCATCGCATTTTGATGCTCATCGCTTTCGCACATTTGATCGCGACGCATAGCTAACAATGCACGTATTATGGCAGACCAGAACATTCCCCTGTTGTACACATATCCTCCTTAATAACTTATCAACCATGAGTGATGAGAGCGTTGGTTTGAGTTAAAAATTAACCCAAAATTAGTAGAAAGTGTCCTATTTTGTGACCAGCCTTCGGTTTATAGTGAAGTTGAATCAATGATGTCTTTGACAGTCATTTTTCCTACGAAAGAAAATGTATATTAGCTTAATCGACGAGATTTATTTTCTCAATAATATACCGTCTGGTACAGACAATTGACCAACCGCCAAGTGGTTAAACTTCTCGACAGGAAATGATGAATGGCGCGTTAGATGTCAGAAAAAGGTCTGTCATTTCAACAGACCCCTCCACACGCCTGCACCGTCACACGCAGGCGTTTTTTATTGCATAGCTGTAAGAATTGTGAGCCATTTTTACTGCTGAATGCACGATTCACTTGACCTTTAATACTGTGCTGTTAGACTGCGCGCTTCATACCAAGGGGTGCCGAATTGGCTGAGATCTACGACGTAGGAACCCTTATGTCTTCACTGCCTGTTTAGTGAAGTCGTGAACCTGATCCGGATAATGCCGGCGTAGGAATGGTCTAGCGCTTACTCACCAGCACCTGCTGCTTATTTCTGGATCTCAATAGTGATAATAATTCGAGATTCTGATGAAACACACGTTTATTTTTACCGCCCTATGTCTAGCCTCACACATCGCGAACGCAGAAGAGGAACAACTGGAAGTTATTACTGTCACGGGTGACTTTCGTCAAGCCAATCTAGATCAGTTAAATAGCAGTGCCTCCATTATTAACGCCCGTCAGTTAGACACCAATCAGGCCAGGCATATCGAAGATATTCTCAATGTTGCGCCGAACGTAAATTTCGCTGCAGGTGCGTCAAGGGGCAAATTCGTACAGATTCGTGGTATAGGTGAACGCAGTCAATTTGCTGAGCCAATCAATCCGTCAGTGACCGTGATGGTTGATGATTTCGACTTTTCTGGATTAGCGGGGGCGGCATTATTATTCGATACCCAACAAGTCGAAGTTTTTCGAGGTCCTCAGGCTACTGTATTCGGCACTGGCGCACTTGCGGGAGCTATAAAAGTAGCCAGCAATCAGCCCTTTCAAAACGCCCCTGGTGAGCTGGAGATCTCGGCAGCGAGTAAAGACAGTTATCGGTTTGAGGTGGCTCATGGTGGTGAAATCACGCAGGATCTCGCATTCAGAGCCGCTTTGGTGCATAACCGCAGTGACGGCTTTATTACCAATACTTACCTTGACCGGGACAACACGAATAATATCGATGAGTCTGCTGCACGGGTTGCAGTCAGTTGGAAACTGTACCCCCAAACAAGCCTGACCTTGAATTATCGTTGGTACGACATTGATAACGGCTATGACACGTTTTCTTTGGAGAATACGCGCTTCACGCGGTCTGACGAACCAGGTTTCGATACTCAATTAACTCACGCGCTGAGTGCGAATATTTCTCACCAAATCAATGCGGGAAAACTGCAAATGGTGCTTACTCAGGCAGATCACGAATTAGCTTACGGCTTTGATGAAGACTGGACTCATCCGGGCTTTCATCCCTGGGAATATGCTTCGTTCGACGCTTATTACCGAGACGTGGAAACGCAAACCGCCGATATCAGGTTTGTTTCTGCCGAACCGATGAAGCTGTTCAATGATACGACAGACTGGGTCGTTGGTGTTTATTATAAAACGTCTGAACAGCAACTACAGCGTCAATACACTTATTTAGAGAGTGACTTTGCAAGTGACTATGAACCCGATAGTCAGGCTGTTTATGTCAGAACGGATACCGCGTTATCTGAGCGCCTGAATATGCAGCTGGGACTTCGCGCAGAGCAGTATGATTTTGACTATACGGACAGCGATGGCGGCTTGTTCGCGCAAGACTCCTCTATGTTAGGAGGAAAGTTAGCGCTCGAATATGTGCAGGGACAACATTTCTGGTATGCAAGTGTGAGCCGGGGATTTAAAGGCGCTGGTGTCAACCCTGATCAGGAAGTCAGTGATGACAAACGCTTTTTTGACGCTGAGTACAACTGGAATTACGAAGTCGGGGTAAAAGGCCCGTTAACCACTAATTTATCTGGAAGGCTCGCAGTGTTTCACATGCGTCGCAAAGATACGCAGGTAAGTGATTACGATGTGCAGATCCGTGATGACAATACGCCAAAATTTATCGACATAATTGATAATGCCGATGTTGGTACCAATGAAGGATTCGAAGCTGAATTAAGCTGGCTTGTGACACCGGCCTGGACTATTCAGGCCAGTCTGGGCTATCTGAATGCGTATTTTGAAGGTTATCAGACTGCTGATGGCACATTGGTCAAAAAGCGAAAGCAAGCCCAGTCGCCGCGCTTTACGGGTAATGTATTCAGTGATGTCGCGCTCAGTGATAACCTTTACTGGCGGGTCAATATTGACTACAAAGATGAATTCTACTTTTCTGATGGACATGATGAAACTTCGCCTGCGACAACGTTAGTGAATACAGAAATTGAATATGTCTTTGAAAGCTGGCGAACCAAGTTGTGGCTCAAAAATGCTTTCGACAAAGAATATTATGTGCGGGGGTTCGGTGGTTTCAGTAATGATCCCCGGGACTTTTATGAAACACCTCAGCCTTACTATCAATTAGGTAACGGTCGTCAAGTGGGTGTTACGGTTAGTTATCAATTTTAAAAAATGGAAATCACGTTATGCAAGTTATGGTTGAACTCTCACTATACCCTTTGGTTGAACACTTTATAGACCCGATAAAAGCATTTATCGATCGTTTACATAGTTATGAGAACATCGATGTTACTACATCCCGCACCAGCACTCAGGTAACCGGAGAATATGATCATGTGATGGCATTACTTGCAAAAGAAATGAAAGCCACTCATCAGGAAGTGGGGCAAGCCGTGTTTGTGGCAAAGGTACTTAATTTTGATGCGATGCAAGCGAGGACCAAAGAGTAATGGAATTATTCCTTACTCAGCTTGCAACCACATCATTACTTGAGTGGCTGGCGGTTTTTCTGGCCATAGCGTATGTTTTGCTGGCGGCTTTGCAGAACAGCTGGTGCTGGCTGTGTGCATTTATCAGTACCGCTATTTATACATGGCTTTTCTGGCAGGTTACTTTGCCCTTTCAGGCTGCGCTTAATCTGTTTTACATGGTCATGGCTGTATATGGCTATTACCAGTGGCAGAAGGGGGGGAGTGCGGATACACCAACCCGTATCACACGGTGGCCGCTGCATTTTCATGTGATGCTAATCCCTGGCCTACTGCTGTTGGCCTTCTGGCTTTCTCAAGCAGCGTCAGGGCAATTTATCAGTGATTATCTGTGGTTAGATGCGAGTATTCACTTGCTAAGTATGGCTACCACCTTTATGGTTGCACATAAAATATTAGAAAACTGGTTTTATTGGTTTTTTATTAATATTGCGTCGGCGTATTTGTATGCGCAAAGTGGATTAGTCTTAACAGCACTCCTGTTTATGGGGTATGTGGCGTTTTCTTTGTTTGGATACTGGCAATGGCGACAACAATGGATCAATCGCCATGCATCTGGACTCAATAGTCAACCTGTTAACTAGCCCGTTGGAATTGGATTCGGGTGCAGAACTGCAACAAATCCAGGGTGGCGTGATTAATCAAACCTTTAAGCTTACCGATAAAGCGCGTTCATTTGCAGTTAAGTGGATAGCGGATGATGCATTTAGCGGTATTAATCGCTTTCATCAATTCGTGTTGCAGGAACAACTCGCTCATCGGAATATTGCGCCCATGCCTGTCTGGTTAAGTGATGATGGCAGGCTTTGGGTTGAATCATGGTGCGAGCCCAAACCATTGTCTGCTAACGCAACCGAACAGATCACTGCGCTAGCCAATGGATTATCGACTATTCATTCCCAGCCCATCACCGCGCGGCCGCTGGAATTATTTGAGCGACTTAAGCATTACCTCAAGGTTGCACAGATTCCGTCGGACGACCCCTTAGCGCAACGAACAAATGAATTGTCAAAGCGCCTTCACCCGGGTTCAGATGACAGTGCGTTAACGCTTTGCCACAATGATTTGGCGCTGGCACACATTCTTGATTCAGCTGCGCCTGTCATAGTTGACTGGGAATATGCTGCAATGGGAAATCGATACTTTGATATAGCCAGTGCGATAGTGATCAATAATTTATCGGAAGATCAGAGTGATTCGCTATGTTCGCTCTATGCCGAGGCAGCAAAATTGGATCATGACCACGTGGTGCATAATGTGAACCAGCAAGTAGAAATGGTAAAGTTGACCAATACGCTTTGGCAACGGGCACTTGAGCATACCAGTGAAGCGCAACTTGCCCCTCCGATTGTCTACTAGTTCGGCGTAATTTCTCATTCTGGCTACAGTTTAATCATCTCGTTTACTTAATTTCAAAATTGCTTTACCTTTGGTAAACGATACGTATAATGCTCAGCGCGTTAGGGGTGTAGTTCGAATTGGTAGAACAGCGGTCTCCAAAACCGATGGTTGGGGGTTCGAGTCCCTCCACCCCTGCCACTTTTTGTGGCGCTGGCGCAAATCTTTAAGAAGAAATTCATGTCATCTAATTTATCCGCATTGCAAATAGCAACCCTTCAGGAAATGGGGATAACAGTCTGGTCAAAACAGTCACACGCGCATGAAGTAACGTCTGTTCATGAGACAGATAAATCAAACACCAGTCAGCCCACCTCCCGGGCTAATTTGACACACCTTCGCTCGATTGTATCTGCAGGTAAATCCGAAAAGCCTTCGTCAACGCCATTTCCGAAAGATGCAGAGAAACACCATTTCCAATGGATTCACGATGTTGAACAGGCTCTCACTGAAAGACTGACCAATAAGCCTGAAATATCCTGGTTCGTGGGTGATACTGTGCAAGTGAGCGCATCTTCAATCGTCTTACCCGGCCTTCCATCAGCGCTATCTATGCAAGATAAACGACAGCTTTGGGAGCAGATCTGTAGCATTACTCGTGACCATTAAAGCTTGTATTAACGAGACTAGTGACACAGAGGATATTGTAGCCGCACACGCTATTCATAAAGCAGCGGTGAACAATCATTGGTCATACTCAACCTTCGCTGACTGCACTACCAAACCCTATTCTCTGCTTGTCAGCAAAATGCATGAACGCGTCATCGGCTATGCCATTGTGCTCATTGTTGCAGACGAAGCGACCTTGATGGACATAGCGTTGTTGCCAGAATCGAGAGGAATGGGGCTAGGTAAGCAACTCCTGCAAGCTGTGATTGACCATTGTGAAAACGCTGGCGCTCAGGCAATTTGGCTCGAAGTCAGAGCATCTAACCACGTAGCCCAACAACTTTACCACGCGTTTTCTTTCAACATCGTGGAACGCAGAAAAAACTATTACGTTGACGGTGTAAGTAAGGAAGATGCACTGATAATGCAGCGTATCTGTCGAAATACCTGATGGCGGATTAGACACGCCGATTTTTCTGATCTTCAAATACAAAGGTATAACCACTAATACTCTAAAACTCTATATTTGACCAGCATTTATCCGATAAAGGGATACAATAATCACGCATTCTCTAGACCGAGTATGTTGTTGAAGTTAAGCGTCTGATAAGAGAAAAGTAGTAGCCATGTCGTATAATGTTATGTCTCCCTATACGCTGCCAGGCAGCGTCAGCTCCAAACTGACCCTGGTCAGTTTGATCCTGTGTTTAAGTGCTTGCGGTGGTGGTTCCGGCAGTGAAAGCGCGACAACACCACTTGAGATATCTCCTGACACTGCACCAGCAAGTCCTGCCAATCCTGATCCTTCCGGCAATGCTGATGAAGAACAAGCAGATCAGCCCATAGAGGACTTTTCAGCATCGATTGACGAAATTTTGGCAACCGATGTTGTGCGCATGCCAACACCAGCTGAATTTAGTGTCGGCAGTGCTGTCGCACCTATTGAAAGTTCTATGACAGCATGGATGTTAAACGACATTGTGAAGACCTCCAGTCTTAAGCTTGATAAAACCGAGCTACCCAAAGTCTGGACGCCGGAGCTAGCTGGAAAGTTGCGTGTCGATTTCGCTCAGTACGTGGTCACTGATGAGAACGGCTGGCCCATGAGCATGACGCTGGAAAACGGTGAGGTCGCAACTACGCTCAGTATCAGTCTATTTAACAACAATATTGGCGACGCCTATGAAGCAGGCACCTATACATTAACGTATTCTGGCACGGGTCGTTTTGAGGTCACTAACGTTGATATCACAAGTGAAAGTGACGGCGAGCTAGAGCTACAGTATGCCGGAACAGGCCCTATTACCATTCAAATTAACGCTACTGACCTTGACCAGCGCGGTGAGTATCTTCGTGATATCCGGCTATTACGTCCAAAAGCCGAAGTTAATGCCACCTTCAGTCAAACGTATCTGGATCATTTGTCACCATTTTCGGTGGTTCGTCCTATTCACCTGATGAGTCACGAACTGCTTTACGGGATGAAGGATGACAACGGTGGCTATAGCCATAGTCAGGGTGAGAATGCATGGACCAATCGTGTCAAAACTCAGAATGCATCCTGGGGTAGTTCAAAGGGGGCTCCTTATGAAGTCATTACCCAACTCGCTAACGATAGTCACTCAGATTTATGGCTAAACGTCCCTGTCGCGGCAGATGACAACTATGTACGTAAACTGGCTGAATTAGTGTTGGTAAATTTGGATCCTGAGAGGGTGGTGTATCTTGAACTAGGTAATGCTCTGTGGAACGTGACCTATCCCTATGCAGTAGGGCGCGACTACGCCTATGAACAAGCAATGCAACGGTGGCCACATCTTGCAGTAGGTGACCGCCCTGAATACTTGTCTGGAAAAGTCACTGAATCGAATCTGGTGGCCAGCTGGTATGCAGTACGCACACAGGAAGTAGCAGCAATCTTCAACGATGTGTGGTCAACGCACGCCTCGCGTCTTGCTATCATCATGACGGGAAATGTTGGCACCAGCGATGAAAACGTGGAGGTTAATCGCGAGATTCTTGAAGCAACAATCTATGTGAATGAAGAAAGTGCAGCGGTACCAGCAACTAAAATTGATGCATTCGCCGTCAGCATGACCATTGTTGACCCATGGCAACAAGGCGAATATGTTACCGAAGATGGCTTTGATCGCACATCTGCCACCCGTTATATCACCGAGGCGATTAACTACGTTGATGGTACAGATAGATTTTTTGAAAAGGCGTCTCAGCCGGGGCTGCGCTATCTGGTCAGAGATAACGTGGATCTTGCTACTGAGTATAACCTTCCCTTGGTGGCCTATGAAGGCGGCCATAATTTCACCGGCAGTGTCTTTACTGAACAACAGGTAGAAAGCAGTCAGGAAATGTATGATTTGTACAACGCATTGTACGAGATGTGGCAGGAAGAAAGTGGTGCATTAATATTGAGTGCAAACTACATTGCGGACAATTCAATCAAGGATGCCTGTGCGAAACCATTGAGTGTTAAAACACAACTTGCAGGGGTGAAGAAAACCCAGCAACAAACTGATTCCTCGGCGCCGGCGTTCCGTGCGCTCAAAGAGATTGCGGCCACGGCTGGCTGAACCTCAACAATTTAACGTGATCTGATCAGCCACCTTTCGTCTAAAACGGGGTGGCTTTTTGTTTGAACCTGTTTTTCACTGTCAAAGCACTATATAATCCCCGCCTGTTATCCTGACGTCAGGATAAGTCTTATCTTTAAACAAACAGTGTAAGCATGACAAAGAATCCATTTTCAGCAGAAATCAGCAAGCGACGAACGTTCGCTATCATCTCGCATCCCGACGCCGGTAAAACCACCATTACCGAAAAGGTATTGTTGTTCGGACAAGCTTTGCAACGTGCCGGTACCGTAAAGGGCAAAAAATCGGGGCAGCATGCTAAATCTGACTGGATGGAAATGGAAAAGGAACGGGGTATATCGGTGACTACCTCGGTTATGCAATTTCCGTATAGTAATCATCTGGTTAACCTGCTTGATACCCCAGGACACGAAGATTTTTCTGAAGATACCTATCGCACACTAACAGCAGTTGACTCGTGCTTAATGGTCATTGACGCGGCCAAAGGGGTCGAGGCAAGAACCCGAAAGTTGATGGAAGTCACGCGTTTACGCGACACGCCTATCATTACTTTTATGAACAAGCTGGATCGTGATATTCGCGATCCAATGGAGTTGCTGGACGAGGTTGAAACCGAATTAAATATTGCCTGCGCACCCATCACCTGGCCAATTGGCTGTGGAAAATCATTCAAAGGGGTGTACCACATCCATCGCGATGAAACCGTATTGTATGCAACGGGTCAGGGGCATACCATTCAGCCGGTTCGCAAAATAAAAGGCTTGGATAACCCGGAACTTGCAAAGGCGGTCGGGTCAGATTTGGCTGACCAGCTGCGTGAAGAGTTAGAGCTGGTAGTGGGTGCCTCGCATGAGTTTGACGAAGAGCTGTTTTTGGCGGGGGAGTTAACGCCCGTTTTCTTCGGCACCGCGTTGGGTAACTTCGGTGTCGACCATATGCTGGACGGGTTAGTAGAGTGGGCTCCAGCGCCACTGGGCCGCGAGACGGAGGAGGGTAGCATCACCGCTGACGCGCCGACCTTCAGTGGTTTCGTATTTAAAATCCAGGCGAACATGGACCCCAAACATCGCGACCGCATTGCCTTTTGCCGAATCGTTTCTGGCAAATATGAAAAAGGCATGAAAATGCGCCATGCCCGTTTAGGCAAAGATATTCGTATTGCAGATGCGCTGACCTTTTTGGCTGGCGACCGAGCTTTGCTGGAAGAGGCCTACGCGGGCGATATCATCGGCCTGCACAACCACGGCACTATTCGAATAGGCGATACCTTTACCAATGGTGACAACTTTCGCTTCACCGGTATTCCTAATTTCGCACCTGAACTATTCAAGCGCATTCGGTTGAAAGATCCGCTCAAGCAAAAACAGTTGTTAAAGGGGCTTATTCAGTTGTCTGAAGAGGGGGCGGTACAGGTATTTCGACCGCTCGCTAATAATGATCTTATTGTTGGCGCGGTGGGCGTGCTTCAGTTTGATGTGGTCGTGGCCCGATTAAAAGCTGAGTACAATGTCGACGCAATTTACGAACACATTAACGTTTCTACGGCGCGCTGGGTATATAGCAAAGACGCGAAAAAACTGGACGAATTCCGCCGCAAGGCCGAACAAAACCTAGCCCTGGATGGGGGCGATAATCTCACCTATATCGCGCCAACCATGGTTAACTTGCAACTTTCGCAAGAACGTTATCCTGACATTGAATTTACGCAAACACGCGAACACTAAGGTTTAAACAATGAATATTCATTCGCTACTTGTCAGTCGATTTAAGCAAGCACTTACACAGATGCAAGTGCCTGATGCCGCTGCACCAGTTACTCGCAGTGCTCGCCCTGAGTTTGGTGACTATCAGTTTAATGGGGCGATGGGGCTCGCGAAAACACTAAAACAGAAGCCGCGTGATATTGCACAAATGATACTCGACAACGTTGAACTTAACGACGTGGCCGCAAAACTGGAAATAGCCGGGCCGGGCTTCATCAATATTCATCTGCATGATGGCTGGTTAGCGAATCAGTGCGAACTTATTCTACACGATCCGCGCATGGGAGTAGCCGCTCAACCTCAACAAAACGTAGTGGTAGATTACTCCTCTCCAAACTTAGCCAAAGAAATGCACGTTGGCCATCTTCGCACTACCATCATCGGCGATGCCGTGGTTAAAGTACTTGAATTTCTTGGACACAAGGTCATTCGTCAAAATCACATGGGCGACTGGGGCACCCAGTTCGGCATGTTGTTGGCGCATCTTTCTGACAAGCTTGAGGAAGAGGTTGCCGAAACTGCGCTGTCTGACTTAGAAGATTTTTATCGCGAGGCCAAAGTTCGTTTTGACGAAGAGGATGGTTTCGCCGAACGCGCTCGCGAGTATGTAGTTAAACTTCAAAGTGGTGACGACAAATGTATAACTTTGTGGAAGCAATTTATTGATATTTCAATCACCCACAGCGAAGAAGTGTACGAAAAACTTAACGTCAGTCTGTCACGCAGCGACATCATGGGTGAATCGGCCTATAACGATGATCTCGCCTTTGTCGTTGCCGATCTGAAAGAAAAAGGCATCGCGGTTGAAGATCAGGGCGCGCAGGTGGTATTTATCCCTGAACTGGCTGATAAAGAAGGAAAGCCAGCCGTTTATATTATTCAAAAGTCAGGAGGCGGCTACCTTTATGCTACTACTGATCTGGCTGCAATGCGTTACCGCAGCGGTAAATTAGATGCTGACAGAACGCTGATCCTCACTGATGCCCGTCAGGCACTTCACTTTAAGCAAACTGAAATCGTCGGACGTAAAGCAGGGTACATGCAGCCCGAGCAATCTTACGAACACTGTCCGTTTGGGATGATGCTGGGCAGCGATGGGAAGCCGTTCAAGACCAGAACCGGTGGTACCGTCAAGTTGGTAGAACTGCTTGATGAAGCGGTAGAACGCGCCGGTAAACTAATTGCAGAGCGCAGCAGTGAATTAAGCGCAGAAGAATTAAATGACGTTGCCAGAAAAGTAGGGATCGGCGCGGTTAAGTATGCGGATTTAAGTAAAAACCGCACCACCGACTATATTTTCAACTGGGACACCATGTTGAGTTTTGAAGGCAATACGGCACCTTATCTTCAATACGCTTATACCAGAGTGAAAAGTATTTTCCGCAAGGCGGGTATTGCGCCAACAGTGCTTAATGGCGAAATAAAGCTTGAGCAGACACAGGAACATGCACTAGCCGTATTGTTGATGCAGTTTGAGGAAGTGGTAGGCGTGGTAGCAAAAGAAGCCACGCCACATGTACTGTGTACTTATCTGTATGATCTAGCCAGCGCATTTATGAGTTTTTATGAGGCATGCCCTATTTTAAAAGACACTGTCGAAGATCAGACGCGTGGCAGCCGCTTAGCACTGGCAGCACTGGTCGCCAACACACTTCAACAAGGGCTGACCTTGCTGGGCATTGAAACACTTGAAAAAATGTAGGGTGTAGAGTTAAAAAACGACGCCCTAAATTTTAAAAAAGGAGAGTAATCTTAATGGTCAAACTCGTCGCATTTGCTGGCAGTACCAGAGAAAAATCATATAATCAGGCAATTATTGAAGTTGCGGTTGAAGGTGCCAGAGAGGCTGGTGCAGAGGTTAAGCTGATCACTCTAGCTGACTATCCGATGCCGATTTTCAATCAGGATGATGAAGCTGAGCATGGCATACCTGAAAAAGCACAGCAGTTTAAAGAATTGCTGATTGAAGCAGACGGATTTTTAATTGCCTCGCCAGAATACAACAGCAGTTATCCTGCGTTGCTAAAAAATGCGATTGACTGGGCGTCCCGCCAGGCCGGCGATGAAAAAGTGCTGGCTGCCTACAAAGGCAAAGTGGCCGGTATCATGGCCGCGTCGGAAGGCGCGTTAGGTGGTATGCGTGTGCTGGTAACGCTGCGCATGTTACTGGAAAACATCGGCACTATGGTGTTACCCAATCAAAAAGCGATTTCTCGTGTTAATACCTTACTTGATGAAAGCGGTAAGGTGAGTGACGAAAAAACCATTAAGCAACTTAAACTTCTCGGCAAGCAAACGGCTGAACTGGCGGTGAAAATCACTGCGAGTTAGTCCGACAGCCTTTCCAACCGGGCTCCGTCAGTTTCTTAAGTGAACCAGATGCTGTCGGATACCCGCAAAGTTAAGCGGGGAAATATGTCAGGCAAGCTAAAATAATTAGCCGCCGCCGCTATCAAAACAGACGTAATTTCGTTACCATCCGCGGTCTTAACAAAATTTTTGTCATTCAATTAAAAGTTCAGGCTGACTATGTTTGAAGTAAATCCAGTTCAAAACGCATTGGAAGATGTGCGCGAGCGTACCGCCGCACTTAGGGGGTATCTTTGACTTTGATGCAAAGTCAGAGCGATTAGAAGAAGTAAACCGGGAATTAGAAAGCCCGGATGTATGGAATGAGCCCGAACGAGCTCAGGCGCTGGGTAAAGAAAAGGTTGCGCTTGAACAGGTGGTAGAAACCATTCTGCACCTGGAGCAGGGCGCAGAAGATGTTGAAGGGCTGCTCGAGTTAGCGATAGAAGCCGAAGACGAAGAGACCTTTGTTGAATCCAAAAACGAGCTTGCTGGTTTGGAGAGCAAACTGGAAGAGCTTGAGTTTCGACGGATGTTCTCTGGCCCTAATGATACCTGTGATTGTTATCTGGACATTCAGTCCGGTTCTGGCGGCACTGAAGCCCAGGATTGGGCGAATATGCTATTGCGTATGTACCTGCGCTGGGGTGAGGCACATGGCTTTAAAACCGAGCTTATTGAAGTGTCTGACGGAGACGTAGCAGGGATAAAAAGTGCCACTATTCGTTTTGAAGGTGAATATGGTTTCGGTTGGTTGCGCACAGAAACGGGTGTGCATCGACTGGTCCGTAAGTCACCCTTCGATTCTGGCAATCGACGCCATACATCATTTGCCTCAGCATTTGTATACCCTGAAATTGATGATGATATCGAAATTGATATTAACCCATCGGATTTGCGCATAGATACCTATCGCGCCTCCGGTGCGGGTGGTCAGCACGTTAATAGAACTGACTCAGCAGTGCGCATTACCCATGAGCCGACGGGTATTGTCGTGCAGTGTCAAAACGACCGTTCGCAGCATAAAAACAAAGATCAGGCTATGAAACAGCTTAAAGCCAAATTGTATGAGTTTGAGCTGCAAAAACAAACTGCCGAAAAACAAGTTATGGAAGATAACAAGTCTGACATCGGCTGGGGTAGTCAGATACGTTCATACGTATTGGATGACTCGCGTATCAAAGACTTGCGCACCGGCGTAGAAACCCGAAACACTCAGTCTGTACTTGACGGAGATTTGGACAAATTTATCGAAGCTAGCCTGAAATCAGGGCTATAACCTTAATCAAGTGAAAACAAGGCCATGACCGACCAACAACTCGACGAAAATAAATTGATTACAGAGCGCAGAGCCAAACTTAGCGCTATTCGAGAAAATTGCAGATCTAACGGATTCCCAAACGATTTCCGCCGAAAACATTATGCGGATGAGTTGCAAAAGGCACACGGTGAAAAGAGCAAGGAAGAGCTGGCAGAAGCACACGTTCGTGTGAGCATTGCCGGTCGAATTATGGCCAAGCGCGGTCCGTTTCTACTGTTACAGGACATGTCAGGTCGCATTCAGTCCTATGCTGCGAAAGAGACGCAGAAAGACATTAAAGCACGTTACGGCAGTCTCGACATAGGCGACATAATTGGCGTTGAAGGCAACTTACAAAAGTCAGGTAAAGGCGATTTGTATGTTGATATGGAAATCTACACCCTTTTGACTAAAGCCTTGCGTCCTTTGCCTGAAAAATTTCACGGCTTAAGTGATCAGGAGACCAAATATCGTCAACGTTATGTCGATTTGATCACCAGCGAACGCACGCGTCAGACATTTAAGGTCAGAAGCGCGATCATCAATGGTATTCGTAATTATCTGAGTCAGCGCGACTTTATTGAAGTTGAAACACCAATGCTGCAGGTGATCCCTGGCGGTGCCACGGCTAAGCCTTTCGTCACCCATCATAATGCGATGGATATTGAAATGTTCCTGCGTATTGCACCAGAACTTTATCTTAAGCGTTTGGTTGTTGGCGGGTTTGAGCGGGTATTTGAAATTAACCGAAATTTCCGCAATGAAGGGCTATCTACCCGGCATAATCCTGAATTCACCATGCTGGAATTCTATCAGGCGTATGCAGACTACAACGACCTGATGGATTTGACCGAGGATATGCTGCGCACATTGGCCAACGATATTCTGGGTACGGCACAAATTATCAATACTCAGCGTGATGCTGAGGGCAATGTTGTACGTGAAATACAGTATGACTTTGAGAAACCCTTTGACCGCTTGAGTATGGCCGATGCCATTTTGAAATACTGGCCTGAAGCTGATGAAGCGGCTATCCGCGACCCGGAAGCGAATCTGGATTCGCTCAAGACGATGGCGAAAAAACTGCACATTAAAGAGCCTGAAGTGGATGGTGTATGGGGTGCGGGCAAGTACCTGTGTGAAATTTTCGAAGCGACAGCAGAAGAAAAACTTGAGCAGCCTACCTTCATAACTGCTTATCCATGGGAAGTGTCGCCCTTAGCGCGCCGCAATGATGACAATCCATTTATAACCGATCGCTTTGAATTTTTTGTAGGCGGCCGTGAGTTAGCTAATGGCTTTAGTGAGCTAAACGATCCTGAAGATCAGGCTGAACGTTTCAATAAACAGGTTGAAGAAAAAGACGCGGGTGACGATGAAGCCATGCATTTCGATGACGACTACATTCGTGCTTTAGAATACGGTTTACCACCAACCGCGGGTGAGGGTATAGGCATCGATCGTCTGGCGATGTTGTTTACTGATAGCCCAACGATCAAAGACGTTATCTTGTTCCCGCACATGAAGCCGCAGGAAGATTAACGCGCTTTTATTTTCTGAACAAGTAAGGCATTGATGGGAACATCAATGCCTTTTTTTTGCGCCGTGGAAACGATAAAGCCATTAATCGCATCAATTTCAGTTTTACGTTTATGGGCGACATCCTGATGCATGCTTGAGAAGTTTTTTGCGGTAGCGGCTGCTACGTTCAAGCAGTTGTCGACTAATTCACGTGTGCTGACATGTATATTTTGACTGTGCATTACGCTGGCGATTTCAGTGCAGAGCAACTCAATTTCATTGCGATATTTATTTTGCGTTAACTCGCCGTTGGGAATGTCGTTAAGTGCAGTAAGCGGGTTAATTACCGCGTTCACCGCCAGTTTCGACCACAGCGCGTGAGTCATGTTCGATTCCCAGCGTGCCGGACCTATACATAGATTGAGTAACTGTAATGCCGCCGTCGCCTTCCAGTGACCTGCATCGATGTTGTTACTGCCAATTTTGGTCTCTCCAAGGCCGGTATGCTTCACTCGGTTGTTATCTTTATAAGCGCCATGACTGGTCGTTGCGATCACTAGCGGCTGTTGCGGTAAACGCTGTGAAACGATTTCCTCACCGCCCATACCATTCTGTAACAACATTACCGTCGTATTTGGATGCAATGCTGATTCGCACTCATCTAATGCAGTATTGAGCTGATGCACTTTTATCGGTAACACTAACAGGTCATCGGCTGTTAGCCGCTGACAATTCCCCCGATCGGAAGCCAGCTGTATGGGTTTGTTGTGATAAGTTTCCAGTGTGGTAACGGGCATGGTCGAGCGCGTTTTTCGGCCATACGGTAGTTGGGCTGTTTCCATACCTGCACATATGAGCGAGCCTATAGCACCGTCGCCAATGACCTGTGCAAAATTGAAATGCTTAATTGCGGGCACGTCTAACTCGCTGGAAGGTTGAAGGGAGGCCAGGGCAGTGACGTGGGTGGCGGTTGCTTAGCTAACCAGTTTTTAAACGGTGCAGACTGAAACAACTTACCTTCGTTTGGCGGACAAATACAGCGAATAGACTCTCCGCGATAACTGAAGTGAAGTTGCCACGCATGCAAATACATTCGGTCGGATTCGATCCCGCCGTAAAACGTATCACCGAGAATAGGGCTACCCAAACTCTTAAGCGCAACGCGAATTTGATGTGTTTTTCCTGTTAGTGGTTTAACCACAGCTCCTCGTCTTCCGGCTTCCACAGAGGATGAAAAAAACTGGGTTACCGCAGGATTCTCGCGAGACTTAACTAAAATATGTTGGCCCCGGCGGCGGTTTTTCATGTCTCCGATGACGGTACCTTGCTTTTTGTTGGGTTTTAGTTGCGTGAGAGCCAGGTAATACTTCTGTATCTTGCGTTGGGAAAATAATTGCTCAAATTGTGCTGCCGCAGTGGGGCTTTTCGCTAAAATCAGACAGCCAGAGGTACCCGTATCCAATCTGTGGCAGAGGTGCAGATCCTTTTCTCCAAGAACGTTTTCACTACTTACAACTATGCCTCGAGCAGAGTCGTGCATTGGCATACCAACGGGTTTATCCACAACAATAAAATCCTGATGGTCGTAAACGATCTTTACCAAGGAGATACCTAAGCGTTGACTAGATTAATTGCTGTCTGGTAATCGAGTTCATCCACTGCATCTTTAATCGATTTTTGCTTTGCAGTGTCGTTGGTTGTCGCTTTCACCCAGCTGTCTAGTTGTTCTTCTGTTATAAACTCACTGTTGCGTAATGCGCGTAGAAAATCTTCTTTACTCTGATTTGCAGATGATGCGTTCGAATCGTCAACGGTGGAATCGCTGTCTGGGTTCGCGCTTAATTTAGCGGTGACGTCCAGCGTTTCTCTTAAGATACTGAGAAATTGCGCATAATTGGACGGGATCTCAGATTTGAGCTTAAGGCTGTCTTCGATTTGTTTGCACTCATCGTGCAACGCATTGATGCCCAGATTGCCCGTAACGCCTTTTAACGTGTGCACTAAAACACGTGCAGATTCCCAGTCCTCATTCTTAAAAGCGGTATTCAATTTCTGTTCTGTTTGCCGATATTCGTCGGTAAACTTTTGCAGTAGGGTCAGTAGCAAACGCTTATTACCACTCAATTGGGTGGTACCAAATTCCAAGTCAATGATGGTTTGCGTTCTATTCATTGTTAATCCTCTTAATCTGGCTTTAGTGTAGGCCAACAAAAATTAAATTGATACAAGCTAATTTGAGCCTGACGGATAATATTGTGTGTCTGCCGAAAATTTTTGGTAACCTGACTTTTTGGTCAGCACGTAGTGTATCGTATCTGATATATACTCAGCTAAACAAATGGTGAGTGTAAGACTCGAGTACCGCATAGTTAAAAGGATGAATAATGTCAGTAAAACTGGCCCTTAAACAATTTTTAGTTGTAAGCGCACTTTTTTCATTAATGGCCTGCCAGCAGAACGCGACAACCAGCCAAGCCGATACGTCAAATCAGGAAGGGATTTCCATTCCCTATGAGAAATATACCCTGGACAATGGCTTAACAGTGATCTTGCATGAAGACAGTTCTGATCCGCTGGTGCACGTAGATGTGACGTACCATGTAGGCTCGGCGCGAGAAGAGGTCGGCAAATCGGGCTTTGCCCATTTTTTTGAACATATGATGTTCCAGGGGTCACAACACGTCGACGATGAACAGCATTTCAAAATTGTGACAGAAGCTGGTGGTAGTATGAACGGCACGACCAATTCAGACCGAACCAACTATTATCAAACGGTTCCTTCTAACCAACTTGAGAAAGTATTGTGGCTGGAAGCCGATAGAATGGGTTTTTTGCTGGAAGCGGTAACACAGAAGAAGTTCGAAGTTCAACGGGAAACGGTTAAAAACGAACGCGCGCAACGTGTGGACAATCAGCCCTATGGGCTGAGGCACGAGCGCACTATAGAAGCATTGTTTCCTTCTGGCCATCCTTATTCGTGGTCTACCATCGGCTATGTTGAAGATTTAGACCGGGTCGATGTCAACGATCTGAAAGCCTTTTTTAAACGCTGGTATGGACCGAATAATGCGGTGCTAACTATCGGCGGCGACATTGACAAAGTGAAAACCAGACAGTGGGTTGAAAAGTATTTCGGCACCATCCCCAAGGGACCTGAAGTTAAAAATGATGAACCAGAGCAGGTTGAACTAAACGAAACCCGCTACATTACGCTGGAAGATAAAGTGCATCTTCCTTTGTTGCAGATGACCTTTCCAACCGTATATGCGCGTCATCCAGATGAAGCCCCACTCGATGTACTTGCTGATATTCTGGGTTCAGGAAAAACATCATTGTTTTATAAAAATCTGGTGAAATCCGGGCTGGCGGTGCAGGCAGCGGTTGCCCATCCATGTCGGGAGCTGGCGTGCGAGTTTCAATTGCTGGCCTTAGCGAATCCGGCCGCTGGTGTAAATCTTAAACAACTTAAGCAGGTGGTTCACGACACTCTGGCGGAATTTGAACAACGCGGTGTTCTACCAGACGACTTAACCCGCACTAAATCCTCAATCGAGGTTTCCACTGTATTTGGTTTGCAAAGTGTGGCAGGCAAAGTATCGACCCTGGCGGCGAATGAAACATTCTATGGTGAACCTGATCTGGTGGCTGAAGATATTGCGCGCTACAACAGTGTTACCGCTGAAGATGTTATGCGCGTGTATAAAAAGTACGTGAAAGACAAGCATGCTGTCGTGCTAAGCGTGGTGCCTAAAGGCCAGACTCAATTAGGGGTGGCAGAGCAGAACTATCAAATGCCAGCACGCGAGATTACCCCTCCTTCACAGGAAGATAGTGTGGCGCAGCCGGTCATCGACGACTCGTTTGACCGTTCGATAATGCCTGCAGCAGGTGAAATACCAGCAGTAAAAGTGCCAGAATACTGGGAGTCGAAAATGGCTAGCGGGATCACCGTGCTGGGTGTACACAACGATGAGACACCGACCACCATTCTTAGTCTGGCTTTAGAAGGTGGTATGTTACTGGATCCTCCAGACAAAGCTGGCCTTGCCAGCATGACCATGCACATGATGAACGAGTCAACGGTGAATTTCACTAACGAAGAAATGGCTAATGCTCTAGCGAAATTGGGCAGCTCTATCCAGTTTTCTACCAGTGGACGATATATGCAAGTGCAGGTCTCCAGCCTGACAAAAAATCTTTCTGAAACAATGGAGTTGCTAAAAGAAAAAATGTTCCGGCCCGCGTTTCTAAAAACTGATTTCGAGCGCTTGAAGGAAAGAACGTTGCAAAGTATGCAACAGCAAGTCAAAGATCCGGTGTTTCTGGCTGACCGTGGCCGTGATGAGGTTTTGTTTGGCAAAGATAATCGAGTCAGCCTACCTAACGAAGGTACAATGGTAACGGTGGAAAATTTGACGCTGGAAGACGTTAAAGCGTTTTATGACAAATATTGGTCACCCTATATGGCCAAGGCTATTAGCGTGACTGACTTGTCTCAGCCGGAACTAACCAGACAACTTGCCTTTTTGAACGAATGGGATCAGAAAGAATACGAGATTTCTGAACAATATCAATTCCCTGAGTATGATAAAACTAACCTGTTCTTTATAGAGCACCCAGAAGCAGTTCAATCGGTTGTGGTAGTGGCCAAGCGTGGGCCGACTTACGACGCGACCGGTGAATTCTTTAAGTCACGCCTGATGAATTTCCCGCTGGGAGGAGCCTTTAATAGCCGCATCAACCTTAACCTTCGTGAAGATAAAGGTTACGCCTATGGAGCAAGAAGTCATTTTAGCGGAGGTAAATCATTAGGCTTTTTCGAAGTTGGCTCGAATGTTACCGCCGCTAATACAGCAGATGCTTTAAAGGAAATTATCAAAGAACTGGATACCTATCAAAGTGAAGGTATGACCAAACAGGAAATGGCATTTATGCGTAATGCGTTTACATTGAGTGACGCATTAAAGTACGAGACGCCGTTGAATAAAGTGCGGTTTTTGAGACAGTTACAAGCCTTTGAGCTTGAAGATAACTATCCTAAACAACAAATCGAAATTATCAATACAATTTCTCTTGACGAACTAAATGAGTTGGCCAGCGAGCAATTAAAATTGGAAGATATGCAAATTATCGTGGTTGGCGATAAGGTAGTACTGGAGCAGCAACTGAAAGCACTTTCGTTTCCAATTACACATTTAACCATTCAGCAGTAAAAATTAATCGTGTATTTGAATCAAAGCGACTGATATTCTAGCAATCAGTCGCTTTCGTGCTTGAAAATACGCGTTTGAAACCTAATTTAAGGGAGTTCGTATTTACAAGGTAGTCGACATGCACCGAGCGGTGGCCATAGTTTAACCAGTGGCTGCCTGAATCGGTCACGTTAATTTTGACGCAATCCGCTTAAAAATCCGCAATCATGGGAATTTGAATTGACCTCTACATTTTTAACATTTGACGCGCGAGTGAGCGCAGTGGCCAAACCTGAATTTGTACAAAGTTTACGCGAAATTCAACGTGGTGTGGAAAGGGAAGCTTTGCGAATTAATCCCAACGGCAGATTAGCGACGACACCGCACCCTTCAGCTTTGGGTTCAGCGCTTGCTCATGAGCGCATCACAACTGATTTCTCTGAATCGTTGCTGGAATTTATAACACCTCCCGAGAGTCAGCGCGGCAAAACGGTCGAACAGCTCCGTGATTTGCACAAATTTACGCTGGATAATATGGGGGAGGAATGGCTGTGGCCGCTGAGTATGCCTTGCTTTGTCGAGGATCAGAATGAAATACCCCTTGCATGGTATGGCGACTCAAACATCGGCAAAATGAAGCGTGTATACCGTCTTGGTCTTAAGAACCGTTATGGCAGCATGATGCAGGCTATTGCGGGTGTGCATTTTAATTTTTCCTTGCCTGAAGCGTTTTGGAAGCAGTGGGCGTCGTTACATGGAAAAGAATATTCAACTGAACAGGTCTCTGCAGACTATTTCGCAATGATCCGCAATTATCGTCGATTCTGCTGGCTCATTCCTTATTTATTTGGTGCATCTCCAGCTCTTTGCAGTTCATTTTTAACGGGTAAATCGCCTGATCTACCGTTTGAAAAATTAGGCAAGGGCACGGTATATCTTCCCTACGCAACGTCATTGAGAATGAGTGATTTAGGCTATACCAACGCCGATCAATCCAGTTTGCAAATTTGCTATAACCATTTAGATAATTATGTAACCTTATTACGTCAGGCAATGGAGACGGAATCCAGTCGGTTTAAACAATATGCTGCAGGAGAGGGTGGAAACTGGCAACAGCTTAGTCACAACATCCTGCAGATTGAAAATGAGCTGTACTCACCGGTACGACCCAAACAACCTACACGGTCAATGGAGAAGCCCTCAGACGCGTTAGCTCGCCGGGGAGTGAGTTACATTGAGGTAAGAGCGTTGGATGTTAACCCCTTTAGCGAGGTGGGTATTTCACAATCGCAGATGGACTTTCTCGATGTTTTCATGCTGACGTGTCTATTAATGCCAAGTAAAAACTTGTTTAGTGAAGAGTTACAACTTACCAATGACAATATTGCTACCACCGTTCTTTATGGTCGCAAACCTGGTGTCGAGTTAACCCGACCAGAAGGTAAAATTACCTTAAAAGAATGGGGGGCGCAATTGTTCGAGCATTTCACGGAAACCGCAAAGTTACTTGACGAAGCCTATGCAACACGCGATTATTCAGCTGCGGTTCAGCTTGAACACGACAAGATTAACGATCCTGGGCTGACTTTATCAGGGAAGCTGATGGCTCAGTTGCTTAGTGAAAATCAGGATAATGGTGCGGCCGGATTAACGCTTGCTGAACAATACTCGACCAAAATCAAGGGTTGTTCTTATGTGCACGATGACGACGCGGTTTTTAATATGATGGCGTCAAACTCGTTGCAGGCTCAGAGCGAAGTTGAAGCTGGAGATACCAAAAGCTTTGATGAATTTATCCATGACTATTTCACTGAGCCGCCAGCCAAAAAAAATGCCTGACGGGGGTCAGGCATATAAAAGGTTCCAGGGAAACACACACATTTACTAGAACACTTATTTGGACACGTGATGTTGGAAAAGTTCAAACAAGTTTGCAAAAAATTTTTATTTTTTGTGATGGTCATACCAGTTGCGTTGACAGGATGTGCAACGGCACCGCCTAAAGATATTAGCAATATTTGCGAAATCTTTTACGAGAAGGACGACTGGTACGACGCTGCTGCCGATGCGCGGGACAAATGGGGCGTGCCTATTCACGTGCCTATGGCAATGATGTATCAGGAAAGCTCCTTTCGCCATGATGCACTTCCTCCCCGTGATTACATCTTTTTCGGTCTAATCCCCTGGGGAAGAGTGAGCTCTGCTTACGGTTACTCTCAGGCGAAAACGCCCACGTGGAGTGACTACGTTCGCGAAACGGGCAATAGCTGGGCTGATCGTGATGAGTTTGAGGACGCTATAGACTTCATGGGCTGGTTTATCTATAAGTCCAATAAAGTGAACGGTGTTTCAAAGTGGGACGCTTACTCTCAGTATCTAAATTACCATGAGGGGTGGGGCGGTTACCGAAGACAAAGTTACAACAGAAAACCCTGGTTAAAAACCGTGGCCGGCAAAGTTAAAGCACGTTCGCTGCGCTATGCCACTCAGTTGAAAACCTGCGAAGACGATTTAGACGATAGCTGGTTATGGAAGCTGTTTTTCGGTTAGCTGAAAAAAAGAGAGCAAGCATTTGCTTGCTCTCTTACGATGCTAAGCCAAGACCGTAAATACCTAACATCGAACAGGCGAACCCACTTTATTGCAAATGAGAATGGTTTGCAATATCTTTTTGGGGATTTGATTAAACATTTTCCCGCGATCTACTCAGATACAAATTGACCTGACTTCCTGAGTCATTTATTCAATTAAACGTGGCGATATCTTACCGTGGTCGCAGCGCGCTTTTCGCTCTGTTCAATTTATTGAATTGTTGCAAAAGTGGTATGTAAAGCTGGGCTGGATTCTCACTAAGGAGGAGACGACGTATTGCAAGCAGGGTGGGGAAATACAAACAAAAAAGCCAGAATTAAATTCTGGCTTTATCAATGCGTTTTAGGCAGCGCTTATTTTACAACAACGTTCGCTGCTTGAGGGCCTTTCTGGCCTTGTTCAACTTCAAAGCTAACCGCTTGGCCTTCTTTCAAAGTTTTAAAACCGTCAGATACGATTGAACGGAAATGAACGAAAACGTCTTTGCCACCGTCAACTGGAGTGATAAAACCGAAACCTTTGTCTTCGTTGAACCACTTTACTGTACCGTTTACTGAATTAGACATGTGAATAACCTTTTTTAACAAAATAATATACGGTGTAAAACACCAATGGAGCTTATAGATAGAACTTAGCTAATTACGCTTGTACTAATCTATATATCAACTTAAAAAAGGAAAATAGAGCAAAACAGAGCAGTAGTAGAAAGTGCTTTAATATCTAAAGCCCGCGCAGTGTATTCTGTATAAATAGTGTTGTCTAGTGAAACTTTTATTTTTTTTGATTGTTTTTTGTTCTGAACTTCACTAACAGAAAAAAATGGCGCTGGTGACCAACACATTAAATAAAAAGCCGAGTATTTCACCCATAAATGTCGCTATCCGGCCCGAGGCATCTGAGTACAGCCTGCGCCCAGATTTATCGACCAGACTGATTCTCATAGGAGCGGTTAGTACATATCCAATCTTCACCGATAAGTGTTATCAAGACAGCAACTAAAATCGACTTCTATTCTCATCACTGAGCGCCCCCGGTTTTTAGTCAGTATAGCGATCGCCGTCTATAGTTAGTTAAATTTCAGTCGATTCGTAAGTTAATACCATCATGGAAATAAAAGATATTATCGCTTTGATCGTTTCAGTGACCATTGCCGTTGCAGGCTGGGTAGCCGCACACTGGTTATCAACACGGCGAGAAATAGAGCAAAAAAAGCGGGAGTACAGGGTTAAGCATTTACGTGATGCCTATATTAAAATTGCTAACCTGTGCGATAGAGGAGAATATCCTCGCGATATCCACGATTTGCAAGATGCATTCAACGACATTCAACTATTCGGCAATGAAGCTCAAATCACCTTAGTGGGCGAAATCATTACTAACCTGACCACCCAGAAGCCTGGTGATTTTAATGAGCTATTGAAACAGTTAAGAAATGAGATACGCGAGCATATTGGTCTAAATTCGTTGAACTCATTCCGGTGGTATATCCGATCTTCAATCAAAGCAAGGCAGGATGACCGCAATGACCGATAATAAAAGTGAAGGATCCACCAGTGTCTTATCATTGCTTAAAAACTTTATTGTAATAACGCCTGATCAGCAAGCTCGCATAGAGGTAGCAGACGACCGTGTTTACGAGCGCCTAGCCACGGATTACGACGGGTTCGTCGGGCATAAACTGATTTCAACTTTTGAGTTTGATAAAGATTGGTCTAATTGGGAGAAACACCCCCACGGCGACGAGATTGTTGTTTTACTGTCCGGCTCAGTAACGCTGATAATAGAACGGGATAGCTGCCAACAAACTGTCCAATTGGATTACGCCGGCACATTTGCCGTAGTCCCACGGGATAGCTGGCACACCGCGACGACGAATACCTTGTCTAAATTGTTGTTCATCACACCAGGGGAAAACACGCAACACCGGCCAGTTTAATTAGTCGCTTTGTGCTCGCAGGGGTTAGTAAATTGACAATTAAACACAGGATATTAACTCGCATTGGTAACACTAAATTCAACGCGAATTAGTCATGGTGTTTCAACACCTATCCTTGCGAATCGTCCATTTCCGCAATCGGAAACTCTCTGGCGAAGGCTAACACCTCATCCATAGATGCCGAAGAGGATTCGAACATCAGCATTCCGCCACTGCGCAAATTTACGCTGACACTGGCGTTGTTATTTTCCATACTCGTCATGGCGGTGCGCTTTTGGATGCGAACTTTCTGCCCGGCCCCTGCTTGCATACCAAATTGCGCAAGAGCGGAAAAGGCTTGCATAGCGGTCCCACCGCCGCCTGAATTCAGTGTGACATTGATACTTTTATCGCCTTTACGGTACTGGCGAGTGACAACATTCATTCCCATCGCATTTTGCTGTTCGAGTTCACTGCCCCTATAGCCACCGATCTCGTCTTTAAAAAAGGTATTGGTTTGCGCCTGTTGTTGTTGCTCCATTAAGGTCACACACCAGCGGGCATCTTCCAGGGCATTATCAAGATCACCCTCAGCATAAAGCTCAGCTGCACTTTTGCAGGATTCCTCGGCTGACTCTTTGGCATGGCTAAATGGGATCAGTAAGCTGGCAGCAATAACCATAATTGCTTGGCGTTTCATCTTTCATTCCCTCATCTATTGAGTAAATTTTTGCACATTGCGTTTTACTTCTGCATGATGCGTTAACTACAGTTATTTCAGAGAATAAACTTAACACTCTCTAAAAATAACAGAGAGGTTAAAAATCAACCAGTCTTATAGCGAGTTTATTTAACCTTGGCGGTGATGCTTTAGGATAAAAGTTAAAATATGGGCGCATTAAACCTTTCGATTGGTAAGTATTTGAATGGTTGAACCATGATCAAACCTAAATTCAGGGCGATTATGAATTTAGATTTTTACATATCTGCTTTATGGCTGGTTAAAAAAAGAAATAGGCGGGTTTAGCCTGAGATATCGCCACAAAGTAATTTTCAGAAGAAAATTTTTGCAGTTATCATTTATAAATAAAAAAATGATATGTAGTATATGTTGTGTATTTTTTTTGAAAATGATAGCTTGAGGTTGCGTTCAGGTTTAGAGCGCTTATTAATAATAAGGATTAATTATGAAAAAGTTTATTAAAAGAACGACCATTTTGTTATTCGCACTTTCTGCATCATCAGCTGCACTTGCGCAACCAAAAGCGGAAACCTGTTATGGTTACCAAATTGGCGACTTCTGTCTACAGTATCCACAGTAGAGAACTGCTAATTGAAAATAAGGCAGCTTCTGCAGCTGCCTCTAAAAAGCAAAATTATAATTACGACCCTCTAATAAATTCACCGTAAAATTTGTTCAACTTGTAGATCATAGTTGCGGCATAGCGCGTTGTATAATCCTGGTCATATCAATATCACTATCTAGAGTCCCATATTGATGATACGCGTTATCTGCTAATCGTGACTTTACAAAAGCTTCAGCAATAAAACGCTCACCGTCGCTAATCAGTGTGGCGGCTTGCCAAAGCAACGCAATTGACTCCATTAGGCGACGAGCCTTCAGCGCTAAAGAAGTGGTATCAGAGAGCGCATCTTTTATGCTGACAAGTTGTTCGTCATAAAGTGAGTGATGTCCTCTGGCGCGGTCAAGTTCGTTCATTAAGGCGTTAAGCGCATCGGGCTCGCGCTCCACTACCCGCATAAAGTCAAGGCACTGTACATTACCGGAACCTTCCCAAATCGCGTTGACAGGGGCCTCTCGATACAGTCTGGCGGTGATATTTTCGTTTACATACCCCACGCCGCCAATGCACTCCATGGCTTCATAGGTGTGTTGAATCGCGCGTTTACAGATCCAGTATTTTCCAATTGCAGTGGCGCATCGAATTAAGGCAGCTTGTTCAGGTTCATCAACGTTGTCCAGTGCATGCGCAATGCGCAATGAAATCGCCATGGCGGCTTCCGCTTCAAGCGCCAGATCGGCCAGCACATTCAACATCAGTGGCTGCTCATGCAAAAACTTACCAAATACCTTACGTCCGCCCGTGTGCCAGATTGCTTCCTTTGCAGCTTGTGCCATCAATGCACTTGAACCGAGCATACAATCGTAACGTGTCAATGCGACCATCTGAATAATAGTGGTGATACCCCGGCCTTCTTCACCAAGCAACCAACCCTCAGCATGTCGAAATTCAATTTCTGAACTGGCATTAGATAAATTACCAACTTTATCTTTAAGCCTCTGAATATGTATAGAATTCTTGCGGCCATCTTCACGCCAACGGGGTACCAGAAAACAACAGAGTCCATTGTCAGTTTGCGCCAGCACCAGAAATGCGTCACACATTGGAGCGGAGCAAAACCACTTGTGTCCGACTAACTGATAGCGCTGACCTCCGCCTGGCTCATTTACCGGCGTGGCGGAAGTGGTATTAGTCCGCACATCTGAGCCCCCCTGTTTTTCTGTCATCGCCATGCCAATTGTCACCCCCTGCTTATTAAACCAGGGTATATTGCTCCCGTCATAATGCCGGGCAAATATTTTGGGTAACCAGTGCTCAGCAATGTCGGGCTGAACCGCAATAGCGGGTACACTGGCAAACGTCATCGTGAGTGGGCAACCTGATCCGGGATCAGCTTGGGTATGCATGAACGCCATGGCTCCACGTACCACGTGTGCGCCCGGTTGCGGTTCCGTCCAGGGCAAACTGCAATGGCCCTCTCGGACGGCATGCTCCATAAGCTGATGGTAAGCTGGGTGGTAACTGACTTCGTCAATACGGTGTCCGAATCGGTCATGGGAGTGAAATTCAGGATGGTGCTTGTTGGCTTGAAATCCAGCCTGTAATAGTTCATGACCGATACGCTGACCAAAAGCAGATAGGTGGGCGTCTCCCCAGCTGCCGCCATACTGATTTACCCAATACTGCAATACCGTATCAGCGGTGTACACGTTGAAATTTGCCAGCGCTGAGGGTTGATTGATTACGTCATGGGTGTCTTGCATAGTCATTGTGCCTTTTCCCTTTGCTTTCATTCACAACTACTGTAATGCTTGTTGAAAAAAATGTCAGGGAAATTAGCGCTTGGGGGAATCTATATCAATTAACACCAGTATCGCAGCTTGCCCGCCATACTCTTTGGTTGCCTGATGAAATGCTTTGACCTGCGGGTGCTGGACAAGGTAGTGAGGCAGCGCGCTTTTTAGGATGCCATAGCCTTTACCATGCATTACACTGACACAATCAATCAGCTCTTTTCGGGCAGTATAAATTAGGGCTGCCAACTCCTGTTTTGCCGCTTCTCTGGTTAATCCGTGCAAATCCAACACCATTTCAGGTGAAAAATCGCCGCGTCTGAGTTGCTTTAATACGTGAGTAGGCACGTCAGCTCTGCAATAACGCATAGGTCCTTCATCGGGCAATTGTGCCTGATACACATCTGAGAAGCTGAACGTGGCGGCAATTTGTCGCTGATTGTTGTCTGAAAAATCCGCAGATTGATTGTGAAGTCTGCTGGCTACCGGCTTTTTTTTGACTTTCCGGGAGGGAGGGATTTTATCCTGTACCAGGGGCTTGACTCCCTTTACCATTTCCTTAAAAGACACGTCATTCTCTTGTTCGACATCTTTGCTGACTGATTCAGCTTTCTGGCGTTCAGCGGCTAGCTGCTTTTTTAGTTGTCGAAGTTCTTTCATAGATGAATTAAGCATGGGCGAAGCGTTTATCTTTGGGTATGATATCAGCTTTGCAATTATCCATGTACCTAAGTCGCTATGACCGATAAATTTTATTTAGAAGAAGCCATTAATGACCTGAATAGCATGATGGACATGATCAGGTGGGCCAGTAGCCGCTTTAATGATGCGCAGCTTTATTTTGGCCATGGTACAGACAATGCTTGGGATGAAGCGACCTGTTTGGTGTTACAGGCTCTGCATCTGCCTTACTCCATGCTGGCGCAGACTCAACACACGATCGTGAATGCCGCGTTAACTCGTAGTGAAAAAGAAAAAATCGCCGAGTTGGTGTTAAAGCGTGTGCAAACCAGAATGCCGTTACCCTATATCACTAACGAGGCCTGGTTTTGTGGCATGCCTTTTTATGTGGATGAGCGCGTGCTTATTCCCCGTTCACCTTTTGCTGAATTGATCGACAGCCATTTCAGCCCGTTTTTGCAAGATTCGCCGACCACCATATTAGATATGTGCACCGGTGGTGGCTGTATTGCTATTGCACTGGCTTATACCTTTGAGGAGGCACATGTAGATGCAGTTGATATCAGTCAGGAAGCGCTTGAGGTGGCAGATATCAACATTCAGGAGCATCAGGTCTCTGACCGTGTTTACCCAATTCAGTCTGATCTTTTTTCAAATCTTCAGGGGCAGCGCTACGATTTGATTGTATCGAATCCGCCCTATGTGGATGCAGAGGATATGGCTGATTTACCGGATGAATTTCAGCATGAGCCTGAACTGGCTCTGGCAGCAGGGGATGATGGCCTCGATTTAGTCGAGACCATGTTAAAGCAGGCGCCCAACTATTTGGCAGACCATGGATGGATGTTTATTGAGGTAGGCAACAGCGAAGTGCACATGGCGCAACGATTTCCAGGATTAAATGTTGAATGGCTGACCTTTGAAAACGGTGGGCATGGTATATTCGCAATCTCGAAAGAATCGTTAATTACTTACTGGCAGCAACAGGAAAGATAGGTTAATGGCAGGAAACAGCTTCGGAAAACTATTCACGCTAACCACATTTGGTGAAAGTCATGGCATCGCAATTGGTGGTGTCGTTGATGGATGTCCGCCAGGTTTACCGCTTAGCGAAGCCGATTTACAACCAGACCTGGATCGAAGAAAGCCGGGAACATCACGCTACACTACGGCGCGACGAGAAAGTGACGAGGTACAGATTTTGTCGGGGGTGTTTGAAGGAAAAACCACCGGCACCAGTATCGGTTTGTTAATTAAAAACACTGATCAACGCAGCCAGGATTACTCTACAATAGCCGACCGTTTTAGGCCCGGCCATGCCGATTACACCTATCAGCAAAAATATGGTGCAAGGGATTACCGGGGTGGCGGGCGGTCTTCAGCACGCGAAACCGCAATTCGAGTGGCAGCGGGGGCGATAGCGAAAAAGTTTTTGAAGCTGCATTTTGGGATTGAAGTATCAGCATATCTTTCCCAGCTAGGGCCGATTAAGATTGACAACATACAACCTTCAATTAAAGAGTCGAATCCGTTTTTCTGTCCTGATCCGTCTAAACTTGAAGAACTTGATGCATACATGCGAGACCTTAAAAAGTCTGGCGACTCTATCGGTGCGAAGGTCACGGTAATTGCAACAGGTGTAAAGCCGGGATGGGGTGAGCCTGTATTTGACCGCTTAGATGCAGACATTGCTCTGGCGATGATGGGGATCAACGCGGTTAAAGGGGTTGAAATTGGTGATGGTTTCGACGTTGTAGAACAGCGGGGCAGTGAACATCGCGACTCTCTGACGCCCGAAGGTTTCACCTCAAACCATTCTGGTGGTGTATTAGGAGGAATTTCCAGCGGGCAGGATGTGGTCGTGAACATCGCACTTAAGCCTACTTCCAGTATCTCTGTACCGGGTAAAACAATTAATCTTCAGGGCGAAGAAATTGATATTGTAACCAAAGGCCGTCACGACCCGTGTGTAGGCATTCGCGCGGTGCCAATTGCGGAAGCCATGCTGGCATTGGTATTAATGGATCATTGTCTGAGACATCGCGCACAAAATGCGCAGGTAACCAGCATTACCCCTGATATCTGTGATAAATCAAAATCTTAAGATAGCGTCAATTTGAGTCACTCAAACCATTGTGAGACGCGGGCGTCTTCGACTAATCTCGCGCTGCTATGTCTCACTTACTTGCTGTATTTTGGCCAATTAGGGGTTTTAGTACCCTATTTAGGCATTTTTCTGGACGGTAGAGGCTATTCGTCTGAACAAATAGGTGAATTGTTCGCCATCATCACCCTCGCGCGAATAGTTGGCCCTTCTCTCTGGGCGACTATTGCCGACAAGTCTGGAAAAACCCTCGGTGTTTTACAACTTGGCTGCGTATTAACTGTCATTTCGTTTGCAACCATTTTCTGGCAAAACACGTTTTGGGGGTTGGCGCTCTCGTTTGGCATGATGATGATGTTCTGGACGGCAGTATTACCTCAACTTGAGGTTATTACCATGCAGAGCGTTAAATCCGCTGGTAGTAACTACGGTACCATCCGGTTATGGGGCAGTATCGGCTTTATATTACTGACCGTTTCGGTGGGCCAGGCATTGGACTTTTTTACTACCGATGTGCCCATTTACGCCAGCATGATCACGCTGACTGCACTTATGATTAGCACCTTGTTTTTATCCCAACCGGACAAGCTCAATGCGTCAGAAGAGCAGCGAGGGGATTTCTTTAAAGTAGTAAAACATCCCGCGTTTGTTATTTTCATTATTTCAGCTACATTACTGCAAGTCAGCTTTGGTACCTATTACGGCTTTTTCACACTGTATTTAAGAGACTTAGGTTATAGCGGTCAACAAACTGGATTGCTAATCGCCTTGGGCGTTGTCGCTGAAGTGGTCATCTTTATCTACGCGCAAAAATTACTTAATCGCTACAGTGTTGGCAGCCTACTTGCTGTTTGCGGTGTGTTAACCGCGCTCCGCTGGTACGCTCTGGGTGGATGGGGAAGTAGTGACATCGTGGTCATTGGTAGCCAACTGCTTCATGCATTTAGTTTTGGATTGACTCACGCAGCCTCAGTCCATTTTATTCATCACCATTTGCCTGCCCATTTCCACAGCCGTGGGCAAGCAATTTATATAGGTATTGCCTTTGGTCTGGGCGGCGCCTCCGGTAACTACGTTTCCGGACAAATCTGGCAGCAAGGCTTGAATGCTTATGAGGCATTCACTTTTTCAGCGGTGATGGCATTACTCAGTGCCTTGGTATTTGCCATTTTTTCATACAAAAAATGGCATTCAAAGTAAAAGCAGAGTAGCTTGGGTTTAAACGCGAACAGGAAGTGAAACAAATGAAAAATGTGTTAATCATCATAGGGCTACTCTCTCAGAGTATGTTTGCTGTGGGGCAACCCACTAGCAGCAATATATGGTTGTTTACCCTTAGTTATGAAGACAAGATGCCTGTAATTCAGTACGCCACGAAGATTACTGACAACAAAGAATATTCCAATCAACCCCACTTTTTAGCTGATGGTGATTCACTCTATTTCACTCAAGAGTTGGTCTCGGGAGAAGCAACACAAATGGACGTGTTTAAATATAACGTGCAGCAACGACAGCACACCAATTTAACCCAGAGTGAAGCCTCCGAATATTCCCCCACACCCTTGCCGATGAGCGATGGGTTTTCTGTTATAAAAGTGGACGAACAGGGCAAACAGTGGCTTTGGGCTTACGCAGCGGATAGCGCCTACGCTGGCAAGCTAATTGATGCAGAGCCGGTGGGCTATCATGTGTGGACATCGAAAGATACCTTGATGGCGTTCATCCTGGGTGAACCCCACACACTGCAGAGTTTCACTTTGTCAGGGCATCAGCAAATTGTTGATGAGTTCATAGGCGCCAGCTTGTGGCCCGTTCCAGGCACTGCAATGTTCAGTTACACCAAAAATCCGGCACCAGAATCGCAACCCTGGACGTTGATGGCATACGATAAAGAGACAGCACAATCCACCGTGCTATCAACCATGCCCGGCAATAATCAATACATGGCATGGACACAAGATGCCAGGGCATTAGTAGTTGAAAACTCCACAATCTTATTCTGGTCACTAGCTCCCACTAACGGTGATGGTGAGGAGCGAGGCAAGGTTGGCGATCAGTTGATAACAGAAGGTGATGAGTCAGATCGCTGGCTACCTTGGCTGGATATTTCCAAATATTGCCCGGCTGGTGGTACACGCTTGCATTTAGGCAAGAACGACAGTTATCTTGCCGTGGTGTGTAACGAGTAAATCAAACTAAGCAGGCGTTTTTAAGCAGCAGGTGGTGGCCGCAGACATTCAGCGATCACTTCTATTTCACCGTCATCGTTCTCCTGTTCTAATTTCACGTCGAATTTCCACAAGCGATGAAGATGCCGCATTACCTCATCTTTTGACTCTGCCAATGGAATATTGCGTTGGGGAATATACCTGAGCGTTAGTGAACGGTCGCCTCTGACATCCACACTGTAGACCTGAATATTAGGTTCAAGATTACTTAAGTTGTACTGAGCTGAGAGTTTTTCTTTGATGGCCCGATAACCCATTTCATCATGTATAGCGCTGACACTAACGTAGGGCTTTTCTGCATCATCATCAACGGCGAACAGCTTGAAATCACGGATAAGCTTAGGTGATAAGAACTGGCTGATGAAACTTTCATCCTTGAAGTTTTTCATTGCGAAGTGAACCGTCTCTAACCAGTCTTTGCCGGCGACATCAGGTAAATAATATTTATCCTCTTTAGTGGGGTTCTGGCACATGCGTTTAATATCCATAAACATATTGAAGCCAAGCGCATAAGGATTGATACCCGAATAATACGGCGAATTATACTCAGGTTGTTTAACCACGCTGGTGTGACTATGTAAAAACTCCATCATAAATCGCTCGGTTACCAGACCTTCATCGTATAGCTGATTCAGAATATGATAGTGCCAAAAACAAGCCCAGCCTTCGTTCATGACCTGAGTTTGCTTTTGTGGATAGAAATACTGAGAAATTTTGCGCACAATACGAACCAGCTCGCGCTGCCAGCTTTCCAGTAGCGGAGCGTTTTTTTCGATAAAATAAAGTAAATTTTCCTGTGGCTCTGCAGGGAATCGCAGTTTTTCAGGATCTTTATTCGCCTTTGCTCTGGGCAACGTGCGCCATAATTCGTTAACCTGGGTCTGTAAGTAGCGAGCTCGTTCTTTCTGTCTGCTTTTTTCTTCCTCTAACGACAGTTTCTGCGGCCGTTTGTATCGGTCCACGCCATAATTCATCAAGGCATGACATGAATCCAGGGTGTTTTCTACTTCTTCGTAGCCATATTTCTCTTCGCATTTGGCAATGTAATTTTTTGCAAAAACCAGATAATCAACAATCGAACTGGCGTCGGTCCAGGTTTCAAAGAGATAGTTCCCTTTAAAGAACGAATTATGTCCGTAACACGCGTGTGCCATGACCAGCGCTTGCATTGTGATGGTATTTTCTTCCATCAGGTAAGCGATACACGGGTCTGAGTTGATCACGATCTCATAGGCCAAACCCATGAAACCGCGCCGATAATTTTGCTCAGTCTGAATAAACTTTTTACCGTACGACCAATGCGCGTAATTAATGGGCATACCAATGCTAGCGTAGGCATCCATCATTTGTTCAGCCGTAATCACCTCAATTTGGTTTGGATAGGTATCGAGTTTGAAATTTTTGGCAACACGATTTATCTCAGCTTCATAGCGTGTAATTAAGTCGAAGGTCCAATCTGGCCCATCGGGGAGTAATTTTGATGTTTTTTTTCTACGAGGCATACTAAAAACCTCCAAATGCAGCGGGTTGTTCCGTGCGCTTTTTAAAGAGTTCACGAAATACCGGGAATATGTCACTGGTTTCTCTAATGTGACGACATACAAAATTCTCTGCCACGGTGGCTACTTTTTCGTATTCTCGCCACAGACTCTGATGCTGGCGATCGGTGATTTCAATGTACGCGAAGTAACGGGTCACGGGTAACAAACTGTTCAGTAACAGTTGTGTGCAATGCGGCGAGTCATCTGCCCAATTGTCGCCATCAGATGCTTGAGCGGCATAAATATTCCAGTCGGTGTCCTGATAACGTTCTTTAATAATATCGTCCATTAACTTCAGCGCACTTGAGACAATCGTGCCTCCCGTCTCCTGAGAATAGAAAAACTCTTCTTCATCCACTTCTTTGGCCTGAGTGTGATGTCGGATATAAACTACTTCTACATTTTCGTAGGTGCGGGTTAAAAACAGGTATAGCAAGATGTAAAATCGTTTGGCGATATCCTTCGTTGCTTGATCCATTGAGCCTGAGACATCCATCAGACAGAACATAACCGCTTTGCTGGTGGGAACAGGGCGACGGTCATAATTTTTAAAGCGCAAATCAAAAGTATCAATAAAAGGGATGCGCGCTATTTTTGCTTTGAGCTGTTTAATTTTTTCTTCCAGCTCAATGATGGCCAAAGTATTTTCATGTTTGTCATCTTTGAGTGCCTGAAGCTTTTCTTCCAGTTCGCGCAATTTCGCCCGGTCACTGCCTGACAACGCGATTCTTCTGGCTACGGACCCCTTGAGTGAACGCACAATGTCTAAATTACTCGGCACACCATCAGTTTGGTAACCTGCACGATAAGTCTCGTACTGAATCACTTTGTCAAAATGTGTGCGTTTGAGGTTGGGCAGTGCCAGATCATCAAACAGTAGCTCGAGGTATTCATCTTTTGAGATGGAAAAAACAAACTCATCTTCTCCTTCACCTGAGTTACTGGCGTCGCCATTTCCACCACCTTTACCGCTGCCAGTAGGAGGGCGGTTGATTCTGTCGCCAGTAGTAAATTGATCATTGCCAGGGTGTACGATAGAGCGCTTGCCTCCTTTACCGGTATGAAAAACCGGTTCGCTGATATCTTTCGCGGGGATACTGATTTTCTCACCCGTTTCCAGATCAGTTACCGAGCGATTTCCCACCGCCTCTGAGACTGCGCGTTTGATTTGCTGTTTGTAGCGTCGGAGAAACCGTTGTCGATTTACCGTACTCTTCCCTTTACTATTTAACCTTCTGTCGATGAAATGCGCCATACGCCTCTACTTACCAAATTGGTTTACCGCACCTGTGCACTAATCGAATGATACAAATCACTCGTTAACACACAGGTTTATCACAATCACCCTACGAGGCTTTACGCACCCGCAGATACCATTCGCAGAGTAGCCTGACTTGTTTTTGGGTATATCCTTTCTCCATCATCCGATTAACGAAGTCGTCGTGTTTTTTCTTATCCTCAGTTGAACCTTTAGTATTGAATGAAATGACCGGTAATAAATCTTCTGTATTCGAGAACATTTTTTTCTCGATAACCGTACGTAGCTTTTCATAGCTGGTCCAGGCAGGATTCTTACCGGCGTTATTCGCTCTGGCACGCAATACAAAATTAACAATCTCATTTCGAAAATCTTTTGGATTACTGATCCCTGCGGGTTTTTCGGTTTTCTCCAGTTCCGCATTAAGGGAGGCGCGATCAAATAACTGGCCTGTTTCAGGATCGCGATACTCCTGGTCCTGGATCCAAAAGTCAGCGTAGGTCACGTACCGGTCAAAGAGGTTTTGTCCGTACTCTGAGTAGGATTCCAAATAAGCGGTCTGTATCTCTTTACCAATAAACTCTACATAACGTGGAATGAGGTAGCCTTTAAGAAACTCCTTATACCGCTCCGACGTATCTTGAGGGAATTGTTCCCGTTCAATCTGCCTTTCCAGTACATAAAACAAGTGCACCGGGTTAGCGGCCACTTCCTGATGATCAAAGTTAAATACGCGCGATAGAATTTTAAACGCAAAGCGTGTGGACAAGCCTTCCATACCCTCATCGACACCCGCATAATCTCGATATTCCTGATATGACTTGGCTTTGGGGTCGGTATCTTTGAGGCTTTCACCATCGTAAACACGCATTTTTGAATATACGCTGGAATTATCAGGTTCTTTCAGCCTTGAAAGCACTGTAAATTGTGCTAAACACTGAAGCGTGTCAGGGGCGCAAGGGGCGCCTGCTAATTCACTACTATCAATTAATTTTCGATAGATGCGAATTTCTTCGCTTACACGTAAACAATAGGGCACCTTAACAATATAAACCCGATCTAAAAATGCTTCGTTATTTTTGTTGTTGCGAAAGGTTTTCCATTCAGATTCGTTCGAATGGGCCAGTATCAAGCCGTCAAAGGGCAGGGCCGAAAAGCCTTCGGTGGGATTGTAATTGCCCTCCTGGGTTGCTGTTAAAAGAGGATGCAGCACCTTGATCGGTGCTTTGAACATTTCGACGAATTCCATTAAACCCTGATTGGATTTACACAAAGAGCCGGAGTAACTGTACGCGTCGGGGTCGTTTTGAGCGTATTGTTCCAGCCTTCGAATATCCACCTTACCGACTAAAGATGAGATGTCCTGGTTATTTTCATCGCCTGGTTCTGTTTTAGCGATACCCACCTGATCCAAAACTGACGGGTATACACGAACCACCTTGAACTGGCTGATATCGCCATTCAGCTCGTGTAACCGTTTTCGTACCCACGGCGACATAATCGTTTTAAGATAGCGCTTCGGAATGCCAAACTCTTTTTCAAGCAGTGCACCATCTTCGTTCACATCAAATAAGCAAAATGGATGGTCGTTTACGGGCGATCCCTTAAGCATGTAAATTGGTACTTTTTGCATTAACTCTTTCAGGCGTTCAGCAAGCGATGATTTGCCGCCACCGACCGGACCAAGTAAATACAATATCTGTTTCTTTTCTTCTAAACCTTGTGCTGCGTGACGTAAGTAAGAGACGATTTGCTCAATGGCTTCCTCCATGCCATAAAATTCGTGGAAAGCAGGATAGCGTGCAATCACCCTGTTAGAAAACAGACGACTGAGCGCAGGATCGTTTGATGTATCTATCATCTCAGGCTCGCCTATGGCTTTAAGCAAACGCTCAGCTGCATTGGCATACGCCATCGGATCATCCTTGCAGATATCTAAAAATTCCTGGATCGTAAATTCTTCTTGTTTACGTTCTTCGTAACGTTGTTGGAAATGTTCGAAAATACCCATGCGTACCTCTGGAAAAAACTGTTCCCCCGTAATTTCAGCTTAGTAGGTATTTGCAAAAGTGTGTGAATTTTTAAACAATTTTAAGTATAAAAAATGTAGGAAGAAAGCGAGCGTGAATGGAGTATTAATGGCGTGGATAATAATCAGCCCGCATGGAGCGGGCTGATGAAAAGTAGCATTCCGAGCTTAAGCGCCGAAATTTTTACTGGCGAATTCCCAGTTGATTAATGCCCAGAATCCATCAAGATATTTTGGCCGTGCATTACGATAATCGATGTAGTACGCATGCTCCCATAAATCAACTGTCATTACAGGTGTCAGGCTGTCATCACTAACAGGCGTTTCCGCATTGCTGGTGTTAACGATATCTAATGAGCCATCTGATTTTTTAACCAGCCATGTCCAGCTAGAGCCAAAGTTGTTTACCGCTTTGTCATTGAAAGCTGCCTGGAAATCAGCAAAAGAGCCCCACCTTGCATTGATTGCATCGGCTAATTTACCTGTTGGCTCACCGCCACCGTTAGGGCTTAAGCAATTCCAATAAAAGGTGTGGTTCCATACCTGCGCAGCATTGTTAAATAATCCGCCGCTGGAAGATTTAATGATTTCTTCAAGGCTCTTACTCTCGTTGTCAGTACCTTCTACCAGTCCATTTAATTTGCTCACGTAGGTAGCATGGTGCTTACCGTAGTGATAATCCAACGTTTCAGATGAAATATGAGGTTCTAAGGCATTTTTTTCATAGGGTAATGCTGGTAATTCAAAAGCCATATGAGTCTCCTTGTTGATATTAAGTTGTCTGCTGCCTGATGAAGAGCAAGCCTGTTCGCAACTTCAGGTCAACAGCGGTCTAGGTTGTCAGAGTTATATTGGGACATTATTTCATAACCCAATGACAAATTTGAAATTTTTAGCAAAGTATAATCTTAGGGAATTGAAATCTCTGTTTTTACCCTGATTATCATAGGTACAATGGCAAAAGAAAGATCACTTAATCAAGTATTCATCGCAGTATACTCGGCAGACCCGGCACGACTATGATAAAATTCGGCGGGTAAACCGGAAACGTATGTTCGGTGTTATACTTTTCACTTATTGAGAGGACTGGATGGAAAATACAGAGAATCAAACTACTGTCGAACGTATCAAGCAGCAAATCGATGAAAATCCGATCCTGTTGTACATGAAAGGTTCACCAAAACTTCCAAGCTGCGGCTTTTCAGCGCAGGCTGCACAAGCACTGATGTCATGTGGTGAGCCGTTTGCTTACGTTGATATTCTACAGAATCCTGATATCAGGGCAGAGTTACCCAAATACGCAAACTGGCCGACGTTTCCCCAATTGTGGGTGGATGGCGAACTGGTGGGTGGTTGTGACATCATTCTTGAGATGTTCCAGCAAAACGAACTCCAACCTCTGATTAAAGATACTGCCGACAAACACAAAAGCGACGCTGAATAAACGTCTGTTACTTTGACTCTCAGCACATTTTTTGTGAGTGAGAGAAGTATAAAAAAAGCCCGACATCCTTGTCGGGTTTTTTGCTTTTATCAGCGCAAATTTACGCTGATCACTCACTCAACTGTTTACTTCCCGGATTATCTTGTCAGCGTTTTTTCCTGAACAAAATGTGAATTTTCTGCCAATTTAGACCTGCCTAAAAAGTAATAGACAAGCCACAAAGTCAAATCCTCTACGTGAATAAAAAATATTCTTTTTTTTCTCTAATTCGTTTGTTTTTTAGTAAGTTAAGGATTATACAAATAGATGCTGGTTCGCAATTACAGCCAGTGTTGAAAGGTTAAAAATAATTAAATTTCCCACCCCCGAGCGTTCGTTTCCCTGGTGTTCGGGGCAAGGGGAATTTTCACTCCAGGAAACAATATGAAAACTTCACTGACACTTTTATCTAAAAATGTCCGGGCAGTGTTGGCAGCATCGGTGACAATCAGTGCATTTGCCGCAACACCTGCTCTGGCTCAAGAAGAAACTGCAGATAATGCCGATATTGAAAAAATTGCTGTCGTTGGTACGCGTGCCGCGCCTCGTTCAGTTGGCGAATCGGCGGTTCCCGTAGACGTTATCTCTGAGGAAGAGTTTAAGAACCAAGGTTCAACCGATATGGTCTCGATGATGCAAACGGTGGTTCCTTCTTTTAACGTTAATGAACAACCCATTAATGATGCGTCCACACTAGTGCGTCCAGCTAACCTTCGTGGTATGGCATCAGACCACACGTTGGTGCTGGTTAACGGTAAGCGCCGTCACCGCTCCGCTGTCATCACGTTTTTAGGTGGTGGTTTATCGGATGGTGCGCAAGGTCCCGATATTTCCGTAATTCCCGCTGCTGCACTTAAACAAGTCGAGGTGCTGCGTGATGGTGCTGCTGCTCAGTACGGTTCTGATGCAATTGCCGGGGTAGTTAACTTTGTCCTTAAAGATTCATCCGAAGGCGGTTCGGTTGAAGCTCGGGCAGGTGAGTTCTACGAGGGTGATGGCAGAATGTATCAGGTGTCAGGCAACATCGGTATGCCTCTCACCGAAGCTGGCTTTGTCAACTTAACCGCGGAATATCGCACTGCTGACCCAACTTCGCGCAGCGTTCAGCGTGACGACGCACAAGGGCTGATTGACGCGGGTAATACGTTTGTTGCCGATCCTGCGCAGATCTGGGGTAACCCGGAAATTAAAGATGACATCAAGCTTTTCGCCAACCTTGGACTTGAGTTAGGCAATGATGCCGAAGCTTACATGTTTGGTAACTATGCTGAGCGCGAAGTCGAGGGTGGATTTTATTTCCGTAACCCGCATACCCGAGGTGGTGTGTTTGACGGCGGCACCAATGACGCTGGTGAAGCGTTACTGTTAGTAGGTGACCTCGATGGCGTAGGTCAGGGGATAAGCTGTCCGGAAGTTGTGATTGGCGCCAATGTTCTGGAAAGTTCCGGCTATGCTACGATTGCAGATAACAGTACGGCAGTTGGAGCAAACTGTTTCGCATTTAATGAAATTTTACCAGGTGGCTTTACTCCCCGATTTGGCGGTGTTGTAACTGACATGTCCTTAGTTATGGGGACCAAAGGCGAGTTTGCTAACGAAGTGGGTTACGATGTCAGTGTAAATCTTGGCCAGAATGAAATTGATTTTGCTATTTCAAATACGATTAACCCGTCACTAGGTCCAGATACCCCAACCTCGTTCAAACCCGGTAAATACATTCAGAGTGAACAAACGCTTGATATCGATTTAACCAAACCTATCGATGCGGGATTATACGAGCCGATTTATCTTGCCGGTGGTTTCCAATATCGTCACGAAACCTATGAAAGCATTGCCGGTGATCCAGCTTCCTATGCAATTGGACCTTTGGGCAGTCAGGGTTTCGGAATTGGCTCGAACGGTTTCCCCGGCCTGTCTGCGCGCAGCCAGGGCGAAGTTTCGCGTCATAATATTGCATTTTATGTTGATGCCGAGATGCATTTAACCGATTCTTTCATGGTTGCCGCAGCATTACGCTATGAAGACTTCTCTGATTTCGGTGATACCACCAAAGGTAAACTTGCTGCTCGTTGGCAGATGACAGATAGTCTTGCACTGCGTGGCGCCTATTCTACCGGGTTTAAAGCACCGACACTTGGTCAGAGTAATGTCAGAAACGTTACCACTGCATTTGGTACCGACGGTGAACTGATTGACCGTGCGACACTTCCACCCACTGATCCAATCTCAGTTTTGAAGGGCGGTGAGCAGTTAACTCCAGAGGAATCGACCAGCATGAGCGTTGGTTTGGTGGCTGACTTTGATAACGGCCTGTTTATGACGATTGACTACTACAACATTGAAGTCACCGACCGTCTAAGCACTGCATCAGGTATTAAGTTAACAGAGCAAGATATTGCGCAGTTACTGGCGCAAGGCGTGAGTGATGCATCAAGCTTCACTGAAGTCAGCTTCTTCACCAACGACTTTGACACCACCACCGAAGGGGTAGACGTGGTTGCTAACTACAGCATGGACATGTGGGATGGCGAGACCAAATACTCGTTAGCTTACAACTGGACGTCCACAGAAGTTGATCAAGCCTCAGATAATATATCGCCATACCGTGTTCGCATGTTGGAAAACAACCTGCCGCCGGTTCGCTGGAGCTTTACCACTACGCATGACAACGGAGATTGGAGATTCCTGGGTAGGGTTAATTACTTCGGCAGTATTTATGAAGACCATTTAGATTCAGCCCTGGATATCGACAAGATTGGATCGGAAGTGACGCTGGATTTGGAAGTGGCTTACTCATTTGCAGAAAACTTCGAAATTGCCGTGGGTGCCAAAAACGCGTTAGATGAATACCCTGACGAGAACACGCTGTATGATACGGAAGTCGCTGGTGCGCAGTATCCAGTAACGTCTCCAATTGGTATTAATGGTGGATTTTATTACATGAGAGGTATTTACACGTTTTAATCCTGCTTAACTGGAGGAGCGTTTCGCTCCTCCAGCTTCCAGATAGCGTGAGATGGCATGTTAATTACATATGATACGTGGCGTTACGCTTTCAATACTGGCAGAATAGTGAAGAGTGTAAAAAGTAAAATACACGAACAAGAATAATATTATGACTAAAAAGTCGACTCTTTCGGCCACCTATATAAAGTATCGCTCGAAGCTGATGGGAGCCATTAGTTCTATTGTCAGCATGGACGATATTGAAGATATTGTGCAAGAAGCTTTCATTAAAAGTTATGAAGCTGAGTTGAAGCAGGAAATTCGCTATGCACGAACCTACATGCTCAGGACGGTCAGAAATTTAGCCCTTAATCACGTCTCCAGCGCAGCCAATATATACAATCAACCCATGGATGATATGGATTCACTACCGCATGAGTTGGTTGGCTTTACACTGGAAAAGCATGTTGAAAGTAAAGAACGCTTTATTAATTTTTGTCGGGCGACAGATACGTTGTCTCCAGAAGTTAAACGGGTCTTTCTGCTTAAAAAAGTGTATGGCATGAAACAAAAAGAGATTGCCGAGTTGGTCGGCTTGAGTGAAAGCACGGTAGAAAAACATGTAGCCAAAGGATTGCTTTATTGCAGTCAATATTTAGCTGCATTGAATGATGAAGATGCTGAAAAATCTTCATCTGTTAGCACTAATCAAAATTCCAAGTAGTAACGGCATGAACAATATCAGTCAATTTTCCAGCAAAGATGAAATTCATCAACAAGCATGTGAGTGGGTAAGCCGCATTGATCGTGGATTATCATCAGTGGAAAAACAAGAATTGCAACATTGGACCGCATTGTCGTCAAGCCACCGAAAAGTGTTGATACAAACAGCACAATTGTGGGATGACATGAGCGTGATGAATGAATTATCAGGCTTATTTCCATTACGAGAGGCCCCGACTCCACAGGCAAGCCGGTTACACAAGCTGGTCAAACATGCTCGCTGGAGCATCGCTGCGGGCTTTACATTGATGATGTTGGGAGTAGGTATGATGATGGATTGGTCCTGGATTGAAAGCCAGTCGCAGCCAGTCATTGTTCATCAGCAACAAGTAGAAACGGCCATCGGTGAACAGAAAAATATTACGCTTTCTGATGGCTCAATAATTCATCTAAACACTGACACGGTGCTTGCTGTTACCTATACCGACAGCAAGCGGTCAATTGACTTAATTAAAGGCGAAGCACATTTTACTGTGGCCCACGACAAACAACGTCCGTTTTCCGTCAATGCGGGGCAAAATTCAGTCACTGCGGTAGGTACCGCGTTTAACATGCAGTACGTTGAAAACGAGGCGTTTGAGCTGGTTGTCACGGAGGGCAGGGTACTTGTTAAACAGAATGACGCCTCTGCTTCACAAAGTGGAGTGCAATCACTCATCACTAAGAAGCCGGTGGCCACCGAGGGGCTGTTAATGTTTTCCGGTGAAAAAGCCATGGTACAGGGTGATGTGAAGCAAAAGCACAACCTGACTGAGAATGATATTGACGAAGATTTAGCCTGGCAGCAGGGCATGATCGTGTTTAAAGGTGAGCCGCTTTACAAAGTTCTTCAGGAGATAGGCAGATATACCCCTATTCAATTTAAGTTGTTGAGCGAAGATCTTAAGGAGCGTCGGGTAGCAGGCTTTTTTAAAGTTGGGGATATTGACGGTCTTTTGTTTGCGTTAAAAAATAGCTTTCAAATTGAACATTCACAGGAATTGGATAAGGTAATAGAGCTGAGAACTGCAGGCTGATTGTGTGTGCAGTAGCCTGAGAACCCAAAGATCTACTCAATTTTTACACAATCTGCAAAGCTTAAGTTGTTGTGGTGTTCAGGCTCTTCGTGTAATTATGAGTAAAATTATAATAACTACTGATTGTTTTGCGCAGGTATCCGTCATCCATTCGAACTTATTTGAACTCTTGCAGAGAATTCTGTTACGAGAGTGCAAGCCGCGCGTTGCTGTTTCATAAATCCATCGTTTTCTTCGCCAGCCTCTCAACGTTCAACTCCCTCAATAGTTACGCTGAAACACAAGCTACCTTTCACTTTTCGATCTCAGAGCAGAGAGCGGATAGTGCACTGACTGAATTTGCCCGGCAGGCTGATACCACTTTGCTGTTTCCTTACGAGCTGGCGGAAAAGGTAAACGCAAACGCCCTCCAAGGCGAATTTACCTTGCACGAAGGGCTGCAACGTTTGTTGCAGGGCACCCAACTTGCGGTCGCCGTTGATGAATCAGGTATGCTTAGCGTAAAAACCAAACCTGTCCAATTGGCACAAAATACCTCAGAACAACCCGATGCAGTTCAGCAAGATGAAGGGCATTATGGGCTTGAGCGTATTGCAGTAGTTGGTACACGTAACACCCCGCGCTCGGTGACCGATTCATCGGTGCCACTTGATATCGTTAGTGAAAAAGGATTTGCAGCGCAGGAAAGTGGTGACGTCCTTACCATGTTGAGCGTTGTGGTACCCTCGCTAAATGTTAATGATCAGCCTATCAACGACGCAACGAGTTTAGTCAGGCCAGCAAATCTTCGCGGAATGGCGTCAGACCACACACTATTACTAATAAATGGCAAGCGTCGTCATCGTTCGGCGGCGATCACCTTTCTGGGCGGCGGGCTTTCGGATGGCGCCCAGGGACCTGATATTTCAGTTTTACCGGGTGCTGCAATGAAGCAAGTGGAAGTATTGCGGGATGGGGCGGCTGCGCAGTACGGCTCAGATGCCATTGCAGGGGTAATTAATTTTGTTTTGAAAGATGAGGCGCAAGCCGGCTACTTCAAGGTGAAAGCCGGTGAGTATTATGAGGGCGATGGACAGTCTATTCAATTTCAAGCGAACAAAGGGTTTCGTTTTAACGACGAAGGGTTTATCAATCTTACCGCTGAGTACCGTCAACAACAGGCTACATCGCGCAGCGTACAACGCACTGATGCGCAGCAGTTGTTCGAAAAGGGTAACAGGTTTGTGCATGATCCGGCCCAAACCTGGGGGGCGCTTGATGTTGAATACGATGTTAAAACCGCCATTAATGCAAAGCACTCTCTCAGTGATAATGTAGAAGCCTATATGTTTGGCAACGCTGCTAAGCGAAAAATTAAAGGCGGTTTTTATTTTCGTCATCCTCAAACCCGTGACGGAGTTTTTTCTGATACCACGCTGACTCAAACTCCTACGTTGCTTATTGCCGATCTAGATGGCCTTAATAAGGGGATTGAATGTCCACAGATTATGCTATCCGAAGCTAACGTACTGGAGCAGGCAGATTACAAGTTGATTGCTGATAACAGCACGGCTGTAGGGAGAAACTGTTTTGCCTTTAACGAATGGTTTCCAGGCGGATTTACTCCCGAGTTTGGAGGCACTATCAAAGATGCGTCAACCTTTTTTGGGTTCAGTGGTGAAATAGACCATTGGCTCTGGGACGCCAGTGCGGGAGTGGGTTATTCGGGTATTGATTACACGCTTAACAAAACGGTCAATCCCTCGCTGGGACCTGAATCTCCGACTGCTTTTAGACCCGGAGGGGTGAGTCAAATTGAGCGTACTATAAATCTCGATATCAGCAAGTCGATTGAAACTGCGGTAGCCGAAGCGGTGAACGTGGCATTTGGGTTTGAATGGCGCGCAGAGTCATATCATCAGCGTGCAGGCGATGAAGCCTCCTGGCAAGCCGGTCCTTTTGCGTACAACCCGGCATCGGGTTTTAGCCAGGGGTTTAGTGTAGGCTCCAATGGCTTCCCTGGATATCAACCTGTTTCATCAGGGCATTGGACAAGACACAATTGGGCGATGTATTCCGACTCAGAAATTTTTATTACCGATACGTGGGAGTTGGGAATCGCCGCGCGTATCGAAAATTTCTCGGATTTTGGCAGTACCTTTGATGGAAAGATCAGTAGCCGTTTAGAGTTGAATGACTATTTGGCGTTGAGAGGATCCGCAAGTACCGGCTTTAAAGCACCCACCGTAGGTCAGAGCAATGTGATAAATGTGACCACAGCCTATTCTGCAAATGGTCTGGAAGACCAGGCAACGTTACCGCCGACCGATGCAATTTCAATTCAACTAGGTGCGACACCGCTGACTCCTGAAGAATCTGTCAATACCAGCGTTGGTCTGGTCGCGATGTATAACGAACAACTTTATCTGACGCTGGATTATTTCAATATTCGCCTGAATGATCGCATCAGTACCACATCGGCAATCACCCTTACGCAGGCGGATATTGATGCATTAGTCGCGCAAGGGTATCCGGACGCAGACCGCTACCAAAGTGCAAAATTTTTCACTAATGATTTTGACACTGAAACACAAGGAATCGATTTGGTTGTACATTATGCATTTGACTTCAATGCAATAACTAATCAAATGATTTTCGCTTACAATTGGACAGATACCCAAGTTGCACGAGTAAATCAGTATCCACGCGAACGTGAGAACGGCCAAATAGTTTACGAACCTAACCTGACTGAAGCGCGTATCCGCATGCTAGAGGATAACTTACCAGCCCATCGCGCTAATCTGACATTGTTACAAACCTTGCAGGAGTGGGAAGTTACCTGGCGTGCTAATTATTACAGTAGCTTTTACGAAGATCATTTGGATGCGTCAGCGGGTATGGATATTTATGCGGGCTCTATCGTAACGATGGACGTCGAAGTGGGTTGGCAGATAAATAAGCATTTGCATGCGGCGGTTGGTGCGAAGAACGTATTTGATACGCGTCCGGATGTGAACCCGTATAAAGGTGCAGTGGGAGCGCTATATCCGCCAACAGCACCAAATGGTATAGGCGGTGGATTTTATTATCTGCAATTGACTTACCAGACAGAATAAAAAGAGTTAGCAGACTTCTTTAAACAATGAGTCGTCGATGATAGTGGAATCAATGACTTCCTGTGCCATTTGAATACACTTTCCACACTGATCACCTAATTCAAGGTGCTGTCTTAATTCGCGAATGTTACCCACGCCCTGATTTTTCACAACCGATGCGATGGATTTATCCGTGATGCCGTAGCACATACACACGTACATGAAATGATTCCAGTTATTACCTGCTAATGATAATAATTGTTATTTACTAAATCTGCAAGGGCTAAAATGACGCAACGTTTTACGCTAACCAATTAATTGTTAAAAAACCTCTGAAAATCCTTGATTCGCTTCATGTTTTATTAATTGATGCTAGAGTTAAGGAGAAATTTTTCTTTTTGTAGGGTTTATCGCTTTAATGTCAATACGCGTTCGATATGTGGTCACTCTGATTCTTTTTGCACTTTTGGCGACAGTTTCTGTGGCTATTTCCTATTTTACTAACAGTCAGCAAAAAGAAGACGCCTACATCATAAATGTAGCGGGGCAGCAGAGAATGTTGTCGCAAAGAATCAGTTTATTAGCGGCGAAACTGTCAAACTGTGATGATAACCAGCAATCAGTCGCATCGCTGATGGACAATACATTGGGAAACTTCACCCGAAATCACCATTTTTTAATGGCGCTGGAAAATGTTCCCGTCGCTATTAGAGCCCAGTACTTGGGAGAGGAGAAGCTAGATGAAAGAGTGACTGCATTTATCGATGTAGCACGTGCACACGCATTGAATCCAACCTGCGGTTCTCTACCTGCTTATTTTCAACTGAGCTTTATTGATCCTCTTCTATCATCGCTAGACCAGGTAGTTCAGCAGTTTAAACGTGAGGCAGACCTTCGTATAAAACGGGTAAATAGGGTTCAGTGGAGCTTATGGGCTGTGATGTTAATCATGCTGATTATGGTAGGGCTTTTTCTTTTTCTGCCAATGGAAAGAAGCCTTCGAGCCAATATCGAAAAGCTTGAACTCGCGCTGATTAAAGCCAAACGAGCCGAAAGTATGGCCAATTATGCGAATCAGGCAAAATCCGAATTTCTTGCCAGCATGAGCCATGAACTGCGCACGCCGATGAATGGGATATTCGGCATGATTGAACTTGCGCTGGATAAACCAAAACGCGCACCGTATTTTCTTCAGAAAGCAAAAGGTGCAGGTAACCAGCTTTTGGTATTGATAAATGATTTGCTGGATCTATCAAAGATTGAGTCAGGTAAGCTTGCCATCGATAAAGTGACCTTCAATCTGCTTCAGTTAATAGACGATATTGCCGCTGTGCAGGAAGTACACGCGCGCAACAAGCAGCTCAAGTTTACGTATAACAGATTGACCGCGCTACCGGACTTTATCAATTCAGATCCTGTTCGCGTTGGTCAGATTCTAAATAATTTGCTCAGCAATGCGATTAAGTTTACCCGACATGGTGAGGTAACCCTTGAGGTCGGTATTTTTATTAAGGAACAGACTCATCATTTACAGTTTACCGTTAAGGATACCGGCATTGGCATAGAACACACAAAATTGAAGAAAGTGTTTGAACGCTTCACCCAGTCGGACCAATCCAGCCATCGTGAGTTTGGCGGGACAGGGTTGGGCCTGGCAATCAGCAAACAACTTTGTGAACTGCTGGGAGGAGATATCAGTGTTTCAAGCAAGGTTGGAAAGGGAAGTGAATTTGTCGCAGTTTTGCCAATCGAAATTGTTAAAACCCCCGTCGCCAGCGAAAAAGTCAAGCGAGCATTGCGATGCGCTATAGTTGATGACCTGCTGTCCAGTCGTGAATATCTCTCCCACATTGTCGCTGAAGTTGGACTGAGAAAAGAGCTGTTTAGTTCTGCGAGTGAATTTCTACGCTCCTCTACCAAATTTGATATTCTTATTGTTGATTTGTCGATGCCGGGAATGAACGGTGTAGAATTATTGGAGAACTTGCATGCACAAAGGCGTGGCACACTACCTTACGTAATTCTGATATCGGCAGCACTGGAAAAAATGGAGTGCTCCGAGCAGGTAGAATCATTGATCTGGCGAACCCATGGAAAGCCGGTAAATCGACAAACACTTGAAGCGGACTTAATGGAAATTGCGCAATTGCATGAGCGATGGGAGAAAAACCGTCAACCCTCTGCCCACAGTGTACCCTCCATTCTGGTCGTTGAAGACAATGAATTGAATGCTGAAGTTGCTAAAGCAATACTTCAGGATGCCGGTTATCAGGTGAGTGTGGTTTACAATGGTGAAATCGCGGTGAACGTGTGTTTGATGGAGACGTTTGATGCCATCCTGATGGATATGAATATGCCGGTTATGGATGGCGTCACTGCCACTTACAAATTGCGTAACGAGCTGAAAATCACCACGCCGATTATAGCCCTGTCGGCGAATGTGTTTGAAGAAGAACAAAAGAAGTGTATTGATGCCGGCATGGACGATTTCGTAACAAAACCAATAGATAAAGCAACATTGCTTTCGACGCTGGAAAAGTACACTAAACGAAAAAATGAGCAACCGGATAGCTAAATTTTTATTTACGGTTGTTATTTTGAAATCTGCACCAATAATAAATGCTTAACCTTTCGGGGTCGAGAAAAGTTAAGCAAACGGATCTGATTCTGATGGCGGAATCGTTGACCGGTTATTAAGCAATACTCGGTTTCGTGAACAACTCTGAGCAAATCAATTACAGTTATATGGAGTGAATTATGAGCGTACTAGTCGGGCGTCCAGCCCCTGATTTCACAGCAGCAGCAGTTTTAGGTAATGGCGAGATCGTTGATTCGTTTACGTTAAGCGAAGCGATCAAAGGTAAGAAAGCTGTAGTCTTCTTTTATCCTTTAGATTTTACGTTTGTTTGCCCATCAGAGCTTATTGCTTTTGACAAACGTTATGAAGAGTTCACGAAACGTGGTTGTGAAGTTATTGGCGTGTCTATCGATTCTCAGTTTACTCACAATGCGTGGAGAAAAACACCGATTAACCAAGGCGGGATTGGTGAAGTGAAATATACCATGGTTGCTGATGTCAAACATGAAGTATGTCAGGCATATGATGTTGAGCATCCTGAAGCTGGTGTAGCATTCCGTGGTTCATTCCTAATTGATGCAGACGGTATGGTGCGTCATCAAGTGGTGAATGATCTGCCACTGGGTCGTAACATTGATGAAATGCTGCGCATGGTTGATGCGTTAAACTTTCATGAAGAACATGGTGAAGTGTGTCCAGCAGGCTGGCAGGAAGGTAAAGCCGGTATGAGCGCGAACGCAGAAGGTGTAGCCAAGTTCTTGTCTGAAGAAGCTGACAAGTTATAAATTGAGCTAACGGTTTTTATCCTGAGCCATCGGGCTCAGGATAATGTTTCTACCCCTGAATTATTTTTCCTCTTCATCAGCTTCCTGAGGCAAAGGCCAGCCGCCAAGCGCCTGATATCGATTTACCATAAAACAAAATAGCTCAGCGGTTTTTTCAGCGTCATACAACGCGCTGTGCGCTTCACTGGCATCAAAACTGATATTTGCTGCCCTGCAGGCTTTCACTAGCACCGTCTGCCCCAACGCCAATCCTGCTAATGAAGTGGTGTCAAACGAAACAAACGGGTGGAACGGCGTACGTTTGATGGCGCTGCGTTCAATTGCTGCATTGACAAAGCTTTGATCAAAACTGGCATTATGGGCGACAATGATGGAACGTTGGCATTCCGCAGCCTTCTGTAACTTGCGAACACCTTTACACACCCCTTTCATGGCGTCAGTTTCAGAGACCGCACCCCGTAATGGGTTGGACGGATCAATACCGTTGAACTCCAATGCAGCAGGCTCTAAATTTGCACCTTCGAAGGGATCCACATGAAAATGAATCGTTTTGTCCGGAGCCAGGATACCGTCCTCATCCATCTTCAATGTCACGGCGGCAATTTCCAGCAGGGCATCAGTCGTGGCATTGAAACCCGCTGTTTCAACATCGATTACCACTGGAAAATATCCTCTGAAACGCTGGTTCAAGGGCGTGCGCTTAACACTCATTTAGTCACTGGCTCCTTAATAAACGCAAAACTGGTTTAATTTATGCTCTGGTTTAAGTCTGTAGTTTTGAAGTTAAGAGGGGATATTCGCCGATTATCGCAGTTATGCGCATGAGTATCCAGCCGGGCAGCTTGCATTTTTCGTGAGCTCCTTTCATCACGGATGAGTATTAGCTAAAGCTTTTGCGAAAAAAGACGATATGATAAATAGAACAAGACGGTGTAATAAAATTTTCCCATGATTCGATTTGCTTTTGCCCTATTCGTAATAGTCAGCGGTGCCACTAACGCCGCTATGCGTCAGTATGCTGCGGCAGTAGAAGACTCAAGCTGGCTAATGCAAACAACTAACCGACTCGAATGTACGTTAAACCACACTGTTCCCGGTTACGGTGATGCGCTCTTTACCAGCCTGGCATCCAAGCAGTTGAACATGGAATTTGAAATGGACATGTATTTGCTGCCTAAAAAGTTTGATGTGGCGGCAGTGTATTCTATCCCTCCCAAGTGGATGCCTGGCCAGGCACCAAAAATCATTGCTGACATGCAACTGCGTACTCAATATTCGGGTGATCTTCCTGAACAAGCGGCATGGACAATGTTGAGTGAACTTGAGAAAGGCTACTGGCCAACCATTTACTATCAAGACTGGTATAACGCTTATGACAAAGTCTCAGTCTCGTTGAATGCCAGCAATTTTACTTCTGCATACCGTCAATTCGTTCAATGTGTCTCTAACTTGTTGCCGTATAGTTTTGATGATATCGCTTACACCGTGCTTAGCTACGAAAAAAATAGTACAGACCTGACCAAGTATTCTCAAAAGCGATTGAGCATGATTGGAGAATATTTAAAAGAAGACAGCAACCTGGAGTTAGTGTTGTTAGATGGTTATACCGACAGTTATGGTGGTCGCTGGAATAACGAGCAGCTTTCAATCCGACGTGCAAATGAAGTGAAAAATTATCTCACCGCGTTGGGTGTGGATGGTGAGCGAATCGAGATTACCGGACACGGCGAAAAGCATCATATTGCACCGAATGATAACGCATCGTCGCGCGCCATGAACCGCAGAGTGGTGGTGCAGTTAACCAAATCGTAATTTATTACTGCTTCTTTGACTTATTGCAATATGACAAAAATGGCGCGCAAGGCGCCATTTTTTGATATTCCGCTACCTCAGCTGGTTTATTGCGGTTTTCACCGGCGGCACATGATCAGTAAACACCCCGTCCACATCGAGTATGTGTAAAGCAGTAACCGCTTCGTTGAGTGTCATGCCAGGCGGAAGCTGGTCGGCTCGCAGTGTGTAAGGGTGAATGAGCAATCCCGCATGTTGCGCCTGTGTGACCCACGTTTGGGGTTTAAGCTGACCTTTGCTTAACGCGGCCTTATCCAACAATTGATTAAATGAAGGGCCAATGCCGTTCACCACAGTCGCAAGTTCTTTTATCGACGACGTTGTGTCTAGCAAATGGCTGTTGTTACTCCCTATTAGTTGAACCAACTGGCCTTTATAGCCTAATTCATCACGTAAGCGGGTTATCTCTTTAAAATCGAAACATTGCAAAATAATTTGACTGTCTTTTTTCAGATAACCATAGGTTTCTAACACACCCAATGCGATAGCGCTGATATCTTTGCCTTGCTTGCGGTGCCAGGCAGGGGCCTTAATTTCTGGGTAAACACCAATAGAGGCACCCAGCTGACGATTAAGCTGGGTAATTAACTCTAAATGTTCCGCCAGTGTGGCGATACTGAATTGAGCCTGTGAACCTTGATATCGTTTAGGGAAGACTTGCTCACCTGCCTGGGTGGTGCGCTCGTGAACAACCAGCGTTTTTATTTCAGCCAGGGTAAAATCGATCACATAGTAACGACCGTCTTTTCTTGCTCTCTCAGGAAATTTTTCTGCAACATCGGTAACGGTATCTAGATGAATATCATGTAAAACAACCGCAATGTTATCTTTTGTCAGAACGACATCCTGTTCAATATAAGCGGGCAGCTGAGCATGCGCCAATGTAGTTGCAGCAAGCGTGTGCTCAGGTAAGTACCCTGAAGCACCGCGATGAGCGATGACATCGAAGGCGAAGACGTGTTTGGATAAGGTCGCCAGGATCAGTATTGGGATATAGCGGGATAGCATAGTCATTCCTTAATGTTTTAAACGGCATCGATGCGTATATTTGCCGTCGCATTAAGATCCGACAAGGTGCACAAGCGATCTAATCCAACTGTTCAGCTGAATCACCCGCATATTCAATGATGTTGTGCCCCATTGCAACTGGCCCATGGATTTAAATAAATGGTTTATGGTGAAGATAAAAATTCATAAAACTTAGCTACACCCGCCTCCAAAAATGAATCTACCGGCCCGTGCTCCTCTTCACCGGACAGATACAACGCCTCTCTACCTCGTTCTAAAATTAAGCAGGCTTCCTCGTCTTCGAAAGCAGTTTCCATGTAGGCTTTTTTCTCCGCTTCGAAATAACCCGGCACTTTCGCATGAAACACGTTAGGGTAATAAAATTCCACGTGATTGGTACAGTGTCTTGGCCCATTGGGATAAATGGTGCTGACAACCAGTACTTCGGGATACCATTCGATCATGATATTGGGATAGATATAGCACCAGATGGCGCCATATCTTGGCAGGTTGTCGCCAAAACGCTCAACCAGCGCATCCTGAAAGTGACGATAATGGGGTGTAGTTGCTTTGAGTAAATCTTCACCTAAGCCCACTTTTTGCACCGAATAGTCCTTGCCAAAGTCCCACTCTAAGTCGTTAGGCTTAACAAATTGCCTGAGGCCAGGGTGCATCGAAAAAACGTGATAGTTTTCCAAATAAATTTCAACGAAAGTTTTCCAGTTAAAGTTGTACTGTGTGGTTTCAAGCCCAGCGAAGAAATAGTCATCAAAGTTAATATAGGAGGTTAACCCGAGTGCCGCTAAATCCATATCGGGTACACGACCGCGAAACAACATTCCGTTCCATTTGTTGAGCGTTTCAGTTTTAAGCTTACCCTCAGGTTTACTTTCAAAGTGCGGCGCACCTTTCAATGCGCCCAGGTTGTCATATCCCCAGCAATGCAGTTTGCACACGATACTTCTGGTTCTGCCGCTGCCTTCCAATAGTTTAGCCTGGCGGTGTAAACACACATTCGATACCAGATCATACTTGTCACTCTGGTTGAACAGCACAAACCGATCATTAAAGTGGGGCAGAACCTGATAGCTGAATTTTTCCGGAACCATAAGAGAATGGCCCGCGTAGCTGAGCCCTCTTGCGAAAGCAGAATCGGTTTCAGTTTTTGCGATTTCAGCATCAAAGTAGCTTTTGATAGAAGGGTGTTTGAACAAAGACTGTAGCTCCAAGAACAACTAATCAACGGCTTGAGAAGAGTATTATATTAGCATTTTACGCAATATTGTCATGCATTCTGGAACCTGCCCAGTAGGTTTAAATTAAAGTTGGTTAAGCTGAGACAACTGCACATTAGGCCATACTGATGATGCACCAGTATGGCGAGTCGTGATATCGACGCATAGACGGGTGGGCGACCTACGATCCCGCCATACGATTGGCATCAAAGATTTCAATCCAGTATCCGTCAGGATCTTTAATAAACGCCAGGTTATTCATTTTGCCATCCTGCAAGCGCTTTTGGAACGCAACGCCTAAGTCCTCAAAGCGCTGGCAAGCACCTTCCAGGTCTGGCACGTGAAAGCCGATATGTCCAAATCCTCTGGGCTCGCTGTTGCCATTGTGATAAGTGGTAGTCGCTGCGCTGTCACCCCAATTATGGGTTAACTCCAACATTGCCGGACGACCGAAGGTTTGCGCTGTTCGCTCTTTGTTGTTGGCACTGATATCGGAAAAATCATCGCCTGCTGTTAAGAAATAAAGCGTAAACTCCATTTCTGGGAACTCCAGTTTTCTTAACAATGTCATGCCCATTATCCGGGTGTAAAAGTCCAGGGAGCGGACCGGGTCAGCGATTCTCAGCATGGTTTGGTTAAAGACAAAGCCCAGTGTAGCTGGGTCTCGTTGTTCGCACAGGCCTTCTGCTTTTTCAAAATGACGGGTCATGATTAATCCTCTTTAACGATGGCTCGACCTACTGATGTTGGGGGTAACATCCGGTTTGCAATCCTGACTTTGATTTTTCACTCTTTAATTAGTTTCGGCTGGTGCGACTGACTTCGCCGGATAAGGTCGCAATAATTCATGCACCAGATTGGTCAGTTCTTTTTGGATCGTAATACTATCCTTTGCTTCCAGCTCAGTGCTGCCAGCTGCACTGTAAATAAATTCACCATTTTGGATGATATCAATTTGCAGATTCTGATACTGTGTAACCTGTTCCCCCACAGGAATGTTAAAAATGCTACCCAGTGATATCGCGCTGGAGCGTCCGAATACGCCTGTACCCAGTCCAATACTCATGGATTTGCCATTGTCTTTAATGGCAGATGAGGGAAAGAATGTCACTTCAATATCTGCATTATCTTTGCTAGCAGGTGATAACCCCTTGCTAAGCAGAATGCTTGAGATTGAAGACACTACGTGGTTTTCAACGGGCACATTGACGGGATTGAGCGGGGGTTGAACAAAAAAAGTGTTAATGCTTTTGAAGTTTTCCTCGTCAACCATATTCACTTCTGGTTTGTTGGACGCACAGCCGATCAATAATCCAGATGAAATGAAAACAACTAAAAATGCACGTGCCAATGCAAGCGTGTGGTTATTTGAAAACATAAATATACCGAAGTTATTACAACAGGGTTTAAACGAATGAAACTAAGGATAGGGATCGTTTTGTCTGCTTTTTATGATCTAAAGCAGGGAAGAGTAATCCATGTAACCAGAGTAAAATCTGATTAAGTAAAATTGACCTAGCTGTTAACGTCTTCAAGACTCTCTTTCTGCAAAGCGGTAAGCAAATTGCGGCGAAATTCACCGCAACGGATTTAACATATCAAGCAGGCAATTTAGGCGCATTTACATTATACATAAATGCGTTAAACTTGTTGCCTTTGTCTTGAAAGCAGACAAATCATACCCAACATAACTATTGCGAACGTCTGAGGTTCAGGAACAGATATCTGGCTATCGCTCTCGGAATAGGTAGCGGTAATATTATCGAAAAATACGCTTTGATCTTCATCACTTGAAAACGAAAATAATACGATATCTTCAATCACTGTTGGTGCACCTGCCGAAGGATTAATCGCTAATTGCCCTAGTGAATTGCCATCAACCCAGCCAGAAAGCAACATGGCGTCAAAATCTAACTCCAAACTGAATGTGTGCCATACAGATTCGGTAAAGGTGAGAACCTCGCCATTAGTGTCATTGTTACCTAACTGAACACCGCTGGAACTGCCTAGCGCGTTATCATTCAATGCTAAAATCTGACCAAGAAACCCGGTGTCCCCCCACAGTGAGATACCTGCATAGTCCGGCACTGTACCTACTCTCATAAAATCAGCGGTGAGCGTAAAAATACCACCATCCAATTCAATACCTACTGGTAAATAGGTTTCAAAATAATCATCTTCAAGGGTACCTGCCATGTCAAGTTCCAACGCTTGGGTACCTGACGAAGACTCAGCGTTTTGAATAACGGCTTCACCTGTTTCATCGCCATAAACTTGCCACCCCTGTTGGCCCTCAATATCACCTACAGAAAACGCGGGCGATTCAAACCCGGTTGAATAGATAACATTGGCATGAGCACTGCCTGAGACTAATGCAGCATAGAAAATAAGTAAGCTTAATAACTTATGTTTAATCAACTTCTCTGATTTATTCTTCATTTTAACTTCCTGATTTTATAGTTTTTATTAACTTCTAAAATAAGCAGTGAAAACAATGAACTGCAATGTTGCACTGCTAGTGGTTATCCAATCCAGCAGTCACTCGCCGGTTTAGAGGTGGTCACTTCGAATTGCATTGATGTTTTTATACGCAATTTTCAGGCCGTTAACAAAAAGCTCTTAAAATTAGTAAGTTAATTATTTATCTGGTTGGTTTGTGTTCAATGTGTAAAGTACTTCGACACAATTCATGTCACATATTGGATGTGTAAAATACCGCTTCAGGGTGTTACTCAACCCGGACTTGCTAATGATAAGGCAGACTAATTTTTGGCATGTCGGCTAGCCAAAGTGATAAGTATAACTTGGTTATCACCCATGCGATGCTCATTTACACTGATGTAAACTTAGCTTATGCAAAACAAATCCCACCAAGACTTAGCCTGCTTCCTTTACGTTAGCGATGGACTGAGTTTACGAGCGTTTGTATTTTATCCCTCAACGTATACAGGTTTTGCTTGTTACCATCGCTGGACATAGCGACGAAAGTGAATTGACTGGCTATGTGTGAGTACTTCAGGACGTGGTGTGAAGGGTTACTGCCATCGTGCTCCAGCGTAGCTACCGTTCCATCATTCAATGTGAACCGTCCAAAATCATATTCAGAATCCAGATGTTTATCGGAAAGCGGGTGGTGAGAAAGAATGCTTAACAAAGTACTTCCAGCAAGTGCTTCGCCATTTAATAACGCTACTTCCCAACGGATCAGGTCTGCAGGCGTAGTATAAATTGTGACGCCGTTAATGGCCGTGGGGAAGTCACCAATAACCTTGTCTACTTTATCATCTACGCTATCTATTTGAACCGTATTTACCATTTCGAAAGGCGCAAAAAAGTTCGTTTTCAGAAACTGACCAAACGGCATGCCAGTTACTTTTTCTACTATTTTGGCTCTAAGCATGACGTTGATGTTGCCATACAAATACTGCGAGCCGGGTTCAAATTCCAGCTTGCTAAAGGCCAGAATCTGGCTCATCACGTCTGCGGTAGAAATATTGGTTGCCCATTTTATTTTTGGTAAGCCTGAGGTATGTGAGAGTAAATGGTGAATGGTTATCCTTTTCGCCCACTGTGGAAGATTCGGGAGATAGTCAATCACGGGGTCATTCAGATTCAGTTTGCCCTGCCTGGCTAATTTCAATATGGCCACTGTAGTAAACTCCTTACCTACCGAACCACTACTAAACAGGTGACTTGGAGTTAACGGCCTGCCTTTTTGTTGATAGCCAATTTCATAAGAAAATATCCCAGTATCCCAGAGTTTGATAGCTACAGCGCCATTAAATCCGCTTCTGGCATTCTCTTGGATAATTATTCGCTCGATTTGTTTTACTAAATTAGTGTGAGCAACTTCAGTTGAGGCTGAACGAGAAAATGTTGCCAGAAAAAAGACAAAAAGGGTGACACCACAGTACCGCATTATTTTATTTTTTCTCTATCAGTCGTAGTGCTTAATTGCAGAATATACTCCAATCTGTGTTTAAAAGGTCGGAACCACAGCTCCGCAAACAATATCGCATAAAACAATGGTCGGAGGGCATAAGTGAGGTAGTCTGTCATATGCTCAGGATCGATTTCAGTGTGCATCATTATGGTCAGGCCACACACGGCTGAGCTTACAATGCCAACAATGCAGGCATACTCATGTAAAGACTTTACCAGTGATATTTTGGCGTTAATATTTTTCGCGACGACTGGAATTCGAAATACCCAGGTTGTGGAAATTAAACATGAGTATATTTCCCTGGCGCCGTGAGAAATACCGGCGAAGACAAAAGTCAGTCCCAAAATCAGGGCGGAACTAATGCGCTCCCAGTTTGGGTATTTCCCTGTGAGATCGATGATTAAATAGGCGCAAAACATTAACACTGGAAAGCCAATTAACCCACTCCAATTGATCGGGTGGGTGTTATCACTTAACGGCTTATCTTCACTTGTTTTGATTACTTGCAAATCTTTCGGGCTAAGTTCAAAGACTGATGCTAGAGCCAGCACCGATTCTAGCGAGCAAACGCCTTCTTTTTCGATTCGTTGAACCGTTCTTTCACCAAGCCCTGAGATTGTGGCGAGTCTGTTCTGTGACCATCCTCGTTCTTTTCTCAACTCGATTAATTTGTCTTTTGCTATTTCCAAATTCGGGACATTCAAGTTTTCGGGTGGCTGGAGTATGGCAAAATAGCAAAATTTTGACTACGCCATTTTGCCGCCGATGACTCGCCAGTAGCCTGCCACATCAGATATTTTCAAGAATTAGATAAGCGTCCTTAATGTGACAGTGAACACCTGCATTAGTGGAGCTCACGCTAAACCGTTATTTGATCAGCACTGTAGCTTCATGAGGTAACAGGCTAAAACTAATAAACTCAAAGTCTAATCCTGACTTATCAATAAATTCATAGAAGGCTTTAAATTCATGCTCCTGGAACTCGGGATATCCCATCTTTACTCGTTCATCATTAAACGCGAGTCGGCGATCCTCAATGTTGCCTTAAAGAAGTGCTCACCAACTTTCGAACCTTTAGATGCTTCCAACACATAACCGTCGATTGGCCAATGGTTACTGGCCAGCGGTAACCGCGCCTTTAGGTTCAACGTAGCAAAGCTCATGCTGGAAAGATGCTAAACGATGAGCTATCAGCAGAAAAGTCTAACCAATATATTGCGCTAATTCGGCTCAATAACCTGCATTCCTCGCTTCGGGGTTATTGTCGCGAAACATCGCTACTATCATCTTAATGGTAAGCGATATTCCGCTTAAACCAGAGACATTTTTTTCAACATATTCTTTTTGTGACCTGATGTCCTCTTCATCATACACAGCGCCGTCAAAAATAACGATTTCGATATCTTGTGTGTGTGAAATATCTTCGAGTGGGTTTCGTTTCAACAAAATCAGATCGGCTTTCTTGCCTACGTCTACGCTTCCCATTAAATGCTGTGTGCCAAAATATGTGGCCGGTAAAATTGTCGCAGAGGCTAATGCTTCAGCGTTCGATAAGCCGGCTTTGGTCAGTTGTTCTAACTCGGTATGAAGAGAAAAACCAGGGAAAGAATAAGGATCATACGTATCAGTACCAGCCAGTATGCTAATGCCTCGCTGATGTGCATATCCAGTTAACTCCAGGCCTCTTAGGTAATAACTATTTAAATCATCCTGGTCATCCTTCTTCATTCTTTGCGCATCGTCAGCCCACAAGTTTTTGATTAAAAATGGGATATATCTCAGCTTGTCATCGTTAAGAAAGTCCTCGTTACTACTTTGAGCTTCGTAATGCTTAGTGATATGAGTTGGCACGAAATAAGTGTCATTTTTGATCATGGCGTCAGCAAGCTGGTCAAATTGCGATTGATCAAATGTTTTCAGGACTTCAGCTGTGCTTGGTCTGGGCGTTTTTAAAACTTCGTCATTGGAATATCGCTCAAAATAGTGCTGTCGCAAAATCGGTGCTACAAAGGAAGAATTATCGATAAAAAGGTGGGCGTGCTCAAAACTTCGTTGACCTGCATTCGCTGCCACGATTGGGTCCATACTTAGCGGATAGTGGCCGGCAAATTTTACCTTATGCATATTTGCCAATTCAGCGAGTTTGAGGTATCTCGTTTCTTTGATTTGACTGTATATTTTGATAAAGCTTCGAGGATCTTCTATAGACCGTTGAACAACTTTATCAACATTACGCCTATCATAATTGTCACCCACAATTGAGTCGGCATAACCCATTATTCTGGGGCCTAGTAATTTGTGGTTGTCGATTGACGTGGCCCAAGACCGTCTTTCTTCAACGATGTTCATGATTCCTTGCATATCGCGCACATTCACCACGCCGTTTGCTACGTATAGCGGCATGGAGATCTGGGCTGCTTCATTGAAGGCAAGGTGTGAGTGCATATCCCACAGACCTGGTATCAGGAAACGATTATGGCCGTCAACAATAAACGCATCGTCGGTGTTCATTTTGGAATCTGCGCTCGCAATACGAACAATTACACCGTCTTGAATCATAACTCGCATGTTATAGACGGTGTTGTCGCGGGATATGTCAATTATATTGACGTTGTCGATAATGATTTTGTTGTGCTGATCTTTTTGAATAAGGGGAGGGGATAATGGTAATAGAAAGATTAACCAACCTAAAAGAAACGCCACTATTACTAACGTCACTATCCCTATGGCGGTTCGTTTCAAGAAAGAATGCAAATCTTAACCAAACTAGTAAGTTGCTGATATTCTTAATCTATCATGAAATAAATAGTGAGAGAAGTTACTCTGTTTTATCCTTAAACTCACACACGGTCTCAATAATGCACGAACCACAACGAGGCTCGCGAGCGATGCAGGTGTAGCGGCCATGCAGAATAAGCCAGTGATGCACAGCGACTTTAAATTCAGCCGGGACCACTTTAAGCAGCTTCTGTTCAATCTGCTCGAGGTTCTTTCCCGTGGCCTGTTAAGTGCGGTTTGAGACTCGGGAAATGTGTGTGTCCACCGCGATGTTCGGCCAGCCGAAGGATAATTAAAGTAGATTGTTGTGTTAACTAAGCCCAATCAAGTATAAAACTGAAAAGAAATCAAATTACGCCATGTAAAGCATTATAATGGCCTTTATGCGAGGTAACTGTAAAACGATTGCCGTACAGACTATCTCACTGCGGTCCCTTGTTTGACGGTAGAGAAAATTTTGAACTGTCTGGGTATTTTTCAAGTGTTTGGTCAATAGCCGATTGAAAGGATTGGACCAGCATAGGATTAATGTCTCTACTCAAGGCGAAATAATAATGCTTTGGCGGAAAGCGGAAAACAATTTCAAATAAAGAAGGATTAAATCCGGCTGACTTTAACGTTTCCCTCCAGGCAAACTCTCCAAAAATCCATATATCAATCCGTCCAGCAGTTAACATGGCCCCCATATTTGTTGAATGAGGTAACAATACGATATTACCCGATGGAATTTTTATTTCGTGAAGTATTTCTTCTCCTACATCACCTCTAACCGCACCGGCGATATAACTTTTTAATTTAGCGGAGTCAGTGATTTTAATCTGACGAGCTTTAAGCGCGATCACTACGTCGCTTTCAGAAGCGAACGGACCTACCCATTGAAATTTATCTTCTCTCTCAGAGGTTCGAATCGTACTGAATAAAACGGTATTGGGTCCTTGTAAGGCGTTTTTAAACGCTCTTGCCCAAGGTTGAACCAAAATCTCGTCTCGGTGAACAGGGCTACCCAAGTCTGCCGATGCACTTAACAATAATTCAACGGCAAACCCTTGCAAGTGACCATTTCGAACATAATTAAACGACGCATTATTTTCAGTTATGTAAGTGAGTTCATTGAGTTCTGATGAAAAAGCAGCAACATTCATTGACGATGCCACTACAATAGCTGCACATTTTAAAAGTAGTAACCTCAAAAACAATGGCTGCATCTTACACCTTTTGAAAAAAAAGAAAGCTGATGGTGTCTAAGCCAGAATATTATCCTGATTTAGGCAAAATATGTGCTGATTTAAGGTTACTAAAATAATCACTTTTTAAACTAAATGTTAGCGCCATCGTCCGTCTTTTTCAGTGACTCAATTTAGTAGTACATATTTTAGTCTAACATCCTTTATTCAGTTTTCCAGATGAGGGAACAATAGTGGGACTCTTACATGCGTTATTCCGTTTTATCCTTAAACTCACACAAGTCCTCAATAATGCAGGACCAACAACGCGGCTTTCTAGCCACACAGACATACCGGTCGTGTAAGATAAGCCAGTGATGTACATCGACTTTAAACTCGGCAGGCACGACTTTAAGTAGTTTTTTTTCAACCTGGTCGACGTTCTTTCCCATGGCCAATTTAATGCGTTTTGATACCCTGAATATATGTGTATCTACAGGGGTTCTACCCCGTATCAAATAACAAACTAAAGCAAACAATTAACTTTAAATTCCCATTTGAAAAAATGTTTGAGCGGTTTAAATCTGGCAAACACCAACTTGGGTGCCACTGAGCCTTGTCAGTCATATCCTCGGTGGAACGTAATTTAATATTCAAGGTGCTTTCTAACTAATTTTTTATATAGTAGATTGCGCACATTAACAATAAATATAAGCTCGCGTGTTACTAAGGCATCTTCATTTTTTGCGTGCTGAATATTTTTTTAATGCTGCATCATGCATAGATGATGTTGGTTATTTAGCAGAATGTGGGAATAGATCGCTTCATGCAAGGTCGCATGGTGAATCATTGATGTCATTGCGATTAAATAAATTGCGTGGAATTAGCTTATTTATACTAAATGAGCCAGAGGCAGCGCTTTCACCATTACGTCAACTGACTCCTCTTGCTGCAATTTATGAGTTTGTTAATGATGAGGCGTAGTTCATCGTTACTACGCATTCGCCAATGCTTCTTGCATATCCAAATACTAAGACTTTAAAATTTAATGAGTCTGGTACATTAGAAATCATACATGAAGAAACCGAGCACTACATAGTGACGAGAGGTTTCTTTAATAATTATCCTCGTAGAAGAGAGCTGTTGTTGAGTGAGGATTAATGCGCCTAACAAGTGTGTTAAACACGTTCGCTGCGCTCACTGGATTGCCGCGTAATTGCGTGGTAGCCGTTTTCACTGACGTTAGGGGTAGGACCAATTGACAAAAGAAACACCACACTTTCTGGCTGGCGGCGGTGCAATGGGTGCGCGGTTGCGAGCCTTTGCCTGGGAGCAGACGCCCCTAGGTCCATCGGCTGCCTGGCCGTCGTCACTGAAGACGTTGGTGGGGATCATGTTGGCGTCAAACCAACCGATGTTTGTAGCGTGGGGTGCCACGCGCACTCTTATCTATAATGACTACTACGCTGAAATCCTCGGAAACAAGCATCCAGATGCGCTTGGCCAGGATTTCTTACAAGTCTGGTACGAGATCCGGGAACAACTTCAGCCGATTGTATCTTCTGCTCTGAGAGGCGAGCCCGTGCAGATGCAGGATATCCCGTTGATGGTGGAACGACACGGCTATCCGGAACAGACTCATTTTTCCTTTTTCTATTCTCCGGTGCGTGGGGAAGGTTTGGAAGTCGAGGGATTGTTCTGCGCGTGCACGGAGATCACCGCCCAGGTGCTGACCGAGCAGCGGTTGGTCGAAAGCGAGGCCCGGCATCGCGGTGTGTTGACCAATATGGACGAGGCATTCATGTTGCTGGGACCCGATTTCCGCGTGCTGGAAGCCAATGATGCCGCTTTGCGCCTGATTAAAACGCAGGTCGATATGATCGGAGAGGAGTTCGGGGCCCTATTCTCGGAAGGCGGGCAGGCTTCAGTCTACTCAATGTGCCAACGCGTCAGTGCCAGTGGTACATCGGAGCGGCACGAATATTCCCAGGTATCAGCTGAACACGGATTGTGCTGGTTTGAAGCGCGCGCCTATATGGTCGAAGCGGGTCTGGCCGTGTTCGTACGCGATATCACTGAGCATAAAAAAATGGCTGCAGACGCAGCGGACGCGGCCGAACGCGTGCAACTGGCGCTGGACGCGGGCGCCATCGTTGGGACCTGGATTTGGACGATACCGGACAATCGCTTTATTGCAGACGCCCGCTTCGCCGCCAGCTTCGGACTCAGCGAGACGCTGTGTAAGTCGGGCCTCCCACTGGAACTCGCCATGGAATCCATTTACGCCGATGATCGCGACCGAGTTTCGTCGGCGATCGAGGAGGCGATGAGTCGGGGTGGCGCATACAGGTGCGAATATCGGGTCTGGCACAGGGATGGGACCCTCCGCTGGGTCGAAGCCAACGGTCGGGCAGAGCTAGACGCCGACGGTAAGGCGGTCCGTTTCCCGGGAGTACTGCTAGACATTGAGGATCGACGACGCATGGAAGCCGAACGCGACCAGGCCGGCATGTTGCTGCGTATGTTTACCGATGCGGTACCCGGGGTGGTCTATGCCAAGGACCGTTCCGGCCGATTCATGGTTGCCAACCGCGGAGTTGCGGAGCTACTCGGCCTCCCCCCGGAGGCGTTCCTAGGTCGCACGGACGAAGACGTACTCGCAGACAGCGTCCAGAGCGCCGCGATCATGGCGACCGACCGCCGTATTATGGATTCCGGTATTGGCGAGCAAGTCGAGGAAGAGGTTATGCTATCCGATGGGACCCCGGCCATCTGGCTATCGAACAAGGCACCGTGGCGGGATGAAGATGGGAACATTCTGGGCTTGATCGGCTCGTCCGTCGATATTACGGATCGCAAACGCATGGAGAACGCATTGCGCGTGTCTGAACAGCGCTTTGCCCTGGCCATGGACGTGGCCCAATTCGGGACTTGGGTCTGGGAGGTACAATCCAGCGACATCCGCATGGACCCGCGATGTAGGCAGATTGTCGGTGCAGCACCTGATGAGGCGGTGGTAACGTTTGACGTCCTCTCCCAGCGTATTCATTCCGATGACTGGCCGCGGGTTGAGGCGGCCCTCCAACATGCGCTTGAACCCGGTTCCGGTGGCAGCTATTCTGAAGAGTTCCGATGGATTCACAACGATGGTCAAGTGGTGTGGACGATGTCGCGCGGACAGGTATTATTCGAAGGCGATGTGCCGGACGCCAGACCATTGTCGATGATCGGTACGGTGCTCGATGTTACTGAACGTCGGCGGATGGTCGAGAGCCTGGAACAGGCGGATCGCCGCAAGGACGAATTCCTTGCCATGCTCGCACACGAGTTGCGTAACCCTCTAGCACCCATCGGGACAGCGGCTAGCTTGCTGGAGATAGCGCCTTTGGATGAAGCGCGCGTTCAACAGATAGGGGGAACCCTCTCGCGCCAGGTCTCGCATATGACCGAGCTTGTAGACGATCTTCTGGACGTCTCGCGGGTGACGCGGGGCCTGGTGGAATTTGCCCGTGAGCCAGTGGACATACGTGCGGTATTGGATGCTGCGGTAGAGCAGGCCCAGCCCTTGATTGCTGCGCGCGGGCATGCCCTGACGACGCAATTCCCGGATACGGCGCTGGTCATAGGCGACCGCCACAGGCTGGTCCAGGTGGTGGCGAATCTGCTCAACAACGCTGCTAAGTACACGCCAGCTAACGGTCAGCTGCAAATGTCGATACAGGTCCAAAATGGAAAGGTGCAACTGCGCGTCACTGATAACGGCATTGGTATGGACGATGCACTGCTGCCAACGGTGTTCGATCTGTTCGCGCAGGGTAAGCGCGCCCCGGACCGCTCCCAAGGGGGACTGGGAATCGGTTTGGCTCTTGTGCGCAGTATCGTAGAGCAGCATGGAGGGACTGTTGCGGCTACAAGCCCTGGACTCAATCTTGGCAGCACCTTCATAATGACATTGCCACTGGCTGCAACTGATGAGGTGCCAGTACAAGCGCCATCTGGCAACACTTCTGCGAGTACAGCGTTGAAAATACTGGTGGTCGACGACAACCGGGAAGCAGCTGAGTTGCTCGCTATCCTGTTGAATGCACTGGGCCATGATGCGAAAGTCGCCGTCGATGGCGCTGGCGCCGTGGCCATGGCGCGTGCCGAACTACGCTGGGACGCGTTCATCCTGGATATAGGTCTTCCCGACATGACGGGGTATGAACTCGCGCGGAACCTCAAGATGGCTGCGGACTGTTCAACCTACATCGCGCTGACAGGCTATGGCCATTCCCGTGATCGCCAGAAGTCAAAGGCCGCAGGGTTTGACCATCATCTGGTTAAGCCCGCAGACTTTGACCGATTGCAGCAAATCCTAAATGGAATTGCTTCCGAAAAGCTTAAAAACAGTTAATAGATATTAGTGACTAAAGGGTAAAAACTAGCAAGGCGCCAAAGCTAAATAAAAAATTTTAGGCTGAGGTTGATGGGTTATATATAGAAAATTAATCCGTCACTCAGTTTTTTCGATTTTTCCAAGGTCGGAGTTAGCCTGGGGTCTGACTGATATACTTTTATACAACTTTAGAAGGGATTTAAAACAGGCATTGAAGGTTTTCTCAACAAATTACTGATGGGCCCTGAGCTTCGCTTTTTGTCAGCCTATTTTCTTTGGTTATTTATTGTATTCGGGCTTTGGATGCACGCTTTGCTGCACCACATCATTAAATTTTTCTGCTTTGCGCTGACGCTCATCTGTTAGTGACTGGATGACTACTGAGTGCCGTGAGTTCAATTGGTAAAGTCTTATTTTTTGCAAATTGTAGCTCCGGGGAAACGTCATTTCCGAGCCAGCGGGAACTCCTTTGACTGTTGTTCTATACGCATAAAAGTGGATTGTTATGCTTTACGTTAACTCACTCAAAGCCGCCTAATACTTATTCTGTCTTATATTTAAACTCAAACAAATCTTCAATAATACAGCTGCCACAACGCGACTTTCTAGCCACACAAGTATATCGGTCGTGCAGTATAAGCCAGTGATGAACATCCACCTTAAACTTGGCAGGCACGACTTTAAGCAGGTACTGTCCAACCTGATCGACGTTCTTTCCCATGGCCAGTTTGGTGTGGTTAGATACCCGGAAAATGTGGGTGTCCACAGCAATGGTAGGCCAGCCGAAGGATAATTAAATTATGTAGATATCAACATTGGGGAAGCGGAAATCGCTTTTTGTTCTAAGGATGCCAGCTTCACAAAAGAACAAATGCATTTCTGTCAGAAAATTAGCACAAAACACATCATTATTTGTAACACCTAGTTGCAATTTAGATGGGGTTAAAACCTTTGTTGGTGATACTATTCACAAAGCTAAGACTATCCTTATTTGAGCTTTGATAATACTTGTTTTTTTATAAAAGCTCGGGGTTATTTGTCTCAGGATCATGTGTATATTAATAGAGATTAGACACATTTTGCTGTATTTCAATTATGTTTAGTTAATTACTTTAACTCGCAGATGGATGGAACCAACCTTATGAAATGTATCTTAAAGAATTTATTGATAGTGATCACAATAAGTCTTTGGGGTTGTGCAAACCAAACTTCAGACAAGGTTCTGAAAGAAAAAAAATTCGAATCCAATATTTATGTTATAAAAAATGTGAATGTCATTCCAATGACAGAAAGTAATTTCGAAGTCATAAAAAATGCATCAGTGGTAATAAAAGGTCAGAAAATATTCTCAATTAATGGACAAACTCCTGATAATTCAAAAGTAATCGACGGAACAGGGAAGTGGCTATTACCCGGTTTAATTGATATGCATGTTCACACCAATGCAGATCTAAATTTCAAAGAAAATTCACCTACTCAAGGCGCTACATTTTTTATGGATACACAAGATGTTATGACTACATATATAGCAAATGGAGTCACAACAATATTTGAACTTGGTGGTAGGGTTGAGCATTTTGGACAAAGAAATGAGGTGGCAAAAGGAAAAGTGATTGGTCCCCGAATGGCAATAGCAGCAATGATAAACGGTGGGGACACGAATAATGGCGGAAGAACAGTGAACAACAGTTCAGATGCTCAACAGGCAGTAAGAAGTGTGAAAGCCGAAGGTTATAACTTCATCAAAGCTTATTCAGATTTAAATATTGAAGCCTTTCAAGCCGTCGTGGAAGAAGCGCAAAAGCAAGGTCTTAAGGTTGTAGGGCATATTCCAGATGCTTTTAAAGGTACAACAGAAGAAGCATTTGTCCCAAGTTTTGGATTGGTTGCACACGCTGAAGAATTTTCAAAACAGATAAGAGAACAAGAAAAGACAAAAGAAGATGCCGAAAGGTTTGCTCAATTATCAAAGAATAATAATACGTGGTTAATTCCGAATCTCATTGCAATTGTAAAAATAAAGGAACAAGTTCAATCCCTTGACTCAATTAGCTCAATGGAAGCCCTGAAATATGTGCACCCGCTACTTCAGGACAAATGGTTAAATTCAAACAACTATCACAAACATTCCAGCTCAGAGTTTCTCAGATATTTAAACGACCTTATTGTATTCCATAAAGAAATGGTAGTAGCTTTTAAAGACGCTGGAGTGCCAATGCTAGCGGGTTCTGATGCGGGAGTTTCAGGAGTTGTAACTGGATTTGCACTGCACGATGAGCTTGAGTTGTTGGTAGACGCGGGGCTAACGACGGCTGAAGCTTTAACTTCTGCAACAAGGCTACCTGCCAAATGGTTGGAAATTAGTGAAAAGGTCGGCACAGTTGAGGTTGGTAAATATGCTGACCTTTTGTTATTGGATGCAAATCCACTTATTAACATTAAAAATACACGAAAAATAAACGGAGTATTTGTAAACGGAAGATGGGTGGATCGTGGTGAAATTGATAAAATGCTATCGGAATTAGCGGATTGGAACACTTCAAAGAAAGAAGTTTATAAATGGAAAAATCGAAGAGAATATTAATGTGTTTAAAGCCAACTTTCAAATTTGTTGAGAGGTCAAGAGTTCAGGTACCACATTTACAATCAATAACAGGTATGTCTGTTTCTCACTCCAAGCTGTTTGAAATTTATTCCGTCTTATCCCTAAACTCACACAGGTCTTCAATAATGCAAGAACCGCAACGCGGCTTGCGAGCAATACAGGTGTAACGGCCGTGGAGTATAAGCCAGTGATGTACATCGACTTTAAACTCGGCAGGCACGACTTTAAGCAGTTTTTGTTCAACCTGATCCACGTTTTTACCCATGGCCAGTTTAGTGCGGTTTGATACGCGAAAAATGTGTGTGTCCACCGCGATGGTCGGCCAGCCAAAAGCGGTATTCAGCACCACGTTAGCAGTCTTTCTTCCTACACCCGGTAGGGCTTCCAGCGCTTCTCTGGATTCAGGCACCTCACCGTCATGCTTTTCCATCAGGATCTGGCACATCTTGTAAACGTTTTGTGCTTTTGAATTATACAAGCCGATGGTTTTAATATACTCACGCAGGCCTTCCAAGCCTAAATCTAGGATAGCTTGCGGCGTATTGGCCACTGGAAACAGTTTGTCGGTGGCCTTATTTACGCCGACGTCAGTGGCCTGGGCTGAGAGCGTTACAGCCACCAACAGTTCAAACGGGGTGGTGAAATTTAACTCGGTAGTAGGGTGGGGGTTGGCATCTCGTAAGCGGGTTAATATTTCTTTTCGTTTAGTATTATTCATAGCAAAAGGGACAACAGGTTAAGAATCAGTAGTAACGCGAGCACGTGTAATCACGTTTTCTGTCTTTGGCTTACGGGCTTCCAGGCTGGAGTCTAATGCGTTTTTACACGCGATGATGAATCCCATACCCAAAAATGCGCCGGGCGGCAGTATCGCCAGTAAAAAAGGCGTTTCAGTATCAAATATGACCAGAGTCCAGTTGCTGGCAACTTCACCAAACAATCGGTCTGCACCGGTTAGTAAGGTGCCGTTACCTAACAGCTCTCGCAGTCCTCCTAAGACCACCAGAACTAAAGTAAAACCGACACCCATAGTAAAACCATCATAGGCAGCGGGCAGCAACGGGTTTTTCGAGGCAAATGCCTCTGCACGGCCAATGATGGCGCAATTGGTCACAATCAACGGAATGAAGATACCCAGGGTTAAATACAACTCATAGGTAAATGCGTTCATCAGCAACTGCACGATAGTAACGAAGGAGGCGATGATCATGACAAAAATAGGAATACGAATTTCGTTTCTGACCACATTGCGAATGAGTGACACGGTGACATTCGAGCCGATAAGAACCAGCATGGTTGCTAGTCCGAGTCCTAAGCCATTTATCAGGGTTGCAGTGACAGCAAGTAGCGGACACAAACCAAGTAACTGCACCAGGGCGGGGTTATTTTTCCACAGCCCCTGTAACGTAATATCCTGGTAGTTAGTCATTGAGTTTATGCTCCTTCGACTTCACAATCATTGGTCTGTTCAAACAAGGCCTGCTGATTGTCTCGAACAAAGATTAACGTATTTTGAACAGCATTCACCACGGCACGAGGGGTGATTGTCGCACCGGTAAATTGATCAAAGCGTCCGCCGTCCTTTTTTACCGCCCAATTAGAAGGGCTGGGATCGGTAAGTGACTTGCCGTTAAAACTTAAAATCCAGTCACTGATCGCAAGTTCGATTTTATCGCCTAACCCGGGGGTCTCTTTATGCTCAACGGTTCTTACCCCCAACACATTCAAATTGGTGTCTATTCCAACGACTAAATGGATATTGCCACTGTAGCCATCAGGTGCAGTGGTTTCGAGTGCCAATGCGCTGGGATCACCTTGCAGGCGAGCACGGTAAACCACCTGTGCTTCGCTAGTGCCCAGCAACGCTGACTGGATCAGAATACAGTCATTGTAAAACGAATTATCATAAAAACGTTCAGGTACGACTTCGGTGAGTACGCTAAGCAGCCGTTTTTTTTGTTGTTCTGTTATGCGTGATTCTGTGGTCGCGAACGTCAAGCTAATCAACGCCGTGGTAACTACGGCGAACAGCGCCAGCATACCGCCATTTTTGTACAGCGTGGAAAACATCATTTATTGTTTCCTCGCATTTTTAGCGGTGTGTCCATAGGTGCGCGGTCGGGTATAATAATCAATCAAAGGCACTGCCATGTTCATTATGATCACACCAAAGGCGACGGCGTCAGGATAACCACCAAATGTTCGAATGATAATCACCCACATACCGATTAATGCACCAAACACCAGTCTGCCTTTGTCGGTGGTCGATGCGGTTACCGGGTCAGTGGCAATGAAGAAGGCGCCAAAAATTAAGCTGCCATTGAGTAAATGAAATAGCGGTGAGGCAAACGCGTCGGAATTGGCAATAAACAAAATAAATGAAAAAACGGCAGCAGACAGTAGCATTGCGGTAGGAATGTGCCAATTTATAACGTTGGCCTTGACTAAAAACAGGCCGCCCGCCAGATAAGCCAAACTTACCCACGCCCAGCCTGCACCGGCACTCTGAGCCAACGCATTGGAAAAAATGGGTTGGTTTAGCGCTTCAGGGTAAGTGTAATTCTGTGCGAGGGCAGTTTTTACGCTGTCCAGGGGGGTGGCCATGGTCGCGCCATCAACGGCAAGCCTTAGTTGATCCGTGCTGTACCCCGAATCGGTAAAGCCTGTCATTATTATCGTCAGGGAGTCAATAAAGTCGGGTTGAATACTAGTCAATGAAAACGGAGGCAGCCACATGGTCATTGCGGCAGGAAATGATATAAGCAGCATCACGTAACCCGCCATGGCTGGATTAAATAGATTAAAACCAAGTCCGCCATAGAGTTGTTTAACGACTGCGATAGCGAAAAACGTACCTATGACTGTCATCCACCATGGTAAGAGCGGTGGCAGACTCACTGCTAAAAGCAGCGCGGTGAGAATGGCACTAAAGTCATTCAGCGCGAATTTGCTGTTTTTACCGCGAAGTTGCATAAAGGTTGCTTCGGTTACAACCGCTGTTATAACTGCAATGGTTGCTTGAATCAGTACACCATAACCGAAGAAAAGCACTTGTGCGATGACACCCGGTATCATTGCTAAAATCACCAACCGCATCACCTGACTGGTGTTGCGTTTAACGCGCTGGTGAGGCGAGCTGGACAAGGTCAACTTCATTTATTCTGCCTCACTGTTATTTCGCTTTGCTGCCTGTTTCGCTTTGGCTTTGGCAACTGCTGCTGCAATTCGTTTGCGCTTTTCTTTATCTACGTTAGCGGGTGCGTGACCATTCGCTTTTTCAGCGCTGAGGCTTTCGGCATTGTGAACCTGCACAGAGGACGTATCCGTTGACGGCTTAATCTTCTGGCTATGTGTATCGGGCTCAGCATCGACAGAGTCTTCGTTTAACTGAGCGGCTTCTTTTTTGGCTTTGGCTCTGGCTACCGCCGCGGCTACTTTAGCCTTACGCTCATCGTCAGCCGAATTTTCCTGCGAGTCGTTTGCCTGAGCGGCTTCTTTTTTGGCTTTAGCTCTGGCTACCGCCGCCGCTACTTTAGCCTTACGCTCATCGTCAGCCGAATTTTCCTGCGAATCGCTTGCCTGGGCGGCTTCTTTTTTGGCTTTGGCTCTGGCGATCGCCGCCGCCACCTGTGCCTTTTTATCAGCGTCGTTGTCAGGCGCGGTTGATTGGTTTGAGTGAACTTGTGCTGCCTTTTTCGCTTTGGCACGTGCTAATGCCGCCGCAACTTTGTCTTTCGCTGGGCTGGAGTCAGCTGCTGGAGCTGATTGCTGTTTTGTTGCTAATGCAGCTTCCCGGGCTTCTTTCGCTTTTTGATGTCTTTCTTCGCGCTCCTGCTTCTCCCTAATCAGTCTGGCATTGCGCGCTTCAAATCGCTCTTTTGCTTTTTCTGCGCGACTTTTCTCTTCTTTTTCCAGCCTGATTTCTGCCTTTGCCTGGCGGTAATAATGCACCAGCGGAATCTCACTGGGGCAGACATACGCGCAGGCACCACATTCTATACAGTCGAATAAATTATAAGACTGCGCTTTATCAAGTTCTTTTGCTTTTGCATGCCAAAACAGTTGTTGGGGCAGTAAAGAGGCGGGGCAGGCATCAGCACAGGCACCGCAGCGGATACATGCTCTTTCCTGCTCGCTAAAATTAACTTCACCCTTAGCCGGAACCAGCAGGCAATTAGATATTTTTACGATAGGAACCGCCATGCTGCTAAGAGTGAAACCCATCATCGGCCCACCCATCACCACTTGTGGTGTGGGCTGCTTTTTAACTTGATAGTCAGCATGGACAAGTAAATGGCCGACCGGGGTTCCCAGCCTGGCCCAATAATTCCCCGGCTGCCTGACTGCTCTGCCTGTTACGGTAACCACACGCTCTATAAGTGGTTTGCCTTCGTAAATTGCGCTGGCCACGGCAAAGCAGGTGCCCACATTGAACATAAGTATACCAATATCCGCGGGCAAACCATGGCGGGGTACTTCACGCTGCGTCAGCATTTGTATAAGTTGTTTTTCTCCGCCTGCGGGATACTTAGTCTCGACAGCCACAACCAGGTATTCAGGCTTATCCTGACAGGCAATCTGCATCGCCTTAATCGCATCTGGTTTATTGTCTTCGATAGCAATGACTACCGCTTTTGGAGAAATTAAATGATGAAGTACGTCAATGCCCTGACGAATTTGCCAGGCGTGTTCTTGCATGAGTCTGTCATCAGAGGTGATATAAGGTTCGCACTCGACCCCATTGATAATAAGAAAATCAATGGTTTTGCTATTACCGGTTTTAATGTGGGTTGGGAAACCTGCGCCGCCCATACCTGAAATGCCCGCGTCACAAATAGCCTCTACAACGGTTTGTTGAGGTAATGAACGAAAGTGGGCAAGGGGAGTTAGCGTGGTCCATTCGTCCTGACCATCTGCTTCGATAACAATGCAGGCCTCACTTAATCCACTTGGGTGCGCTACCACATGAGGTCCAATTTGCACTACGGTACCCGACGTTGATGCATGAACAGGTACTGCGAATGGATGAGTACTTTTTGTCAGTGCCTGACCTTTTTTAACGTAGTCCCCTTCGGCCACACACACGTTTCCTTCAGTTCCAATATGTTGCCGTAATGGCAGCACAATCTTATCGGGAAGTGGTAATGTCTGAATGTCGGTGGTGTTTGACAGGGATTTTTCATCAGGTGGATGCACCCCGCCAGTAAATGTAGAGCATTTACCGGCTTTCAGGTCCGCAATGATTTCATCAGTACTTCGCAACATGGTAGTTAAGACACCATTTTAATCGGGATATCTCCCTTGGGAGACTGTTTAAAATTCCACTTCCACGAATTTGTGGTGGTTTTTACTGGTACCATATCAATGCAGTCAACCGGACAAGGCTCAACGCACAGGTCACAACCCGTGCATTCATCAGTAATCACTGTATGCATCTGTTTAGACGCCCCGAGAATAGCGTCAACCGGACACGCCTGAATGCACTTGGTGCAGCCGATACACTCATCTTCACGAATGTAAGCAACTTTTTTTACATCGTTTTCCTGCGCTTCTGCGTTAAGTGGTTTAGGCTCTACCCCCATCAGGTCGGCCAGTTTTTTCATGGTCGCTTCGCCACCGGGTGGGCACTTGTTGATGTCATCGCCATTGGCGATTGCTTCTGCATAAGGACGACAGCCTGGGTAACCACATTGTCCGCATTGGGTTTGTGGAAGTAATTCATCAAGCTGTTGTACCAGCGGATCGCTTTGTACTTTGAAACGGATACTGGCGTAACCTAGTACCAAGCCAAAAGTCAGCGCAAGGGCGCCAATCGCAACTAACGCAATATAGACTGACATCAAAATTTCACCAATCCGCTAAAACCCATGAACGCCATGGACATTAGGCCTGCTGTGATCATGGCTATAGAGGCGCCTTTGAAGGGCACTGGTACGTCGGCCGCAGCCAGGCGTTCACGCATTGCTGCGAATAAAATTAACACCAGCGAAAAACCTAATGCCGCACCCAGGCCATATATAAGACTTTCAATAAGGTTATGTTGTTCTGTCAAATTTAAAAGCGCGACACCGAGGACTGCACAATTTGTCGTAATTAGCGGCAGAAAAATACCTAACAGGCGATAAAGGGTAGGGCTGGTCTTATGCACGACCATCTCGGTAAATTGCACTACCACAGCGATAACCAGAATAAACGCCAGGGTGCGCAAATAACTGATCCCCAATGGCGCCAGTAAGTAGGTTTCAACCAGGTAGCTGCTGACTGAGGCCAGCGTTAACACAAACGTGGTTGCCATAGACATGCCGATGGCGGTTTCCAGTTTTCCGGACACGCCCATAAATGGGCACAAGCCAAGAAACTTAACCAACACAAAATTGTTAACCAATACTGTGCCAACAAGTAGCAGTAAAAATTCTGACATTTAATCTAATGAACCTGATGCTTTAAAACCCGCCAGACAGCACGAAGGCAGTAATCAATAATTATGCGCAAATGATAGCATTCGACTCAAGCGAAACAACACCTTAGTCTGATGCTTAAATAGTGCGGCGTATTATCGCTTTTTATGAACAAATTAACAACTTAGATGAAGTAGTCTTATCGCTGAAATCATTAAGTCTGGAATGCTGGGAAAATGAAGCTATGTGGCAGTGTGAGGTTGGCTCCCCCTCCCCGACTCGAACGGGGGACCTGCGGATTAACAGTCCGTCGCTCTAACCAACTGAGCTAAGGGGGAATCGACCACATTGTGCGATGAAAAGTTGGCTCCCCCTCCCCGACTCGAACGGGGGACCTGCGGATTAACAGTCCGTCGCTCTAACCAACTGAGCTAAGGGGGACCTGCTTTTCAACGGAGGCGAATATTAATGACGTCACATGCTGCTGTCAATAACATTCAACACATTTTTATTATCTATTTTGCATAATGTTATTTTTTGATGCTTTATTGCTCAGATTGAGATCAACGCAATAAAATAATAAGTTTTGTAACTAATAATCCGGTCAGCTGATAGCTTAAAAGTTAAAAACGTTATTCATTAAATCAAACAACTTTATGCAAGTTTTTTTTTATAACAAAATGTGATTAAAGAATACAAACTGGCTATTAAAATGTTATTGACCACTGTCTATTTGTCCAGTTTTTGCTGCAAGTGTAGCCCAAATCGCCAGTTCGTAAGGTTAGTCTTCACTTACACGATCGTACTAGGATCCTGTAAAATATGCCGTCACCATTGGGGTTTGCGTAGTTATCCACTATTTCTGTGGATAACTATGTTGATAAACGAAAGTATAAGACATTTATTTTTAGCGATCTGCTGTATGGATCTGCATATGTGACAGGAAGGTAATAAATAAAATTAATATTAATCAGTCATTTGTGTAATTTTGTTAACTTTACTTGTAGAAAGTGAAATTTAACGTTTTACAGCTGCTGGCTTGTGTGTTATTCGGAAAACTGCCTGAATTCTAAGAGGTTGATTTTTGAGCAGTGTGTAAATGTTACACGGTAAACTAACAAAAATTTAATATTTAGCTTTGAAATAATAAAATGCTGACGCTTCTTACTATAGTGATATTGAGTACGCCTGCTGTGAAGGGTGTCGCAATTTGGCACCAATAAGGTAGGGGCATGAAATCTGCCCACTTTTTGCAACTTCTCTGTTATCTAAAATTAAGAAAAACGCTAATTTCAATGCATAGCCCCCTTATTCTATTTTCAGGCAACTTTATTTTATATTTATCTAAAATATTAGCAGTTGTATTGTTTTAACCGTAGACTGGACACACTAATCCTCCGTGATCCAGGATAGGCTCAACAGAGTCCGATCCTGTGCTTCTAAATATGTGTAAACGAGAATTTAATTTACAGTGACTGCAAAAGCATCAACTTCTAATAATCTTATTCAAGGCAACATTCAGACTACGCTGTACCGCATGACGGTGCCGATGATTATCGGCATGGTTATGATGATGAGTTTTAGTTTAATCGATACTTTTTTTGTGAGCCTTTTAGGAACAGAACAGCTGGCCGCAATCAGCTTCACTTTCCCTGTCACATTTACCGTTATCAGCTTAAACATTGGACTGGGAATAGGAACATCTGCTGTAATTGGTAAACTGCAGGGCAGAGGCGATCCTGAAACGGCTCGGTTTCGTGCCACTGGTGCAATGATGACCTCAGTTCTATTGGTGGGAATCCTTGCCTTTATTGGTATGGTTACCATTGAACCGGTATTTTCTTTGTTAAACGCCTCCCCTGAACTTCTACCCTATATTTCTGACTACATGACCATTTGGTATTTATCCAGTCTTTTTTTAGCGCTGCCAATGGTAGGCAATAGTGTTCTGCGCGCCTGCGGTGATACGCGCACGCCCAGTATTATAATGGCGTCGGGTGGTTTTCTGAATGCTGCATTAGACCCCTTGTTTATATTTGGTTGGGGTCCTATACCTGCAATGGGCATTCAGGGAGCTGCGGTAGCAACACTTATTGCCTGGTCGGTTGGGGCTACCTGGATCATTTATTTATTGGCCATAAAACGTAACCTGATGCTGCCGCGTTTACTCAATTTAACTGAGCTGGTTGAAAATTCTCGTGACATCATGCGTATCGGTTTCCCCGCGGCAGGCGCGAATATGCTTACGCCTATTGCCGGCGGCGTGATGACGGCGGTCGTGGCTACATATGGGGCTGAGGCTGTTGCTGCATGGGGAGTGGGGCATAGGCTTGAATCGATTGCCAGTATTATTATTCTTTCCTTATCCATGACACTACCCCCTTTCATTAGTCAAAATGTGGGAGCGGACAAGTTTAATCGCGTCGAGCAGGCGTATAAACTGACACTCAAATTTATCATGTTATGGCAGTTATTTATTTTTGTTCTGTTGTGGGCGTTGTCCGGACTGATTGCAGATGTATTTGCCAAAGAAGCCGAGGTGGCCAGTCTGATCAAACTATTCCTGGCTATCGTTCCAATAGGCTATGGTTTGCAAGGCGTTATCATACTCACCAACTCGTCATTTAACGCCATGCACAAGCCAATGACCGCACTGGTGTTGAGTGTCATCCGTCTGTTTGTCTTCTTCGTACCCATCTCTTATCTGGGAAGTGTCGTTTACGGCTTAGAAGGGCTTTTTTGGGGAACTGTGGTGGCAAACCTGCTAATGGGCATGGTCGCTTTTTATTGGTTCTCGCGAGAAATTAATCAATTTCGAGAGGAATATAAGGAATCAACAGAATATGAGTAAAGGTTTCGAGCTGGTATCAAAGTATAAGCCGGCTGGCGATCAGCCAAAGGCAATTGAACAATTGATCGATGGGCTTGAAAGTGGCTTGGCGAGTCAGACCTTGTTAGGCGTTACTGGCTCGGGTAAAACCTTTACCATGGCAAACGTGATACAGCAGGTACAACGTCCCACCCTAATACTGGCACATAATAAGACGTTGGCAGCCCAATTGTATGGTGAAATGAAAGAGTTTTTCCCCCATAACTCGGTTGAATACTTTGTTTCTTATTACGATTATTATCAGCCCGAGGCTTACGTTCCCAGCACCGACACCTTTATCGAAAAAGATGCGTCGATCAATGATCACATTGAACAAATGCGTTTATCTGCAACTAAAGCATTAATGGAACGGCGGGATGTGGTAATTGTCGCCAGCGTTTCAGCAATCTACGGTTTGGGTGACCCAGAATCGTACATGAAAATGTTACTGCATTTGCGTCAGGGCGATATCGTTAATCAGCGTGATATATTGCGTCGATTGGCTGAGTTACAGTACAAACGCAACGACCTGGCGTTTGAGCGCGGCTCCTTTAGGGTAAGGGGCGACGTGATCGACATCTTTCCGGCTGACTCTGAAAAGCAAGCGGTACGCGTAGAGCTTTTCGATGAAGAAATTGAAAAAATCAGTTTGTTTGATCCGTTAACGGGGGCAGTTGAAAAATCGGTTGTCAGAACGACGGTTTTTCCAAAGACCCATTACGTCACACCAAGGGACAAAATTCTTAATGCAATTGATCGCATCAAAGAAGAATTGAAAGATCGCAAAGAACAGCTTAAATCGGTGAACAAGTTGTTAGAAGAGCAGCGCATTTCACAACGCACCCAGTTTGATATTGAAATGATGCTTGAGCTGGGATACTGCTCCGGGATCGAAAACTATTCCCGTTATCTTTCAGGCAGGTCACCCGGCGAGCCACCACCAACGTTGATAGATTATTTTCCTGCAGATGGCCTGCTGTTTATTGATGAGTCACACGTTACGGTGTCACAGATTGGGGCAATGTATAAAGGAGACCGGTCGCGCAAGGAGACTTTGGTGGAATACGGCTTCAGGCTACCTTCTGCGCTGGACAACCGGCCATTAAAATTTGAAGAATTTGAACACATCTCACCGCAAACCATCTATGTATCAGCTACACCGGGCAAATACGAGCTGGAAAAATGCGATGGCGACATAGTTGAACAGGTGGTTCGTCCCACCGGTTTGCTGGATCCGGTAATCGAAGTGCGACCAGTTGCCACACAGGTAGATGACGTCCTCTCAGAAATACAACAGCGTGTTAAAGTCGATGAGCGCGTACTGATCACCACGCTGACCAAGCGGATGGCCGAAGATCTAAGTGAATACTTAAATGAACATGGCGTCCGGGTACGTTACTTACACTCTGACATCGACACGGTTGAGCGAATCGAGATTATCCGCGATTTACGACTGGGTAAATTTGATGTGCTGGTGGGGATTAACCTGTTACGGGAAGGCCTGGATATGCCCGAAGTTTCGTTAGTGGCCATTCTGGATGCAGATAAAGAGGGCTTCTTACGTGCAGAACGCTCGCTAATCCAGACCATAGGGCGGGCAGCTCGGCATATTAATGGCAAGGCCATCATGTATGGTGACAAAATTACTGACTCAATGAGAAAGGCCATCGAGGAAACCGATCGTCGCCGTGAAAAACAGCGTGAGCATAACCAGAAACATAATTTGACCCCGCAAAGCCTGGTCAAGCCTATTACAGATATTATGGATGTGGGTGAATCGGCTCATCCTGCTGCAGGTAAAGTTAAACTGCGTAAAGTTGCAGAAAAGCAAAAAGCCCAATCTTATGCCAGCGCGACCGAACTGATGGAGCAGATCAGTGCGTTAGAAAAACAAATGTTCGAATGTGCCAGAGAACTGGAGTTTGAAAAAGCAGCATCGTTAAGAGATGACATTGAGACATTAAGAAAGCAAGTTGTTGCATTGTCTTAAAAATTTGCGTTGTAATCCGATAAACAGTGGCCTAATATGGTTACATAAGTATCCATAACTATACCTATAAAAACGGTGCACCCATGTTAAATCGATTACAAGAGTCAGACATTAAGCTACTTCGAGTGTTTTATGCGGTTGCCAGTTGTAACGGATTTACAGCGGCAGAACCTGTATTACGTATGCAGCGTCCTAATATCAGTGCGGCAATTAAAAAGCTGGAAGAGAGGCTGGATTTGGTTTTATGTCATCGCGGCCGCGGTGGCTTCCAAATGACCAAAGAAGGCGAAGTGGTGTTTCAGGAAACGAAACGAATATTCAACGCTTTTGATAACTTTGTTTTTAACCTCAAATCGTTACATGATGATTATTCTGGCCATATCACTCTGGTCCTAATGGCAGGGTTACCACTTTCTATGCATTTAGCGGTGAGTAAGGCCGTGAAAAGCACGATGAAAAAGTTTGATGATATTCACGTCAATATTCAGACTCGATTATATAACGAAGTAGAACATGTGGCGTTATCGGGAGAATGCCACCTGGTGGTATCGACTTATGACATGGTGAAACCGGAATCCGTCACCTTTCACCCGATTGGCTTAGAGTGCCACGGACGATTATATTGTGCACCTACGCATGAACTCGCAAAATATCGTGACATCGAATCATTGCCCGATAAAGTGAAAATTGAAGACTATCCGGCGATCGGTATTTCTGGATTATCGTCTGCCAACTACATCGAAGATGATCGCCGTCTGGCGATTCAGACTTTCTCCGATTCGTATGATGCGGCAATGTCCGCCATCATGACGGGTGAGTATGTAGGATTGTTGCCAGATTATATGGCGAAAGAGCAGGGGGCAAGTTTAGGTTTGGTGCCCATTGCCCGCGGAAGCTTGTTTAAATTTTCTCACGAACTGTTCGTTATGAACGGTAAAAACACCCGCCTGAATCCGGTGCTGCGACATTGTATTAAAGAGCTTTCCTACTTTATTGCTGAAAGCCAGAAATAGTGAATAAATGAAGTACAAAGAAAGGGCACTCATGAGTGCCCTTTTTCTGTAGTCATACTCAAGGTTATTCGTACTCCAGCGGATCAATGGCGTTATTTTCCTTAAAGGCTTCCAGCCTTTCTTCACAGGCGCCACATTTGCCACAGGCTTTTTCCCGTCCGTTATAGCATGTCCAGGTATAACTATAATCTAACCCCATGTTCAGCCCATCAGTTAAGATGGCCGTTTTGCTGTGATGCAGGTAGGGGGTTACCACATCAATTTTTTCGTAGTTAGCTATCGCGCAGACATCTTTCATTTTTTGCACGAACTCAGGGCGGCAATCAGGATAAATTGCATGGTCTCCCGAGTGAGCACCATAGTAAACGGCTTTTGCCTGCTGACTGACAGCAAACCCTACCGCGAGTGATATTAATATCATATTGCGATTAGGTACGACCGTTTGCTGCATACTGGGTTCTTCATAATGACCTTCTGGTACGTCAATATCATCAGTCAAAGCCGAACCTCCGACCAGGCTATTAATCGCACTGATATCAACAACTTTATGTGGTACACCCAGCATGTTGCATGCGCGCTTAGCGTAATCCAGTTCTTTTTTGTGCCGTTGGCCGTAATTAAATGACAGGGCAACGGGCGCTTTTCCATCGCGAATCGCTTTATTTAACACGGTGAACGAATCCATGCCGCCGGAGAAGATGACAATAACTTTTTCGGACATATTACTTATTAATGAGAAATTGTAGCCGAATTCTAGGTGATTCTTGCTAAAATCCCAACTAGAGAAAAAATAATCGTTACCATTTTATCAATTCGCAGGGGAGTCAGCGTTAAATTTAACGAAGTTGACCAACAATGCGAACTACAGCGAAGGCTATTAAGGAGTGAACGGGTTGTCTGCACAGCTGTTAAAAATTAATGAAATGTTCGAAACTATACAAGGGGAAGGGGTGCATACCGGGTTACCCTCAATCTTTGTGCGTTTACAAGGTTGTCCCGTTGGCTGTCCATGGTGTGATACCAAGCATACCTGGACGCTTGATGATGCATTTCTTACGTCTGCGGATGCAGTGTTAGCTAAACAGCAGGAATCTGAGCATTTCTTCGATGCAGACGAACACGCGCTGCTTTCGCTATTTATTCGGCGAGGTTACCAGGCAAAGCACGTGGTGATCACTGGTGGTGAACCCTGCATGTATGACCTGGTTCCATTCACCCGCTTGTTGCACAACAATGGCTATAGCAGTCAAATTGAAACAAGTGGAACATATGAGATTAAGTGCGATGACGCCACCTGGGTAACGGTTTCACCCAAAGTGGACATGAAGGGCGGGTTACCGGTTCTGGATTCAGCGTTAAGGCGCGCAGATGAAATTAAGCATCCTGTGGCGATGCAAAAACACATTGATGAATTAGACCAGTTGTTACACAGGTTAGGGGATAAAAAACCAGCGCATATTTGTTTGCAACCCATTAGCCAGCAACAACGCGCAACTGATCTGGTAATCAAAACTTGTATCCAGCGAAACTGGCGTTTATCGTTACAAACGCACAAGTACATTGGAATTGAATAACACCATGATGTCACGCATGAAGGGTATCCGGAGAAAAACAGCTAAATTTATAGGCTGCCTGGTGGTTTGTCTGCTGCCTCTATCCGCTATGTCTGCAACCTGGTCATTGACCTACCCGCGTCCCATAGAAGAGGGCGACTTACGCGATGAATACCCACTTGCCTTGCTGACGCTGGCGCTAGAAAAGACGGGCGTCAAATACAGTCTGTTACCGTCAGAACGGATCCTGCTGCAGGGCAAAGCGTTAAGGCAGTTAAAAGAAAACCGTGAAATCAATGTCATGTGGAGCATGACTGATTTGCAACGTGAAAGGGATTTATTGCCCATCAGGATCCCCATAGGCAAAGGGTTAATCGGCTGGCGAGTGTTTCTCATCGCAAAAAATGCGCAACCCCTTTTTGATGATGTGACATCTTTACAAGATCTGATTACTTTAAACCCAGTACAAGGAGAAGAATGGCCTGATACTAAAATTTTACAAGCCAATGGGTTTAATGTAGTGACAGTTAAAGATCATAAACGGGGATTCAGTGCCGTTACGACTAACCGGGCTCACTTTTTTCCACGCTCGGTTATCGAAATTTTGCAAGAACTTAAAATTCCGTCTATTGCCAATGAATTGATGCTGGAAGCTAATCTGGCCATTCACTATCCCACCGCAATGTATTTTTTTGTTAATAAAGGCAACACCACACTGGCGCGGTTGATTGAGACCGGATTACAACGTGCCATTGTAGACGGCTCATTTGATGCGTTGTTTTTATCGTCATATGAAGAAACCTTGAAGCGGTTAGATCTGGATAATAGAAGGGTGTTTCATTTAGAAAACCCCTCACTACCTGAGTTAACCCCGATTGAAGATAAAAAGTTGTGGTACTACCCGGAACAACCGCGAGAAACCACAGAGTAGGGCGAAGGGTAGCTTGAAGACACGCCTGGTTGGCGCGCGTCTTCTATTTAGCACGATTACTGGTTACTACGTGCACGCCTTTCATTGAACGGCCAGACGGGTCGGCATTCGCCTTAAAGCTTGCATCCCATTCCAGCGCTTCTGCCGTACTGCAGGCGATGGATTTTCCTCCCGGAACACATTTTGCCGCACTTTCCTGAGGAAAATAGCTCTCAAAAATAGTGCGATAGTAATATCCCTCTTTGGTATCAGGAGTATTTACCGGGAATCTGAATTCTGCAGCAGCCAACTGTTGATCAGTGACTTCGGTCGCGACAAAGTCGCGAATTGAATCAATCCACGAATAGCCCACGCCGTCACCAAACTGCTCTTTTTGACGCCACAGCACTTCATCGGGTAATACGTCCTGCCCATCAAAGGCTTTACGCAAAATCCATTTTTCCATCTTTTCTGCAGAACACATTTTATCTTGTGGGTTCAAACGCATCGCCACGTCGATAAAGTTCTTATCTAAAAATGGTACGCGCGCTTCCACTCCCCAGGCAGAGGTAGCTTTGTTTGCTCTGGCACAGTCGAACATATGCAAGCGAGCTAACTTACGCACCGTTTCCTCGTGTAGGGCCTGTGCATTCGGTGCTTTATGAAAATACAGGTAACCACCAAAGATTTCATCAGACCCCTCACCGGAGAGCACCATTTTTATCCCCATAGCCTTAATTTTTCGACTCATCAGATACATAGGCGTGGCCGCACGGATAGTGGTGGTGTCGTAAGTTTCTAAGTGATAGATCACATCTCGAATTGCATCTAAGCCTTCTTGTACAGTGAAATGTATTTCGTGATGAACAGTGCCAATTTTATCGGCAACCTTGCGGGCAGCTAATAAGTCAGGCGCGTCTTTAAGCCCAACCGCGAAACTATGTAATCGCGGCCACCAGGCCTGTGACTTATCTTCATCTTCCACCCGGTTGGCAGCGTATTGTGCCGCTATGGCAGAAACCAGCGACGAGTCTAATCCGCCCGATAATAACACGCCGTAAGGAACATCAGACATTAAATGGGTTTTAACCGCTTTTTCAAATGCCTGTTTAAGCGCTGCCAGGTCACTCTGATTATCCTTGACTGCATCATAGCTCATCCAGTCACGCTGATAGTACTGCGTCACCTTGCCATCCTTACTCCACAAATAATGGCCAGGAGGAAATTCACTGATAGTCTTACATATAGGGGCGAGCGCTTTCATCTCAGATGATACATAAAAATTACCGTGTTCATCGTAGCCAGTATATAGGGGGATGATACCCATATGATCACGCGCTATCAGATAGGCATCCTGGCTTTCGTCATATAATACAAACGCAAACATACCTTCAAGGGAATCGATAAAGGCTTCGCCTTGTTCTTTAAACAGCGGCAGTATCACTTCGCAATCAGACTTGGTTTTAAACGTATAGGGCTGGTTTAACTGTGCCTCGAGCTGTTTGTGATTATAAATTTCACCATTAACCGCCAGAATCTGCTTGCCATCCTGGCTGATTAACGGTTGTGCCCCGTTGTCGACGTCCACAATGGCCAAGCGCTCATGACACAGGATGGTATTATTATTATTCCAGATACCTGACCAGTCTGGGCCGCGATGACGCAGCAACTTGGCTAGATCAAGCGCCTGAGTACGCAGCTCAGACACATCGGTTTTTATATCCAGAATAGCGAAAATACCGCACATAATAAGGGATCTCTCTTATCAGTAGTTAATTTAAGATTTGTCGTTTCTGTCGGGTAAGAGGAGAGATTATTGGTGGCTTACCTGTTCTATTATTGTAGGTAGCGCTTTTTATTTATGATTGAGTAAAACTCAATTCTCCTTGCTTGACTGTGCCATTGTGTGCAAAAAAAGCAAGCGAAAATATAAAGGATTGACGAAATAAAAAAGCCAGACGATTAATTGTCTGGCTTTAACCTAAATTGCGACCTTACTTGCGTTGGAATTCGCTTTCTTGTTTCCAGTTAGGCCATTCGCTTGCATTGGCCACATCATAGCCTACTTCAAACAGCATCTGTGTATCCTGCGCTATGCCAGATAAATCCCAGCTGTCACGGTATTGGTCACAGACCTGATGATAACAACCAGTAACTATCACTTTCATTCGCTTGCGATATTTTGCAGTTTCTTCGTCGAAAGGCTCAGTGCCACCTTTTGCGTAAAGTGCCGGTACGCCTTGTTTGGCAAAGCTGAAATGATCAGAACGATAGTAATAACCCGCCTCCGGACGATCTTCCTGGGTTAAGTGGCGGCCTTGATTTGATGCGGCTTCTTCAAGATACGCTTCCATGTCTGACTTACCCATCCCAACCACGGATACATCCTTCGTTTTACCCAATACGTTCATTGCATCCATATTGATATTCGCCACTGTTTGTTCAATAGGAATAACCGGATTATCCGCATAGTATTTCGAACCAAGCAGGCCCTGTTCTTCGGCGGTGACGATCAAAAAGGTGATCGAGCGCTTTGGCGGTGTAGAGAGTTGTGCAAACGCACCAGCCATAACCACAGAAGCCGCGGTTCCAGTCGCATTGTCATGCGCACCATTATAGATCTGGTCGCCTTCCAATGACTCATCTTTACCTAGATGATCCCAGTGAGCCGTGAAAATAATATGTTCCTCAGGTAACTCAGACCCCGGTAAGGTAGCGATGAAATTGTAACTTTTCGATTTTTTAAATTCATTTTTTACGGTAACGGACGCGCTGATATCCATTTCCTTTGCATAAGGTCCTTGCATGGCCTTCGCTTTTTCTTTATCAAAATCGAGTCCAGCGTCACTAAACACTTTTTTAGCCGCATCAAGTGTCAACCAGCCTTCCATTGATACTCTGCTGGCTCCGCCGTCTTTACTGACCAATCCATACTGAGGACCGCTCCAGCTATTAGCAACAACTGACCACCCGTAAGAAGCCGGTGCAGTTTCATGAACGATTAACGCGCCAGTTGCACCTTGACGACTCGCCTCTTCATATTTGTAGCTCCAGCGACCATAGTAAGTCATGGTGGTGCCCTGGAATTTTCCGCTGTCAGGATTTTCGAATCCGGGATCATTCACAAGAATAACCACGGTCTTGCCTTCGACATCCAGGCCTTCGTAATCATTCCAGTCATATTCAGGGGCATTTACACCATAGCCTACGAAGACTAACTCAGAGTCGTTGATGTTGACTTCGGCTTGCTCGCGTTTGGATGACGCCACCATATCTTCTTTATAAGCAAATTGATTATCACCGATTTGCAAAACCATATTCGGATCTGCGGTAATTTCCATTAACGCAACTTCCTGCAAATAGCTGTCACCATTGCCGGGTTGGAAACCGACTTTTTGAAATTCGCCGGTTAAATAATCGAGGGTTTTTTTCTCGCCAATCGTGGTGGGGAGACGACCTTCGAATTCATCAGAAGCCAGCGTTTTTATTGGTGCACGAAACTGCTCAGCATCGATACTGTTATAGACTGCGTCAAAATTTGAAGAGGCAGGGGTGGAGTTGTCTGGAGAAGATACCGATTTTTCAGTGTCAACGCATGCCGTTAGTCCCAGGGTTGAGGTGACTAAAAATGGCAAAAGAATTTTTTTCATTTTTTATCTCTGTTTGCTCTACAATCAAGCCCAGTATAGAGAAAAGCTTTTTTATTACCAACTGGTACCGATGAATTTAAATGATAATAAGATAAGTTGGCCTGAAGCATTGGCCACGTCCCTGAGATATCCCCCTCTCAATCAATATCGAAACAATTTCAGCCTGACTGATTTCTTCTTGTCACCTAGTGCAGAAGAACTTAACGAATTAGCCAACCGGATAGCCATTGCCTCTGATCCATTACCGAAATTTCTGGCGAACCACCATTTTGAGGACGATTCGCGCTATTATGAAGAGATAATTTGTCAAAGCCATGTCGTTCCAACCCGCGAAAATAACTGGCATGATTTCTTTAACGCGCTGGTGTGGATGCAATTTCCACGAACCAAACGATTACTCAGTGAGCTTCATCAACGTGACATCAGGCAGTATGGCCTCAATCCGCGCACGTCGCGGCGTCATCACATCACCCATTTTGACGAATGCGGTATTATCCTAGCCGTCCCATCCGGTCAGATTGCAAAAGCAAATGAGCTGTTAACGTTATTAGCAAACCATGAGTGGGAACGGGCATTTATTGAAAGTAAAAGTGAGTGGCATCACACCCTTTTTCCCGTTGTTTTCGGGCATGCGATGCTTGAGATGATGCTGCATCCTTTTGTAGGTTTAACGGCTAAGTGGCTTGCCGTAGAAGTGAGCGATGATTACGCAGAACTTTCGTTTCATCAACGAAATCGAGTGTTGGACCATGCGCTGTTGGCAAGAGTGGAATCGATCAACCATTTCGATGCACCGCGCCCATTGAAACCATTACCTATTTTGGGCGTACCTGACTGGTATCGGGGACAATCAGAGTCGTTTTACGCAAACAGGGAATATTTCAGGCCATTAACACGCCAATATCAATGGCCTGACTTTATATTGCTTTAAATTAAAATGATAACAAACCAGATTGCCCAGATGATGGCGTAAGGCGCAACTGCGATGGTCGCGGCCTTTTTGGTAGAAAAGCTTGTCCATTGACTGATACCAACTGCCATTAAGTAGATGGACCAGAACGCGTCAAGCTTCATGGACTGGGCAAATGCGAACCATGACGAACTCATATCAACACTGAACAGGTAGGCAACAGACAGAGGGGCCAACACCGTCGGTGAAATCTGATGATCTCCGGCAACTAGAATCAGAATTAATGCCGCTAGGCTGCTGACCACTACAGGCATACCAATCCACCAGGTCATCCCATACCAGTCGGTAAAGCCTTGTACATTCTCTTCATCTGAACGTGTAGCCAGGTTTAAATAAAGCGCGACAATCGCATTTATCAAAATATATCCGAAAAAGATGGCGACTGAGGCAAAACTAAGCGCTGCGGTGGGGGTAATTTGTTGACGAAATTGATCTTGCTCAGCGGGTGTACGATCGCCATATTGAGCGTCAACCAGTAGTTCGGTATACCAATTAAAGTCAACAAAATTGAAATACACGTATTGCGGTAAAATAGTGACCAGAATGACGATAAAAAACGGCAGCCAGGACCAATTATTTTTTTCAGCCAGCGCGCGAAAAACGCCATTAGGGCGAAAAAAAATGTCATTACACGCCTGGATAGGGTTGCTAACGGTGTGCATCCAATGCTCCTTATAAGTAGTTGATGTGGAAAGCATACTGACTTCTGGTCAATTAGTACACTTGCAATGATAACTTTGAAATAGTTTGAATCATTTTTTTTTGTTAATTGACATCAATTCCCATTATGCTGGACCGATACCTGGAAGGTTGTCGCATCTTTGCCAGAGAACAAATAATAAAGAGAGTAACAAAGGTTAAGGGAACTCACATGATATCAATATCGCACCTGGCGAAAAAATTCGCTGTGGAAAATCCAAAAAAGCTCAGTGAGCAGGAAAAAAAGGACCCCCGTCTCAAGGGCAAATTTTTTCATTCGGTAAAAGACGTGTCATTTACATGTGACAAGGGCGAAGTGCTGGGACTGCTAGGTCCAAACGGCGCGGGAAAAACTACCACCTTAAGAATGCTTTCCACAGCACTGAAACCAGATGGTGGTGAAATAGTTCTGGAAGGCGTCAATGTCGTGCGCGACCCGCTGCTGGCGCGCAAAAAAATTGGTTTTCTTTCTGGCTCTACGGGCTTGTACGGTAAATTAACCGGCCGTGAAAATATAACTTATTTCGGACAGCTTCACGGTATGCAGTTGCAGGCAATACAGCAAAAAATTAATGAACTTGCCGATACGCTGGATTTACATAGTTTTTTAGACCGCCGCTGCGCCAATTATTCAACCGGAATGAAGCAACGCATTGCCATTGCCAGAACCGTCGTCCATGAGCCTAAAGTGGTTATTTTGGACGAGCCGACCACTGGGCTGGATATTATGGCAACCCAGACTGTATTAAATTTTATCCGTGGGCTGAAAAATCAGGGCGTACCAGTTATTTTCTCGACTCACCATCTCGCTGAAGTGGACGAGTTGTGTGACCGGGTATCAGTGATCAACCATGGGTTAACTGAGTTTGACGATACCATCGCTGCTTTTCGTGAGCTGGCCCCGCAATCATTGCATCAGGCATTTCTTCATACACTTAAACAGGACGTTTCCTCATGTGGTTAGTATTTTTAAAAGAGATTAAAGAATTGGTACGCGACAAAAAAACGCTGTTTTTTATGATTGCGTTACCCATGATAGTGTTCCCGTTAATTATTGGTGGCGTAGCCTGGTTTTCAGGTAAAGCGCTGCAAGAGGCGCAAACCAAGACACTCTCTTACTCTATTGTAGGTGCTGAGCGTGCGCCCCAGATTGCGGAGCAGCTGAACACTGAGAACGGCTTTGAAGCAATCACAATGTCAGCAGACACGGATTTCAAAGGGTGGATCAAATCTGAACAAGCGGATTTTGTTATTGTGATCCCCGAAAATTACGGTGAAAACCCGCTGCAGACCGGACAAATCAAGATTCAGGTTTATTTAAATGACGCTAATCTTAATATGGTGGAGAGCCGGTTAAATAAAATCGTAGATGACATTGCTGAGCAAAACCAGCAAAGGGCATTTGAAGCGTTGGAGCTGAATGCGTCACAGCAACAAGCGTTAATCGAACCGATTGTGCTTGAGAAAGTTGATATTGCCGATAAACGCGAAAGTATTGGACATAAAATTGGTGGGTTCATCCCGTATTTTATCTTTATTTTGTGTCTTCAGGGGGCAATGATCCCGGCGACAGATCTTGGTGCCGGTGAGAAGGAACGAGGGACCCTGGAAACCCTGCTTATTTCACCAATCGAACGGCATAAACTCGTATTAGGGAAATTTATCACCATTGGTTTTGCCGGAGTGGTGTCTGCGCTGGTAACGGTAGCCAGCATGGCAATATGGGGGATCGTGCTTAGCCAGGGTATGGCGATTGAATTAGTTGCTGAATTTATGGGTTCGATCAGCATTATTGATTTCATTTTAATGTTTCTAATGTTGGTTCCGGTAGTGGCCATTTTTGCTGCAGTATTGTTAAGTTTGTCGATCTACGCGCGTACCTTCAAGGAAGCACAAGGCTACATGACGCCCCTGGTGATGGTGGTAATTGTACCGGTTGTATTGTCGATGCTACCTGGGGTCGAGTTAAAAGGCGGCTGGGCGTGGGTACCGTTGACCAATGTTGCATTGGCCATTCGTGAACTCATCAAGGGTACGATGGACTATATGCAATTAGTCGCGATATTCGGTTCTACCGCTATTATCGCCGGAATACTGTTAGGATTTTGTGTGTACTGGTTTAATAAAGAAAAAGTGTTGTTCAGATAGAGACAAAAACCTGCCGCTTGGGCAGGTTTTTTTTCGCTCAGAAATACATGTAATTGAGCAAGCTGATAACGATCGAACTGTACACCAGGGAGATTGGCAGCCCTATTTTAGTGAAATGGGTAAACTTGTAATCAGCTGCATTAAAGGCTAATAAGTTAGTTTGGTAACCATAGGGAGAAATAAAGCTGGCGCTGGCAGCAAACGCCACCGCTAAGGCAAAGGGCATGATAGGCGCGCCGATAATTTGCACCACGCCATAGGCAAATGGAAACATCAGTGCAGCCGCTGCGTTGTTGGTGACAAACTCAGTCAGCAACAATGTGACCACGTAAATTACCGCCAATGCTATCAACCAGTCAGTATCCGCAAGATAGGGCAGCAGTGCACTCGTACTGGCAGCAATAACGCCCGAATTTTCCAGCGCGGTTGCCAGGCTGAGCGCACCCACAATGACCACCATAAGGTTTAAGGGTAAATTGCGCTTAAGTTCGGTATTGGTCACCACTTTAAAGGCGACCAGCACAGCAGCAAAGAACATCAGGCCAATTCCTAACGGCACTAGGTTAATTGCGGACAAGCCCACAGTAATTAAAAAGCCACCCAGGGCAATCACTTCCTGATTTAAATTCAGGGGCCGTGCAATTTTCTGATTACTCAAAACAAAAAAGTTTTTCGTCAGATTATGGCGGGAGTGAAAGTCGGGGCCGGTTGCTAATAGCAGAAAATCACCGGCTTTCAGCTTAATTTCACCCAGCTTACCTGAAAGCTGCTCTCCGTCCCGTCGAATAGCGACTACTGCAGCATCAAACAATGCTCTGAAACCTAATGCTTTGATAGATTGTCCTATCACCTGTGCACGATTCGCAACCAGCACCTCAGTAAGGTTTTCACGCATAATACCGTCAGCTTCTGCAAACGTGGTGAGGCCGCGGATATGGCTCAGGTTATCAATCTTTTGTACATTCCCTGAGAAGATGAGCTTATCGCCTTCCTGGATTACGAGGTCGGGCGTAACAGGCGAAATCAACTGACCATCACGGACAATTTCAGCCAGAAATAATTCGGGCAGGTTACGTAAATGATTTTGCTCGACTGACTTGCCAACTAATTCCGAGTGGGGCTCTACTTCGGCTTCCAGAAAGTACTCTCTGAAGTTGCGTTGTTTATTCTCGATATTGGGCAACAGGGGCGTTAATAAAAACATCAATAGGCCACAACTTAACCCCGCCACTAATCCGTACAGGGTGAAGTCCCAGAAAGCGAAACCAGGATGCCCTTGCTCCTGCAAAAAACTGTCCACGATGAGGTTGGTAGACGTACCAATCAGGGTCACCGTTCCGCCCAGTATCGCCGCGTATGAAAGCGGAATAAGAAAGCGGGAAGCGGGGTGATACTGGTTTTGTTTTACCGGCCCAATTAAACTGGCAACAATAGCGGTGTTGTTCAACAGGGCAGATGAGAAAAAGGTCAGCCCGAACAGTCGCCAATATGAAGCACTAAAGCTTTGGGTAATAAGCTTGCGTCCTAACCGCTTAATCAGGGCGGTTTTATCAATAGCACTGCTGACAAGTAACAACAATACCAATGTAATCAAACCTTTATTGGTTAAATTGGAAAGAATATCTTCAAAGGTTAATTGTTGAGTTACGATTAAGCCGAGCATAGCTGCGGCGAAAATGGTAGAGGGGCGCTGGTTGGAGAAAATCAGCGCCAGAATGGTGCTGAGAAATACACTCAGCACCACTAACTGGCTCAGATCCATAGTTGTGAACTTCCTTTATGGTGGCTACTTGCTAATATCGATAGCGTTCCAATGCGGGAAGTGTTTACGTACTAGTGCATTGAATTCAAGTTCGAATTCAGAGTAGTGCGTAGAAGCGTGCTGTTGATCCTTGGATAACTCATCAATGATCATGCCTGCACCCACGGTACCATTAGTAAGACGATCGATGACGATAAACGCCCCTGTCGTTCTGTTTCTGGTGTAGGGGTCACACGCGACAGGTTGGGTAAACTTCAAATCAACTACGGCAATTTCATTCAAGTTCAGATGTAACGCGTCTTTTTTCTCTAGCGTATTCACATCGATTTGGTAATCAATATGCGCCACCGCGCCCGACGTCGTTTTGGTAGCAAACTTGAATGCATACTGCTTGTTAGGCATTAACGGTTCTTCAGACATCCACACTAAATGCGATTTAAACTGAGAAGATGACAACGGCAGGTTGTCAGATTTCACAATCATATCACCGCGTGAAATATCAATTTCGTCTTCAAGTGTCAGGGTTGTTGCCTGAGGTACATAGGCGCGCTCTTGCTCGCCGTCAAAGTTAACCACCGATTTAACTTTAGACTTTTTACCTGAGGGGAGGGCCGTGATCTCATCACCCGGTGCGATTTGGCCTGAAACCACCGTCCCCGCGAAGCCACGAAAATCCAGATTAGGACGGTTTACATATTGCACAGGGAAGCGGAAGTCATCGTGATTGTTATCTTCACCAATCTCAATGCTTTCTAGCAGCATCATGAGTGGCTCACCTTCAAACCAGGGAGTATGTTCGCTCTTGTTAACCACATTGTCACCCTCAAGGGCTGAAATAGGAACAAAGCGAATGTCAGGAATATCCAGATTTTTGGCAAATTCGAGATAATCCTCACGAATTTGATTATAGGTCTCTTCACTGTAGCCCATCAGATCCATCTTATTGATGGCCACTACCACGTGTTTGATCCCGAGCAGGTTAACCAAAAAAGAATGACGCTTGGTTTGCGTTTTTACACCACCGCGCGCATCTACCAGAATAATGGCGAGATCGCAGGTCGAGGCTCCGGTAACCATGTTGCGGGTATACTGCTCATGCCCTGGAGTATCGGCAATGATAAATTTACGCTTATCCGTTGAGAAGTAACGGTAGGCCACATCGATGGTGATACCCTGTTCGCGTTCTGACTGTAGTCCATCAACCAACAATGCCAGGTCCACCTTGTCACCGGTAGTGCCCATTTTTTTACTGTCTTTGGTAATGGCAGCCAACTGGTCTTCATAGATCATTTTGGAGTCGTGTAATAAACGACCAATTAACGTGCTTTTACCATCGTCAACACTGCCGCAGGTTAAAAAACGCAGTAGATCTTTTTGTTCATGTTGTTCCAAATAAGCAAGAACGTCTTCTTGCAACAAACTATTTTCACTATTCATGCTTATGCGCTCACTAAGAAAAAGGGATTTAATACAGACGATTTCTGGTTATAACTTAACGGTTCAGCGTCCGGATCTAATGGGTTGTCAGGGTCAAGTACGGTCACGTTCGCACCTGCTGCCAGCGCCACTGCATGCGCGGCGCCGGTGTCCCACTCGGAGGTGGGGCCCAGTCGGGGATATAGGTGAGCGTCACCACTGGCGACCAGACACAGCTTCAGCGAACTGCCCATGGCAACCAGCTCGGTTTCACCTTCCAGTTGCTCAAGTAAATTTTTAATTTCCGGACTTTGATGCGAACGGCTACCGACTACCTTCCATGTTTCGCCAGAGCGGTGCTGGCGCGCCGCAATCGGTTGTGTACCTGCGGCTGTTTCAATCCAGGCTCCTTTTCCCACAATACCTACATAGGCTTCTTTGCGGGCTGGGGCATAAACTACGCCCATGGTTGGTTTACCGTTATCAATTAACGCTATATTGACCGTAAACTCACCATTTTTCTTGATAAACTCTTTGGTACCATCAAGCGGGTCAACCAACCAGTACTGCTGCCAGGTCTGGCGCTCTTCCCAGTCAATGTCTGCCGATTCTTCTGACAGAATAGGTAAGTCGGACAGTTCTTTTAACTCTTTGACTATGCATTTATGCGCGGCCAGGTCAGCTTCTGTCAAAGGACTGGTATCCTGCTTTTCATAAATGTCAAAATCCTTCTCGTAAATGCCCATGATTTCGTTGCCTGCTTTTTTTGCAATGCGCAGAATCTGTTGGGCGAGAGGGTCAGGTAAGGTCATTACACAAGGCCTCTTTCGTTCAATAGTGAATATAAGCGTTCAGCGGTAGCTTCAGCACTTTCCTCTTTATAAGTTAAGTGAACTTCAGCGGCAGCCGGCGCTTCATAGGCTGAATCGATACCGGTAAAATCTTTGATATCACCGCTGCGCGCTTTTTTATAAAGCCCTTTCGGATCACGCTGCTCGCATATTTCTAAAGGCGTATCGACGAACACCTCAACAAACTCTCCTTTTTCAACCAGGTTGCGACAAAAATCGCGATCAGCCTGAAACGGAGAAATAAAAGCGGTCAACACGATGGTGCCTGAATCAACAAAGAGCTTAGCGACCTCACTGATACGGCGAATATTTTCCACCCGATCTTTATCACTGAAGCCGAGGTCACCACATAAACCATGTCTGATGTTGTCACCATCAAGCAAATAGGTGTGCCTACTTTGATCGTGAAGCTTTTTTTCGAGCAAGTTAGCCAAAGTAGATTTTCCCGAGCCACTCAGGCCGGTTAACCAGATCACGCGCGGGGTTTGCTTTAACGCCTCACTGCGGGTTTTTTTGGATACTTCGTGTTGATGCCACACGATATTGGTTTTCATTAGAAGTATCCTTCCATTTTTTTCTTCTCCATCGAACCAGCACTGTCGTGGTCTATCACGCGGCCCTGACGTTCAGATGTTTTAGTCAGCAACATTTCCTGAATAACTTCTGGCAAGGTAGCCGCCGTCGATTCCACTGCCCCGGTAAGTGGATAACAACCTAAGGTCCGGAAGCGAACTGACTTCATTTGTGGCGTCTCGCCTTCTTTTAAAGGCATGCGGTCATCATCTACCATAATCAACACACCATCACGCTCTACTACAGGACGTGGTTTCGCCAGGTACAATGATGGGATGTCGATATTTTCAAGGTAGATATACTGCCAGATATCCAGTTCAGTCCAGTTGGACATGGGGAAAACGCGAATACTTTCGCCCTTGTTCACCTGGGAGTTATAAATACTCCATAATTCGGGGCGCTGGTTTTTCGGATCCCAGCGGTGGTTGCTATCACGGAACGAGTAGACACGCTCCTTCGCGCGTGATTTTTCTTCATCGCGACGAGCACCACCAAAAGCCGCATCAAACTTGTATTTGTTCAACGCCTGCTTGAGCGATGCGGTTTTCATGATATCCGTGTGCTTGGCGCTACCGTGAGTAAAAGGACCAATTCCGGCTGCAACGCCTTCCTGATTGATATGAACAATCAGATCAAAGCCGTACTTCTCGGCCTGGCGGTCACGAAACTCAATCATCTCCTGAAATTTCCAGGTAGTATCGACGTGCATCAGAGGAAAGGGGATTTTCCCCGGTGCAAAAGCTTTACGTGCCAAATGCAATAATACCGAAGAATCCTTACCTACCGAATACAGCATAACCGGGTTATCAAACTCAGCGGCGACCTCACGGAAGATATGAATACTTTCGGCTTCGAGCTGTTTAAGATGCGTAATTGATGGAATTGTGTCAGTCATTTTCGAATCCGAATGAGAAAGTTATATGCTAAAGAATTATATGTATAGAACCCTAACATATTTAGGATCATTTTTACTATGCGATTTCGCTATTTCAAATAGCGCTCTTATTCCTTTAAGTCCAAAGACTACGGGCATAACACCAGTATACTCCGGACAAAAAAAAGCCGCGATATTTCGCGGCTGATTTTTATAGTTGAGATTTCAACTCTGCTTGAAATTTGTCGAAGGTGTCGGTGACACCTTCTCTTGGCTTGCCAAACTTGCTTAACACGAGAATAGTTAAACTGGACAACACAAAGCCAGGGACAATTTCATACATCCAGTTACTCAGCGATTGACCGTTGATTTCAACCGGCAGGTAAATCCACAGCAGAACAGTAACTGCGCCCACAACCATCCCCCCGAGGGCGGCTCTGCGCGTCATATCTCTGCGGAATAAGCTGAACAGCACCAGTGGGCCAAACGCTGCACCGAATCCGGCCCATGCATTGCTCACTAAATTTAAGATAGTTGAATCACGATCATAGGCTAAATAAATGGAAACAAGCGCAACGGCAACAACAGAAACGCGGCCCGCAATAACCAGTTCCATATCTGTTGCGTCTTTGCGTAAAAATGCCTGATAAAAGTCACTGGTTAACGAACTTGATGTGACTAACAGCTGCGATGAAATAGTACTCATAATAGCTGCCAGGATGGCGGCCAGTAAGAAGCCTCCAATTAGCGGGTGGAACAGTATTTGCGACAGATGGATAAATACCGTTTCAGGATCAATCTGAGTTTGCTGCATTGTGGTTACATAAGCCAGGCCAAACAACCCTGTCATCAACGCGCCGGTAATTGATACAATCATCCAGCTCATTCCAATATTACGTGCAGTGGAGATATCTTTTACTGAACGGATTGCCATGAACCTGACGATAATGTGGGGTTGACCAAAATAACCTAATCCCCACGCCATCAGCGATATTATTCCTATTGCGGTAAGGTGCTCCCCCTCAATCGCATCAACAAAAGGTTTTAACAGATCCGGATTGATATTTTCAATCGCCATAACCGCTTCGTTAAATCCACCCAGCTCCATCACCACTACCACGGGTACCATAACCAACGACACGAACATGATGCAGCCTTGCACAAAATCCGTCATGCTCACTGCCATAAAACCACCGACCAGTGTATAGGCCACTACCACCCCAGCGGTCACGTACAGGCCAATCTCGTAGCTTAAATTAAAAGAGGATTCAAACAGTTTGCCACCGGCGACCACACCAGATGAGGTGTAAAGTGTGAAGAATATAACGATAACCACGGAGGCTATTACACGCAGCACGCGAGAATTATCTGCAAAGCGGTTTTCAAAATAATCGGGCAGGGTGATAGAGTTGTTGGCCACTTCGGTATAAACCCGCAAACGTGGTGCCACCAGCAAATAGTTCGCCAGTGCCCCTAGTGTCAGGCCCACTGCTATCCATCCTGCGGATATACCGGAAACATACATTGCACCCGGTAGCCCCATCAACATCCAGCCACTCATGTCAGATGCACCGGCCGAAAGTGCTGTTACCGCAGGGCCTAACTGACGCCCACCCAACATATAGCCTTCAACATTGGTGTCGGTTTGCCGATAAGCGAACAAGCCGATGCCAAGCATCACCACAAAGTAAAGCCCTAACGAAATGATTGTACCTGTTGCCATAGCGTTATCCTTTTTTCTTTTAATGCTATCAGGAAGTGACAGAAGTCTCTATGGTGTGGACAAGATAGTTTTTTAAACAGTAAATTTAAGGCTTTGTTTAATTTTGCTTTCCAGCGACGATAGATCGGCATTCGTAGCTCCTATCACAACCACGTTACGGTTATCCATGGTCAGCAACGAACCTTTAAAATTGCCGTCTGAGAACTGTTCTGCAACGGCGCGGCGCTCGTTTTCAGGTAGGATAAACACTGATAGTGAGCCTTGTGCGGTGGACAATATCAGGTGCAATGCTTTGACAGCCCCCAGATAGCAATAGTTAGCCACTTCGACTTCTCCAATTTCCTGCTCAAAATGGCCACCAAAGCTGGCAAGTTTTGCATTTACCTTACCCAGGCCAGCAGGTTTGGTTGAATAGGATATTTCTTCAGTTGCATGTGACACGTGGGTCAGCAATTGTTTTTGCAAGTCTGCGTATAGCCATTGATCCCACAAGGTAAAGCTGATACCTGCAACCAACGCTATTGAAGCGGCAAAAGCAAACAGGCGACGTTTTTTTCGCTTCTCGTGCTTGTATTGCCTGACCCCCTGTTGCCAGATTAAGCGATGTACTAAATCATCTGGCACATCAATATCCACAGCTTTTTCGAGCTTTGCATTGAAGGCTTTAATCTCATTCCAGAATGCCTGTTTATTAGTGTCTGCCTCAGCTGCTGCAATAACCGCCTCATCAGTGGTATGAGGATCAGCATAGATACGACGTCTGAATTCTAACTCATCCATTTTTAGACCCTCTAAAACTTGCTTGATTATCTAGTGCTTCACGAATTTGATTTCTGGCTCTGAACAAACGGGTCATTACCGTGTTTTTGTTTAGATTAAGTTGCTGGGCAATTTCCTCGCCACTGAACCCGAAGATTAACTGCAGTACCAATGGCTCTCTGTATTCTGTGCTGAGTCCTGCCAGCAAACGTTGAATGTCGCGCTGCTGCATGGAGACTTGAACCGGCTCAATGTCATCTAACAACAATGCTTCGTCAATCTCAACCAGAGGTAGTTGTTTACGCTCAAATCTTCGTGCGTTTTCTCGTTTAAGAATGGTGATAAGCCACGATTTCGCCGCCTGTTCATCCTGTAACGCATCCAGCGATTTCCAGGCGCGCAGAAACGTCTCCTGCACGATGTCTTCCGCCACCGAGGTGTCTTTCACCAGCCAGACCGCATAGCGATAAATATCCGCGTGAAAAGCGTGAACCAGTGCTTCATAGCGTTGTTGTTTTGTCTTCATGTTTGATAAGACCAGTGTAAAAAGCTATTCATTTCACCTTCGCAAAAAAAAGCCCGACTAGTTGCCGGGCTTCATACTTTTTAGGCTTGTTTTACTTTTTTTATCCAACCGTTAATTTTCTCTTCAAGTATAGACAGAGGCACTGGACCATCTTTGAGAATTTCATCATGGAAGCCTTTATAATCGAACTTGTCGCCCAATTCGTCCATGGCTTTTTGGCGTAACTCCATAATCTTAAGCTTACCGATCATGTAGGCTGTTGCCTGACCCGGCATAGCAATGTAGCGTTCAATCGCTTTGACCGCGTCTGCTTCTGGGTTTGGTGTATTTTCAATGAGGTAATCAATGGCTTTTTCACGAGACCATTGTTTTGAGTGAATACCTGTATCGACCACTAAACGACAGGCCCGCCACAACTCCATGGCCAGACGCCCAAAATCAGAGTAGGGGTCTTTATAGAAGCCCATATCTTTGGCTAGCTCTTCTGAATATAAGCCCCAGCCTTCTGTGTAGGCGGTTTCGCTCAGGAATTTCTGAAACTGCGGTACGCTATCCAGTTCTTGAGCGATGGCGCGTTGCATATGGTGACCGGGAATACCTTCATGATAGGCGAGGGCTTCCAGCTGGTAGGTTGGCATCGAACGCATGTCGTACAAATTAGCATAATAGATACCCGGACGACTCCCATCCTGCGCAGGGCTTTGATAGAAGGCTTTACCGGCAGACTCTTCGCGGAACGCTTCAACACGTTTAACCACCATGTCGGCTTCCGGGATCAGGCCAAAATACTCAGGAATGGCTTCACGCATTTCATCCACTGCTCTTTTCGCCTCGTCCATGTATTTTTGACGACCCTCATCGGTATTAGCATAGTAAAACTGATCATCGTTACGCATGAATTCGAAAAATTCCTGCAGGGTACCGTCAAATTCGACCTGCTTCATGATGTCTTTCATTGCGTTGTGAATACGCTCAACATTCTCACGTCCAATATTGTGGACTTCATCTGCAGTCAAATCCGTAGAGGTAAACCAGGCTAAACGATTATCGTACCACTTGTCTCCTTCCGGCAAACGCCATACACCGTCACCGTCTGGCGTTAACTCTCTCTGGTGTTTTAATTCAGCGATTAAATTTTCATAGGCGGGTCTGACAGAAGTCAGAAGTGCCGCTTTTGCTTCTTCAAGCAATACTTGCTTGTCAGTTTCATCAATCTCAAGAGCGTTAACTTTATTCTGGAAGTCTTCCCAGATTGAAGAGGTTTCGTCGGAGGTGTCAAAAGGCGCGCCGGAAATGACATTTTCTGATGCCTGTATCATCTGATCGTAGGACCATTTAGGCGGAAAAACTTTCTTCTCTTCACGCAGTTTCATTTGGTCAATAACCTGATCAAAGAAAGTATCCACCTTATCAAGACGACTGATGTACGCCTGTGCATCAGATTTGTTGGTTACGCTATGAATGTTAATCAGAAAGCTGGGCACCATGGTATGGGCTGCTCTGAACTGATGTACGACATAATAATGATGACGGAACTGGTCGTTTTTAAGTTGTTTTTCAATTTGATCACGGTACAAACGCAGGCTAAGTTTTTCTTGTTCAGATAACTTTTCCGTATCAAAATTATCTAGCTCTTCAAGACGATTTTTTGCAATCGCAATTTGCTCATCCTGGCGCTCTTCACTGACATCGTCCCATTCGCCATACTGCTCGCCCTTAATCCCCAAGTAACTTTGGAACAACGGTGAGCGATCCAGGTCTTGTTGGAAGGTGCGTTCAAAAAACGCGTCTAGTCGTTCCGATTCTGATTTTTGCGTAGACTCAGTTGCCAGATCAGCCGCGGTAGTTTGTGTGGTCGTTTCAGGGGCCGGCGAACATGCCATTAGCCCTGAAATCAGCATTGCCATTGGCGTTAATTTGCAAATTTGCTTTTTCATCTTCTCTCCTGTTTAAACGGGTATATTCCATCGTTTTATTTGTCGGTAAGACATTATTGTGGATAGAGTGCGGGTAAGGCCGCTTTACTCCCTGTCTTCTTTTTTTTGAACTGTTTGTGCAGCGTAACAACTTGTTCAGTAAACGCCTGGCGGTCCCAGCCTGATGCATCATTACCGTATTTGATCGCAAAAAGCGTGTCGATGTAGGGCTGAAAAACCTGTGATCCCGACCAGTCAGACGGTGCTTTTACGTGATAAGGCGCGAAAGTGTTTAGCCATGCCATTAACGACTGATAAATCGGTGCTGCATCGCCTGATTTAACGGTCTGCAATAAGTGCTTATACGCTTGTTCACTGTTGGGTGACACCAAGGTACGAGGAGGCATATATTGGGAGGTTGAAGCCGCTTTAAGTCGACGGTACTTCCACCAGGTGATGGCCCAGCCTGCCATCGTGATACCCAGAAGTGTCATTAACGTGATAACCACTGTCACATTCAGGTGACTGACAGCGTTTGTGTCGGGGCGACTATTTGCTGGTGCTTGCAGGGTTGATTCCGGTTGGGGGTGAGTCGTCGGAGGCGATACGACTGTACCGGCCGCGGCCGGCTGGATAGTGATGGTTCGCGCAGGTAGTGTGGCATATTCAGTTTGTTCAGTTAGCACATTAAACCAGGGGACCGTCACTTCGGGTAACACAAAATCCCCGGCTTGGGTGGGGATCACCGCGAGCGACTCTTTACGTTGCGCGATCAGCGTGTTGTTTTTGTCCACGGTTGCCGTTACGGCTTGATCGGGATAGAGTTTAAAATGCGGAGGATATGACTGGGGCAACTCAGGAAGCTGCTCTTCAACCAGTCCGACAGCAGTCAGACTGATGGTGCGTGTTATGGGCTCACCCACCACAAAGTCGTCAGATTGCCATTCTTCATCTAAACGCACGAACTCACTTGGCAACCAGTGATAGTCAATCCCTTCGGGCTTTGCTTTGACCTGAATATCGATATCTGCGCCGATGCGATTGACTTCCTGCGTTCTGTTAAAGAATCCAAATCGCTGATTCGAATTTGCAGCAAGCACTTCACCACTAAAGACAGGGCCGCGAATAGTGAAATCACCGGATTGTTGAGGGATCACCGCAAAGGTTCGCTCGATTACCTGGTAGCGTCGGCCATTGATAATATCGGAATATTGCTTGTCGTCGCCAAGTTGTTTGATTTGCGCCTTAGCCAACGTGGGGGCGTCAAGGCTGCCTCGCTCGATATTGGTAGCCAGAAAAAGTTTAACGGTATAGCGAATTTGCTGGTGCAAATAAACCGAGTTAGCATCAACGTCGGTGGTAACATAATAATCGCGGGCGGGTTGGGTCTCATCTTGCTTCACCGCAACGACTTCAATTTCGATAGGGGCGGTTTGTTTGCCAGCAATGGTGAACGAGGGGATAGCAAACTTGCCTTTACCTCGTGGAAATAAAGTTGTCGTCCAGGTGGTTGTTCTGGTGGTGTCAAAATTGACGATTGAGGTTTTGCTGCTGACAGATGTTCTGCCTACTACAAAATCGCTTAACAGCGGCGAACTATCAAATGCCTCCCTTTGTACATCGCCATAAGCGGTGACGGACAACATAATCGCTTCATCGAGCATCACCGGATTTTTATCTACTGACGCTTCCACTTTGTCTACGTCAGCGAAGACTTCTAAAGAAAAAGCTACGCTTAACAGCGCCGCATACAACCATTTCATTACCAATCTCTCCGATTTGCAGGCAATCGATCTCGCTGCCTTCGTTGTGCTTCCAGTTGCATTTTTCGTTTTAATAAATAGGCCGGGTCATCAGGAATACGCCGTTTGATATTTTCCAATCGCTGTTTTTCTTCATCGCTCAGTGCATCGGATTGGGCGGTAGGTATTGCCTGTTCGCTTTTTTCCGAGCGCTCCGTCTCACCGTCTGATTGTTCTGATTGTTGCGGCTCAGCAGACTGTTGTTGCTGGTTTACCTGTTGCTGCTTAGATTCTGATTGTTGCGATTCATTTTGGTGCTGCTCATCACTTTGTGAGGGTGGTGATGTATCCTGCTGTCGTTGAGAAGGCTTCGAAGAGTCGTTCTCATCAGTTTGTTGACTATTTTCTTGTTGGTCTTTTGACTGCTGCTGGTCTTGTTTATTTTGTTGATCTTCCTGCTGTTGCTGCGGGTTTTCTTTTTGCTGCTGCTGCTCTTGCTCTTGTTGTTTTTTCATCGCTTCGAGCAACGCCTTGTTGTTGGCGGCGTCTTTATGATCGGGTTGTTGAGTGAGAGCTTGCGCATATTTCTCGATGGCTTTATCCAGCTCACCGAGTTGAGCCAGACTGTTTCCCTGATTGTATAAACCTTCAGCTGAATTGTCCTGAGAAAAAGCCTGTAAAGCCTCTTCGTATTCCCCGGCTTTGTAATGCGCGGCACCTTTCCAGGCAGCAGATTCAAACTCGCTGGCAGCCTGCGAATAGGCATCATTTTGAAACGCCGCTAATCCGCGCTGGTCACGATTAGCGAACGGTGCGCTATACCAGGGAGACTGACTACCTTCACCGGACTCTTCCTGCTGTGCTGACACCGGAGCAGGCGTTGAGATCATTAGTGAGAATGCGAAGCAGGCTACCAGACCGCGTCTGAATCCATAACATGCCAACGGCAGTAGCAGTAAAACAAGGTAGGGGCCAAACTCACGCCACTTGTCGCCGGCGGTGTTTTTATTATCTTCCGTTGCTTTTTGTTGTGGCCTGTCGATGGCTGCCAGCAGAGCCTCAATGTCGCCGTCTGTAGTGGTTAAGGGGGTATAAATACCATTGCCTGCCTGGGCAATTGCACGCAACGGGGCGTCGTTCAGCTTAGCGATGACGATGCTGCCGTCAGCCTCTTTAAGTAATTCACCGTTGAGTTGTTTGATTGGCGCGCCCGAAGGGGTTCCAACGCCTAACAGATTGACTTCATAAGGTTGCTCGTTGAGGTAATTTTGTAGCTCTTTGGTTTGTGAGAATTCGATTTCATCGGTAAACCAGTAAATATGACCTTTTTGATAACCCGCATTGGCCAAAAGCTCTGCAGCACTCTTAATACCAAGAAAGGGATCACTACCTGGAACCGGCATAATTTCTGGGCTTAGGCTGGGAATTAAAGCCGTTAAGTTGGCCGCATCGGTGGTTAACGGACTGATGGTGAACGCATCGCCAGCATAGGCAACCAAACCCATCTCTCCTTCGCCAGTGGCGTTAACCAAATCCATCGCTTTGTATTTGGCGCGAGTCAATCTGTCAGGCGTCAAATCGGTTGCGCGCATGGAAAGCGACATATCCATCACAATAACGTGGCCAGCTTTAACTTGAAAAACCGGTTGTGGCAGCTTTTCCCAAGTGGGTCCGGCAAGCGCTGTTACGGCAAGTATCCAGCCCACTGCAAGCATCCAGAATGGTGGCCGGGATACGGCTTTACCCTGTTCGGTAACCATAAAACGGTACAGATGACTGGCAACAATACTCTGCCAGCCGGAATGTCGATTAACCCGTTGCTTGATCAGCCAATACAGCAGAATAAGGGGGATAAGGGCTACAAACCAGAGCGGACGTAGAAAATGAAACTGTTCGATAAATGCCATAGTGTAACTCGTTATCTCTGAGTCGCTTTGTGTGCGATATCGCTACGCCGGAACCACATTTGTTGACTTAGCATAACCAGTACAGACAAAGCGGTTAGCAATAACGCAATGGTTAATGGATAAAAATACAGCGCAGTAAGGGGGCGCATTTTTTGCTCATTGCCTTCAATTGGTTCAAGCTCGTCCAGAATAGTGTAAATATCGTTAAGTTCGGCAGCGTCGCGTGCTCTAAAGTATTTACCTCCTGTAGATTCCGCTAAATCACTCAACATCGATTCATCCAGATCCTGCGAAGGGTTAACCCTTCGACTGCCAAAGAAATTTTGAATCAGCATTTCATCTGCACCAACACCAATGGTGTAAATGGTGGTATTACTGGCCATGGCTAATTCTTTTGCCTGGGCCGGAGTAATGTTGCCGGCAGTATTTTGGCCGTCAGTCAGTAAAATGACCACTCGGTTGGTGTCTGCTTTTTGGTCAAACCGTTTTACCGCCAACCCGACGGCATCTCCGATGGCAGTTTGCTCTCCAATTAATCCAATCACGGCTTCATTAAGCAAGGTAGATACGGTTTCTCGATCGTAAGTTAACGGTGCCTGTATATAGGCCGTATCGGCAAATAGGATGAGGCCAAGGCGGTCGCCAATACGGCGCTGGATAAAATCATCCAGCACCGATTTAATCATGGTCAGACGATTAACCTGCTGCCCGTTTATCTGCATATCGTCAATTTTCATGCTACCCGACAGGTCGACTGCCAACATCAGTTCACGCCCTTTGGAAGGAATACTGACCGGTTCGCCTAGCCAGCGTGGTTGCGCTGCAGCAATAACCAGCGCGATCCACGCCAGCGCGTTGATTACTAACACACCTCTATGGCTTCTCTGTAGCTTTTCTGGTGTGGCGTGATGTGGCATCAAACTTGGCACCTTCAGTGCTGCAAAGTCGGTTTGATTGAGTGCAGGCAGCAACCAACGCACAATTATTGGTAATGGCAACATCAATAAAACCCACCACCACGCAAAATCAAGCATTTACAGCCTCCGTATGTTCCAGCGAGGCCGTTTTAGAAAAGCGCGCGTTTTTGAGCCAGCTTAAACAGGCCTTCTGACACAAATCAAATTGTTTACTATTTAGTGGTTGTGGTTTGTAGAGCGCTTGCTGCAGCTTATCCAGGCCAGTTTCGGTAGGTTTGTATTTGCTTTTTGGTGCCAGACAACTAATTAAAAACTGTTGCCAGCGCTGGCCGTACAAAGGCGCTATCTGCTTAGAGTCAAAATAATGACTGGCGGTGCGCTTAAGAATAGCGTTTTGTTGCTGAGCCCAATCTGGTTGGCTGGGCTGTAGTGCATTAATTTCTGTGATGGCCTGGCGTCGCGCCTGAAAAAAACGATGCCGTTTATAAAGCCAGACTACCATTGCCGCCGCGCTGACCATTGCTACCACAATGACTACCCACCATCCCCATGCAAGCGGCCAGGCACTGACGTCATCCGGAATATGGATGTCGCGCAATTGCGCTAATGGGTTGGATGAGGATTGCGCTTGCATCAGACTGCTCTCATGCTGAATTGAACCAGCTGTTTATCTAATTCGAAACCGGCACTTACTGAATGATAGCGAATTTTGTTTTGCTTGAAAAAATGCTGTAGACGTTCATTTTCGAGAGTACGCCAGTTTTGATACTGCTCATTTGTCTGGCGATCACCCAACATCCAGTGTTGCTCGTCTGTACCATTCGTGACCTTTACCATTTGCTTACTCTTTATATGTGGCAGGCTCAATTCGATTGGGTCATAAATATTTACTGCGTGTATTTCGCAATGTCTAGCCGCCGATACGAGATGCGATTGCGCCGCCTCTGTCAAATGGGCAAAGTCAGAAATAAAATAAATCAAGCTGCCCGGCTTAACCACACGTCTCAGGCGCAAACATGCCTGTTCGAGCACATCATCCGCTGAAGATTCAGGTACATAACGTAATGCGTTTGTTTGCATTGCAATCAATTCATGGCAAACAGAGAGCACCGCCCGTTTACGCGACATGGGCTTGCACTCGCGGTGCGACCTGTCATCAAACAATAATGCGCCCACTTTGTCACCTCGCGCGATAGCAGACCAGGAAAGCAGCGAGACCAAATGGGATGCCTGAACCGATTTAAGCATTAACTGAGTGCCAAACTGCATGGAAGAAGAGAAATCACAACACAGGAAAACCGGCCGTTCGCGTTCTTCACGGTAAACCTTGGTATGCGTCTTTCCCGTGCGAGCAGTCACGCGCCAATCGATGGCTCTGATGTCGTCGCCCGGTAAGTAATGCCTCGCTTCATCAAATTCCATTCCCCGGCCTTTATCGCGAGACAAATATTGTCCCGAAAGCCGGGCTTGTAATGATTTGCGCGGGCTTAAATCGATGAGGCGGGTAAGTTGCTGGTATCGCAACAGTTCGGCCACACTTAAATGGATTCCGTCCGATTGTAACTGTGATAATGATGATGCTACTTGTTGCATGATCCGATTCAAGGTACCGCGACCAGCTTGAGAATATTATCCAACACGTCTTTAACGGTGATACCCTCAGCCTCAGCCTGGTAGGACATGACTATCCTGTGTCTTAGTACGTTATGCATTACCGCCTGAATGTCATCAGGACCGACAAATTCTCTTCCCGCCAACCAGGCATGGGCTCTTGCACAACGATCCAAGGCGATAGTAGCACGAGGGCTGGCACCAAACTCTATCCACGATGCCATTTTTTGATCAAATTTTTCCGGTGTACGTGTGGCCATGATTAATTGCACAATGTACTTTTCCAGCTCGGGTGCCATGTGCAACGCCAACGAGGCTTTCCGCGCCGAAAAAATAGCTTCCTGAGATAATACCGCAGGCGCTTCAGAAGGCGTATACAATTCTTCCTGGCGGGTTAATTGCAGAATGCTTAATTCAGTCTCTGCGTCAGGATAGGCAATTTCCACGTGCATTAAAAAACGGTCAAGCTGTGCTTCCGGGAGAGGGTAGGTGCCTTCCTGCTCCAACGGGTTCTGTGTTGCCATGACTAGAAACAAAGGTGACAGGGGGTACGTTTTGTTTCCTACCGTGATTTGACGCTCAGCCATGGCTTCCAGTAAAGCAGATTGAACCTTGGCGGGCGCGCGGTTAATTTCATCGGCCAGTACCAAGTTATGAAACAGAGGGCCTTTTTGGAAAACAAACTCGCCCGTTTCGGGCCGGTAAATATCGGTACCTGTTAAATCAGCCGGTAACAGGTCAGGAGTAAATTGCACGCGATGAAAATCACCATCCATACCATTGGCTAAGGCATTAACTGCTCTGGTTTTTGCCAGCCCTGGAGGGCCTTCTACCAATAGGTGCCCATCCGCTAACAATGCGATCAACAAGCTGCGAGTAAGTTGACTCTGTCCGATAATTTGCGTGTCTAAATAAGCGTGTAATTGCTTAAACTGCTCTGCTGCCATAGCGTTGATACATCCGATTATAATTGTGATGGGTAATCATATAAGGCCTGAAAAAGTAACTTCAAGACTTAAATGAAATTGATTCTATAGGACAACGTAAATAAGAAATTTAAAAATCGAGAGGCGGTCGATTTCCGTAGACAAAAGGCACTTTCCATTAAATTACATTGATAACTTGTCATCCAATTTAATTTTCTTTCCAGCATTAACGCGTGGTTAAGGTGAATTTGCAACATTAGGGCATTTGAGCAGATATTTGCTATTTTGTTCAATGTTTGTAAAAATCTTGCTTATTACAGGTCAGACCACTTTATGTGGCATTAATTCAGGTGCAATATGTCAACTAAACAAGTCGTTACTACACGTTCAGGCGATCGAATCGCGATCGTAGCTGGCTTACGAACGCCATTCGCTAAAATGGCTACTTACTTTCACGGTGTACCCGCTGTCGATTTGGGCAAGATGGTGGTGAATGAGCTATTAATCCGTCATGGCGTAGCGCCCGATATGGTCGATCAGGTGGTCTACGGTCAGGTGGTGCAGATGCCCGAAGCCCCAAACATCGCGCGCGAAATTGTATTGGGCACTGGCATGAATGTGCATACTGACGCATACAGCGTATCCAGAGCCTGCGCGACCAGTTTCCAGTCCACCGTCAATATTGCAGAAAGTATGATGGCAGGAAATATTGAGATTGGTGTGGCAGGGGGAGCCGACTCTACCTCCGTATCACCCATCGGGGTCTCTAAAAAATTAGCGAGGGCGTTGGTTGATTTGCAAAAAGCCAAGACCATGGGACAAAAGTGGAACATCTTTAAAAAGCTTGGCTTAAAAGATTTATTGCCGGTGCCGCCGGCAGTGGCAGAATATTCTACCGGTTTATCTATGGGGCAGACTGCTGAACAAATGGCAAAGAGCCATAACATAAGTCGTGAAGAGCAGGATAAACTAGCTCATCGCTCACACAGTCTGGCAGCGCAGAGCTGGGAAGAGGGTAAACTGAAAGAAGAAGTGATGACCGCTTATGCGGAGCCTTTCAAATCGGCATTTGAGCGTGATAATAACGTGCGTTTCGATTCCAAACTGGAAGGGTATGCAAAGCTACGTCCTGTATTCGATAAAAAGTACGGCAGCGTCACCGCAGCCAATGCTACCCCCCTAACTGATGGGGCTTCTGCAGTACTGATGATGACGGAAAGTAAGGCAAAAGCGCTGGGTTATAAGCCTCTTGGCTTCATAAAGAGCTACGCGTTTTCTGCTATTGATGTATGGGAAGACATGCTGATGGGACCGTCTTATGCCACCCCTATCGCCCTGGACAGGGCAGGGATGTCACTTAACGATTTAACGCTGATTGAAATGCATGAAGCATTCGCGGCACAAACATTAGCCAATATCAAAATGTTTGCCAGTGATAAGTTTGCCCAGGAAAAATTGGGGCGCAGCAAAGCGACCGGCGAAATCGACATGGATAAGTTTAACGTTATGGGCAGTTCAATTGCCTATGGTCACCCTTTTGCCGCAACTGGAACGCGCATGATTACGCAAATGCTGAATGAATTGAACCGTCGTGGCGGTGGAACCGGTCTGCTAACGGCTTGTGCGGCAGGTGGCTTAGGTGCAGCAATGATTGTGGAGACAGAATAATGGCTGAGCAGGAAAATAAAACGATGACCAACAACGCCGCTGAAAAGCAAAGTGCATTTACATTGACTCGCCAGGACAATGGTATTGCCATTCTGACCATGGACGTGCCGGGGGAGTCGATGAATACCCTCAAAAAAGAATTCGGCGACGAAATCAATGCCGTATTGGATGAAATTGAAAGCGATAGTTCCATCAAGGGCGTGGTGCTGACCAGCGGTAAGAAAAATTCCTTTGTTGCAGGGGCGGATATTTCAATGCTGGCTGCGTGTGAAACTCAGGACGATGCGCAGGCCTTAGCTGAGGGCGGTCAGGCTGTTTTTGATCGCATTGAGCGTTTGCGCCCTACAGTAGTCGCAGCAATTCACGGCCCAGCACTGGGCGGCGGGCTTGAATTGGCGCTGGCATGTCATTACCGGGTATGCAGTGATTCGGATGCCACGCAAGTCGGGCTGCCGGAAGTGCAGTTAGGTTTACTGCCCGGTAGTGGCGGCACGCAGCGTTTGCCACGCCTGATTGGTATTCAGCAGGCGATGAAAATGATGCTTACCGGATCGTCAGCAAGAGCTAAACAAGCAAAGAAGTATGGGATAGTGGATGAGGTTGTCCCACAAAGTGTGTTGTTGGATGTGGCCAAAAAGTTCGCAGCTAAGAAAAAGCCTGAACGCAGCGCGCCCCAAAAAGGCATTTTGAATAAAGCTCTTGAAAAAACCGGCTTCGGGCGCGACTTTATGTTTAAAAAGGCGCGCCAGCAAACTCTGGCTAAGACCAAAGGCAACTACCCCGCCCCGGAGAAAATCATTAATGTGATTGAAGAGGGGATGAAAAAAGGTATGCGCGCAGGCCTGGCCGCTGAAGCAAAAGCGTTCGGTCAACTGGTAATGACACCGGAATCCTACCAGTTACGTCAGATCTTCTTCGCCACCACCGAAATGAAAAAAGAAGAAGGGGTTAAAGGCGTCGCGCCTGGCAAGGTCAGAAAGACCAGTATTCTTGGTGGAGGATTAATGGGCGGGGGCATCGCGTATGTCACCGCAACAAAAGCAAAGGTTCCGGCACGTATAAAAGACATTCGCGCCGAAGGGATCGCCCATGCAATGCAATACAGTTACGATCTTCTAAACAAGAAAGTAAAACGCAAGTTTATGCGACAGTCTGAAATGCAAAAGCAAATGTCGTTGCTGACAGGTACGCTGGACTATCGTGGCATGCAGGATTCGGATATCGTCATAGAAGCGGTGTTTGAAGATGTTAACCTAAAACAGCAGATGGTGGCTGATGTTGAGGCAAACTGCAAAGCAGAGACGATATTTGCTTCCAATACCTCCTCTATTCCTATCGAACTGATTGCGGCCAAGGCGCAGCGTCCCGAGAATGTGATCGGTTTGCATTACTTTTCTCCGGTAGACAAGATGCCATTGGCTGAAGTCATTGCGCATGAAAAAACGTCGGATCAAACCATCTCTACTACCGTTGAGTTCGCGCGCAAACAAGGCAAGACGCCAGTAGTGGTTAAAGACGGTGCAGGTTTTTACGTGAATCGTATTTTGGCGCCTTATATGAATGAAGCGGCAAATTTAATCCTGGCGGGTGAACCTATCGAGCATATCGATAAGTCGCTAGTAAAGTTTGGCTTCCCAGTGGGACCCGTCAAGTTGCTGGATGAAGTGGGTATAGATGTAGGCACGAAGATCATACCCATTTTGGTCGATGCCTTTGGCGACAGATTTGTCGCACCTGATGCATTTGATAAAGTGCTTGAAGATGGGCGTAAGGGGAAAAAGAATGGCAAAGGCTTCTATTCGTATGAAGGCGATAAGCCTGGGAAGGAAGTGGATGAGTCTATTTATTCGTTACTCAACGTGTCACCTTCATCATCGTTAAGTCAAAAAGAAATTGCTGAGCGATGTGTCCTGATGATGTTAAATGAAGCTGCACGTTGTCTTGATGAAGGCGTAATCAGAAACCCGCGTGACGGCGATATTGGCGCGATCTTCGGTATTGGCTTCCCGCCATTCCTCGGAGGGCCTTTCAGGTACATGGATTCGCTGGGGATTCAACATGTTGTCAATCGTTTGACACATTTTAGCGAAACCGTAGGTAGTAAGTTTGCTCCCGCTGAAGTGTTACAGAAAATGGCAGAGAATAAGCAAACATTTTATTAGTTTGTAATTAAAATGTTAAAAAACCGCGCCTGGCGCGGTTTTTTTATGCGAGTTAGCCATAATCACTAGAATGTCTGCATGAAATGTGTACAATCTGCCCCTCGAAAATATGAGAATGATTTTTCGTGGCTCCGCATTATGGGGTTGCTTTCCAAACGAGGTTTGAATGATTGCACTTTTATTGGTTTCTGTTGTAAGTAGCCTGTTTTTTTACGTTGAAGCGTTTAAGTCAGGTATGAAAGCAAAAGTGTGGGCAGCTGCAGGCTTCGTAATCGGTCCCTTCCTCCTGCCCATGTTCACTATCAGCCGTCATGTAGCGATGAGAAAGGCTGTAGGGTTTAATAACCTTTATTTGAGGGCATAAAAAAAGAGGCAAATTTGCCTCTTTTCTTTATTAATTTTGCTGTCGAAAACTAACGTTTTCCTATTTTGTTGGACTTTGGTTTAAACGCTTGAGTTTCAGTCGACTCTTGCTTTTTTAATGGGGCATTTTGAACACCTTCCTGATTTTCAGCTACAGGTGTTGATGTGGTTAATGCTAAGGCTACCGCGTACGCTTTCAACATGATTAAAACCTCTGATTTTTATTTTGAACTAAACAAACACCGACTGTCATAAACCTGTCGGATGAATTTATTTAAGCTAAAAGCGTGCCAAAATAATATTTCAGTGTTCTCGTTGTAACTAACTAAGCTACCAGCATGATGAGCAAAGAAGGAAAACTGTCTGACTAAATGGAAGTTTGCCCAATTAAATGATGAAGCTGCTGATTTTCGCGTAAAAGCTTTTCGAAGCGTTCAGCATTCAGAGGTTTGCTGTATAGATAGCCTTGGATCATTTCACACTCGTAACGACGAAGAATGCTAAGCTGCTTCTCCTGTTCTACACCTTCTGCCACTACTTTGAGGCCAAGATTGTGCGCGATATTAATAATGGCGGCAGCCATATGCCGGTCGACACTGCTCTCAGCGATGTCATCGATAAAGGCCTTATCAATTTTAAGTGTGTTGAGGGGGAACCGCTTCAAATATGCAAGAGACGAATACCCTGTACCAAAATCGTCCAGTGCCAAATGGATACCGCGTTCACGCAGACGCTCCATCATTTGAAGACCCTGCTCTGGATTTTCCATCAGTGTACCTTCGGTTATCTCACACTCCAAATGAAGCGGTGACAAACCAATCTCATTGAGAACACGATTGATGCGATCGTCCAGGTCCGGCAGTTCAAATTGTTTCGCAGAAATATTGACGGCAACGCGGCCGCTGAATATGCCGGCATTGACCCAGCGTTTAGTATCGGCGATGGCTTTACGCAACACTATCTCACCAATGTCAATAATCTGACCTGTCTGTTCAGCAAGGGGAATAAACTGTCCGGGACTGACTATGCCCTTGTGGGGATGCTCAAAGCGCACCAGAGCTTCCATACTGACCAGCTTACCCGTGGTAATGTCCACTTTTGGTTGATAGTAAACGGTAAATAGATCATCTTTAATGCCCTGACGAATTAAATTCTCAATTTGCAGTTGACGCACTGCATTCTGGTTCATTTCACCACTAAAGAACTGGTAGCTGTTACCACCATTATTTTTTGCAAAATACATCGCGGTATCAGCATTCTTTAGGATTTCCTGCGGAGTATTGCCGTCATCCGGGTAGAACGCAATACCAATACTGGCACCTAACACAAACTCCTGCTTATTAATAATAAATGGCCGGGACAATGAATCTAGTACGCTTTGCGCATAGTGTGTAATGGTGTGGATATCCGACGTATCTTCCATCAACACACTGAATTCATCGCCACCCAGGCGATAGCAGGTGGCGTCGTTACCGGTAATACGTTGCAGGCGCTTAGCAATCTGTTTGATTAATATATCGCCTGTTTGATGACCTAAGGAGTCGTTAATCTTTTTAAAATTATCCATATCCAGGCAGAGCAGGGCATGGGGCTCTGTTCGACGCACCAGATTCTGATGACTGGCCTGGAAAAATGAACGATTAGGCAGATCGGTGAGCGGGTCCGTATTAGCCAGTTTCAACAACTCTTTTTCGGTACTCTTACGTGAAGTAATGTCGGAGAATACGCCCACAAAGTGGCTAATCTTGCCATCTTCATCATGCACTGCATCCAGGTTTAACTCCATCTCGTAGCGTTCACCGTTGACGCGCACAGATTCTACTTCACCGAACCAGTTGCCTTTGCTTTTCAATGTTTTTTTGATTTCTTCGGTAAAGGCCTCGGGGTATTGATGAAAATACATGTAGCTGGCCAAAGCCTGGTTTCTGGTTTCGCCGGTATATTCGCAATAGGCCGCATTAACAGAAATAAACTTAAAATTGGTATCGGTAATGAAAACCCCTTCAGAGATGTTCTCAATGGAGCGCTTGAACAGATTCAACTGTTCTTCAGCCTGTTTCAAGTGATTAATATTTTTAAGCGTACCTGTCATCCGCATGGGTTGATTGTTGTGGTCACGCTTGACAACCTTTCCTCTGTCGAGGATCCAAATCCACTGATTTTTAAACGTTTTTGCGCGATAGGTTAATTCATAGTAGTCAGATTTGTCTTCCAAGTGAGCTTTAAGGGCCTCTTGAACTCGGAGAATATCATTCTGATGAATGTTGGCGTCATAGGCACTATGAGCGCGTATGTTATCTTGTGGGAAGTCAAGGGTGCCCCAAGTGTTTGAACGGAAAACTTGCCCTCTATAAATATCCCAATCCCATAATTCATCACCACTACCCCAAAGCGTTAACTTCAGGCGTTCCTCAGACTCTTTAATTGAGAGTTGAGACGTTTTACGAATTTGATACTGCCGGGTGACATATGTGATCACGAATGTTATTGCTATAAGGTAAAAAATGATTGCTGCATTATGCAACCAAGGGGGTCTACCAACATTAATAACTAACGCTCTAGATTCAGACCAATCTTTTCCCGGTTCCATAACTTGCACTTCGAATTTGTAATCTCCAAAGCTCAAACCATTATATGACGCGAGTCTAATCTTAGTAGGTAAGAGATCTGGGGACTGCCAGTCATCTTCTAAACCGCTAAGCTTCCAACGGTATTTTAATAACGAATCTCTTATAGGATTAATTTGACCGAAATAAATGTTGATAGACGAATTATGCGTAATTGAAATTTCTTGTATTAAGTGAAAAGGTAGAGAAGCGATTTGACTATCGTTTTCACTAGGAACATGAGCTCCATAAATTTTTAAATCTAATATTTGAGGTTTTCTTGTATGGGCTAATTCAGCTGACTTCTGATAACTATATTGGTCAAAAAGCTGTGAAAATCCGCGTTCGCCACCGAAAAATAATCTACCGTCAGAAGTCTTTAAAACTGAATCTTCATTTAAAGCATTATAATTTAATTGCTCTAAGGAAATGAATTCCGCTTTCTCCAATTGTGGTAATTTGACCTCCTGAATTCCATTGGAGTTTGCGTACCAAATAGAATTATCTTTCCCAATTGAAGAAAAAATCAGACCACCCTCGATACTGCTTCCTTCTATTGCGGAAATATTTAAATTACTTTTATCAATCTTTATAACACCATTTGATGTGGTAGTGGCCCAGTAAAAATCGTCCCACTCGTATACGTTAAATACGGTTGAAGGTAAACCATCAGATTTCGAAATTACTGTTTCGACCTGGTTTTTTTTAATGTTGAATAGTAAAATTTCACCATCGCGGATAAGCCAAAGTCTGTTATCTCTGTCTAAATAAATTGGCCTTTTCTCTGAGTTAAGATCTCCTAATGAGAAGTGCTTAACCCTTTTTTCTTCAGTTATCATTGGGTTGGTTGAAATGGAGGTAAGTCCATTTTCAGATGACCATGTCCAAATTCGTTCACCGTCGAAGTAAAAGTTTGAAACGAACTCTCTTGGTAGATAGTGGTTTATTAGTTCTAAACCATTGGTCTTTAACTTATATTTAAAAATTCCATTTGACGATGCAAGCCAAAATTGGTCATGACGATCGATTGCTAAGTCCCAAAAAGATAGTTGTGTTTCCTCCAAAAAATAATCAAACACGCCGTCATTTTCATCAAATCGTGCCAGACCATTTTCTTGTGTAGCAAACCATATATTTTTTTTCCTATCTTCTGCCAGAGCCCACACAATATTTCCCTGCTCTGAATCATTTCGATTAGTAAATAGTTTGTGTATATTGAGAACAGGATGGTAATGAAACAATCCCATATACGTTCCTACCCACACCCCATTGGTACTATCATCGAAGATATTTAAGATGTAACTATGATTTAAACCTGACACCTCTCCACTTTCCGCTGTAAGGCTCGTTATTTGGTTAGTGTCGAACGAAAAAATACTTAAACTATTTTGAGTTCCTATCCAAACTTCCTCATTTACATATTGAATAGAAGTAAATTCTGCGTTTTGAAAGACGGTATGGGATTCTTCATCAATTCTATCAATCGTGTTTCCATCATTGTCGATACGTAAAATTGAAGACTTTGACAACAACCAATACTCACCATTAATTACCTGGAGATCGATAATTCTTTTTTCTTTTATATTGAAGTTCCAAGGGTTCACTTTATCAAGAGAAAACAAGACGTTTTCTGATTTTTCATACAGAAACAAACCGTCATTTTCAGTACCAATCCAAGTGCGAGCCTTTTCATCTCGTATAAGATTCACATTATTCGGTAATTTAAAGTTTGCTGAAAATTGACTTAAAGTTCCTGTAGACTTTTTATACTCATAAATGTTCCTGTGACTGCTAACTAAAATGGAGCCTTCGACGCTTTCAGCTATGGAAAGAATTTCGTTATCTTTTAGAACAGAATTTTCTTTATTAAATACAGTAAAATTTTCTTCGGTCGAATTAAATTTAGCTAATCCATCGTGGGATGCTATCCAAAGTTCGCCATCTGATGAAACGAACAATTTTGTTATGAGACCTGCGGGAATTGAATTAGAGTCTGCATCTGAAGGGTAGAACGGTTTAACACTATATCCATCGTATCTATTTAAGCCATTTGTTGTGGCAAACCATAAAAAACCGTGTTTGTCTTCGGCGATATCGAGGATGGTTAAACTGGAAAGTCCGTCTTTGCGGGAGAGTTCGGTGAAATGGATGTCAGTAATCGAAATCGCCTGAGCCGCCATTGAGGCAATCAGACAGATCAAACAAATTGTACTTAACACTAAACGATTTAAAGTCGCGCGCACCCACATACCTTTGGCTTTTTGCCTTATTTTTATAATTTAAGTTTGCTTGCGGTTGCATCCCTCCAACCTAATGTTCCAATATGCCCAAATATAGGGTGCGCTACAAGGATTTTTTATTACCGTAATTCAGGTTGGTCAATAGTTAGACAGTTGCTTGGCGCTCACTTGGTGCCTTTGCGAAAGTAGCGTGTATTTCGCTTGAACGTGGCAATATCGGTGATATGCGGTAAATTCTCGTCGAGACCTTCAAATTTACCTGGCGCATATAGCACCAGTTCACCAAATTTTTCGCGATTCGCGGCGGCATCCGCGTAAGTTTTTATGTCATCGAATGTGAGCGAATGAATTTTCTGAGCTAACCGCTTGTTGTGTGAAAACGTCTTATCGCCGTTGCCCAGTGCCATCCATAATCGCTGTGCTTTCATTGACTGTGAAAGGTCTTTTTCTTCCAGCTGTTTTAACAGGTTTTTCTGGATGGTGGGCCAATAGGTGCGATAAAAACTAATTTCATCAAATTGACGCGTTATAAATTGCCGTATTTCTGTCAATAAATGCTCTGGAGCGTATCCGGGGCTCTGGATATAAAATGCAAATCCTGGATGTTGATTATGAGGCACGTAACCGGTACCGACCACATAGCCTAATTGCTTTTCAGAACGCAACACATTGAAGAAGGGGGCTGCCAGCATTTGTTCTAAAATCATGCACATGGCAGTATCAATTAAACCGCTGCTGGGAGCCTGAAAATACAACACAACTGCTGCGTCTTCATGTTCGCACAGCACCTTATGGTATTGGGCTTGACCAATCGGTAATTGGGTTACTGCTCGTTGCATTGGTAATGCACTGGCCATTGAAAACTGTGCGTCAAGTGAGCCCGCAAAACGTTTGACTTCATCGCTGCGCCAGTTACCAAATATAAAACCCTCTAAATAATACGATGATAATGCCGCGTCTTTAATCTGCATCATTTTTTCAAATGACATGTTTTTCACCGCATCAAAGAGCGTCAACGGCGCATGCGTATATTTTTGAGCCAGCACACTTAATCGGGAGAACAGTCGGTTGGTCGGCTTGTTCATTAAGGAATTGTGCAGCGATTGTAACTGACTATGCTGTAAACGTTTGAACGACCTTTTTGAAGGCGAAAAATCCATCGTCGTGGCCAAAATCTGCTCACATAGTTTCATCTGGTTTTGTGAAAAACCGCGAGTGTTGATGCTAAGTCCTGCCTGATGGCCATAGACCCTATAGTGGAGGCCGGCAATTTCAGCACGATAATATTTTGCCTGAAGGTGGTCATTTATTGCTGCTAACCACATTCGTTTAGCAGCAACCATATCGATGCTGTCGGTGAAGCCGGGTACATCTAAAGAGATAAAGATGTCACCTTTCGGAGTAGCAAATTGCTCATCCTGTGCAAACCAGATCTTTTTGTGTGTGTCTGAAGATATGGGCTTAGGGGTCAAAAATTCGCTTTCCAAATTAATCAGCGAGTAGTCATCGCCTAAATATGGGTTTGGCGGTGGCAGGGATAGCAGTTCGCACTTATTCCTGTGCTCGAAGGTTGCGTGCGACGCTGCTGATATCTTAGATACACTGTATCGGGCATCATAGAAGTCGCAGGTACGGTCAGTTAACAGGTCCTGGTCAATCACTTTAACGCGCATATTATTGGCGCAAAAAAATGTGAGCGCGTGTTCGACCCTATCGGGCGCAAATTTATCTGAAAGAGCTTTCAGTTGCGGAATGGCCTCAAACTCGAAAAATAACAGTGCCTGTGCATAGTCGCAGGCGGCATTCAACAGTTTGGGATTATCGTCAAACTCGTTAGCCAGCTTATTGAGTTTTACTTTTTCCTGATAGCGCCATTGTTCACTTAACGATGATTTAATCAGGTCTAAGTATTTAAACAGGTAAGCAATGATGGTATCTCTATTTTCAAGCCCTGCAGGGGTTAACTGAAAACTGATATTGAAATCTTTAAAATGATCGCCTTCTATGCCACTTCCGGCGATTAAGCTGATCACCCAGTTTTTACGTTTCAAAACTGCCAACAAGCTGCCTTCACCCTCGTCACCTAATAAATGACTTAGGTAATCCAGTGGTTTTGTTTCATATTCATTATGTAAACCGGGTAATGCGAAAGTGACTATCATGCGCTTTGCGGCTTGCAACGGGACGATATTAATCAGCACTCCTGTTTGTTCGTCGGTATACAATTCTGGCCATTCCGTCGGAACAGGTACACCCGCTTTGAGCGTCGAGAAAGTGTGGGTGATCAATTCAGCGATTGCCGAAGGTGGAACTGGGGATACCACACAGAGCGCCATATTACTGCCACAATAGTGACGCTGATGAAATTGACGCAATTTTGCTTTAAGTTCGGCAAGTTCAAATTGGTTATATATTTCAGCATTACCAACGGAAAATTTGCTGAATGGGTGCTGAGGATTGCAGGTTTCTTTATGAATTTGATAAAGGCGTCGTAAGTCATCCTTTTTCTTGAATTGAAACTCTGACTCAATATTATTAATTTCACTCTCGATGGATGAAGAGGCCAGCAGGGGAGAGCATAGCATGTCAGCAAAGGCAGGTAGCACAGAAGGAAGGGCTTCACTACGGCAATTGAAGTGAAAGTTTGCATACTCTGTGCCTGTCCAGGCGTTCATGTTGCCGCCATGATTTTCAATATATTCGTTTATTTGGTTAGGGTTAGGTAAATGCGCACTACCCATAAAAAGCATATGTTCCAGCAAGTGCGACAATCCCTGACAATCTTCAGGATCGTAAAAATGTCCACCTCGAATTGCCATGGATACATAGCTGGCGGGCTGTTCGGGCTGGTGATACACCATAACTTTCAACCCATTATCGAGGGTTAAACAATGGTATCTGTCGTGATCTGGAGGTGTTGTCAAAATGCTCTCTTAAAAATGAAAAACTGCATTTGATTGGGAAGTAAACAACAACGCTCCCCGTCCTTGTACAGCGTAGTCGAAAAAGGAATGAATTTAACGATAACGCTATGCGATGATAAACCTGTCTGCTATCGTTAGCAGGAAGTATCATCTTATTCATAAACTTATGTCAGGTCAAAGTAGCAACGACGACATTTTATTATTTGTAATGCGTCACGGCGAAGCGGAATCTTTACGCGTGGATGACAAATCCCGTCAACTCACGCCTGAAGGGCGTGCGCAGGTCATTGATGCCGCTAAGTGGTTGAAACAAAAATATCTTTTTGACGGCCAGGTTGATTTGGCCTTAGTCAGTCCGTATCGCCGTGCGCGCCAGACTTATGACATGCTTTCTCTAGATATTCGTCCCAAAAGTATGGAGATTTGCCACGATATTATTCCCGAAGGCGATGCAGAATTAACCCATGATTTTCTTGATGTAAGGCTGCAAGAGAGCCAAAATACATCCACTCCCACGCGGTCGGTACTTTTCGTCAGCCACATGCCACTAGTGAGTTACCTGGTGGACAGTTTATGCCAATCACATACCACTAGTTTATTTGCCACCGCTTCAATTGCAGTCATTCGATATTCGCTGAAAAGGCAGTGTGGCAAACTTGAAGTTCATTATCAGGGCTATTAACCCGGCGGTTAGGTTTAAAAACGATTAAAATCATTGTCTTGTAAATCAATATTCGAAGAAAATGGGGTCGCCTTACCGTACTTGATTAAGTTTTTTACAGGTTTTTCTTAAGAAGTTCAAAAAACATCCGATATAAGTGATAACAAATGCGCGTGAGCAATTTTAATAGCATTTGGACGAAGATAGCGTGTTTTTTTGAACAGTAATATATTATGACAACTCGATCATTACCTGAATTACTTAAAAGCACCCTGCAGAGTCATGTTGATGAGGCTGATCTGCAGGACGACGAAGAGTTGCGTAATATACTGGAAAAGTTAAATACGCTATCCAGTAAAGTTGCGGAGACCAAAGCACGCGTTCTTGCCAAGCGTGCGATGAAAAATAAATAGCACGTTACTCAGCTTTGGGAAGCGTCGCAGGCAAATAGTATTCTGGAATAATCCTTACCGTTTTAATCTTATTTTCACTGATATCAACGATTTCAATCGGATAACCCGCAAGACGTAAACTTACCCTGTTCTCAGGAATTTCTTCGAGATACTCAAGAATCAAGCCGTTAAGCGTTTTTGGACCTTCCGTAGGTAACTGCCAATCCATTTCTCTATTGAGGTCACGAATGTTGACGCTGCCATCAACAAGCACGCTTCCATCCTGTTGAATGTGCGCTTCTTTACTGTGGTCCGGTACCATACTGGTGGTGAAATCACCGACAATTTCTTCCAGTATATCTTCCATGGTGACCAACCCCATAATATCGCCGTACTCATCTACCACCAACGCGATACGCTCTTTCTCAGTTTGAAACTTGAACATCAAAGTGTGCAGGGGAGTTGACTCTGGCGTGTAATAAATTTCTTTAACCGCGCGCAGCAAACTGGATTTGGTAAACTGATCTTTGGACAGCAGACGCAAGGCATCGCGCACGTGCACAAACCCCACAGCATCATCAACGCTGTCACGGTACAATAAAATTCGCGTGTGTTGTGATCCGGTTAACAGCTTTTGAATTTTGTTCCAGTCCTCGTTGATGTCAATCGCAAATATTTCCGCACGTGGCACCATGATATCTTCGGCGGTGACGCTTTCCAGATCGAGTATGCTGACCAGCATGTCCTGGTGCTTTTTAGGGATCATGGTTCCTGCTTCATACACAACCGTGCGTAATTCCTCGCGGCTTAATGAATCACCACCATTGCCCAGCGGACTGATTCTTAATAAAGCAAGTAATCCGTTCGTGATCCCGTTTACACAATACACAATGGGGTAGAGCAATGTCAGCAGTGGCAACAACAGCATCGAGGCCGGAAACGCGACCTTTTCAGGATACAAAGCGGCAAGCGTTTTTGGGGTTACTTCTGCAAATACCAGCACTACCAGCGTCAGACCGAACGTGGCAATCGCAATACCCACATCGCCGAACAGGCGTATGCCAATAATAGTGGCAACAGAGGAGGCGGCAATATTCACCAGATTGTTACCAATTAAGATCAATCCAATCAATCGATCCGGACGATCAAGTAACTTCTGAACCCGTTTGGCAGAAAGGTTTCCCTCTCCTTGTAAGTGCTTGAGTCGATAACGGTTTATCGACATCATGCCTGTTTCTGAACTGGAAAAAAAAGCCGAAAATAAAAGTAGCACTGCTAATATAATAAATAGAGTGGCTGTTGATATAGCGTCCAACTATTGGGTTCCTTTACCTAATGGACGTTCAACTTTAGTTATTTGGTGCTGGGCTTTCAAGGGAAAATTATTATATTTCACTCTAGAGAAGGATTTCTCTGACAAATCGGCTACCGAAATAGGCCAGTGACAGTAATACCAGCCCTAGTATGGTCAATCCTATTACCTGTTTGCCCCGCCATCCCCATACTCGTTGGCCTACCAACAGGAAAATATAGATAGCGGTTGCTGCCAGAGATAGCACCGTCTTGTGGGCGTATCCTTTACTGAACATGTCTTCAAGAAATATAAACCCACTTAACTGAGCAACAACTAATAAGCCTGTACCTACCAGAAGCAGCTTGAATAATATGCCTTCAACCAACATCAATGGCGGCATTGAAGAGTGAATGAGGGCGGCTTCCTTCTGTTTGAGACGATGTGTTATATAAGACATTTGTAAGGCATACAGAAACGCGATAACTAAGGTGCCGTAGGCAAACAAGGATAGTGTTATATGGATTAACAATCCTGGTCGCAGCTCAATGTGCATGATATGCGCAGCAGGAATGACCAATGCAGCTAAAACGCTCAATGCGGCGAACCCCAGTACGCCAGGAAGTAACATTACGTTGGGTAACACAGTTATGCTAATCAGCATGGAAACAGTGATAAGCCAGGAAATTAACGATAACACATTGGTCATGCTCATATTCTGACCCGGCACACCCATTATTGCGTCGGCAAGATAAAGTATATGCGCGATTGAACCCACCGCCGCCAGGCTTAAGGCAAGCGTTTTGTTAGGTCCTTCTTTATGAAAAAGCCTTCCCATTAACACAATCATCGATATCAGATATAAAACGATGCTGAGAAGAGCAAATAGTGTGGTCATGTCACTCCTTTGTTGCTGCAAAAAAATTTCCGACGCCCGGTAAAACCAGTCAGCAGCGCTTATTGATACTGTAACTTACCACAAATTACAACCTTGATAGCAACAGGATTTGCCCACATTATATGCGGCATAGCACAATCGTTTAATTATGCGTCATTGTTTAACCGGGATTAAGAAATCAGTCACAGGGTGAGAATCTTAATTAAATATAGGTATAATGCGCAACAAACCAGCAAAAGATGTATTGATTTATGTTTGAAAACTTATCAGAACGCCTGGGGCAAACGTTAAAAAACGTTAGTGGCCGCGGGCGCCTAACCGAAGATAATATTAAAGATACGCTCCGTGAAGTGCGCATGGCACTGCTTGAGGCCGATGTGGCGTTGCCGGTAGTCAAAGAATTTGTCGGCCAGGTAAAAGAGCGGGCGGTTGGTACCGAGGTAACCAAGAGCCTCAAACCGGGTCAGGTATTTATTAAAATTGTTCAGTCTGAACTTGAAGCCGTTATGGGTGAGGCGAATGAGAAGCTCAATCTCGCTACCCAGCCACCGGCGGTAGTGTTGATGGCAGGCTTACAAGGCGCGGGTAAAACAACCAGCGTCGGCAAGCTGGCTAAATACCTGACAGAACGAGAAAAGAAAAAGGTCATGGTGGTGAGTGCGGATATTTACCGTCCCGCCGCCATCAAACAGTTAGAAACGCTGGCCGGTGAAGTGGGGGTTGCCTTTCATCCCTCTACTACGGAGCAAAAACCCGTAGATATCGTCGAAGGTGCCATTACTGCCGCGCGTAAACAATTTTACGATGTGCTGCTGGTAGATACCGCAGGTCGTCTGCACGTTGATGCAGATATGATGGATGAAATCAAAGCACTGCATGCGTCAGTAAAGCCGATCGAAACCTTATTCGTTGTTGACGCCATGACAGGGCAGGACGCAGCAAATACAGCCAAAGCCTTTAACGATGCATTACCGCTTACGGGTGTCATTCTGACCAAGGCAGACGGTGATGCCCGTGGCGGTGCGGCACTATCTGTACGTAAAATTACTGGCAAGCCCATTAAATTTATCGGGATGGGTGAAAAAATTGATGCGTTAGAACCTTTCCATCCGGAGCGCATTGCCTCACGCATACTGGGCATGGGAGACGTGCTAAGTCTTATCGAGGAAGTCGAGCGCAAAGTAGATAAAGACAAAGCGCAGAAACTTGCGAAGAAAGTGCAAAAAGGCAAAGGCTTTGATTTGCAGGATTTTAAAGAGCAGCTTGAGCAGATGAAAAACATGGGCGGTATGATGGGCCTGATGGACAAGTTGCCTGGCATGGGAGCCATGGGAGATAAAATAAAAGATCAGGCAGGCGACAAGCAGTTTAATCAGATGGAAGCTATTATCAATTCTATGACCCCGGCAGAGCGGGCAAAGCCTGACATGATTAAAGGCTCGCGTAAACGCAGAATTGCAGCCGGTTCGGGTACCCAAATCCAAGATGTGAATCGTTTACTCAAACAGTTTACGCAAATGCAAAAAATGATGAAAAAAATGTCCGGTGGGGGCATGAAAAAAATGATGCGCCAGATGAAGGGCATGATGCCCCCGGGGGGTATGGGTGGAGGAATGTTTCCACCAAGGTAAAAAACTATTTTTTGCTGTTATATAAAGTCTTTATTAGACTTAAGTATAATAAGTCAGAAAGTAATGAGGGCAGTGTGACTGAAGTAATCACAGTTAAACGTATTCTTAAATCGTTTTTTCTGTACCTTTTGGCCGTTACCAGCATCGCCGCAGAAGAGGTCGAGGATAAGCCTTTTTCGATTCAGTGGGCAGTCAATCCTGCCCCACCATTCCATATCCTGTCGGGCTCTTTTTATCGGTTGGGAATGTGCGATGTGTTAGTCGACCAGCTTTCACGAAATCTCAGTCAGGTTCAGCACTCAACATTGATGATGCCGCACGTTCGTATCAGAAGAGAAATTGAAGCTAAAGAGAACCTATGCTTTCCTTGCGTTATCAAGCGCGAAATCAGTCCGTTATATTATTATTCTGATGTAACGGTTGTGCACCCTCCTTTAGGCGTTATTACCACGCGAAAAAATCGGCAGGCGTTTAAAGCGGCGGGTATCCTTAAAAAGGGCAGGGTTTCATTGCAGGCGTTAGCCAAAGATAAGCAATTTTATTTCGGTAAGCCCACTGCCCGCAAGTATCCCACGCCGCTGCAGGAAGTTGTTGATAGTTTTGCTACCAGTAACCACTATTTCTCGGTTTCCGGCGCCGACGCTTCCACACGCATCATGCGACAGATTACCTTAGGGCGACTGGGGTACACACTCGAGTATCCCACCGCGTTGCGCTATTTTACACTCACCCGCGGAGCAAACGATCTGGTTTTTGTGCCTACGCAGGAGTATGGCAACAGAGCGGTACCCGGAGCGATTGGCTGTACGCGAAATGCCTGGGGCAAAGAAGCCATTGATAAAATTAATATGGCGTTAAAAGACGTCGTCAATCATCCTGATTACGTGGCAATTCAGCAATTCTGGCAAGTGTTGGAAAAAAATTAGCGGCGTCTGAATTGAAAAAGCCGGACTTAACGTCCGGCAACTGCTCAGTGTTAGGAGAGAATGAGCAAAAAAAGAGTGGGAGATTTTGTCACGGCCGGCTGATTGATTCCCGACTTACTCCCACATAGGTTTATCTACTATTTTAGTTATCTGTTGATTCTTAACCCAACAGTGACAAGGCTGCCTGTGGACGCTGTTTTGCCTGTGACAAGATAGTGGTGCTAGCTTGCTGCAGGATCTGGTTACGCGTCAGTTCGGCGGTTTCAGAAGCAAAGTCAGTGTCTTTGATTCGTGAACGGGCCGCTGAGATATTTTCAGCAACATTGCTTAAGTTACGGATAGTCGACTGAAAACGGTTCTGCAAAGCACCTAAATCTGCACGGGCTCCACCGATGGTAGAAATTGCCGCATCAATTGAGGTAAGGGCAGCCGCTGCACCTGCTGAGGTGCTGATATCCAATCCGCCAACATTCAGGCCTGAGGCACCGAAGCCACCATTTTGGGTTAACTCGACTTTGATGGTCTGGCCACTGTTGGCACCCACCTGGAAGTCAGCTGAATAACTCCCATTAAGGATGTTCACGCCGTTGAACTGAGTGTCAGAGGCAATACGTGACATTTCAGTTTTAAGTGCCGCCACTTCTTTTTGCAGTGCGCCACGGTCAGCATCTGAGTTAATCCCGTTTTGTGACTGAATCGCTAACTGACGGATACGTTGTAATGTGTTGGTGGTTTCATCTAACGCACCTTCCGCCGTCTGCGATAATGAGATCGCATCGTTGGCGTTACGTACCGCCATGTTCAGGCCCTGTACCTGGGTGGTCATACGGTCAGAAATCTGTAGACCGGCGGCATCATCAGCAGCGCTGTTGATACGGAAACCTGAAGACAAACGCTCGAACGACGTATTTAACGCATTGTTGGTATCGAACATTTGACGTTGTGCGTTTAATGCTGAAACGTTAGTGTTAACAAACATACTCATGGACTCTCTCCTAAACTTATCGACCAGCCCGAAAGGCTATCTAAAACAATTCAAAGTAAGGGGGTAATCACACTGTTTGCCGTGTTTTGTCACCCTGGCTTGCTCAGATACTGTATCGTCGAGGGAAAAAAATCCTTGAGAAAAAAAGTGAGAAAAATTGCAGTTAAGCTTAAAAAACTTGTTAAGTGCTTGTTTTGGCTTTGATCATACTTGCAAAGCATATGATATAGGGTGTTAGTAACAGTAAGACGTCAAAATAACGTCGCTAATGCGACAGTATTCTGGCGAAGTTTTGATCACTTATCAGACGGTGTCTCCAATTTCAGTAGAGTGAGATACATTAACAAATTTGCTACTCATCTAGCTTCGTCAGTCTGCAAGCAGTGCTACCGATTATAAATGCACCGTATGCGCTTAACCAGATGATGGCATGTTATCAACGCTAATAATGTGTCGATTCAATATCCAAATTTGAGTCTGTGCAAACGTTTCAATTCATACTAAACTGCGCATCCAAAAAATGAAGTTTATCGGCATTGTGTGAACAATAATTATGATAAAGAAACGCCGTGCCTGACATATGGCTTTTTTTTAACGTAATTTGCCTTAGTCAACTCACATGACATTCGCAACGCAGAGATTGCAAAATAAGCACACTCCCGATGACGCAACAGATCCGCGATCAAAAAATTCAGGAACGCTATGGCCGGTTTAAAACGCATTATCCTCATCGACACCCACTTGCCTGGAGTGGTAGAACTTAAACTTGACGGACATACCAATATTTGTGGTACGAACGCGTCAGGTAAAACGACACTGCAACGCCTGGTACCCGTTTTTTATGGCGAGTATCCCAGCCGGGTCGTTCCTGCTACCCGTGACAGTTTTGAAAAATGGTACTTGCCGCGCCAATCCAGTTATATCATTTATGAATTTGAGCGCAGCCAGGGGGACCTCTGTCAGGCGGTACTTGCCTCGTCCGGATCCGGTGTCAATTATCGCTATATCAGCAAACCGTTTGAACTAAGCGATTATCTGTACAAAAACAAATCAGGTGAGCATGCGTCTATCGGAATGAATGAGCTGGCCAGAAATTTAAAACGCAATAATGTACTGGTAACCAATTTACTTAACACCCGGGACTACCGCGCTATACTGCAAAATGATCGGGCCACGCTGAATTCGGTAGCAAACAGTCGCGAATTATTGGGTTATGCCAGCATTTTTAGTCTCGCCGAATCGGGAGTTCATCTGCGTCATATCGAGAAGCTCGCCAAGGCTGTGCATTCTAAAGAAGGCAAGATGGAAACCATCAAAGCCATGATTGCTGCCATTCTGGAAGAAGACGGCGTGCAACCACCCAGTTCTAATTTGAGTCGTAACCGGGTAGAAGACTGGATACGTGAGTGTCACCTGATAAAAGAGTTCGACGCAATTCGCCCTGAGTTTGCAAAGTTAGAACAGGCCGACCACGCTCTACAACAAAGCGAGAAGCGTCTTGCTGAATTAAAGCAGCAATTCAGTTTCGACCTCTCTTATCTGGCTGCTCACCTGCAACAAAGTGAGCAGCAGCTGGAAACCACCTTACATACGCTTAAAACCAGAGAAACCGAGTGGGGCACCCAGCGCGATGCATTGAACCAGCAACTCTCCAGTGCCAAAGCCGATGCCAGCAAATATGAAAAAGACTTAGATTCTGTCGAGAAAGAGTATGATGCCTGGCAAGATCAGGATATCGAAACCTTAAAGCAAAACGTCAGCAAGCTCCCCCAGTGGGTCAGCGAAAGAGAAACCCTGACTAGTCGGTACACATTGCTAACTGAAAAGCACCAGGATGTGCAATCTGCATTTAATAAACGACTGGTGGAGCTGAACGAAAAGCATGCCAGTGAACTGGAAGCCTTTGGTGACGAGCGTGAAGCGGCGCGAGATAAGTTAGATCAGCAGAAAACAGAGCAGCAGGCGCAGTTACAGAGCATTAAAGAAGAGTATCAACAACAGCTGCAGACTGAAGCCATAGCGCATCAGAATCGGCTGAATGAGCTAAAAGTGAAGCATGCTGAAATTTCTGCCGGGCTCAAAAATGCTGGTTTCAGCGAGTTTGAGCAAAGTCAGTTGGACCTGCTTGATGCCGCCATTAAAGAAGCCAGTGTTCGTGAAGATGGTAGCCGCGAGAGCCAGCGCCGTGCCCAGTCTGAATATCAGGCCGCAGTAAAAACGCGTGAAGCAGCGAACAACGCATTGGAAAAAGCCCGCGTCGCCTTTCAACAGCAACAGACTCAGGTTAACAAGGTTGAGGCATTATTGTATCCTGGGAATAACAGTTTACTGGAGTTCCTGCGACGGGAAAAAGCTGGTTGGGAGCAACATCTAGGAAAGGTGGTTAATCCACAATTGCTTGCGCGAAATGATTTAAAGCCTGAATTACTGGACAGTAATAAGAGTCTGTTTGGCGTTTCACTGGACTTAGCTGCCGTTGAAACCCCCGAATACGCTGAAAGTGAACAGGCGTTGCAGGCGAAATTGGCAGCAGCACAAAACAAATTGGCCGAAAGGCTAACCGAGCAAAATGAAGCGGAAACACAACTTGCAGCAGCCAGCGAAAATGTACGCAACAAAGAACTGGCGTTAAGCAAGTGCGAGAGTGAAACCCGCACCAGCGAAGCTAACCGCAAACGGGCACAGTCTGACCGTGATCAGGTTCAACAGGAATATGTGCAGGCGCTGGCACAGCGGAAACAAGAAGGTAAAAAGCGCCTTGCTGCTAATGAGACTGAACAAAAAGCCTGTGTAGCGCAGCACGAAGAAGCCGTTGATGAAATCAAAGATCAGCAGCGCGAAGCAGAGACCGAACAACAGTTTCATTGGCAACAATTGATCGCCGATACCCAGGATACGATCCAACAGATTGAACAGCATATAGTGCGCTCAAAAGAGGCGGCAAAAGCAGATAAGCAAAAGTGTGAGCAATGGTTAGCTGACGAGCTGGCCAACCGCGGCGTCGATGTGGATGAAATCGGCACGATACAGAAGCAGCTCAAGCAGCTTAAACAGGATATAGAGGTCACTGAACGCAATCGTCATAAAGTCAGTGAATTTGAGCATTGGTATAAAACGGTCTTCACTGGTCACAAGGTCGTTTGGCAAAAAGGCCTGGCGAAGGCTAAAAAGGAAGCGGCACAGGCGCAACGAGATTTGGAACAGCAGGGAGCGGAGTACAAGGCCACCCGTCAGCAAACTAAAGACACGCAGGTTGAGCTGGAACATCAGTTGAAGACGGCGAAAGAAAATGAACAGGATGTTCAGCAAATTACCCGGCAGTTAAATAAGATGAGCCTTCCTGCGCAGGAGCTGATAACCGAATCAGGTAATACCGCCAGTCAGATTGGACAGCGCATTTCTGAAGGCCAGTCGTTGCTACAGGAGCGTCAGCGTTTGCTGGATGACATCAAAGCGCATGTTGAGCACTTTGACCAGTTGATTGCAGCACAAGCAGGAACCGGTTTGTCAGACACATGGGAGCGCTCGCGGGAAGAGTGTGCGGTGATGACTCCCCAGGGGCATAAAAGTGTGGACCATCGCCGCTTAGTCAGTCATCTGGCCCAGCTGCTCAACGTGATTGTACCGCAAAAACTGCAGGGATTACGCGAGCAGGGGCGCATCTTCGGCGCTGATTTAACCTCATTTTACGACGTCTTAAAAGACATCGACACCCGCATCGTCAGCCAGAGTAAACGCATCAGCAAAGAAGTTGACGAAGAGTTGTTTTTAGATGGCGTGTCCAATTCTGCGGTTAAGATCCGCTCGCGAATTGCTGAGCTGGAATTCTGGCCGGAACTGACTCAGTTTAACCAGTTATATGAAGCGTGGATGGCATCAGGCAGTGTCGAACTTCCAGATGATGATTACGCCATGAGTATGCGCAGGGTACTGGACATTTTGGGTCGCGCCGCTCTTTCTGGAGGGATCAGCAATTTGTTGGATATTGAGTTACATATCAAAGAGGGTAACTCTGATTTGGTTATCCGCACGGATCGTCAATTAAATGAGTCGTCGAGCCACGGTATGGCGTATCTGATTTTATGTAAGTTCCTGTTGGCCTTTACCCGCTTATTAAGGGGCAAAGCAGACGCCATCATTCACTGGCCGATTGACGAGTTGGGTACCTTACACCAAAACAACGTGAAGAAAATTTTCGATGCCTGCCAGAAAAACAATATCTCAGTGGTCGGTGCCTTTCCGAATCCCGAATCAGAGGTATTATCGTTATTTGCTAACCGTTATCTGATTGATAAAGCCACGCGACAATTGCAGGTGGTGCAGCCACGCGTTAGTGCTATTAGCGAAATGATCAAGAAGCGTCAGCAGGAGGTGGAAGCATGATCACCGAACAAGGGCGAATTTTAGAGTTATTGTTATCGGGGGCATTCATTTGTCAGATTACCGACGAAGATGCCTGGCGCTATCTGAAATCAGCGCAAAATAGTGACAAGATGGAAAGTCAGCTGAATGTGCTGAATCGAACATTAGCCACTGCTGCTGATGGTGACGTGTTTTTTGCGGCATATCAGGCATTAGGCGAATCTGAACGTAAAGTGCTGGGTGGTCAGTTTCAGGAGATATCCAGCAACCTGTTACCGCTGGTGGAGTGGTTGTTATTAGTACAACAGGCTGCCGGTAATGACGTGCCGGTCACGCAGGGCAGTGCGATCCGTTTAAATGAGTTGCAAAGTACCATTGAAGATACCCCCGCTTATGCAGAGCAGCTGGAAAAAATATCCCGCTACCGATTATTTGGGTCAACCAGTACCACACTGGACGGTCAGGTAAAGCAAATTTTCAAACGCTTAACGGATCTAGGTTATTTGATAAAGCCGAATCAAGAGAAACAGATCTATCTGGCCACAGGCAAAATTGAATATTTGTATGAAGTTATACGGTTTATCGATGAAACTGAAGCTTTGTCGCTTTCAGAGCAAGCTGATCAGGCGGTGCAGCAAGGGAGCTTGTTGTAATGAATCAGAATTTACGCCAGTCGGGGGTTAAATTTTTAAATGCCCTCAGTCGCCATGCGGATTTAATCATGCAGGTCTATTTGACTGGCTCTCTGGATGAGCGCGAGCACAGCCCTAAAGTTATTGATAATTTGATACAGCTTGGCGTGTTGTGGCGGCCTGATGAAGAGGTCGGCTTACGTCTTAAAAATGCGGTTAGAAGCTTACTTGAGTCAAGTTTGCACGATGAGCGTAATCGTCAGCTTGATGCCAACATTGGCTCAGCGCTGGCGAGTCTGAAAACGCTTGCGCAGCATTATAAGGAAGCGTTAGCTCACAGCCGGTACGCTGAAAGCGAAGCGCATTTATCCGATCTTACCGAGCACGTTTACGGCCTGACCGAAGCATTGTCGAACAGTGTGCGAACCCTGTTTGGACGTATCAACAATGAATTCGGTTACGTGGCTTCGATAGATGCAAAAATCCGTGAAAATGAGCTGGCGCAATCTCAGGTATCTGAGTTATTAAAGCAACTGGAAATGTTTCGCTTTGAAGAGTTAAGCGAACTGGCCGGCAATAATCGCGAATTGCGCCATTTACTTATCGTGACCTTGCAGCACAGTTTTTCGCGGGTGACGCAAGAGCTGTCCATCGTTCAGGCCAGACTATTAGCCTTGCTGGGGCGCTTCAGAGAGTTCCGTGGGCGCACCCGGTTACTAAAAGGCTTTATGCTGCATATGGAGCAAAAGCCTGATTTTGTGCCAGGCAATTACTCCAAACTAACGCAGGTACCTATGCTGTTTAATCAGGCCGCCAGTTTGATCGTGCCAGCCGCCGTTGATGTGAAGCGGGTTGAGCATGAGAGTGACTTGCAGCAACTGGTAGGCACCATCAAGGCGTTAAACCGCTCACGTCAACAAGCGCAGCCAGAACGTGCTGCACAAAAAATCACCGTTGAAGAACAAGCGGCAGTGGTGTTTGAGGAAGATAAACTTAAGCAGGCGGTGGAAGGGTATTTCTGCGACGTTATTTCCACGGGTAAGCGTATGACCGCATTGGAATACCTCAGCGAAAATGAGCTTAAGTTTGATGCTGAAGCCTGGATCTATCAGGTAATTGGCGGCTATCAGGGCCTAACGCTCGAAGAGCAGACCTATTTTGCAATCGAGGCAACCGGTCATTCACATCCTGTTTATGACGGCAACTACATTATCGAAGACGTTGAATTAGGCCTTCGTTAAATGATTCGATCCAAACGGCAGCACCAGTCGCTGGCGCGATTTCTAAACGGGGAGAAATTGGAATTTATCCCCTCTGGTGAGTTGGCGGTGTATTTGTTGGACAATTAATGAGTTACTGTCGTGGAAAGGAGGCGATTTTCTGCAATGACAAACCTACCTAAATCAATTGCCATTCTGCAACAGGCCATGCTTGCTCAAAACCTTTTTCTTTTCGTTATAGATTTGTAGCCGGCTCATTTTTTTGCGAATTCAGAGCTTGGAAAATCCTTATCAGACGCTATAATTTACATAGTGTTAACAAGCTGAACCAAATATGTCATGTCAGCGTAATATGCGTGTCATGCTCAACTTGGTAGACTTGAAACCGTCTTCAATAAACGGTGGTCTCAGTGTTCACCGCAAGTGGTTGTGCAGCATTATTTGCACAAAGGTGGAGAAAATTTTATGCAGTTATCCAGTCAACAGTCTTTCAACCAAGCGCTTATCCAGCTCTCTGTTTTACTTTATCAAATTGATGGCAAAGTCACTCTCACAGAACAGGAATATCTTGACGATGTCATTGACAACATGCAATGGGATAGTCCAATCAGTGTCGAGGCGTTTTTAACTGACGCCATTTACCACACCCGAAAAGCGTTGGATGAGGGTGATGGAATAGAGCTACTTAAATCGCTTAAAGAACATCTCGCGTACGACGCAGATAAAGCGATGGAAGTCGCGATGCAGATTACTGGTGTAGATGGTGAGCGAAACGAAAAAGAAACAGAAATTTTGTCGTTACTTTCACATAAATTGTTAGCCAAAGCGCTTGTATGCAAAGAAGCGCTTTCCCCTAAACCGGGGGTGACCCAGTCTTTTTCATGAAGGATATCAGGCGGGGTTGATGCAAATCCGCATTTCAACCCCGTGTGCGGTTAAAGTGTATTAGTTGTTTTCAGCCGCAGCCAGCTCATCTTCCAGTCGCTGACTTTCATCCGCTCTGGGTTTTGTGAAACGCGCCAACGCCAGATATAATACCGGCGTAAGATACAGGGTAAATACTACCGCGATACCCAGCCCACCAAAGACCACCCATCCAATCGCATTGCGGGCCTCTGCACCTGCACCAGTGGAAAGAATTAGTGGCAGCCCACCTAATATGGTGGAAACCAGGGTCATCATGATTGGGCGTAATCTGACTTTGCCAGCCTCGACGATAGCGTCCCGCACGTTAAGACCTTTGTCACGCAACTGATCGGCAAACTCAATCAGTAAAATCGCATTTTTAGCTAATAGACCAATCAGCATCACCAGCCCTATCTGCGAATACACATTCACCGACGTGCCGGTGAAAAAAAGTGCATAAATGGCGGCGGCGATACCAAATGGCACGGTCAGCATCACCACCACTGCACTGTTAACACTTTCAAACTGTGCCGCCAAAACCAGCAGCACAATGACAAAGGCAAGCACGTAAGTGAGCGCCACTTGCTGAGAGGTTTCTTCGTACGTCTGCGCTTCGCCTAAAAAGACCAATCCAATGCCATCGGGTAACGATGTTTCTGCCAGCGTGCGAATATTGGTGATGACATCGTTAAGGGCGACATCTTCCGGCAGCTCCAGTTCCAGCTCAATCGCTCTGCGCTGCGCCTGACGTTCAAGCTCTGCAGCAACACCTTCTTCTGAGATATAAGCGACACTGGAAAGAGGCACCAGCGAGCCGTTATCGGACTTAACGTATAGCGCGGTTAAATCAGACGGATTGCTTTCGTTGCGATTATTGGTTTGCAGCATAATGGGAATAGACTGGTCACCTACGTTCAAATCGGCAATGTCATTTCCATTTACCGCTGCGCGTAAGGTATTGGCGATATCGCTTAGCGGTACGCCGAGGGTTTCTGCACGTTTGCGATCAATGTTGATGCGCATCTGTGGTTGCGTCGGCTCATAACTTATTCTGGGTGAACCCAATTCAGGGTATTGGTTTTCGATGGCCTGTGCAAAGTCGACTGCCACTTCGTAAATACGCTCATAGGTGTCGCCGGTTAATGCCATTTCCAGGCCGCCACCCTGACCCCTTAAATTTAGGCTGTTACCACCAAAGGCATTACCCGGCGCGCCAGGGATTGACTGTAGAGCAGGGCGCAACTCTTCTACCACTTCCTGTAGTGATTTGTCTCTTTCATCCCAGTGCTTAAGCGGAGCAGTAATAAACACGATATTGGGATCCCACTGTCCGACCACAGTAAATATCGAATCTACTGTGCCGTTTTCAACATAGGGCATCAGCAAGGTTTCCATCTTTTCCGCCTGTCTGTCCATGAAGGCCAGACCAGCTCCGTCTGGACCGCGCGCAAAGATACGTATAGTGCCGCGATCTTCACTGGGTAACAATTCATTATCTAGTTGGTTGGCGGTCCACCAGGCTCCCAACGCCGCCAGAAGACTGAGTAACACTACCAGCCAGCCATATCGCAATGCTTTATCCAGGCTGGCGATATAGAACTGCTGACAGCGATGGCCGATGCGGCCAAAGCTCTGATTAAAAAATCCCTTATCACGATCTTTAGCTTTTTTTAGCGGTAGCCGAGCGGTCAAAGCCGGCACTAATGATAGCGCCACAAAGGAGGAGATGATGACAGCACCGGCAAGCACGCCACCAAACTCGCGGAATAATCGTCCGGCGGTGGAGGGCAAGAATGCGATAGGAATAAATACCGAGGCAAGCACCGCGGTTGTGGCGACCACCGCAAAGAAAACTTCCCTTGAACCGATGACTGCCGCTGCACGCGCGCCTAAGCCCATTCCCCGGCGACGCTGAATGTTTTCCGAAACAACAATGGCGTCATCTACTATCATACCGGTGGCCAGAACCAACGCCAGCAGGGTTAAAATGTTGATAGAAAAACCCAACATCCAGATGACCCCTAATGCACCAAACAGCGACACAGGAATAGACAGCGCAGGTACCAATGTAGCCCGCCAGGAACCAATAAAAACAAGCAACGTGAAAATAACCAGGATAACGGTCAGGCTCAACGAAAACACCACTTCATTGACGGAGTCACGAATAAACTCTGCATCATCAGAGGTAACAACTATATCCATATCGTTAAAACGTTCGTCAAGACGGGTGACCATCGCCAGTACTTCATCCGAAATTTCGATGGTATTTGAGCTGGCCTGACGGATGATTCCCACGCCTATAACAGGCGTGCCATCCAACCTTACCAGGCTAATTGCATCCGCAGGGCCAAAGTAAACGCTGGCCACGTCACCGACAGTGATATCATCAGTGAGTGAAATCTGGCTGACGTCATCTGCAGTAATTGAAGTTGCATCTGCGCGCACAATCAACGCCTGATCCTGTGACTGAATGCTACCTGCGGGCACATCAAAGGGCGCTGATTCCAGCGCATCGGCCACTTCTGTCATTGATAAGCCGAAACTGCTTAAGCGCAGAGGGTCCACCGACACGCGCAATACGCGTTCACGGGAACCATCCATTTGCACATCGGCCACCCCCGGAATACTTAGAAACAGGGGGGCAAGATCGGTATCCACACGTTCAGTCAGGGTTTCTAAATCCATTGATGCACTCGATACCGCCAGGCTGACTACTGCCTGGGCATCGTTGTCAGCGCGAATAATCGCTAGCTGCTCCACCCCTTCAGGTAATTCTCGTTGAATCCGGCTGACTGACTCTCTGGTTTCATTGGCCGCATCTTCCAGGTTGATACCGGGTCGAAATTCTACCCGAATGCGGGAAGAGTTCTCTTCACTTTGTGCATAGATGTTTTTGACGCCACTAACCCGGGCAACTGCGCCCTCGAGACGGCTGGTGATTTCTGCGTCAATAGTTTCTGGTGAACCACCGGGGTATTGTGCGGTGACAGTGATACTGGGCGTATCTACATCGGGTAATTCTCTGACTTCCAGCCCATAAAGCGCTGCCAACCCGGCGATCACAATCAACAGATTGAGCACTACAATTAATACGGGCCTTCTGATTGAGAGGGATGGCAGATCGTTAGTAGAAGAGGTGTTATGCATCTGGTTGAGCCTTTGCCTGAGCTCGCGCAGACTGAGTCTCGATTTCCTGATTATGACGTAATCTCTGGACTCCTTCTACGACAAGCTGATCACCTTCACTTAAGTTGCCCGAAACCAGAATGGTACCGCGAAGCCGCTGGTGCACAGTAACGTTGGTTTTCATGGCTTTACCATTGTTGTCTTTAAACAAGTAAGCCCCTGTTGCACCCCACAACAACGCCGCTTCAGGTACGGCAGCATATAAGTTGCCGTTGACGGACAGATTTACCCTAAAGCTCATTCCAGGGCGAAAGCGATCGTTTACATTTTCCAGTAACGCCCGGGCACGCATAGTGCGGTCGACTTCGTCTATCCGTGAGTCAATCTGTGCTATCTGAGCCGACAGCGAAGTTGAGCGTTCACTCCAGGGTTGAAGTTGTACTTCAGGTGAGCCCAGCAATAATGAAACGGCTGCTTCCGGCGCTTTAAAATTAATATATAATTTTGAGCGGTCATCCAAAGTAGTCACCGCGGTCTGTTGGGTTATGCGGTCGCCAACCTCAACATCAGTGAGACCGACAATACCTGAAAATGGGGCCAGCATCTGACGGTCGTCCAATTCGGTCTGTGCTTCCATTACCGAAACCTGGGCCAGCTCAAATATGGTTTGGGCATCATCTAAGTCACTTTGCGGTACCGCACCCTGTTTCCGACTTTGTTGTAAGCGCTTGAGTGAACGTTCAGCATCCGACAGTTCCAATTTTGCGCGTTTTAACGCTACTTGTTGACGTCGATCATCCAGGCGTAATAACACATCACCCTTTTTTACTTCATCTCCCGGTGCAAAATTAACCTCTGTCACCTCATCATCGACGGCTGGATACAAGGTGACTGAACGAAAGGCTTCAGCTGTGCCAACCGCTTCTACTTTCTTATTTTCATACTCAAACTTGATTGCTTCAGTCACAACCAGTTTGGCTTTATTTTCACCCGACCATTGTGCGCAAGCTGAACCACTTATGAATAAAGTGGCGATTAAAGTTCGAGCAATTTTAAGGTTTAAGGGAATGGTCATTAAACATCCAGTATTGAAAGCGCATTTAGACAAAAAGCAGGTGGGTATGGCATCACATATACGTTAGCTAAGCAATTGTAGTTCAGCGTATTCTCGGTACAACGCATCGTGTTCCAGCAGTTCTGTGTGTGTGCCGCTGGATTTGATGCTGCCTTTTTCCATTACCACGATTCGGTCCGCATGCTTAACGGTGGCTAATCTATGCGCAATCACAATGGTTGTGCGGCCGCGCATTAATCGATTGAGGGCATGTTGTACCATTTTTTCACTGCGAGCATCTAACGCGCTGGTAGCTTCATCGAGTAGCAAAATAGGGCGATTGGCCAGGATGGCTCGGGCAATCGCAATGCGCTGGCGTTGCCCGCCCGACAATCGAACCCCACGTTCACCAAGCTGAGTATCATAGCCCAACTCCAATTGTTCGATAAAGTCGTCAGCATAGGCAGCTTTGGCCGCTTTTTTGATCTCAGCAAGGCTGGCTTCAGGCCTACCGTATGCAATATTTTCCTGAACCGTGGTGGCGAATATCACAGGCTCCTGTGTCACAATTGCGATGGTATTACGTAAATCGGTCAAACGTACCTGCTCGATAGACTGTGAACCTATTTTAATTTGGCCTTCTTGCGGCTGGTAAAAGCGCAGCAGCAGTTGGAAAAGCGACGTTTTTCCGGCGCCACTGGGGCCAACTAAAGCGACCTTTTCACCGGAGTTGATAATGAGAGAGAGTTCGCTGAAAAGAACCGGGTTTTCAGGGTAGGCAAAGGTTACTTTCTCAAAACGTATAGTGGGCGGTTGGCGCGTATCCTGTAATAATGGCTGGGTACCTGAATAAATAGATGGCTCGGTGTGCAATAGCTGTAATAGTCGTTCGCTTGCACCAACCCCCCGTTGCACGTCGCCAATTACTTCACTGATGGTGGCCACACTACCACCTGCCAGCACGGCATAAAATAAAAACGCCGAAAGCTCCCCCATACTCATTTCATCTGCAAACACCTGGCGAGCACCAATCCAGGCTATCGTCGTAATAGCAGCAAGGCTGACAAGCATTATCGCGCCTATAAGCTGTGAGCGAAAATGGATGCGTTTTTTAGCCGCGCTGAGCGAATGTCCCACCCGCTGCTTAAACAGTTGTTGTTCAAACGATTGCGCATTAAACGCTTGAACCGTCGTGATTTCATGCAAAGCCTGATCGACGTGCGCCCCTAAATCCGCAATTTTGTCCTGACTTTCTTTCGCGTATGTTCTGACGCGAGGCGCCAATATACGAAGCGGCAATAGTACACCCGGTACGGCTAACAATACACACAGCGTAAGAATCGGACTGGTTATTGCCATCAGCACGACCGCACCTATAAAGGTAACCACAGACCGCACTGCCATGGACACACTGCTGCCTATGACTGTTTGTAAAACAGTAGTGTCACTGGTGAAACGGGAGATCACTTCGCCAGTGCGGGTTTTTGCGAAAAATGACGGGGGCAGGGTCAGCAGGTGTGCGAACACTTCGTTGCGAATATCGGCGCTGATTCGCTCGCCTAGCAGACTCATCAGGTAAAAACGAAAATAAGTGGCGATGCTGGCAATCAAGCAGATAATCAGTACTGCAACCACTGCGGTATTCAAAATAGATGGGTTGTTGTCAATAAATCCTTCATCCACCGCCACTTTGATACCCTGACCTAAAATCAGCCAGGCGCCAGCAGCGATAAATAAAGCAACGATAGCCCCGGCCACTTGCCAGCGATAATGAGCCAGATGTCTGCCTACCCATCGCAACACCTCGGTCGTGGTTATCGGGATGTCAATTTGCACATGCTGTTCCTTTGGTGAAAGGGCGTTAAAAAGTCCGGGACCAGTTTACACGACTTAATCACGAACCACCCCGTTCCTTTTCGTTTTCTTTTTTGATTAAAACTTGAATAAGCGCGCTAAATCCGTATAATGCCGCGGCCTTCCCATTTGTCTGCTGCTTTTTGCATCAGCACGGGAAGGTAAGTTAACGGTAACGCTACAACGAGTTTGAGGCAACTATGGTTACTATTCGTTTACAGCGTGGTGGCGCGAAAAAGCGTCCATTTTATCAACTAGTGGTGGCTGACAGCCGTCGCGCAAGAAACGGACGTTTTATTGAAAACGTTGGTTTCTTCAATCCAACTGCACAAGGTCAATCGGAGCGTCTTCGTGTCGATCTAGAGCGTGTAGATTACTGGGTTGGAGTTGGCGCGAGCTTGTCTGAGCGCGTAACTAGCTTGGTAAAAGAAGCTAAAAAATCAGCAGCATAAGCTGCAAAAGTGGTGGGTATAGATGAGTCAAGCGTCTGACAAAGTTGTTATTGGCAAAATTGGCGCTCCGTATGGAGTAAAAGGTTGGGTCAAGATCAACAGCTATACCGATACACCCGCGGGTATTTTTGATTATTCGCCGTGGATTCTCGGTGATGGTAAAGAATACCAGATTGACCAGTGGCGTCCGCATGGTAAATCTTTGGTGGCCAAAATAGAAAATGTCGATAGCCGTGATGATGCCGAACGCATCAAAAATCTGGATATCCATATTCTGGCTGACCAGCTTCCTGAGCTGGGCGAAGATGAATTTTACTGGCGCGACCTGACCGGCATGCAGGTAGTGACAACGCAAGGTTACGACCTGGGTGTGGTCAAAGATGTATTTAATACCGGGGCTAATGACGTGTTACAAGTCAAAGCCAATGGTAAAGATGCATTTGGTCAAAAAGAAAGATTACTGCCGTTTGTGTTCGATTCAGTCGTACAGTCGGTGGATAAATCAGGCAGAGTAATTACGGTAGACTGGGACCCGGGGTTCTAAGTGACCACGGAAAAATGGTTCGGCATCGTTAGTTTGTTTCCTGACATGTTTGCACCCTTCTCGCAGCAAGGTGTTGTGGGACGGGCGGTGAAGTCAGGCAAAATAGCGATAGACCATTTTAACCCGCGTGATTTTACTCACGACCGCCATCGCACCGTGGATGATCGCCCTTATGGCGGTGGTCCGGGAATGTTGATGATGGTCAAGCCTTTAACAGACGCTATTTCGGCAGCCAAACAGGCTGGCGGAGAACAAAGTAAAGTGATCTACTTATCCCCACAAGGGAAACCGCTGGATCAGGCTGGGGTGAAAACGCTGGCCAGTAACGACCGCATGATCTTAGTCTGTGGCCGTTATGAAGGAATCGATGAACGCGTAATTGAAAACCAGGTTGACGAAGAATGGTCAATCGGGGATTACGTGTTAAGTGGTGGCGAGTTGCCAGCACTTGTGCTGATGGATGCTGTAGCCAGGTTAGTACCGGGCGTTTTAGGACATCACGCATCAGCCATCGAAGATTCATTCGCCGAAGGGTTGCTGGATTGTCCGCACTATACGCGGCCTGAAGTGCTCGACGGTAAAGCGGTCCCCCCAGTGTTATTAAGTGGTGATCACGAAAAAATTAGGCAGTGGCGGTTGATGCAGTCGTTAGGTAGAACCTGGCAGCGTCGCCCTGAATTATTAAATCACCTAGCTCTGACTGAGGAGCAACAACGGTTACTCAATGAGTTCACTGAACAGTTGCAGCAAGATGACAGTTAACTAGGACGAGAGGATATGATGAGCAAAATCAGTCAAGATATCATCAAAAAAATTGAACAAGCACAGCTAAAAACTGATGTTCCTGCGTTCGGCCCAGGTGACACAGTTGTGGTTAAAGTGCGCGTTACCGAAGGTGACAAAGAGCGTCTTCAGGCTTATGAAGGTGTTGTTATTGCTAAACGTAACCGTGGTCTTCACTCGTCTTTTACCGTGCGTAAAATTTCTAGCGGCGAAGGCGTAGAGCGTGTATTCCAAACCCACAGCCCGGCTGTTTCTTCAATTGAAGTGAAACGTCGTGGTGCGGTTCGCCGTGCTAAGCTTTACTTTCTGCGTGAGCGTTCAGGTAAATCTGCACGTATCAGAGAGAAGCTTAACTAAGATTACTAATCCTTGCGTTATTGTTAACTTTGAAAAACCCGCGTTTACGCGGGTTTTTTGCATTTAAAGACACCAAAAACTATGCACCCCATTTGGCAATCTATTTACGCCGGGAAGTGGTACTCCACCCATGCAAAACCGTTAAGGCAGGCACGCCTGGCGGCCAAACAATGGTGTTGGCAACTGAATCAACTGGATTTAGGCGATGACGAGCGAATCAACGTATTAAAGCACCTTTGTCCTGCCGCAACATCGTTACAGGTTGGTATGCAATTTTTCTGTGACTATGGTTTTAATATCCAGCTTCAAGGGCAGGCGACATTTGGTAACAGAGTCGTGGTACTGGATGCCGGGATTGTTAAGCTTGGTGACAACCTTATTGTGGGTAATGATGTAGTAATATGTGCACTACATCATTCAAAGGATGCCTGCAAACGAGGTCAGGGACTGCAGCGCGCTGAGCCTATCAATATTGGCCGCAATGTAACGCTGGGAAATAAGGTGACAGTGTTACCCGGTACCGTAATTCCAGATAACACCAACGTACAAGCTAACCAGTTGGTAACCAGAAACGATTTTTAAAATGTTTCATGAAATGGTTGCGCACTTAATGATTTATTGATAAAAAGTCAACGTCTGCAATTAATGTTGCCTTCCTTAGAGTTGTAAAATTTTATTTACAATTGAAATTGCACCAGCAGCGTTATCCATTCTACTGTATTCATCTATTGGTTAGAGAGCAAAATGATCAAGGACACCGTTAATAATATTCATATCAGTGCTGAAGATGTTCTGATTACTCCTGAAGCATTGAACGAAGAATTACCTGTTTCAGCTCATGCACTTAACGTTATTTCACAAGCCCGCGCCACCATCGCCGATATTATTCACCGTCGCGATCATCGTCTGTTGGTAGTGTGTGGCCCCTGTTCCATTCACGATATAGATGCGGCGAAAGAGTATGCATTACGTCTTAAAGAGTTGCACGAGTCGTGTAAAGACACGCTGTTCATCGTCATGCGCGTATACTTTGAAAAACCTCGTACCACCACAGGGTGGAAAGGGTTAATTAATGATCCTAATATGGATGGTAGCTTTGATATCGAAACCGGTCTGCGCAAAGCCCGTGAATTATTGATTTGGCTGGCCGAACTAGAGCTTCCGGTAGCCACGGAGGCGCTCGATCCTATCAGCCCACAGTATCTGGCCGAACTATTTAGCTGGAGTGCCATTGGCGCACGTACCAGCGAATCGCAAACACATCGGGAAATGGCCAGTGGTCTTTCAATGCCAGTAGGCTTTAAAAATGGTACAGACGGAAGCCTGGATATTGCGATAAACGCATTAAAGTCGGCGGCGTCCGGCCATCGCTTCATGGGCATAAATAAGCAGGGTCAGGTCAGTGTTATCGCTACCAGTGGTAACCCAGACGGACATATTATTCTGCGTGGAGGCAAGCAACCTAACTACGATTCAGTTTGTATCTCTGAATTTGAATTAACCTTGCAGGAAGCCGCGCTAAGTGCCGGGCTCGTAGTGGATTGCAGTCACGCGAACTCAAGCAAAGACTATAAGCGTCAGGCACTGGTAGCCAAAAACGTGGTAAATCAGATTCTAGAAGGTAATCAGTCTATTATCGGCGTGATGCTGGAAAGTAATATTTATGCCGGAAGCCAGAATGCCAATGGAAAACGCCCAGAGGAATTAGATTATGGCGTATCTATTACCGACGGCTGTATTGACTGGGGCACAACGGAAAACCTCATCACCCAGACCCGGGACAAGCTGATAACCGTATTGCCGTTAAGACAGAATAAACGGGATGAAGTCGCTTGATTCTACCGCTATGAAAAACTTTGATGAACAACTGGATCGGCTGCGTGAAGGGATCGATGCAATCGACGCTGAACTGGTTGATTTGTTGCGGCGACGAGCACAGCTTACGGGGCAAATTGGTGAAATTAAAGCTCACACGGGTATGCCAGTTTTCGTACCAGAGCGCGAAGCCACCCTTATTCAAAGGCGTCGACAACAGGCGATGCAGCTTGGCGTTTCAGCGGATTTAATTGAAGACCTGTTGCGTCGTATTATGCGTGAGTCTTACCATACCCAAAACAACCGCTATCGCTGTGCTAATTCCGATATCCATCGGGTCACTGTGATCGGTGGGCATGGCGCATTGGGGAGCGTGATCTGCTCGTTGTTCGGGAAAAGTGGTTATTCTGTTTCAGTGATTGAAAAAGCAGACTGGCAAAAACGTGAGACAGATGAGTTATTGGCGCGCTCGCAGCTGGTTATTGTTGCCGTACCGATTAATCTCACTGAAAAAATCATTCGTCAGCTTGGGAATTTGCCAGCTGATTGTATATTGGCCGATATCACCAGTATCAAAGTAAAGCCATTGCAAACTATGTTAGAGGTTCACCAAGGGCCGGTAGTGGGCTTACATCCCATGTTTGGCCCGGACGCCCCGGGCATGATCAAGCAAGTAGTGGTGGTGTGTGATGGCCGAATGCCAGAAGCCTATCAGTGGTTGCTTGAACAGATGACAATTTGGGGGGCGGCAGTGCATCACAGTTCAGCCCAGCAACACGACCAAGCCATGGCGTATATTCAGGTGATGCGCCACTTTTCAACCTTCGTTTACGGTGCGCATTTACAAGAAGAAGGGCCTGACTTAAATATGCTGACCGTGTTCAGTTCACCTATTTACCGGCTTGAACTGGCCATGGTAGGTAGACTGTTCGCTCAGGCTCCCAACCTGTACGCCGATATTATATTCGCCAATCCGGAAAATATTGCGCTTTTAAAGCGGTTTCACAAACGTTACGGAGATGCTCTGGAAAAATTGGAAGCGGGTGATAAAGCTTCATTTATTAAACAGTTCTTATCGATTGGTCAATGGTTTGGTGATTACGCCAAAAAATGTTTGGTCGATAGCAAACGGCTGCTGCTTAAAGCAGACGACGATCAGATGCTTCGCTAAACCACTTCTCATTTACATTTCTGGTTTTATTTCGCAACGAAAGCAAAAAAGATGGTATTTTAATAATATGCCTACTACAGTTTTTCTAACTTACTAATTTCATTTCATATTGCATAAACAGGGAGGTTTGGTGTGAGCTTAATGCAACGCCTATTGCTGACGATTATTCCGCTGGTCGTAGTGTCGATTTTACTGCTGGGAATCATTACCCTCACCATTGCGGTTAGTGAGTCAGGAAAAGCGTTAGATGATGCAGCCGAGCAAAGTTTAACTAATAAAAATGTGCAAACTAAGCACGCCATCCTTGATTACTTTAATTTCATACAAAAGCAAATTGTAGACAAAGCTGAAGAACAAACCACAATCCAAGCGTCAAAGGCGTTTAGGCAGGCTTTCGTTGAATACCCCCAGCAGAGAAATGCACTTAGTAACCCACAACATCAGTCGTTAATTAAGTATTACACTGACGACTTTGCAGAGCTATATAAGCAAAGAAACGACACGAGGCTAGACAACGCCCTTCAGCTTGTAAATGACCTGTCAGATACCGCTACACTTCTGCAATTCGATTTTATAGCGAACTCCCGCTTTGCTATTGGTGAGAAAGACAAGTTGGTCGATTTGAACAATGCGACCAGTTATGCTCAGGTGCATGACCAATATCACGCCGATTTTCAGCGCTTCTTACAGCGTTTTGGTTACTATGATATCTTTTTGGTTGATGCGCAGAGTGGAGCAATTACGTACAGCGTATATAAAGAGCTGGACTTTGCGACCAACCTCAAGTCAGGTCCCTACGCGGGCTCGGGTATTGCTGAAGCATTCAATAAAGCGGTAAAAGCGACAAAAAAAGCTGAAGTGGCAGTGAGCCAGTTAACCACCTATTTGCCTTCTTATAACGCCATGGCAGGCTTTATTGCAGCGCCTGTCTTCGATGGAAATCGCCTGATTTCGGTATTGATTTTTCAGATCCCCCTGGACGAAATAAGCAGCATTTTAACGCATGATCAACAATGGGTAGAACGAGGATTTGGTGCTTCAGGCGAAACCTATCTCATCAACAAAGATCGCCTACTTATCAATGAAAGTCGCTTCTTCGTAGAAGATAAAGATGCTTATCTTAAAGCTATCTCCAGTAAATATCCCACGGACGCAATTGCGATAAACGATGCCAATACTTCTGTGGGCATTCAGAAAGTCGATTCTATTGCGGCCAAAGCAGCGTTAACAGGGGAGACAGGGTTTGAAGAAATCGTCGATTACAGAGATGTATCGGTTTATTCTTATTTTTCACCCCTTCGCATTGGTGATCACGTTTACGGTCTGATAGCTGAAATGGACGTCGCTGAAGCACAAAGTGCTTCTGTCGGAGTTAAGAACCGATTAATATTATGGACCACAGTGTTACTAATCCTTATATCTATCGTCGCTACAATAGTGGCGTTTTTAGTTGCCCGCAAAATTGTTAAACCACTTAATGATGTTGGTGACACCTGCCAACAATTGGCGTCTGGAAAAGGTGATTTAACCATCCAGCTTAAAAAGTCTAATATCGATGAAGTGGACAGGATCATTAGCCCATTTAACCAGTTCATCATTCAAATTCGCGACATCATTTCGAGTGTCAAAGAGGAAGCCGCTTCATTAACAACAACTGCTATTCAGTTAGAATCAATCACAGACAGCAGTCGAAATTCAACCTCGCTTCAACGTGATGAAACCCATATGGTGGCCAGTGCCGTCGAACAACTTTCAGCTTCAATAGCTGAAGTATCTAACTCCATTGCTACCATGCACGAAGAAGGGGAAAGAGCGAAATACCGTTTAAGTGAAAACAACAAAAAATCCGCACTCGCAGCTGACAATATTAAACAGCTAGTGGAGCATATCAGAATGGCGAGTAAAGTGATTGCCTCGCTCAAACATGATGTTAATCAGATTACTTCAGTACTAAATGTCATTACCGGAATTGCCGATCAAACCAATCTGTTGGCGTTAAATGCCGCTATTGAAGCGGCTAGAGCCGGTGATGCGGGACGGGGCTTTTCAGTAGTCGCGGACGAAGTACGTGCGCTGGCTAATCGCTCTCAGGAAAATACAATTGAAGTCTCTCAGATAATTGAAAAGATGACGACATCATCAGAGCAATCTGTCGTTACTATGCAAAAAGCGGGAGGTGCCGCTGAGCAGGGTATCGAATTAGTAGATGGTGTCAGCCAGGCAATGCGCGAAGTCACGTCATTAATCGAGCACGTACAGGAAATGTCGAATACGATTGCTGCCGCAGCAGAAGAGCAGGAGGCCACATCACACTCTGTCAGTGAAAATGTCTCACGAATTTCAGAGATGGCTGAAGGCATCGAAAAAGGAGCCAAACAAACAAACGAGTCTGCCCAGGAGCTTAACAAAGTTGCAAATCATCTCACATCTATGATCGCTCGTTTTAAGACCAATTAAAAAGCATTATACCACTTTGACATCAATCATAGCGTGATTCAGGTCACTTTTAGATGTGACAGGCCAAAACAATCACGGATGTCTGCGGGTAACGCTTTGATAAAAATAATTACAGTACAGAGGTTATAATGACAACAAAGAGGCTAGGTAGTATCACCTGCGTGGGGGTTGGAATGACACTAGGCTCCCATATATGTCCGCTTTCGCGAAGCCATATTGAACAGGCAGATGTAGTGTTTTGCAGTATGTCTGACAAGTATGTTGAAGAGTGGGTGATGTCGATGAATGCTGATGTTCGCAGCCTGCAGCCATTGTATGCAGAAGGAAAAGATCGCCGTCAGACCTACCGTGAAATGGTAGAAGTGATGATGGCAGAAGTACGGTTGGGAAAAAAAGTGGTAGGTGCGTTTTATGGCCATCCCGGTGTATTCGCACTCGCGCCACATAAAGTCATTAAACAGGCAAAGGATGAAGGGTTTGCGGGGCATATGGAGCCAGGAATTTCTGCCGAAGACTGTTTATACGCCGATATGGGACTAGATCCTGGCACGCATGGGTGCGTGCATTACGAAGCCAGCCAGTTTTTATTCAACAAAAAATGCTTAGATACTACAGCGCTGGTGATTTTATGGCAGATTGGAATGGTAGGGGACAGACAACTTAAGTCGTTTACCGCGGCAAGTAAATATCGTAGAGTTCTGCAGAATTGTTTGCTGGAATACTACTCCCCTGATCACAAGGTTGCTCTGTACGAGGCAGCCGTTTTGCCAATTGAAGAAGTGAGAGTTGAATGGGTGAATCTTTCAGCACTGGCAGATGCAAAAGTGCATCAGCACTCAACACTGGTGATACCCCCGGGCACAAAAAAATCTAAAGACCTGACCATTGAGCGTCTTCTGAATACACTCGATTTGGAATGAAACAATTCCCTATTTCAAAACAATTTAGAGCATGCCTGTTAGAGCATAATGACTTTTCGTTATTTAGAGAGCTATTTTCACGTTATGAAATAATGCAGTACATAAGTGCCCCTTATTCTTCCGATCAAATTGAATTTCTGTTTAAGCAGGCGCTCTCGCTCAACGAAGCAATCGGCTTCAGGCAAAAAATTTGGACAATCTGTAACCATGACAAAACAGTAGCGGCAGGTATAGCAATGTTGAAAATACGCAATAACGTGGGTGAAGTAGGTGTAATGTTAAAACCCGATTTTTGGAACATGCATATTGGTCGCTATGCGTTCATAGCACTGGTCAATCTCGCAGAAAAGCGGGAGTTAGCGACATCAATGATTGCATTTTGTCATTCGCAGAACTATCGGTCACTCAAAACGTTGCGAGAAATCGGTTTTGCCTTTGACTCAAAAATGGCTGAAGAAGAAAATACGTTTTTGAAAGGGATCAGAAAATAAGCGCGCTAACTTTGTTAACAATTTTAACGTTTAGTGGTAATTTCTAACCGCAAAAAACGAACTACAATAATCACAAAGGGAAATAACCATGTCAGCAGTAAAATTGTTAGAAAAGTTAGGTGGTAGTGCTAATGTCACGAAGGCGGAAGCACGTAAATACTTTTCAGAGAGTTTCAGTGAGCACTCGACGAACAAACCAGAAAAGCTTTGGTGCATAATGTTCCCTGAAAAAGAAGAAGACAATGACGATGACAAAAACAAGGAAGAGGAAAAGTCTGTATCATTTCACTAAGGTGAAAATCCTTCTTTTTATAGCCTGTTTAATGTCAGCAGCAAGTTATGCTGCTGACTATTCGGCGCTTCTTAAAGAAGCTGATCGATTTAAGAGTCGTGATCCAAAGCTATTTGCAACCAAGCTGGAAACACTCAGAACCGACCTTGCACACTTTGACGCATACGAAAAAGATTATTTTACCTACCTGGATGGTTATCGTATTGGTTTTGCAGGTGAGCCCAAGATAGCGTTGCAGTATTATTTAAGGGTGATTGCTAATACTGCCAATATCGAATTGAAGATAAAAGTATTAGCAGCGGCAATAAATATTCAGGCAATAGTGAGAAATTATTTAGCAGGCTATGCTCAGGCATTGACCCTGCTCGAACTTTTGCCGCAAGGAAACCTTAATAATCGTATTGAAGCCTATGCCATCCTCGCTATTTTTTACAATCAAATTGATGAATTTAGTTTGGGCCTTGACGCATCCAATAAAGTCCTCGGGTTGACTGACGACGCGCGTACATTGTGCTTCGCCCAGACAACTAAACTAGAGGCTAATTTTAACCTGGGCAATATTGAGCAATTTGATCAGGTCAATGCAGCTATCGAAATTTGTGAACGTGCCAACGAGTATGCTCCCGCCTCTATGAACATAGTGACAAAAGCCAAGCTGCTTAAACAGAAAGGGCAGGTTGAAGCTGCGCTTGAATATCTACTTAGTCGTGAACAAGCGGTAAAAAAATCACGCTACCCGGTAGCAATCTCTAGCTACGAAGCTGAACTGGCAGAGTTATACTGGCTTACTGGTGATGCTGTGAAAGCATATCAACATGCTAATTTATCAATACAACAGTCCAGTGGCGCGGGGCTGTACAAGTCCAGAATTCAAGCTTACGAAACATTGTTTCGTTATGCCGAAAGCGTTGGCGATGAGTCAAGTGCTTTGGACACATTGAAGAAACTGACGGAAACCGAGAAAGCGTTTTTAGATGAAGCAAAAGTTAAACAACTGGCCATTCAGCAAGCGAAGATTGATGCCATAGAAAAAGCAAACCAGATTAAATTACTAGATAAAGAAAATTCTCTGCTTAAGACCGAGGCGGTGCTGGCCCGCACCGAAATTGAAAATAACCGATTAGTGATTGTGACCTTGTTTTTACTTTCGTCACTTGTCGTAATATGGTTGTTAGTTAACCGCAAAATGCAGCGCCAGCTGAAGCAACAAGCGCAGACCGATGAATTAACCGGGGTGCCGAACCGTCACCATTTTTCACAGCTAGCGGCATCATCGCTGGCTTATCATAAAAAGACCCAACAGGTTTTAACTCTCGTTGTGTTTGACTTAGATTATTTTAAACATATCAATGATTCATACGGTCATCTGATAGGTGATTGGGCGCTTAAAGCAGTGATTGAAGCAATCCAGGAAGTCTTAAGAGAACAGGATGTCATTGGCCGTCTGGGCGGCGAGGAATTCGGTATATTGCTGCCGGGCTGTACCTTGTCAAAAGCGCGCTCAATTACTGAAAAATGTCGTGAGGCTATTGAAGCTATCGATACTTCCCAGTCAGGAGAACAGTTTAAGATAACTGCCAGCTTTGGTATAGCTGATACCCAGGTGTGCGGCTATACGTTCGAAACCTTATACGCGAACGCTGACCTCGCGCTATATAAAAGTAAAAAGGAGGGACGAAACCGCGTTTTTGTTTTTGATAGCAGCGAACAGAATATGCGGGAACTAGTAGAACAAGCGAACTGATTGTTTACCCTTTATTCTAAATTGATTTAAGTTAGTACGACGGGTTATATGGAGTCAGGTTGCGTGTTGAGGTAATTGGCGGTGGCTGATGCCACATCAACCTTTTGTTTCTATTTAAATAAAAATAATACCAAAACAGTGAGAGCAGCTTTTTTTGCTTCACTTTTGGATTTTTTAAACGAGCTCGGCTAACAGCTGAAAAAACTTTTTCTTTATATAGGCTGTGAAAAAAATAATAATACTGTAATGCGAAAGGGATGCTAATCTATTTCTAAATGGATGCACTTCAGTTAAAAGGGAGACGCTATGTCAGCAGTTGAGTTATTGGAAAGCTTAGGTGCGAATGCGGATATTAACGCAGTAGATGCTGGACAGCAATTTTGGTCTGTATTCGAATCTGAAAAAGAACGATTCGAGGATAGAAAATTGTGGTGTGTAATACATCCAGATAAAGACCCGGATGATGACGAAGATGATGGTGATGAAGAAACATCCATTTTCGTAAATTAGTGTATGAAACGCATCTTCTATTTACTCATTTTGTTATTTGCAGCATGTTCCTCAGCTGCAACGAACACTATGTTATTGGAAAAAGCGGACCAAATTAAGAGTAAGCAACCTCACGAGTTCAACCAGCTGCTTGTTGAACTTGAACAAAATGCACACACCTTCACCCCATATGAAGCCAACTTTTTCAAGTTGTTACAAGCCTATCAGATTATTTTTGATGGTGAGCCAGCCAGTGCAATCCCTTATACCATGGCGGTATACGAATCTGCGCGCAACAATGATTTAAAAATTAGAGCCCTGACCGTTACCGTCAATTTGTACGGCGTAATGCGAAATTTCATTGAAGGGTATACGTATGCGCAGCAGTTGATCGCATTGATCCCAGAAGTAAGCAAAGAGGGACAGATTAATGCATACGCGGGATTAGCCATTTTTTATAATCACTTAGGTGAGTATGAGCTGGGTTTGGAATCGGCAAACTGGCTAATTGAACATGCAGATAATCCGCATACTGTTTGCGTAGCGCTGCAAAATAAACTGGAAGCAGAGTTTTATCTAAATCACGTGATTGACCCCGGCTCTGCAGATCACGCGATTCGCTATTGCAAAGACGCTGATGAACATCTGGTCACGTTGGTAAACCTGGTCATTAAAGCCAAACTCTATTACAAGCTAGGTAAAGTTACCGACGCAATTGCATTACTAGAGTCCAATAAGGATGTGTACGAAAAAGCCTATTATTCAGTCGTACAAGCTGATTATCAGGCTCAACTCTCTAATCTGTATTTTGATGCTGGTCTATATGACAAAGTGAAACAACACGCAGAAAAAGCTATTGCTTTGTCCAGTGGGGCAGGTATGTTTCAGCCACGGGTATTGGCGTTTGAAGTGCTGTATAAATATTTTGAAAGAATAGATAATATGGCCCAGGCTCATCACTATTACAAACAATATTCTGAAACGCAAAAAGCGCTGCTTGATGAAACAAAAATGCGTCAACTTGCGATCCAGCAAACCCGATTCGAAGCCCACAAAAAAGTGAATCAGATTGCGTTGCTGAACAAAGAAAACTCATTACTTAAAATGCAGGCAGAATTAGCCCAGCGAGAAATAGATAATAGTCGACTGGTCATTGCCACTTTGGTTTTGCTGGCATCCATTGTGATGGTCTGGTTATTGTTTAATCACAAATTGCAGATACAATTGAAAACTCAGGCACAAACTGACGAGTTGACTGGAATTGCGAACCGCCACTATTTTACAAGTGTCGCTGAAAAAGCGTTAAGCTATCATCAGAAAACCGGGCAACACCTTACTGTCGTCGTATTCGATCTGGACTTGTTTAAAACGGTTAATGACAAACATGGCCATGTTGTCGGCGACTGGGCGCTCCAAGCGGTGGTTGATGTGGTGAAACGGGTTTGTCGAAATCAAGATGTTATTGGGCGATTGGGTGGCGAAGAATTCGCTATTCTATTACCTGGCTGTGGCGCCCGAAAAGCTCACCTTATTACCGAAAGTTGCCGCAGTGCTATTGCCGCCATCGATACCGCCGAAACGGGGGCGACGTTTAAAGTTACCGCAAGCTTTGGCGTGGCAGACACCAAGTTGTGTGGCTACAAGTTTCAACACTTGTACGCGTGTGCTGACAAAGCGATGTATCGCAGTAAGGATGAAGGCAGAAACCGGGTGTATGTTTACGATGGTTATCCACCTGAATCCTTTACCCTGGACGAAAAGTTCAGCTAGCGATTATTCTGCTAAAGCCTGGGCAGCAGCTACCTTGGTGGGGCTTATTTCTTCGCTGGGATAACACCCCAGCAACTTCAGATAACGTGTGATTTTACGCAGTGCGTCGATTGCCTTTTGTAAAGGACCATCATTTAGATTGCCTTCCACGTCAATATAAAACATTTCTTCCCAAGGGTTACCCGGTATAGGGCGAGACTCTAATTTTGTCATATTAATGGCATTATCTTTAAGGACCAGTAACGCTTCTACCAGCGCACCTGGCTTTTGTACGGTAGACATCACAAAGGTGGTTTTAGCCGGTACTTGCAACGGAACATTTACCGCGTCACGGGCGACCACAATAAACCGGCTGTGGTTTTCTTTTTGATTTGCCAGATTTGATTTTATCGCCGTTAAGCCGTATAAGTTACCACCCGCTTCACTCCCTATCGCGGCGACTTCAGCACTGTTTAACTCACTCACCGTCAACATAGCCGAGGACGTACTATCCACGGTTTTAACTTCCACATTACCCAGTTCAGCAAGAAAGTGACTACATTGAGTGAATACCTGTGGGTGAGCATATAAGGTTTTTATCTGACTGAGTTGCGTATCGCCTTTTACCAACAGTGCATGGCGGATAGGGTGCGTCAATTCGCCAATAATACTTAATTGCGTATGTTGCAATTGATCGTAGACCTCATTAATGCTGCCCGAGGTTGTATTCTCAATGGGAAGTACCGCATAGTCGGCTTCCGCGCGTTCAACCTTGGTAACAATTTCGCTGAAACTTTGACAGCCTATTTCAAGCAGTTCGCCCGGGCGGCGCGAAAAGTATTTTTGTGTGGCGAGGTAACTGTATGAGCCTTTATCACCTAAGAAGGCCACTCTGTTTAATGGCAGCGCACTACCTGGATTAGCCCGTTCTGCCAACATAGCTTGTTGATTCAACACCGAATCTTCGATGATCACATGGAACAACTGGGTCACGTAGTGAGCATCCAGACCGGCTTGCTGCCCCGCTTTAATCAGTCTTACCAACAATTGTTCTTCACGATGCACATCGCGCACTGGAATATGGTGTTTGATTTTTGTTTCAGCAACTTGATTGGTCAGGGTTCTTCGCTGAGCAAATAGTTGAATCAGTTGCTGGTCAACCTCGGTAATTTTCTCTCGTAATGCGTCTAATGCAGGCTCTGACATAGTTAACGTTCCACATTGTAATCAAAAAAAAACCTCCCGGTGGGAGGTTTTAGATACACACTTCAGCCTCCCTCAGGTAATGGGGATAAAGCCAAAGAAAAAAGTTGAAGTATGCGCGTAATTTATTTTCATAAAATCACTTTATGACTATGTTCTGACACTGTCAATTACAAATCACATATAGCTTATACTATTATTTTTTATTCGCTCAACAATGCTGCCAGCATCGCTCTGACTTCGGTTGGTTCAAAGGGTTTATCACAAAGGGCATTTACACCGGTTTGCTGAATGTTAGCCATATGCGCGCTGTCAGCCGCTTCAGACGTGACCATGATAATGGGAATATGGGTGGTTTCTGGATTAAAGCGAATGAACTCAGATAATTCGCGTCCATCCATCTCAGGCATGTTGTAATCCGTCACCACCAGGTCAAACTCTTCATCTTTAATAAATGTGAGCGCCATGGCACCGTTTTCTGCTTCGCGAATTTTCTTCAGCCCCATGCCTTCCAGCACCCGGCGAATATGGTTGCGGGCTAGTCGACTGTCATCGACCAACAATACCCTCACTTCCTGAACATCAAATAATTCAAGTTCCAGTTCATCATGGTTAATCAAATCCAGGCTTGCATTGAGTGCTCTGGAAAGATGTAATGGTTCAAAAGGTTTTGGAAGAATCGCGGCGACACCCGCCTGTTTGAATTCTTCTAACTTACTTAAGCGATTTTCACTTGAAACCAGCATAAACGGAATCGTCTTAAACTCATCCGACTCTTTAATATACTTAAGCAGATCGATTGCCGTTCCATCTTCAAAATACATAGCACTGACAATGAGGTCAGCACCGTGAGAGCGCACCGCGGCGCGGGCCTCAGCAAGTGTGCTGACAGGGTCAATTTCTTTCACCTTTTCTTTTAGCAGTAAGGTAGTAATGATTTTGCGTTGGGTGTCTGAAGGCTCCACTAACACTATATGCAAGTCAGATATTGACAGCTTTTCCATCTATGTTTACTCATTTATAGTAGTCGCTTAACACAAATAAGTTGGCGCGACGTTAAGATTTAAAAATAATTCTGGTTTATCCGCCAGCGAGTTTTACGCTAAACCCTTTAGCCTGCAAAAGTGTTTGTAATTTGGCGCGATCATCGGTCTGTACTTCAATGGTGCCATCTTTCACCGCACCGCCACAACCACATTTTTTCTTCAGTTCGGTGCAGACATTTTTTAAAGCTTTGGCATCCAAATCTAAACCGTGAATAATCGAGACACCTTTTCCCTTGCGTCCTTTGGTTTCCCTATGAATTCGCACCACGCCATCTTTTGATGTAGACCGCACGTCTGATCCTGCCGATTCGTGTATTCGCCCGCTTTCGGTGCTATAAACCAATTTGGAATTTTGCATGGTATGACTTTTTTTAAAATGAATCTTATCTACTATTGTAAAAGAACATCGCTAGTATGTTAATAATATAACGGATTTAGCCGCTTTGGAGAAATGAATGGCAATTAGCACGAATTGGGAACAAGCGAACAGATCTCTCACCATAACAATGGATGAAAAGTTTGATTACAGTAAAGTTCAAGAGTTTCGCCACGCTTATACAGATACGCCAGAATCACCGAATCAAATAGTGGTTGATCTGGCAGAGACGCAATACATAGACAGTTCCGCGCTTGGCATGTTGTTAAACATGCAAAAGTTTTTTAACGAAAACGGAATCAAATATCACATTGTAAACAGTCGGCCCCAGGTGGCGCGCATTCTTAAAATTTCGCGTTTCGATAAAAAGTTTGTAATCAGCGAACGATAATTTTATTCAACGCGGGGAATGTTAATGCGTATTTTAATTGTAGATGACGAGCCAGTGAATCGTTCCTTACTTTTGCACATGTTAAAGGAAGAAGGGTACACGGATTGTTTTGAAGCTGAAGATGGAACTGAAGCACTTCGGCTAGCCGAGAAGCACCAGCCTGATCTGGTTTTACTGGATGTCATGATGCCCGGTATGAGCGGTTTTGAGGTGGCGCCAAAGCTAAAGACACTTTACAAAGCAAGTTATCTACCTATTATTTTCATCACTGCATTGGACGATCGTGAAAGCCTGATTAAATGTCTGGAAGTAGGCGGCGATGATTTCGTCTCTAAACCTTTTGACCGCTTAATACTAGCGGCTAAAATTCGCGCCCACAGCCGCATTCGCTTACTCAGCAAACGCGTAGATAAACAAAATCAAGAACTATTAGGGTTCCAGCGTAACGTAGATAGAGAACACACCATCGTTGAACACATCTTCTCTAACGCAATTGTGAACAACAAATCGGTAAGCCGATTTTTCGATTATAAAATATCCCCAGCGGCTACCTTCAATGGTGATTTATTTCTTTGTGCTGCCAGCCCGGGTGGTGGACTCTATTTTCTTTTAGGCGACTTTACTGGACACGGTCTGGCCTCTGCAATAGGTGCTCTGCCTGTCACGCGGATTTTTCGGGCTATGTCAGTGAAAGGCTTGTCTGTTAGTGAAATGGCGTACACGCTTAATGGCATGCTACTTGAGTTGCTACCACCCGATATGTTCTTCGCTGCGGTCCTGGTTGAGGTTGATGCATCAGGTAAACGCCTCACCGTCTGGAATGGCGGTATGCCGCAAATGATGTTGAAAAGTGAAACCGGTAAACTCGTTAGAACTGTTGACTCCAGACATATGGCATTGGGCATTCTTGAGCAGAGTGAGTTTGATAGCGTATGTGAAGTATTTGATGCGCAATATGGCGACCAACTATTTTCCTGCACTGACGGTTTAATGGAAATTACTAACGATGAGGGCAGGATGCTGGATGAAGATGGACTGCAACGCTGGTTCTTAGCTGCTCCACATGTTACCGCTGAACACCTTTATCAACAGGCAAGAGCGTACCTGGGTGAGGCCGAACCTCATGATGATATGACCATTGCCATCTATCGGGCGACACCATTATACGAGCTAAAGGATAATATTCAGCTAAGTAAAACGCCGTTTGAAATCAACATGAAGTTAACCAGTGCAGATCTGCAAAACGAACACGTACTGGAAACAATAATGGACATGATCAATAGCCAGCAAGGGTTAAACTGGATCCGCTCCAATCTGTTTACGGTACTGACCGAAATGTTTAATAACTCACTTGAACATGGATTGCTGAATCTTGATTCAAGCATAAAACGTTCACCAGAAGGCTTTATCGCTTACTACGACGAACGGGAAAAACGCCTGGCGGCTCTGCAAAATGGATACATCAGCATTGCGGCGAGATACGACCCGATAGGAAAGGCATTGACCCTGATAATGGAAGATTCAGGCCAGGGTTTTGATGTTGAACGAGTGACAAACCCTGATTTAGACAGTAGCTCAGGACGGGGTGTGACCTTACTGCGGGAACTTTGTGAAAATGTTGAGTACGCCAATAATGGATCAAAAATAACCGTAACCATGAAAGTTTGAGTTTATACAAAAGGTTAACATTTAGCGTGGCGTTCGCAGGCTATTTTGATATAGTGGGATGGCTTCATTTGCACTATAAAGAGAATAGCTATGTTAAAAGCGGTACTGGACTTGTTTAAACAGTCAAATGACAAAAAAGAAGAGTCACTTTCTGTTGAGTTAGCCACAGCAGCGCTTCTCAGCGAAATTATCCGAGCTGATCGCGAAACCGATGAGCGCGAACTCACCGCTTACAAAGCCATTCTTGAAAAGCAGTTTTCGTTGTCCGATGAAGCCCGGCAGAGCCTGGTAGAAGAGGGGCGAGAAACGGCAGAAGATGCCGTCGATTTGGTGCAATTTACGCAAGCCATCAACCAGCAATGCGATAATGAGAAAAAACAAGCCATCTTAAAAGGCTTATGGCAAGTAGCCTATGCTGATAACACGATTGCTCCCATAGAAGAGCATACAATCCGCAGGATAGCAGACCTTTTGCATATTCCTCATAGCCAGTTTATTAAAACGAAATTGTCGGTTACTGGAGAATAGTACCCGGTCGCTAAGGAAAGGTAACACTGAAAGAATGGGAACAGGTGCAGTACAGTGTTTAAGCCAGTAAAATCTTCTCTCACCGCCATTATCGTAGGTGCGGTGATTTTGTCTACCTTGATCGTGCTTTGGCTTACACAGGAAGAGCACGAAGCGCTTCTTTTCAACTCGGTAAAAGCGCACTACGCTTCGCTTGCGAGAGACTTGAGCGCAGATCTGCAACCTGTGATGGAAACGCGACCTGTAAATATCACTGATCTTGAGCCAAGCTTAAGCAGTTTGATCGCATATGACGCGTTAGCCTACGCTGCTATTTACAATATCGATTTCAAGCAGATTGCTTTTTTCCAGGGCGCTCGTTTTGATTCACAAAAGAATTTCCCGCTGTTGGACTCAACCCAGCCCTGGGACGTGGGCAGCTTTTTGATTAATGGTCATCTGGTAACATTCGAACGAATCGGCCCGCAGGATTTTCCTGAAGGCTTTCTGGTTTTAGTCAACGATGCGACACATTTGATAAAGCGCAGTAAACGTTCACTATTATGGCAATCTCTGCCATTGATCTTAGTTGTGTTATTACTTATTTTGCTGGTCAGTTTTTTATTCGTCAATCGCTTGCTCAGACCATTGTATGCGCTCTCGAGATTTACCCATGAGGTGAGCGAAAGTAAAGATTATGCGCTGCGATACAACGAGCACCATAATAATGAGTTTGGACACCTCGGCGACAACATCAACAGCTTGATGGATACCATTGAAGTCGAACTAACGATAAATCACGAGCAAAATCAAACGTTGGTTGAGCAACAGCAAACTATGACCCGGTTGGCGAATTTCGATAGCCTCACGGGTTTACCTAATCGTCAGTTCGTGATGGATAATTTGCGTCTTGAGCTAGCCAGAGCAAAACGAGCTGACGACGATTTGGTCCTGATGTTTTTCGATTTGGATGGGTTTAAGGGCATCAATGATTCGTTAGGCCACGAAACGGGCGACTTAATCCTTATCGAAGTGGCGGACAGAGTGACAACCATGTTGCGCGAGGGCGATTTGGTTGCGCGGCTGGGGGGAGATGAATTTATTATTTTACCCGACCGCGACACCAGCGATACCAGTGTTACCAATATGGCTAACCGGGTTATTTCAGCATTTTCAGAGCCCTTTCAGTTGCGTGGATTGTCACTGACGGTTGGCGTAAGTATCGGTATTGCACGGGCGAAAGATGCGAGTTATGAATTAAGTCAGTTGATGAGTAACGCCGATTTGGCGATGTATCGCTCAAAGGCAAGGGGGCGCGGTACCTTTACAGTCTTCACTATCGATATGGTGGACTCCCATAAGCGCAAACTGTCAATTGCCAACAGCATTGAACAGGCCATTAGCAACAATGAGTTTATTGTTTATTACCAGCCCAAAATCGATAAAAACGGGTTAATTATCGCGTTCGAAGCGCTCATCAGGTGGCAGCATCCGGAATTTGGCATGATCATGCCAGGTGAATTCATTCCCATTGCAGAGCGGGGCGGAAAAATCACTTCGATAACCGAATGGATGATTGAACAAGTGGCTAAGGAGATGCCTGCCATCCGTTCTATTTTAAAGCGTCGTTTTCGGGTTTCAGTCAATTTATCTGGCCATGATCTAAGGCATGGGGGATTGTTTGATATGATTCACGACATCTTTAATCGCCATATGGTGAACCCGGAATACATTGAATTTGAAGTAACCGAGTCAGCCTATCTGGAAAACTTTGCCTTGTCGAACAAGTTTTTCCGAAGAGTAGGCAATATGGGATGTGCTATTGCGCTGGATGATTTTGGTACGGGGTATTCATCGCTCAGTTACCTCACTCAAATCAGTATTGATACACTTAAAATCGATCGTCAATTTATCCGCGAACTTGAAACATCAGAACGCAGCCGATTAGTTACCGGCACTATCATTGACTTAGCCAAACGCCTGTCACTCACTATCTGTGCCGAAGGGATTGAAAATCATAATCAATGGGACTATTTGCTGGAACACGGATGTGACCACGTTCAGGGGTTTTTGTTTAGTGAACCGGTTCCGCTGGATAGCCTGCCTTTTCTGCCAGTTCGGTTTCACCGTCAAACAACTCCTGCTTCCTGAGCTAACATTTCACGCTATAGTGTTGCTAAAAAGGAACATGAATTATCCGTTTGTTGCAACACTTTTGCGTAACTATATGAATTAAATGAGTTTTATAATGTTGGCTTGTTTCTGGCTTAGGGTTCCTGATATTACTATTGTCTTCACTGTTAGATGAAGTGTGAAAACTGCCATTGAAAAGTGAAAAGTGAAAAGTAAAAAGAAGGAGTTGTGTATGAAACGAGTAGAAAAATTTTTATTAATGATGGTTGTCGCCATTGCTGTGCAGACCACATTGGTTGCGAACGCCAAAGCCCAGGCTGATTTGCTGACTAAACTGGATATGGACCAGGATGGTTATATTTCTCTTCGAGAAGCGGTGAGTAATACCGACCTGCTTCGACATTTTGGTATGATTGACGCCAATGAAGATGGCAAGCTCAGTCCGGAAGAACTGAAGGCGAGTGGAAAAATAGCAGCTATCCCAGACAGTCAAAAATAATTCTGTAAACTAAAAATAAAACGTTACTATTAAGTAACGTAAAAAATCCGTTTTCGTGTTTTTTACGTTATCTGTTGCAAAAAAGTGTACTAGGTTAAGCAAGCCCATAAAAACGTAGTCACATGGAATCGCAATGCATACTTTTATTCGCTATATTGCGTCAGTCTTTGTTGATGCAGAGCATGTAAAGTACAGGCGAATATCAAATAAAAAGTAAAACAAAGACGTAGTGTGAATAATTAGTGAGACTAGGTTCCTTAAGACAACTTACATTAGGCAGTTTTGTGCTGGCATTGGTCCCACTGATTGCATTGCTATGGCAAAGTCAGAACGACTTAGCCAAAGTCGGCCGTATGACAACAATCGAAACTCGTTACGTGGTCAATGTTGTTGGGTTGATGCAACAGCTTGACGCCGCAGCGATTGATCTGGAACGCAGCATCAGGCAATTTGTTGTGCTGGAAAGTAATGCGGTTGCTGATTTAACCGACAACGCCATGTTGCAGTTCATCGACGCGAAAAAATCGTTGTGCAAGGCGCTGGAGGACAGTCAGACCTGCGTTCGCCTGGATAATCACATTACGCAACTTAAAGCTTTTCGCAGAATCGATGACCAATTTCTGATGAACACCTATCTGGCATCATTGAATAGTAGTGTGGCCAGCATGCGTGGCGATGTGGATTTGGCTATTCAACAACGGCTGGCCATTCAAAAAGACGACCTAAACACGATGCAGGCGAAACAGGCCTGGTCGACGGCGATGCTGGTTAGTGTGTCGTTATTACTGATTTTACTGGGTAGTCAACTTATTGTTAACCCAGTTAAAAAGCTCAAGCAGATTATACGTATTTTGGCTCAGCAAGAGGGGGACTTACCCCCATTATCTACGCATGCGCCCAGAGAACTGATTGGCGTTGAAAAGGATTTGCACTGGCTGGCTGAGCGATTACAGCAATTAGAACATATTCGAACAGCGCTGTTACGTCATGCGGCGCATGAACTTAAAACGCCACTAGCAAGCATCAAAGAGGGGTGCAGTTTATTATCTGACAATGTAGTTGGTGAGCTTAACCCACAACAGGTAGAAGTGCTTGGCCTGCTTACATCCAGCACTCAGCGATTAAACCAGCTGGTCGAAAAATTACTCGACTATAATTTATTATTACAGCAGGCGCAGCCGACATTCGCCCAGGTGGATGTCAGTCGCCTGCTTAAAGAATGTCTGGAAGATTATGCACTGGCACTACAGGACAGAGAGGTTACAGTAGATCTGCAGGTAGAAACAATTCTAATAGATGAAGAACTTTACCGGCGAATATTGGATAATCTGGTGTCAAACGCGGTTGCTCATGGAGCGGTCGGCCGCCCGATCAACGTGAGTATTTATATGAAGCGGGATAAAGCCATTCTTGATGTGGCGAACAGGGGGAAACGAATTCCAGCAGAATCGGTCGAAAAGTTGTTTGAGCCTTTCACCAGAGGAGAAGATCCTCGAAACGACAATGTGATTGGCACAGGGCTGGGCTTGTCGATAGTATCCGATTGCGCACGCCTGATGCACGGTGACGTAGCAGTTGTTGATGTTGATTATGCTGATGTTTGCTTCCGTGTAACCATCCCGCAGAAGGAAATGGTGTAATGAGAATAATATGCAGTATTTGCGTGGTTTTATTAGCAGGGTGTAAATTGGTTCCACCCCCCCCTGCAGAACCAGAGCAACAAATTCCACCTGAAATAGTTGAAGTTAAGCAGACCGAACCTATTGATACCTCTGAATTATGTCTGGTGGATGAAGACATCGAAGAGTTTGAGCATCAATGTGATTTGTCCTATTGGACGTCGTTATGGATTAAAGCCGATGAGACGCCCTGGCCAAAACGAAAAGATACTATAAACGCGCTGGGCAATTCGTTTGAAGACAAACTAACCAAAATCATTTTTACCTTACCTATTAGCACGCCATATCAGGACAGGTTACGCGCTTCGCATCTATTGAAGGAGATCCAGGGCAAGTTATCGCCTGATTTTGCGCGCCTGGTGAAGTCAATTGTGCAAGCACCCAACGAACAAATGTTAGAGTATGAATCAGCCATTACATTATTGAGCAGAGTAAATACGCAACAAAGCCAGAGCATCGAAAACCTGCAAAAAGAGCTGGAAGCCCAGCGCAAAAAAGTAGAAGAACTGTTGCAAATCGAAGCTTCATTAATGGATAAAAACAGGAGTAGTCAGCAGTGAGCGATACCACCAGAGCAGCCCCGCAATTATTATTAGTCGACGATGATAAGAGTTTGTTGCGTTTGCTTACCATCCGCCTCGAAGGGGAAGGGTATAGCGTCACCGCAGTTGAAGATGGCCACAGTGCACTAAGAAAATTGCGCAGCGATGATTTCGATGTAGTGCTTAGTGATTTACGCATGCCGGGACTGGACGGTCTGAGCCTGTTTGAAGAAGTCATGGGTATTCGCAAGGATATACCCGTTATTCTGATGACTGCTCACGGGACTATTGCCGATGCCGTAGCCGCCACACAGCGAGGGGTATTTGGTTTTCTACCCAAACCGGTTGATCATGATGAATTAAGAAAGCTCTTACAAAAAGCGTTGAGTCAGTCTCAGGCAGCGCAGCCAAAAGACTGGTGTCAGGATATCATTACTCGTTCGCCCGAGATGTTGAATGTATTGGATCAGGCTTACCGGATTGCTCAGCGTGAAGTGAGCGTGTTGATCAGCGGAGCCAGCGGAACCGGTAAAGAGTTGCTGGCCAATGCTATCCATCGCGCCAGTAACCGCCATAATAAACCCTTCGTAGCGATCAACTGCGGAGCCTTGCCAGAAAACTTGCTTGAATCTGAATTGTTTGGTCACGCTAAGGGCGCGTTTACTGGTGCGGTACAAGCGAATGCGGGTTTATTTCGTGAAGCAGATGGCGGTACCTTATTTTTAGACGAAATTGGCGATATGCCAATGACACTACAAGTTAAATTATTGCGTGCATTGCAAGAGCGCCAAATTCGACCGGTCGGTAGCAGTAAACATGTAGATATAGACGTCCGCGTAATTTCAGCCACGCACAAAGATCTGCATAAGGAAATGGAAGAGGGCACCTTCCGGGAAGATTTATACTACCGCTTGAACGTAGTTAACCTGAAATTACCATCACTTAAAGAACGCAGCGAGGATATCCCGTTACTGGCGCGAGCACTGTTACAGCAAAGCGCCCAGCGTCACGGTGTGAACGTAAACCAATTCTCTGATGATGCCATGCAGTTAATGGTCAAATCAGATTGGCCGGGTAACGTGCGTCAGCTGGTTAACGTGGTGGAACAGTGTGTGGCGTTAACCCAGACGCCGGGGGTTCCGCTGCATTTAGTTGAACAGGCCTTATCAGCGACGAAACAAAGCTGGCCGACACTCACCGAAGCGCGCGATGCATTTGAGCAAAAATACTTGCACAAACTGCTTAAAATGACTGATGGTAACGTCACCCGCGCGGCAGAGCTGGCCGGAAGAAACCGCACCGACATGCACAAATTGATGAAAAAGCATGAACTGGATGCAGGAGATTTTCGCTAATCCCTGTGCCCAAACGCCTTCAATCGCGAAGGCGTTGACGCTTAATTTTCATTTTATCTGCTAATGATAATTCCCATTGGGCTTTAGCGCGCCTTTTGTTTATACTATGCGGCCTTAAAAATGCTCGTGCTTGCGGGTATTTTTCACACGAATTCCTTATTCACTGATATAGCGGTGAATAGTCAGAAAAATAGAGAAAATCAGGGGTCAATGACCATGCGCACAGATTACTGTGGGAAAATTAATGCGTCCTATATCGGACAGGAAGTGACACTTTGTGGTTGGGTAAATAAACGCCGGGATTTAGGCGGTGTCATCTTTGTTGATTTACGTGACCGTGAAGGCATTGTGCAGGTCGTATTTGATCCTGATTTACCTGAAGTTTTAGCAGAAGCGAATAAGCTTAGAAGTGAATTTTGCGTCAAGTTAACCGGTAAGGTAAGGGCGCGTCCCCAAAGCCAGGTGAACACAGAAATGAGCACCGGTGAGATTGAAATTCTGGGCACCGGCGTGGAAATATTCAGTCGCTCTGCCGCACTTCCATTAGATTGGAACCAGGAAAACTCAGAAGAACAGCGTCTTAAATATCGCTATCTTGACCTGCGTCGTCCGGTAATGAGCAATCGCTTGCAATTCAGAGCGAAAGTCACCGGTGCGGTGCGTCGCTTTTTAGAGGAACAGGGCTTTCTGGATATCGAAACGCCTATTCTTACTAAGGCAACACCTGAAGGGGCGCGCGATTATTTAGTGCCTAGTCGTACCCATAAAGGTGAGTTTTTCGCCTTACCGCAATCCCCGCAGTTGTTTAAACAATTGCTGATGATGTCGGGCATGGACCGTTACTATCAGATCGTTAAATGTTTTCGTGACGAAGATTTGCGTGCTGACCGTCAGCCAGAATTTACCCAAATCGATTTGGAAACCACCTTCTTAAATGCTGAAGGCGTGATGAATATCACCGAAAGCATGATCCGGGATTTATTCCAGAAGATGCTGGATGTGGATTTGGGCGATTTTCCGCGCATGACCTATGCCGAAGCCATGAAACGCTATGGCAGCGATAAACCAGATCTACGTAACCCGCTGGAGCTGGTGGATGTGGCTGATTTACTGAATGACGTCGATTTTAAAGTGTTCAGCGGCCCAGCTAACGATCCCAACGGGCGGGTTGCAGTGATTAAGGTGCCTCAGGGGGCTAGCCTGTCACGCAAACAAATTGATGATTATACCAAATTTGTTGGTATTTACGGTGCGAAGGGCCTGGCCTGGGTGAAAGTGAATGATGTGCAGCAAGGTCTGGAAGGCCTGCAGTCGCCTATTCTTAAATTCCTGAACGCTGACATCGCCGCTTCAATTGTTGAGCGTACCAGTGCTCAGACAGGTGATATTTTATTATTTGGAGCCGATTCCAACACGGTCGTTACCGAAGCGATGGGTGCACTGCGTCTGAAGCTGGGTGAAGACTTTAATTTGCTAAAAGGTGACTGGAAGCCCTTATGGGTCGTTGATTTCCCCATGTTTGAAGAAGTTGATGGTCAGTTCCACGCATTGCATCATCCATTTACTTCGCCACGCGGATTAACCGCCGAAGAATTAAAAGCGGATCCCGCCAATGCCATCTCTGACGCATACGACATGGTATTAAATGGCGTGGAATTGGGCGGAGGCTCAGTGCGTATTCATAATCAGGATATGCAGTCAGCGGTTTTCTCTATTCTTGGCATTAACGAAGAAGAAGCGCAGACCAAATTTGGCTTCTTGCTGGAAGCCCTACAGTACGGTGCGCCACCGCACGCTGGCTTAGCGTTTGGTTTGGATCGCTTGGTTATGTTGATGACCGGCGCAACCTCTATTCGTGATGTCATGGCCTTTCCGAAAACCACGACCGCCGCTTGTCCCTTGACCGACGCGCCAAGCCCGGCCAATCCACAACAATTGCAAGAGTTGGCGATTAAAACCTTGCCCCGTGACAATGGGTAATGTCATTTAAACGCCCCGAATCAGCTCTGGTAGTGCTGTACGATCAGCACTATCAGGTGTTAATTTTGCAGCGCGAAGATGATCCTGAGTTCTGGCAGTCAGTCACCGGCACTCTGGAAGAAAACGAGCAGCCTATTCAGACAGCGTACCGCGAAGTGTGGGAAGAAACCGGGATACGCCTGAACCCAGCAGAGCACATGATTACCGATCACCAGCTGACTAACCGTTACGAAATCAGACCTAAATGGCGTTATCGGTATTCCCCAGACATCCGATTTAACATCGAACATGTATTCAGCGCCCAAATCGACAGCCAAATACCTATTGTACTGAGCGAGCATCTTGCCTATAAATGGGTCTCTAAAACTGACGCATTGGCAAGGTTGTGGTCACCTTCCAACCGCGAGGCGGTAGAAAGGTTTGTACCAGAGGAAAAATAATGGTAATACTGGGTATAGATCCAGGTTCTCGTGTAACAGGCTATGGATTAATCAAGCGCCAGGCAGGTAAAATTCACTATGTCGCCAGCGGGTGTATTCGTGTAAAAGGCGATGAACTTGCCCCACGATTAGCTCAAATTTTCACTGGCGTCAGCGAGATTATCCGCCAGTATCAGCCGGATGAGTTTGCCATCGAACAAGTTTTTATGGCCCATAATCCAGATTCAGCGCTTAAACTTGGCCAGGCCCGTGGAGCAGCAATGGTAGCGGCAACGCAAGGGGAGCTGAGCGTAGCCGAATACTCTGCCAGACAGATAAAGCAGGCGGTAGTGGGCAAAGGCAGTGCAGAAAAAACGCAGGTTCAACATATGGTGCGCCATTTACTGAATCTGCCCGGCACCCCTCAAGCCGATGCGGCCGATGCACTGGCGGTGGCTCTGTGTCATGCACATACCGCGCAGAGCTTGATTAAGCTGGCAGGACAAGCCAGTAAAACAGTGCGCAGACGATTAAGATAACGAAGAAGCAGTAATTATGATTGGAAGAATTCACGGCACGCTACTAGAAAAACAACCGCCCAATGTGCTTATTGATGTGGGCGGAGTGGGTTATGAAATTCAAATGCCAATGACCAGTTTTTATCAATTACCCGAGGTTGAGCAGCCCGTTACGGTATTCACGCATTTTGTGGTACGTGAGGACGCGCAATTATTGTTTGGCTTTGCGGATAAAGTTGAGCGCGGGTTATTTCGGGAATTGATTAAAGCGAACGGTGTAGGGCCCAAGTTGGGGCTGGCAATATTGTCCGGTATGTCGGCGAGCCAGTTTTTACAGTGTGTACAACACGGTGATGTTTCAGGCTTGACCCGCTTGCCTGGTATTGGCAAAAAAACCGCTGAGCGGTTGGTTGTAGAACTAAAAGACAGATTAGCTGATTTTGGTAAAAAGCAGAGTGTTGCGCAGCCTGATCTGGATTCCCGACTCGCAGACGGAAATGCCACAGTGCTATTGAATGACGTGCGCGAAGAAGCACAAAGTGCGTTGATAGCGCTTGGCTACAAGCCCGCCCAGGCAAGTAAAATGGTCTCCGGTGCTTATAACGAAGGTATGGCCAGCGAAGAGGTCATTCGCGAAGCACTTAAGGCAGCGATGTAGGCTAAAGTAAATGATTGAAGCAGATAGATTAATAGCACCCCAGGCATCCACTGAAGAAGAAGTTATCGACAGGGCGATACGGCCTAAACTACTGGCTGACTATACCGGGCAGCAACACGTGTGCGATCAAATGGAGATTTTCATTGAGGCGGCACGAAAAAGAAGTGATGCGCTCGATCATCTGCTGATTTTTGGCCCCCCGGGGTTAGGCAAAACCACACTGGCTAATATTGTGGCGAACGAGATGGGCGTCAACATTAAAACCACGTCTGGTCCGGTACTGGAGAAAGCCGGTGATCTAGCCGCATTGTTGACCAATCTGGAACGCAACGATGTGTTATTTATTGATGAAATTCATCGTTTAAGCCCGGTGGTGGAAGAGATTCTGTATCCTGCCATGGAAGATTATCAATTGGATATCATGATAGGAGAAGGCCCGGCCGCGCGCTCGATTAAGTTAGACCTTCCCCCGTTTACTTTGATTGGCGCGACTACCAGAGCAGGTTCTTTAACCTCACCATTGCGGGATCGTTTCGGTATCGTCCAGCGACTTGAGTTTTATAATGTTGCTGATTTAACCACTATCGTAGAGCGCAGTGCCAGCTACCTGAATATGCAGATGGATAGCTCAGGTGCCACTGAAGTCGCTAAACGCTCTCGCGGTACGCCAAGAATTGCCAACCGCCTACTACGCAGGGTTCGGGACTATGCTGAAATAAAAGCGAACGGAGAAGTATCCGCGGATGTTGCTGCCAGCGCGCTCGACATGTTGGATGTCGACAAAGAAGGCTTTGACTACATGGATAGAAAGCTACTTACGGCAATCATCGAAAAATTTGATGGGGGCCCAGTTGGCTTGGATAATCTGGCCGCGGCCATTGGTGAAGAAAAAGAAACTATTGAAGACGTCATTGAACCCTTTCTGATTCAACAGGGTTTTCTACAACGCACGCCCAGAGGAAGAATTGTTTCCCAGCGTGCCTATCTGCACTTTGGTTTCCAGCCAGAGAAGTAGCTGATTAATTAATAAACCGACCACTTTATATGGCGGGTTAGCGATTCAAGCGCAGCAACTCCCGCCATTGAATTTCCCATTTTATTGAGGGCGGGTGACCATACGCAAATAGAGAAACGTCCCGGCACCACAGCGATAATGCCGCCGCCCACACCACTTTTTCCCGGTAACCCTACCTTAAATGCAAAGCTACCGGCTTCATCATAAAGGCCACTGGTGGCTAACAGAGCATTAACTTGTCTGCTTTGATCGCCACTTAATACTTCATTCTTGGTAATGGTGCAGAAGCCCCGGTTTGCCAGAAACTGGGTGGCCCGTGCCAGATCAACACAACTCATGCGAATGGCGCAGTTCATAAAATAGGTGTGTAATACTTCTTCTACATCGTTATGGAAATTACCAAAAGCCTTCATCAGGTAAGACATCGCAGCATTTCTTGCGCGATACTCAAACTCTGATTCTGCTACATCCACATCGGCCAATATATAAGGGTTACCGGACAACTTTCTGACTAAATCCCGCAATGCAACATGGGGTGAAATCAGTCTGGAGTGCACCATGTCAGTTATAACCAGCGCCCCAGCGTTAATAAATGGATTTCGTGGAATACCGTTTTCATATTCCAGCTGCACTAATGAATTAAAGGGCAAGCCTGATGGTTCACAGCCCACACGTTCCCACAGAGAGTTGCCATAGTAGATATAGGCTAACACCAGGTTAAATACTTTTGAGATACTTTGGATGGAAAACCCTGTATTAGCATCCCCGGCGGTGGTGACTTTGCCTTGGGTATCGCAAATTGCAATGCCGAACTGATTGGGATCCACCTTTGCCAATTCAGGTATATAGCTAGCGACATTACCCTGTCCAACAAGCGGTTTTACTTCTTCGAGAATGTCGTTTAACAATTCCTGCATTGATACTCCAAATAAAATAAGTCAGCCGATTATTACGGTGCCAGGGTTCGTTCCATCGTTTTCAGTGTGGCGCTAAAACGATTTTCTTTCAATACGTTAGTTATCATTCAGCGATTACTTTTAATTTGTACTTTTAACCTTGTATGATGTGTCCGGTCACCGCTTTAAACCAATAGGGTTCTGATTTTTACATGATTATAGAGTTTCTACCCGAGCTAACCACGGTTGCCGTGATTGCAATCTTTATGGCCATCAGTCCCGGTGCCGATTTTGTCATGATCATGCGAAACAGTATTTTTTATGACAGGAGGACAGGTTTGTTTTCTGCCCTGGGCGTCAGTTTTGCAATATGGTTGCATGTGGCTTATTCCATTGCCGGATTAGCGCTAATCATCTCCAGCTCTGTGTTACTTTTTTCACTGATCAAATATTGTGGTGCAGCATATCTCATTTACATGGGCTATAAATCGTTTAAAGCGAACACCAATCTGGATCTGGGCCACTCACGAGGTAATATCAGCGCGCTTTCGGCATTTAAAATAGGTTTTATCACTAATGCACTTAATCCGAAAACGACAGTATTTTTTCTAAGTATATTTACCCAGGTTGTAGAGCCTGGCACACCGCTGCTTATTCAACTACTTTTTGGTGCCATTATTTCACTGGCACATTTACTCTGGTTTAGTGGGGTGGCGCTATTTTTAACCCAGCCGCGGTTGCTTTTGGCATTTAAACGCAGCAAAAATATCATCGAAAAAATGGTCGGTGTGGTGCTGGTGGCGTTCGGAATAAAAATAGCTGTTCAGGCTAATTAATTTTGTTCAGCAATATTTACTAAGATTAAATGCGCCTGCTGTTCAGCAGGGTTCACCAATTGGAGTTCAGTATAATTCGTTGATAAGTTTATTTAGCCAGCCATCTACCATAGTGCCTCGCCACACCAGATATATATCCTCATGACAGGTAAATGGGCAATCCTTCACGGTTAACTTGCTGAATCCTTCTTCCTGTATCACGTAATCGGGTAAATAGCTTAATGTCCAGCCCTGTTTAACCAACTTAATAAGTGAATCGAAGTCATCGCAACGATATCTGATCAATCGGGGTATTTTATCGTCTCGCCAACCATCAGAGCCAATACCACGCTCAATTCCACAAAAAGGTGACACCGCAGGTACTGCGAAGGCCAGCGCGTCCAGGTCTTTGCGAGGAAGGTGCCCGTCGGAATACTTTTGTAAAATTGGGTGGCGTTTGTCTGCAGCAACCTGAAACACAGACCCACTCAATCTGACCGCATGTAAATCAGGATGTTTTTCACTTAGGGCCTGACCAGTGACGATAGCAATATGCGCCATACCTTGATTGATAAGTTTTACCGCGTGACCTTCAAACGCCGCTTTTATCTGAATGGTCAAGTTTTGCTGATTTACCTGATTAAATAATTTGAAAAACCAATAGTTAATGATCACCGGTGGTCCGGCGATGGTAAGTTGATGAACCGCATGTTCGTGTTGATAACGACTTTCGATTTGCTGGTAATCAAGCAACAGTTGCGTGGCATCGCGAACAAACCCCTTTCCGTGCTGATTCAGTTTTAACGTATTGTTCAGCCTGTCAAATAGTTGAACGTGTAGCGTTGCTTCTACGCGCTTAATTATTTTAGATAATGCGCCTGGAGTAAGATGCAGCTGTCGGGCGCTTAATTGCAAATTTTCGGTTGCAGCAACATTAAGCACTTTTTCAATATCGGTGATGTTCAAATTGTTTCCATTTTGGAAATAATTCCTGATTTTAATTCGATTTTATGGAAACGGCAATCTGTGTAACCTGAGGTAAATTTTAGTGAGGCACGCAGAATGGCAATACATCAAAAGTGGATATATAAAACGCGCCCAACAGCGCAAGTCGGAGCTGAGCACTACGCTTATGAAGAATCAGTGCTCGATGATACGCTTTCAGCCAACGAGGTGCTCGTTGAGGCGCGCTTTATCTCCGTTGACCCTTATATGCGCATTCAACAGTCGGCGAAAGCCAATTGGGAGGCACCCCATCCAATCAATCAAATACAAGGGGCGGCTGCAGTGTCACAAGTCCTCAAGAGTTACCACGCCGCGTATCAATCTGGGGATTGGGTGTCAGGCTATACCGGTTGGCAGTCACACGCGCGCGTGCATGGAAATGAGCTAGCTAAACTGGACGCAACGATAGCGCCTGTGGAAACAGCGCTCGGAGTATTGGGAATGCCCGGCCGAACCGCTTGGTTCGGCTTGATGGAAGCTGGCCAACCTAAAGCTGGCGATACGCTGGTGGTATCAGGTGCAGCGGGTGCTGTGGGGTCGCTGGTATGCCAGTTTGGTATTAAAGCAGGCTGCAAGGTGGTAGGAATTGCGGGTAGCGACGAGAAATGCCAGTGGCTTACGACGCTGGGTGTGCACAAAACTCTAAACTACAAGCAACAAAGTGAGCAGCAGATTGAGACTATCCTGCAAGAAAGGGGCGGGGTCGATGTGTACTTCGACAACGTAGGTGGGCAAATCTCTGACGCGGTACTGGCTTCATTGAACGTCCGGGCCAGGGTGGTTATTTGCGGTCAAATTTCACAGTACAATGGGGGATTAGACACCCCACAGACAGGCCCCCGTCTACTGCATCATCTATTGTACAAACGCGCATCTATACAAGGCATTCTCGCACGGGATTTTACTCATCGAATGCCGGAAATGTTTGATAAAGTACTACCCTGGCTGGCTGACGAAAGTCTGGTTTTCAATTCCACCTTCGTAGAAGGGTTCGAGCAACTACCTCACGCATTAAGCGGTCTGTTCGCAGGGGATAATATTGGCAAACTGATTGTTAAGGTTTAATGATCATGCACCGCTTACTGATTTTGATTGCGCTACTTTGGTGTTCTTCGGTGATACATGCCGCTGATAACCACCCCCAACATGATTACATGGGATCACATGGAATGGCATTGTTGCAGCTTCCTTCTGGAACGTGGCTGGCCTATCACATGGCTCTGTATCATTATCCGCATAATGTGCAGTTGCTGTATGAAGTCTCGTTAACAGAATCAGCACAACGCGCCTTGAAAGGAAAATCCACGCTTACCATACTGCCTGAAACGTTTGCGTTGCAACAATTGATGCAAGGTCACACGCTCAGTCTTCATACAACTTTTTATGAAGGGCATTTTGAACGCGGTGGGAAGTCGTTGTTTGCAGATGAAGTGATATTTACAACGCAGTTGTATTACCGCGATCTGCGTGGCCAGGGCAATCACTCTGCTAACGCAGTTTTCGATCGCGTGGCCATTAATGACCACGAGCAACTGGCGATTCATCAGATCACCGGCGCGCCTTCCTTTGATTCGATTCATCTCCTGCATCAGCCTAAAACCGGTAGCAAGCTCAAGTGCCATTTTAAAATTCAAGAACCCCCTGTAAAGGCGTCGATGATTTCGACTCTTGAACAATGTTTGAACAGTGAGAGTCTATATTTTGAGTGGCAGGATTTTGTTCAATAGACATCTGAAAATACTAACCCTGACGCAAATCAGTGTTAAAAAATCAAACTGATTAAAATTGGTTGCTTAGGCTAGCTTGCGTTTAATTTCTTGCACGATAACTTCTACCCGCTTGGGTATGAAATTTTGTCGACGGCAACATAGATATAATGTCTCGCTGACGGGCACGGGCAATTGGTGTGCCCGGATAAGTTGAGGCTTGGAAAACGATTCCACTGCATACAAAGGTAAAACAGTAAAACCTAAGCCCATGCTGACAGGCTCAGGGATCAAACCAATTTGATTACAAAAGCCTGCTTGCTTTAACTGCGGTTTTTTTACATATTCTGCAAAATTGGCACTAAGTAACAGGTTCGCATGATACTTTCCATCAGGATGATCGATAAAGCCCAATGCACTTAAATGTTTCCAGTCCGGTTCGACTATCTCTGCGGGCGTTACCACCAGCAGGGACTCGTCTCCGATCGCTTCGGAAATGAGCGACATATCATCAGGTTTGTTGGTAACCAGACCAATATCGGCACTGCCCTCAGTGAGTGCTTCGATAGTATCATCGTTTGGAGCAAATCGATATTCGATATTCAGTTTGGGGTGCTGACGCTGAAAGGTAAGTAGGTAAGGGTATAGCTTTAAGCCTACACTACCCGGCGACATGACTTTCACGGTACCCTCAAAGGCCGGGTCGTCAGTGACACGATGGCGCAGGATCGATAACGATTCCACAATCGCTTTACCTTCAGTATAAAGTTTACAGCCGGCTTCAGTGAGACGAAATTGCTTATCTTCTCGCGCTATCAATAACACACCCATTTGCGCTTCAAGTTTCTTTATATGTTGGCTGACCCCGGATTGCGTCATGTGCAGTTTGTCTGCGGTTAGCGTGAAGTGCTTGGTTTCAGCAAGGGTGCAAAACGTTTTTAACCAGACAGTGTTTATCATTACAAAGTGTACTCAAAAATATGAAAATTGATAATTTCACTTAATGAAGCTTGGCGTCTACACTCCTCAATGTCAATCAAAGGAGGACAATTTATGAACAATACATTTCCAAGAACGTTTTCTCATATCGGTATATCCGTGCCTGACCTTGAGAAGGCCGTTGAATTTTATACTAATGTAATGGGCTGGTATTTGATCATGAAGCCCACTGAGATTGAAGAAGACGACAGCGCCATCGGCGAAATGTGTACTGATGTATTTGGAGAAGGGTGGGGAAGCTTTAAAATTGCCCATTTATCTACGGGAGACCGAATTGGTGTAGAAATTTTCGAGTTTCCGAACCAGCAAAACCCGGAAAATAATTTTGAATATTGGAAGACCGGTATATTTCACTTTTGTGTTCAGGATCCTAATTTGGAGGAACTGGCAGATAAGATTGTTGCCGCAGGCGGTAAGCGTCGGATGGAGAAGCCCCGATACTATTATCCCGGTGAAAAGCCGTATCGCATGATCTATATGGAAGATCCGTTTGGCAATATTGTAGAGATTTACAGTCATAGTTATGAACTGACTTACAGCGACGGTGCCTATTAACTTCTAATTTTTATGTTCTCGGAAACTTATCAGCAAACCTCCCGCGCCAGCGCGGGTTTGCTGGTCTTCCGTTTTTAGCACTTGATTAATCTGCTGCAAACCACGACATTACGCCTAATTGATATGCTGAATGTCTTGGAAACAGATTTGAGTCTACACACGATATTAGGCGCCAGTGGACAGATTGGCACTGAACTGGCCCGCGCATTATACCATCATCACACCGACCAGATACGCCTGGTCAGCCGTAATCCTCAGTCTGTGAATGCAAGTGACGCTCTGATAAGCGCCGATTTATTAGATTTGCAACAGACCATAAGAGCGGTGGACGGGTCAAATGTGGTTTATCTAACCGCGGGTTTACCCATGGACACCCAGAAATGGGTGGAACAGTGGCCAATCATGATGCGCAATGTGATTACTGCATGCAAAATTCACGACGCTAGATTGGTGTTTTTCGATAACACCTACATGTATCCCCAAACCGAAGAGTTACAAGATGAAGCGACACCATTTGAGCCTAACGGTAAAAAAGGGGAAGTGCGCGCGTCTATTGCCAAAGAGTTACTGGATACAATAAACCGTGGTGAGCTTGAGGCGATGATTTGTCGCGCACCTGAATTTTATGGTCCGGACAAAACCCAAAGCATCACCAACGTAACGATTTTACAGAAGCTAAAACACAATAAAACCGCATTGGTATTTTTGCGTGATGATACCTTACGCACCTTGATCTATACCCCCGATGCCAGCAGAGCGATGGCTTTACTGGGGAACACGTCGGATGCATTCAATCAGACCTGGCACTTACCGTGTGATGATAATCGCTTGACCTATCGACAAATCATTTCGCAGGGTGAACAAGTTCTGAAAAAACCGTGTCGCTATCGCGTGCTAAAAAGGTGGCAGTTGTCGCTAATAGGATTAGTTAACCCTCAGATCAGAGATGCGTCAGAGTTGCTGCCCCGCTACGGTTGCGACAACAAATTTGACTCTGCAAAGTTTAAACAACGATTTCCTGACTTTTGTGTGACTAGTTATCAGGAAGGGGTGCAAAAGTCATTGATAGGCGAAAACGAGTACGTAAATAATTAATACTTTCAGGAATGCAGAATAAAAAAAGCCCGCTCAAAGTGAGCGGGCAAAACAACAAGTGTTGAAGGAAATAAATCCAGGGAACTCATGTCTAACAGGAGAAAAACTCATTCACGATAACGGGTTACATCATGTAGCTCGTCATGTGCTGTATGACTGATGGGGTGCATTATAGAGAAATAGTTGAACCTGACAATTGAGGAAAATTATTTTTTCAGATTAAATAAACTAATCCGTTAATGCCCTGTTAATGCAACGTGATAAATTGGTTTAATGCTACGGTTTATAAAGGCTTTATCAGAAAATATTTTTTCAAAAGGGGCTTGTTTCCGACCCATTGTAATATTATCGTAGCATTAACAAATGTACTGCAAAGCATAATTATGCACAAATTTAATGTACGTGTTTATTACGAAGATACGGATGCAGGTGGCATCGTTTACTATGCAAACTATTTAAAGTTCATGGAACGCGCCAGAACTGAATTGTTACGTGAACTTGGCTACGAACAGGATACACTCATTGAACAATCTGTGGCTTTCGTCGTCAAACGGGTTGAAATGCATAACTATGCGCCTGCACGTTTCAATCAGCTATTGAGTATTGAAACACAGGTTGTAGAATTAAAAGGCGCAAGTGTTACGTTCAAACAACAAATAAAAAATTCTGCTGATGATCTTTTAGTCGCAGCTGAAATATTAATAGCCTGTGTGGATTTGGCCAAAATGACTGCCAGACGCCTGCCGCGCTCATTGAAAGGGGATTTAACGCGTGTCATCTGATTTAACCTTCATTGGCTTGTTTCTTCAGGCAAGCTTTATAGTTCAACTGGTTATGTTGCTTCTTATAGGCGTTTCAATCGCGTCATGGACATTTATTTTCCAAAGGAGCAAAGCACTAACGAAAGCCCGCAAAGAAATGCGACAATTTGAAGATAAGTTCTGGTCTGGTGCCGATCTAAACCGCCTATACCAGGAATTGTCTGCGCGCACGAATGTGTCGGGAATGGCGAGTTTGTTCTGTGCTGGATTTAAAGAGTTTGTGCGCCTGCGTAAAAGCAATACCAGCATTAACGGCATTGTTGACGGCACCGATCGTGCAATGCGGGTAAGTATGTCGCGCGAGGTAGAGAGTCTTGAGAGTCATCTGCCTTTCCTGGCCACTGCCGGTTCCATCAGCCCTTATATCGGCTTGTTCGGTACCGTATGGGGTATTATGAACGCGTTTATTGCGTTGGGCGAAGTGCAGCAGGCAACATTAGCAATGGTGGCGCCGGGTATCGCTGAGGCACTCATCGCGACGGCTATCGGTTTGTTTGCAGCTATTCCCGCAGTTATTGCGTATAACCGTTTCAGTAATCAGGTTGAAAAGCTTGAAAACAGTTACGGCAACTTTATGGAAGAATTTTCAGCAATACTTCACCGGCAGGCGATTGCATCTCACGTCCAGTCACCACCGCAGCAATAATTGTCTGACTGGGAGAATTCACTATGTATACACGTAAACGTCGCCGCCCGGTTTCTGAAATTAATGTGGTTCCCTACATTGATGTCATGTTGGTGCTACTGATCATTTTTATGGTCACCGCACCATTAGTGACTCAAGGCGTAAAAGTTGATCTGCCAAAAGCCAGTGCTGAACCCATCGAGCAAGAAGATAATCCGCCTTTGATTGCGTCTGTAGATGTAAAGGGCCGATACTATTTAAATGTGGGTGAGGATCAAGAGCGTGTTCTTGAGGGGGATGAATTAGCTGCACTAGTGCAGGCACAGCTCCAAAAAGATCCCAAAATTCCAGTGGTTGTAAAAGGAGATGGGCAGGTTGCCTACAATGAAATTATTCAGTTAATGGTGCTGTTACAGGGAGCAGGTGTGCCTTCTGTTGGACTCATGACCGATCCGGTGGAACCTGAGTGAAGAAAAAACAGTCGTCGCTGTCGCCTGAACAACAATCGTTGCTAAAATCTCTGGGACTTCATCTGGGGATAGCAATAGTGTTGCTAATAAGCATCACTATTTCTCCGGAGCCCTTGATGGCACCCGCTGAGTCTGCGCCTGCTATTCAGGCAACCTTCATCGATGCTCAGGCCATTGCTGATCAAAAACGTGCGCAACAACAAGCGCAAGCTCAAGCCCGTGCAGAAGAAGAAAAGAAGCGTCAGGCAGCAGAACGAGAACGGCAACGACAACTAAAAATTAAACAGGAAGCTGAGCAAAAACGCAAGCAGGAAGCAGAACGCAAGCGTCAGCAGGAATTGCGTGAGGTGGCAGCGCAAAAAGCAAAAGAAAGAGAAGAACAAGAGAGAAAAGCCAAGGCAGAAGCCGAGCGTAAGCGTAAGGAAGCGCAGGAAAAAGCTGAAATGGAAAGAATTATGCAGGAGCAGCTGGAAGCGGAGCAGGCCGCTCAGCGTCAGCGCCGAGCGAAGCAGGTGTTGTCTGAAACTGAGCGCTATCAGGCATTAATCCAGCAAACCATTAAGCGTTATCTGATCGAAGATGAAAGCTTTGAAGGTAAGTCCTGTCGCTTAAATATAAAACTAGCCACAACCGGGCTGGTGACACAAGTTACTATTCTCAAGGGCGATCCTGCATTGTGTCGTGCAGCACAAAGTGCTGTGTTAAGACCCGACAAAATGCCCATGTCAGACGCGCCTGATGTGTATGAAAAACTTAAAGACATTAATTTAACAGTGGAACTATAAAACGATGCGAAAATTTCGAGTATGGCTCACCGTTGCCTTATGTTCAGTTAGCATGCTGGCTCAGGCAACCCTTGAAATTGTGATTACCGAAGGTGTAGATAGTGCACGTCCAATCGGTGTAGTGCCATTCAAATGGAAAGGAAACGGCCAACAACCGGGTGCAATCTCTGATGTGGTAATGGCAGATCTAATGCGTAGTGGTAAATTTAATCCTGTTTCACCTGATAAAATGCCACAACAGCCAACCACCGATGGCGAGATAAACTACGCTGCGTGGGCCGCTGCAGGAGTCGATACAGTATTAGTGGGTACGGTGGAAGAGCAGTCGGTCGACCGCTATCAAGTGTCGTACGAGTTAATTGATGTGCTGCGTGGGCAGATTACCAATGGAAAATCTCGCGTTTTGAGTAACGGCGAGCTAGTTGCAAGTAAAGATCATATCATTGATTCAAGACAAGCAATGATAAACAGTAAAGACTTTCGTCAATATGCCCATCGCATCAGTGATGTGGTATACGAAAAACTCACGGGCACGCGCGGCGCGTTCTTGACCAGAATTGCCTATGTTATTGTGCGTGACCGTGAAACCAACAAATTGCCCTATCAGTTAGTCATAGCTGATTATGATGGTGAAAATGAAACTCGTTTATTGTCCTCGCCAGAGCCGTTAATGTCGCCTTCATGGTCTCCGGATGGAGAAAAACTGGCCTACGTGAGTTTTGAAAATAAACGCCCACAAATTTTCATTCAGGATATTTACAGTATGCAGCGTACGCGAATTACAGACTTTCCCGGAATAAATGGAAGTCCTGTTTTTTCGCCGGATGGCAAACAACTTGCTATGGTGTTGTCAAAAGATGGCAATCCCGAAGTTTATGTTATGGACTTAGCCAGTAAAGATTTGCGTCGAATCACCCGAAATAGAGCCATTGATACTGAGCCGTCATGGGCACCTGATGGAAAAACCTTGATATTTAGTTCCGAACGGGGTGGTAAACCTCAGATTTATAGCGTAAATTTAGCATCAGGAAAGATCAGACGACAGACGTTTGAGGGTGAACAGAATTTGGGTGGTACGATAACACCCGACGGAAAACAGCTGGTGTTGGTTAACCGCACGCGCGGAAGCTACCACATAGCCAAACAGGGAATGGATAATGGTGCACTGCAAGTGCTGACGCGTACCTATCTGGACGAGTCACCGAGCATTGCCCCGAACGGAAGCATGATTATTTACAGCACCCTTCATGAAGGAACACAGGTTTTATCCCTGGTTTCGCTCGATGGGCGTTTTAAGGCCAGGTTACCAGCAGCCAATGGGCAAGTGAAATCACCAAGTTGGTCACCATTTTTGTTTTAATAAGCTAAAATCATTGATGAATTAAGTAAGGAATAAGAGGATGCAAATGAACAAAATAATGAAAAGCTTCATTATCGCGTTACCTGTGGTGACTTTGATGGCCTGTTCTTCAGGTCCTAGCGAAGAAGAATTAGCTGCAGAAAGAAACCGCATGGCGCAAGAACAAGCTGAAGCAGAGCAAAGAGCACGCGCAGAAGAAGAGCAGCGTGTTCAAGCTGAATCTGCACAGCGTATGGAGCGTCAGAAGGAGATGGTTCAACAGCAGATGGATGAACTGAAGCGCGAGCAAACAGTTTATTTTGATTTCGACCGCTCAACCATCAAATCAGAATTCCAAAGCTTACTTGATAAGCATGCTGAATTTCTGGTTCAAAATGCTGATCAGCAAGTCGTTATCGAAGGTCACACTGACCAACGCGGTACGCCTGAATACAACATCGCATTAGGTGAGCGTCGTGCACAAGCTGTAGAAACTTACTTGCTCAATGCGGGTGTAAACAGCAGCCAGGTCTCTACTGTTTCTTACGGTGAAGAAAAACCAGCGGTGATGGGCTCTACTGAATACGCACAAGCTCAAAACCGCCGCGGAGTGGTAGTTTATAAATAATGACTAAAGCAATAACAGACCGACATTTTTCCGGTTCTATTGCTCGGGGCGCTACCTTGTGTAGCGCCTTGCTTGTTTCTGTAATGGTGAATGCGCAAGCGCCTGTTTACGATGTAAACAATAACGACAATAGTCGTCGCGCGAGTGCCAGCCAGGGGCAGGGCATGCCGGTAGGAACAGTTGAGCAGCGGGTCGAAATACTGGAAAGAATGGTTGATAGTCGCACGCAAATGCAACATCGACTGCAACAACAATTGGACACTATGCAGAGTGAAATAGACGAACTGCGCGGTGCGGTTGAAGTGCATACCAACCAACTTGAAAAAGTGCTCGAACGCCAACGCGAGCTCTATCTTGAAATAGATAAGCGGGTTGAGGCGCTCAAGCAAAGTGGCTCCCCTTCATCAGCAGACGATGACACTAATTCGGCGGTGTCACAACCCGTTTCACGGCCCTCTGCGAATGCGGAAGACGAGAGCACTGCTTATGATAATGCGGTGAATCTGATTTTGCAGTCACGTGAATACGACAAAGCTATTCCTGCATTTCAGGCATTTATACAGCGCTTCCCAAACAGCCAATATGCGCCGAATGCTCATTACTGGTTAGGTCAGTTATTGTTTAATAAGCAGGAGTGGGCGCAAGCACAGGAACAATTTGAAATTGTTTCTAATCGCTTTTCCAACTCGAGTAAGCGAGCTGATGCGTTATTAAAATTGGGTGTGATTGCTGAACGCCAGAATAACAATCAGCAGGCTAAACAGTTTTACCAGCAAGTGATCGAAATGTATCCAAATTCTTCTGCCAGAAAGTTGGCTGAATCCAGAATTAGTGGTCTATAATTTTTCACATCTGTGTGGATGTTGAAAAACCTCTCTTTTGAGAGGTTTTTCATTTATAACAGTTAAACTACTAGTGATTCCGACGGTTTGTGACCATTCCGTAAACGATTTGTTTTTATTTTAGGCGTTTGACGCAACTTTTTAAGAAAAGTGAAAATAAATCGCAGTTTTGGGTTGCACCCTCGGCTGAAATCAGTATTATATGCCGCCGTTGCCAAGCACTGGCAACAACAGAAAAGCGAAGGGTCGTTAGCTCAGTTGGTAGAGCAGTTGACTTTTAATCAATTGGTCGCTGGTTCGAATCCAGCACGACCCACCACTTTCCTCGCTTTTCATAACTCGTTGATGGGTCGTTAGCTCAGTTGGTAGAGCAGTTGACTTTTAATCAATTGGTCGCTGGTTCGAATCCAGCACGACCCACCATCTTCGAGTAAAACCAAACTCCTATCGAAATTTAAAAAAACTCCCTGAGCGTAGAATTAGATTCGAACCAGCGAAGCTGTTCGACAACAGCGCGCAGCGCTTTTGAACGTGCTTTAGCACGGCCCGCAGGGTGAGCCCACCGGGCGAATAATCCAGCACGACCCACCATCTTCGAGTAAAACCAAACTCCTATCGAAATTTAAAAAAACTCCCTGAGCGTAGAATTAGATTCGAACCAGCGAAGCTGTTCGACAACAGCGCGCAGCGCTTTTGAACGTGCTTTAGCACGGCCCGTAGGGTGAGCCCACCGGGCGAATAATCCAGTACGACCCACCATCTTCGAGTAAAATCAAACTCCTATCGATATTTACAACCACAGTCTAATGTCGAATCAAATCTAAATTAGATTAAATTGATTTAAACAATTTATGCTCTATGAAGGTCTTAAGAAAATGAATTATTTTTGACAATCGTGTATAATTTCTGCCGATATTTTTTCAAGGCCGTAGTCTGGATAAGAGTTATGACAGTTGTATTTAGAGTCGATGAGATCGACTACCCATTTCCAAGCAAGCCTGTGCAGTTATCTGACGCGCGCAAACAACAATTGCGCGAAGAGATTAAAGCGTTGTTAAAACAACGAAACGCCGTCATGGTGGCGCATTATTACACTGACCCAGAAATACAGGCGTTAGCCGAAGAGACGGGCGGCTGTGTCGCTGATTCTCTGGAAATGGCGCGATTCGGTCGCGATGCAAAAGAGCAGACGCTTATTGTAGCAGGCGTAAAATTTATGGGCGAAACGGCTAAAATTTTAAGCCCTGAAAAAAGTGTCCTGATGCCCACATTAGAAGCAACATGCTCGCTGGATTTGGGGTGCCCCATTGATAAATTCAGCGAGTTCTGTGACGCTCACCCCGATCACACAGTGGTCGTCTACGCGAACACCTCTGCTGCGGTGAAAGCACGCGCTGACTGGGTAGTAACATCCAGTATTGCACTTGAAATTGTTGAGCACCTTGAAGAGCAGGGCAAGCCTATCATTTGGGGGCCAGACAGACACCTGGGTGCATATATTGCAAAGAAAACCGGTGCTGACATGTTGATGTGGCAGGGCGAGTGTATTGTTCATGATGAGTTCTCTGCACAAAAACTAAAAGACATGAAAGCGGTCTATCCTGATGCTGCGGTGCTGGTTCATCCTGAGTCCCCGGCAAGCGTTGTTGATATGGCTGATGCGGTCGGCTCAACCAGCCAACTGATTGCTGCAGCTAAGAATATGTCAAACGATACTTTCATCGTCGCTACAGACAAAGGCATTTTTTATAAAATGCAGCAGCAAGCGCCTGACAAGACTTTCATTGAAGCACCGACTGCAGGTAACGGGGCCACCTGTAAAAGCTGCGCACACTGCCCGTGGATGGCAATGAACGGATTAGAAGCGGTTCGCAATGCATTAACCGAGAATAAATCCTCACACGAAATTCATGTGGATGAGCAATTGCGACAAAAAGCTCTCATTCCACTTAACCGTATGCTGGACTTTTCTGCACAGTTAAAAATGAAAAAAGCCGCAAACGCATAATATTTCTTTAAATAATCAAATTTCATCAGCTTTGACTTGATTCAGCGGGCGTATTTCCCTACTATACAGCCCGCTTTATTAAGCTTGCCAAAGGCACTTAAATAAAAAATTTGGAGAGATGGCTGAGTGGGTGAGCATTCGGTTGTCGAAGACAAAAAACAGTGATTTAACATCACTGTTTTAGAAGCGCAACGGCAAGACAGGACGTCTTGCCTGGGTGACGATCATCAGGGACGTGTTTATGACTACCCGCTTCGAAGAAAAAATTTGGAGAGATGGCTGAGTGGGTGAGCATTCGGTTGTCGAAGACAAAAAACAGTGATTTAACATCACTGTTTTAGAAGCGCAACGGCAAGACAGGACGTCTTGCCTGGGTGACGATTATCAGGGACGTGTTTATGACTACCCGCTTCGAAGAAAAAATTTGGAGAGATGGCTGAGTGGCTGAAGGCGCACGCCTGGAAAGTGTGTATACGTTAATAGCGTATCGAGGGTTCGAATCCCTCTCTCTCCGCCAGATACAAACGACCCCGCTAATGCGGGGTTTTTTGTATCCGGATGAAAGATAGATGAGAACCCGAGTGTAGGGTTCGACAAAACGGCAGGATTGCCGTTTTGCACAACCGAAGGTTGCCCGTAGGGTGAGCGCCATGGACGGCGTGAAATGAATCCCTCTCTCTCCGCCAGATATAAAAAAACCGGCTTTTGCCGGTTTTTTTATATCTGGACAAAAGGTGGATGAGAACCCGAGTGCAGGATTCGACAAAACGACAGAATTACCGTTTTGCACTACCTTATATCAAATATCGCCACCACTTTGCTCTGCAACGAAACAGCTTCCATTTGATCTAAAGAAAACTGGGTTAAATCCAGTTTTCGCCCATCGGACGTAATGGCATATAAGGTTCGGCCGGGTTTATATAGCACAAATGACTCTGCGACCATGGCAAAGCATCTGACTGCCTGTTCATTTTTCTGCAGTTGGAAAAAACGTTCGTCCCCTTTGATATCATCGGCAATACCTTCAAATCGCTCACAAAATGGAATCGATTGAATAATCTTGTGTTCTTTAAGTAAGGCAATCACCGCCATTTCTGCGGCAGGGCAGGCGACCAGACAAATGCTGTTTTGTTTGATGGGACACAGGTTTGCTTCCATTTCATTCTTCTCTAATCCTTTCTCTTTCAAGTATTGCCGACGCGTTTGAATTCGCCAATTAAATTTAACTAATCTGACTGAAATTATCGTTGTGAATCTCTAGCAGAACGTGCCTGCCAGCTCAACACGAAGACCAGCAAACAGGGCAAGAAGGTTAGTGTGATAAAAGTAGAAAAGGCAATGCCCACCAGCACCACGATGCCGATCCCACGATACAATTCGGTGCCGGCCCCGGACAGAATAACTAATGGGGCGAGGCCCATCACAGTGGTGGCCGTAGACATCATAATAGGCCTTAGTCGGCTTTCTACGGCATCTTTGACCGCGTCTATCACGGTGCTGGCCTGTGCCAGATTGGCCCGGGCTTTTTCGACAATAAGAATGGGGTTGTTCACCACGGTACCTAACAGGATGACAAAGCCCAGCATGGTGATCATGTCAAAAGGTTGATGAACGCCGTTCATACCGAGTGCATCGACTACGCTTCCAACCGCATTGACAGTCACTATGCCGATGATACCGCCAGCAATGCCCAGCGGAACCGTGACCAGAATAAGCACCGGATATTTCCAATTGGCGAAGATGGCGACCATCAGCAGGTAGATCAAAATTAACGAGACAAATAAATTCGTCATTAACGAGTTGCGGGTAGACTCTAACTGATCGGCCGCGCCAGTGATGGAAAAACTCACTGAAGAGGGGGCTTCGCCATTGCTTTTAAGTGCCGGGAGCAGTTCATCTCTGACTTTGCCCACCGCCGTTTCCAGGGCAATCTCTTCAGGTGGAATGATGTACACTGAAACCGTGCGGCGTCCGTCTACCCTGCGCAACTCGTCACTGTCAACGGTTTCTCTAAGCTCAGCCAATGCATTCAGCGGCAGTACATCACCACCGGGGGTTCTTACCGGGGCACGTGAGAGTTGTCCCAGGCTCTGATCGACGCCGGCATCGCTGTAAAGAAAGATATCTACTTTGTTGTCGTCCAGAATAAACTCATCTACGTAGGCACCATCGCTGTAGGCAGCGATTAAAAAACCAAAGTCGTGTGCATTCATGCCCAGCTCAGCGAGCCTGTCCCAGCGTGGATGAATCTCAATTAAGGGTTGGTCCAGCGACAACGAGGCAGGATCAGAATCAATGCGGGGTTGAGTAAACAATGTCTCTGCTCGTCTGATAACGTGGGTGGCAGTCTGATATAAATCTGCCAGCGACGGCCCGGACAGATTCAGATTAACTGCTCGGGTACCGCCCTGATTACTGGAAATGATTGAGCCGCGGTTAGAGAAAGCGCGCATGCCGGGATACGACTCAAACAGTGTAGTTAATGCATTCATCATGGCATCAATATTGGTATCCACTTTGGGTTCACTCATTACCCATATCACGCCGGCAGACACTTGCATTGAGTAATATTCAAGTGGCGGCAAGGCGTTAGATTCAGGGTCGTAATCGTCTTCATTACTGTCAACTGCCGCTTCCAGCTTTGTCAGGATCTCTTCGCTGATGCGGGTCATCTCTTTTACGTTATAGCCCGGTGGCGCAAACATTCGGGTAAAGGCCTTGGGCTCTTCGCCTTCAGGCAAATACTCGGCAGCGGGCATAAACAGGTATGCAATACCCAATGTTAATCCTGCACATAGCACGAGAGTTAGCATGCGTAGGGAAGTGTGGCTGATGAGCCCGTTAATGCCATCAAGCATTTTCTTTTTGGTGTGGGTTGCGCGTTTTGCGGTGTCTCCTAAGCCAAAATTCGCGCATGCGGTAGGCACGATTAACAGGGCAAACAACATTGAGGCAAGAATGGAGGCGGAAATGGCAATGGCAATATCAGAATAGAGTTGGCCGGCTTCTTCCTGTATAAACAGGATAGGCGCGAACACCAGCACCGTTGTTGCACTTGAGGCAATCACGGCAGTCCATACCTCACTGACCCCCTCAATGGCGGCTTGCATCCTTTCCAGCCCTCGTCTTTTAGCGCTTTCGATACTTTCGAGCACGACAATGCTGTTGTCCAGGGTCATACCAATGGCAAAAGCGACACCCGCCAGCGAGATGACATTGATGGTTCGATCAAAAGCCAATAAACCGAGAAATGCCGCAATGGTGCAAACCGGGATACCCATCAGACAGATTAAGGTGGCTTTGGCCGAGCGCAAGAACCAGTACATGATAGCGCAGGCAAGTAACGCCCCTAAGCACAGATTAAAGAACACATTCCGTACTGAAGATTGTACGTAGCGTACATCGTCACCAATCAGAATGATCTGCATCCCGTTCGGCTCCAGCACTTCGCGGCGTAAAGCGTCTATCGTTTGCAGCATTTCTTCTTTGATATCAATGACGTTAGAGCCCAGTTCACGGTTAACCGCTAAGGTGATAGCCCGCTCTCCACCGATAGTTGCAAACCCCCTGCTTTCGTAATGATCCAGTTTTACCGAGGCAATGTCCTTAAGGTGGATATTGGCACCTTGCTGATGACTGACGATAATGTTTTCCAGTTTAGCCACATCTCTGACCCGCCCGATAGTTCTTAGCAGGTAACGTCGCTTACCATCATCAATATCACCGGCACTGGTATCCTGCATGCGTTCCTGAATGGCAGCACGCACATCGCTAAGTGTCAGGTTTCGCTGCGCTAATTTAGTCGGGTCTACTTTAACCTGGATTTGTCTGAAGGTGTTTCCTCTCACTTCCACTTCGGACACGCCATTGACGCGCTCCATTCTTGGTCTGACATTGTCATCAACAAAATCACCAATCATGTTCATATCGAGGTTCAGTGGATTTCCAGGCTTGGGTAACAAGGAAAAGTACATAAAGGAATTGTGCGAAAAGCTCGAACTGTTCAGCTTGGGCTGATCGACGTTCTCCGGATAACCCGGTACCTGACTCAGTGCATTTGCCACCCGGATTAAGGCTTCGTTAATATCCACGCCGAAGGGGAATTCAAGCTCAATGCTGGCACTCCCTGTGCGAGCGTATGACTCCATTCGGACTAGGTTGGGCAGTGAGTCTAAGTAGCGCTCCTGCTCAATTAATATTTCTTTTTCAATGTCCTGTGGGGTGGCACCGGGCCATCCCGTGTCGACACTAATGATGCGGGTATCCAGGTTGGGGATCATCTGCACTGGCATGCGCAGGGCGGCGACCAGACCAAGTACGCACAGTATCAGCACACAAACCGTTAACAGTTTGCCTTTATCAATGACTGATTCAATTATCCGCACTGTTGCCCTCTCTGCCAGAGGATTCAACTTTTACTTTTTGCCCTTCCTGCAATACTTCATTGCCGCGAATGACTACCTTTTCGTTCGCTTTTAACCCTTTTAACACGACTACGCCTGCCATTGCGCTTTTGCCGAGGGTTAGTTGCCGGCGTCGGGCTTTATCCCCCTCTACCACAAAAGCACTGTAGCCACCGTCAGCATGCCGCAGCAAGGCATCGCGAGAAACCACTATCCCTTCCTGATCCATGGCAAAATCAAGCTTTACCATTACCGAGGTGCCCGGCACTAATTCTTCATTCTGGATGGTGCGCAAACGCAACAGAAACGACCGCGCGCCCTCTGTACCTACGGGTACAAAAGTCGCAATTTCCGCTTCAATGGGCTGGTCGGGCTGGGTATCCGGGATGAGCGTGATACTGGATATGGTATCGAGTTGAGCGTATTTTTCCTGCGGCAGAAACACGTCAACTCTCAATTCATTGGTCGAAACCAGAGTCAGCACACTGCTTCCGCGGCTATGCCACTCTCCAACCTCAGCATTTTTCCGCACAATAATGCCGTCAAAAGGAGCAAAAAGCTGGTGCTTATCTATCAGCGTCTGACGGTAACTGACGTTCGCTTTAGCACCATTCAGTGAAGCTTTTGCCGCCAGTTGCCTGTTTTCACGGGTCAAAAGTTCAGTTTTGGCAATGTGGTTTTGATCAACTAATTTATTCGCTTCTGCTAGCGCACGCGCAGCTTCATCGTATTCTACTTGCGCCTCTTCCAGCGCTGCCTGAGCCTGAGAGAGCTCCTGCTGAGCCAGTTGCTTATCTAACGCTAACAACAGGTCACCCTGTTTTACTTTGCTGCCTACGTCAACATTGAGGCCGTTTACCCGGCCGTCGATTTCGGTCGACAGTTCAGAGCGCTGAAGGGAGTTCACTGAGCCGGCTAACACCAAGCTATCACTGACGGCTTCTGCGGCAACGGTTTCCACGCGAACAGGAACGACGTTATCAGCCTGCGCGTAACTTTCTGCAGGGGCAACAAGCCAGCAAATGAAAAGAACAACTGTATTCCAGCGTGGATGATGGGTCATAAGTAACTCAGGGTGAACATTTTTTGCACTACCTGTTGGTTACTCGCCAATTGCATAAACGGATGAAATTGTTTTAAAAAAGCAATTGAGTAGAGCAGATTTACCTGAGTGGATCGATCAGGACTTGTTCATCAGCCGTTGGAATTCGTCAATAAATAACCCTAAGTGATAACCATCCATCAACGCATGATGCACGTGCACGGAAAACGGCATCAGTTTTTTGCCATCAACATCGGTTATTCTGCCAATGGAAATCTTTGGACAACTATCCGGAAAGGAGAAGTTTCTGGCATGTGAGACTGAGGTGAACTTTATCCATGGCAGGGCAGAAAAGTGAATAACGTTGTCACCTGAGCCCGAGGGAGTCAGATCATCGCTGTTTCTTACCTTTTCAATTTCGACTGAGGCATATTTTTCAAATTCTGCAAACGATGGGCTATACGTGAGATTTGAAAAACCAAAGGTACCGTTTGCCCGGTTGATGGTGGAGGCGGCATTAACCTTTTCATGCACGATAACCTTGTCATCCATAATGCGATAACGAAACGCTTCCACATGGTTGGCAGCGACAAGTGCCTTATGCAGATAATACAAAAAGAACGATACGTTTTGCCGTTTTGCCTGTGCATAAGCCGCTGTGCAGTCGATATCAACGGTGACACCAAAAAAGGGTTCTTCGTAGGTTTTAAAAAAGTGGTAGTGGGCTTTTCTGTCCCAGCTATCAATATCTAATTCGGTATAACGCATATTAGTTTTTATCTCGATAATTCATCTTTAACCAGAGCAATTGCCGTTGAAAGGCTGTCGTCAGCGCTTACCTGATGATCAGCAATGACGCCAAACCTCTCCCAGTTAGTTTGAGTATGCGGATGATGAGTATGCGCGTAATTGAGTGTTAAATTAACGTGCTGACTCACAGGCACCGTTTTTTTCATTAGCGCAACGCCCATTGAATCTTCACCGACAAGGGTGGCGGCATTGTGATGTTTAAGCGTGTAGCTGACAAATTCCCAGGGGCCGGCAACAAATCGGGATTGTAAAATAAATACCGGCTTACCGGTAAACATTTGATACTCATTAGCGTTATCATAAACGACAAGCTGGGCTGGCGTTTCTGCAGGGTTCAGATACACCTGTGCAGTCACTGTATCGGGGGGAAGAAAATAGCCGATAAGCATCTGCGCCAATGGCAAGGTTCCCAGACCAGCGCTACGTAGATCAATGATCAATGCTTTTGACGTTGCCAGGTGTTCCATCGCTGAACGCAATTTATCGGTTGAATTGGAATACTGAAAATCCCCATCAAAGTGAATGAGGCCGATATCGTTGCCAAGCTCACGGGTTTGAATTGAATTGGACTCTTGCCTGCTCAAGTGACTATTCAACGGGGTATCAGGCTGCCGTTCGGATATCTCAAATCCTGTGTCACTGGTGGCGTTTATCAATAATCCTTCGAATTTTTGTTTAAACATGCCTAATGGGTAGGCGGAATTAAATGTCCCTTGCTGCTGAGCATGCGTTATGTCCTGCAACGCCTTTGTGGCTTTATCTGCAAATAAATAATCATGTCTGAGAACCGATTTGGTGTTGGTTACGATTTCGTGCAATTCATCGGGGGAGAGTACTCGTTCCTCCTGTGACGCAATAGTCGGCTGCACCACCAGGCTTGCCATCATTATGAATAAGGCGATCTTTATTATTTTTTTCATCGTGTTATGACATCGCGGACAATAGCAAGGGAATATGCGCGATTAATTATTTTTCAAGAGCTGGCTTCTATTTTCACTCAGCTATCCCCCTCGCTGTCATAAAAGTGTCATCTGCCTGAATAACAATGACAGTAAGCTTATTTGTAATAACCTGAGTGTGTAACTGCTTAGCGCCTCAGGTTGAAGGTATTTAGTATGTTGCCAGCACTCTCTGTTCGTTCCAAGTTACTCGTTCTTATTACCATCCCGTTACTGTTAAATGCCATTCTAGCCTTGTACGCCAGTCAGCGACTGGGGGTAGTAAGTGATGCTGTGCAAACGGTTAGCAGCGAGCGTTTACAACCGCTGCAGACGCTGGACAAAATCATGCGCCTTTACAGTAATGGTGTGGTCGATTTGGCGCATAAAAGCCGTGCACAAATGTTGCTTTGGGACGAAGCACAAAACCAGCTTGCTGAAACGAAACAACAATTGCAGGAAGCCTGGCAGGCATACCAGAATCGCGAGCTGCTTGGCGAAGAAAAAGCATTACTCGAAAGCAATCTGCCCGCGTTTGAAGCTGCAGCGCAAGCAATTGCCAAACTGGAAGGCTTTATCGACAAGCAGTCATCGTACAGTATCGGCAGTTTTGTTGATTTGCAGTTATACCCGGCACTCGAACCCGTGCAATCGCTGGTCAGACAATTAATTGAAATTCAAAGTGAGCAGGCGCAGGCCTCGGCGATTGAGGCTGAGGATATTGCCAGCAACGCGCAGGTGACCGTATTTGCGATTTTACTGGTGATGACCGCTGCGTTAACCGTGATGGGTGTCTGGTTGTATCGCGGTATTCGTAAACCCCTTACGGTTATGCTTAACACGGTTACAGACATTGAAAAATCGCGCAATTTAACACTGCGTACCCAGCTGGAAAGCAAAGATGAATTTGGTGACATGGGGCGTCGCTTTGATCGCATGATGACCACGATTGGTGAACTGATTAACGACTTGCAGCAAGTCGGTCAGCGCGCCGAAACCGTTTCACGGAAAATGCTGGAAGTGAATAACAACACTGTGGAGCGGATTGAACAGCAACATGCTGAAATTACCACCATGGTTAGTGCCATTGAGCAGGTTAATCAATCCGCCTCAATGGTGCTTGACGATGTCAGAGAAGCGGAAAAGGCAACGCTCAATGCCGACAAGGTTTCTAAAGAAGGCGGCGCCTCCGTAAAGGCCACTATCACCAGCATTGAAAGTCTTTCAGCCGAAGTGTCATTGGCGGTCTCCTCCATTCAGACGCTCAAGGATGACAGTGAAAGTATTGGCGGCGTGCTGGATGTGATCAAGGGGATTGCCGAACAAACCAACTTACTGGCGTTAAATGCCGCTATTGAAGCCGCCCGTGCAGGAGAGCAGGGGCGAGGCTTTGCCGTTGTCGCTGATGAGGTGCGTCAACTAGCCAGCCGCACCGCGGTATCAACGCAGGAGATTCAGCAGATTATTCAGAAACTGCAACAGGGAACCTTATCTGCGGCTGAAATTATGTCGAACGGTAAAGACAGTGCCGGAACCAGTGTTGATACCGCGCGCAATGCTGGTGACGTATTAAATGAAGTTGAAGCGGTGTTTCAGGCTATTTTGCGCAGCAGTCAGGCGATAGCAGGAGCGGCAGAGGAACAAATGCATATTGCCTCTGAAGTTAATCAGCGCGCGGGCAAGGTAGGGGAGTTAACCCACCAGACCTTAACGCTTTCTACGGAGACGGCAGAAACAGGCAAGCAGGTAGCGGAAATTTCAGAAGCATTGCGTACATCGCTGGGTCAATTCATCACCCGGTGAGTCGGTGAACACAAAATTTACGTACACAGAACATTCCGGGAAAGGTTATTCAAGGACACCTGATGCCGCTATTTCGTTCTATATCTTACGCTATCGTTCTGTTTTTGTGCGTTTCTTGTGCCAGTCAGCAAGCATCGCCATCGCCAGAAGCGGTTGAACCATCAACGGTATTTTCAACCCCGGTGCCGGTTGAAGTCAGAAACGACAATGGCTATTTCCAGCTATACCGTGGTGGCAAGCCCTTTTTTATCAAAGGGGCGGGCGGAACCAGCCATTTAGTCGCATTAGCGGATGCGGGCGGAAATGCCTTTCGTACCTGGTCAACTGATAACGCCAAAAAGCTATTGGATGAAGCCCATCGCAATAATCTTGTAGTGATGCTGGGTATTAGCCTGGGACACGAACGACACGGCTTTGACTATAGTAATAAACAAGCCGTTGAGGAGCAGTTCGCGCGGGTAAAAGATGAGGTGCTGCAGTTTAAGGATCATCCTGCGTTGCTGGCCTGGGGCATAGGAAACGAAGTAGATTTGTTTTATACCAATACAGATGTCTGGTATGCGATTGAAGACATTGCCAATTTTATCCAGACAGTGGATGAAAATCATCCTGTTACTACCGTTACCGCAGGCATCGATAAGGATAAGCTGGCATTGATACAGGAGCGCGTGCCGAGCCTGGATTTTCTAAGCATCAACATGTATGGGGGCCTTGAAACACTTCCTCAGGACTTACTCGATATGGGGTATTCCGGGCCCTTCGTTGTCACCGAATGGGGCCCTACGGGACACTGGCAGGTGGAGAAAACCCAGTGGGAAGCGCCCATTGAGCAAATCAGCACTGAAAAAGCGGCATCCTATCAGGACCGGTATCAGCAGGGCATCATCGCGGCCAAAGGACGCGCGTTAGGTTCATTTGCTTTTCTGTGGGGCCAAAAGCAGGAAACAACGCCTAGCTGGTATGGTGTGTTCACTGAATCGGGGCATGCCACTGAAGTTGTCAATACCCTGACCTATAATTGGACGGGCAAGTGGCCTGAGCAACGCGCGCCTTCCATCGAACAAATAAGCCTGGAGCGCCAGTCCCGTTTTGATAATGTTACCGTAACAGCGGAGCAGGAATTGAATGCTGAGGTGGTGTTTACCTCCGCGGATGATAACACCCCGGCCATTCAGTGGGAGGTGTTACCTGAAAGTACGGACATAAAAGCCGGCGGCGATCCCGAATCGCGCCCCCAGGCGGTCAAGGGGCTCAACGTGCGAAGCAATGGATTAGGAATGGTAACCTTTAATGCCCCTGCAACGCCTGGTGCATACCGCTTGTTTGTCTATGTCACCAACGCCAATGGTAAAGCGGCCTATGCCAATATCCCTTTCTGGGTAAACAAAAATCAGTAAAAAGAGGTAGTAATCGCGCTTCTTAGCCAGTTTATGGACTCATCCTGCTCAGTATCCTGATGCCAGTACAGATGGGTGGACAAGGCTGATACCGACACGGGGAGTGGCATAACCTGCAAATCAGCGTCAAGCAGCTCAGCGGCGAGCAGCGAGGGCAACGTCAGCAGCAATGACGTGCCTTTTACAATTTTCTTAGCTGAATGGTAATTCTGGCAACGAATGGTTATTTTTCGGTTTAGCCCTAATTGCAACAGGCTGATATCTTCTACGACGTGTCCGTCGCTGCGATTTGACACCGCAATATGTTCTGCTGATAAATAGGCATCGGGTGAAAATGCAGTCGCAACCGGATTGTGTCTGGCCATCAGCACCGCAAAGTTATCACTGGTGAGGGGTTGATGTTTTATGGGCGACTGAATCGCTCTGGCGACATCAATCACCACATCCACCTGACGGTTGGTCAGTTGCCTGGCCACCATGTTGCGATCTAACTTAACGCTTTTCAGTTTTGCCTGTGGTGCGCGCTGCTGTAACTGTTGCTGCAAGGCGGGCAACACCAGCGGTTCGAGCGCATCATGGATCGCCACAACGAAGGTTTGCTGAGTTTGTGCCAGTTCAAACTGCCCGCATTGTTGTAAAGTTTTGCGAAGTTTGCTGAGCAAATCTACGACCGTGGGCGCAATCTTCTTACAGGCTGGCGTGGGCTCCAGCTGCATGCCTTTGCGGACAAACAGTTCATCATCCAGCGCACTGCGCAGGCGCTTTACCGCGTGACTGACTGCCGAGGGGCTGATAAACAGCACTTTACTGGCCGACGTCATGTTGCGCTCCAGATATAACACTTCAAAAACCTTAAGCAGATTCAAATCCAGTTGCTGCAGTTGCTTATCCGCCAGCATAAGTCTTCCATTGATGAATATTGTTCACAGTATACTATCAATATTTTTCACTTCATTCATGGTCTAAGCTGGAATAGGGTTATACGGTATATCAATGAGGGAGAGTAACGTGGATTTTCAGCCCAATGCCCGATGTCAGGCTTATCTAACCAAACTGAAGCAGTTTATGCAGCAGCATGTGTACCCGCTTGAGCAACAGGTTACCGAAGAAAATCATCGCCTTAATCACCATGGTAACTGGCAGGACTGGAAGGTGCCTTCACCGATACCCTCGCTAAAGCAAAAAGCGCGACAGGCGGGGTTATGGAATTTGTTTTTGCCGGACGATAAGTTAGGGCAGGGGCTGACATGTCTGGAATATGCACCGTTAGCCGAAGAAATGGGAAGAGTGTTGTTTGCGCCCGAAATATTTAACTGTAACGCGCCAGATACCGGCAATATGGAAGTGCTCTATCATTTTGGTAATGAACAACAAAAGCAAGCCTGGCTAACGCCTTTACTGAATGGTGAAATTCGCTCCGTTTTTGCCATGACCGAACCCGATGTAGCTTCATCAGATGCCACCAATATGCAGGCCACTATCGTCGAAAAAGGTGATAACCTGGTGTTAAATGGCACTAAATGGTGGACAACAGGACTGGGCCACCCGGGTGCAAAAGTGGCCATCTTTATGGGGTTGTCCAACCCTGAGAATGAAAAACACGCCCGCCATGCAATGGTGTTGGTGCCACTTGACAGTAAAGGGCTTGAAATTAAGCGCATGCTTACTGCAAGTCAGGATTACGATGCGCCTTATGGTCATGGCGAAATGCAGCTAACCGATGTGGTGGTACCCAAAGCAAACCTCATCATGGGAATGGGAAAAGGCTTCGCTATTGCGCAGGGGCGACTGGGGCCAGGCCGTATTCATCACTGTATGCGCGCCATCGGAGCGGCTGAACGCTGTCTGGAGTTGATGATCAAGCGTGGTTTTGCGCGTGAGGCATTTGGTAAACCCATTATCAAACTGGGTGGAAATCAGGAGCGGGTGGCGAAAGCACGTATAGCAATCGATCAGGCGCGTCTGTTAACGTTAAACGCAGCCTGGAAAATTGACACCTATGGGGTCAAGCAGGCCATGACCGAAATCTCTGCGATTAAAGTGGTGGTGCCAAATGTGTTGCAGGAAGTCAGCGATATGGCCATTCAACTCCATGGTGGTGCAGGCGTGTCCGCGGATTTCCCTCTGGCCGCATTCCATGCCGCGGCCAGAGTGCTACGATTGGCCGATGGCCCTGATGAAGTGCATATGGGCATGGTGTCCCGTCTGGAACTGGCGAAATATCAAAAAGGTATACAATGACAGCGTCTCGATTACTCATTACCGGCGGTGCGACCGGCTTCGGCAAAGCACTGGCGCTTTGTTGGGCGACTCATTATCAGCACAAGGGTACACTTAAAATCTGTATTGCAGATATTCATCAACAGCGCGGTGAAGAAACCGTTCAAGCATTAGAAGCGCTGGGGGCAGACGCCTTTTTCATCCAATGTGACATTACCGATGAAGCAGATATAGAAGCGACTAAAAACGCAATCGTAGATAGATGGCAAGGCGTTGATATTGTTATCAATAACGCCGGGGTTGCCACAGGGGGCTCGCTCAACGGGGAGTCGTTGGAGCAGTGGCAGTGGGTATTTAATATTAATCTGTTTGGTATGGTTAAAGTAACGCAGTGCATGGTTGATGTATTTCGTCAGCAGGGTCACGGTTATTTTATCAACGTCGCGTCACAGGCGGGCGTCACGCCAATTCCGCTGATGGGCAGTTACAATGCGGTAAAAGCCGCGGTGGTTTCTTTTTCTGAAACTATGAAAACGGAGCTGGCACCGGAGAATATCGACGTCAGTGTTGTGTGTCCGAGCTTTTTCAAAACCAATCTGGATGAGTCAATGCGCACCAGTGAACAAATTATGCGTGACAGCATTCAACGCCAATTCAGTCGTGCTGAAATGACGGCAGAGCAAGTCGCTGAACAAGTGTGGCAACAGGCTCAGAAACGGCGTTTTCTCATTCTCACCCATAAAAGCGGCAAGACAGCGTATTTGATGAAAAAATGGCTGCCTATGGATTGGTACCTGAACAAAATTATCAAGGCGACTAAAAAGATGGTGTTAAAAGCACGGAAGGGACAAACTCACCATGGCTGACGTTATTGACAAGGCAGGTGCGGTCAGACAAGGGGAAGAACTCGATGTTGCGGCGGTCGATACCTGGCTCAAACAACATATCGATGCGCTGGAAGGAAAGCCTGCGGTTACCCAGTATAGTGGCGGGGCGTCTAACTGGACCTATTGTCTCGAGTACGACAATAGAGCTTTGATATTGCGACGGGCACCGGCAGGCACCAAAGCCAAAGGTGCCCACAATATGCAACGGGAATATACCCTGCAAAAGGCGTTAAAACCGGTTTATCCCTACGTGCCTGAAATGCTGGCAATGTGTGAAGATGAATCGGTGCTGGGCACCGACTTTTATGTAATGGAAAAGCTGGTGGGCATTATACCGCGCAAGCACATGCCCAGAGGCGTGGCGTTGTCGCCTCAACGCACCACGCAGTGGTGCAAAAATGTCATTGACTGTCTTATCCAGCTCCATCAGGTTGATATTCATCAAACCGGATTAAATCAGTTAGCCAAAGGTGAAGGGTACATCGAACGCCAGATCGCCGGTTGGAGTCAGCGTTATCAAAATGCTAAAACCTGGAATGTGCCTTCGGCTAAGTTTGTCATGCGCTGGCTTGAAAACAACATGCCAGCGAATGAAACCATATGTCTAACTCACAATGACTTCCGGTTTGACAATCTGGTGCTTGATCCGGATGACTACACTCGCGTTACCGGCGTGCTGGACTGGGAACTGGCCACGTTGGGCGATCCGCTCATGGATTTAGGAAATTCGCTGGCGTACTGGGTGCAGGCTGACGATGATTTTCTGGCCCAGTCCACACGCAGACAGCCGACACATTTACCCGGCATGCTCACCCGCAAAGAGGTGGTGGATTACTACCTGTCTAAAAACCAGATTGACTGTGATGATTTCACCTTTTATGAAGTGTATGGATTGTTTCGGTTGGCCGCCATTGTTCAGCAGATATACTATCGTTATCATCATGGACAGACTGGAAATCCGGCGTTCAAACGGTTTTGGATTTTCGTACATTATTTGCTTTGGCGGAGCAAAAAGGCAATCAAGCGGCGAGGTGGCTAATGGCAGCAATTTATTTGATCCGACACGGGCAGGCGAGTTTTCATGCCGATGATTACGACAAGTTATCTGATCTGGGTATCGAGCAGGCCGCATTTGTGGGACGTGCAATGGCTTATCAGAAAGTCGTGCCAGACGCGATATACCGGGGCGATTTGCTACGCCATCAGGAAACCGCAGAGCACAGTTTACCTGAATACGGTGAAGGGCTCGATGTACACGTTATGCCGCAATGGAACGAGTATGATCATCGGGAAATTCTCGCCCGTTACGATGAGCGACTGGCCACACCAGCTTCAACCAAGGAATTATTAGGAAGCCACCCCAATCCTATTGATGCTTTCAAGCAGGCGATCACAAATGCAATGGACCGCTGGATGAGGGGCGAACATGATGATGAGTATTCTGAAAGCTGGGATTACTTCAATGCCAGAGTGTTTGAAGGTCTGGATGTAGTACGCAAGTCGGAGCATCAGGCGTCGGTGGTGTATACCTCAGGGGGCCCCATTAGCCTGATTACCTGCAAGCTTCTCGGTTTACCGCTGACCGACTTAATGAAAATCAACTGGATGTTGGTGAACGGTGGCATCACCAAGCTCATTGTGCGCGGTAAGAGTCGCAAACTTTCCCTTTCCAGTCTTAATGAACACAGCGTTTTTGCCAATACCGCGGATAAGCGGTTTATTACCTATACATAATCGGGTTTGACATGATAAGAAAAAATATCCTCATCACAGGTGCCAGTTCTGGACTCGGCAAAGGCATGGCCGTCGAGTTTGCTAAAAAAGGCAGAAATCTGGCATTGTGCGCCCGCCGCATGGAGCGGTTGGAAGAGCTTAAAAAAACGTTACTGGAGATCAACCCGGCCATCACCGTATCGATAAAATCGCTGGACGTTAATCAGCATGACGACGTATTCACCGTGTTCCGAGAATTTCAGCAGGAAATGGGGCAGCTGGATCGGATGATCATTAATGCGGGCATGGGCAAAGGGGCGTCGGTAGGCACAGGTTACTTTCATGCCAATAAACAAACAGCCGAAACAAACTTTGTTGCCGCGCTGGCGCAAGCCGAGGCGGCCATGGAAATATTTCGCGAGCAAAATGTCGGGCACCTGGTCACCATTTCTTCAATCAGTGCGGTGCGTGGTTTCCGTCGCGCGATGACAGTGTATGCCGCCACCAAAGCAGCATTAACATCCATGAGTGAGGGTATCCGCATTGATGTGATGAACACACCCATTAAAGTGAGTTGCGTGCACCCCGGGTTTATTCGCAGCGAAATTAATGAAAAAGTCGAAAAAGTGCCGTTTATCGTGGATACCGAAACCGGCTGTAAAGCCCTGGTCAAAGCGATTGAAAAGGAGAAAGCCAACACTTATGTCCCAGCATGGCCCTGGGCGTGGATGCACTGGGTTTTGAGGATGGTTCCGGCGAAGTCCTTGAGAGGAATGAGTTAAAAGGTTTAAATATCAGTACTATCTGGAGCAGTGGCGCTGGTCTCTTATCTGGTAAGCCGGTAGCATCAAGCCACTTTTTAACCAATATTAAGCGTTAAAATATTTTTCGAGCGGGTCGAATAAAAAGTGTTTTTCTTAGGCACAATACTGATAAAATAATGCAGTTTTTATCAGTGTAACCTGATGTTTAAGATAAGCTCAGGGCTTGCGGTATTATTGGTTATTCAGGGAAAAGGAGTTCGGTTTGTTTACTAGTCGTTTGCTCAGTAATTTGGTGTTTGCTAACTTACTGCCTGTCAGTTTGTTTCGCCTTTCAATCTTTAGTGTACTCGCATTTTTCCTAACCGCCTGCGGTTCGTCTGAGAACGAGGACCCGCAACAGGATCGCGTTGCCGATGAAAGACCCAATATCATCGTCATTTTCACCGACGATCAGGGGTATGCCGATGTTGGTGCGCAAAACGTTGTCAGTGACATTCTTACCCCCAACATTGATGAGTTAGCAGCTTCTGGCGTGCGTTTCGAAAATGGTTATGTTACTGCCCCTCAGTGCACTCCTTCTCGTGCAGGCTTGTTAACCGGGATATATCAACAGCGATTCGGCCTTGACAATAATTACTTCACACCAATGGATTTAAGTGTCACTACGATTGCAGAGAGACTAAAAGGTGCGGGGTATGCTACGGGTATGGCAGGAAAGTGGAATATTGATATTGATAACAATTCTGATGTCTGGGGAGCTCAAAACTACCCTTCCATCGTTCCGTTCAAGGCGACAGAGGTGCCCTTCGAGGTTAGAAGAGAATATTTTCCTGACAACCGCGGTTTTGACGACGTATTTGCAGGTTCACGCAAATGGTATTGGCGAAACTTTACAAAGGAAGGTAAAGATGCGAAAGCTGACTACGTTGAGGACAATGAGTATCGCTTGGACTTAGTCAGCAAAGCAGCGGTTCAGTTTATCCATCGTCATCATGATGAGCCGTTTTTTCTTTACGTTGCGCCATTTGGGCCCCACGTTCCGCTCGAAGCAAAAGAAGAAGATTTAGCGCTTTTTAGTGGTGACATGAAAACCCGCAGACGTTACGGTTTGGCTATGATGTATGCCATTGATCGTGGTGTCGGCCAAATTCAGGATGCACTTAGAGAACACGGTCTTTTAGAAAATACGTTAATTGTGTATACCAGCGATAATGGTGCACCCACTGGAATTTCGATGCCTGATGAGCCCTTGGATGACGGCAATTGGGGCGTTTGGGATGGCTCAGTTAATACGCCTCTCACCGGAGAAAAAGGCATGCTGACCGAAGGGGGAATTAAGGTTCCTTTCATTGTTAGTTGGCCTAAAAACTTTCCAAAAGGAGAAGTGAGAACAGAACCTGTTTCGACATTGGACATTGGATTTACCGCTGCAAAGGTTGCTAATGCCGATACAGTTGGGATGGATGGCTTAGATGTCGTACCTTTACTCACCAACCAAGATGGGGCAGGTGATCAATTTCAACAAAGGGAACTCTATTGGCGATTTTATGATCAGCGGGCTGTCAGGAAAGGTGATTATAAGTATTTGCAGGCGGGTATAAAAAGAGAATACCTTTTTAATATTGTGAATGACCCAAATGAAACCCAGAACCTGATCGATGTTCTGCCAGATGAAGCCGGTCAACTTAGAGAATTATTTTGGGAATGGGATAAACAAATGTTCAGGCAAGATGAGTTACGAGAGTTAAGTACGCCAATTGGTCTTCAATTTGATACCTATTTTAAAAATCGACTGTAGAAAAAAAAGTTATTCAACATTTATCCCAATGAAAAAAAGGCGAAATTGCGGCGCAAGCCGCAACCTCCCACGCTGTTATTATAAAGCTTAAAAAAGTATTGCTAACCAATACACAATGCCTGGGTATACCGGCTTCTTTTAACGGGATCACATTCGTCCGCTTCACGCCCTGAGTCTTTCGACGCCCTTATTGTGGTTGTATTGCTTTGGTGGGGAAGGCGATTCATTTATACTTCACAAAACCGCAGTTATAAGAGAATTCCATGCCACGAGCCAGCGCCTACCATATTCTGGTAAAGACAAAAGAAGAAGCTGAAAACCTTAAACAACAACTGGCCAACGGCGCTAACTTTCAGCAGTTGGCTAAAAAGCATTCTATCTGCCCCTCCCGCAAACGCGGAGGGGATTTAGGAGAGTTTAATCGTGGAGATATGGTCAAAGCCTTTGACGATGTTGTATTCAAAAAAAACCTGTTTGAAGTGCATGGCCCGGTCAAAACCAAATTTGGTTTTCATTTGATTAAGACGGTGTATCGCAGTTAGGTTTTTTGAAGTGCTCATGAATCCGCAGCACACACTAAATACTGTCAGTTTTTTGCAAAGGCGATTAACTCTTTACCTGACAGTCGATAGCCCAGCCATTCGTCTTTGGCTTTAGCTCCAAACGATTCATAAAAATCTATGGCCGGTTTGTTCCAGTCCAGCACGCTCCATTCGAATCGGCCGCAATTATTATCTACCGCATGTTTAGCCAGATATTTCAGTAGTGCTTTGCCGGCACCTTTTCCTCTGGCATCTGGAGTCACGTAAAGATCTTCAAGGTACACGCCGTTTTTGCCTTGCCAGGTCGAGTAGTTGTAGAAGAAAACGGCAAACCCGACTGGCATCTCATCGTCTTCACAAATGACACAATGGGCAGTGGCAGTTTCGGAAAACAACGAGCGTTTAATATCATCAACAGAGGCTTCGACTTCATCTTCTGCTTTTTCGTAAATCGCCAGCTCGGTAATAAACTGGTGGACTAAAATAGCGTCATTGGCTGTCGCTGGTCGGATGAAAAGTGTCATAAAGCTTCCTTAAAAGAAAAGGGGCTGTAGAAGCCCCTATAAATTATTTCGAATGAATGATGGCTGCATCCGGCTCTGCAGGTTTCTTGCGAATTTTATTCGCTATCCATCTGAACGGCACACCTAAATCAATCAGGATTAGGTACAGACAGGGCACCAGTATCAGAGTCACCAGAGTGGCATAGAGTACCGAGAAGCCCAGTGCTATGGCCATAGGAATAACAAAGGCCGCCTGTAAGCTGGTTTCAAACATGATGGGCAACACGCCTACAAAGGTAGTGATCGAGGTCAGCGTAATGGCTCTGAACCTGGCACCACCAGCTTCAGCGACCGCCTCACGAATCGCATAGCCCTGTTTGCGGCGTTGATTAACATAATCTGTCATCACCAACGAATCATTAATCACCACCCCGGCGGCGGCGATAAGACCGAAGGTCGACATCATGCTTAAATCCATGCCAAACAGGAAGTGACCCCAGATGGCGCCAGTTAAACTAAATGGAATAACCGACATGATAATTAACGGCTGGCCATAGCTCTTTAAAGGCACCGCCAATAAAATATAAACCAGTATCATTGCCGCGACAAAAAACAGGATCTGCTCATTTTGCTGGGCCTGTTGCTCTTCAATATCACCGCCTAGTTCCGTCATTACTGAGGGAAACTGCTCTTTTAGCTGCGGTAATAACTTGTCGTCGATTTGTTCAACCACTTCGTTAGGTTCAATCGCAATTTCATCAATTGAGCCCCAGACATAGACACTGCGATAGCCACCTTCACGGCGTATGTAGCTGATCCCCGGTTTTTCTTCCAGTCTTACTACGTCACCGAGCATGACCTCTTTACCCGAAGGGGTGGTGATAACCGTGTATTTCAGGTCAGCGAAACGCGCGCGGGTCATTTCGGGGTAACGTACCATTACGCGCACTTCTTCACCGTCACGGATCACCCGCTGTGCTTCACCCCCATAGAACCCCGCACCTACCTGATTTGCGATAGTAGATAAGGTAATCCCCAAATCGTAGGCTACCGGCAACAGCGTCATCTGTACTTCTTTACTTTCCGGGTCGATGGTTGAACTGACATCAAACAGCCCCGTTTGCTGCTGAAGCATACTGATAAACTGGCGACCAGCTGCATTTAACGTTTGAATGTCGGGTCCGAACAGGAGATAACCAAACTCACCATCCTCACCGCCTCCGTTGACGTCATCCTGTACCACGAACGACTTCATGCCGGGAATTTCAGGGATGGCTTCACGCCAGCGACGGGCCAGCTCAAAGGTATCAAACGGGCGCTTATCTTCGTGTACCAGCGGTACTACAATTCGACCCTCAGTACGCTCCTGATTGAACGCAAGAAGATCTTTAATCATGCCGGTACCATATTCCTGCTTGATTTTCTCCTCTTCGCTATAGATGACGCTTTCAATCGTGCGCAAGGCGTCGATAACCGCGGTATCAGAAACATTACTGTTCATCTCAATACGGACGCTGGGGAAATCATGCGGTACTTTAGGTTGTGGTACGAAACGTACGTAATTGGCAGCCATTAAGCCTAAACTTATTAATAGCATAGCGACAAACATCATCAACACCGCCCAGCGCCACTCTAGAGCTTTTTCAACCGTTCTGCGGTATGGCCCATGTATGATGCCGTTAAAACGGGTGTTGAATTTGGCACGCCAACTGTCGGGTTTGATTGGTTTAAAGTTAGTGTGCGCAATGTGGGCGGGCAAAATAAGCTTGGACTCGATTAAGCTGAAAAACAGACACAAGATGACCACCACGGCAATGTTGTAGAAGAACGCACCGTCCGGACCACTGCTTAAGGTAAAAGGTGCAAATACCGCGATCGTAGTCAGTACACCAAAGGTGGCCGGTGTCGCCACGCGCTTGGCACCGCGGATAACGTTATCTATACCGCCGCCTTTGTGCTCTATTTCTGTGTAGGCGCTTTCTCCTATAACAATCGCGTCATCGACCACGATACCCAGCACCATAATAAAGGCGAACAAGGACAGAATATTGATACTGACACCGAATACAGGCATAAGCATGACCGCACCTAAAAAACAGATAGGTAATCCAATCATGACCCAGAACGCCAGGCGGAAACGCAAGAAAAGCGTCAACATCAACGCCACCAGAATCGACCCCTGAAACAGGTTCTTAAGCATCATGTCCAGGCGGGCGTTAAGATAGTATGTCATATCAACCAACACTTCCAGACTGACACCGTGGGGTAAGGTCTTGTTTTTTTCCTCTATGTACGCTTTGACATTCTCCGCGACCGGGATCATGTTCTGAGTTTTGGTGGCTTTAACTGACATGTAAATGGCGTTTTTGCCATTGTATTTAAAGTAACGTTCACCTTCAGTAAAACCATCCTTTACGGTGGCGATATCGGAAAGTAAAACCCGCGAACCATTTTCGCCGATTTTGATAGGAATCGACTCGAACTCTTTTCCATCGTAGAACTGATTTTCTACCCGCACCGAGATTAATCCGGCCTGGGTTTTTATCTGACCTGCTGAAAGATTGGTGGAGTAACTGCTAATGGCGCGGGTAACATCATCAATGGTGAGATTATAACGACGCAACATCTCAGGCAGCACTTCCACCGCAATTTCATCATCCGGCGCGCCCATATCGACCAATGAAACAGTGCCTAATTGCAGTAATTCATCTTCAACTTCTTTGGCCAGCTGTTTAAGCTCATCCAGCGGTAAATCACCCACCAGCGGCATTTCGATGACATCTTGTTTGAATTCAATCTGTGAAACGGTGACTGGCTCCATACCAGCGGGGAAGGTGGCGATGCTATCCACCCGCAGCTTCACCTTGTCCATGACATCTTTTAATTCTTCACCAGTGTCGACTTCAAACACTACGCGACCACTATTGCGAAAAGCGCGCGACACGGTTTTCTTAATTTCGGTAACGTCTTTCACCGATTCTTCAATTTTGATGAGAATACTCTCTTCAATTTCCTGCGGTGACGCGCCAGGGTACTGTGCCCATATCTCGATATAATTGATCTCGATGTTGGGAAACATCTGACGTTGAATGGTGTTATAGCCAACAATCCCCATGACAATGAGGAAAAACATGAGCAGGTTGGCAGCAACGGAGTTGCGCGCAAACCAGGCAATAATGCCCTTATGGGTATCGTAGTTGTCATTCATGAGCTACGTCCTCAAGGTTGCGCTGCGCTGGTCATAGCGATATCGCCATTGCTGGAAATCACTTTAACTTCCATGCCTTCCTGTGGATACTCTGGTAAGGTTTTTACCACCCGGTCCTGGTTGAAATTACCCCGGATGAGGAAATAGCCGCCATCTTCACGAACCACATCGACCTGATTGGCGGTGAGTTTGTCTTCGCCATCGAGGGTCCACAGTTTTTTGTTGGTCACCAGTTCCTGAGGAATGCGGTAAACGTTGTCGACGGTTTTACCGGAGAAATTGACTTGCACGTAACTACCAAACTTGATAGGGCGTTGCTGAGTGCGAATCCCATATGGATCATCTATTCTGGCCACCAGGTGTGCCATACGTGTGGCCTGATCAACAATGCCAGTATCGCGGTGCAGTAGGGCTTCTCGTGCTGTTTGCTTATTATCGCCAATACTTACTGTTGCTTTACGTTCCATGATTTGCTCAGGTAAAAAGGCCTGATCGAAACCCGCCACAGGAAAGGTAACTTCGGCTGTCTCAATGCTGTAAAGCGTTGCTGCTATTGTACCTGTACTCACAAAATCACCTACACCGATATTGCGGGAAACCACCAGCGCATCATAGGGTGCTTTGACTTCGCAATTATCAAGATCGCGGTGAGCAAGCTTAAGTTGTGCCTGAGCTGATTTTACCGCCGCCTGAGCGCTAAGCATCTGCGGCTTACGCAGGTATAAATCACTGACGTTACCGCTGGCGAGTTTAGTGGCTTCCTTTTTGGCAACCTGTGCCTGCGCTTCCTCCTGGATAAGCTGCGCTTGCGCTGAGCTTAAATTAGCTTCTGCCAGCAACAGCGCGGCTTCATAGGCATCTTTCTCGATGGTGAACAGGGTTTCACCGCGCTTGACCAGCCCCCCGTTGACGAAATGTTTGTTCCACGACACCACTTCACCAGAGACCTGTGCAGCCAGATTAGTGCTTTCAAGCGGTGCAACTTCACCATAGGCAGTAATCTCAACCGTATACGAATCAGTGTTGAGCTTGTCTATAGTGACCGATGGACGGGTGTCGACTTTTTCTTTGATTTCATCATCCGAAGCCGTCGCTTTAATTGCCTGCATGCCACCAAAACCGATTGCGAGTATGGCGACCGGAAGTACAATTTTAATCCATTTCATGTTTAACCACTTCTTGTTGGTGCATTTAATTCACATAGTACCGCGAAAAACGCTTAATTTGACCGCATAATTGTAACGAACTGTTAGTGTGCTGTTAATAAATTAATGACGCAGGACACGATATTTATTTTGAGAATAATCTGAACGTGAAGCTGATCATCTGATGGATCCGCTCAGTATAAACTATTCTTTTATATATCAATCGCTTTTGGAATCAAAACGGTGCTGTGGTTTCTTTCTGTGCATATCATTACGCTTTTTGTCTGGACAGCTTCAGTGCTGTACATCCCAGCATTGATAGCGATGGAGACGCAAAAGCAAAAAGAATTTATGCAGCATCCAACGGGGATGGGGTCAGTTGCGCGACTGGTGTTTACCCATATTGCATCACCCTTTGCAGTAGTTTCTATCATAGCCGGTACATTGACGTTTGTGGTGGCTGATATCCTTATTTTCTGGTTATTGGTGAAACTGACACTGGTGAGTCTGATGGTGGTCTTTCACGCTTGCCTTGCCCTGCTGATAACACGGTTCGAAAGGGAGAACACCAAGAACCTGGTGCTCTATAGCTGGATTTTATTTACCGCATTGTCGGTGTGTATTGTGGCCATCTTATGTGTTGTTTTGATGAAACCTGCTGAACCGGAGATGCTGCCATGGACACTTTAGGGGTCAACTAAATGGTCATCTTTTTGCACCACATCGACACCGATACCATATTCATAAACCAGTTGTGCCCCCAGCGAGCCGGTAATGTTGATCATTACAGCGGTGAGCAAGCTTACATACAAGCCCCAGGGCATAATCTGGTGTGCTGGATCATCACCCAGTCGCAACATTACATTGAGCGTTGCCAGCGACAACGACATTATAGCCAACAATCCGTGGGCCCAGGCCGACACAATTCTGCGGATTCGCTTAACCGAAAACACATCAATTGCGCCAGGAATGCTACCGAGTACTCCGAACAACAAGCCGGTGGTCGACAGGTAAAAGCCGGCTTTTCCCCAGAAAGGATCATAGGTGAAGATGTAGCAAATGTCAGTCACGACCAACAGCAACAGCAGGGCGACAGGGAAATGAATCAATGCCGGATGCAATGGATGACCTTTTATCAGCGAGCGGCTGTCAATTTTTTCCTCGCGCAACATAAACAAACTTTTCCTCAAGTAAGGGGTAATTGGTGTGGGTGATCGGGCAGTAAAAGTAATTATCCTGGCGATCACGTTGTCGCTATCAGGTTGTAACGGCCGTTACTCCATTTTGGATCCAGCCGGGCCGCATGCACAAGCGGTAATGTGGCTTTGGTGGGGGATGTTAATTGTTGGCTCCCTCGTGTTATTTGGGGTGTGCGCCATCTGGTGGTACGCCATGCGAAAACCCCACAAAAAGTACAGCGAGGATGAAGTCAAAGGGGTGACGAATCGGTTGGTGGTGCTCGGGGGAATTGCCTTGCCGGTGGCGTGTATCACTGTGTTACTGGGTTTTGGCATCCCCATAGGACATAGTATGTTGCCCTGGCCAAGTGAACAGGCGATAAAGGTCGAGGTGCATGCAAAACAGTGGTTGTGGGAAGTGCACTACCCGGCACAGAATATTCAGTTACAGGACAAAATTGTCATACCGGCTGGCGTGCCGATTGATATCCACGTGAGTAGTGAAGATGTTATTCATAGTTTCTGGGTACCCAGGCTGGGCGGGAAAATGGATGCCATTCCAGGCAGAACCAATGTTCTAAGATTATTGGGTGACAAACCCGGCACATACGGCGGGCAGTGTGCGGAATATTGCGGACTGGCACACACAAAAATGAAATTTGAGGTATCGGTACTTGCGGAGCGGGAGTTTTCGCTATGGGTATCACAGCAGCAGAAGGAGCAGGCCAGCAGTGAATAACGACCTGTCATTACACGCACAATTTGCCAAAGTATGGGATAACCTGCCCGGGTGGGGACAATTGGCCGCAGTGAACCATACCTCAATCAGCCGCCGTTTTATGCTGACCGGTACGGTTTTTTTCATCATTGGTGGCGTATTAGCGATGCTGATCCGCTCGCAACTGGCGTTACCGGAACAGGAACTTATCTCGCCAGCGTTGTATGCTCAGCTTTTCACCATGCATGGCACGGTGATGATGTTTCTTTTCGCCATTCCTATTTTGGAAGGGGCCGCCATGTATCTGATCCCAAAAATGATTGGCACCCGGGATCTGGTATTTCCACGTTTAAGCGCATTAGGTTATTACTGCTATTTGTTTGGCGGCATTATTATCATGACCAGTCTGTTTTTGGGAATTGCACCCGATTCCGGTTGGTTTATGTATACCCCGTTATCCAGCGCAGAGTTTTCTGCTGGACCCGGTTCTGACTTCTGGTTACTGGGCATTACTTTCGTCGAAATCTCGGCGGTTTCTGCGGGTGTTGAACTGACTGTTTCAATCCTGCGCACCAGAGCACCCGGAATGTCGCTCAGTAAAATGCCGATATTTTGTTGGTACATTCTGGCTATGGCACTCATGATTGTGTTTGGTTTTCCCCCACTTATTCTGGCTAGTATTTTATTGGAGCTGGAGCGTGCTGCGGGTATGCCATTTTTTGACCCTGCAGCAGGTGGCGACCCCATTCTCTGGCAACATCTGTTCTGGTTGTTTGGTCACCCTGAGGTGTACATTATTTTCTTGCCTGCTGCAGGCATTGTTTCAACCATTATTCCGGTTTTTGCAGGACGCCCGCTGGTTGGTTACCGATGGATTGTTCTGGCCATTATTACCATGGGGTTCGTCAGCTTCGGGCTGTGGGTTCATCACATGTTCACGGTAGGCATCCCGCAACTGGCGCAGGCGTTTTTTTCGATTGCCAGTATGCTGGTGGCCATCCCTACTGCAATTCAGGTTTTTGCATGGATTGCTACTTTATGGACAGGGCGTGTACGTTTTGAGTTGCCGATGCTGTGGATGTTTGGGTTTCTGTTTATTTTTGTTTGCGGCGGGTTAACCGGTGTGATGTTGGCGCTGGTGCCGTTTGACTGGCAAGTGCATGACACCCACTTCGTGGTGGCCCATTTTCACTACGTGCTAATTGGCGGAATGTTGTTTCCTTTGATTGGCGGGCTGTACTACTGGTTACCTCATTTGTCCGGTCGCATGCCCACTATGCACATGGGTAAATGGGCGTTCTGGCTTATCTTCATTGGTTTTAACGCCACGTTTCTGATGATGCATTTAACCGGACTGCTCGGCATGCCTCGCCGTGTGGTCACCTATGAAGCTGGCCTGGGATGGGACTGGCTGAACATGCTGTCTACTTTCGGTAGTTTTATTATGGCCAGTGGCTTTGGCATGTTGATGCTGGACGTTATTCTGCATTTTCGTTACGGACAAAAGGCAAGATTTAACCCCTGGCAAGCCGACACCCTGGAATGGGCGACAGGTACGCCTCCCACATCGTACAACTTTTTGAGCTTGCCCACGGTGAAAACGCGGCATCCGTTATGGGACAAGCCCGATTTGCGCTCGACTATCAGTGATGGTGCCCACGGCCTCAAGCGAATAGGTCATGGTCGACGTGAACTCTATGGCACCGATGCAGTGACCGGAAAGCTGATTGAAGTAATTCATATTCCCACCCATTCCTGGCTGCCGTTGGTGACTGCACTGTTTCTGGCCGCACTGTGCATCAGTTTATTGTCGCGCGCCTACCTTGTTGCGTTGGCTATCACCGTGATTGCAGCGATTTGCGTTTTTCGCTGGGCGTGGGTGAATGGCGCGCATAAAGAAATGGCCCCGCTAACGGCAGATGAAGAACAACGCGACGAGCCCAAACTGCACTCGCGCACCATGAATGGTCCGGGTCTGTGGGGCATGGTTGTGACCCTGCTCAGTGATGGCTCGCTGTATTTATCTTTGTTATTCGGCTGGCTGTATTTGTGGACCGTCGCGCCGGGCGGAAAAGTACCCGATGTTTCTGCTGTTTCAATCACTGCAATGACGATAAGTGGCGTCACGCTGACTGTCGCGGTGCTGTTGTATCACAGGGTGATAAAAATGTTACGCTCGGGCGCAGCATCAAAATTACCCGCTCAGTTTGCCGGAGTGTTTGTTTTTGGCGCATTGCATCTGGCTACACTCATCTATGTGACTATAACCAGTAAGTTAGCTGTCACCGACAACGCCCATGATGCCGCTTTATTTGTCATGCTGATGTTTTTGTTATTTCACAGCAGCATCGCAGTCGTCGCCTCTGGCTTACAAATATTCCGCGCTAAAAAAGGTTATATCAGTCAGGCCTTGCCTTACGAACCCGCTGTACTGCATCCATTCTGGCTGTTCACCCTCGGAATTTTCTGGGTCAGCTTCGCATGTTTTCTAATTATGCCGCTGGTGTGGTGAGTTAATATGAATCCTGGGCGTTTGCATCCAATACATTATGTAGCTGGCTGGATTATCTGGGCTATCTGGTTTGTCGCTGCTTATGGTGGGCTTGCAGTGGCGTGCAAAATTGAGCCACCCGCGCCCGAACAGGGCATTTTCAATTGGCTTAACCTCAGTTTCTTCGTCATCACCATGGTGGTTTTTGTTCTTCTCTGTCTTTACGCTGTGGACAAAAGAAAATTGCTCAAAGAGGCCCCCCCGCAAACCAAATTTGCCCTGCAAATAGCGACTGCGGTGTATGCATTTTCGGCATTCGGAACTTTAATGGTCGGGCTGGCTCTGGTGATGGTGACGCCATGTCTCTAGCGCTTTTACTACTTTTTTGTCTAGTTGTATGGTCAGGCCGGGCGCTTGCCCACAGCCCTTTCTCCAGTTCCGGAGAGGAAGGCATTGCTGCAGGCATCACCGCGGCTGTTGTTGTCCTGTTATGGTTTCTTTATGAAGTGGGGTGTCGTCGGGCAACGCCAGTGCCTTGGCGAAGATGGCTGTTTCATATCACGGTAATAATTACTCTGTTTACCATTTTAGGCCCGCTTGATAAGTGGGCAGAGCAAAGCGCCGCCGCACATATGACGCAGCACATGTTTATGATGGTTATCATTGCGCCTGCTTTCGCTTTAGCCCGGCCCTTACCGCAATATTATAAAGCGTGGGGCAGGTATGGTAAGAAAGCATGGGAGCTGGCCTTTAAGTTAACCCAGTATCCCATGCTGTGCGCGTATATTCATGGCGTGGTGCTCTGGTTCTGGCACATTCCAACTTTTTATATGCTCGCGGTGGAAAATCCGTGGGTACATATCATTGAACACGCCTGTTTTCTTATCACTGCGGTGTGGTTCTGGTGGGCTTGTTTGCATGCATTTTCAGGTAAGGCCCATTATGCATTACTGGCCTTACTGTTTACCCTCATGCACACGGGGTTTTTGGGGGCATTATTAACATTCGCCAACGCGCCATTTTATGGTGAGGCGAGGGGGCTTGCCGATCAGCAACTGGCCGGACTTATTATGTGGGTGCTGGGCGGATTGCCGTATATCAGCGCCGCTATCTGGGCCGCGAACAGATGGTACAAAAGATTCGACCGCGCGTTTTTAGATAATTAGTTTGGCATGTTGCTAAAGATGGAAACAAGATACGCTATTTACTTTCTATAATAAAAAGGGAGGTTAACGATTTGTGGAATTAAATCATATAAGTGACACTTACTTGTCCGCGAATTTTAAGTAGTTAAATTGAAAACATAACGTACATATAAACTAAAAAAGAAAAAGATATTATTAATAAAATGGGAAATAATTGATTTGATACATCACTTTCAATTTCGTTTAAATTAAACTCCTTATGTTCTAGTATTTTTTTGAGCGTCGAAGAAGAATTCGACTCTATGTATTTGAAAAAAATCAGCCCGCTTAATGCAGTTTGTAATAATATGATCACTATTAAGGTTAATGAGTTTATATCAAAATTAAATAGAGAAACAGATGTAAGTGCAAGCGCTAGAAAAAGAAGTGTGATGAAAACTTTTGTTTTGAAATTACTAAGTACTCCGGAATCACTAATTGAAATTAAAATCAACTCTCGTTTTTGCTTGGAAGTTAATTTATTACTATGTTTTTTAAAGATTTTGCTATATTTCATTTTGTTACCGTAGGGGCCGATGTTGTACAAGTAATTTCATGATTTTTTTGTTTTATAGCACTTTTCATTTTTTTTAGAGGCTCATTTAAATGTTTAGGGAATAGAGATTTTTCGTACGAAATTTTTGATTCTATCACTGAAATAAATTTTACTTCTAATTGACTTCTTAATCTTTCGAAAGAGTGAAAGTTGTAAGGAAAGACGTTTGCCTCAATCAGGTTGTCTACGATATTTTTAAATTTAACTGCTTCTAATTCATTCTTTGGATTACTTAGGTAATCAAATGCATTTAAGTTTTTATTAAATGGCTCAGCTTCAACACCAAGATCTAAAAATAGAGAAAACGCTTTGTCATTTAATTTTTCCGCGCTTAATAATGTCAAATTGTAATATTTTTCATTCTCATACCACATTCTTCCTATTTTTTTTTCAATATCGGAGGAGTAGATGAAAAGTCGTAAGACTTCAAAAGCATTTTCAGACTTGACCATTTTCACTAGATCATTGAAGGATGGTGTTATACCTACTTCAATTAGCAAATTTAATTGTTCACCTGTCAATGGATAAAAGTTGCCTATTAATATCGAAAATATACTGCCGCCATCAATGAAATAATTGTTGCTCAATTTGTTAGCTTGAATAAATTCAATAATTTTTTCAAAACTTCCTTCAGTAACAAGTTGAATTATTTCGTTTTCAATTTCAGGATCATACTTGATGTCATCATCCAGCGCAGTTAACGTCGTAAAATTTGTATCAAATATCTTAGTTTCTTCGTTATATTCAAAAAGTGAAAACCCGGATTGGTTAACAATTTTATTGACTTCATAATCATCCAAGCCTAGTTCAAAGAAATGTTCGTCCAATTTATTTAGTTCTTCATTTAAATTAAAGTTGCTATTTTTAAGTATATTTTTAAAATCTAAACACACCTCTTCTTTAACTATCGCAATATCTTCGGAAGAACTAATATGATCCTTTAAATCAGAATGAGCAGAACTAGATGCATCGTACTTAACGCTAATTTCTGATTTCCAACCTTCATTTCCAAAATGGTAATAAAGTGCGACTATGATTAGTAGAAATGTTGCAATTGACCTTAACACTGGTTTTATCTCAATAGCCTAAGATCTTCTTAGTACAAAATGATTTCTCTTTTTCTAAAATCATTTCGCAGGTAAGTGAGTTGTAAGCAATTGCTCCAGCAACAACTGCACTACATGCCCCTCCAATCGATGTACCGATTAGCGGATTAGAAGGAGGAAGTGAAAAGACGAATCCATTTGCAATACACAGAACGCCAGCAGCGCCGCCCAAGACTGCAACTTTTTGTTTACATTTGATTTCTGCTGTGTGTGCTACTGTCATACAAGCACCAAGCTTAGCGTAAAGCGCTGACTGACCTGTATATGCACGTTCCCGAGCCGCTGATAAAGCATCAATATTAAACTCAGAAGTAAGATTATCCCAATTTATCCCTGGATTTGAAGGATTAATTCCGAAAAGTATAGTCCTATTTCCTTTCACTTCAATACATTCATACCCTTTCGGACATTTGCCTGCCGCTTCAGCCAAATTTATCGATAATGCTAAAGATTTTGTGGATTCTTTAAAGGCTATATTGGTGTGTAACAGAAAAATGAAAGTTGAAAAGCAAACTAAGTTCTTTAAAAAACTCATAAAAATTCCCTTTTAAGTGTGTGCAAACAGCCCTTATTGAACAGGCATTGCGAGGCTATCCGTATATTTTTTCAAATATATGTGGTTACTTATTTCATTGTCAACATTTATTTTTTATGAAAATTTAATTAACGACAGAAATGGTAAGAGATAATTATGCGTTATATTTTAATTTCAGTTTTTAAGGTTTCTTTGCTCGTCCTAAATTGCGGAAAAGTTATTTAAAATCATGTTAAACCGTTTGTTTGATCAACTTTATATCGTGAAGGATCAAGATTACCCTTCTGTTGTATGCAAATCATCGATGGAGGTAGATTCTCAAAAAAATTTAAACCAATTGTTAGATATATAGAGTTAAATTGCAAAGGTTGGAAATATGGACACACGACCCATGCGTTGACATCACTCCAAGGTGTTCTTGCAAAAGCTATATTAGTCAGAATGAATGTGTTTTAAGTTGTTGAGGATTCAATCGTCACTTAAATCAAGCTGCCCGGCAATATGCCCACTCAATTCAGCCACCAGCTGTTGCATTTGTAATACCGCATGGTCGAAACCGTCCTCTTCTAAGGGCCGTTGTAAATTGAAAATATGCATGGTTTTGCTTTGGTCCGCATACATGATCCAGTATTTTCCGCGCAACACGGCCTGTCCGTCAGAAGTGGGTAAAAAGTCATCTACGACAATGGCTACATCGGCGCTTGATAGTGCGTCGTTGTGTTGAGCCAGGCCAGCAGGTACTGACAGGATCTGATGTTGCTGCCAGAGTGAATCTTCCAACGCCTTAATCATGCCGCTTTGAACGGGTTCGGCCCACACGTGTTGCGGTGAAAAATGCAGCGTAGTGGGGCTGGTCTGCATTACCAGACTGCGTTGCTTGAGGTATTCTGGCAATACCAGTTTTTGCAGCGACAGTTGATAACCTGGCTGTTGCCCCGCTTTGTTGTCACTGTGGGGAGAGTGCAGCAGATAGTAATTTAAATTTATAGACTGAGACGCACAGCCTGATATCACTACAACAAACGCGATCAACCACCATCTTGCTTTCATCAATTTGCTCCAGACTTTTGTGCTTTAGGTTGTATATCAGCTTCATTGCCTGTAGCAAAAATAAGCCCATTAGGTTTTTGATTCAATTGCAATATCAGTGGCTGAATACTGCGCAACGTATCTTGCAATGAATCCATGGTTTCCTGAATTTCTGATTTACTTAAACCACCTTCGGTGTAATTTTGCAGCAGCGTGGACATATCATCCAACACTTCGTTGAGATTACCATTTAGTTGCTCTGCATCAATTTCCGTCACCAGTGTGTCAAAGTTGTCGGCTGTGGTCTTCACCGATGCCGCCGCTTCGCTTAAATCAGTGATAACGGTGCCGATGTCACCGACCAGCTTGTCTAGCGGTAACTGATTGATTTTATCTAAAATGGCGTCAGCTTTCTGGGTTAACTGGGTAAACTCATTGGAGACCGTGGGGATCACATCAAACCCGTTGATAGTCTCTAGCGGAATGGGCTTGTGATCCTTTATGTGTTTCAAATCTACAAACAGGCCTCCCGTCAGCACATTCCCCATACGAAGACTGGCACGTAAGTCCTGCGCAATCCACTTTTGCATAGTTTGCTTGACGAGGTTTAAGCCGATTTCACTGTCATCCTGACGCACTTTGCCCGGATAAATGGAGATGACAACAGGAATGGGGAAATCCTGCTCTAAAATGCTGCCCTCCACAACATTTCCAGCATTGATACTGCGAACCTCGCCAATTTCGATGCCGCGGTATTCTACGGGCGCACCAACTTTTAATCCGCGCACTGTTTCGTCGATCAGTAGCAGATACTCTGCCGCCAGCTTAAAGCGGGCATTGATGGCAGCCGTTTGATCTTCATAGATAGTGAAAAATGCATTGCCAGTGATTTGTTCACCGGAATTCACCCCTTCAGGTATTCCAAATGTAATACCATTAGCCAGTAACGTTTCCAGACTGCCTGTTTCAACTTTCACGCCACTGGATTCTAAATTGAGTTTTACCCCACTTACGTTCCAGAAGCGGGTATTTTGCGTGATCAACTTGTGATAAGGCGCTCGGATAAAGGCATCGTAGTACACGACTCGTTCCTCGATATTAAATGACGAGTCTTCAAATTCTCCAACCTTAAACCCTTTATAAATAATCGGATCGCCAGCTTTGTAGGCTAACTCGTCATCACTTTTTAACGAGAGGTGCAGGCCAGGTGTACCTTGCGGGGTCACTGGCGGGCGTTCCTGAGCAATGAAGTGATAGGTTTCTATTCCTTCATCGTGTGCGCTCATGGCTATATAAGCGCCTGAGAGCAGGGTGTTTAAGCCTGACACTTCGGAAAAGCTGATGCGGGGCGCCACCACCCAGAACTGGGTTTTATCCGTAAGTAAATACGCCGCCCCTTTATCAATGCGCGCGTGCACAATGACCCCTTCCAAATCCTGTTTGAGCTCGATTTTCTTGACCTGGCCAATATTAAGATCGCGCACCTTGATAGGGGTTTTATTAACATCAATGCCTGCTGCTGATTTCATCTCGATGGTGATCATGGGCCCCTGATTATTCCACTGATACCAGATAAGCCAGCCGCCAACAATGATTACAAGAAAAGGGATAATCCAGATCTTGGAAAGTTTCGAAGTGGGCTTAATATGCGCTTCTTCGTTCATACAACAGACTTCCTGTTTTGCCAGATCAATCGAGCATCGAAGGTCATAGCAGCTATCATGGTGATAAATACAACTGCACAAAATGCTAATGCAGCGGGCCCCGGGTAAATGGCCAGGGTGTTACCCAATTGAATCAATGCAACCAATATTGCTACCACAAAGACATCTATCATCGACCAGCGACCGATCCATTCTACGAGTCGATAATATTTGGTGCTTGCGTGTGGATTACTCAGCTTCCCTGATTGCACACTAAAATTCAACCATGCCAATACCAGAATTTTTGCCACGGGTACTACCACGCTGGCCACCAGAATTACAATGGCGATAGGGTACGAGCCCATTTCCCATAATGAAATAACACCACCAATGATGGTATTGGGCTCATTTCTGCCAAACACGTTTGTATTCATTATCGGCAGCGTATTGGCGGGAATATATAGCAGCGTTGCCGTTAATAATAGTGCCCATGTACGCTGAACGCTGGTGGTTGCGTTATGAGGAGTAAGCGGTTTTTCTGTTGGTACTTTTTTGCCGTGAACCCAATAGGCTGTTTGTGAAGCGTCAAAATAAAACAGAGCAATACTCATGGTAACGGTGAAACCAAAGTACGTGTAAAAAGACGGGCCAACCTGAATATCGGCAAGTGAGGTAATTTTTATCAAACTAACTAAAATTCCCACTAAAAAGATTTCAGCCATGCTCCAGGGCAGGGCCACCATAACCATATTGTAGATGCGTCGTAAATAAGGCGAATAATGATGGGTCATACGGGCCCACATCAGCCAGAAGATGCCAATCAGCAACACGGCGGGCAAAATCACTGTGGCCAAGCCGGTGACAATAGCCAGAGATAAATAATCGTTATCCACTAACACCGCGAGGGCAGCCCATAAATCAACCGAGTGATGCTGACCATTCAGTTTAAAGGTAAGAAAATCGAAAAGCAGAGATAAGACGAGCAATACCACGGCGCTGGAAGCCATCGCCATGGTAATTTGTGTCTCATTATGACGATATGTCAGCAGGGTATGGCCACATCGTGGACATACCGCTTTTTGCTTATGTTTCAAGGTGGGCAAACTACTTACTTTGCCACAATCCTTACAGGACACCTTTAATCCGTGCGGATTCGCCATCGCGTTCCTTTAACTGCAATCTGTTAGCTGACTATTTGTTTTATTATCTATACGATAGATACTAAAAAGCCAGTCAATCAGATTAACTGGCTTTAATAAAAAGTGCTTCTTTATAAGGACTTAGCCATTAAAAACTGGCGTTACCCGGTGTTCTGGGGAAGGGGATCACGTCGCGCACGTTCTGCATTCCAGTTACATAAGCAACCAGGCGCTCAAAGCCTAAACCAAAGCCGGCGTGGGGAACTGTGCCGTAACGACGCAAATCGCGATACCAGCTGTAGTCTTCCTTATCTAAGCCCATTTTTTCAAGACGCTCGTCAAAAACGTCTAAGCGTTCCTCACGTTGCGAACCACCGATGATCTCACCAATGCCAGGCGCCAGAATATCCATTGCGGCGACCGTTTTACCGTCATCATTCAAGCGCATATAAAAGGCTTTAATGTCTTTCGGGTAGTTTTGCATAATAATAGGAGCGCCTACATGCTCTTCTGCCAGATAGCGCTCGTGCTCAGATGACAAGTCTACCCCCCAATCGACTGGGAATTCGAATTGTTTACCACTCGCTTTAAGTATCTCAATGGCGTCCGTATAGTCCATGCGTACAAAGTCAGACTTCACCAGTTTTTCCAGGCGATTAATGACGTCTTTGTTGATACGCTGAGCGAAGAAAGCCATATCGTCGGCACGCTCTTCAAGTACGGCTTTACACACATACTTCAACATGTCTTCAGCGAGTTGCGCAACATCAGCCAGATCGGCAAATGCCACTTCTGGCTCAATCATCCAGAATTCGGCAAGATGACGGGAGGTATTGCTGTTTTCGGCACGAAATGTAGGACCAAATGTGTATACCTTGGACATCGCATTACAGTACGTTTCGACATTTAACTGCCCGGAGACGGTAAGGTAGGTTTCTTTACCAAAAAAATCCTGGCTGTAATCAACATCGCCTTTATCGGTGCGCGGAATGTTCATCATATCCAGCGTGGAAACACGAAACATTTCACCCGCGCCTTCGGTATCACTCGCGGTCAAAATGGGCGTGCTGATCCAATAGTAACCACGCTCATGGAAGAAGCGGTGGATAGCCTGTGACAGACAGTTGCGTACACGAGTAACCGCACCGATTACGTTGGTGCGAGGGCGCAAGTGCGCATATTCCCGTAAAAATTCTATTGAGTGGCGTTTTGCGGCCATTGGATAGGTGTCGGGATTTTCCACCCATCCTACAACATCAATGGTGCTAGCTTCAATTTCTAATGCCTGCCCCTGGCCCTGTGACTCTTTTACTGAGCCTACAACAGCTATGGCACAGCCTGCAGTCAGACGTTGGACATCTTGATAATTAGATAACGAATTTAACGCAATAACCTGTACAGGGTCGAAACAACTACCATCATGAAGGGCTACGAACGAAAGGCCTGCTTTGGAATCCCGGCGTGTTCTCACCCAGCCTTTTACTGTTACTTGTTCGCCAACCGCGTACTTTCCTTTAAGCACGTCGACAACGGGCGCATGCGTCATTATTACGTCTCCAATAATTTATGTCAGAAGTGGCAAATATCTTCGCACACTTAGTTTATTTGTGCACTCACTGCTATACTTTTTTGCACATGACGTGAGTTGTTTATGCGCGAAAAACAGCAGTTTTTAATTATCGCCATGCTCATTTTAGCGCATGGATCTGGCTGTCAGATTTCTGCCGTATAGATGAAAATAGCTACAGGCAGCTAGTATACTCATCCTTTGATTGGTTACCAGAGAATAGTGACTGCATGACACGAAAAAATAGCGAGGAAGGGCGTCCCCTGGAACGGCGTCATAAGCCAAAAACAAAAGATGGTTTCTATCGACTTATCACCATTATCAACGCATTGGCATGGGCAATTTTAGTTGCCGCGTTGATCACGTTTCATTTTGCGCGTCCTGAATTCGTTAGTGGCGTTCAGGAATATTGGGGAGTAGAAGCCAGCACAGGCTGGTCGAGTGAACACGTCACCAGACTGTTCGCTTTGCTGCAATTGTGTCTTGGACTCAGCTTGGTGACCATGTTGTTGAGAGCGCGCCGTACTCGACGGCGCAACGATTATTACGGCATCAACCTGTTTATTCTGGTTGGCATTTGCGCGATCAGCTTGTTTACCTTAACGATTCACGTTTTGTAGCACCTCCAGTAAATCGAAAGGTAAGATTAACTGATGAAAGCTGAATTGATTAGGAAGTACGTATAAACGACGTAAGCCAGCAAAAATGCACCTCCTTCTAATCTGTTAAGCCTGCCGGGCCTTTTGATACCAATGCAGAAAACTAACAGTGCCACTGATGCTGCCAGCATGAAGCCGATGTCCCGATACAGAAATATGGGTTCAACCTGCATGGGTTGTATCAGTCCGGCAATCCCAACCACGGCTAATGTGTTAAACATGTTTGAGCCAATTACGTTACCCAGTGCCAGATCATGTTCACCTTTTCTAACCGCCATCAATGAAGAGGCGAGTTCTGGCAGTGAGGTGCCAATAGCAATAATGGTTAGACCGATAATAGTGTCACTTACACCAAAGAAAGTGGCAACTTCGACCGCTCCCCACACCAGTACTCGCGATGACGCGATGAGCAGGAGCAGACCTGTCAGCAACCAGATCAGGTTCATTTTTATCGAGGAGTCAGCATGACTGATTTCTTCGGTGAACTCTTCTGCCAATGCGTCTTTATCACCGCGAATGCCCTGCCAGATGCTCCATGAAAACAGTAAGATAAATATGCCAATCAGCATAAAGGCGTCATCTTTGGACACCTGCAAATCAAGCAATTGCCAGGCAGCCAAAAACATAATGCCCAGCATGATCGGCAGTTCGCGCCGGATAATTTCAGAGCGCACAGCGATAGGACTGATAAGGGCTGTGAGGCCCAGAATCAGTGCAATGTTAGCGATATTCGAGCCATACGCATTACCCAGCGCTATTCCGGAGTTGCCCTGCATGGCGGCAAAAACGGAGACAATAATTTCAGGTGCAGAGGTGCCGAACCCGATGATTAACATGCCGATTAGCAGGGGAGATACCCCAAAGTGATTTGCAATTCCGGCTGAGCCATTAATAAATTTTTCAGCGCTCCACAGTAAAACCGGCAAGCCTACAATGATTGCGATAATCGCCAGAGTCATTCTCTCTCCTTAAAAGTTCCGCTATTTTTTACTTGCTATTTTAGTTAGATAGCGGGATTGTCTATGTTAATGGTGACGATAAAAAAATATACACAAATAACACTTTGTAATTTTGCGACATTGTATACACTGCGCCACCATAAAGGTAATCCTGATTTGGTATTTATTGGTTTTTTGACCACAATCAGATCCATTAAATTTTAATAAGTGGAATTAATATTAGCCGATGCACAACACGTTAATTGTAACCGACGATATAGCCCTCTTCCCTGAGACTGATTTATCAGTGATGAGCTTTGATGATTACCTGGCAGATTTTCCAAAGTTGAATGAACCCAAAACCCGGGTGATAAATCTTTGTGATACAAATAAGTATCTGAGTCAGGGCTACTATTGTTCATTGTTAGCGCAAGCGCGTAGTCATAAGGTTTTGCCCAGTGTTAACACGATTAATGACCTCCGGCTTGACCCAACCGGTAAAGGAGCGGTGCGCATTTCTTTACCTGAAAAGTTTGTGATGCCTGAGAATGTATCGTTACCCACAACGTTTTATGTGTTTTTCGGTCGTTCTAATGCCCCGCATTTTAAGGAAATTGCCACCAAAGCATTCAACCAGTATCCGTGCCCCATATTACAACTTACACTGCATTTGGCGCAGGAATCTGAGTCAAACACAAAATCTAATGGGAAACATCACAATATTGGATTTGTTGAGTGTGAAGCAATAGGCTTAAGCCAGCTTCCAAAAGAGCTGCAAAGCACCTGTATCGATGAGTTGCGTGCCTATACCACACGGCAATGGCAGGATATACGTAAGGGTAAGCACATGCGCTGGGACATGGCAATTTTGGTCAATCCTGATGAGCCCACCCCGCCCAGTGATGACAAGGCGCTTAAAAACTTTGTCAAAGCGGCTGAAAAGGTAGGCTTTCATGCACAAATAGTGAACCAGTTGACCCCACAGGATTTGGGCCATTTTGACGCGCTGTTCATTCGTGAAACCACCGCAATTGACCATCATACCTATCGCCTGGCGCGCAGCGCAGAACGGGAAGGATTAGTGGTCATTGATGATACTGAATCCATTCTGCGTTGCTGTAACAAAGTATTCTTGCAGGACGCATTTACGTATCAAAAGGTCCCTGCACCGCGCAGTGAACTGATATCTGAAGTCAGTGATGAAATCTGTAACAAGTTGATCGAAGATTTAGGTATGCCGCTGGTTCTTAAGTTGCCAGAGAGCTCGTTTAGCCGCGGGGTGTATAAAGTTGAAGATCCAAAAGAGCTTAAAGCTAAATTAAAGGACATGCTCGCAGGCTCGGCCCTTGTGCTCGTACAGGAATATGTCTTCACAGAATTTGACTGGCGGATAGGCGTGCTAGGCGGGAAACCTATCTACGCCTGCAAATACTATATGGCGAGAAATCATTGGCAAATCTATCACCATAAAGGTGATTCGATGAGTTCAGGTGGCTTTACCACTATGCCCACGTTTGAAGTGCCAAAACCGGTAATTCAGGCTGCCATCAAGGCTGCTAAAGTAGTCGGTACTGGCTTATATGGCGTTGACATAAAACAATCAGGAAATAAGGTTTACGTGATAGAAGTCAATGATAATCCAAGCATTGATGCTGGGGTTGAAGACGATTATTTAGGTAAAGAGCTGTATCAGATTATCATGCAGGAATTTGCTAACCGTTTAGAGCAACGAGGTCGATGAGCGACATTGATAAGGGCGAAGTAAGCCTCCGTCAGGCTACGCTTGATGATTTAAAAACGTTGGTCAATATTGAGCTGCGGTGTTTTGAAAATGACAGACTTAGTGAACGCAGGATGCGTTATTACATTAATGCCAGTCATGCCAGTTTAGTGGTGGCAGAAGTTGATGGTGAAGTATTGGCCTACGCATTGTTGTTGTTGCGCCAGGGCACGCAATTGGTACGACTTTACTCTATTGCGGTGCTACCAGAAGCAAGAGGGAAAAAGATTGCTGATAAACTGATTGCTGAGCTGGAACAGTTTGCGCTGAGCCGCGGTAAGCATTTTATGCGTCTTGAAGTTTCAGAAAACAATACCTCAGCCATCAGCGTGTATGAGCGGCTGGGTTTCAAGCGGTTTGGCATCTATTCCGATTATTACGAAGATCACAGCGACGCCGTACGTATGCAAAAAGTGTTGCGTTTATCCCATAAAGCCAAAGTGCAGGATGTGTATCCCTGGTATCGGCAAACCACTGAATTTACCTGCGGTCCGGCCGCATTAATGATGGCCATGAAGAAACTGTCTCCTGACTTTGCCATGCGCCAGCAAACTGAGCTTGATCTCTGGCGCAGAGCCACCACGATTTACATGACCTCAGGTCACGGTGGTTGTCATCCTATCGGGCTGGCGCTTGCTGCGCATGAGCAGGGGTATCGGGCTGAGGTCTGGTTAAATCAGGGCTTACCGTTGTTTGTCGAGGGGGTGCGCAACCAGCATAAGAAAGACATTATTACGTTGGTAGAAAATCATTTTGAACAGCAAGCGAAAGAGACGGACGTACCGGTTAAACAGTTTAACTGGGGCATTGCAGATTTAGAAGCGGCGTTTAAAGCAGGAGCAACCGTAGTGTGTCTGGTAAGCACGTATCCGTTTGCGAAGTTAAAAGCTCCGCACTGGGTCGCTGTCACACATGTGGACGACAAATGTTTTTATCTGCATGACTCGGACCCGACCACCTACGAAAGTCATTTCCTGGAATTTCAGCACATTCCAGTGGCGCGAGAAGATTTTCTTCGTTTTACCTGTTACGGTAAACGTAAAATTCGTTCAGCCATCATATTGTACCCGCCTCAGCGATAGGCTGAGTCTGCAAGCGTACAACTGCGCGAAAGCGAGATTGGCCAATCAGTTGTATAGTGTTCGTGCTCAACTCATTAAGTCTAGTGGGTTGAGTGTTTTCTTGAAATCTTCAATTCAAAGTTCTTAAAAGATGCCACTAACTGAGCCAGGTCAACGGCATTACCATTGTATGTTTCTGGCTTGGTCGTCTGGCGGCCTTTTACGGCCTGATTAACCGTATTAGATGCATCAAAGCTGGACGTTTTCTCAAGCAGTCCTGTCCATTCTTTTCTCAGTGAACTAGGAATGCAATGACGTTTAGCAAATATTTTGTCCCTGATTTGCAACACTTGTCCGATCAATAACGTATTTCTGTTTAACATCGCTACTACCTTTAATTACCCATTACCTTTTTAAGAAAATCCTTTGAAATCAAGCTTTCCGATTCTGAGTGTAGATCACAAAACATGACTAAAGGGTGCACTGTTCAATAGATAAGTAGCAATTCTGATACCTGACTGAAACTACATGACATAAATTTCAAAAAATTAATGTTGTAAGTAACTATTTTTATTCGACTTGTAACAAATGTAAAATTGTCATAATCGGGCCTGCAGGCATTGTTTTACTTAGGGTTTGCCTGAATTCAGGGTGTAGTTTTTTCTCGGGATTGTAGATTTTGGTGTAGAAGTGAAACGGTTTTTGACGGGCAAAAAAGGTAAAAATTTAATGTAAAAATATACCTTAGTCATTCTCAGGCACGTTTTTCAGCATGATATTTGCGATTATGTCGCCACCGTTTCACTCTTACTGCCGTCCAGTATGGTGCCCACAGGATTACATTAATTAAAATTGCTGTTATGAGACTATACACAACGGCATCTACTGAGAGTGGAATTGAGGGGTGAAAATTATCCAATACCCGTTTTAACGTACTATTTTGCGCCGGAGACAACATATACCAGGCTTGTTCATAATAGTGTCCCTGGTTCAACACCGACAACCCTTCGTCCAGCTGCCTGAGTACTATCAAGGTTTGATATTTGTTTTGCGTGTCATCCCTTATTACAGGATTAGCATTGTTTTCAAGATCACTGAGCATGGCTTCAAGGCTGGTATAGCCGTGCCGGGTGGCAAGGACAGTGTATTGTTCTACCTGTGATGCAGTTGCATCATAATACCCTGTCAGATACTGCCGATAATGGTCAGCCAGAATGGGCACCTGCAATGCAATCAATAACAACGTTGCAAAGAGGATCTTATCCAGCACTCTGACAAACAGGGTCATCTTAGTTTAAACCTCAAGTGAAGAAGCATATGTGTATATGGCATCGGTTAAAATTTGTAATTCTTCCGGTTTAATAATGTACGGGGGCATAATGTAGATCAGTTTGCCAAATGGCCTGATCCAGGCGCCATTGTTGATAAACGATTTTTGGGCATTAGCAACGTTCACCGTCTGTTTCATTTCTACCACACCAATAGCACCCAGGATACGGACATCCTCAACGCTTGCCAGCTGTGCGCAGGCAGGCAGTGAGGTTTTTAATTGCTGTTCAATTTGTTGAACCTGTGACTGCCAGTGACCTTCATTGATCAACGCCAGACTTGCGCCTGCAACAGCGCAGGCGAGAGGGTTTCCCATATAGGTTGGGCCATGCATAAAGACTCCCGGTTGGCCCTGACAAATTCCCTGAGCTACATCTTCGCTGCACAGAGTTGCGGCCAGAGTCATATATCCACCGGTTAATGCTTTGCCTACACACAGAATGTCAGGTGAAATGTCGGCCCATTCACAGGCGAACAATTTTCCAGTACGACCAAAACCTGTTGCAATTTCATCACAAATCAGTAGTGCGTCATATTTATCACACAACTGACGTGCCCGTTTAAGATATTCAGGATGATAGATGCGCATACCACCTGCGCCTTGCACTACTGGCTCTAAGATAAGGGCAGCGATTTCGTGATGATGGTGAGCAAACAGCTCTTCCAGCGGCAGAATATCGTCTTCACTGAAAGTCTGCCCAAACCGCGTTTGTGGAGCAGGAGCAAACAGTTGTTTGGTCAGTACATTGGTAAACAGGCTGTGCATACCGTTGACCGGATCGCACACCGACATCGCCGCGAAGGTATCACCATGATAGCCGTTGCGGGGGCTGACAATACGATGCTTATCAGTGCGGCCCTGGCACGCCCAATACTGCAGTGCCATTTTCATTGCCACTTCTACCGATACCGATCCTGAATCTGCTAAAAACACCCGTTCCAGTCCGGCGGGCACCATTTCAAGTAACGTTTTACACAGATTGATGGCAGGCTCATGAGTTAGCCCGCCAAACATAACGTGAGAAAATTGATCAATTTGCGCTTTGGCGGCGTCATTTAAGGCTGCATGATTATAGCCATGGATCGCTGACCACCAGCTTGCCATACCATCCACCACAGCGTGTCCGCCGTCTAACTGAAGTGTCACCCCGCTGGCTGACTTTACCTCATAACAAGGAAGTGGGTTCGTTGCTGAAGTATAGGGATGCCAGATATGGCGTTTATCAAATTCAATATTGTTCATTTATTGTTCATTGGTAAAGTTTTTAAAATGGTCAGAGTTGACAACTCCGAAAGTACGCATAGACTAAGCCAGCATTAATCATTAGTAAAGGATCGCTCATGAGCGCAGCACCTCTGCCTTCATCATCGGAATCTGTTCGTCATAACTGGACACGTCAGGAAGTACAACAACTGTTTTCATTACCCTTTAACGATTTATTGTTTCAGGCTCAGGTTGTGCACCGTCAACATTTTAATCCTAATGAGGTGCAGGTGAGCACCTTGCTATCGATTAAAACCGGGGCGTGCCCGGAAGATTGCAAGTATTGCCCACAAAGTGCGCGCTATGATACCGGACTGGAGAAAGAGCGTTTGCTTGAAATTGAAAAGGTGATTGAACGCGCAAAAGAGGCCAAAGCGACGGGATCGACCCGATTTTGCATGGGGGCGGCGTGGCGCAATCCGAAAGAGCGGGATATGCCTTACGTCACTAAAATGGTGGCAGAGGTGAAGAAACTCGGGTTAGAAACCTGTATGACGCTTGGTATGTTATCTCAGGACCAGGCTGTCGCACTCAAGCAGGCCGGATTGGATTATTACAATCATAACCTCGACACGTCTCCGGAATATTATGGTGACATTATTACCACGCGCACCTATGACGACCGCCTCAATACGCTGCAAAATGTGCGTGACGCCGGCATGAACGTGTGTTCGGGAGGAATCGTTGGTATGGGCGAAAGTGCAGAGGACCGCGCGAGTCTGTTGATGCAATTAGCCAATTTACCAGAACACCCGCAGAGCGTTCCGATCAACATGCTGGTCAAAGTTAAAGGCACTCCGCTGGACAATGTGGATGATCTGGAACCTTTTGAATTTGTGCGGACCATCGCGGTTGCTCGCATTATGATGCCAAAATCGCATGTGCGCTTATCAGCAGGGCGGGAAAACATGAATGAGCAGATGCAGGCTATGTGCTTTATGGCAGGTGCCAATTCTATCTTCTATGGATGCAAACTGTTGACCACCTCAAACCCTGAAACGCACGAAGATGTGATGTTATTCAAAAAGCTTGGTATTAACACCGAACGTAGTAGAAATTATTCTGACGAAGCGTACGAACAAGCGTTAACCGAAAAGATTGCCAACAACGACACCGATAGCGAGCTCTTTTACGACGCCACGAAAAAACCGCAGGCGGCGCACGCGGAGGGGTGATGGACCTTGCCTTTATGCAGACTGCGTTGGCAGAAAAAGCCGATGGCGGCTACTTGCGCAACCGTCATTGCGTTGATTACGAACAAGAGAGTGTTATTTGTATTGATGGCAAACATTTTCTTAATTTTGCCAGCAACGACTATCTTGGCATGCGGCAACACCCGCAGGTATTGCAAGCCTGGGTAGAAGGACTGGCGCAATATGGGGGGGGCGCGGGCGCGTCTCCGCTGGTGACCGGTTACAGTAAAGCGCACGCTGATCTTGAGGCTTATATTGCTAAGCAGCTCAATAGAGAGGCTGTGCTGTTGTTTAATTCGGGCTTTGCAGCTAATCAGGCACTTTGCCAGGCTCTGTTTGCTGAGCCTGGCACTATTTTCGCCGATAAATTCATGCATGCTTCAGCCATTGACGGTGCGTTACATTCCGAAGCAACGGTAAAGCGATTTAAACATAATGATATATTACATTTACGTTCGTTGCTGGAAAAGTACCCGGACGAGCGCAGTGTCATCATGTCCGAAGGCGTGTTTAGCATGGATGGCGATAGTGCACCCATGCAAGAACTGGTGGCATTAAGTGAGCGGTATCACACCAGTTTGATGCTAGACGATGCCCACGGTTTCGGCGTGTTAGGTAAACAGGGTGGGGGCACTGTCGAGGCGTTATCGCTGTCGCAAAATCAGGTGCCAATACTTATGGCTACGTTTGGCAAGGCGGTAGGTACAGCAGGTGCATTCGTCGCTGGAAGTCAGACGTTGATTGATTATCTGGTTAACTTTGCCCGTCATTACATCTACAGCACGGCGATGCCATCGGCCCAAGCGGTGGCCACCTTGCAGTCGCTTAAACTGTTAAGTAACAGTAAAGCGCGAACAGAGCTGATGGAAAATATTCAATTTTTCAGGCAACAGGCAAACGCACAGGGTATTTCATTGACTGACTCCGACACTGCAATTCAACCGGTCATTATTGGTGATCCCCAAAAGGCGGTGGCGATTTCTCAGCGTCTGCAAACACTCGGTGTTTGGGTAACTGCGATACGTTATCCTACGGTGCCCAAGCATCAGGACAGGCTGCGCATCACGCTCTCGGCACAACATAGCCATAAAGATATTCAAGCGCTGGTGGATGCGTTAGCTATTGTATGGGGAGAGTTATGATGTCGATAATGACACAGCCCCAGTTAACGGATAGCGCGCAGCGTAAAGCCCGCATAGCCAATGGGTTTTCTGCCGCGGCTGGCAGCTACAATCAATATGCAGATGTACAGGCAGAGATTGCGAACGCTGCGCTGGCACTGATTGAAAAAAAACGCTATAGGCACGCGCTAGATATCGGGTGTGGTACCGGACGACATACCGATAGTTTAGCGGGCATGTCTGCGCAGGTAACTGGAATTGACTTGGCGCCAGGAATGGTAACCCTGGCACAGCAGCGCTATCCGCACCTCACCTTTATCGAAGGAATGGCAGAGCGACTGCCGCTGGAAGCTGATAGCACAGATTTGGTCTTCTCATCCATGGCGTTACAGTGGTGCCTCAACCCATTGCAAGTAATGCAGCAAATTTCGCAAGTGCTTATGGCCGGTGGGCAGGCTTCACTGGCGATAATGGTAGACGGCTCCTTTGCTGAATTGGCGCAGGCGCGTAAACTGGCCGGTCAACCTAAAGCACACAACCCATTGGTGACTGCGGAAAGCTGGTATGAAGCAGCGCAAGCTGTTGGCTTCCGCGATGTTCAGAGTCAAACCCGGAAGTACTGCGTTCACTTTGACCACGTCCTTCCCTTACTGCAGTCAATTAAACATGTGGGTGCAGGAACCTTGATAGACGGTGCATCGGCCAATCCATTCAAGTTTACACGCCGTGATTTAAATCGCCTGAATCTGGCATATCAGCAAGCAGCGACCGCAGACGGGACCCTACCACTCACTTATCGTGTCAGTCATTTAACATTGGAAAAGTAATCATGCAGCAGTATTTTGTCACCGGCACTGATACCGAAGTGGGCAAAACCTATGTCAGTGAATATCTGCTGAAAGCGGCGTCCCATATTGGCTTAACGTCTTTGGGCTATAAGCCGGTTTCGGCGGGTTGCGAGCGTAAGGGGCAACAACTGATAAATGAGGATGCACGCAAACTGCAGCAGGCTTCAAGCATTTCGCTACCCATTGAACATATTAATCCCGTTGCTTTTGAACCCGCGATTGCTCCTCATATTGCGGCCGAGCTAGCGAACAGAGACATAGAAATTGAGGTAATTGATACGGGATTGCAGCAACTGCGCCAGCATCATCCTGATATCTTATTGGTTGAAGGTGCAGGCGGCTGGCGGTTACCCATCGGACAAGGGCACTTGTTATCAGATGTGGTTAAGTATTGGCAAATGGAGGTGATCATTGTCGTCGGCATGCGGCTGGGCTGTTTGAACCATGCGCTGTTGACCGCCCAGGCAATTCAGGCTGATGGCTTGCAAATAAAGGGATGGATAGCCAATCAGCTTTCTCTGGATATGCCCTGTTATCGGGAGAATATCCAGACTTTGGAAATGATGATAGCGGCCCCCAAACTTGCCGAGATACCCTTCGGGCAACCGCATTCACAGGCCGTGTTAGCTGAATTAGCGCAGATATTCAGTTAAATTCTGTCCCGCTTCGATAGGCATTTTCTGGTCTGCTAAAAATATAAATCCACCGTTGTCGCCCTCAAGTGTAAGTTCGCCTTTGGACAACCGCAGGGCGGTGCCTTCTCTGATTGCGATCACCGGCATCGCAGGATTTAAACGAGTGAACTCCCGCAACCTGTCATCACGGGTTTCGCCGTTATGTCCAGGTGGATGAAAATCGGTGTAGTGAGGATTAATCTGGCATGGCAGCACATTTAATGCGTTAAATGAATGTGGCTCAATGATGGGCATATCATTCGTGGTGCGAATGGTCGCTCCGCAGATGTTTGAGCCAGCACTCCAGCCAATGTAAGGCGTTCCATCTGCAATAACCTGACGTAAAGGCTCTATCAGCCCAAAATGATACAATGAGGCGAGCAAATGGAATGTGTTGCCGCCGCCAACTAAAATAGCCTGATTATTATCGTTGGCTTCTAAAATTGTGCTTACTGGATCATCAAACGAATGCAACCCCGTAACCTGACACTCAGGCAAGGCTGACTGAACTTTTTCGGTATAGGTGTCCCAATCTATCGACACGCCTGCGTAAGGAACAAACAGAACCTCGCGCCTTTGTGCCAAATGTGACAGAATAGGTTGTCTGGCATGTTCAAGGTATTCTTCGGAACCAGCACGGGAACTGCTGAGCATTAATACATGTGAAGTCATTGTTGACCTTAAAATCGCTGATACATTAAATGGTGTACCGCATTTTAGGCTTCATCGCGTTAAGATACAAAGATTTAAGATGGATGGTTTTATGCAGCATACACCTGCGGTTTTGTTTGTCTGCCTGGGAAATATTTGCCGCTCGCCGACAGCTGAAGCGGTCTTCAGACAAAAAGTACAGCAACGTGGTCTGGAGGTGACGATAGATTCTGCGGGCACCCACGGTTATCACATTGGCAGTCCGCCGGATAAGCGCTCTCAAGCAGTAGCGGAGCTGCGCGGTTACGATTTCAGCGGACTTAAATGTCGGAAAGTTCAAGAAGATGATTTCGTCAGGTTTGATCATATTTTAGCGATGGATCACAGTAATCTTAGCAATCTCAAGGACATGAGTGATGCTAAATATCATGACAGAATTAAACTCTTTCTGGATTTTGCTGATGACCCCCATTCTGAAGTTCCTGATCCTTACTACGGTGGTAAACGCGGATTTGAGCTCGTGCTGGATTTAATTGAAAAGGCCAGCGACGGGTTAATTGAGCATTTACAGAAGCAATGAAGCCTCATTGGTGGTTGCGCTGTGTTTTGCTGTTTCTGCTGATGGTGGTTGCAAGCACAATCGTACTGCATGATTGGCACCAATACACCGAGCCTGCACTGCACTGGCATATTTTAATTAATCTGCAACTTCCTTTGGTCATAAACGCTGTCTTAGTTGGGGCAACGTTGGCGATCAGCGGTGGTACCCTGCAAGTAGCATTACGCAATCCTCTGGCCGATCCGGGTATCATCGGTATTACCAGCGGCGCCAGTTTATGCGCCGCCGGCTTATTGTTATTGCCATTTACCCTACCACTGCCTATGCAGTATATGTTACCGATAGGATGTTTCACTGGCGCCTTATTATCCACCTGGCTAATTTTTAAAATCTCAAAGCGACTGCGTAATGCAGCCTCAGCCGTTATTCTGGCAGGTATTGCGATTTCCACGTTAGCAGGAGCGATTATTGGCTGGATGTATCTGATGGCAGAAGCCAGTGCCATGCGCAACCTTACCTTTTGGATCATGGGGAGTTTGCATCAGGCTGATTGGGTTTTATTATCCGTGAGTGGGCCAATCATGGCACTCAGCATTGGATTTCAGCTTTACTATGCCAGGCAAATGAACCTGCTGTATGCAGGTGAATTGGCAACGGCTGCAGCCGGGGTTAGTCCGCAGTTACTGATAAATCGATGTCTGTTTATCACTGCCATCGGTGTAGGTGCCGCGGTTTCTGTTTCGGGTTCCATCGCCTTCATTGGTTTGCTAGTGCCTCATTTAATGCGATTTATTGTAGGGCACGATAACCAGAAGTTACTGCCTGTTACCGCGCTGACCGGCGCGTTAGTTTTGTTATTGGTGGTCGCCATTTCTGATATGGCGGCAGTGATTTCGTTACCTGTTTCCATGGTGACGGCGACCATCGGCGGGCCCATGCTGTTGGCCGTACTTTACCGTGGCAGGTGGCGAGTATGAGTTTTCTGGTGGTGGATCAGGCCTATTTGCAAGGCCGTTTGGAAAACTTTAGCTGTCAGCTCAACAAAGGTTCCGCGGTGCATGTGCTGGGTGAAAATGGTGCCGGTAAGTCAAGCTTACTGCAGTTAATTGCGGGTTTGCTATCTCCAGATTCGGGCGCGGTGTATCTTGACGGACAAGATCTTAATCATCTTTCACTGGCTCAGCTGGCTTCGTTCAGGAGTTTTCAACAACAGGGGCTTCAGCCTGTATTTGACTTGCCTGTGCATGAGTATCTAGGCTTTTTCGCCACTGGCAGCTTACCCATCCCAGCACAACTTGAGCAGGTATTTGAGCTGAACCATCTTATTGATAAGACTGTTACCATGCTTTCCGGAGGGGAGTTGCAGCGCGTAGAACTTTGTCGTGCGCTGATTCAGGTATGGCCTGCAATCAGGAAGGGCCGGGCGTTACTGGTTTTTGACGAACCACTGCAAGCACTGGACATTCGTCATCAGCTCGCTTTTCTAACCTTCTCACGAGAACTGGTCAGCAACGGAAATACATTGCTTTGCAGTTCGCATCACATCGCTCACAGTGCGCGATTCGCAGACGAAGTCTGGTGCATTAAGAATGGACGTTTAATAGCGCTGGGGCAGCCAGTAAAGATTATTAACCCGCATATACTCAAGCGTACTTATCAATGCGATTTTGATGTAAAAAGACACGCAAATACCTGGCAAATTGACGCATTAGGTACTTCTGATCCTTACTAAGTGTGGTAAGCTTTTGCAAATTAAGGCAAGAATTGCCATAACGATAATAACAATTACCCTGCCTACTGTTAGAGCACGCATTCGCAGCCTCGTCTGAAGTATTAGTGTGTTCGTTCAAGACTGTGTTTTGCTAAGTTTAAAGTTAAGGAGAGAAAGTGAGTCAGTGGCGTCCGGATAGCTGGAGGAGTAAGCCTATTCTCCAACAACCTGTGTATGAAGATCAGCAACAGCTGGCAGCGGTCGAAAGCAAGTTGAGTAAATATCCCCCGTTAGTATTTGCCGAAGAAACCCGTGAACTTTATCGTCAGCTTGGTGAAGTGAGCCAGGGTAAAGGCTTTTTATTGCAGGGCGGGGATTGTGCAGAATCGTTCTCTGAGTTCAATGCACCTAAAATTCGCGATACGTTTAAAGTACTGCTGCAAATGGCAATCGTGCTGACCTTTGCGGGGCGTTGTCCGGTGACGAAAGTGGCGCGTATGGCAGGGCAATATGCCAAGCCGCGTTCGGCCAATTTAGAGACGATCGATGACATCAGCCTGCCAAGTTATCGCGGCGATATCATTAACAGTTTTGAGTTTACCGAAGCGGCTCGCCGTCCCGACCCCAATCGAATGGTTGAAGCCTATCACCACAGTGCAGCCACACTTAATTTATTGCGTGCATTTGCGCAGGGAGGCTTGGCCGATCTTCATCAGGTCAGTCGCTGGAATATGGCATTTGTGGAAAATAACCCGCTGAAAGAGCGGTATCATGATATGGCAACCCGTATTCAGGACACTCTCGCGTTCATGGATGTGATTGGTATCAATTCCACTACCAGCGCCACACTGCATGAAACCTCCCTGTTTACCTCTCATGAGGCATTGTTGTTAAACTATGAACAAGCGCTTACTCGCATAGATACGTTATCTGGTAAGCCCTACAACTGCTCAGCCCATATGTTGTGGATAGGGGAGCGCACGCGGCAGCTCGACCATGCGCATATTGAGTTTTTCCGCGGTCTGCATAATCCTATTGGGGTAAAGGTAGGGCCAACGATGCAGGAAGATGAGCTGATCAAATTAATTGACGCCCTCAATCCTGAAAATGACCCGGGCCGACTTACCCTGATCACCCGTATGGGAGCCGATACATTAGCTGACAATCTTCCCCGGTTATTGCGCAGGGTTAAAGCTGAAGGCAGGCATGTGGTATGGAGTTCCGATCCGATGCACGGCAATACGTTCAAAGCGTCGAGCGGCTATAAGACCCGTAATTTTGATGCCATATTAAGTGAAATTAAGCAGTTCTTTGCCGCTCACGATGCTGAGGGAACGCATGCAGGGGGCATTCATCTTGAAATGACCGGACAACATGTAACTGAGTGCACGGGGGGGGCGTATCAAATCAGTGATGATGATTTGAAACAGGCTTACAAGACTCAGTGCGATCCTCGCTTAAATGCAGACCAGGTACTGGAAATGGCATTTTTGGTCGCTGATCACCTCAGACAAGGCTAAACATTAATAACTGCATTTACGCTAATTCGCTGGCGATATATTTCGCCAGCACCTCTTCTCTTTCATCCTCAGATAAGATACCACTGAATATCGTGCGCCTGCGCAATTGGGCCATCCGTTGTTCATCGCTTAGCACCAGTTGGCGAAATGTGGCCGGGTCAGCTGAGGATGATAATATACTTTCCCACAACAAAGCACTGCCGTAACTAATCACGCCAGTTTCCATGTATCGCTTAAGGTTGGCCTGTAAACCAACCAGCAGATGTGGTTCCGCGATGACCTTTTCTACCATTGCTTCATGCAATGCGAGTATTTGTCGATCAATGATTACCTGTTGTTGACGTTTGGGCCTCAAAATACCTTCCCGGAGTACATTGCAATAAAGACTGTATGAGTATACAGTTTATGCTGTGTGTCCACAACGGTGGCTGTCACCCGATTCACTGCTTCAGATGTTTGGCGCTTTAAAATAATGGCTCTTACTATCGGTAACTGGACGTGCATCTTTTTGCTTAACATGAGATGGTTTAGGTTCAGGTAGGCAGACAGCTATGCTTAACAAAGTCGTTAAATTTGGTTCTATGGCTTAGGGAGTGATACATGAAAAAAATAGTAGGTGAGTTCGACGTAGAGTTAAACCCTGTTGAACCCACATTCATGGCCGATGATGACAATACGGTAAATCGTATGACCATCAGCAAGACATATAAAGGCGAATTAAGCGCATCAGGTAAGGGCGAAATGTTAAGCGTTGTTACGCCGGTCCAAGGCTCTGCAGGCTATGTTGCAATGGAAATTATCAAGGGTTCTGTCGAAGGTAAAACCGGTGCATTTGTAGTGCAGCATAGCGGAATTATGGGGCCGTCAGGGGAAGCCTTGAACATACCCATTATTCCAAATTCCGGTTCAGGAGAGTTATCCGGGATCGTCGGTTCCATGCAGATAAAAGTGAATAACGGCAAACATTACTATGAATTAGAATATGGCTTGCAAGAGCCCGACTGACACCGTTTTCATTAAATGTCGGTAGTTCGTATCAATGGACGGACTGTATCTTCCAGTCCGTTCAGCTTGATCTCATAAATCAGCGCAAGCTGTTCGCCTAGTTTGCCTGCTGGAAAACCTTGCTGATGAAACCAGACCAGATAGGGCTCAGGCAGGTGAATGAGTTTTCTTCCTGAATACTTGCCAAATGGCATAATTTGATTAATAGCGTCTTGTACCGGATTAATGAGTAGACTCCTTCAATTGCGCTGTCCAAAGGCGATAATATTGGCCTTTATGATCGAGTAGTTGACGATGGGTACCTTGTTCTGCAATTTCACCGTTGTCCAATACAATTATATTATCTGCGTTTACAATGGTGGATAACCGGTGCGCAATAATAAGTGTAGTGGTAGATTTTGCTACCTGGTTAATTGCCTCCATTACCCGCTTTTCAGAATGCGTGTCCAATGAAGAAGTGGCTTCATCAAACAGAAAAAAGGGTGGGTTTTTCAGCAACACCCTGGCGATGGCAATGCGTTGTTTCTCGCCACCTGACACCTTTAAACCCCGTTCGCCGACTTTAGTGTTCTGCTTATTCGGTAATGTTTCTATAAAGGGCAACAGTTGGGCTTGTCTGATGGCGTGCCAGACTTCCTCGTCAGAAGCTTGCGGGTTACCGTATTTTACGTTTTCCCAAATTGAGTCGTTGAATAACACCGTATCTTGCGGCACTACACCAAACGCCTGGCGCAGCGACTGTTGGCTGACCGACCGAATGTCAGCACTATCCACTGAGATAGCGCCGTCAGTGACGTCGTAAAATCTAAATAACAGTTTGACGATGGTGGATTTGCCCGCGCCGCTTTCACCGACAATAGCCACTTTTTGGCCCGGCGCGACCGTGAAGGTGACATTTTTTAAAATGGGACGCTGATTGTCATAACTGAAACTGACCTTATCAAACGTCAATGCGCCTGTTTGTACGGATAGTGAAGGGGCGTCGGGTTTGTCTTCAATCGTTGAACGTTGCTGCAAAATGGTAAATAGATTGTCGATGTTAACAATAGCGCCCCGAATTTCCCGGTAGACAAAACCAAGAAAATTGAGTGGAGTAAAAATTTGCATGGTAAACGCGTTAATCAGGACAAAGTCGCCTATGGTCATTTTCTCGGCGGCCACATCGAAAGCAGCCATGGCCATCATCGCCGTCATAGCGATGGCAATGATAAGCGCCTGACCTCCGTTTAGGGCAAAAAGGGAGAGCCGATTTTTGCGACGGGCAGTTTCCCAATGTGCCAGAGACCGGTCGTAATGTTTACCTTCGTAGTTCTCATTGTTGAAATATTTCACTGTTTCAAAGTTCAACAAACTGTCTATGGCTCTGGAGTTGCTCGCTGAGTCCGCTTGATTCATTTCGTTAACAAAGTTAGTGCGCCAGTTTGTGGCAACCACCGAAAATGCAACGTATATAATGACTGATAGTAGGATCACCACGGCATAATTGGCGCCATATTGACTTAACAGTAATCCGGCGACGATAAAAATTTCTATGAAGGTAGGAACAATATTGAATACTAAAAAGCGCATCAGGAAGCTGACACCACTGCTACCACGTTCAATATCTCTCGCTAGCCCCCCTGTTTGGCGATTCAAATGATAACGCAAATCCAACGCATGTAAGTGATTGAAAACGGCCAGCCCCAAGCGACGCATGGCGCGCTCGGTCACTCTGCCAAACAGCGTATCGCGCACTTCTGAGAGTAAAACGTTGATCAGGCGCAGACTTCCGTACGCGATAACCAATGCGGTTACCACCGCAATGGCTATATCGGCAGCAGATGGCGCATTAAGAGAATCCACTGTGTACTTGAGTACATAGGGTAGGCCGATAGTGGCTATCTTCGCCCCCACGAGACAAAGTAAAGCAACGACAATTCGGCCTTTAAATTCAAGAAGATAAGGCCATAGCATAGGAAAAACTTGCCAGCGAACGGGCGTGTTGGGTGCAGTTGGAAATCGGCTTGAGCGCATAGGTTAAAAATTTTAACGTCTTTTTTATAAGACAATATCCTATCATCTTCCCAAGGTTTAGGTTTATAGCATGGCAAAAATATGTCATGTTAATACCAGTGTGTAACGGCAATTCGATATCCAGGACAATCTTTGTTAGAAGATAGCTTTGGTAGACAGTTTCATTATTTGCGCCTTTCCGTAACAGAGGCTTGTAACTTCCGTTGTCAGTATTGCCTGCCAGATGGTTACAATGGCCCATCGAAATCGTCGTTCCTATCTCAGTCTGAAATAAAGACGCTGGTTGAGACGTTTGCACGGCTGGGAACAAGTAAAGTAAGAATCACCGGCGGCGAACCAAGTCTACGTCGTGACCTGCCACAGATTATTGAAACCTGTGCATCCACCAGAGGAATTCGAAAGGTTGCCATTACCACCCATGGCGCCAGACTGGCTGAAAACGCAGAGCGTTGGGCGAGGGCGGGGTGCTCGCAGGTTAATGTCAGTATTGACAGTCTGGATCCGGCACAATTTAATGCGATTACCGGTCAAAATAAGCTAAAAGAAATCCTAGCTGGTGTCGATAAAGCACTGGAACATGGTATATCAGTTAAAATTAATTCGGTACTGCTGACAGGCTTCTCCGCAGGAAGGTTAACGCGATTTTTAAAGTGGATTAAAGAGACGCCGGTTTCTGTTCGCTTTATCGAACTGATGGAAACAGGTGATCACCAACGCCTGTTCAGCCAACAGCACCAATCTGGTCAGGTGTTATTGGAGCAGATTGTTAATGAGGGGTGGTTAGAAATTGCGCGTGAGCCATACGCTGGTCCCGCCAGGGAGTTCTATCATCCTGATTATGCCGGGAAGTTAGGATTTATTTTGCCATACAGCAAAGATTTCTGTAAGAATTGTAACCGATTGCGGGTATCTGCACTGGGAAAATTACACCTGTGCCTGTTTAGTGAAGCTGGGATTGGAATGCGCGGCTATCTCACAGACGGGGATGTTGAAGGACTGATGTGTTTCCTTCGACAGACTTTAAAAAACAAACGGGTTTCTCATCTGCTAGAACAGCATGAAACGGGCGCCACCACGCACTTTGCAATGATCGGTGGTTAAAAGGAATAATAACAATGCACATTGAAGATAGCAAAAGACTGACTTATTCATTTGTAACAGAAGCGGACGCTGAATTTCTGTGGGACGTGGACCAGGATGAGTCCGTGATGAAGTATATCAATGGGGGCAAGACCACCAGCCGCGCTGACATCGATGGTATCTTTATGCCGCGTCTGCAAGCGTATGCTAACCGTCCATTGGGCTGGGGGATCTGGCGCGTTACAATTAAAGAAACCAACCAGGATATAGGCTGGGTTCTGGTGCGGCCGATGGGCTTTTTTACCGCAACGGCTGATCCTGAAAACCTGGAATTGGGATGGCGTTTTAAGCGTGAGTTCTGGGGAAATGGCTATGCGACTGAAGCTGCACTGGCAGTGCGAGATGCGCTGGCCGATTTTGGTATCACTCAGTTTTCAGCAGTTGCTAATCCGAACAACAGCGCTTCCATCGCGATCATGCAAAAAATGGGAATGACATTCAGCCATACGTTTCATTATCAGGACGAACTTTTCGATGAAGAGGTGTTGGTATATTCTCAACATATCGATAGTTTTTCTCATTTAAAAAAATGAGTGTTGTCTAATTACTACGCTGATTACAAACTGATAAGTGGCAGCATCGATAGTCCGCTGCGAAGCCATATATCCAGCCAAGCTTGCCCGACCAAGTCTTTTCCCGGTTAATGCAAATCTGCAAGGATACTCTTGATGCGCTGATAGCGCTGTTCCTGTTCCTGACTTAGCTTGCCTGATTCGATGGTTTTCATGCATCGGTGAATAATCGTGTCTGCTTTACCATTGATGATACGGTCTTTTTCTCTTAACTCCATCGCTGTTGCTTGCAGTAAGTTCAAAGCGATAGAGGGGTTTTTGGGCATAATGGTAAATGCCTGGCGGAATGTTTTCAGGGCGGTAGCCAGATCGCCGCGTTTGTATTTTATCACTGCAAAGTTGTTCAGTTCTTTTGGACTGTGCGTAATCTCAGCTTTTTCAGACTTTTCCTGTTGCACGTACTGCAAGAACAGCTCACTCTGTCGAGGGTCATCCTGGCAGCGCTTTTCGATGACATCCAGAATTTTTAATGCGTGCTCCTGAAAGCCGACTTCATGAAATGCTTTTGCTTTGTCCAATAATGCCTCGTTACTTTCTTGCTCCCAGGCATCGTCATTCAACTGATGCAATAACGCCTTAGCATTTTCCTTTTCGTCTCGTAGATACATGATTCTGGCATCAATCACCTTTACCTGATCTTCTACATCGGCTTTTGGAAAATTATTTTTTAAATGACGCAACGAGTCAGACGCCTGCTTAATTAATAAATTAGTTTGTTTATCTTCAGCAGTCATCGCAAAGTCGATACTGGCACGCGCGACATTTAAATAAATTTCTGGCTTGTCATGGATAGAGTTTTTAGCATATTTCACAATACGCTTAGCCGCTTCGAACTGGGATTCGTAATCATGTGTGATGCGCGACAAATCCAGCGCTGTTTCATGGCGTTTCAAATTGCGCGGTGAAATATCGCTTGCCATCGTTACACTTTCAAGGGCATCTTCAAATTCGTGTAACTTAATTTGCAGCCCACTCAACAGGTCATAGGCCATGAGAGTGGCGTCGGCTGACAGGGCAAGCTCAATAATCAGTTTTTCAGCATCATTGTCCTGGTCAAGCAAAATAAAGGTCTTAATCAGGCCGATTTGTGCCCAGGTAAAATTCTGCACATTAATAATTGCCTGGTAAAAATCTTTGGCTTGTTCGGTTAACCCGCAGGCGAGCAGAGTTTCACCTTTCATTTTGAGTGCAAGAGGAAAAAACTCAGCGTGTTTCGGCTCAGTTAAAAAGCGTTCTATTTCGTCCAGCGCGTGTTCTGGTTTTTCTTCTTCAAGTGCCAGATAAATTGGTTTTAGGATCTGCTTACGCTTTAATACCCGGTTCAGTCGTTTATCTAAATCCCCAATGGTAAACGGTTTGGCAAGGAATTCGTCTGGTTGCAGTTCAACGATAGAATGGACAATTTCCGCCGACGTATCAGCACTAATAAAAACGAATGCCGTGGTAGCAGGCAGATCTTTATTATCCTTAAGTTGTTCGTAAAGATAATAGCCTTCGCGTTCCTCTTTCAGGTCGTAAGCGCAAATAACCAGATCGTAATAATGACTACGCAATGCTGTTTTTGCTTGCGCAGACTTCTCCACGTAATCTATATGTTGAAATCCAAGCTGCTCCAGTGAGTACTTTAAGTACCCTTTGGCAAGCACCTGATCATCAATGATCAACACCCGCATTTTCTCAGCCTGTTTGTGATTCATACTATTCCTAACTGATTAAATTAGTCGTAAACAACTAACTCGACGATACTTTACGCATATAAGTAATTTTAATTTAACGAATAAACGCAGATTTCAAAAGTAAAAATCGTATTTAATACAGTTATTAAACGATGTGTGCTCACTAAATGTGGAATTTTTCCACTGAGACAAATTTGAGGGGCACAAAAAGTGTGACGCCAAACTAAGCGAAACTGAGTTAACTCAGGAGCTGAACCAAGCAGTGAATTACCACAGAGGTACAACATGTTATCGGGTTAATCAGGACGACACGCCAAATAAAAAGTGAAAAGTGAAAAGTGAAATATAGATAGTAAAAAGAAATCGACTAACGAATGGATTACTGTGGAGATTTTGATTAAGGAAATAATAAAGAGTGGTGGACGCTACTGGGCTTGAACCAGTGACCCCCGCCTTGTAAGGGCGGTGCTCTCCCAACTGAGCTAAGCGTCCTCTATCTCTAAATTACACATTAAGCAACGATGGTGTTTGCTATTGTTTGTCCACATAGAAGTGGTGGACGCTACTGGGCTTGAACCAGTGACCCCCGCCTTGTAAGGGCGGTGCTCTCCCAACTGAGCTAAGCGTCCGACTTGTGTAATTTGCTTGCCGTGCTTGGCAAGTGGAGCGGTATTATAGTGAGGCGATAAAAACTGTCAACCGCTAATTTTGAATTAAATGTTTGTTTGCATGAAAAGTACACACTTTCTGCTTTTATGAATGATTAAATAAAGAAAATTGCTTAGATGGTTTTGCCAATCCCTCTGGACTGATAAAATACCGCGATATTTATACTAACCTATTAGAGATGATTCATGACGGTGGTAACACGATTTGCACCAAGCCCAACCGGCTACCTTCACGTTGGCGGCGCACGCACTGCGCTTTATTCCTGGCTTTTAGCGAAAAATACCGGCGGCGAATTTGTGCTGCGCATCGAAGATACCGATATTGAACGTTCTACAGATGACGCTAAGCAGGCTATTCTTGATGGAATGCAATGGTTAGGGCTGACCTGGGATCATGGGCCAATTTACCAAACACAAAGGTTTGACCGCTATAAAGAAATTATCGCTAAACTGCTGGAAGAAGGTAAGGCATACAAATGCTTTATGCCTGCCGATGAACTTGATGAAATTCGAGAGCAGCAAAAACTGCGTGGCGAGAAACCACGTTACCCGGGAACCTGGCGTGATCGTACCGATCATCCGGAAAATCAGCCTTTCGCCATTCGTTTTAAAAACCCTCTTGAAGGGAAGGTAGTCATCAACGATCACATCCGTGGCAAAATTGAAATTGATAACAAAGAACTGGATGACTTGATTATCCAACGTTCTGACGGCACGCCAACATATAATTTCTGTGTAGTGGTTGACGACTGGGATATGAACATCTCGCACGTTGTTCGTGGTGAAGACCATATTAATAACACACCACGCCAGATTAACATTCTTAAGGCGTTAGGTGCGCCAGTTCCTGAATATGCCCATGTTTCCATGATCTTAGGAGACGATGGTAAAAAATTATCCAAACGTCATGGTGCGGTAGGTGTCATGCAGTACCGAGATGACGGCTTTTTACCACAGGCGCTGCTTAATTATCTGGTTAGGCTGGGATGGTCGCACGGCGATCAGGAAATTTTCACGCTCAATGAAATGATTGAGCACTTCAGTTTAGATGCGATAGGGCAGTCTGCTTCCGCATTTAATACCGAAAAGCTAATTTGGTTGAACCAGCATTACATAAAGTCTTTGCCTGCCAGTGAGGTGGCGTCACACGCGAAGTGGCACTTTGACCAGGAGGGCATAGATTTGTCTACTGGCCCTGAATTGGAAAAAGTGATTGCTGTTCAGGCTGACAGGGTAAAGACACTTAAAGAGTTAGCGCAAATCAGTAGCTATTTCTATACTGATTTTGAAGAATTTGATGCAAACGCGGCTAAGAAACATTTGCGTGTGGTTGCGAAAGAGCCATTAGGAAAAGTTAAAGAGAAGTTATTAGCAATTGAAAACTGGGAGCCAGAATCAATTCAGCAGGCTATACATACCACAGCAGAAGAGCTGGATGTCGGAATGGGCAAAGTGGGTATGCCTTTGCGTGTTGCGGCGACGGGAAGCGGAAATTCACCGTCGTTAGATATTACGCTGAATTTGCTTTCAAAAGACAAAGTTGCCGAGAGAATAGACAAAGCGCTCACTTTTATAGCAAACAGGGAAAATTCCTAAAAAAAACCGTTGACAGCTTGGCTACCGATGCCTAGAATGCGCCCCGCTGTCACACAACTGACTTGTGTCACGTTGTACTGATACGGGGCCATAGCTCAGCTGGGAGAGCGCTTGCATGGCATGCAAGAGGTCGGCGGTTCGATCCCGCCTGGCTCCACCAAGAATTTTAGGAAAGATGAAGTTGTTATGTCATCTTTTCAGGCCAGACAGAATTTGTTTGTAAGAAAAAGGTCGCTCGGTTCGCCAGCTCACCTCACCTTACAGAAATGAGTAAGATGAAAAATGGCGCTCAGTTTCGCAGAGCTCACTTCGCCTTACAAAATTTCATCGTTGCGGAGCAACGATAGCGGAAATTTTGTCCCCTTCGTCTAGAGGCCTAGGACACCGCCCTTTCACGGCGGTAACAGGGGTTCGAATCCCCTAGGGGACGCCATATA
>NZ_JAATNW010000022.1 GCF_012911815.1 Alteromonas ponticola | reverse complement strand
GCTCTCTGCTGTATGATGACTAGCTAATCGTGAATATCCTTGTCATCATATTGTCAATCGGACTTGCCGATCAACACGCTTTTCAGCGCTTTAATTGATAACAAGCAATTCAAGTCAAGTAGAGTAAATTTAGTGCAAAATAATGATGCGTAGCATCGTTACTTTTGCGCAAGGAGGACTCACAGTACGCTCAGAGCGTACTATATAGTTCTCATCAGTTACTCTTTTGATTGATTACTATTAATATCAGCTTTCCAAATTGTTAAAGAACGTTTTTGTCAATCGGACTTGCCGATTGGCACGCTTTTCAGCTTTTCGTCATCGGACTTACCGATGGCGACGCTTTTCAGCGCTTCAGGGTAAAAACCCTAATCAATGTTTACTAAACTTAAGTAAATATTGATTAGGATCCTATTCCATCAGACCTATTTTATTAGTGCATTTCTTGGTTAGGCAAGGAAGCGGAGCGCGTAGTGTGCAAGTAGCACATGAGCGATTCGCTGACGCCGCATAAGCAAGAAATTGGTAG
>NZ_JAATNW010000021.1 GCF_012911815.1 Alteromonas ponticola | reverse complement strand
GAAGTGGCTGTACAAATGGGCGTTGACCCGGTAGAAGCAAAAGTGCTGATGCAAGATGACCCAGCCTTTGCGGGTGCGTTTTCTGATGCAACAAACACAATTTATGTAAATGATTTGGCGCAAAACTCATCTGGAGATGCCGTTAAGACAGTGGGTCATGAAACTCAACACTATCTTGATAGCCAACAAAATGGTGGAGTAGAAGAATCGGCACAGTATGCCGAAAACCGCGAAGAATATGCCGGGGTAATGGGCGCTGCCACGGAAGACTATCTAAGTTTTAACTTTGCGCAAAATGACGCAACACTAGCAACAGATAATCTAAAGAGCTTGGGGACTGATAGCGAGACCATTTCAAGCAATCTGACGTCTTTGTCAACCAATCAGTTACAGTATGACGCCGAAGACCCGACCAACCTTGATAATAATATTCTTCGTACAATACCTGCAATCGTAGAAGGAGGAGAGCTGGCGGTTCTTGGCGCAGTGGCACTTGCGGGTGATGAAGATGCACAGCAACAATTTGCGCGTGATGTAGAAACACTCTTCAATAATGTAAACACCGCACTAGGCCA
>NZ_JAATNW010000020.1 GCF_012911815.1 Alteromonas ponticola | reverse complement strand
GTGACTGCGTACCTTTTGTATAATGGGTCAGCGACTTATATTTGGTAGCGAGGTTAAGCGAATAGCGGAGCCGTAGCGAAAGCGAGTGTTAACTGCGCGAATTAGTTGCCAGGTATAGACCCGAAACCCGGTGATCTAGCCATGGGCAGGTTGAAGGTTGAGTAACATCAACTGGAGGACCGAACCCACTAACGTTGAAAAGTTAGGGGATGACTTGTGGCTGGGGGTGAAAGGCCAATCAAACCGGGAGATAGCTGGTTCTCCCCGAAATCTATTTAGGTAGAGCCTCGGACGAATTCCATTGGGGGTAGAGCACTGTTAAGGCTAGGGGGTCATCCCGACTTACCAACCCTTTGCAAACTCCGAATACCAATGAGAACTATCCGGGAGACACACGGCGGGTGCTAACGTCCGTCGTGAAGAGGGAAACAACCCAGACCGCCAGCTAAGGTCCCAAAATATTGCTAAGTGGGAAACGATGTGGGAAGGCTCAGACAGCTAGGAGGTTGGCTTAGAAGCAGCCACCCTTTAAAGAAAGCGTAATAGCTCACTAGTCGAGTCGGCCTGCGCGGAAGATGTAACGGGGCTAAGCAATATACCGAAGCTGCGGCA
>NZ_JAATNW010000002.1 GCF_012911815.1 Alteromonas ponticola | reverse complement strand
ATCGAGAAGAGCGTATGGTTTTAGAAATTTTGAAAATTACAGAATAAGAGTAATGACCCATTGTGGATGGGATGGTGTAATTAATCGAGTGAGATGAATGCTGATCCCCCGTTTATGAGGTAGAGCCGAAAAATGGTGGCCCCACCCTGACTTGAACAGGGGACCTGCCGATTATGAGTCGGATGCTCTAACCAACTGAGCTATGGGGCCATTTGAGATGGGCTCGAAGTACCTGAACAGGTTTTTCGAAGCGGGGCGAAGTATAAGCACTTTTTTTGTGCTTGTCACCCCACTTGCACACGCTTTTAGTGTGCGGGTGGTTTGATTGGTTAAAAATAAGTCGCCTTGCTGCGTTTACCGATTATCCTCATGCTCGCGGTGAGCGTGAGCAACAAGATGAGCGTGGCGTTCAGCGCGCCTCCGCCGCCACCGCTTGAGCCTGCATTGTTGCCTGAATCACTGTTATTGTCATCTTTAGTGGTGGCCACGGTAATGGTGAGCTCGTCACTGGCACTGGCGCCAAACTCATCGGTAGCGGTTAAGCTCAGGGTGAGGGTTGTCGCCGTGCTCGGGGCGGTGAAAGATGGGGTCAGGCTGTCTGATTCAACCAGTGATACGTTTTCGCCCGCTGTTTGTTGCCATGAGTAGGTCAGCGCGTCATTTTCAGGATCGCTGGCAGTGGCGTTTAACCTCACCTGTGCACCTGCACTAACGGTTTGGTTAGCACCTGCATTAACCTGTGGTGACTGATTGGATTCATCATCGCGAATAGCGATAGTGGTAGTGGCGATATCACCTACGCCATTGTCTGCGGAGCCGGTCAGGGTGATGATAAGGGTTTCGGTTTCTTCATTAATCTCATCATCAAAAAGGGTGATGGCAATGACTTTGTCTTGATTATCGCCGTCCTCCCAACTGAGATTGCCGGAGACAGGCTCAAAGTCGTCGGTACTGGCGCTACCCGCGCTGACGTCGTATTGAATCTGCAGCGTACCCTGGCTGCCGCCGACACGTGCAACGTTAACATTATAGACACCAACGGTTTCGGCTACTTCAAAGCGTTCACTGCTAAAATTGGCAACACCTTGATTGCCGCGGGTGCTGTCAATATTGACCTTGATTAACCCTGCATCGCCAGCAATATTACCCGTAGAAGGATTCATCAGGCGAACAAAAAACTGTTCGACAAATTCATCTTCTTCGTTTGCAGTAATTTCAATCTCAATGGGCTGATTGGGATCTTCAGGAGCATTCCAGGTTAACGTACCGTCGCTGGCGGTGATATCGGTGTTATCAGCCGAGCCGTAAATAATGCGGTAATCCACATTGATGTTAGCTGTGCCCGTTCTTTGCACAGGTATACTCAGTGATTCGCCCGGTTGTGCGGTCATCTTTGCGTCGCGAAAACCGACGGAGGTTCCATCGCTATTAGCTGTGTTATCACGAAACAGGTACAGACCCCCCTGAATGTCGCTAACCAGAATATTACCGCTGGGTAAAAAAGGGTAAACACCCCAGGCGCCATTAAACGAGGCATTATCAGAGGAGGGGAAGGTATCGAAAAAGCCCGCCTCTTGCGGCGCCGTGGGGTCGGTAATATCTAAAACAGTCAGGCCGCGCTCATAATTGGACATATAGTAGCGGTTGCCTTTGGCGTAACCGTTATGATCAATGGCGCGGGTGTCGCCTTGCCAGGTGGCAACCAGGCTAGGAACGGTCAAATCGCTGATATCGAAAACATGTACAGCGGTATTCAGATTCAGTGACGATTCGTCCAGTTCGTCATGCACAAACAAATATTGGTTGTCGTCGCTGGTCCAGCCGCTGTGGGTGTACGCCAGGTTAGGGTAAGTAGCTTCGCCAATTTCCCAGGGTAATTCCGGGTTGCTGGTATCCCATAAACGTACGCTTTCTTCATTAAAATCCAGAATAACACTACAGGAAATAGAGCTATTGCCCCGGCAATCTTCACGGGCGCGTTCATCAGTGACGAAAAAGCCCGACACATCGTGGGAATAGTCTGTTCTGGTCGCTATGTCATTTTGATAAGCGGGGGAGGGGCTAGCCGGTGAAGTAAGCCGGTAACTTCGCCATGCGCCAAAATTATTTTCCGAGCCTGCGACGATCAACTCAGAGGTGCTGTCGGGTAAAGAAATGTTCAGGCCATAATCCACATGCGAGACATAAATATTATGCGCTCTGGCATCGTCATCCAGTGATTCAATTTCACTGATGCGATCGGGTAGCTGACTTAAATCAATGATACGCAGGCCTTCACTGGCACTATCTGCGCTGACATATGCATAGGCACGCCAGCTATGAGTTGCGCGGTTGAAGTACTGATAAACCTTGATGTCTCGCCAGGTGGTGGTGGCTCCCTCTATGGAGCCAATGATAGTGGGCGACTCCGGCTCAGTCACATCGATGACCGCGACACCGCGACGTAACCCGATCAAGGCGTATTCGCGCATGGTGTTAAGGTCAACATGCCCCCAAATGTCGTTGGCCGTGGTGGAATTGGTTGGTAAGTCCGCCAGAGGCAAATGCGCAAGCAATGCAATATTGCGACAGCTGAAACCAGCCGCGACACCATCCACGCAATCGGCGCGACTATGGCGCTGTGACATCTTTGTGACCGCCTGGGTAATCTGTTGGGACACTGCCGAGGCCGTTTCCTGTTTCCCGTCTGCGATTACATTAAACCCTTTACGTGCAAGTTGTCCGGCAAACGAGACCGGCACCCCGGATAGTACGGTGTCATACATTGCCGGATTTTGAATTTGGTAATGATCAGATTGACTGTAGCCGCCCTGTACCTGCACCAGTTCACCAATCAGATAAAATAATGTCTGCTCATCAACTACCGCGTAATGGCCAACAGATACCAGGACTTTGTCGCCTTTGTTGGCCTGGGCAGCGGCATAAGCGATGGATTGACAGGGACGAAAGCGGTTATCACAGGCACCTGCATCGTTGCCATTAGGGGCAACGAAACGGGACTTGTCATCTTCACTATGTGCGTGAACTGCTTGACTGATGGCAACACAAAACAGCACAATCGCAGCGGGTAGGTAACGCTTTAAACTAAAACAACGCAAACACTTCTCACTATTCACTTTTCACTTTGATAATAACCTATTAAAATTTAGCAGAGCGGTAATTAATTGTGCAGTTTTTGATGCAAACTTCTTTTTGTTCTTTCATAGTTATACTGTGTCTGGCGTTGGCCGGATGTGATAGCGCATTCTTTACTAATCCGGGCGCAGGGGAAATTCCGGTGTCGGTTAAAAGAATGAATACCTCACAGTGTCCCTTTGAGATTAAACTGGCGGGCGAACGCTGGCAGATTGAATATCTGGGTTTTTACGTCAGCGAACCCGAAGTGCGGGTGGATGGACGCTGGCAACGCATCAAATTTAAAGAGTCACCCTGGCAAACACCGGACATAGCCTTACTCAAATTTCACAGCAACTGTCAAAACGCTAACGCCACCAATACCAGCCTGAAGCTTGAAGCCACCAAAGAGTTAATGAAACTGTCAACCGCTTTTCGTTTTACGTTAGGTTTGCCCTTTGCTGAAAATCACGCTAACCCGCTGATACAACCCTCGCCGTTAAATGACAGTTCCATGTTCTGGTCCTGGCAAGATGGCCACAAATTTTTGCGTCTGGATCTACGCCAAAAACAAAATGCCGAGCATACCTTTTCATACCATTTAGGGAGCGTTGGCTGTGTGTCTGACTCGGCGGTGCGACCACCGGAAAAATCCTGTACCTTCACCAACCGGGTCAATGTGATCCTGCCGATGACACAACTGGATTATGATCTGGCGCTGGAAGTGTCATTACCGCATCTCATCATGCAGACCAATCTGGTTGAGTCGGACGGGTGTAAGTTTGAAGCTCCCGATTCAGGGATATGCGGTCGTCTGATGAAAAACCTGCAAAGTCGGCCATGGCTAAGCTGGGATTAATCTCTGCGTTCGCTGTATTGATTACAGTGCTGGCCAGCGCGTGCCAGCCGCAAAGTACACCCTATACCTTTAACCTGCCCGAAACGGTTCCGCCGCCAGTAGTTCCGGTCGGTAATCCTCTCACCGAGGAAAAGGTCAGGCTGGGACGGCGGCTATTTTATGATACCGCACTCAGCGTAAATCAAACCCAGTCCTGCGCATCCTGTCATCAGCAGCAATTTGCCTTCGCCCAAGCCACTGTGCACGCCACCGGGGCAACCGGAGATAAAGTCTCGCGAAATAGCATGGCATTAGTTAATGTGGCGTACAACAGCGCCTTCACCTGGGCACACAATGGGTTTGCCCAGATCGAACAGCAGCTGTTGATTCCCTTATTTAATGAATCGCCAGTAGAGCTGGGAATCACCGGGCATGAAGATATTATTCTCAAACGATTAACCACCCACGAATATGAGCGCTTGTTCGACGCGGCTTTTGCTACCAAAACGCCCAATTTCGATAGGATAGTGAAAGCGCTGGCCAGTTTTGTGCGTTCAATCACTTCGTTTAATAGTCCCTTCGATCAGTATGCCTATCAGGGTGACGATAGCGCATTAACCCCACAACAGATTAAGGGAATGAATTTATTTTTTTCCGAACGTACAGAATGTTTTCATTGTCATGGTGGGGTTAACTTTAGTCAGTCCAGTACCCACACCGGTCAAAGCCTCGTTTTGCAACCATTTCATAACACGGGTATGTACAATGAAGATGGTCAAGGCGCATATCCTTCCGACGACCAGGGATTGGTTCGCATAACCCATAAGCAGGAGGACATGGGCAAGTTTCGCGCACCAACGTTGCGAAACATCGCCTTAAGTGCGCCTTACATGCATGATGGCAGCATTGCCTCGCTGGCAGAAGTGATTGAATTTTATGCGCAGGGGGGGAGTGAGCAAGGCAAGTCCAATCCACACAAAAGCCCCTTTGTAAAAGGCTTTGCGCTAACTGATGAGGAAAAAATCGCGCTGGAAGCATTTTTAAACAGTTTGACGGATAATTCGTTTTTGACAAACCCAGCGTATGGTCCACCCTTAAACTGATATATAAAGGGCAAAATGTTAATGAAATGCTGTATCTAGTAAGTGCATTTAGCCTGGTTCTTTGGTATCTTTTGTCTGCTAACAGTATTACCAAGCCAGTATGGAGATAATAATGACAGAAAGACCCTTTCTGGTAAGCGGTCGTAACACCATCATTCACAAAGTTAGAAAGTTAGATTTGCTAATTGTTAATGGTGACGAAGATCCCCCTATCATAGTTACGTACAAAGGTATCAAGCGCTACGAAGGAAAAATTCCTGAGAATAAGCGCGATGCAAAAATGATGGATTTAGAATTAGTGGATGTTACTGCTAGCGATGTGTTTGGCGATGAGAAAACACTGCTGTTTATCCAGACGCTAAACGGTAAAGAGTATAAAATCGATTACAGTAAAGCGAACACCAATATGTTCATCAAAATTCACCAGGACAGCACATTTTAATTCAGGTGAATTTCCGGCAGGGGGCATTAAAGACGTTGTCCCCAGTGGGTCGGAATGCTTTGGTTAAAGCCTGTAATGATGTTTGACTCCCCCTTTATTTGCGAATACGTGGGCTGATAAATGGTGAAACGACATATATCAATAGGTGTCACCTCAGAACCGTTTACCCCCTCAATCACACCAGCCATCTGCAATCCTTTCGCCACTAACTCTGAACAAAACCAGCGACGGGTATCCTCTTCGTTATAAGTCAATCGACTTAACCAGGGGTGGCGATCAAAGCAATCAACCGTCGCCCCAAACAACTGAAATAAATCATACGGCTTATTCTGCTGCAATTGCATGTAGTCTATAAACCGTTGTTGATTGGCGGTAAAACTGTGGCGCGCTTCTTTGCTTAACGGTAACCACCAGATATCTCCGTTATACTCGCTAATTCGTTTACACAGTTTATTGATCGCCACACCAACGGTTTCTAATGAAAGCATTGCCTCAATAACGTAGCTGCACGTACAGCCAGTATCATCACCGTCATTGGCTTGATTCAGTACCATGGCCACGTGGGTGACCTGCGATTGCGTGGTTAGCTTTACCCAATTGGAAAGTATGGCATTACCGCCAAACGCAATGATGTCGCCTGGCTGGATCTGATCTTTAATCTGTTTATATGACTGTTGAGTAACCATAGTGCATGCGCTGTTGTTATTTTTACTATGCCTGCAGCCCTGGTAACAAAGTGTGTTGACGCTACGTTGAATTACCTGCCTGGCCGACAGTTAGTCTGCCTCAGTACCCCGTTAATCGCAACACCGCAACCAAACGCGATTTACCGAATTTCGCACGCATTCCAAGCCGCTTTTGCCTATTTTTGAATTACCTTTTTCGTTGGTGGGAAAGGATACACAAGAGGAAAGCGTCATGAAAAAACACATAGCATTTTTTACAACTTTGCTTGCAACAGCGGGCTTAACAATGACTAGCGCTTCGGTTAGCGCAAAAAGCGTTCCTTACGAAGCTGAACTGAAAAAGGTGTGCTACGCCATTGCTTCTGGAAATAAACTCAAGTTTAACCGTGCGGTAAAAAACAGCAGAATTAAATTTCGCCAGCTGAACAAAGGGCTACGTTGTAATGGTCAGGATATGCTGACGTTTGCCGGCAACTATAATTCACAGCCTATGTACGTGATGATTGAGCGTAAAACGGGCGGCAAAACCAGAACCCTGACTGCAAGCCGATGATCATGGCTGCATTGCCTCTGATTACGCCCTCAGAGGCAGTCTGTTTGAAGTGATATGAACGATAAAGCTTTGCGCGTCGGCATGATTGCATTGCAATCAAAAAACACGGCAGCTGAATTGAAGCAGCGATTAATTGATATGGCCATATTTGATGCGGTTGAAATGGTCACGTCTTCTGACTTGCCTCAGCAAAAGCCTGCACATGTAACCTTGTTTTGCGATCTGGCCACCTGGCAACACACCTCGCTACTGTTTCATCCTGTAGAACGTCTGGTTCTGCTGGGCGCTGATAACCATGATGCATTACAGGCATTTGCGCAAAATGCATTTTGCTTTTTGTCGACGCCCTTAGTCGAAGAGCAGGTTGCCAAAGTGGGGATGCGGTTAAAACAGCAGTTATGCAGTGATGAAATTGCGTCAAAATGGCGCGCCATTCAGCAAGGGCTCAGCCAACAACTGGGGATCCCGGCCGCCGCTGTTTCTGCACGTATTGCCCGCTTTTTTGATGCACAAAAGGGTAATATGCTGGTGTTAAAAACGCTGACCAACACCGTCGTGTTAGCCTGGCAGGATATTATCAAGATTCATGCTGAAGGCGATTACATGAAGGTCATCACCCGACAGGATGAACTTTATATCAGAAGCAGCCTAGGCACCTTACTTAAAACGCTGGATAACCATCACTTTTTAAGGATCAGCCGCTCAGTAGCAGTAAACCTTCAACATGTTGAGAATGTGATTTGTACTGACAAACGAAACCATTTTGTGAAATTTAAAGATCATTCTGTAGAGAAGTTTTCTACCCGCTGGTTTGAACAATATCGTAACCAACTTCACTAACAATCAGTTGTAAGCTGAATTTTTACATCATTGGAGACGGATTTACGCTACCATGAACGGATAGATGACTAGCTGGTTAGCGGGGCGTTATTAAACATTATCTGGTGGGAGGGCTAAGCATCCTACTCTGCTATCTGGGTGGAGAGATGTTAGTGGTGCAGTTTTCACTGCCGTTGCCCGGTGCGTTGCTGGGGCTGGGGTTACTCTCTGCGCTGATGGCGTTGTCTAAAGCACTCGCCCGCGCCATAAGTCGTGCAGCACAACCGATCTTGGCTAATATGTCGTTTTTCTTTATTCCAGCCGTGCTGGGTATCGCCATTTACTGGTCAATTCTGCAGGCAAACCTGCTCGCCATATTGTTAGCCATTGTTGGCTCAACGGTGGTCAGCTTAGGCGTAAGCTATTGGCTAGCAAAGAAACTGTTGTCACGCCAGTCCGACGAGATACCATGAGCGAAATTGTTATTCAGTTTCAGCAGGTGGCGGCAAGCATACTATCGTTAAGTGGATTGTTCTGGATAGGTATTACCGTTACCATTTACGTGTTTTCAAAGCGCATTCATACCTTAACCGGGAATCATCCACTGACATTACCTTTGGTAATTAGCGCACTTGTCCTGGGCGGTTTGCTGTTTGTATTGGACGTACCTGTGAGCGAGTTTCAACGCGCAACCAGTTTGATCCATTGGCTGTTGGGGCCGGTCACAGTCGCTCTGGCGGTACCATTGCACCATCAATATCAACGCATTGCCGGGCTGGGCTGGCGACTCTGGGTGGCGATTGTCGCCGGTGGTGTGATTGCACCCGCATTAGCCTGGTTCACGCTCTATCTGTTTAACGCGCCACTGATGCTTTCAATGACCATGTTAGTAAAATCCATTACCACACCTTTGGCAATGGAAACCGCTGCATTAACCGGAGGCGTACCCGCGATCGCTGCCGTGTTTGTTATCAGTACCGGGGTGGTGGGCGCTATGGTGTGTCCGTGGGTATTCAAGTTGCTGGGGGGTAACAATCCGGCAGCGCAGGGCGTGGCGCTAGGCACCGTGGCGCATGCAATTGGCACTGCCAAAGCGTTACAACTGTCTGAACTAACCGGTGCGCTGGCCGCGATATCGTTGTCACTTAATGGCGTTTTGACTGCATTTGTACTTCCTGTCCTAATTTCAACTTTAGAATAATGGACTTTTAGCCGATAAATGCTATTTGTTATTACAGTGAATTTTTCTGTTAGTTATCCAACAGTGGTACAGTCGTTTAGAAAAAATAGCTTACCCCACGCTTATAGACATTCAGGAAAGGCAATACCCGAAAGTCACCTTTACCGTTAAAGGATGGTAGTAAATCTCAATGTATTCAGTTTTAGTTTGTGATGATTCATTAGTTGCCCGTAAACAGGTGGCTAAATGCCTGCCTCAGGATTGGGATGTCGCTATGCATTTTGCAAAGCATGGTGGCGAAGCCATTGAAGCCCTGCAACAGGGAAAAGGGCAATTGCTGTTACTTGACTTGAACATGCCGGTAAAAGATGGCTACCAAACCTTAGAAGCCATTCAACAGCTCAAGTTATCTACGCAAGTAGTGGTGATTTCAGGTGACATCCAGCCAGAGGCGCATCAACGTGTCACCCGTTTAGGTGCAATCGATTTTATTCAAAAACCGGTGAAAGCTGAAAAACTACGTGAGGTATTAATCAAACATAACATTCTCACAAGTGATGAGCCCGCCGAGGAAGAGAGTTTACTGGACCCTGACGTGCGTGATTGCTATCAGGAAATTACCAACATTGCCATGGGGCAGGCGGGTGACCATTTGGCCCGCATTATGAACGTGTTTGTGCGCTTGCCCATTCCTAACGTAAACCTCATCGAGGTGTCTGAACTGCACATGATGCTTTCTGATATTGAGCAGCACGAGCAGGTCACAGCGGTTTGTCAGGGTTTTTTGGGCCCCGGGATCCGCGGGGAAGCATTGTGTATATTAAGCGATTCCAGTTTCGAGGATGTGGCGAAAATTCTCGATATCAAACAAGAAGTCGATGATCAAATTCAGCTTGAGTTACTAATGGATGCGGCCAGTTTGTTAATCGGCACCTGTTTGACAGGGTTGGCTGAACAAATGGATGTTAATTTCAGCCAGGGGCATCCTGTGGTACTGGGGCAGCATCGGGTCATCACCGATATCATCAATATGAACCGGGTAAACTGGCGGCGTACTTTAGCCATTGAATTAAGCTATGGCCTGGAGGGGTATAATGTACAATGCGATTTGATTCTATTATTCACCGAAGATTCCATGAGTACCATGAATAAGAAACTTTCACATCTGTTGGAGGATGAGTAGTGGCCAATGATGCGCTGGATGATTTAAGAGAGTTTCACTGGATGGCAGACATGCTGCAGTCCGTTGATGTGGGCATTGTGGTGTTGGACAGGCAATTTAAGGTGCAGGTGTGGAACGGGTTTATGGAAAGCCATAGTGGCCTGCTGCCCAGCGAGGTTCAACAAAAATGCCTGTTTGATTTATTCAATCATATTGAGGAAAGCTGGTTTGCGCAAAAAGCCAAACCTGTGTTCGAGTTGAAGACCCGTGCATTTATGACCTGGGAACAGCGCCCGTATCTGTTTAAGTTTCCCAACTATCGGCCAATCACCGGCAGCGAACCTTTTATGTATCAAAACATTGCATTGTCACCGCTAACCTCAACTACCGGCAAAGTGGACTTTATCAGCATGATGATTTACGACATGACAGATATTGCCAGTGGTAAAAAGCAGCTTGAAGCGCTGCAAGTGAGTGAGAGCGAGGCGGCTGAAAGAAAGTCTGCCCGTTGAGGTTCTGATGAACCTCAATACTTGCTAATCGCTGTTTTCGGCTTGTATATTAGCGAATTAACCTCATTGTACTTTTCATTTCCTTACGCGAAACGCATTATTATTTCATGAACGTAAAATCACTCTTTATTTTTGCTCTGCTGACACTGGTCTGCTTATTTGATTTGCAGAAACCGGTGAGGGCAGAATTTACCTGTGACATCGACTTTGCCTATGGGATCCTGGTAACCCAGGATCAACTACGGGTACTAGACGAATCACGCACCGTTATGCAAATTAATAATCAGTCTCAGCTTTTCGTCGAAGGTCGCTGGATCAAGTTAACTGACGATGATACTGATCTGTTGCATGAGTATGCGTCCGGCCTGCATTACATTATTCCAAAGATGATCATTTTGGCGACTGAAGGCGTTGAGCTTGCCATTGAAACCATCGACCACGTTTATCTGGGCCTGGTGGGTAGCGATCATGAGAGTTACGAAAAAATCAGGATGGCAATGGAGCGTGTTCAGCAGAAGGTGAAGGACAAGTTCCGCCATACGGGGCCTTATTACGCGATAGGTCCCGGTTCATTAGAAAGTGTTGATGAGTTTGTTGACAGTGAAATTGAAGCGCAGTTAGAAGAAGCCATTTCAACGTCTATTGGTGGTATTTTGTCAGCCATTGGCGGTATTAATACCACGGATCCAGAACTATCCAGTGAGAAGGTAGAGCAAATTTCGCGTCAACTGGAAGAAATGGGTAAGCAGATAGATAAAGATGTCGGCCCACGTGCTTCTACTCTGAAAAACAAAGCGAAGTGGTTCTGCGATACGCTAACTGACTTAAATAAAGCGGAAGACCAACTCAGACGCAATATTCCGCAATTAAAGGCGATAGACGTCATCACGGCCGATAAGTGGAAGGGGTAAGCGTCAAAAAAATTTACAGTTGCTCAATTCCGCTTTTATGAATTGGTTATAGATCAACAAGTTAATATTTGGCACAGTACTTGTTTAATATTTTGATACCGTATTTTGACGTTTTAATGGCGATTATTCTGGTTAAATTGTTGCCATTTATCGGGTACGTTTAAATTCGTTTCGTGAAGTGAAATCCCGGTCTGGTTAGCCGGGATTTTTTATGCCTGCAGGTTTCTCCCTGTCCACGTTGACGGGAACTCGTCGCTATCGCTTAGCTGAACAAGCGCCAAAACGGGTTGGTATCACACCAACGCGCTCAGCAAACTGTTTAGATATCGATGACCTTTTGGGGTAACTTGCCACTGGCTATCAGACATTGTTAACAACTCCTGTTCGCAGGCCTTATCCAATTCTGCTGCTTGCTGATCAGAAAGGCGGGTTCCGGTCAAAGCTGCAAAGTCCTCAACCGGGCAGGGTTCGGTTAATCGAAAACGGTTCATAAAAAATTCAAATGCCAGGTCATCCTGCGTTACTCTGTTAACGCGATCAAGATACGGCCGCGCTAAGTCCATATAGCCGCGGGGGTGTTTTACTTTAACCGTACGCTCAATAATTCCTTGTTCTGCCTGCGTTATCTTGCCATGTGCGCCGCAACCTATTCCCAGGTAATCTCCGAAACGCCAGTAATTAAGGTTGTGTTGACATTGTTTACCTGGTTGACTGTACGCCGATATTTCGTACTGGTGATAACCATGTTGTTTCAACAAAGCATGGCCCTTTGCCTGAATGTCCCACAGGATATCATCATCAGGCAATGTGGGTGGCTTGGAGTAGAAGGGCGTATTGGGCTCAATGGTCAACTGATACCAGGATAAATGGGGTGGTGCCAGTTCGATGCCAGTGGCTAAATCAGTTAGTGCATTGTCGATGGATTGCTCGGGTAATCCATGCATTAAATCCAGATTGAAGCTGGCAAGGCTAGCACCCTGCGCAATGCTGATGGCACGTTTGGCTTGTTCGCTATCATGAATGCGACCAAGAATTTTTAAATGTTGGGTCTGAAAGCTTTGTACACCCACTGACAAACGATTGACGCCGGCTTCCACATAGCCGTCAAAGCGCGCTGACTCCATGGTACCCGGATTGGCTTCCATGGTTATTTCTGCATTGTGGGTTAAGTTAACTCGCTGGCGTATGCCCTTGAGTAAATCGGCAATACCCTGTTCTGAAAACAGACTGGGGGTACCACCACCGATAAAAATGGTTTCAACCGGACGCTCGCCGACTAATCTGGCATCCACCGCCAAATCATCCAACAGGTGCTGTATGTATTCTTTTTCGGGAATGGTGGATTTCACCCCGTGCGAATTGAAGTCGCAGTAAGGGCATTTTTGAACGCACCACGGAATGTGCACATAGAGACTCAGTGGAGGATTACGCAAACACTTGCCTCATTTGCTGCATCAGCGCAGTGAGCGCTTGTCCACGGTGGCTGATCTTATTTTTTTGCGCTTTATCCAGTTGCGCAGCAGTACATTGGTGCTCGTTGACATAAAACACCGGATCATAGCCAAACCCTGCCGAGCCCTGCTGCGATTGGGTAATTGAACCATGCCATGCGCCCTGGCTGATGACAGGTACCGGATCATCGGCATGACGCATCATTACCAGCATACAAAAAAAATAGGCGTTGCGGTTGGTCTGACCGTCAAGGCGATCAAGCAGTAAATCAATATTATCCTGATCGCTGGCATCGATGCCGGCAAACCGAGCCGAGTAAATTCCCGGAGCACCATCCAGCGCCTGTACCACAATGCCAGAATCATCAGCAATGGCGGGTAAGCCGGTTACTTTGGCCGCGTGGCGCGCTTTAATGATAGCGTTTTCAACAAAAGTGGTGCCTGTTTCTGGCACGTCACTCACACCCAATGTGCCCTGGGGGATAATTTCTACACCCAGCTCACCGAATAAAGTTTCAAATTCACGGATTTTGCCCTTATTGCCAGAGGCGAGCACTATCTTTTTAGGAAAGGTGGTCACTTTTTCCCCTTTGTTTTCGTTTTTGCTTTTTTCTTTTTACGAATGGTCGAAGGTGGCTTATGTTTGGGTCTGAGTTCGTCGACAACCCGCGCCTTAAGCGGTTCGTTCATATAGCGGCCCACTTTACCTATCATTTCAAAGTCATGCGCCTCAATTAATGAAATCGCTGTGCCTTTGGCACCAGCACGGCCAGTACGGCCCACGCGATGTACATAAACATCGGCGGTGCGCGGCATGTCGTAGTTAATCACGTGGCTGACATTGGGAACATCAAGCCCTCTTGCAGCGACATCCGTGGCCAGCAGTATTTTAACTTTACCCTCTTTAAACGACGCCAGCGCGGCATTACGCTTATCCTGTGGCATTTCGCCCTGTAGCCAGCTGACATGCAACCCGTTGGACATCAGTTTGCTTTTAAGCATATCCAGGCGGTCGCGGGTTTTGATAAATACGATGGCGTTGTCTATCTGGTTAGACAGAATATGCACCAGTAGCGCATCTTTGTGTGCTAAATCGTCGGCAAGATGGTACCACTGATGAGTCTTGGCTTTTTCCTTGCGGGACGGATTCGCGGTAACTTCTACTGGATCATTTAAGATATCAGATGCAAAGCGTTTTACTCCGACACCTTCCAGAGTGGCGGAAAATAGCATGTTTTGTTTGCGCCACCGGGCTTCGCCGGCAATTTGTCCGACGATACCGCCAAACCCCATGTCCAACATACGATCGGCTTCATCCAGAATTAAACATTCGATATTCCGGCAATCAGCATGTTCGTTATTAATATGCTCAAACAGGCGGCCTGGAGTGGCTACCAGAATATCCAGATTCTTGCTTAAAGTCTCATTGTCGGTACCGTAATTGATGCCACCCGTTATAACACCGCATACCAGATCGGTATACTTGGTTATAGCTTTCGCCTGTTCATACACCTGTAAGGCTAATTCCCGGGTGGGAGTCAGTATCAATATGCGCGTTGCACCCGGCTCACTGCGGGGGAAATCCAACAGGTACTGGCAGGCGGGTAACAAAAATGCGGCCGTTTTGCCTGTGCCTGTGGGGGCCGATGCCAAAATATCCTTGCCTTCCATTGCTGCAGGAATCACACTTTCCTGAATGCTGGTGGGGCCAGTGAAGTTCATATCAGCCAACGCGTGGCATAATTCTGAATCCAGATCCAAATCTTCAAAAGTCATATAAATGCAGACAGCCTGATAAATTGGCTATTGTAGCATTGTTATCCGCCTGTGCCGCCTTTGTCTGCAAGAATTTGTGAAATTACCTGCAATCGTTGCTTATTCAGTTCCGTTTTAATTGCACCGCCTTTGTAACCCGCTTTGACTATCGGTTGTGTGTCTATATTTGCCGCCGCGTTCAGCGCCTGTAAAATCGTGGTCTCGCGATGATTGTGTTGCTGCGGTTCAACGCAGGACGCGACATTAAGCAATGCTTCAAAACGCGAAGGTTTGCGCCAACTGTCGGCATGGTTGAAGAGGTTGAGTAGTTGCTCAGCAGTTAGCGAACCCGCTAACGCAAACGCGTATTCAGCTGCAAGTAAAGCTAATTCCGAAAACACATTTGGCGCTTTTAAACGTTTGCACAAGGATGCTGCTTTAGCGGCAGACAACTGGCTGGTCAATACGGCAAAACGCTCGTGCGCACTGTACCCACGTTTGGCCGATAAGGCTAACCCAGCGTACGCAGTGTTGTTTAATGCGGTCAATTCCTGCAACCAGGGATACAGGCCATTGGTCTGCGATAAAGTGGTAAAATAAACCTGTGGATCCTGCTCCTGCAAACTACGCTGGGTCTCGTGCCATACCCGCTCGGCTGACAGGTGATCCAGCTCATTATGGACCGCTACGGTTTGCATAAGTTGTAGAGTCTCTTCGGCAATGGTGAATCCCAGATGGGCATAACGTGCAGCAAAACGAGCAACACGGAATACCCGCAGGGGATCTTCAATAAATGCCGTGGATACGTGTCTGATTATGCGACTGTCTAAGTCGGTCAGGCCGTTAAAGGGGTCGATCAGGTTTCCATCGGCATCTCTTGCCATAGCATTAATGGTAAGATCGCGACGCAACAAATCCTCTTCAAGAGTAACGTCAGCACTGGCATTACAGACAAAGCCGGTATAACCCTTGCCAGATTTTCGCTCAGTGCGGGCCAGTGCGTACTCCTCTTTGGTTTTAGGATGTAAAAAAACCGGAAAATCTTTGCCAACCTGAGTGAAGCCTTTATCCAGCATCTGTTCTGGCGTTGCGCCCACAACGACAAAATCTCTTTCAGTTACTTTCCGGTTTAGCAGTTCATCACGCACTGCACCACCTACCAGATAAATTTGCATGCCTTTCCTTCGTTACCGATTATTAGTCATTGTCATGGTTGCACACGGCCAGATCTGGCGTATTCGATATCGCCATGGACAACAGCTGATAGTATGCCTGAGTGAAAATACTAAGAATAGTCGAGTAATCTTTTGACATCTGTATTGGCTGTGGTTAGTTTAGTTCGCGATATATTTCAGACACTGTAACAGGCATGTACCTTAATTATTTTGGATTAAACGACAACCCGTTTTCCATCGCACCCAATCCGGATTATCTTTTCATGAGCCCGCGTCATAAAGAGGCATTGGCTCATCTGACATTTGGGCTGCGAGAAAGCGGAGGCTTTGTGATGTTAACCGGCGAAGTCGGCACCGGTAAAACCACGGTATCGCGCAAACTTTTGCAGCAATTACCTGATAACACGCAGGTAGCGATGATCCTTAATCCCACCCTGTCTGCCATTGAATTGCTCGCCACGGTTTGCGATGAATTGGGCATTGAGTGTGAACTGGATAAAGCGAGTCTGAAATATTTTACTGATTGCATATTGGCCAAGTTAGCCAATAATCATCACGCAGGTATCAACACCGTGCTGATGATTGACGAGGCCCAACACTTGTTACCCGAAGTATTAGAACAGCTGCGTCTGTTGACCAATCTGGAGACCAATCGAGACAAATTGCTTAAAGTGGTGCTGATTGGTCAGCCTGAACTTCAGCAACTGCTTAAACGTCCGGAGCTGCGCCAGCTCTCTCAACGAATTACTGCACGCTATCATCTGTTACCTCTAAATGCCAACGAAGTAAGTGCTTACGTAGAACACCGATTGGGCGTGGCCAAAGGTGATATCAGCCTGTTCAGCAAGTCTACACTTAAAGCTATCCACCGCATTACTGCGGGGATCCCAAGGGTAATAAATTTACTGTGTGACCGAGCTTTGATGTTGTCCTACACCAAGCAGAATCCCGTGGTCAAAAAGCCGATTTTTCTAGCTGCTGCCAAGCAAATACTCGGCGACGATGTGGTGGGGCAAAGATTGCGTCATCAGCATACGCTGTGGCTGGGGTTATCGTTTTTATCTGCACTGATAGTGGGTTATCTGCTGGGAGCCTGGTATGTCTGAACGTGTCTTGATTGAAAACGTCAAGCCAGGCATGGTGATCTCACGGATCACCCAGCAGAATGGCCCGGTCTCCATTCAAAAGTCAGGACTGGTATCCAGTGATTCGATGGTGCAGGGTTTGGCAGAGATGGGCGTACTGGAAGTGGAAATTGATCCGGATTTAACGGTGCAGCTCGCGCCAAAAGTCAGTTATCAAACACAAACCCAGGCACTGTTGCGCGGGCAGCACGACACAGCGGCTAAAGCGGTATCGTCGATGGATAATGCGGTGTCGGATCAATTCAACCGCAGCTTGTTTTTACCCACGGTTCAATCAATGCCGTCTGTCTGGCAGCAATACACTAAAAATGCGGCACTGTACTTATTTATTGTAGTGGGTGGCCTGGCGATGGGATTCAGTGTCGGCAGTGCTGAACGTTGGTGGCCCGCGTTAACGGCATCGTTTTCAGAAGCACAACCGGCCAAAACAGCTAGTGCTGATAACGTGGTTGAACAACCCGCAAAAGACGCTGAACAAACCGACCCGCTAAGCACAGACACCCAGAAAGACAAACCCGCATCGCCTTCTGCGACGACAACGGCAGCAAGGCAAAAAGGGACAGAGAGCGCGCTTCCGCAAACCCAACAGTCTGACATGGGGCAAAGTGAAGAGCGGCCTGCGGCACCAATAACAAAATCAGAGCCCGCCTATGAAGGAAAAGTGCTCAATGAACCGGCTGAGAAAAATGTGGATGTGTCGCCCGAATTGATGGCCAGGTTTAACGAGGCGGTAAAAGCGTTAGACACAGAAAAACAAACCCAGGCGCCACCGCCCAAGTCCAAAGTTAACGTGCATTCTGATGTTCCCCGCGTTGATCAGCTTCCGGTGAGGTTATTAACACGATTGCCCAGTATGAATTTCAGCGCGCACATGTACGCGTCTAATCCACAGGATCGCTGGGTCAGAGTTAATGGCAAGCAGTTAGGAGAAGGCGATTGGATCACAGACCGGGTGCAGATTGTCAATATTGAAGGGCAGCGAGTTATTTTAAACTTCGAAGATGAGCTGTTCAGCATGGCTGCATTAACGGATTGGTAGTAGAGAACAGCGCATTTTTAGAAAAATGAATGTTTCCTCTGTAGCGCTGCAGTCCAGTTGCCTTCTGGCAGGAAATTTTGAACGTGCTAATTTGAATCCGATGCGATCAACCATTCGATGGCATCGGGAAAGCGTTTCGACCAATCGAGTTCACAATGTCGGCCAAGGTCATCTTTAACCAGTTTAAGCTTGTGTTGCTGCTTGCCATACGCTGTTTCAAGTAATTGCGCTAATTGATTTACTCTTGCGTAGTCGCCGTATTCAACCCAACCCATATCAAAGTAAATTTTGCTTGCAGAAAGCTGCTTGTTCTTTAGCGCAGCAAATAGGACGTTTTCGCCGTCCTTATTATGGATATCCAGCGCAGGAGAAAATGCCGCTACGAACGAGAAAACCTTACCGTGTTCAATGCCAGCATAGAGTGCCATCAGTCCCCCTAGTGAACTGCCTGCAAGACCAGTTTGTGATTGCAGCGTATTAAACTTACTATCAATAACGGGTTTAAGAGTATGTTGGATGAAAGCAATGGTCGCGGCTCCTTTCCCTTCAACCTGTTTTCCCTCACTGTTTAAGAATGGCCACGGGTTATATTCGGTCCAACGCTGTTCACTGTTGGGCACTGCAACAACAATCATTTCTAAGTCTTGTTCGGACTCAAGTTTGGCGAGTCTTTCGTCTATTTGCCATTCGTCACTATACGATGTCGCGGTATCAAACAGGTTTTGCCCATCTAACATATACAACACGGGATAGCGTTTATCAGACTGGGGGGAGTAAGACTGAGGTAAATATACGGCTATGTCATCGAAGCGCTCAAATTGCGGATTGTAAATCTGGCGTAAATATTTAACTGTCCCTGTCACTGTGGACGAACGTTCTTTTATCGGGCTGTCAGTATTCCAGGCTGGCAGGGAAACCTGTATTTGCGATGTGCTGTCGGCAATGCTGCGATGGAAGGTACACAGACTTCTGCCATCCAGTGAAGCGGGCATATTGCGCCAACTTTTATTTTTTACAAAGGTAAAAAAAAGCTCCCCTTGCTCGACATTCAGATCCGCTTGTAATCGACCCTCCACCCACTGCAACTGCTCAGCTTCGTCACCGTCTAATTGCCAGTCGTTAAAATTTCCCACAATATGAATGGTGTCCTTTGAAGAATAGGATGCAGGCGGCTGCACAATAAGTTGCAAGCCAGTCTCCGAAGCGAGTAATGCGGTGGACATCATTAAACCAATAAGTAGTGTCATCGTTAATTTAAAACCTAAGTAGATGCTTAATAGATACTAACCATTTTTTGGAGAATTTAAACAAAATCTGCAACGGACTATCAGTTGAGGAGAATTGAGACAGCATGTAACGGGTAGGCTAAGTAACTTCAGCTCGGTCTAACGCCGTTTTCATTCAGGTACAGGAGGCATCGCAGATTTGGATAAGATCTTCAAACCCTGAAGCAATGCGCGCGGCATCCTCTTCATCAAATTTCACTGAAGGTATTTCAGCGAGATCTAAAGGATTCTGGCCGTTAAAGAGGGATAGTATATCGACCCTGAAGGTACTCTCATAGGGTGTGTCTGCTAATTGCAGGGGGAGGGAAAGTTCCGTATAGTTTTCATCGAAGCCTATGTGATACACCAGTGAAATGGTATCCTCCGAATGACTCAAATAGCCCTCAAACAAAATAAATTTATACCCTGCTTCCCAATTCCACGCCATCCGACTGTTTGGATCCAGATCGCCGACATTGAGAATCGTAGCATTGGCTTTTTCATCTACGCCCACTCCAAATGTGATCTGTGAAAAAGCATACGGCTCATTAACAGTTAAGTTGATTTCGTAAAATCCATTTTCGTTATCAAACCTGACCAGGTGATAGCTGTCCGGTACCTGATAAACGTGTTGCTCGGCTGACAACCTGATGTTACTTAAGTAAAACTGAAAGTCGCGAATTTTAAAATGACCGTTTCCTCCGGGATTCGAATAACGATATTCATTGAATACTAAAGGCTGTGGACCCACAAAAGGAAGAAATCTAAGGGTGATTTTTTGCGGCTTCGGAGGTTGTTCCATACAGGCCGAGAGCACGGTAACTATAGCCAAAATAAGGAAGATTTTTTGTGGGATATTCATTTGGCTGGTGCCTCTTTAAAAGGGTCGGAAAAACGTATGTCGCTGAGGAATTGCTCATCGGTTAACGTGTGCAAAAAGCTAATAATGGCTCTTTCTTCTTTTTCAGTGAGGTTCAGGCTGATGGTACTACCTTGATGATTGTCAATATTATCCGCCTCAACAATCAGTGGGCTTAGGGTTTCACTGAACTGGATGCCACCATTATAATGATTTAGTACCTCTTCGAGGGTGTTAAATCGCCCATCGTGCATATAAGGAGCAGTGACGGCAATATTTCTCAGCGTCGGTGTTTTGAAAAAGCCTCGATGCTCAGCTTTACCCGTCACCTCTGAAAGGCCAGCAAGGAGTGCCGCGTCGTTGTCCAGACCATTGTTACTGAAACCATCGAGTTGTGCTGTAAAACCGCTGGTTAGAAACTGGCTATGGCAGTCGATGCAATTTCCCCCCCTTAAACTTGCTTTTGTGTCAGGGTGGGCCATGAACAGCTTTCTTCCCAATTCTTCTTCTTCAGTAAGAGATATTTCCCCCCGTAAATATTGGTCATATCGTGAATTGGCAGATATCAAGATACGTTGAAAGCTGGCGAGCGCCTTCGCGATAGCCTCATTGCTGATCCCACCAAAGGCAATACCAAATAGCGCGATGTAGGTTTCATCCCGCGACAGCTCCTTTACTAATAAACCTAAATCCTGAGCCATCTCATCAGGATGTTGAATGGGTAAAAGTGCCTGTTCTTCCAGACTGGTTGCGCGACCATCCCAGAAAAAACGCTGGGGGCCCCACATCAGGTTGGCAAGGCTCATACTGTTAAATGCCAGCGGTTTGCCCGAAACTCCCACGGAGCCTGCCAGCCCATCCGTAAATGCCAGTGCTTGTTGATGACACGTAGCGCACGAAATCTGATTAGTTCCTGAGAGACGGGGATCGTAAAACAGTCTTCTGCCAAGCTCGATGGATTCTTTTGTAAGCGGATTGTCAGTTGGGATCGTAAAGCGGCCAAACACAAAAGGGACATTAAAGGTTTCCACGGGGCTGGGCGCGTCATAACGAGGGGTCGTTAAAATAAAGATACCGAGGACGCCCGCTATAAGTAAAACCACCCCTCCCCAAAGGATCCTTTTACGCACGGAAATCAGTGGTGATGCACAAAACCAGAGCCAAATAATGCCTCGATATTATCGATTCCTTTGTTAAACTTATCCTTAAAGTTTATCTCACCGAGACGTTCACCGGTTTGCAAATCATGCACGGTTAGAGAGTGATGGTTGACCTTGGCAATAAAATCCACATCTGTTGGGTCGTTGTCTGCTGCATTACCCAAATTCAACAAGTTGTTTTGTATAGCGATTAACTTTCTGCCCGATGCCGTGGAATAGAAAATCATGTGGTGGGCACCGGGTTCCGCCTGAATATCCTCGCCGCTTGACACAAGTTCAGGCAAGCTATTGAGGCTGTAGCGTTTCACAATTCCAGGCAGAGCGTGGCTAATAAATAATTCGTCTTCCGTTCCATATAATTCCAGCGGCACGCCTGTGCCAGCGGTTGCGCCATCGTAAAGCTTTTCTGGAACTCCGAAAGATTTGTCTGATTCATTATATGGCACTTTCCAGGTCTCGAATCCAAACATGGTGTTGACCAGGATTGCTGGTTGAGCGTTTTTAACAATACTTGGTCTTACAAACAATACTTCAACCGGGGAAGATGGGAATCCCACGGGTTGGGCGTCTTCAGTTACTATATTTTCTATCGGCTCCATTTTGTTAAGATCAATAATTGTTAACGCATTACCCACCCCTGTTGCCAAATCGGGATGAATAGTAGAGGTAACAACCATACGATCGCCGTAAGCGGAAATACCATGGGGAAACATGATATACGGTTCATTTTCACCCACTTTGCTTTTGCGGGCTTCAATCACTTTAATCACACTGTTGTCCTGCGGGTCAAATACGCCGACTGACCCCCCATCGGGTTGTTCGGTACCCGTGCCTCCCATGAATGTCACAAACATATATTCCTTGCCATTTACACTGTGCCACATGATATCTTCACCCACGACCTGACCTTGGGTATCAAGACATTCCACGTCAGATACAGCGGGCGCGCCAGTGGAATCGCGAACAAGGGAAATTTCAGCCAGACTGCATTGAGAACCCAGCCCGGTGGCGTATAACCGGCCATTTGGACTGTAGTACAAGTGGTGTAATGGCGCATCAAACTCGGGCAGTTCGTATTCATACAGGATTTCACCGAACTTTGCCGATTCTGGATCTAACTCCAGTATGGCAATGCTATCTTTGGTATTTAAGGTAGGTAAACCACTTAACAGTACGATGCCCTGGGTTTTTTCATTATTACTTTGTGCAATGACCTCCGTATCAGGTTGGTCTGCAGAGGTATCTGTGCCAGCTACATCAGTTGCTTCTGAGCATCCCAACATGAATGTAAAACAGCTGATTAGGGTTAGTAGTTTTATGTGATTCATTATTTTCTTCAGGGGTTGCTCTTGAGCGTATAAACAAGTGTAGTAACACGCCTTTTATATAGCAATTTACCCTTCTAAACTGCACTCGGTTAAGACGCCACAGCCTGTCCACATTAGTGTCCGCATTCAGCGCGCACCTGTACGCGTCTAATTCACATAATCGCCGGGTGAGAGTAAACGACAAGCAACTGAAAAGAGGGGGGCTGGATCACCAATCGGGTGCGAATAGTGAATAGCAAATAACAACGGGTTATCTTAAACTGCAAAGAGATGCGATTCAGTATGTCAGCGTTGAACGAATGGTACATAATGGCTGACAATTTTAAAGTAACTCGTTTTTAATCGGCCAATTTCGGATCCTGAATAAACAGAATATCCATCATTATCGAAGGATCCCATTCGCGCAAATCGTGTTCACAAGCCTTGCGGATAACGTCAAGTTCGCCAATAGTGGCTATAGAAAAAGATTTATCAACAATGATGTGCACCAGCATATATAAATCTCGCCCCTGCTTACTGATGCGCACTTCGACATGTTTGTATGGCACGCTCGTAAGCGATTTGGCCAGTTTTTTCTCAATTACTGCAGTCACCGCTTCCGGTGGCGCTTTGTTAATAACCTCATTTAAACTAGCCAGTAAAATTTTAAACGGAATGGGCAGCATGGCAAGGCCCAGAATCATCAATAAGAGCGGGTCAACATAAAGCGCCAACCTGGTGTAGCCATGGAGGTTAAGTGTGTAAGCAAGAATAAAACCGATTAGTATAGAGGCACTGAGCACACCATCGACAAACCAGGTGTGGGCGTCGACCATGACTAAATCTGAACGCAGGTTTTTACCATAGTGGCGCATGTAAAACGAGACGCCAAAGCAACCTATGGTGGCGAACACACCGTACACGATGGCGATATCGTATTCTGAAGGATTTCCGCCTTCTAATAAGGTGAGTAATGAGCTGAAAAAAGCGTACAAACAAATCGAAATAATGATCAGCGATTTAAACAGATTTAAGGTAGGCTCGATGGCAGTGTAGCCAAAATGGAAGCGGTCATCATCGGGCCGCTGAACCAGGTTTGCCACTTTTAAAGTCAGCAAGGCCATAAAAAACGCAATCATGGAGTAAACACCGTCAAACAGGATGGCGCTGGAGCTGGTTACAATAGCAAAACCAATCGATACTACCACAAACAAAAACGCCACATAGAGTGACATGCGCAGCAGTTGCTTTTCTTTTAGTTCGTGAAAACCAATCGCCATTTCAGTAGCCTTGATAGAAAGTGCGCGGATATTACTCTTTTTTTCGCTGAAGAAAAGAGATAGTTGTAACTAAGTTGTTTTTTAAAAGCTAGCTATTCATCGGTCAGGTAATTGACTCACAAACACTTCATGAAAAAATTTAGGTAAGTTGATATTAAAGTCGGCTGGGGTCACGCCACTGACAATTTCGTCCTGTACCTGACTTAAATCTACCCGTTTAATTTCACTGTAATGACCGGAATTCACATTGTAAAAAGTCATAATAACGGGCTTCATTAAGTCTTTTTTGCCCAACTGCGCCACAATCCCTAACTTGCCGCTTTTCAACCTGACCAGCGAACCGACAGGATGTACGCCAACACAATGGATAAACTTTTTAACCAGTTCTTTATCCAGATTATCCTGTTGATTCAACCGTTTTAAAGCGACCGCCGGCGCCACCGCTTTCTGGAAGGGGCGCTCCGATACCATCGCGTCGTATGAATCGATGATTGCAGCCATGCGGGCGTATTGAGAGATTTGTTCGCCTTTAATTCCTTGCGGGTAACCGCTGCCATCGTGACGTTCATGATGCTGCTCGATAGTGGTTAAAACGCTCGGTGGAATGCCTTCAAACTGTTCAACTATTTGCTTACCCAGTCTGACGTGGGAGCACATCAGATCGCGTTCTGCTTCGGATAGCTCTGTGGTACTTGTGCGGATTTTTTCAGGGATTTCGGCCATGCCAATGTCCATCAACATGGCACCCATGCAGGCGTGATTTGCTTCTTCGTCACTCATACCCAAATGGCTGGCAAACATCGCCATTAAAATTCCGCAATTAATTGAATGTTCAAGCAGATACTCATCTGCATTTTTTATCATGGTAAGACACAACAAGGCATTTTGATTATCGAATAATGTCTTGATGATGTTGGCTGAAAGCTTAGACATCTGCGACAAATCTTGTGGAGCATCGGATTGCAGCGATTTAATTAATTGACTCTGGATAGTGATCGCCTGGTTATACAGTTGATTGGCATCGGTGATGGTTTTACTGGTGAGATTTTTCTTTTTTGGTTTCTCGACTTTTTCCTCTTCAGGTTTGACCGAGAGGGGGACTGTCATTTGACTTTTACGTACATCAACCTCAACAACTTCTATCCCTTTTGAACGCAATTGATCGATGATAGCCTGACTCTTAACCAGCCCTCGGGAACGTATTTCCATGGTACCTGATTGCTTTAAAACCTGAGTCACATACATTCCGGGCTTGAGAGCATCGATCTTAACTTGCATTGATTATCCTGTTTACACTACTACGGCGATAATTAAATAGTAGCATTGAACATAAAAATTAGATCAATTTCCTTTAATTTCTCGCCGCTTAGAAACTTTTGCCAGTCACAAGTTGCGACTGCACTAAACCCATTCCGGCAATTGGTTTTCGAACGCTGAAATCGCTGATTCGTGTTCAAGCGTCTGGCCTATTGCATCTAATCCTTTAATTAATCGCGACTTGGCCTGTGTCGGCAGTGAGAAGGTCATCGTCACGTCGTCACACGTAACCGTCTGTCTGGCGAGGTCTATGTGAAGCGAAAGTTTTGGATTGGCTGCTACAGAGTCAAATAAGGTATTGAGTGAGTTTGCAGCTAACGTAATGGGTAAAATCTGATTATTGATGCAGTTGTTAAAAAAGATATCGGCAAAACTATCTGCGATAATTACCTTAAAGCCGTAGTCGGCTAAAGCCCACGGCGCATGCTCGCGGCTTGAGCCACAGCCAAAATTTTCGCGTGCCAATAATATACTGGCTTGCGCGTATGCGGGTTGATTTAAAATGAATTCCGGGTCCGGTTGATTTACATCGCCATCAAGATAACGCCAGTCGTGAAACAAATGCTTGCCATAGCCACTGCGGGTGACGCCGGTTAAAAACTGTTTGGGAATTAACTGGTCGGTATCCACATTCGCTTTATCTAACGGGCACGCGCTGCCGGTATGGGTAGTAAAACCTCTGTCTGTAGCCATCTTACACCTCTCTCACATCAACAAATTTACCTGCTAACGCCGCCGCCGCGGCCATTGCCGGACTAAGTAAATGGGTACGTGCACCTCTGCCCTGACGTCCCTCAAAATTGCGGTTCGATGTTGAAGCGCAGCGATCTCCGGGTTGCAGGATATCGTCATTCATGCCTAAACACATAGAGCAGCCGGGTAATCGCCATTCGAAGCCCGCGTTAATAAAGATTTGGTCCAATCCTTCTGCTTCTGCTTGACGTTTAACTGCAACCGAACCGGGCACGACGATGGCCGTGACGCTACTGGCAACCTGACCTTTGGCTGCAATAATCGCAGCCGCGCGTAGATCTTCGATTCGACTATTGGTGCACGAGCCAATAAACACATGGCTGACATTAAGATCGGTCAATTTGCTGCCAGGTGAAACGTCCATATATTTACACGCTTGTGCAGCACTGGTGCGTTCGACATCAGAACTGAACAAATGAGGGTCAGGAATGGTGGCATTAATTGGAATCACTTGTCCGGGGTTAGTGCCCCAGGTAACCTGGGGGGCAATGTCTCCTGCTTCCAAGTTTACCTCTGCGTCAAACACTGCATCTGCATCAGAATAAAGCTGTTGCCATTGATGCATCGCTTCATGCCAATGTTTATCTTTAGGTGCGTTCGGCCTGTTTTGCAGATAGTTAAATGTAACTTCATCTGGAGCAATGAGTCCGGCTTTGGCACCCGCTTCAATAGACATATTGCAAATCGTCATCCGCTCTTCCATTGAAAGTAAGCGAATAGCGCTACCTGCATACTCGATCACATGTCCGGTGGCACCAGCATGTCCAATTTTTCCGATGATGGCTAACACAATATCTTTGGCAGTGACCCCAACACCCAATGTGCCATCAACCGTGATACGCATATTTTTAGCGCGATTCTGCTTCAGTGTCTGCGTGGCAAGTACGTGTTCAACTTCGGACGTTCCTATGCCGAAGGCAAGCGCGCCAAAGGCACCATGCGTTGCTGTGTGTGAGTCACCGCAAACCACAGTAAAACCGGGTAAAATAAACCCTTGCTCAGGGGCCATAACATGCACAATACCCTGATTTTGGTGGCCCACCGCATACAAGGTAATACCGTGTTTGTCACAGTTGTTCGCCAATGTAGTTAATTGTAATTTGTTTGCTGGTCCACAGGCATCTAATGCCAGTGAACGGGTTGAAATACTGTGATCCATGGTAGCGATAGTGCGCTGCGGACAACGCACTTTGCGTTTTTTTTCATCCAGCCCGGCAAACGCTTGTGGTGAGGTGACTTCGTGGATTAGATGCCGGTCGATGTATAACAAAGCGTCTTCATCAATATCGCAGACATGATGCGTATCCCATATTTTGTCGTACAGTGTTTTACCCATGGATCCCGTGTCCTTCTGCCAGATATTCCACAATGGTATCGCCAACCTGAGAGGTTGAAGCGGGCGCTTGAGCAGGTTCAGAAGTGTGTAGCTCCCGCGTTAATACTCCGGCCTCAAGGGTTTTAACTACGGCGGTTTCAATGGCCTTAGCGGCGTCCTCCATCCCCAGGCTATAGCGCAGCATCAATGCCGCTGAAAGAATTTGCGCAATCGGGTTGGCTATCCCTTTCCCGGCTATGTCGGGCGCCGAACCGCCAGCTGGCTCGTACAAGCCGAATCCCTGCTCATTCATGCTGGCGGAGGGCAGTAACCCCATCGAACCGGTCATCATGGCACATTCATCTGATAAAATATCGCCAAACAAATTGGAGCAAAGCAACACATCAAACTGCGCCGGGTTACGCATGATTTGCATGGTCGCATTGTCAATATACATGTGCTCAAGGCTGACATCAGAATAATCTGCTGCCACTTCTTCAGTGACTTCGCGCCACAACCGACTGGTAGTCAACACATTGGCTTTATCGATTGAAGTTACTTTGTGGCGTCGTTTGCGAGCGGCTTCAAAGGCGGCAATTGCAATGCGGCGAATTTCACGTTTTGAATAGCGCATGGTGTCAAAGGCGAATTGCTCTTCGCCTTCACCTTCGATACCTTTAGGCTGACCAAAGTAAATACCACTGGTCAGTTCACGCACGACCATTAAATCAATGCCGCTGGCGGCGATGTCGCTTCTTAGGGGGGATAAGTTTTCAAGGCCCTGATATATCTTGGCGGGGCGCAGGTTACTGAACAAATCAAAGTGGCGACGCAAGGTTAATAGTGCTGCGCGTTCGGGTCGCTGTTCCGGTGGTAGCTTATCCCATTTAGGGCCACCGATTGAGCCAAACAGAATTGCATCGGCGTCCTCACAACCGCGCAGCGTGGCTGCGGGCAACGCCTGACCTGTTTCATCTATTGCAGCGCCACCAACTAAAAATGAGCGTAAGTCAAAGGTAACCGAGAACATCGCAGAGACTTTATCGAGCACTTTAAGTGCTTCCTGCATTACTTCCGGGCCAATACCGTCGCCCGCCAAAACGGCAATTTTTGCTTCCTTCATTTATGCTCCTGCAATGCGTTCTTGTTGAATTTTGTGCTGATCGATTTGATCGGCGACATACGTGTTGTTTAATACATAAATCAATGCCTTCACCCCCGCTTCGACAATATCCGTTGCCAGGCCTATGCCGTGAAAACGGCGGGATTTATAAGATAAAATGACGCTGACCTGGGCCAATGCGTCTGCACCCTGGCCTTTGGAGTCGAGTTTGAAATCGACCACGGCGACTTCGATGTTGCCCAGCATGGTGATGATGGCGTTAAAAGCGGCATCTACCGGACCATTTCCAATTGCGGCTGCTGATTTTTCCTCGTCGCCGATTTTCAGAGTGACCGTGGCACTGGGAACCACTTCACGTCCCGAGCTGGCTTGTAAGTAAAGCAATTGATAATAAGCCTGCTCATGCTTTTGCTGATCAAAAAACAGTAGCGCTTCCAGGTCATAGTCATACACCTGACCTTTTTTATCAGCCAATTGCAAAAATGCCTGATAGATGGTTTCCAAATCGTAATCAGCACTCTGGTAACCTAATTCGGTTAGACGATGTTTGATAACATGGCGGCCAGAGCGCGAAGTCAGATTTAACAGATTTTTATTTATGCCGACACTTTCCGGGGTCATAATTTCGTAGGTATTTTGTGCTTTTAACACGCCATCCTGATGAATCCCGGATGAGTGGCTGAAGGCGTTGGCACCGACAATCGCTTTATTGGCTTGTACTGGCATGTTACACAGTTGGCTGACGAGTTTAGAGGTACGCGAAATTTCAGTAGAGCGGATGTTGGTTTCAAGATTAAATCGTGTCTGACGGGTTTTCAGGATCATGGCAATTTCTTCTAACGCGCAATTTCCCGCCCGTTCTCCAATGCCATTGATGGTGCATTCTACTTGTCTGGCTCCGTTTTCGATGGCGGCTAATGAATTGGCCACCGCCAGCCCCAGGTCGTTGTGGCAGTGCACCGAAATCACCGCCTTATGGATGTTCGGCACTCGCTGAAACAACGATTGAATAATGCCACCAAATTCAGTGGGTGTAGTGTAACCAACCGTATCGGGAATGTTGACTGTACTGGCGCCTGCGGCAATGGCCGCTTCAACCATTCTGCATAGATAATCAATGTGCGTGCGTCCAGCATCCTCACAGGAAAACTCCACATCGTCGGTGTAGCGACGCGCATGCTTTACCGCCGCCACTGCCATTTCGACCACTTCTTGCTGTGACTTACGCAACTTGGCGTTTACATGAATATCGGAAGTGGCGATAAAGGTATGAATGCGAAATTGTGATGCCACTTGAAGCGCTTCACCACAGGCATCAATGTCGGCTGGGAGTGCCCGGGCCAGGCCGCAGGGAATTGACGTTTTAAGGGACTGGGCTATTTTTCTCACCGAGGCGAAGTCGCCTGGAGAAGACACCGGAAAGCCGGCCTCAATAATATCCACACCTAACCGCTCCAGTGCCAGTGCGATCTGCAATTTCTCTTTTGCACTTAAACTGGCTGGTAATGCCTGCTCACCATCTCTGAGGGTGGTATCAAAGAAAAGGACCTTATTATTATTCACCGTCATTGTCTGCACCCTTTTATTGGTGATGAGATAAAAAAAAACCCGTGCAATGCACGGGTTTTAGTGAAATTTGGTTGCTGGTCGCAATCTACCCGTGCAGTCTTGCTGCCTTAAGGAGTAGAGTGAGAAGGATAACTGTTTTCATATTGTTATGCGTTGACCAGATTCGACTTCAATGTAACCAGCATAGGTTACCAAGTCAATTACTCTTTACACATTTGTATATACCGTAAAATTATAACTTAATGCGGTGTGTTGACGTAGGGGAGAGATTGTGGTGGCAGGTTCGCCACCACTGACAGATGCTAGACTTTGTTACGTCGACGTGCAACCAACCCGCCCAGTACCAGCGTGAATAGTGCCGCGGTTGCCGGTGCGTTAACATCGGCAGTACCGAAGCTTAAGTTGTCATAACGAACTGAGTAGTTATTTTGCGCGTTCTTCATGTTTAAAATGACTTCGCCAAAATACTGGGTGTCTCCATTATCGACTGAATTAATTAATGCTCCATTAAGATAATATTCCGTCTGTGTACCATTGATTTTGAACATCAAAGTATTCCAATCGTCCATCAGGAAACTGGCGGTAAGGTCAGCCCAGCCTGAATTGTCCCAGACGTCGAACCCCCCGTTAGCCGCCGTTGAAGCGTCAGGGATCTGAAACTCCATAATAGGATAACCATCAATAGTGTCGGTACTGTCGTAAGAGACGCCCCACATGCCGCCGAATCGTTCAGCCCCTGACCAGGACGAATCAACGAACATATCGATCGACAGCACAGTGGCATTGCCCGTATCCAGTTTCATGCCCTGAGTATGGTAAAATCCTCCTTGAGACAGGCAACTGCTTTCAGCATTTACCGACATAACCAGTTCGTTGTCACTGATACCGAAGCTATCTGGTGCACATCTGTCTACTTCCCATGCAGACAAGTCACTACCGTTATCAAAGGTGTGCGTCACCATCGCCGCTTCTGCATTGCTGAGCGTCATGGCGCTTGTGATCATCAATCCTGCTGTTATTAACCTCATGATTTTATTCCTTTTAAATTATAGTTAAACATTACTGTCTATTCAGCGAAGTTATTTAAGCGTAAATCATGCCAAAATTAAAACCACTTAAAATCAATGGGTTAAAACAAGTGTGTAAATTAATTGTTAAAATATTCGACGGTTCGCAGTTATTTCTGGGGAAGCCTGAAATTTACCCAGTCTATCTCCATAGAGAGCAACATTTCTCTCAGTGATAGGGCGCGGGGGGAGATTTTACCTCTGTGGTTCCAGCTGTGACCACAGCAGGCTGCTTGCATGACAGTCTTGGTTGGCTTGAGCATCTGGCTAAGTTCGTATTCACTGTTTTCATGTTCAAGAGAGTCACCTTCTAATGTGAACCAGCCGTGTTTGTTCAAGTGTAAGGTATGATTTTCTTTTTGCACTTTATCGACAGAATCTAACTCGATGTGCTCTTCATTGAGCGATTTAACCAACACACTGACTACTAAGCCGTGTTTGGCATATTTAGAAAACCACGCAATATTTTTTTCTTTATTGACCGTTTTGCCCGGGCAGGTGCCCGCCTGTTTGGCCTGCCAGCTACCGTTGTGGCTATCAATACCCAGGGGCGTCGGGTTATTGGAAAGATAATACGCTATTCGCCTGACATGATGCGGTAAGCCTGCCAGTCGGCGCTTTAGTAAACCTATCTGTGCGGGGCCACGATGGGCCATATTAGCTAGTTCGCGCTCATATAAAGCATTACAGATTTCGTTAAAGTCGGGATGAAGGGAATGCTGTTCGCGGCTATGCGAAAAAAAATCGGATTGCGATGTTGGATGGTCGTTAGCTGACGACATAGGCAAACTGCATTTAGTGGCGTAAACAAAAAGATTATGCCGATAGCAGAGGCTATCGGCAAGTTTTGCTTACTGGCCTTTTATTTCACTGCGGCCATTATATGCAGCACTGGAGCCTAAGGCTTCTTCGATGCGTAGCAACTGATTGTACTTAGCGACGCGATCAGAGCGGCACAGAGAGCCCGTTTTTATCTGACCCGCTGCAGTACCAACGGCTAGATCAGCGATAGTCGCATCTTCAGTTTCACCACTGCGGTGTGAGATAACGGCAGTAAACCCCGCGTCTTTAGCCATTTTGATGGCTTCCAGGGTCTCTGTTAACGAACCAATCTGATTAAACTTGATCAAAATAGAGTTACCAATACCCTCATCAATACCGCGTTTTAGGATTTTGGTATTGGTCACGAACAGGTCATCACCAACCAGTTGTACTTTGTCACCGATCTTCTGGGTTAAGGTGCTCCAGCCTTCCCAGTCACTTTCGTCCATACCATCTTCGATAGACACGATGGGATAGCGCGTAGTGAGCTCAGCCAGATAGTCAGCGAATCCTTCACTGTCAAAGCTTTTGCCTTCGCCAGAGAGGTTGTATTGTTTATCCGCGTAGAATTCAGACGATGCGCAATCCAGGGCAAGCGTAATATCTTCATTCATCTTATAACCGGCCTTTTCTACCGCTTCAACGATAACGCTTAAGGCTTCTTCGTTTGAGCTTAAGTTAGGAGCAAAGCCACCTTCATCGCCAACCGCGGTATTCAGGCCCTTGGCACTTAATACTTTTTTCAGGCTGTGAAAAATTTCTGCGCCCATGCGTAATGCTTCTCTGAACGAGGTGGCACCCACTGGCTGGACCATAAATTCCTGAATATCGACGTTGTTGTCTGCGTGCTCACCACCGTTGATGATGTTCATCATCGGCACAGGCATAGAATACTGGCCGGGCGTGCCGTTCAAATCGGCAATGTGCTCATATAGCGCTACGCCCTTATCTGCCGCAGCGGCTTTTGCTGCAGCTAATGAAACGGCCAGGATCGCGTTGGCGCCCAGGGTTTCTTTATTTTCGGTACCATCAAGCTTGATCATTTTGCCATCAAGTTCAGCCTGTGTGCTTGCGTCCATCCCGATCAGTGCGGGCGCAATGACATCGTTGACTGCCTGCACCGCTTTAAGTACACCTTTACCTAAATAGCGTGAAGCGTCTTTATCGCGCAATTCCAGTGCTTCTCTTGAACCTGTGGATGCGCCTGATGGCGCTGCTGCGCGCCCCATTGCACCTGATTCCAAATACACGTCAGCTTCCACAGTCGGGTTACCACGTGAGTCCATAATTTCGCGTCCAACGATGCGAGTGATCTTCGCCATGCTACTTTTTCCTCAACAATTGACGGGGCTTGGTCGACGGGAGTACGACCCTTACCCCGATTCAGATTAGTGATTCGCTTTTTGATATTTGCCTGCCGCGGCAACGAATCCGGTAAACAACGGATGCCCGTCACGGGGCGTCGACGTAAATTCAGGGTGGAACTGACCGGCAACAAACCATGGATGGTCTGGCAATTCGATAACTTCTACAAGTTTTTTGTCTGTGGACAAACCACTTACCTTCAAACCAGCCTGTTCAATTTGATCTCTGAGATTATTATTCACTTCATAACGGTGGCGGTGACGCTCGTAAATTTCTGCGTTACCGTAAATGTCATGCACCTTCGTACCCGGGATCAGATGACATAGCTGACTGCCTAAACGCATGGTACCGCCAAGGTCTGACTGTTCATCACGTAACGCGGTGCTGCCATCTGAATCCAGCCATTCCGTGATTAAGCCGACCACGGGGTAAGGTGTGTCCGGGTTAAATTCAGTACTATTGGCGTTTTCCAGCCCAGCCACATTGCGGGCAAATTCAATTAACGCAACCTGCATTCCTAAACAGATACCTAGATAAGGGACATTGTTTTCCCGGGCATATCGCGCCGCTGCAATTTTACCTTCAATGCCCCGTTCTCCGAATCCACCGGGGACTAAAATAGCGTCCAGCTTTTCCAGGATCTGAATACCTTTGCTTTCGACATCCTGTGAGTCGATATGGTGGATGTTCACAGTTAGACGATTTTTCAGACCAGCGTGCTTCAATGCTTCGTTAACTGATTTGTAGGCATCGGGTAGTTCAACGTATTTGCCCACCATGCCGATATTGACTTCACCCGTTGGGTTAGATTCTGCGTACAGCACCTGTTCCCATTCAGTTAAATCTGCTTCTGGACATTCCAGCCGGAAGCGGTCAACCACCAGTTCATCCATGCCCTGAGCTTTAAGTGCGGCGGGGATACGATAAATGCTATCGACATCTTTTAAGGAAATAACCGCTTTTTCTACTACGTTAGTGAACAGCGCAATTTTTGAGCGCTCGGTCGCTGGCAGTGAACCGACTGAACGGCACACCAGAATATCCGGCTGAATACCGATAGACCGCAACTCTTTGACCGAGTGTTGGGTAGGCTTGGTTTTAACTTCGCCTGACGCCGGCATATAGGGCACGAGTGTAAGGTGCATATACATAGCTTTATCACGGCCAAGTTCGGTACCTAATTGACGAATTGCTTCAAGAAACGGTTGTGATTCGATATCGCCCACGGTGCCGCCAATTTCTACAATAGCAATGTCGTGCCCTTGTGCACCTTCGATTACGCGACGTTTGATTTCATTGGTGATATGCGGGATAACCTGAATAGTGGCACCTAAATAATCACCGCGACGCTCACGTTTTAATACTTCTTCATACACCCGTCCGGTGGTGAAGTTGTTACGTTTGGTCATGTGGGTGCGAATGAAGCGCTCGTAGTGCCCTAAGTCGAGATCCGTTTCTGCGCCGTCGTCGGTCACAAAAACTTCACCGTGCTGAATGGGACTCATAGTGCCGGGATCAACGTTGATGTAAGGGTCCAGCTTGAGCATGGTGACAGTAAGGCCCCGTGCTTCTAAAATGGCTGCAAGCGATGCCGCAGCAATACCTTTACCAAGCGATGAAACAACACCACCTGTGACGAAAATATAATTTGTCATGCAAAACCTAAGGCGTTGGAGTTGGGTAACGTACTAATTTGTGCGAAATAATTAGCACTTGGACGGCGTAATAGTATACCGAAAGAGTAGCAGGCAAACAATCCATTTGCCTGCTGGAGATGGCTCATTTTTCGCTTTTTATGATCCCAGCGACTCGCTCAACCGCTTTAAAGTGTAAATCAAATCCAGCGCCTGACGTGGACTAAGCTCATCGGGGCTGATTTCAGCCAGCGCTTTCTGCAAAGGCGAATCCGCGGCCGGCAAATCAAAGTCTAACTGGGCTGATTGGCGACCTGATTCTGCATTGGCCGGGGAGGGCGTTGGGTGTTGGTGACGTTCAAGCTCATGCAATTTTTCTCGAGCAGCGGCAATGACTGGCTTAGGTACCCCAGCCAACTGAGCCACTTGCAAGCCATAACTTTTACTTGCCGCCCCGGTTTCAACTTTGTGCATAAAACGTATCACATCGTCATGTTCGACCGCATCAAGGTGGACATTAATAACCTGGCTATGCGCGTCGGCTAGTTGGGTGAGCTCAAAATAGTGGGTGGCAAATAAGGTGTAGGCATTGAGTGACTTGGCCAGGTAACTAGCGCAGGCCCACGCCAGAGAGAGGCCATCGTATGTACTGGTGCCGCGACCAATCTCATCCATCAGCACTAATGAGTGGGCGGTGGCATTATGCAGTATGTTCGCCGTTTCAGTCATCTCAACCATAAACGTAGAACGTCCCGAGGCCAGATCATCACTGGCCCCGATGCGCGTGAAAATGCGATCAATGGGCCCAACTTTAGCTTGCTCCGCGGGAACGAAGCAGCCGATGTAAGCCATCAGCACGATGAGCGCGGTTTGCCGCATATAAGTGGATTTACCACCCATGTTCGGCCCTGTAATCACCATCATGCGTTGTCTATCATCTAACGATAACGGGTTGGCTATGAAGGGATCTGACATCACATGCTCGACCACCAAATGACGGCCGTTTTCGTATTGCACTACATCTTCGTCGGTCAGCTGCGGACGATGCAGGTGTAACGCACATGCCCTTTCTGCAAAACATAAAAGCACATCCAGTTCGGCTAATGCGGCGGCCGTATCCATCAGTTGGGTAAGTTGCGGCAACAGCTCGTCGAACAAGGCTTCGAACAACTGCTTTTCCAACGCCAGTGCGCGTCCCTGACTGGTCAGTACCTTGTCTTCATGCTCTTTCAATTCCGGAGTAATATAACGCTCGGTGTTTTTGAGGGTCTGGCGGCGAATATAGTCTGTGGGTACCTGATTACTGGCGGCGCGGCTGGTCTCAATGAAAAAGCCGTGAACCCGGTTGTAGCCGACTTTGAGGGTAGCGATGCCGGTACGCTCACGCTCGCGCAATTCCAGTTGAGTTAAGTAATCGGTGGCACCCTGCGATAAATCACGCAATTCATCTAATTCAGCATTGTAGCCGGGGGCAATGACACCGCCATCGCGAATAACCACGGGTGGGTTATCCACAATCGCACTATTTAACAGCGCCTGGAATTCTGGATAGGTACCAATTTGTTTTTTTATACGCGAAATAAGTGGCGTGGTAAATGTGTCTAATTCTTGCTGCAACAGAGGCAGTACATTAAACGCGTTACGCAGTCGTGAGAAGTCACGTGGGCGGGCAGAACGTAATGCCAGTCGCGCCATAATGCGTTCAATATCGCCAATATTTTTCAAACTGTCGAGAAGCTCATCCTGAGAATTATCTACAAACGCCTGCACTGCGTCCTGACGGGCAATAAGTTCCTCACGATGCGTTATAGGGGCGTGGATAAAGCGTTGCAGCAAACGACTGCCCATGGCCGTTGAGGTGGTGTCCAGGACCTTAAACAAGGTGTTATCCTGATCCCCTGACAGGCTATGAGTGAGTTCTAAATTACGTCGTGTGGCCGCATCAAGCTGCACTAGACTGTTTTGCTGTAGTTTATGCAGACTACGGATATGGGGCAGGGCAGTACGTTGGGTGTCTTTTACGTATTGCAGTACGCAGCCTGCTGCGCCAAGACCCAGGGTAAGTTCATCAATACCAAAGCCGCGTAATTCGCGGGTATGAAACTGCTCATTTAATTGGCTGACGGCGGTCTCGGTATCAAATTCCCACTCAGGGCGGCGGCGTAAACCTTTACGCTGCTCAATCAATGCAAGGCTGGAAAATCCCTCCGGATAGAGAAGTTCGGCGGGGTTAACCCGCTGTAATTCAGCCAGTAGCTGATCATCTGTGTCACATTCGCACACTAAAAAGCGGCCGCTGGTAATGTCCAGGGTGGATAAACCATATCGCCCCTGCGCGTGGCAAACGGCGGCTAATACGTTGTCGCGTCTTTCTTCCAGTAATGCTTCGTCGGTTACCGTGCCAGGCGTAACGATGCGCTGTACCTGACGCTCCACAGGCCCTTTTGAGGTAGCAGGATCGCCCACCTGTTCACAGATGGCCACCGATTCACCCAGTTTCACCAGCCTGGCAAGATAACCCTCAACAGCATGATAAGGCACGCCTGCCATCGGAATGGGATCACCGCCTGATTTTCCACGCGCCGTCAATGAAATATCGAGCAGATGTGCAGCCCGTTTAGCGTCATCGAAAAAAAGTTCGTAAAAATCGCCCATACGATAAAACAATAGAATATTAGGGTGTTGCGCCTTTATCGATAAATACTGGCGCATCATCGGCGTATGTGATTCCAAGGATGCCTCGATACTTTTATTATTAGTGGTCAGATGTTGTTAACGACAGACTCGCACTGAAAAACGAAAAGTGTCACAATCAGAATGAGCCGACGAGCAATGTATTATTTATATGAGTGAGCTATTTTCAAGCCTTTCTGTGCAAGAGTCCAGTACCGATAAAATTATCGCCATAGGCGAGATGCTTAAAGCACGCTCATGGAATGTCAGTTGCGCCGAATCATGCACCGGTGGGGGGGTGGCTTACAGTTTCACCTCGATAGCGGGCAGTTCAGACTGGTTTAAGCAAAGTTGGGTTACCTATTCTAACGATGCGAAACAGGTTCTGTTGGGTGTTAACAACGAAACATTAACCCGCTTTGGTGCGGTGTCTGAAGCGACAGTTAAAGAGATGGCGGTGGGCTGCGCGCGTAATGCTAAAGCTAATATTGCGATCGCAGTCAGCGGCATTGCCGGGCCGGGAGGGGGCAGTGCTGAAAAGCCGGTCGGCACCGTTTGGTTTGGTTTTTGGCTGGCAGGTGAAGCTATCCAGCTGCGCCATATATTTAACGGTGATCGAAATGCTGTGCGGAATCAGGCAATTGCCTTTTGTATTGATTTTCTGCACCAATGGCTGGTTGATCATCCGCACTAATGCTTTAAAATTTCTTCCATTCCGCTGCAAATAAAACTTGAGCTGTATAATTATACAGTATAGTATTGCGTGCAATTTCACTTATACCTGTCTGGCATTCAACAATGAAGAGCCAGAAAGATTACATTCTTGAGGATGCTATCGTGAACGATAACAAACAAAAAGCACTTAGCGCCGCTGTTGGTCAGATTGAAAAGCAGTTTGGTAAGGGCGCGATAATGCGTCTTGGTGATAATCAGGCGATGGATATTGAAGCCATTTCCACTGGCTCGCTTACAATTGATATTGCGCTGGGTATAGGTGGTTTACCTTGTGGTCGCGTGGTTGAAATTTACGGCCCGGAATCATCGGGTAAAACAACGCTGACATTACAAGTTATCGCTGAAGCGCAGAAAAAGGGTAAAACCTGCGCATTCGTCGATGCCGAGCATGCTTTGGATCCAGTCTATGCAGAAAAGCTGGGCGTGAACATTGATGACTTATTGGTTTCGCAGCCTGATACCGGTGAGCAGGCCCTGGAAATTTGCGATATGTTAGTACGTTCTGGTGCGGTTGATGTGGTTATTGTTGACTCAGTTGCAGCCTTGACACCGAAAGCTGAAATTGAAGGTGAAATGGGTGACTCACATGTTGGTCTGCAAGCCCGTTTAATGTCACAGGCGCTGCGTAAGTTGACGGGTAATATCAAGCGCTCAAATACGTTATGTATCTTCATCAACCAAATCCGTATGAAGATTGGGGTGATGTTTGGTAACCCTGAAACCACTACCGGTGGTAATGCGCTTAAGTTCTATTCATCGGTTCGTTTAGACATCCGTCGTATTGGTGCGGTGAAAGAAGGTGATGAAGTGGTGGGTAATGAAACCCGCGTTAAAGTGGTTAAAAATAAAGTGGCACCGCCATTTAAACAGGCCGAGTTTATGATCCGATACGGTGAAGGGATCAGCAAGGAAGCCGAACTGATTGACCTGGGCGTCCAACAAAAGCTGGTAGACAAAGCCGGTGCCTGGTACAGCTATAAAGGGGATCGTATTGGTCAGGGTAAAGCTAATGTGATGAAGTTCTTGAAAGAGAACCCAGAAATAGCAGCAGAAATCGAAACTAAGATACGCGCAGAACTATTACTGGACAAAAAGCATAAAGTTGAAGAACCTGTGGGTGAGTCTGACGACGCATAATCATGGTGCTGGGGTGATGCGTCTGCGCGCATCACTTTTGAAATACCTCTTCCTATTTTTTTGGCGCTTTATCCGTTTTTGGATAAAGCGCTTTTTTTTAACAAACCATTCAGTTAGACGGTTTCATTGACAGGCGGATTTGTGTCATTCCACCCTTGCGGCGTTTTACCCTGCAATACATACGAGTAGGCAATGAGTTCGGCGATAACATAATACAGCGTTTCCGGGATTTCCTGACCGAGATCTAACGTGGCAAGCGCTTCACTAAGATACGGATCTTCATGGATCAATACACCACTTTCTTTCGCCAGTGTAATAATTTCTTCTGCCAGTTCACCAAACCCTTTAGCAACAACTTTAGGCGCTTGTTTGTCGCCTTTATTGCCATATCTTAAACCGATAGCACGCTTATTTTTATCTTTCATGCATGCGTCTCAAATAGCTGATAAGGATTGTCACTGAGCGTTTCAGGAATTTTTCCGCGCTGACAACTTGAGTGTTCGATGGTGAGCCCTAGCGCTGAAAGTCGCTTGAGCAAAATTGGCAGCGTTTCCTGGACTTTGGCAAGTAATACATCTGAAGATGTGTACAGATTCAGGTTCAGACTGGTAGCCGTAACTTTACTTTTGACCAGCAATTTGCCCAACTCATCAATGTCCAATTTCATCGTAAAATTCCACACCTTTGCGCTATTGTCCTGGCTATTATCGGCATCCGTATGTTGTTCTTCGCGTTTCAAGAGCACTTCGGGCGGCGCCTGGCTCTGACTATTCACTGGCAACACATAGTAAAAACTGTCTTGCCCCTGGATGCGGTTTTCAAGATTGATGAGTTTTTGCTGACGGTGATTAGCAAGCAGTGTCTTGATGTTTTCCAGCATTTGACGCTGCCCATCCAGCCTGGAAAACTCCTGACTGACTCTAGCTGCGGAGCCGGTTGCGCCCGCCTGACTCATACTTTTATGTAAAAAAGACCCGGTATCGTCAGCTAATGCGCCCAGATGTGGTTGATTGCGGATCGCGCGACCTGCGAATGTCATCTGCAATACCGCAACCAATCCACTGACAAACCCCGATTGTGTCACCGGCGATGTTAATGCCTGACTGTTAATGGGTAACGAGGGACTTGAAAAGAGTGCTTGCAAGGCTTGAACCGTAGGCGCTTTTGCATTGGGGTCAGATGTGCTCGTGGGAGCCAGGCCTTTAAGCGCACCACTTTCCTCTGCGCCAAACCCCTGGGTAAGTTGTTGCGCAAATCCGCGCATCAATGCCGACATGGCGGGCGACGTTTGATTGCCAGAGGTACTCAGTGTGGTAATTAATTGATTCAACGCTTCTCGGGTTGAACCAATTTCATTAAGCAAACGACGTGAAAGCTGCAGAATGGCTTCATGAATTTGGTTTTTACTCATCGTATCAATGGTTTGCGAAACAGGCGCTGACGATTGTGTTGTGTTGGTCAAATTTTGTTGATGTGATGACTCTATCGGTATTAGTAACGGTAATGTTTTGGCCTGTTGCAGATTGGTCAACAGCGGCAGGGCATTTGTACCTGCCTTCGATAAGGCCAATTGGGCAATAGCCTGACTATTAAGGGTTGTGACCGAAAGCTGGTTGTTCCGCATTGAAAGTGTTATCTGAGCAGATTGACCTGCACTGAGAGTAGCAACCCCTGCTTTGTCCAGAATCCCCTGCAACACCTGGGGTGAAATAGTTAGCCCTGTCGCCATTTGTAAGCGCGTAAACTGTTGCACCAGCGCATGGTTAGCAGCTAGTTTACTGTCACCAATCACGGTACTGTCAGGCGCCGAAGAGGCAAGGTTGGCCGTGAATGTGTTGGCTGAACTTTGGCTTAAGGTAAGCTGAACCTTGTCGCCCTGGGCCAAATTGACAGCTTGGTTGAGGGTAATATTAACGCTGGGATTGCCCTGTACTCCCAGTCGTAGTGATAACTGGTTACCTTGCACATGGTTAACCGTTGCCTGAATTGAATTGGTAGACGCCACCGCACTGGCAGGAACGAGTCGGGTAACCGCTTCGGCAATTTTACTGGCCTGTTCCGGGCTGATAACAGTGCGTTGAGCAGAAGTGATATGTTCAACTAGCACCGGCTTGGCGGTTGAGGCCATCGAGGTTCTGGCTAACTGATGTTGCGCTTTTTCATTATAGGTAAAGTTGATCGGCACTTTTACCTCAAATGCACCCGCACTACCTGTACCTTGTGATTGTATCCGCATTACGCTTTCCGGCAGCCGTGCTAACGCAACCCTGGCCTGTAATTGCGCCGCACTATTGGCCTGCGCAGTGGACGCGCCTGCATCCGTGCTTTTGGTTAAGCCGCCACCATTGAGTGGGATATTGAAATTCATGTACAGGCTTACCTAATTTACAAACATTTCTTACTGGGTGTAATTCAGTTACTGATGAAATTCTGAGAGTATCACGAAATAGCGACAACTCAACCAATGAAGATTGGTATTACCTTCGGATATGATAGAATGCCTGCCGATTTTTTATTCTCAGCGTGCGGAGCAAGGGTTGTCTGGTCTGATAGGAAATAATTTAACCTGCTACAAACAGGACAGATGTTTATTTCAAAATCTCAACATCCATTTGCAATCTGGCGAATTGGTCCATCTGAGAGGACCAAATGGCGCTGGGAAGACTTCACTCATGCGAATTCTGGTCGGCCTGACCTCCCCTGAAAAGGGCGGTGTACGTTGCAACGGATTGGATATATCGACACCTGCAATTGCCAAAGATATGGTATTCATTGGCCATAAACCGGGATTAAACGGTTTATTAAGTGCAGAAGAAAATCTGATGTATTGGAGCGCTCAGCATGAAATTGCTGTGTCCAGCACGGCTATTCATGAGGTGCTTGAAAGCCTGAGCCTGGTGGGAATGGAAGAAATCCCGGTTAAAAACTTATCTGCAGGCCAACAACGCCGAGTGGCATTGGCCAGACTGTGGCTTAAGCCGGCTACCTTTTGGCTGCTTGATGAACCATTCACTTCGTTGGATACCGAAGGTATAGCGATGATGGAGACTGTCTTTGCCAGGCACGTAAGCCGACATGGCGCAATTCTGATGACATCGCATCAATCACTTTCTGAGCGTGCTGGTCCGTTTCGTATTGAGCAACTGGAATATCAGCTATGAGGGCATTGTATAAGGGGATTATCAAACGAGACCTGGAACTGGCTTTCAGGCAGAAGTCAGAGTTGATGCAACCGTTAATGTTTTTGCTCGTGGTTGTCACACTGTTTCCGCTTGGCATTGGGCCAGGACCGGATACCCTGCAGCGTATCGGCCCCGGCGTAATCTGGGTTGCAGCGATTCTGTCATCACTGTTAGGCATGGAGCGACTTTTCCGCGATGATTTCGCAGATGGCTCGTTAGAACAAATGCAATTAAGCGGATTGCCGCTATATCAGATAGCCCTGTGTAAAATTATTACTCACTGGTTGGTTAGCTTCACGCCGTTGCTGATGTTATCCCCACTACTGGCATTGTTCCTGAATTTAACCCTGTCGATGTATGTCGCGCTCTTAATCACCTTATTACTGGGGACACCGGTAATTTCTCTGATCGGCGCCATTGCCGTAGGACTTACCACCGGTCTGCAACGAGGTAGCTTGTTGCTGGCGTTATTATTAATCCCTATTTTTATCCCTTTACTAATTTTTGCCACCTCTGCGGTGGAATCTGCTGCAATGCAATTACCTTACGGGCCACAAATTGCTATCATAGCGGCAATAATGTTAGTGGCGCTTGCGTTATCGCCGTTCGCCGTGTCGTATGCTTTAAAGGTTAGTCAGAACTAATGTGGAAATGGTTACATCCCTACGCGAAAACAGAAAGCGCTTATCAGCTTTGCAGTAGCCTGAAGCCCTGGTTGTGGGGTGGGGCACTACTATCTCTGGCAGTTGGAACTGTGTGGGGGCTGGCCTTTGCCCCTGCAGACTATCAACAAGGCGACTCGTTTCGCATTATTTATATTCACGTACCCTCAGCCATATTATCAATGGGCACCTACGTGGCCATGGCGGTTGCGGCGTTAGTCGGCATTGTGTGGCAGTGGCGTACTGCGTTTATGTCGATGATAGCAATGGCCCCAGTTGGCGCATTGATGACATTCATCGCTCTGTTTACCGGTGCTGCCTGGGGAAAGCCTATGTGGGGCGCGTGGTGGGTGTGGGATGCACGACTAACGTCTGAGTTAATCTTATTGTTCCTCTATTTTGGCGTGATGGCCTTGTATGTCGCTTTTGACGACAAGCAACAGGCCGGGAAGGCTGCCGGTGTGATGGCGTTGGTAGGGGTAGTCAATGTACCCATTATTCATTATTCGGTTGAATGGTGGAACACGCTACACCAAGGAGCAACGATCAGTAAATTCGATACGCCTTCGATTGCACCTGAAATGTTGTGGCCGTTGTTAATTAACTTGCTGGGCTTTGCGCTTTTTATCGCCGCGGTGACCGTTGTCAGATTGCAAAATGAAATCCTTCGTCGCGAAATTCATCGCCCATGGGTGCAACAGCTTGCTGCCAGCCGGCTTGAACAGAAGAAAGTGGAGCCGCGTCATGCAGTTTGAATCGCTTCAAACCTTCTTCCAAATGGGAGGTTACGCGTTCTATGTCTGGCTTTCTTTCGGCGTCACGTTGTTTGCCATGGTTGCCCTCGTCATCCAAAGCCTGCTGCAGCGTAAGCAGCTGTTAAAGCAGGTACTGAAGGAGCAGCGCAGACGCGAACGCATTAAACAGGCACGACAATCAAAGTCTGTTGTTCCAAATCAACCATTCGATTCATAAGAGACGTGAAACATGAATCCAAGAAGACAATCCCGATTAATTGTGGTTATAGCCGTAGGAAGCTTAATAGCAGGGGCTATTGGGTTAATGCTCTACGCGCTGACCGACAGTATTGATTTATTTTATACTCCATCTGAGGTGATTGAAGGTAAAGCCGGACAACATCCGCAAGTGGGGCAGCGTCTGCGCATTGGCGGGCTGGTAGTTCCGGGAACCGTAGTACGTGATGCTACCTCCCTGGCGGTTTCGTTTGATTTAGTCGATACCGGTCCCAAAGTGACGGTGGTGTACGATGGCATACTGCCCGACCTGTTTCGTGAGGGGCAGGGTATTGTTGCCACCGGTGTTTTAGTCGATAAAACCACCATCAACGCTGAAGAAGTACTGGCAAAGCACGATGAAGAATATATGCCTCCTGAACTGGCTGAAAAGATGAAAGGGATCAAGCACGTCAAACCTGAACAAGGAGCAACAAGCCTGTGATCCCTGAATTAGGAAATGTCGCACTGGTACTGGCTCTGGTATCCTCCATCCTGCTAGCTGTTTACCCATTATGGGGCGCATTTAAACAGCACGATGCATTAATGGCGACTGCTCGTCCGCTTGCTTCGGCAATGTTTTTATTTACACTGTTATCCTTCATCGCGCTGGTTTACGCCTTTGTTACCGACGACTTCAGTGTGGCTTACGTAGCTCATCACTCCAGTACAGCGTTACCCGCTTATTACAAAGTGACGGCGGTATGGGGCGGCCATGAGGGGTCATTCTTATTGTGGGTGCTGATGCTGGCGTCATGGACGCTGGCTGTTTCAATCTTCAGCAAGGGTATTCCTGCTGCCATGGTTGCCAGAGTGTTATCCGTACTGGGGCTGGTTAGTATTGGCTTTTATCTGTTTATTTTACTGACCTCAAACCCTTTTGACAGTCTGTTGCCTTTCTTTCCGGTTGATGGAGAAGACTTAAATCCGCTGTTGCAGGATTTCGGCATGATTATTCATCCGCCGATGTTGTATATGGGCTATGTGGGCTTTGCTGTGGCGTTTGCGTTTGCGGTGTCAGCGCTGATTTCCGGGCAACTGGATTCAACCTGGGCGCGTTGGGCGCGGCCTTGGGTGATTGCTGCCTGGTGTTTTTTAAGTGTGGGAATGGCGTTAGGCAGCTGGTGGGCATACTACGAACTGGGCTGGGGCGGCTGGTGGTTCTGGGACCCGGTAGAGAACGCGTCGTTTATGCCGTGGTTAGTGGGAACCGCGCTTATGCATTCCCTGGCGGTGACTGAAAAGCGAAAAGTTTTCAAATCGTGGACAGTTTTACTGGCGATCGCCGCTTTTTCACTCAGTTTATTGGGTACCTTTTTAGTCCGCTCCGGGGTGATTGTTTCTGTGCATTCCTTCGCCAGCGACCCTGCGCGGGGGTTGTTTATCCTGACCATTTTAATTATTTTGTCGGGCCTGGCATTGGTGTTGTTTGCTCTGCGTTCTTCACAGCTAAATAGCCAGGGACGCTATGAATGGTTTTCCAAAGAAACGCTGTTGATGGGGAATAATATCTTTTTACTGGCCGCCACCCTGGTGGTGTTTCTGGGCACGATATTACCGTTAGTGCACAAAGAGATTGGCTTAGGCTCGATCTCAGTGGGTGCGCCGTTTTTTAATCAGATGTTCACTTTGTTAATTGTACCTTTTGTGGCGTTTTTAGGTCTGGGCCCCATTAGTCGATGGAAAAATCAGTCGCTTAAGGCGCTTCAGAATCAGCTATTGTTTGCGCTCGGGCTTAGTGTAACCGCTGCTATTTTGATTAATGCAGCAGCCTACGACGAGCCCACCTATTTTGCTGCGTTCGGATTAGTGTTGTCATTCTGGGTGCTGGTGACCAGTGTACAGGAGGTGCTCCAGCGCACGTCGGCGATGGGACACGAGACGTCGCTATTCAATCGTTTGCTGAAGCTTCCGCGCAGTCACTGGGGAATGACATTAGGTCATTTAGGTTTTGCAGTAAGTTTAATTGGCATCACTCTGGTATCCAATTATGACCTGGAGAAAGACATCAGGATGTTACCGGGGGAGCAGGTGCAATTGGGAGGATATGATTTCCGCTTCAATAGTGTGCGCGACGTGGAAGGCCCTAATTACAATTCGCAGATGGGCTCATTCGATGTATTCGAGTCCGGCGAAAAGATTGTTCATCTTGAACCAGAAAAGCGCCAGTATCTACGCAATCAAATGCCCATGACCGAAGCAGCAATTTATTCAACGCTAGGCGACGATCTGTTCATTGCATTAGGCGAGCCGCTGGAAGGCAAAGCATGGGCGGTGAGGATTTATATAAAACCGTTTGTGGCATGGATATGGGCGGGCGCTTTCATCATGGCGGTAGGTGGTTTCGTTTCCATTACGGATAAGCGATACAGAGTTGCTAAAGTTGCCGCAACCAAAAAGCTCATGAATAAATTGCGCTATAAAACAGTAGGAGATAGTGCATGAGAAAAATTACCTTACTTTCACTACCTCTCATTGGGTTTTGTTTACTTATCGTCTTTCTTTATAAGGGATTATTTTCTGATCCCCGCGCGTTAGATTCGCAAATCAGTAACCAGCCGGTTCCTCAGTTTACTTTGCCCGACTTGCTGGATAGTAACATCACCTACACGCCCGATGTGTTTAAGAACAAAGTGACAATTTTAAATGTGTGGGGCGTTTGGTGTATCACCTGTGCAATTGAGTTACCCTACCTGACCCAGTTAAAAGAAACGCAAAATGTACGCTTTGTGGGCCTGTACTTTGATCAGGATCTTGATCCCGATTTTGGTGAAAAATCGCTTCCGCAAATACAGCAGGAAGTGAAAACCATGCTGAGCAAGTATGGAAACCCCTACGAATTTAACATTTTTGATATTGCACGGGAAACGGCACTTGACCTTGGCGTGACCGGTGCGCCAGAACATTTTCTGATTGATAAAAGTGGCGTGGTGCGTATGCATCATGTTGGCGATATCAACGAGCGCGTATGGCAGAATAAACTAAAGCCCGTCTATCAGACATTGCTGCAGGAACCTGACAGGAGATTTTCCGGTGAAAACTAGTGCCGTAATCAGCTTGTTTGCTCTACTTGCCTGTGTGTTCTTCAGCAATGCATACGCGGCAAAGGACAGGTATGAGTTTGATGATCCCGCCCAGCGAGAAGTGTTCCTCAAACTCACTGCAGAACTGCGTTGCCCTATGTGTCAAAACCAAAACATCGCTGACTCGGATGCCATGATTGCACAGGACATGCGGCGAAAAGTCTTCCGGCTATTGCAGCAGGGAAAATCTGAACAAGAAGTCATCAATTTTATGAAGTCTCGCTATGGCGACTTCATTTATTACCAACCGCCTGTCACCATTGGCACCATCTGGTTGTGGTTATTACCTGTTACCTTTGCTGTCATCGCGCTGGCCTTGCTGGTATTTCGAAAAAAACAGCAACGCGTTGACAACAGTGCAGAAAAGTTAGCGCAGGCTGAACGTATTTTGAATCAGGATAAACAATGAGCTGGATGACGTTCATTATCGCAACCCTGTTGCTTACATTGTTATTGGTTTTTTTAATTTCGCTGCCGTGGTGGAGAAAAAACACAACAAGTCCAACAGAATCGGTTAACACTAAAATTGTTAAACAACGACTGGCAGAAATTGAAGCCGAAGTAGAGCAAGGGCTTATTTCACCGCAAGACAGTGAACAAGCCATTAATGAACTCAAACTTGCACTGGTAGATGAAACCAATGAGACCCAGACCACATCCATTCAAACTGGTCTGGTACTAGCCGTTGGTGCGGGTCTGGCACTGCTGGTTGGTGGAACTACCTACCACTATGCTAATCAGCTATCACAGGTCAAACTGGCCAAAGATGCCATTGATGCATTACCGGGATTAAGTGAAAAACTGGCGGATGGGTCTGCCAGTGACTTCACGCCGCAGGACATGACCGCACTAACTCTGGCTATCCGTCAGCGGTTACGCGTAGACCCAACCGACGTGCAGGGCTGGATGTATCTTGGCAGGTTGTGGATGGCCGCAGGTCAGCAAAAACAAGCAATAGATTCGTTAGAAAAGGCGACTCAGGTTGCGCCGGACAATGTGATGGTCAATGTGGCATTTGCACAAATGCTAACGGCAACGGGAGAAGCCACCAGCCTGCGCAAAGCACAAGGTATTTTGATGCAGCTGATTGCGCAGTTTCCGGAAAATGACAACTTTGCATTGTTGATGGCAGTTGCTTCAGCGCAATTGGGTGACATGCAAAATGCGAAGTTGCATTTTAACCAGATTAAAGCAAAGCTTTCACCGCAAAGCGATATTTATAAAGAGCTTGTTACCCGCATTGAAGGCGCTGATTCATCACAGACCGATAACAGCACATCGAAAACGGGATTCGCGCTGACCATAGACATTGCCGATGGCGTTGCAGATAAGATTCCGGAGGATGGCTACCTGATTGTTTTTGCGCAGGATGCGGATTCCGATAACAGGATGCCTGCGGCGGTGGTCAAGTTGCCGTTATCCCAGTTTCCCCGCCAACTTTCACTGACGAATGACAACGCCATGATGTCCGGATATTCGCTCGAGCGGTTAGAAAATGTGAAACTGATGGCACGCATTTCTGCCGATGAAGATGTGATGCCAACCACGGGCGAACTGGAAGGTCAGACAATTGCTGAAGTAATTAACGGTTCAATGATTAAATTATCCATCACCATCGACAAGGAACTACTGTGAGCGTTCAACGTAAGTCAATTTTTATCATTCTGTTTTTCGTCATCGCTGGCTTATCTGGCTGTGCCAGTGCGCCTGACACACAGCGAAATGCAGAAGGAAACGAAGCGGTAGACGTGTATTCTGACCCGAAAGATCCGTTTGAATCGGTTAACCGGGAAATATGGGAATTTAATTGGGAAGTCCTTGATGCATACCTTATTCGACCGGTCACCGTTGGCTACGTTGAAGTGATGCCTCAATTTGCCAGAACAGGTTTATCTAATGCCGCGGAAAATCTTGAGGAGCCAGGTAACTTTTTCAACAATATGTTTCAGGGTAAGGTTGCTCCTGGTCTCGATAGTTTATTACGGTTTATTTTAAACTCAACCGTCGGTTTGTTTGGAACGATCGATGTTGCAGGAAAACTTGGCATCGCACGGCAGGAAGAAGATTTTGGCGAGGTCCTCGGTGTGTGGGGGCTGGAAACGGGCCCTTACTTAATGATCCCAGCCAGAGGGCCAAGTGATGTAAGAAGTCTAAGCGGCGATATAGTCGATGGAATGTATTATCCGCTTACCATTCTGGATACCAATCTGGCGATCGCCCGATTTGTGATTAAGGGGCTGGAAGCACGCGCCTCGTTGATCCCTCAGGAGGAGCAGGTAAAACAAGCAATCGATGATTATGCGTTTGTAAAAAATGCATACTTTGAAAACTTGAAGTTCAAAGTCACGGATGGAAAAAGTGGTGAAGAAAATCTCGAAGAAGATGAACTTGAAGATTTCGAAGAATTTGAATCTCTGTTGGAAGACTATGAAATTGAAGCAGAAAACTAATTCTGTAGAAAAATTAATGTTTATAACTTTCTAAAAAATAATCAAAAAATCCTTCCCTCTGCTAGCGGGTGATATTCGATTGCTCGCTTGGCACAAAAATCGCTATATGTAGTTAGTTCTCGGCACCGTTAAACATTTTTAATGTATGCGGCGTCGGTGCCTACGCCTGTCAGTGCATTGTATGCGCTACAACAGATTGAATTCAGGTGTACAGGTTCAGAGCAAGGCTACTGCCCCTCTGCACGCAATAGACTTAATAAACGCTACATCAAAAATACGAAAAACCGTTTGATTTAGCGCCAAACATAACACTTATAGTTGTAAGGACTAATCATGAAGCACACCAAGTTAATTCCGATTCTTATGGTGTCAGCATTAATCGCCGCCTGCGGTGGTGGTGGCGGTGGTGGTGACGCTGGAGGAGGCAATGGCGGCGGTGGTGGAAACCCGCCCGCAAACCAGGCTCCTACAATCTCTGTTGACCAAAATTTTAGTGTAGAGGCCAACAGTGACATCACCATCACTGCGACTGTAAGCGATAGCGATGGTCAAATCGATTCGTTTGAATGGGAAGTGACCAGCTCACAAAATATTTCCTTGTCTGGTGCAGACACTAACTCTGTAACTTTTACAGCACCAGATGTAAATAGCACTGAGGAAGTAAAATTAAGACTGACCGCTACAGATGATGACGGTGCTACGGCAAGGGCTAACGTTACCGTTACCGTATTCCCTGAAGGCGAGGCTCCCCCTCCCACAGCACGAACCACACTAACCCTGCAAGGGGAAGTATTAGACAGCACAGATATTTCAACGGTTACCGTTTTATTGGATGGTGAAGAGTTTTCTGCCGACACTGAAATGACTACCAGTACCACGTTCGAAGTAGCCATAGATGTTCAGGGTGCCGAACGTGAGAAGTTTCTGGCTTTAAAAGGGACTGGTAGTGCTGAAAGTTCGCACGTTGGACTGATTTCGCTGGTAGGTAAAGTGAATGATCTGATTGTGCAGGCACAAGGTGATGCCACGTTAACTGCCGATGAAAATTTTATGGTTAATTTGTCTTCTCTGACGACGGCGAAATACAGTCTGTTTAAACAGACAGACAGTTCAAACACTACCTCTGTGAACGGTTATGTGAAAGGAATGTCTAATTTCAAACCTATCGCGTTCCATAATTGGGCCTCTGCGGTAGTGATTGCAAATACTTATGGTGATGGTTCAGGTTCGCTGGCGCTACCGTCTGGTATCGACAACACAGCTGAATTGGCTGATTCGCCTGAGCTAATGGCGATGTACGTTCAGGACGTATTTTACAGCGCAGAGTTTGGTGGCGATGAAAATGACGCTGGCGTAAAAGCGGCCTTGTTTACGGATCCAAAGTATTTCACTGAAGTATCGAAATTAGGTGCACCTTTCACACTATATTTCAATCCACAAGATGGCCTTAACTACACCTTCAGACCAGGCAACGGTCTAAGCCATAGCATGGTGTTTAATGCGGATGGCACTGGGCGTATGAACCAATACTCGTTCACTTGGGAATTTAATGCCTTCGGTGATACCAATGAAGGTGTGTATGTGGCGGAATTCGATGATGCAGGCCACAGTGTATCGACTCGATCCAATCAGGAAGTAAGAGTCGGTATCGCCTCTGTCGCAGTCTTATTAATGGATGAGCCGGTAAAAGGACGTGCCAATGTGTATGTAATCACCGACTTTGAAGAGAAGGTGGGCAGTGGTTCTTATAATGTCATAAACAGAACCCAGGATGTACATAACGTTTCCATCGTAAAAGAAGCGTTACCTGAACTAGCGAGTACGGTTTACCTTCCGTTACCCAAAAATAAATTGAATTCCTCCTATATCCTGGAGAATAGTATTCAATTGGCTGCTGAAACGCAGTATGAAGAATTCCAGTTGAACTCCAATAACACCGGTAAAGCAGTACTGACTAATCAGGACATTACCTGGAATGTAGAAGGTGACAGCCTTAAAATTTCCGGTATGACCCATTACAATGCTGACGACCCTTATTTCACCGCTGATGATACTTTGTCTTATGAGGTGGTCACTAATCGCCAGGGTCATCAGATCGTCAGTACGACGGTTGAAAAGGAAGGTGAATCCAATCACGTTCTGGTTTCAACCGGTACTGGCGTGATGTCAGGAGATGAAATAGCCTGGACCAGTGAAAGTGCTGTCGGATTCTATGTGGGTAATTTCAGAACTGCGGGCACCAGACCGTTCGATACATTCTATATTGCGTTAAAAGCCAATGGCGATGCGGATGTTTTCACTGGCGACGACTCGAATGAAGATGGCAAGTTAGTGGAAAGTGATGTCGTGCAAGATGACGAAGTCACTGCCAAATATGGCAAGTGGGAAATCGTTGACGGTGCGCTGGTAATTAGAACATACGATTTGAGCAGAATTGGTACTTCAGACCCAGATTGTAGAGCGCCTGACGCAATTCCAGACTGTCGGTTAGCCGAAACCAGAACCTTGACCAAGGTGTCTGAGTCTGATGATCAACTGATACTGTTAAACAATCGTTATCAGCACCAGAATGATATTGCGATAAACCTGCAAGACATTGAAGTAAATACCATTCTGTCATTAACGAAAGCCAGTTCAGCACCTGTTGAAATTGAATTCCGAAATTAATTAACTCCCTGACGAGCTAGCTGAAAAGCCTGTTGCAACCTGCAACAGGCTTTTTTTTGTTTGAAAGCTTTGGCATAAAATAGCTGGACGATACTGAACCGGACGATTGTTCCTGGTTGATGCGTAACAAAAATTGCTTCAGGCTGGTTCGAGTTGCTCTGCGGCAAGCTGCAAAGATATGGTAGCTATACCGGAAGAATGAAGCGAAATGAAGGCACATCAACGCAATAAGATGTGCCTTGGGAGGGGGGGATGTTAGACAGCGTATCCGTTAGGATTGTTAGACTGCCAGCGCCAGATATCCTCGCACATGGCTTCAAGATCTTTATCAGCGTGCCAATTCAGCTCTTTGGCCGCCAACGTTGGATCCGCATAACAGGACGCCACATCGCCGCTGCGCCTGGGCGCAATTTTATACGGCACCTGTTTACCCGATGCCTTCTCAAATGCCTTAATCATTTCTAGCACTGAATAGCCCTGACCGGTACCTAAGTTATAGATATCAAGGCCCATATTTAATGCCAGGCGATCGAGTGCCTTTAAATGGCCGTTGGCAAGATCTTCAACATGGATATAGTCACGCACTCCGGTTCCGTCTGGTGTGTCGTAATCATCTCCAAACACACTTAACTCTTTTAGTTTCCCAGTGGCAACCTGTGAAATGTATGGCATCAGATTATTTGGAATGCCATTGGGATCTTCGCCAATGCGTCCTGATATATGCGCACCTACAGGATTGAAATAGCGCAAAAGAACAATATTCCAATCGTTGTCCGACTTAAACACGTCCGTCAGGATGTGCTCGACCATCAACTTTGACATTCCATAAGGGTTGGTAGGCTGGCCGGTAGACATAGACTCACGTAACGGTAACGAGGCGGGGTCACCATACACTGTAGCGGATGAACTAAAAACGATATTTTTAACATTGTGTCGTTGCATTACATTGCACAGCGTCAGAGTGCCATATACGTTGTTCTCGTAATACTGCATGGGTTTTTCCACTGACTCACCCACCGCTTTTAGTCCGGCAAAATGAATCACTGAACCAATATCGTTTTCACTGAAAATATTTTCCAGAACTGATTGATCGCGTATATCGCCTTCAACAAATGTCAGTGACTTGCCGGTAATTTCTTCAACGCGACGTAGCGACTCAACACTTGAATTGGTCAGGTTGTCCAGCACAACAACCGGGTAACCCTGCTCAAGTAACTGCAGTGTTGTGTGGCTACCAATATATCCTGCTCCCCCGGTGACTAGTACCGACTTCATTATGACTCCTTGGAATTGGGGTTAGTGGTTAAATATTTTGCACTTAACGAATATTGTATGGGCTTTACCAATAGCGGATAAAGCATAATGATCACAGCGGCCCAAAGTATGGAGGTCCAGTCATCTGCCGTTCTAAGCAATAAGGCAAAGACCGGACAAATAATCAATAACTTCATTATATTCAACAGCATTCGTTCAGGAACGGAGAGTGATTTGGCTGCTTCATCAAGATACTTCATACGCTCTGTAAGCGTCAAACCCTGTAGCGCCGGAATGTGCTTAGTTGAAAAATAAAATGCCATTTTTACCTCGTAAAAAAACCGCTGAGGTATTGTTATACACAGCGGTTTATATGGAGTAATTAACTATTTGGATCTACTTAAACTAGCCTTGCTGAGACACCGGGTGCGGTTCTGCAAGGTGTTCTTTTTGGTCCAGTTTTTCCCACTTACGTGTTTTCAGCGTAAGCAACAGTACGACAATACCAATGGCAATGCTGAACAGGCTTATCTGAATAAAGAGGTTTGGCATTTGATCCAGACGCTCTGGGTTAAAGTTTCCTGCCAACAAGCCAGCAATTACATTCCCAATTGAGTAGGTTAATACAAACACACCCATCATCTGCCCCGCAAAACGTTTCGGTGACAATTTACTGACAGCACTGAGCGCTACCGGGCTTAAACATAGCTCACCCACGGTGTGCAGGAAGTAGGTCATGACCAGCCAGTAAGGCGCCACTTTCAAGCCGCTGGCAGCGAGCTGAGCAGCGAAGAACATCACGATAAAGCCACTGGCCATAATAATCAGCCCGATAGCACATTTAGCGCCGTAAGACGGATCGATCATTCGTTTACCCAGATTGATCCACAGCGCGGCAAAGAAAGGAGAAAGTAAAATAATAAAAAAGGAGTTAGCTGACTGGAACCAGGGTGCCGGAATTTCGAAATCACCTAACATTCTATCAGTGTAATCGCGCCCGAACAGGTTAAGTGACGAGCCTGCCTGTTCAAACCCTGCCCAAAAGCACGCTGAGGCGATACAGATAAGAAATAGCGCGCCCATGCGTCTTTTTTCGACGCCATTAAGTTCACCAAAAAAGAATATGCCGCCGAAATAGAGTAGAAAGGTAACGGTAAATACCACCGCCACTTGCTCAGCCAGGGTGACCGGATTGATTGTCACCATACCCTGGAAAACCAGGAATGTGGTGATGGCAAGACCAGCTAAGAACGCAATAATGGCTGTCCAGCTCAATTTCTTGGCTAAGGGAGAAATCGCAACCGTAGGCTCACTTGACTCGCCCCCAAGTTTATCCTGAGTCATTCTGTACTGTATTAAGCCAATCGCCATGCCCACGGCGGCGGCACCAAATGCCCAGTGATATCCCTGGTTGACTTGCAACCAGCCACACACCAGGTATCCAATTACCGAGCCTATATTGATTCCCATGTAATAAATGGTATAGCCACTGTCGCGGCGGGTATCTTCGTCAGAATAGAGCTGGCCAACGATCGCACCGATATTGGGTTTGAGCAATCCTGTACCCAACACAACCAGAATTAAACCGATAAAAAAGCTCCATTCGGCTGGAATTGCCAGCACAATGTGACCGGTCATTATGATAATGCCACCATACCAGACGGCTTTTTGCCCTCCGATCAGTCGGTCAGCAATCCATCCACCGGGTAAGCCCATGAAATAGACCGCGCCGGTGTACAAACCATAGATAGCGGTGGCAGTAGCAACGGTAAATGCCAGGCCTTCTTCCTGCAAACTGGCGGTCATGAAAAGAACGAGCAAGGCACGCATGCCGTAGTAACTCATACGTTCCCACATTTCGGTAAAGAATAAAGTCTGGAGCCCCCCGGGGTGTCCGAAGAAGCTGGTATCGTTAGAATTTTTCATTGTTTACATCTTGTTCCGTAGAAATATTATTGTTGTGATATTTTTTTTGCTGACCTCAATGATCTGCGCATGCTTGTCCTCAGCGTATGACGAAAAGCATGTTTCGAGAGTCGTCTTTTGTCAAAGATAGCCCGTTATACTAGAGGATATGGGCCGTTACAAGCGCCCGATACAACTTTATCGATGAATAGTTATGCCGATTGCGAGGGGAAATAAAAGAAAAGCGCAAAGCAGGGTGTTAAGCGTCTGCTGTGTATGAGAATTTAGCCAATACCACAGAAAACAGACTGCATGAGCCAGGTTTTGCGTGGTTTGAACAGTTTCTGTGTTTAATGGTTACACATGGTCTCGTTAAGAGTTTTTAGCAAATTCGCCGTGTTGTATTATCAACACATCAACCTGCGATCCTTTTCCATCAGTTGAAACAATGATACGAATCGTGTCTTCCTCACCCATTAACAAGGTGTAATCGTTGAACGTTGACATCACTTTCAGTGAAGGGATGGTTGACTGAAAATGCTGGATCATCGTGTCTTTATTCGCTGGAGAGAAAAACACCATTGAGGCTGGGGTATCGGTATCGAATAATTGGCACTGTTTCGCATCGGTGGGTAAATCAACGGTAAAAAATGAACCGGGACAATTAACCGTTTCTGGCTGAGATAGCGCATTATCAGCAGCATGACTCATATGAGTGAACGCCAACCCCATCACTATCAGACTGGTTTTGAGTAATTTGTGCATCATCGCCCCGATTTTATACTGCTTTTTCGTAAGATAACTATAGTGGCTGAAAGGAGTCGGGGCAACGACTTTACCGCCCTTAAAGGTATGAGAAAGGGCGGTAAAGTATAGGCTGATTGTACTTTATTGCCGACGTGGCTTACACGTGAAGAAAATCTAAAATGCCGTTGGCGGCTTTCCGTCCTTCATCAATGGCAGTTACCACCAGGTCACTGCCCCGAACCATATCGCCACCGGCAAAAATCTGTGGATTTGAGGTCTGATAGGCAAACTTGCCGTTGGCAGGTGCGCGCACCCGGCCTTTTTCATCCAGAATTATACCGAAATTTCCAAACCAGCCTGCAGGACTGGGCTGAAATCCGAAGGCGATGATAACGGCGTCAGCTTCAAGAATATGTTCTGAATCAGCCACTTCCACAGGGCGACGTCGTCCATACGCATCAGCCGGTCCCATGGTGGTTTTTACCAGTTTTACGCCAACCGCATCACCTTGTGCATTGGTTACAATGTCAAGCGGTTGCAGGTTAAACTTGAACTCCACGCCTTCTTCGCGGGCATTCACGACCTCGCGTCGGGAGCCAGGCATACTTTCTTCATCACGACGATATGCGCAGATAACGCTTTTCGCACCCTGCCGAATTGAAGTACGCACGCAATCCATGGTGGTATCGCCACCTCCCAACACCACCACTTTTTTACCTTTCATGTCGATGAAGTCGGCCGGATTTTTCTCCAGTCCCATAACCCTGTTAGTATTGGCGATTAAGAAGGGCAGGGCGTCAAAAACCCCGTTGGCTTTTTCGTTCTCAAATCCGCCCTGCATCGAAGTATAGGTTCCCATCCCCAAAAACACGGCATCGTATTCCTCGATTAGCGTTTCAAAAGGAATATCTTTACCAATTTCGGTATTCAGTTTGAATTCGACACCCATTTCAGTAAAAATTTCGCGACGAAGCTTGATAACGTCCTTTTCGAGTTTGAATGAGGGAATACCAAAGGTGAGTAATCCACCGATTTCTTCGTAACGATCAAATACAACAGGTTTGACACCATTACGAACCAGAATGTCGGCGCACGCCAGGCCTGCTGGGCCTGCTCCCACAATAGCCACCTTTTTATCGGTCCACTCTACATCTGACATATCCGGGCGCCAACCCATTTTGAACGCGGTGTCGGTAATGTACTTTTCGATGCTGCCAATAGTTACCGCACCAAAATCATCGTTGAGGGTGCAGGCGCCTTCGCACAGTCTGTCTTGCGGACACACACGTCCGCAGACTTCAGGCAAGCTGTTGGTTTTGTGCGATAACTCAGCGGCTTCTATAATTCGCCCTTCGTTAGCCAGATTAAGCCATTGCGGAATATAATTGTGTACCGGGCACTTCCATTCACAATACGGATTACCGCAATCCAGACAACGGTCAGCCTGACCTTCCGTTTGCGATTTGGTCAACGGCTGGTAAATTTCACCAAACTCTGATTTTCTCATCGTGATTGGCTTTTTGGGTGGGTCGATTCGCTCAACATCCACAAATTGATAAACATTCTTTGCCATAAGCCCTCCGATTACTGCGCTTCTACTCGTAGTTCTGCACTCGAGCGACTAATGTGGCCTAGCAGATTTTTAACGTCACTGGTTTTAGGTTTCACCAGCTTAAATTTCTTCAACGATGCGGCGAAATTAGTGAGTAGTGATAACGCGAATTCGCTGCCGGTTTCTTCGTAATGCTGATTGATCAGACCACGTAAGTGCTCCGCCAGAATGACTTTATCTTCAATTGATAATACTTCTACCAGTGCAGGGTTAACGCGATTATCCAAGTCATTTTTGCTGTCATACAAATAGGCAAATCCACCTGTCATGCCTGCACCAAAGTTGACCCCAATATCGCCTAAAACAGCAACAATACCGCCTGTCATATATTCACAGCCATTGTCGCCAATGCCCTCTACTACAGCGATGGCCCCTGAATTGCGCACACCAAAACGTTCTCCGGCGCGACCGGCTGCAAATAATTTACCACCAGTGGCACCATACAAGCAGGTGTTACCCATAATGGCGCTATTGTGAGTGTCATACTTTACGTGTGCAGGAGGATAGATAACCAGTTTACCAGCCGTCATACCTTTGCCCACATAATCATTGGCATCACCTTCAAGACGCATATGCAGACCACCGGCGTTCCATACCCCAAAGCTCTGGCCAGCGGTACCGGTGAACTGAATGCAAACTGGGTGATCTTCCATGCCGTTATTACCGTGGTGGCGAGCAATAAAGCCCGACAACATCGCACCTACTGACCGGTCGGTGTTGCGGATAGGGTAGTTTAACTGTCGGCCTGAAGACGATTCCACTGCATTACGTGCGTCATCGATGATACGGGCATTTAATTCGCCTTTATCCATCGGTATATTGGTGGTCTCAGAACAGAATAAACGGGTATGGTCGCCGGCTTTGGGGGTGGCCAGCAATGGCGATAAATCCAATTTATTCTGCTTGGCCGTAATGCCCTGTCTGGGCGCTAACAATTCAGTGCGACCGACGAGTTCGTCAAATCGACGAATACCCAACTCAGCCATGATCTCTCTGACCTCCTGCGCGATAAATTTAAAGTAATTCATCACCATTTCAGGTAAGCCTATAAAATACTCGTCCCGGAGCTTCTGATCTTGCGTGGCCACGCCGGTAGCGCAATTATTCAAATGGCAAATACGCAGATATTTACAGCCTAGCGCCACCATCGGGCCAGTGCCGAAACCAAAACTTTCAGCGCCTAACATCGCCGCTTTGATTACGTCTAAGCCGGTTTTCAGGCCGCCGTCTGTTTGCACCCGCACTTTATGGCGCAGGCCGTTTTCGACCAGCGCCTGCTGCGATTCAGCCAAACCCAGTTCGAAAGGGCTGCCTGCATATTTAACCGACGTCAGCGGGCTGGCGCCCGTGCCGCCATCGTAGCCCGAGATAGTGATAAGGTCGGCATATGCTTTGGCTACACCGGTAGCAACTGTTCCCACTCCGGGCTCTGATACCAGCTTGACCGAAATTAACGCGGTCGGGTTTACCTGTTTCAAATCAAAAATCAGCTGGGCTAAATCTTCAATTGAATAAATATCATGATGCGGAGGAGGTGATATCAAGGTGACGCCGGGCACCGAAAAACGCAGCTGGGCGATATATTTATTGACCTTGTCGCCGGGAAGTTGTCCTCCTTCACCCGGTTTTGCACCCTGCGCGACTTTTATCTGAATCACATTGGCGTTTATCAGATAATGTGGTGTCACACCAAAGCGACCGGACGCCACCTGTTTAATTTTAGAGTTCTTTTCAGTGCCAAAGCGTGAAGGGTGTTCGCCACCTTCCCCCGAGTTCGATTGTCCACCGAGGCGGTTCATGGCAATGGCTAACGCTTCATGGGCTTCAGGGCTCAGGGCACCAATAGACATGGCGGCGGTATCAAAACGGGAAAACAGGTTTTCTGCGGGTTCAACTTCGCTTATATCGATCGGATCATTAGCCGAACCGATCTGCAGCAAATCCCGAAGATGTGCTGGTGAGCGTTCGTTAACCAATTGGGCAAATACTTTATAGTCATCATAATTACCGCTGACCACGGCTTTTTGTAACGAAGTCACCACATCCGGGTTATACGCATGATATTCACCATCATGTACGTACTTGAGCAGTCCGCCGTGCGAAATGGATTTGCGTTTAAGCCAGGCAATGCGGGAAAGATTTAGCTGATCCTGCTCAAAATCTTCAAAGCCTGCACCCTGAATGCGTGAAGGAATGCCATTAAAACATAGCTTAACTACCTCCTGATTTATGCCAATGGCTTCAAACAGTTTTGCGCTGCGATAACTGGCGACAGTACTGATGCCCATTTTGGACATGATTTTGTATAAGCCTTTGCTGATACCCTGACGGTAGTTCAATGTAGCCTGCATGACTGGGATGTCCAGCTCGCCTTTCTCGCATAGCTGTTCAATGGTCTCGTAAGCCAGAAAGGGATATATCGCGGTCGCACCCAGGCCTATAAGTACAGCAAAATGGTGTGGATCACGGGCTGCCGCAGTTTCCACCACAATATTGGCGTCACAACGCAATGCTTTATCGATTAAACGACGTTGCACTGCACCCACAGCCATCGCGGCCGGGATGGGCAACGTACTCTTTTTAATTTGACGATCAGATAAAATTACAAATGCAGCGCGCTTCTTCTTAACCAGGTATTCCACTTCGTTGCATATCCGTTCCACCGCTTTTTTTAAGCCTTCCTCCGCGGTGTATTGCAATTCAACTTTTTCAGAATAGTAATGCTCCGGATTAAATTCTCTCAGCTGTTTTAAATCGGTATACATTAATATGGGCGAATTGAACAACACCCGGTTGGCATAACCAGACGTCTCGTTAAACACGTTCTGTTCGCGACCAATACAGGTTGCTAACGACATAACATGGTTTTCCCGCAGGGGATCAATCGGCGGATTGGTCACCTGAGCGAATTGCTGACGAAAGTAATCAAATAAGGTGCGATGTTTAGAAGACAACACGGCCATTGGCGTATCGTCGCCCATTGAACCTACTGCTTCCTGACCATCTTTCGCAAGTACTTTGATAATTTGCTGAATTTCTTCGTAGCTGTAATTAAACAGTTTGTGGTACACCGCCATCATATCGTCGTCGAATACGCGTTTACCAATGGCAGACGCGTCCATTTGTTCGATTGGAGTTAAGCGGCGAATATGCTTTTGCAGCCATTCGGCGTAGGGATGACGGGCCTTAAGATCGTCATCAATCTCGTTAGAACGCCAGATTTTGCCTGTGTAGGTATCTACCGCTAGCATCTCACCCGGGCCGACGCGTCCTTTCTCGACCACATTGTGTTCAGAGTAGTCCCAGATGCCAATTTCTGAAGCCAGTGTGATAAAACCATTATCTGTGATCACATAACGGGCCGGGCGCAAACCGTTGCGATCCAGATTACACGCAACGTGGCGACCATTGGTTAACACAATGCCTGCGGGTCCGTCCCAGGGCTCCATATGCATTGAATTAAATTCATAGAAAGCGCGTAAGTCGGCATCCATGGTCTGGTTATTCTGGTACGCGGGTGGAACTAACAATCGCATTGCCCGAAATAAGTCCATCCCACCTGCCAGAAAGAGCTCGAGCATATTGTCCAATGAAGACGAGTCGGAGCCTTGGGTATTAACAAACGGCGCGGCATCTTTAAGATCCGGGATCAGCGGGGTTGCAAACTTGCCGGTGCGCGCCATCGCCCAGTCACGATTGCCCTTAATAGTATTGATTTCACCATTATGGGCCAGAAAGCGGAAGGGCTGTGCAAGCGGCCAGCGCGGCAAGGTGTTGGTTGAAAAGCGCTGATGGAATACGCAAATTGCACTTTGCATGCGTTCATCGGCTAGATCAGTAAAAAACGTGGGCAAGTCTTTTGGCATCACCAGCCCTTTATACACAGTGACTAAACCGGACAGACACGCGATATAAAATTCTTCATCGTTTTCGAGACGTTTTTCGGTGCGCCTGCGGATCATATAAAGACGGCGTTCAAGATCTTTTTTGCGCCAACCGGGCGGCGCATTGACAAACACTTGTTCAATTTGAGGAACACCCGTTAATGCCAGCTCGCCTAATACACTTTTGTCTACCGGAACCTGACGCCAGCCAGCCACGCCTAAGGTTTCTTTCTCAAGCTCTTCATTAAGGATGGCTTTTGCGGCTGAGGCTTTTTCTTCGTCCTGACTGAGAAAAATCATTCCCACACCGTATTTTTTGCTTAACTTCCAGCCATTTTCTTGCGCAACTGACTGAAAAAACGCATCCGGTTTCTGTAATAGCAGACCACAGCCATCGCCAGTTTTGCCGTCGGCTGCAATACCGCCTCGATGCTGCATTCTGTCCAACCCATGAATAGCAGTGGTAACCAGTTCATGGCTGGCTTCGCCATTTAGGTGGGCGATCAATCCGAAACCACAATTGTCCCGTGAGTCATTGGGATTGTATAAACTCATTATCTGCTCCTTCAACCATGCATAGGTAGGGTACAACGCTGCACAGAGTCGCTAAAAATCTGCGAGGTGCAAGGTGGTGGCAATCTTTATTATTAAGGCTGAACAAGATGCACTGGGGGACATTTATTGGTTTCGCAACAAATAAAGGTACACCCTCCATTCGCTACCCTATCTTTACCCACTTGGCTTATGTCGTATCTTGCCGCCTACTGTCGTTGCCATCTTAGAGATGAATCGCCTGTCCGCATTATTATTCATTATAGTTCGCGGGTGTACAACATAGCTATTTTAGGAAATAAAATCAATCTTCAACCAATTTACCGCCACGTTAAATTTTGCAATAATTTTATTATTATTTAAATTCAATAGGTTATGTTTTGCCTGCTTTTCTGTCAAAAACTCGAAATTCATTACGTTAGGATGTTTATCCTAAATTTTTATAATTTAAAGTGCTTTTAACGTGAATATTTATGAGTCAACTATTCACAAATATTTAACAAGCAACCTTGCGGATAAATTTTATGACGTTTTTATACGCCAAATTTAGACGCAATCTATGAAGTCCTGATAGGATAAGCCACCTGATTTTGCAAGACTGATTCTAGATGCATCAAGATTCACCTAAAGATTCATGGGCAATTCGCTTTGCCCAATTCGTTCAGCGCTTCGGTACACTTAAACTGAGCATTGTCTTTGTGCTGGTTACATTGATCGTTACCTTAGGCGGCTCATACATGATTCGAGTCAGTCTGGGCAGTGATGTTGACCCGGATGATTTTATCAGTGCGGTTATATTGACCATGCTCTCAGCACCTTGGGTACTGTTTTTTTTCAGTGAACTGGTAAAGCAACTTGAGACCTCACGCACTAACCTGAAAGAAGTGGTTTCTCAGCTTGAGAAGCTGCGTGAAGAAGATGTGTTTTTAAACCGCGAGTTACAAAATAACATCCGCCAGCTTAACTACGAGATAGAACAGCGACGGTCAGCCCAGGAAGAGCGCGAGGCCGTTTTTAAGGATTTAGAAAAAGAAATTCAGGATAAGTCAGAACAGGAAGAGCAGGCGCGTCGTCTTTCAACTTTGCTTCGGTCAATTATCGATGCATCACCGGATCTCATTTATTACCGCAATGAAGAGGGACGTTTCGCCGGATGTAACCGGGTGGCAGAAATGATGACCGGTAAATCTGAAAAAGAGCTGCTGGGTCTTACACCCCACGACGTTTACGAAGAAGATCTTGCCCGTCAGGTAGTAACCAGCGATCACGAAGTGTTCGAAACCAACGCCAGCATTACAGAAGAGCTTTGGTTGCGCTTCGCCGATGGACGTCGTCGTTATTTTGAAATGCGTAAAGTGCCGTTTTTCGACGCTGATGGTAAGAGGCTGGGCTTATTAGCCTTTGGGCGTGATATGACCGAACGCAAAATTGCCGAAAATGCTGCGGCCAAAGCCAGCACAGACAAAACCCGTTTTATCGCCACCATCAGCCATGAATTACGCACACCGTTAAATGGCATTGTGGGGTTAAGTCGCATGTTGCGTGACACCGATTTAAGCGAAGAGCAATTCAGTTGGGTCAGTACTATTTATGCCAGCGCCATCACCCTGGGTAATATTTTTAACGATATTATTGACCTGGATAAGCTGGACAGGGATAAATTGGAACTGAGTTTAAAAACCGTTTCATTGAAAGATTTTACCGAAGAGTTAAGCAGCATCATTCGCCTGCTGGCCGCAGATAAATCACTCAACCTTATTACTACCATTAATGAACCCTTGCCGCAGCTGGTGGAAGTAGATGGTACGCGCTTACGTCAGATCCTATGGAATATTTTGTTTAATGCGGTGAAGTTTACCCAAAAAGGCCAGGTCAGCTTAACCGTGACTGCCACCAAGCCACACAAGGATATATCGCTGGTGACGTATGTGATTGAAGATACCGGGGTAGGGATCCCTGAAGCAGAACTGGATAAGATTTTCGCCATGTATTATCAGGTGGATCACCCCGACCATCAATCTGCCACCGGAACCGGCATAGGTTTAGCTATTTGCAAACAAATGGTTGAGCTGATGAAAGGCGAGATCCGCGTCAGCAGCGAAGTGGGCAAGGGGACGCGCTTTGAAATTGAGCTACCTCTGCAAATTTCCAAGCGGCCAATGCAAGTAGAAAAGCTGCAGGTAACCGACCTCAACATTCTATTGGTAGAAGATATTGAGCTGAATGTGATGGTCGCAAAAGCCTTATTAGAAAAGCTGGGCCAACGGGTAGATGTGGCCATGACCGGAACGGAAGCCATCGAAAAAGTCAGAAAAAATCAGTACGACTTAATTTTATTGGATATCCAGCTTCCCGATATGAGCGGTTTTGACGTTGCCAGTACGCTGCACGAAGAAGATTTAGTGATGCAGACACCCATTGTTGCACTCACCGCTAATGTCATTAAAAAACGTGAAGAATACCTGCAAAACGGCATGGACGACATTATCGCCAAACCCATTAAGAAAAGCCGTGTAATTGAAGTGTTCAATGCCCTGTTTGCTGACCCGATGACGCTGAGAGTCAGCGATAGCAGTGAATCCAAGCGCGATGCGGCTAAGTCACTGAACAACATTCTAGACATGGATTTGTTGCAAATGCTGGTGGATACCATCGGTGAAGACATGATCCGCGCAAGTGTCAAAGTGTTTCAAGACAAAATGCCAGAATACATGGATATTTTACTCTCAAACTTAAGCGCAAATGAAAAAGATGAAGTTTGCGCGCAGGCGCATAAGATTAAAGGCGCCGCCGGCTCTGTGGGGCTGGCGAGAGTTCAGCGTATCGCCAATCAGATCCAACAGGGCGACCATCCTGCCTGGTGGCAGAACGTGCATGACTGGGTAGAGGAGCTGCAAATGGCCGTACCCCATGACATGAAATCACTCAATGAGTGGCTGAACGAGCAGATGGTGGATGATTAAGTCATACCCCCATCCATTTTTGATGCTATTGGGGGTAATGGATAACATCGATAAATTTGCACGTGCCAGATTTGGCCTCATAGCCGTGAGGTTGATCTGCCGCTAACACAAATTGTTGATTTTCACTGATGCTGCGCCACTGACCATCACTTAATACAGCTAGCTCGCCGCTTAACACATGAATGTGCTCAGTTACACCATTGCTGTGTGCTGGCGATAATTGCCGATGGTGATCGCTAAGCGTAATGGCAAAGACTTCAAAAGACGTTACCGGTGAAAACGGGAACAGCGTTTCAACCGCCATACTAACATCATCCTTAAAATTATGTTGGTGAGGCGATGCGCTGCCTTGATCTAGCAGCGATGAAAACGAACAGTTCAAGCCTGTGGCAATTTTCCATAATGTTGCAATGGTAGGACTGGATTCTTCTCGTTCGATTTGGCCCAGCATGGCTTTCGATACACCGGTTGCTTTAGCCGTGCTGTCCAGACTCCAGCCTTTTTCCTGTCTGCGAGCTTTTAAATTTTTAGCGATATATTCAGCAATATTTTCGTTCATAAATGTCCATTGTGCGTTATAGCGCACGATGCTATATTCAATTGTGCGCTATAACGCACAATGGCCGTAAAGCTTACCCAAACTCAGCACAAATTGCTACATCACCTTAAGGAGCCCACATGCCTCTTCGAATCAGCCATATTTCAGCGGGGCTAACTGCAGTTGTTGTCGGCTATAGCAGTGCTGTGGTCATTGTGATTGAGGCAGCAACTGCGGCCGGAGCCAGTGCCAGCCAGGTCATCAGCTGGCTTTGTATCTTAGGACTCGGTATGGGTGTTTCCTGTATTGGGCTGAGTCTTTACCATCGTATGCCCGTCGTTTCGGCCTGGTCGACCCCTGGCGCGGCTTTTTTAATCCTCGCGGTTCCAGGGTATTCTTTGCCAGAAGTCACGGGGGCGTTTATCAGTTCCGCGCTGATCAGTATTGCGGTAACCCAGATAAAACCGTTGCTCAAGATGATTGAACGCATTCCGCCAGCGCTTTCTTCAGGGATGTTGGCAGGCATACTTTTACCCTTTTGTCTGACAGTATTCGTGCAAGGGAATGAAGATCCTGCATTAATGGCGGCATTTATTGGTGTTTATCTGCTGGGGAGCTTTTACTTTCCACGTTACGTGATGCTCGTATTGTTGGTTGCAGCTGGCTGCGCTGGTTTCGTATTAAACCAAGCGCCGTTGACCTTTGCACCTTTTCAGTCGCCAACACTGATTTGGGTAACGCCCGAATTTTCATGGGCGGCGACACTCAGCCTGGCACTACCGTTAAGTTTGATTACCATGTTATCGCAAAATCTGCCAGGCTTAGCCATATTGCACAGCCATGGCTACCGCCCACCTTCAGCCGGCCTGTTAAATTCGGTCAATGCAACGACATTGATCAGCGCTCCATTTGGTGGCTTTACATTTAATCTGGCTGCGATCACGGCGGCTATCTGTATGGGCGATCATGTGGATAATGATAAACAGCAACGCTTTTGGGCAGGGGTAATGGCAGGCGTATTTTATCTGCTCGCAGGCACGTTTGCAGCCAGCATCGTGTCCTTATTCACTCAGCTTCCACAGCTAATCATTCATCTGTTAGCCGGACTCGCTTTAATTGGTACGCTGCAGGCCAGCTTAGTAAAAATGATAAATGATGAGCATCATCGTCATGCGGGAACGCTCACATTTCTCTGCAGTGGGTCTGGCCTTACCATGATAGGACTGGGTTCACCGGTTTGGGGATTGATGTTGGGGGGCTTAATCGTCGCATTTACCCACGTACGCAGTGAGATAAAGCCGACACAGAAGGGAGCTCACTCGAACTAATGAATTTCACCATGCTAATTTGTGCATTGTTTATCATACACCGACAAATTCGTCTCGTTTTAACAAAGGGTATCTTGAACTTTAACCTGTAAATCTAACGCAATTTCAAGTAGTTTATGCTCTGGGAAAATAACCATAAATAAAAAAGAGCATTCTCTATGGAACAAACAAACTCCTCGCTGGTCCAGCGGCTTCTCAATAAGGTTGAAATCTGGGGGAATAAACTTCCTGATCCCGCAGTGCTATTTATCATTCTACTCGCCACGGTTTGGGCGTTGTCCTGGGCCTTGTCTGGTGTCGATTTTGATGTGGTCGATCCGCGAAATGGTGAGCCATTACGGATTAGCAATCAATTCTCTGGCGAGGCGCTCACTCAGTTAATGTCATCTATGGTAACCAACTTCGCGCATTTTCATCCTGTTGGGGTGGTGTTGGTTGCCATGCTGGGTATCGGCATCGCAGAATATTCCGGTTTTATCAATGCTGGTTTGCGCGCCTTATTATCTGTGACCGCAAAGTGGTTACTGACACCAATGATTATTCTTATTGGTATTGTCAGCCACTCGGCTGTTGATGCCGGTTATGTATTGGTGATTCCGCTTGGGGGAGTAATTTTCTACGCCGCAGGTCGACATCCGTTAGCCGGTATTGCTGCGGCTTTTGCTGGCGTGTCGGGCGGTTTTTCAGCAAACTTTGTTCCTTCGGCACTCGACCCCATGTTGCAGGGGATTTCTCAGGCCGGTGCACAGTTGCTGGACCCTACAGTCATTCTTAACCCGTTAAACAATTATTACTTCACCGCAGCATCCGCCATTGTGGTGACATTGCTGGGTTGGTTTATCACCGACAAGCTGGTCGAACCTAAGTTGAAAAATAACCCAATTGACGGCGACATGTCTGATTTGCCGACGATGGAGCCTCTTCAAGACGATGAGCGTAAAGCATTACGGTGGTCGTTGTTGGCGGTGGTTCTGGGCATTGTTTTCCTGTTTGTTACGGCGTCTCTGGAGACATCGCCATGGCGTGGTGATGATGGTTCGTTAACTTCGTTTTCTGCACCACTAATGCAGTCAATTGTGCCGCTGATTTTTCTTTTGTTCCTTATCCCTGGGCTGGTATATGGTCTGATTATCGGTTCAATCAGAAACTCCAAACAATTTGTTGAGGGCATGACGAAAGCCATGCAGGGCATGGGATACTATCTGGTTATCATGTTTTGTATTGCGCAGTTTATTTATGCATTTGGACAATCTAACCTCGGTATTTTGTTGGCTGTGCAGGGTGCCGATTTCTTACAGGCCATGCAACTGCCTGCAGGCATAACGATTACCGGCATTATATTGCTAACCGGTTTAATCAACTTATTTGTTGGCTCCGCTTCGGCAAAATGGGCTTTGTTAGCACCAATTTTTATTCCTATGCTGATGCAATTAGGAATATCCCCTGACCTGGCGCAGGCGGCTTACCGTATCGGTGATTCCAGTACCAATATCATCACGCCGTTGATGCCTTATTTCCCATTGGTTGTAGTTTTTTGTCAACGCTACGTAACCAATACCGGGATTGGAACGCTAACGTCCATGATGCTGCCATTCTCCGTGAGTTTCCTGATTGTATGGACATTGTTCCTGGTGCTTTACTGGACCCTGGGCATCCCACTGGGAATTCAGGCATCGTATGAGTACAGCATGCCGTAATATTTCAAAGGCCCGATTTACCTCGGGCCTTTTCTATTCTTAAGTGCGCTTATCTTCCCTTCAGAGCTCGCTAACAGGTTTTCTAAAACACACCTTTTTATCGGTTTAAAAATATCTGTGCATAAGAGGTAAACTGAAGCAATGACACTGCTTTCCCGCGATGAGAAGCACTGTGTAAAAAACATTCGCATTTTAAATATCCTCAGCTACAATGCGCCGTTTTCTGAGCGCACATTAATGTAGATTGATTTAGATGTCTCTCTGAAACAATGACTCACTTTTTTGGGATAAATAGCTTGTCAAACATGCTCGCAAACGTAATCAATCTCCCTGCTCAACATGATAACAGTCATTTATTTGAGCTGATCGCGCAGGATATCGAGACCAAGGGATTTAGTATTCGCCCTGGTGCCTTACCAGCCTTAATCGCTGAGTCGTTATTGTCCCACCAACTGAGCCTGAATAGCGCGAAGTACCAGGATGCCGGGATAGGGCGTGGCGAAGACCAGATCACTAACCGTTTTGTCAGAACCGATGAAATTTGCTGGATCAACGGGGAATCTGACGCGGGTAAACGTTGGCTTGATTGGGCCAATGAACTCAAGAACTATCTCAATCGAAGATTGTTTCTGGGCTTATTTTCGTTTGAAAGTCATTTCGCTCACTACCCGCAAGGAGCGTTTTACAAGCGACACGTGGACTCCTTTAAAGGTAACACTAACCGGGTGCTATCACTGGTGACCTATCTTAACTCCAATTGGTCTAACGATGATGGCGGTGAGTTGGTGCTGTATCAGGATGAAACTGATCACGTCGGTACGCGCGTGGTGCCATTGATGGGCACGCTGGCACTCTTTTTAAGTGAAGATTTTCCGCACGAAGTACTACCTGCTGCGCGAGACCGCTATTCTGTAGCCGGTTGGTATAGAGTAAATTCCTCGATGACGGATAGGGTGGACCCACCACGTTAGTGGCACAACACTATCGTAGCCTCAAGATAGCAGTGCCATTTTCACGTTTAGCCTTTCTAAGCGGCCAACGCTGACCGCCACGCAGCGATTTGTTCGTGTATCACAGAACGGCGTGTAACCCTTTTGCGCCCGTTCTGTGTTATAACTAGTCCGCAATGAATCAATGTAAGCAGCATAGCAGATAAGCTAAACAGCAAAGACCGCAGGGTCATCGCCTTTTTATTGTATACCCGGCTGCAATTTTCCATGCATTTTCTATTATTCGCCGTTAGGAGTTTTATGACGACCGAAACCTCGAAGTATCGCCGTGATATGGGCACACTCGGTGTGTTATTCATTGTGGTGAATGGCCTAATCGGCGCGGGTATATTCGGGCTCCCCGAAGCACTGCATAGTGCCGTGGGCACCTTTGCACCCTGGCTGCTCCTTATTGGTGGAATACTGGTGATGGCGATCGTGGTCTGTTTCTCAGAACTGACGAAGTTAACTGACCGCTCGGGTGGACCGCAGCGTTATGTGGGGGATGCATTTGGTGCCTATCCGGGGTTTGTGGTGGGCTGGACTTTTTATGCAGCGCGCCTGATTAGCCAGGGGGCCAACGTACTGGTGATGGCAGCTTATGCGGCAGCGCTGTGGCCAGTGCTCGAAGAAGGTATAGCAAAAATTATTTTTATCGTTTCTGTGCTCGGAGGACTTACCTTTATTAATGTAATTGGCATTGGACGAGTGGTGGTTGTGCTGGGCGCAATGACTGTATTTAAATTATTGCCCCTGCTCTTGCTCACCGTGGTGGGTCTCAGTGCGGCCCACCATGCAGGCCCCATTGTTTTACCCGAATTCAGCGCGGTTGAAGGCATGGCATTAGCAGCCCTTTACGCTTTCGTTGGCTTTGAAAACGCGACGATACCGGCGGGAGAAACGAAAAAGCCACAACACGCGATGCCACGTGCCCTGATGGCTGGCCTTGCCGCGGTGACGTTATTGTATTTTGGGCTGCAATGGGCTTACAGTCACAGCACAATTGCTGGGACTGGCGCTGATGCACCATTGACCGCGCTGGCGGGCGAATATGGCGGCGACATTGGAGCAATATTAATCGGCGCAACGATTGTGCTAAGTGTGCTAGCCAATCTTACTGCCGGGCATACATCGGCAAGCCGCATACCGCCGTCGTTGGCTGACGATGGCCTGCTTCCTGCCTGGTTCGGTAAGGTGTCGCGTTGGGGAACGCCGGCCAATTCAATTGTTTTTTTTGGTGTTTTGGCGATCCTGATTTCGCTGTGGGATAATTTTCTGGCACTCGCAGCGGTGAGCACGCTGGCGCGGTTATTGGCCTACATAACGTCAATTGCTGCGCTGCCAATTTTGCGTCATCAGGCTGGTTTAGCTGCGTTTAATCCGACTATAGTAGTGGCTGCGCCCGTTGCCTTGTTCCTTAGCTTGTGGGCAACAACCCAGACCAACGTCACACAATGGCAGGCGCTTGCTGGCTTTGCCATCGTGGGAACACTGCTATTTTTCATCGCGCGGCGAAACAACACAATCGATTAACACCATTGTGGCGCGGATGTATGCTCGGTGCAGTTAAGATATCGATGCTGATTAATTTACGTTTTTTGAAGCAACAAGGCATTTGAACATGCTAATCACTTAGGCGTCTGTAGGTCATTCTACGCTAGGATGCAAATACTATGGTTTTGGTCCAATTCCCGCGCTCGATAGTTAACCGACTCAGGCTGGTCTAACCTCATATCCAAAAGCCGACATCAACCCAAATTAGAGATTTGAATCGACACGCTCTCGATATGTAAGTCACTTTACGGTTAGAGAATTTCTTTCTACCGCACTTCCTCTAAGTATGACTAATTCAATATCCTGCCAGGCTTCAACGTTTGTGAGAGGATTGGTGTTCAATAATAGCAAGTTAGCAACCTTGCCCTGTTCGATAGTTCCGTAGTCAGCAGCCATGTTAAATTGTCTCGGTCCATTTATTGTTGCCGCGTCAAGAATCATTTTCAACGACATTCCCGCCTTTTTCATGTTTAGCAACTCGTGATACGTGGATAACCCGGGCGCTGCAGCATATGATGGACTGGAAGGAAAATCAGAGGCTAAAAGTAAAGGGTAGTTGGCCTCAGCAAGGTAGTGTGTGGATTGCAAGGCGCGATTATATCCGTATTCAAAAATTGTATAAATTTCTGATGCATCCATGCCATCTGGAAAATCGCTTTCAAGTTCACTTTTAAACCATCTGCCTGCAGCGGTTTCAAACCACAGTAAAAGCGGTTTGGGTAACACCAAAGCGCGTTCTTCTTGTGATGCTAACTCAACTGCAAACATATCTTTGAGTGCCTGCATAACCTGAATGGTTGGCATATAAGCCGCCTTTTCGGCCATCAATTTGTCAAGGGTCTCAGCCACAGGCGGTGCCCCTTTATCTTCTGGCCACTGCCAGTTCCACAAGCCATGCGCAAAAACATCAACCTTGTGTTTTAAAGCATGCTGATACATATCAATAGCATTCGCATGAGCAATCAATTGCAATCCATGTTTCGTCGCTTCCTCCCTTACGCTTGCGACTGTTTTATCTAGCAACATCGGCCAATCAGAAGCCGCACCAAAGCCGTCCTCAAAATATAATTTTATGCAATTAGTTCCGGTTTTTGCAATTCTCGCAACCACGGTCTGCGGAGTATGTTCGCTTGGCGGTTTCGATGCGGGAAGGGAATCATTTATGCGGGGCTCAATAATGAAAAAGTCAGAATGCATTAGCGTGTGTTCAGCATCTAAATCAGGATAACCGCCAACAACAGGAATGGGTTGGCAACTGAAAAAATCTGGGTGAATAGCATCTTGCGTGAAAATTTCTTTGCCGTGGCTAGCACCTAAATTCAGAACCTGGGTAATACCATAATATAAAAAGCTTTTTGGTTGTTGTTCCAGGTAAGCGGACACGAGTTCTGGGTGTTGCTTTGCCTTTTCACTGTCAATGAACCCGATGCCAGGAATACTGCCAACATGGACGTGACTATCCATCAATCCATAGGTCAAAAATTTGCCCTTTCCCTCAACCCTGGTTGCATTTTCGGAACGGGGAGAAAGTGGCTCACTAGAAACCGACACAATGCGATCATTGATAACCCGCACAAACTGGTTTGCTTTGGCGCTGTCCAGATGGGAGGAAATAATCGTCACATCTTCAATAATTAATTCATTGGCATTGACTAATTGAAGTGTACCTAATGCTAAAATTACGATAAGTCGATTAACTTTGAACACGTTGACATCCCTTTATTCGGTGATTTTTTAACGTATTACATGTGGCTGAATATAAGAAGGGCCTACATAGCAATTTTTGCAACAAATTGTTTCTTGGCTAGTTTTAGATTCTAGTGCGTGTCAAAGCGATTTGCTGATTCAAATGAATCTAAATATCAAGGGACAAACTCTGGTTACAGCACTTGATACTAATGTGCTGAACAGTTGTTCTCACAGCTGTTTTCAACTAACTTTCTCGCCTCAGTCAACAAAACAGGATTCGCATGATGAAGGGCATCGAGTGCTAAATTCAACCAATACAGATAGTCATTAAAACGGCTAGGTTGATAAACAACGACGGTTTCCGCCAGGGTGACAAGCTCTGCCAGAATGAGCGTTTGAAGCTCTCCCGATGCCTTTTCCACGCCAGTAATATCAAACCGCGATAATGCATCAAGATCCGCAGTCAACGGTATATTCAACGCTGCAACCTGTATAATTAATTCAGCTATATCACGGCCAAATTGTTCTTCTATTTCAAGAGCATCTGTAAAATTAAGTGAAAGTTGACTGTGCAACCATGCACACGCTAACAGAGTTTTGCTATGAGATATCTGAGTAAGTTTATGTGCAACGGCTTTAGGATGATTGATAAACGCTTGGCCGGAGTAGGGAGAAAACAACCCAGCGAAGGCGAAACGTCGTGCGCTAAACAATGCAGCTCGCGAAATTAAGGGATCTTCAAGCAAAATAGTTTGCATAACATTTCCTCATCAGGTTGTTATTGGCAGTATGTCAATCTGCGCTTTATTCTTTGCCTGTATGCAAGCAGGCTGACGTCCTTTTCTGATGCTGGGTTTAAGTCTACTAAATTGATCGCTGAGGGCAACGTTTAATTTAGATTGTTTTGAATGGATATGGTGCATTTCTATAAAAAAGTGGAAGAAAGGTCGGCGTCGTATTGTTAAATGACGCCGACTCCACTTTTAGTCGGTAATGGGAGGGATGCGAACCTGACCTTCCATTAACACACGTGCACTTCGACTCATGATCACCTTTTCCACTTGCCAGCTATCACCGTCTTTCATAGCCGCGGAACCAACCTGTAACGTACCTGAGGGGTGGCCAAAGGTAACTGACTCATTGACGTCACCGCCCGCAGCCTGGTTTACCAGGGTGCCAGGAATAACCGCGGCGGTGGCGATGGCAACCGCTGCTGTACCCATCATTGCATGGTGCAATTTACCCATTGACAGCGCGCGTACACACAGGTCGATATCATTTGCCGATACCTCTTTGCCACTGGATGCGATATAAGTCGTTGCCGGACTGACAAAAGCAATTTTAGGCGTGTGCTGGCGGGTCGCTGCTTCACCTAAATCATTGATAAGGCCCATTTGCAAAGCTCCGTGTGCGCGGATCGTTTCAAAACGGGCCAATGCCTCTGCATCACCGTTTATATCATCCTGCAGTTCGGTGCCTTTATAGCCTATCGCTTCAGCATTAACAAAAATTGTGGGAATACCGGCATTGATGAAAGTGGCTTCAAGGCTCCCTACACCGGGTACATCGAAGGTGTCACTTACATTACCAGTGGGGAACATGGCGCCTTCTGCATCAGCTGGGTCAATAAATTCAATCTTTACCTCTGCAGCAGGGAAGGTGACACCGTCTAATTCAAAATCCCCGGTTTCTTGCACTTCACCGTTAGTAATGGGGACATGGGCAATAATCGCTTTTTGGATATTAACCTGCCAGATACGTACTTCTACCATACCATTTTGAGGAATGCGGGCCCGCTCAACCAAGCCGTTATTGATGGCGAATGCGCCCACCGCGGCGGTTAGATTTCCACAGTTGCCACTCCAGTCAATATGCGCTTTATCAATTGCTACTTGACCGAACAGGTAGTCCACGTCATACCCTGCTTTGTCGCTTTTTGCCAAAATCACCGTTTTACTGGTACTGGATGTGGCACCACCCATGCCATCAGTGTGTTTCTGATAGGGATCGGGACTACCGATAACGCGCAGCAATAAATTGTCACGATAGTTACCGGCCCGTTGGGCCTTGACCGGTAAATCCAGCAGGTGAAAGAACACGCCCTTGCTTGTGCCTCCGCGCATGTAAGTCGCGGGAATTTTAAGTTGTGGAGCAAATGCCATAATGAAAAAACTCCAAGTTGTGTATCTGTAACAAATTCCAGATACCCTGAATATAAAAGCCTGCAACGAATTTGCAGGCTCAATTTGAGTTACCGGGAAACGCGCTGGTTACGCGTTTTCTGCCTCTAAAAAGTCCTTCGCAAAACGTTGCAAAACACCACCTGCACTGTAAATACTGACTTCTTCAGCGGTATCCAGACGACAGGTTACAGGGACTTTTTCAGTTGACCCATCAGTACGATTTATTACCAGTTCAAGGGTTGCGCCGGGCGCGGGTTCTCCTGACACATCGTACGTTTCGGTCCCATCCATATTTAGAGTATTGCGTGTGGTTCCCGCTTTGAACTCAAGCGGCATAACACCCATCCCAATCAGGTTGGTACGGTGAATTCGTTCAAAACCTTCTGCCACAATGGCTTCTACCCCAGCCAAGCGTACCCCTTTAGCTGCCCAGTCACGCGATGAGCCCTGGCCGTAATCGGCCCCGGCAATAATGATCAAGGGTTGACCACGTTCCATGTAGGTTTCAATGGCTTCCCACATGCGTACAACTTCACCTTCTGGCTCAATTCGTGCCAACGAACCTTGCTTGACCTCACCATTTTCGAGCACCATTTCATTAAAGATTTTTGGGTTCGCCAGTGTCGCACGCTGCGCGGTGTGATGATCGCCACGGTGCGTTGCGTACGAATTAAAGTCTTCCTCAGGCAAGCCCATTTTGGCCAGATATTCCCCGGCTGCGCTGGATGCCAGGATTGCATTGGAAGGGGATAAATGGTCAGTGGTAATGTTGTCACCAAAAATAGCCAGTGGGCGCATACCCTTCAACGAGGGTGCCTTTGCCAATGCGCCTTCCCAATAGGGCGGACGACGGATATAAGTACTGGTCTCACGCCATTGATACAGCGGTGATAAATCCTTGCCATATTCCACTTTTAAATCGAACATGGGCTCGTAAACCTTGCGGAACTGCTCAGGTTTAACATGTTTGCTAACAATCTCATCGATCTCGGCGTCAGAAGGCCAGATGTCACTTAAGGTTACCGGATTACCTTGCTCATCATTACCCAGCACATCTTTTTCAATATCAAAACGAATGGTGCCGGCGATAGCGTAGGCAACGACCAGTGGCGGCGATGCCAGAAACGCCTGTTTGGCATAAGGGTGGATGCGTCCATCGAAGTTACGGTTACCGGAAAGTACTGCGGTAGAATACAAATCCCGCTCGATGATTTCTTTCTGAATGGCAGGGTCGAGCGCGCCACTCATGCCGTTACAGGTGGTGCAGGCAAAACCGACAATACCGAAGCCTAAGCTCTCCAAATCTTCCATTAAATCGGCTTCTTCCAGATACAATTGCACGGCCTTAGAACCCGGCGCCAGCGATGACTTCACCCACGGTTTACGCATTAAACCTTTGCGTTTAGCGTTACGTGCGATCAAGCCAGCCGCAATCACATTGCGGGGGTTACTGGTATTAGTACAACTGGTAATGGCCGCAATAATAACGGCACCATCTGGCATTTTGCCTTCTTCCTGTTCGATAGGCTTGCTGATCCCCTTGCTGCTTAAGTCGCTGGTCGACAAGCGTGCGTGGGGATTAGAAGGGCCCGCCATATTGCGACCGACACTGGATAAATCGAAGGTTAATACGCGCTCGTATTCCGCCGATTTCAAGTCATCGGCCCATAGACCAGTCTGTTTGGCATAGTTTTCTACCAATGCAACCTGCTTATCATCACGGCCTGTTAATTTTAAATAATCGATGGTTTGTTCATCGATATAGAACATGGCCGCCGTCGCACCATATTCTGGCGTCATGTTGGAAATGGTTGCACGGTCGCCCAAGGTAAGATGGGAAGCACCCTCACCGTAGAATTCCAGATAAGCAGACACCACGCGCTCTTTTCGCAAAAATTCAGTTAACGCCAGTACGATGTCGGTTGCGGTAATTCCCGGCTGCGGTTTGCCGGTAAGTTCTACCCCAACAATATCGGGTAAGCGCATGTATGACGCGCGACCCAGCATGACACTCTCAGCCTCCAGACCACCGACACCCACAGCAATAACGCCAAGCGCGTCAACATGCGGAGTATGGCTATCGGTTCCGACCAGGGTGTCCGGAAAGGCAACCCCATCTCTGGCGTGCACAACCGGTGACATTTTTTCCAGATTGATCTGGTGCATGATGCCGTTGCCAGGGCCAATTACATCAACGTTTTTGAATGCTGTTTTCGTCCAGTTGATAAAGTGAAAGCGATCATCATTACGACGATCTTCAATGGCACGGTTTTTATCAAAGGCATCTTTTTCAAAACCGGCGTGCTCAACTGCCAGCGAGTGATCAACAATCAACTGGGTAGGTACCACAGGATTCACTTTAGACGGATCGCCGCCCTTTGCCGCGATGGCATCTCGCAATCCGGCCAAATCGACAAACGCGGTCTGGCCTAATATGTCATGGCAAACAACGCGCGAAGGAAACCAGGGAAAATCGAGGTCACGTTTACGATAAATAATTTGCTTTAATGAATCAGTCAGCGCTGCTGGATCGCATTTTCTTACCAGGTTTTCTGCGAGTACTTTGGAGGTGTAGGGAAGCTTATTGTATGCGCCTGGCTCGATGGCTTCCACAGCTTCGCGGGTATCGAAATAATCCAGAGAGGCACCGGGAAGCGGTTTGCGATAATCGGTGTTCATGATGATATCCTGTTTCAAATGAGAAGAAGGCCAGACATGCTGGTCTGGCCTTTAGGTCTTGGCTGTTCAGTTAAACTTAGTTGCGTTCGGCAATCGGCGTCACACTACGTAAATCTTCGCCGGTATATTCAGCGGAAGGACGAATGATACGGTTATCTGCACGCTGTTCCATCACGTGAGCTGCCCAGCCGGTTAAACGCGACATCACAAAAATCGGTGTGAATAACTTGGTAGGAATGCCCATGAAGTTGTAGGCTGATGCATGGAAGAAATCAGCATTACAGAATAATTTCTTTTCACGCCACATCACTTCTTCACACCGCACTGAAACGGGATAAAGCACATCGTCGCCCACATCATTGGCCAGTTTTTCCGACCATTGCTTAATAATTTCGTTACGCGGATCTGAGTCAGAATAAATTGCGTGGCCAAAGCCCATGATTTTTTCTTTACGCTTCAACATGCCCATCATTTCTTCTTCTGCATGCTCAGGAGAATTGAATTTTTCAATCATATCCATTGCCGCTTCATTTGCACCACCGTGCAGGGGACCGCGAAGTGAGCCAATGGCACCAGTAACACAGGAATGCATATCAGAAAGCGTTGAAGCACACACGCGAGCAGTAAAGGTAGAGGCATTAAACTCATGCTCTGCGTAAAGAATCAACGAAACGTGCATGACTTGCTCATGTAATTCACTGGGCTTTTTGCCATGCAGCATTTGTAAAAAGTGTGAACCGATGGAATCGTTATCTGTTTCAACGTCGATGCGAACGCCGTCGTGAGAAAAGCGATACCAATAACAAATGATGCTGGGGAAGCACGCCAGCATGCGGTCGGTCGCGTCTTGTTGCTGTTCAAAACTGGTTTCTGTCTCCAGGTTTCCTAACATGGAGCAACCTGTGCGTAACACGTCCATTGGATGGGCATCTTTAGGAATGCGCTCTAAAACGTCTTTGAGTTCCTGAGGCAACCCACGCAACTTGTGTAATTTGGTTTTATAAGTATCCAGTTCTTGCTGGTTTGGCAATTTACCTTTCAAAATCAGGTAGGCGACTTCTTCGAACTGACAGTTATTGGCCAGATCTTTTATGTCATACCCGCGGTAAGTCAAGCCAGAGCCAGTTTGCCCTACAGTTGAAAGCGCTGTTTTTCCTGCTACCTGGCCGCGTAATCCGGCACCGCTAAGTTGTTTCGCCATGCGTTAATCTCCGATTAATATTTGTAGAGTGCTTTTAGCTGTGCTGCAATTTATCAGCACCGCAATGTTATTGTGTCAGGGTTACTTGTTTTTGCCTTGAGCAAACAAGCTATCGAGCTTTTTCTCGTATTCGTGGTAGCCCAGATAATCATAGAGCTCCATACGGGTTTGCATCATATCAGTCACCGCTTTTTGATCACCTTGTTCCAGAATAGAAGTGTAGACCGTTTCTGCTGCTTTATTCATTGCTCTGAACGCACTGAGCGGATACAGCACCATGGCTGCGCCCCATTCACCTAATTCCTTTTTATTCCATAATTCGGTTTTACCAAACTCGGTGATGTTAGCCAGAATCGGTACATCCAGGGCTTCGGCGAAAGCACGATAATGTGCCTCGGTCTGTACCGCTTCAGCAAAGATGCCGTCTGCACCCGCCGCAACGTATGCCTTAGCGCGCGCAATCGCCGCCTCAAGACCTTCCTGGGCAAACGCATCGGTGCGCGCCATGATGAAAAAATCAGGATCAGTGCGTGCATCCACCGCGGCCTTAATGCGGTCAACCATTTCATCGGTTGAGACAATTTCTTTGTTAGGACGATGGCCGCAGCGTTTCTGTGCCACCTGATCTTCCATGTGAACTGCCGCAGCCCCGGCTTTTTCCATATCTTTGATGGTTTTAGCAATATTAAATGCGCCACCCCAGCCGGTATCAATATCAACCAGCAAAGGCAGGTCGCACGCTGCGGTAATGCGCTGAACATCAGCAATTACATCGTTCAAAGAAGTCATACCTAAATCTGGCAGTCCGTAAGAGGCGTTAGCGACGCCGCCGCCTGACAGGTAGATCGCCTGATGGCCAATGTGTTTTGCCATCATTGCGGTGTAAGCGTTGATGGTGCCTACAATTTGCAGCGGGGCGTTGTCGGCCAGTGCTTGTCTAAATTTTTTACCTGGGCTCATTTCATTGTCCTTTTAGGTTTGAATGATTGAGAAGTTTAGTTTGAATATTATTTTTTGAGTAAAGAATATGTCGGCGCATAAGAATTTCAGCCAGTTCTTCATCCCGATTGGCAATCGCCTTGACGATATGTAAATGTTCGTCAAATGCGGTGGTTACACGTGGCCCCGCCATGCCTAATTGCACGCGGTACATTCTTACCAGGTGGTAAAGGCCATTTATCAACACCGAGATTAAATGTTGATTTTTACTACCTTGAACAATGCGGTAATGGAAATCGACATCGCCCGCCTCCTGGTAATACGACTCGCCGGTTTGCACTTGCTGGTCAAAATGTGTATTGAGCAAGTGCTGAAGATTTTCTATTTCCGTATCTGTCATGTTTTTCGCAGCAAGGCGGGCGGCCATGCCTTCCAACGATTCTCTGACCTGATACAACTGCTCCAGACCTTCTGGCGAAAGCGTTACCACACGTGCGCCTACGTTTGCTTTACGCTCAACTAAATGACACGCCATCAGTCGATTGATCGCTTCGCGGATCACTGCGCGACTGACACAATAGTTTGTCGACAATTCAACCTCACTCAATTTGGTACCGGCAGCAACTCGCCCCTCAACGATATCGTTGCGAAGCTGCATATAAGTTTTATCTGCGTTAGTTACCGCAGTTTCGGTAGTGAAACTCATTGAGCAATTTGACGACTAATTATTAATTTGTCGACAATATAGAGAGGGTGGGCTGAGATGTCAATTAAACGTGGACACGCATAATGAAAGTTTAAGCCTTATTCGTCAGCGTGTTTTTACACGCTTTAAGATAAGTTAACAGGAAGGAAGTCTGGCAAAATTGTCGACAAATAGGCGGGCAGCACATTTCGATGCTGCCCCATTACTAATCATTGAATTATTTGAAAAGCCCTGACCACACGGGTAACGCCAGTGACATTACGCGCAACATCTACCGCTGATGTTGCTTCCTGGTTACTGACGCGGCCCAGTAAAAAAACTTCACTGTCCTGCACCACGACTTTTACCTGCAATGCGGGAATGCGTTCATCGGCCAACAGCTTCGCACGTACCTTTGATGCCAGCCAGATATCATTCGCCTGCGTGGTTGCTGCGATTGGCTCACCCACACGGATTTGATTGTGAATCTTGTTTAGCGACTCGACTTCCTGTGCAGCATTGAGTGCGTCCTGAATCAGCGAGGCTGAAGGCGCCTGGCCAGTTAACAGGGCGACACCGTTGTAAACATCTACCTGCAGATTGGCCAGCTCTTTTAACGAATCGTTTTGCGACCAGTTATAGGCGACTTTACCTTCTGAAGTTTGATCGTCTAGCTGCGTACCTACTGTGCGTCTGTCTGTAGCGACTTTAGCTGCAACTCCGGCCGCGCCCACGGCAACAACGGCGCAACCCTGAACGGATGCGATAACCAACGCTGTTACACACGCTATAACAATATGCTTAGCACTGTGTCTTATCATTATTATTCCTCGTGATCGGCAGGGAACAGGCTGTCGTCGATACATTCGCACAAATTGTGGATAACCAGCAAGTGCACTTCCTGGATACGCGCAGTACGATTGGACGGCACGCGAATTTCAACGTCGTGTTCATTGAGGAAACCCGCCATTTCGCCGCCATCTTTGCCGGTCAATGCAACGATGGTCATATCCCGGGAAAGCGCCGCCTCCATTGCTGCAATCACGTTGCGTGAATTACCACTGGTAGAAATCGCCAGTAAGATATCGCCGGGTTGCCCTAATGCTCTGACTTGCTTGGCAAAAATTTCATCATAACTGTAGTCATTGGCAATCGACGTTATGGTGGAGGTGTCAGTGGATAATGCAATGGCTGGCAAACTGGGGCGATCGCGCTCGTAGCGATTCAACATTTCAGACGAAAAGTGCTGAGCGTCACCGGCAGAACCACCATTGCCGCAGCTTAATATTTTATTTCCTCGAATCAGCGCTTCCACCATCATGGTGGCCGCTTTCTCAATGGCTTCAGGTAACATTTCTGAAGCAGCGATTTTGGTTTGAATGCTTTCGGTAAAATTTGCTTTAATATTTTCAATCATAATTATTTCTTTTACACGTCTAAAATACTGGGCTTATTGCGCCACATTTTGCAGCCAATCAAGGCGGCTCGAGTTTACTGCGATAACATCGATTCGCATAGGTGTACTTGCAGGGTTAAGACCTTGCTTAATCAAAAATTGTTCAAAGGTTATCCTGATTTTTGCCAGTTTACGAGGGGTAACAAACTCAATGGCGTCACCATATTGGTCGGAGCGACGATATTTTACTTCCACCGCTACCCAACACGACTTGTCCTGCATCACTAAATCAAGTTCTCCAAAGCGGCTGTACACATTAGCGGCCACGAATGTAAGGCCATGATTTTGCAGAAACAACCTGGCGCGATCCTCTGCCTGATTGCCTAATTTCTTAGTTCTAATCACTTCGTCTGCTTATACAAGGTCACTTTTTGATTATTGATCAGCGCCTGTGGCAATGTTCTGATAATTTCGCCATCCTTGTTCATCGACAGTTCGCCGGTCAGCCCAGCAACAGCGAGTTGCGGCAAAAGCGCCATACTGGCCAGGTTTGGCAATAAGTCGTAAGCGTCTATCCCAAACGCAAACAATCTGGACTCCTGCGTACTGCGATCCTGCCATAGATCACTGACTTCACGTTTTATCCCCTCTTTAGGGTTGTCGGGCAGCATCCACGGCATATCGAGGAAGCGAACATTCTGCAAGTCACGCCACTGGTTTTTCGTGCTGTCATATTCCATTGATCGAGATGTCGCATACACAGGTACAGTTTTGCCATAAAAGGGGCTGATACTCGCTTCAATCATTGGGTTTAACAGCTCAGTTTGCTCAGGCGATGCGAAAGCAACTATGGCATCAATATCTTCACGATTGCGCGCCATATTATATAACTCGTCATTGATCATGTAGCGGATTTGATTGATACGCTTTTCACTTTGAGCAACATCCAGTGCTTGTGTTACCACGTCCCGTAACGAGCTGTTATCACTAAACGTGACCTTGGTCAGGCTGATTTTATTGCGGCCTTTCCGCAGGGCATTAAGTTCTTGCCAGCGCTGGCTGAAAGAGGCAAGCATGCGTTGGTTAATGTTACTTTCAGAAGTAATTACCACCGGCGCTCGATAACCGTTAAAAAATATCAACTCTGCCAGTTGAGCAGCTTCATCTTCAGGAGCAAGCGCAAAATAAGCGGTAGCGTGCGCGCCTACTTGCTCCAGGTTATTTACCGCAGCCGCTGTTGCATCAGTTATTACTATTTCTGCTTCAGCGCTTGAGGACAATGGCGTATTCGGTTTTTGCAAATCAATGCGATTAAGCGCCAGCATGTTGACTGAAGCGGGCAATTTACCCTCAAGCAGTTCGATAGTTTCTTTAATCAACGGGCCGATTACCCAGCGGCTTTCACCAATCGCTTCGACCAATTGCACTGCCGATTTATCTACTGTATCAACAAAGCGTAATTTGGGAACGTTCTGGCGTGATGAAATGTTCGCCGTGTGTTCAAAATAAGCTGCAACAATACCTTCTTTAACGGCTTTGCCTGTCGCTTCCAGCCTGCCACTCAATGGTAACAGCACAACAATATCTTGTGGGCGTTGCAGCGTAAGTTGTGCCGCCTCGGTCACTTCCTGTGGCCAGAATTCAATTAACGGGTGACCGCGAAATACGCGCTTGAACCGATTAATTTCATCATTCAGTTTTTCTGGCTGCAGTCCGAACGTGGCCACCAGATCGCGTAATGCCAGATAAGGACGTAGCGCAGGGTAGTCCTGCTGAGTCTGACCCATCTGCGCTTTGGGGATGCGATTAGTCCAATCCCAGGCTTTGGTGACGGTTTCACGGCTAGCGGGTTGTGATGTCACCAACGCACTGGCTGCTGCGCTCCAGTTTTGCAAACGATGATGAAGCGTAGTTTGTAAATGAAGCTGCTGCTGTCTGATGCTTTCATCATTGGAAAGGGGTGTCACCAGAGATAACAGTTCGCTGGCTGACGCTTCATTGTCATCGATATAGAGCTGGGCGATTAACAGGTTGGCACGTTCGCGCAAAGGTTCGTTAAAGCTACTTTGGTCCATTGACTTGAGCAGGGTTTGCGCTTTAAACGCTTCAGCTTGATTGATATACATCGCCGCCGCGTCTAGCAGCAGTGCATCACGTTGCTGTGCATTCTGTTTCTGTAACCATATTGATTGTGCTTGTGTGATCAGCTCTTCAGGTGTAAATGCGGCATTTTCTTTTTCCACCGGGGATACAACTTCAGTCTCAACGTGCTGGGTTTGCTTAACCGGAGAACTGGAGCAGGCGGTTAACAAAACCAGCAAAGTGCAGGTGACGGCAGGTTTTATCAAAGCTACTATAAGGGGTAAATGCACTCACGGGTCCTTGCGTTTTTACTAAACGAATCCAAGTTTAATGATTCCAGCCAGAAAAGCTATGGTCGCAATTAAGAACTGTACCAACTTTTCCCTTTTTTGCTGGCTGCGACTCTGAATTGATCCAATTAACTCATTGAAAAAAGGCTATTATGTCATCATCTGCCACACTTTATATTGTTCCTACTCCAATCGGTAACTTGCAGGATATTTCTCAGCGAGCACTGGATACGCTCAGGCAAGTAGATTGGATTGCAGCAGAGGACACCAGACATACGCACAAATTGTTGCAGCACTTCGCCATAACGGGCCGCACACTTTCATTGCACGAACATAACGAAGATAAGCGCGCAGCGATGTTGTGTCAGCGTTTATCAGATGGAGAGTCAGTTGCGCTGGTTAGCGACGCCGGTACGCCGCTCATCAGTGATCCCGGCTTTGTATTGGTTCGTCGATGCAGAGAAGCAGGCATTAATGTTATCGCGCTTCCCGGTCCGTGTGCAGCCATCACTGCATTGAGTGCGTCTGGTTTACCCACTGACAAATTTACCTTTGAAGGCTTTTTGCCGGTAAAAATGCTGGCGCGTGAACAGGCCCTGGAAACCCTGCAAAATAGAAATGCAACCACGGTTTTTTACGAGGCGCCACGTCGCGTTGTCGAAACCGTTAAAACGATAGCAAAAGTGTTAGGCCAAAATCGTCAGATTGTTCTAGCCAAAGAAATTAGTAAAACCTTCGAAACCTATGTTAGTGGTAATACCGACACGGTGCTTGAATACTTAACCGTTGATCCCGCACATCAAAAAGGTGAGTTTGTAATTATGATCGCGGGCTGTGAAACCAGTGTCACTGAAGTCCCCCCTGAAGCACTGCAGTTATTAACTTTATTGCAAACAGAGCTGCCGCTTAAAAAGGCGGCGGCAATAGTGGCGCAACATTACGATTTAAAAAAGAACCGACTTTATCAAATTGGATTGGAAATGAACGAACACTGACATCATGCGTACTGGTTAGCATGTGAGTAATGGGAGATATCATGACAGTTTCTACACTAAGAATCGATATTCAGGAAGGTCGCTGGACCGTGGACGTGTTTTCTCAGGGAGCGGACAGTGGACAGTACGAGTTAATTTACCCTGAGCGTGAATCAAGTATCGAGCTGAACGAGAATACTATGTATGGCTTCAATTACAGTATTGCTGCTCCCAAAGGAACTCGGTATGCAATTTACATGGATGATAAACGATTGATTGAAGGGGAAGTGGATGATTCTCAGCTTGCTAAGGGAAGCAGTGTAATTTAGTGCAAATGAACCAACGCGATACCAGACGTAGACAAGTTGCCGCTGTGACGGCAACTTGCTTGAATTAGGTTACGACACGCTATCAGGACAATCTGGCTTTGAAATCGGCGTAGCTGAAGCGACGCACCACGTCCAGTGAACCGTCCTGACGCAAAATAGCAATGGCGGGGTGTTCGACGCCGTTGAAAAAGGTCGTTTTAACCATGGTGTAATGCATCATGTCTTCAAATTGAAGACGATCGCCAACAGCCAGTGGCTTGTCAAAGGAATATTTGTCGATGACATCACCGGCCAGGCACGAGTTGCCCCCCAATTTATAGGTATGGGGTTTGACGTTTGCGTCATCACTGTCTAACACCGCGGGGCGATAGGGCATTTCCAGTACATCTGGCATGTGGGCCGTGGCTGAAATGTCCAAAATAGCGATGGGCCCTTCGTTGTCGACGATATCGACCACCTCGGCGATGAGCGGTCCCGTATCCCAAGCTACCGCAGAACCCGGTTCCAATATTACATCCAGGTGTGGATAGCGCACCTTGAAGTTTTTCAAGGTGGTAATTAAGTGCGCTACCTCGTAGCCCTTTTTAGTCATTAAGTGCCCACCCCCCAGGTTCAGCCATTTCAACTGGGGTAACCATTTGGCAAAGCGCTGCTCAATAGCATTCAGTGTACGTTCGGTGGCAAACGAGTCGCACTCACATAAATTATGACAGTGAAATCCTTCGACGCCTGATAGGTCAATATCTTCAAGTTCGCTGGCCCGTATACCCAGACGTGAACCCGGTGCCGCCGGATCGTATAACGGCGTGTTGGCTTCCTGATGCTCGGGATTAATACGTAACCCTACTGACAACGACGTTACTTCGTCCTTGTAGCGCTGCCATTGCCCAAGGCTATTAAAGGAAATATGGTTGACCAGATTTTTCAGTTCCGCTATGTCGGTGGGCTTATAAGCTGGCGCATAGGCATGCACTTCTTTACCCATCTCGCTGGCCAGTTTGGCTTCCCATACTGAACTGGCGGTTGCACCATGCAAGTAAGGCTTGATGATGTCAAAACTGGACCACATGGAGAAGCCTTTTAGCGCCAGAATGATGCGCGCACCGGACTCATCCTGTACCCGCTTCATTATCTCCAGGTTGCGAATGAGTTTTTCCTCCTCCAGCACATAGCATGGCGAAGGAATATCAGAGCGTTTTGTTAAATCGGTCAACCGTGTTACTCCACTTTAAAGATTGTGCTATTTGGCAAACGGACTCTTATCACATTCAAGCACGTGCCATGGCAGACCATGCTCGTTCAGCATGTCCATGAAAGGATCAGGATCAAATTGTTCCATGTTCCATACGCCGGCTTGCTTCCACTTGCCGTTAAGCATTAACATTGCGCCTATCATGGCGGGCACACCCGTAGTATAAGAAACAGCCTGCGCACCCACTTCTTCATTACATTTGGCATGATCGCAATTGTTGTAAATGAAGATAGTTTTTTCTTTGCCGTCTTTCACACCGGTAATATAGGTACCTATGCACGTCATACCGGTGTAGCCTTCGGCTAGCGAACCGGGATTAGGTAATACCGCTTTCAAAAATTCCAGTGGTACAATTTTCTGCCCCTGAAATTCAACCGGTTCGATGCTGGTCATGCCAATGCCTTCCAGCACACGCAGGTGGTTTAAGTAAGCATCACCAAAGGTCATCCAGAAACGCGCACGTTTAAGGGTGGGGAAATGTTTAACCAGCGATTCAAGTTCTTCATGGAACATCAGATAAGAAGCGCGCACACCAATATTTTGGTAATCCAGATCTTCACGTACGCTTAATGGGTCGGTTTCTTTCCATTCGCCATTTTCCCAGAAACGGCCGCGCTGCGTAATTTCGCGAATGTTAATTTCAGGGTTGAAGTTGGTCGCAAATGCCTGCCCGTGATCACCGCCGTTACAGTCAACGATATCCAGATAGTGAATTTCATCAAAATAGTGTTTCGCTGCATACGCGGTATATACGTTAGTTACACCCGGATCGAAGCCACTGCCCAACAACGCCATAATGCCGGCATTCTTAAACTTATCCTGATAGGCCCACTGCCACGAATATTCAAATTTCGCTTCGTCTTTAGGCTCGTAATTCGCGGTATCCAGATAATCAGTTCCGGTTGCCAGACAAGCATCCATAATAGGAAGATCCTGATAAGGCAGTGCCAGGTTTATGACCAGATCTGGTTTAACTTCATTGATTAGTTTTTCCACTTCGCTGGCATTATCAGCATCAACAGCAAAAACCGCCTTCACCCGATCCGCGCCCACTTCTTTTTGTAAAGCTTCGCATTTGGATACCGTGCGGCTTGCCAGATAAATTTCATCAAAATGTTGCGGCAAGCGTGCACATTTTTTAACAGTAACAGCGGCGACACCGCCAGCTCCGATAATCAATACTCGAGACATAGTTGTCGTTCCCAGGGCTTTAAGAATTAGCGCTGAATGCTAGCAGACAATCCGCATTTGGCAAACTAAGTTACATTATTTGTGTAAAAAGTAATGGAATTACCCGTGAATTGGAGGTGATAAGACAATTCGATGGCCAATTCGAAAAAACGGATAAAGCAGCATGGTTTCTTCATCATCGGGAGGGGATGCATTAATCGCAATGGCGTCAATTTGCTTGTTAGTTTGTGTTTGTACCGTAACCGCGTAAACCAGAACGCTATAACTGGTGGTATGCGTGGTGGTATCGATAATTCGCCACTGCAATTGCTCAATCAGTTGACGTTCGCTTTCAACTTTAACGGATTCGTCAGAAAAAAGGCAGCCGACACGGCCCGCTTCATAAATAGCAGCAAAGGGATAAAGCACTTTTGTATGCGGTAAAATCATTTCGCACAGGCGTAAGCTGCGCCCCACTAGAATTTGTAGAGGCCTGGGTAAATCATCAGGACAATGGATCAAAACGGCAGCCCTCCTTTAAATAGATCTGACTGAAGGGAGTGGCGGACGAAAAATGCACCAATTGAAAAGTGGAACAGTCATTCGAAAAAGCCTGGTTTACATGTCGGATACGTTAATATTGCAAAGGTTTGAACGACCTACAGATTAATACAGATCACAAAATTACACAAAGTGAGTACTTATTAATGTTTACCTGAATTACCGAGATTCTCTGGCTCCCTGTAAGCCGCCGGTATGCAGTAACAATACTTTCGCGCCTTTTTCAAAATACTGCCGTTCGATCAGCATTTTAGCCGCATAAAACAACTTACCCGAATAAACCGGCTCAACAGCAAACCCATGCTCACGGGTAAAAGTACGACAAAATTCTGCAAGCTCACGAGAGCACTTGGCGTATCCTCCGTGATGAAAATCGTGTTGGATGTGCCAATTGGTTTGCGTGCGGTCAAGCAGCTGATTGACCTCACTTTCAAGATAATTTTCACCTTTAAGAACCGCGATCCCAATGGCACGCTGATGCCCGTATAACTGTCCAACCAACCCGGCAAGCGTAGCGCCGGAACCTACAGGTACTAATACGTAATCCGGAATGACGGCGAGTTCATGCATGATTTCACCCACGCCGCGAAGCGCACTTGGCTGTTTGCCTCCTTCAGGGATTATTACTGCGCCAGGATAACGTGCCTGAAGTTGATTAATGTATGCCAGTGTGTCCCGTTGTCGATATTCCACTTTATCGACATAAACCAGTTCACTGTTCCACGCCATCAGATCATGCAACATAGGTGTAAGTGAAGCTGAGTAATCTCCCCGTACGATAGCGGTAAACGGCATGGCGAGTTGATGACAGATAAAACCTAATGCATGAAGATGATTAGAATATCCACCACCGAAGCTGACGATTCGGGTGGTGCTCGCGGGCAACTGCCGCAACGTATATTTAAGCTTACGCCACTTATTTCCAGACACAACCGGATGGATCAAATCATCACGTTTGACATAAATTTGCAGATCTTCGGCATGCTGCCAGTCTGGTTTGAAAGGCAAACACGGTGAAGGGGTTTCTATCTCAGGAATAGATTCAATCACAGTAATAACTATCAGTTTGTGCTGATTGACACTTATCAATGCTCATTATCTCATCCTCATTTTGATCACCGCCACGCTTTACGCAGTATTTTTATATAAAGGAGCGCCCAATGAAAATATTTCTTTTACGGTTGATAACGGTGACCTTAGTTGGCTGCCCGTTTGCTGCCTCAGCCGACGACAGCAAGCTTCAACAAGCGCTTTCCCACGTGCCCAAAGCTGAATTGGTGGGAGAGGGCCAGTTAAGCTACATGTTCTGGGACATCTATGACGCGTCATTATACGCCCCCGAAGGTAACTTCAAAGCAGATAAACCTTTTGTTCTTTCATTATCTTATCTTAGAGATTTTACTGGCAAGGAAATAGCGGAACGCTCTATCAAAGTGATGGGCGAACAGCAACTCTGTGAATCTACACATTTTCCAAAATGGGAAGACGAAATGAAGGACATTTTTCCGGATATGCGCGAAGGTGACCTTCTTACCGGCGTGCGTGACAGCCAGGGAAATGCACGCTTTTTCCATAACGGAAGTGAAGTTGGCGTGATAGAGACACCTGATTTCACCCAATGTTTTTTCGCTATCTGGTTAGATGAAAAAACATCGGAACCTGAATTGAGACAACAGCTATTAGGAAATGCTAATGACCAATAAACTGTGTTATCTGTTGCTGGCAATTACTGTGATAATTGGGGGTTGCAGTGCTTCCATTGAAGGCGAACAATATGAAAAAATGACGCCCCGATTCGATCTGTATGCGTTTTTTGGTACAAATGTTAAAGGGTGGGGCATCGTTCAGGATCGCTCAGGTAATGTTATCCAGCGCTTTACTGTCGATATTAAAGGAAGTGTGCAGCAGAACGAGTTAGTCCTGGATGAAACATTCTCCTATCAATTGGGGAACGGACCTACAAAGCGCACATGGAAAATCGAACGCACCGCAGAGGGGAAGTTTATAGGCCGGGCTAATGATATTAGCGGTCCAGCCGACGGCACTTCTTACGGCAACGCGTTTCATTTTACCTACCGTATGGATTTACCCGTTGGCGATGATACCTATGATGTGGCCTTTGATGACTGGTTTTTCGCCATGGGCGATGACACCATTATGAACCGTTCTTACATTAAAAAGTTTGGACTGGTGATGGCAGAAGTGACGATTTTTATGCAACATGTAGATTAGCGCGCCAGCGTATCAATTTTTGGCAGGGTGATAGTGACACCCAAGCCCGACTTTTGCATTCTCGGATTGTCAATAAACCACAGGTTACCATCATGTAATTTGGCTACTGCCCTGACCAGAGACAGGCCCAAGCCATTACCTGCGGACGAACGGCTTTGTTCAGCCCGATAAAAACGTCGATCAAGATGAACGAACTGCTCACATGATACGCCAGGGCCAGAGTCGTTGACACTGATCGCGACACAGCGTTTGTATTCCCTGACCTCAACCGTGACGGTGGAATTGAACCCGGAGTACTTAATGCAGTTATCGATAATATTGGCAATGGCCTGAAAGATAAGATCGCGGTCACCAATGATCGACACGGGCGCGATATCCAACTCAATTTTCATATTTTTCTGATCAGCAACCGGCTGGTATAGCGACACTACATCATCAACAATCACATCTAACTCAATACGCATAAACGCGCGGCGCTGGCGTTGTGTTTCGATGTCGCCGATGCGCAAAAGGCCATTGAACATCGAAAGAAGATTATCGGTTTCCTGCAGGCTTCTTTTACGTAACTCGGCCTCAGGAATTTTTTCTAACGTTGTGCGCAATCGTGATAAAGGGGTGCGCAGGTCATGCGCAATATTGTCAGTCACTGACTTAATGTTGGTAAAAGACTCCTCAATTTTTGCCAGCATGCGGTTAAATACGATTGCCAATCGACTCAGGTCATCCCAGTGACTATCAATGTGCAGGCGACGTTTCAGGTTGCCCGTTTTCATAATGTGGTCAGCAGTTAACGCCATTCTGTTGATTCGGTTGACCACATACCAGGCAACGAAGTAGCTTAATACCACAATGGTCAGCAAGAAGCTGACAAACACCCAGCTGAAATAGCTACCCATCCACTGCGCGGAATAAACATGTTGTACATCACGCGCCAAAAACAAAATGCGATCATCGTTAAACTGTCTGATCGAAACCAGAAATTGTCTGGAACGGGGGTTGTAGTTTTCGCTGTACTCGTCAATAACCAGCTGGTTCAGCTTTTCTGATACCTGGAATATATCGCGTTGCTGTTTAAGATCCGGCCATTTGGAAACGTTGCCGGCAAGGGGAGTATAGTCTGCGTCAAAGAGCCCGATCAACGAACGATTTTTCATTACGCTGACTTTAATGGCGACCGCTTCGTCGAGCGCGTCCTGCCCTCCGAACCGATAGATGGAACCAAAGGTGAACTGTTCGTTTTCCAGCGCAGAATACGCTTCCTTAAGGAAAACTTCATCGTTGGCAAGGGTCCAGAAATACAAAATAAAGATGACTGCCGCGATGGACAGGGCAGTCATTATTGCGCCTATCCTGAAGCTAGAGCTTCGGGTAAAGGCACTGATTGCACTCACGTAACGGCGTCCGAAATCCTGTAACCCGTTCCGCGAACGGTTTCGATAAGTGGCACGTTAAAGGTCTTATCCACTTTCTGACGCAACCGGCTGATATGCACATCGATTACGTTAGTTTGCGGATCAAAGTGATAATTCCATACATGTTCTAATAACATGCTGCGGGTTACCACGTGACCACGATTGCGTAGCAGGCACTCTAGCAATTGGAATTCTTTTGCTTGCAGTTCAATTTCCTGGTCACCGCGGGTAACGCGTCGGTGAACCAGGTCTAGCGTGAGATCGCCTACCTGCAACGTGGTGGTATCATGCTGGTCACTTCGTCCAGCAAGCCCCTCAGCACGAGCGAGTAACTCCTCAAACGCAAACGGTTTGGTTAGATAATCGCTGGCACCGGCTCGCAGGCCTTGCACCCTGTCTTCAACCTGGCTTTTAGCGCTCAGTACAAGTACTGGCGTATTATTGCCTTGTCCGCGAATAATGTTAAGAATATCCATGCCATCGATAACGGGTAACATGACATCTAGAATAATCAGGTCGTATTCATTAACCTGAGCCTCGTGTAAGCCTGCGTCACCAGAATGTCTAACTTCGCAGCGGTGACCGGCTTCTTCGAATCCATGCTGGATATGTTCAGCGACGGTTTGGTCGTCTTCAATGAGCAGCGTTTTCATTAAACGATAGTCCTTTGGAAAGAAAGCTTCAGCTGTTGCTTCCTTTATTACTGCCAGACGCCCCTCACCCGATCACTTGACTATTAAAAAGGTTTAACTTTTTTTGCTGCGACATCGACCAAATTAGCTATAACATTGCGGAATTTTACCGTGGAAAACGCATGGCTTCATTGTATGGCGTAAAATTCTGCACTTCACCTCGTGCCGTTATTATCTGAAGCTGCTTCCAAAATGTGGGCGACATTAAATCGCCATGCAGTCTTTTTAATATGTTTTTTAAATGCATTTTACCCACAATGAAGTGTTCAAACTGTTCAGGGAACACGTCGTTAGGCGCTACCGAGAGCGTGTCCAAAGCGAAGGGGTCATCGGATTTAGGTAATTCGCGAAAATTGCGCTCGCTCATCAGACATATTTCGTCATAATCATAAAATATCATCCGTCCATGACGAGTAATGCCAAAATTTTTATGCAGCATATCGCCAGGAAAAATATTGGCTTTGGCAATTTGTTTAATACACAGGCCTAACTCATTCAGGGCATGTTCTATCTTCTCTGGCGAAGTTTCCTGCTCAAGATAAATATTCAGCGGGGTCATTTTACGTTCGATGTACAAGTGACGAATGATGAGCTGGTCATTGCTTATCTCAATACTTGAGGCACAGGTTTGTTGCAATTCCGTAAGCAGCGCAGAAGAGACACGGGACAGCGGTAGGCGAAAGTTTACATATTCATGTGTATCGGCCATGCGCCCAACACGATCTGACATTTTCACCAGGCGATAGCAGTCTTTGACATGTTCACGGGTGATTTTTTTGCTTTCAGGAAATTCATCTTTAATGATTTTAAATACTACGCCATAGGAGGGCAGATGAAACACCATCATCACCAGCCCCCGAATACCGGGTGCGGCTTCGAATTGATCTGCCGTCTCAGCCAGATGGCCTATAAAGTTGCGGTAGAAATCGGTTTTTCCGTGCTTGAAATGGCCCAGCGCCATATACAGTTCAAAGGTTTTTTTGTTAGGCAATAGCTCGTGCAAAAATGCCACCACTTCGGCTGGATTTTGTGTATCAGCCATAAAATAGCTTCGGGCAAAACCAAAGATGACGCTTAAATCTTTACGATCGGTGAGCAATGCGTCGACAAAAAGCTCCTGTTTATCATTGGTCTGCAGGGCCAGAACAAACGGTAGCGTCTCATCAGGCATGCATATCCGACCAATCAGATAAGCGGCTTTACCCCGGTAGAACACGGGTTTGAGTAATTCCACGGTATGAACACTGGCCAGTTGTTTTCTGTCCAGACGTTTGCGCAAGGCTTTTTCCAGACGAAATTTATCGCGAGCAAGGTCTTCATAAGAAATGTTAAAACGGTAAGTAGTAAAAATGGTATCGTACATTTTTGCCACCGTGGTGGTGGTATCAAAACTGTTAATTACATGATGACGATCTTTTCCCGCTAAAAAACACTGGCTGGGATGAATGTACATCAGGCTGTCATCAATTTTCTGATGGCGGAAAATACGCCCAATCACCGAATTATAAAAGGTTTCAGCCAACTCAAATTGTGGGTGACCTTCCAACAATACACTGTATCTAACCTTCATTTGCTGCCAGAAATGGTCATTCTCCTGATGTACTGTGACCTGATGATAGATTTCAGCCACCGCGTCAGAAACACTAACGTCATAGAGTGAAATTCGTTCTTTTGACGCCGCCTGGGTTTGTTGCCATAGCCCTTTTTCAAACCGTTCCTGCGCTCCTTTAGTTATGCGCGAAAACCAGCGATAGTTTTTATCAAAGTGATGGATAATCTGATAAGCAACGTGCTTGGGGGTAACAGCAGATGACATGGGTAATTCCTGGCTAAGATGGCATCACCATACCACAGGATGCACGCTGAACCACTGCTAAAAAACCATTGCAATCAAGCATGATTGCGGTAATTTATCGTTATTAACAATCGCAGGATAAACGGCTGTTTTATCTGCTCAGGTGTCAAAACAGGAAGTGATGTGAGTTTTAAAGTGTTAATTTGCGATGATTCCTCGCTAGCGCGAAAACTGGCCACAAGGAGTTTGCCGGACGGGTTCGCTACCGAAGTTCACCAGGCCAGCAACGGTGAAGAAGCCATTTCAGTCATAATTGAGCATGCCATTGAAGTATTACTGCTGGATTTAACCATGCCGGTGCTGGACGGTATCGGTGTGTTGGAAGAAATTCGTCGTCGCGCGCTGGATGTGTTTGTGGTGGTGGTATCAGGCGATATCCAGCCGCAAATGCGAACACGAGTCATGCAGCTTGGCGCCTTAGATTTTATACCCAAACCGATCAAATCGGGTCAACTTCACCCGATTTTGCAACGATTTGGATTGTATTAAGCTGGTCTTATCCTGCGTATTAATTAGTTGGCATCAAATAAATTTCCCGCACACTATTGCGGTGTTCAGCTTCAATAGCAAATGCAACCGCGTCAGCCACATCTTCAGGTTGCAGCTTGTCTTCTTTGGGTTCATCAAAAAAGGGTGTATTCACCATGCCCGGGCAGATAGTTGTGCAACGTCCGCCCCATTCTTTCATTTCTTCTGCTAAATTCTGACCAAAACCATAGGCGAACCATTTGCTGGCGCCGTAAATTGATCCCTTCAACGTAGCTCTGCCAGCGGCTGAACTGGTAAGAATAAATTGCCCTTTGGTTTTTTTAAGGTAGGGGAGGCTGAATTTAGCGGTGTACAACAACGCATTAATATTGATATTCAGCATTGACTGCCATTCCTTGATATCACCGTTTTCGGTGCCAGGAGTGGAAACGCCTTTGCCCGCGTTCGCAAACACGCAATCTAACTTCCCAAATTCATCTGCTGCCTGTTTAATTACCGCCTCAAGCGCGCTTGGGTCTGTGGCATCGGCGGGGTAAATACGGCAAGCTTCGCGACCAAACTGGCTCATCAATTTATTTAATTTGCCTTCACTTCGTGCGGTCAAGGCTACTTTATGACCATTAGAGACAAGCTTTTTAGCTGTGGCTGCGCCAATTCCGCTTGATGCGCCGGTAATTAATACAATCTTCTGATGCATGGTTTTGTCCTCAGGTTTCCATTATTTTTTCTTCTCTTTTAACGACTTGTTAGATCACCGGCGCACAATGAAACGCCCGATAGTTACAAATATTAAAATATCTTAATGGCGAATCAGGGATTAAGCCTTTCAGTAGCTGCCCCTATTGCCGATATAATTTGCACGTTCCACAAGCCATTGCTCACTGCACAGTGCAGCAAGCACATCATTACGGGTTTTATGCAGTTTTAAACTCGTTTCGTTTAATTGCCTCAATTCATTCCTATTTGAAGCAGTCGTAATATCAGTAATGGGATAGTTATGTTCAATAAATTTCAGTCATTTACTCTTCTTTCTGCAGGTTTACTCAGCGCGTCGGTCGCCGCCGCGGTGCAAACACCTACCAATCAGGTAAATGATGATTCAGCCTTCAGCCTGCTATTGCAAGATTCGTTAAATCGCGTGATAGGTGCGAACGCGGAACAGCGTTATATCGTTGAATTCTTTGAAAACGAAGATGCAACACAAATTCAGTCGGGCGTGACTGGCACGGCCAAAAGATTTAGTCAGGCAGCCGCCAGGTCAGCCGTGGCCGCAGTACAAGGTAGAACACTTAAAGTGCTGAATAAGCAAAAAATAGTGGTGGCTGAACTAGATAAAGGTGCGCTGGCGGCACTTAAAAAACGTCGCGATGTAAAAAGGATCTCTATCGACCACAAACGCGAATTGATGGCACAGTCGACTCCTTATGGTTATAACATGGTAGAGGCCGACCAGTTGGTCCAAAGTGATACCGCTGCCGGTAAAGTCTGTGTCATTGATACCGGTATTAACCGCGGGCATAGCGATCTACCCGATGCAAACAGTGGTTTAACCGGTAATAGCAACAATGCCCAGGTGGGAAACTGGTACAACGATGGACACGGTCATGGAACGCATGTGGCGGGCACTATCAGTGCATTGGATAACAATGTCGGTGTGGTAGGGGTATATCCCGGTGTCGCGTTACATGTCGTGAAAATTTTCAATGATAACGGTGACTGGACCTATGCGTCTGACCTTATCGGCGCAGTTGAGCAATGTAAGGACGCAGGTGCCAATGTGGTTAATATGAGTCTGGGTGGCAGCTATTCGTCGGCAGCGGAACGCGACGCGATGCAGGCGTTCAGTGACGATGGAATGTTGCTAGTTGCTGCGGCAGGTAATGCAGGTACTAGCGCCAAATCCTATCCGGCATCCTACGATGCGGTTATCTCCGTGGCTGCGGTGCAGTCAAACGGTAATCGCGCAAGTTATTCCCAGTACAACAATAAGGTAGAGCTAGCCGCGCCCGGGTCGTCAGTGAAGTCCACTTATCCGGTGGATCGATATGCGACCATGAGCGGAACCTCAATGGCTACGCCTCATGTTTCAGGCGCTGCGGCGTTGCTATGGAGTTTTTATCCGCAATGTACCAATGCGGAAATTCGTCAGGCGCTTACAGTGACAGCGGAAGACAGAGGCAGCGCTGGTCGGGATAATTATTACGGATATGGCATTGTAAAAACGAAACGTGCCTATGACTATTTGTCTAATCAAAGTTGTGCAGCGGGTAGTCAGGTGGAACCTGAGCCAGAGGAACCTGGCCAGGGTGTCACCCAGACAATTGAAAATATCGGTTCGGACGTGCGCGGCTGGGTAAGAATGCCATTTCAGGTGCCAGCGGGCGTGAACAGCATTACTTTTCGCACCAGTGGCGGTGAGGGCGATATCGCCATGTATATAAGATCGGGCCGCTGGCCTTCAGTGAGTACCTTTGACTGTCGCTCATACAATGAGGGTAATTCTGAAGAATGTACCATCGAGAATCCGGCAGAAGATGAATGGTGGGTAGGCTTGCGCGGTAAGAGTGCGTTTAGCGGTGTCACACTAACTTACACCATAGACGAGGCGGAATCCCAGGGAGCCGGCGGTCAGACAGAAGAGCCAATCAGTGGCGTTACCGAAACCTACGAAAATATTGGTTCTGACACCCGTGGTTGGGTGAGGATGCCGTTTGAGGTGAGTGCTGGAACGAATAGGATCACGTTTAGTACAGAAGGCGGTGAAGGCAACATTTCCATGTACGTTCGTCCGGGACGCTGGCCCTCGGTCAGCACCTATGAGTGTCGTTCCACTGACTCGGGCAATGCTCAGACATGCGCGATTGATAACCCTGCCGAAGGAGAATGGTGGTTAGGCCTGCGTAGCAAAAGCCCGTTTAGCGGCGTGACCTTGACCTACAGCAACGAGTAAACTTGCATTCAATCACACAAAAGCCCCTTAATTAAGGGGCTTTTAGTTTGGTGTCGAGTGTATTAAGCTTTTTTATTCTGAAAAGGACAAAAAATTATCAACTCGGCTGTTGACATATAGACGTCTATACGGCAAATTGAGCACATGAAAGCAATAATTCGCACCACCGGCATGATGATGATTACCACCTCACAGAGGGCGGTGGCTGGTTAGTGCACGTGTTTAGAATTAACCAAAAACCCGCCCCCACCAGGAGCGGGTTTTTTTTTAAGTTGCCATAGATACAGGGGAAGGAGTAACAAATGAAAGTGTTGAAGTTTGGTGGCTCGTCTTTAGCCGATGCGCAAAAATACCTGCGCGTTATGTCCATCAGTGTGGCAACTCATCAAACCGACGGGGCAGCGGTGGTGTTATCTGCGCCTAAGGGAGTCACCAATGCGCTGGCTTCGTTGTGTGAACAGGCCTCGCAAGGGGAAGATTATCTGCCTTTACTTGCGCTGCTTAAAAACACGGTTAATGAAATCGCCACAGATCTTAAAGCAGAGCTCAAGCAATTCGATTTTGAAAGGGTTGACCGCTTTATCTCTACGCAGCTGACCCAACTTTCAGAGCAGTTGGAAGGCATAAAATTGCTTCGCTGTGTGCCAGATCCGGTTGCCGCCAGCATTCTTTCAATTGGCGAATATATTAGCGTTACCCTTTTTACTGCAATGCTGGATGCAACCAACATTGCCAATCATTTGCTCGATCCGAAAGCACTGATTGTAGCCGAAGGCGACTACCTGGATAGTATTGCCGATGTCGCACTGAGTCGAGCGCGTTTCTCTGAGGTGACGGTAGATGGCAGTTTTCTCTTGGTCATGCCAGGCTTTGTCGCGGCCAATGAAGACGGCGAAAAGGTCACACTGGGGCGCAATGGCTCAGATTACTCTGCAGCAGTACTAGCAGCCTGTATCGACGCCAAATGCTGCGAAATCTGGACCGATGTTGATGGCGTATATAACGCTGACCCGAATCAGGTCGATGGCGCAGTATTGTTAGACAAGCTGACCTATCAGGAAGCGATGGAGCTATCCTATTTTGGGGCCAAGGTGCTTCATCCGAAAACCATTGGCCCCATTGCTCAGCACCATATCCCCTGTCTTATCCGCAATACGTTAAATCCAGAAGCACCAGGCACGTTGATCTCGAATCAAGCCAGTGAAGTGTGGACATCGGTAAAAGGGATTTCCCAGCTTGATAATGTCACCATGTTCAATGTGGCAGGTCCGGGGTTAAAAGGGATGGTGGGTATGGCTAGCCGGGTATTCGAGGTCATGTCCAACGCCAACATTTCAATCAGCCTGATTACTCAATCAAGTTCCGAGTACAGCATCAGCTTTTGTATTCAGTCAAAAGACGCCACCAAAGCACAGAACTTACTCGAAGAAGCATTTGTGCTGGAACTGCAAAATCAATTATTAGAGCCTATCGAGGTTCGGCGGGATTTGGCCATTGTTACCCTGGTTGGCGATGGCATGAAACAAACCAAAGGGTTGGCCGCCCGCTTCTTTAATGCGCTGGCACAAGCCCGGGTTAATAATATTGCCATTGCTCAGGGCTCCTCAGAACGTTCAATATCAACCGTCATCGAAGGCAGCAAAGCAAAAAAAGCAGTGCGGGTGGTACATCAGAATTTTTTTACCAGAGGCCATAGCATAGACGTATTTTTGGTTGGCTGTGGCAATGTGGGAAAAGAGCTGTTAAACCAGATTGCTCGCCAACAGCCAGCCCTGGCGGAACGAAATATTAAACTTAATGTCTTCGGCATTGCCAATAGCAAAAAACTACTGTTGGATAGTAATGGTATTAACATCACCAACGATTGGCCGGGGAAATTAAGTGAGGCCGCGGAAACATTCAGTATCGATACGCTCAGAGATTTTGTAAACCGTAACAGTCTGGTCAATCCGGTTATTGTGGACTGTACCAGCAACGCGGCGGTCGCTTCGCAATACGTCACTATGATGGAACAAGGTTTTCATGTGGTTACCCCTAACAAAAAAGCCAATACCGATACCCTGGCTTATTATCGTAAATTGCGTGAAACAGCGTTACAAACCAGCCGCCAATACTTATATGAAACAACGGTGGGGGCAGGGCTGCCGGTTATCGATAACCTGCAAAAATTGTTTAGTGCAGGCGACACCTTGCATCGCTTCGAAGGGATCTTATCCGGGAGTCTGTCCTATGTGTTTGGCAAATTAGAGGAAGGCATGACACTTTCTGAAGCCACGCGCCTGGCGAAAGAAAACGGCTACACAGAACCCGATCCCAGAGACGATTTGAGTGGAATGGATGTTGCCCGTAAGTTATTGATTATGGCAAGGGAGGCCGATTTGGAATTGGAATTATCGGATATCCAAATCGAATCGGTGTTGCCTCAGGGCTTTGGTGACGAGCAGTCAATTGATGAATTCATGCAATCCCTGGGTGAACTGGATGAAGCATTCAGCGATCGGATCGCAAGTGCGACCAGTGAACAAAAAGTTTTACGATATATTGGCAGTATTGAGGGGAAAACGTGTAAGGTAAGCATTCAGGCCGTACCCACCAGTCACCCGCTGGCCGCAGTAAAAGACGGCGAAAATGCACTGGCTATCAGTAGCGATTATTATCAACCAATTCCCTATGTGATTCGTGGATATGGTGCAGGAGGTACCGTTACAGCGGCAGGAGTTTTTGCTGACATATTGCGCACCATGCCATGGAAGCAAACCATTCATTAGTTTATGTAGAGGTTAAATGAAAAAAACAACGGCGTACGCACCTGCTTCAATAGGCAATGTCAGTCTGGGGTTTGATATACTGGGCGCAGCGCTTGCGCCCGTAGATGGAAGCAAAATAGGCGATGAAGTCGAAATAGAATCGGCTACCGGCCCCGTGCTGTTTGAGTTTGCGGTGGACGGACAATTCGCTAACAAACTGCCCACCGAACCCCGTGAGAACATTGTTTTTCAATGCTACCAGCGTTTCATAGAAGCATGTGGCAATAGTGATGCGATCAATGCGCCGATAAAGGTTACTTTACGCAAAAATTTACCGATTGGCAGTGGCCTGGGCTCCAGTGCGAGCTCTATTGTTGCTGCACTAGTTGGCTTGAACGCTTATTTTGACGCCCCCCTATCTGATCATCAGCTACTGACTCTGATGGGTGAGATGGAAGGACAAATCAGCGGCAGCATTCACTATGACAATGTCGCTCCCAGCTTTTTGGGCGGGATCACCTTAATGACAGGACTCACCGAAAGTATTGCGGTAAAACTGCCCGTCATCTCAGAGTGGTATTGGGTAATCTGCTACGCTGGAATTAACGTTTCAACTGCCGAAGCACGTAAGATCCTTCCTGCTTCATATTCGCTGCAAGATACATTAACCTTCGGACGGCAGTTGGCGGTTTTCATTCAGGCACTACACACCCAGAACGCAAAAATGGCCAGTGCGGTGATCCACGACGTTATTGCTGAACCACACCGAAAACGCTTACTTCCGGGATTTGATGAGGCAAGGCAAGCCTGCATTTCGTCAGGTGCCAGTGCGTTTGGTATTTCGGGCTCTGGTCCCACGGTGTTTGCGATTTGTGAAAGCCTGGATATTGCCCTGCAGGTTGAAAAAGTGCTGGCTCAGCAGTATATCCAAACGGACAAGGGTTTTACTAAAGTGTGTAGAGTTGAAAACCAAGGCGCGACAGTGACGGGCTGACCCCTACAAAGTAAAACGTTGAACTTATATCGTTGCAAAAAAATCATTAAGTATTCAGAGGCTGTGAAGTGAAATTAGCTAATTTAAAAGACGCAACAGACACTGCATCATTCGCCGAAGCGCTAAAACGCGGATTGGGCAAAAATCAGGGATTGTATTTTCCAACACAAATTCCTGCCCTGCACAACATTGAAGAAGTATTGGCGATGCCATTCGTTGAGCGAAGTATCCACATTTTATCAGCTCTGCTTGGCGACGAGATGGAACAAGAACTAACGGATATAGTGCAGCATGCGTTTACGTTTGCTGCGCCGGTAGTGGAGGTAAATGAGAAAATATCGGTGCTTGAGCTGTTTCACGGGCCAACGCTGGCGTTTAAAGATTTTGGTGGTCGTTTTATGGCCCAATGCCTGGCGCGACTGACCAATGATGACCCGGTCACTATTCTCACGGCCACCTCTGGTGATACTGGAGCTGCCGTAGCCCATGCCTTCCATGGCATAGACAATATCAACGTGGTGATTTTGTTTCCCAAAGGGAAAATTAGCCCGCTGCAGGAAAAATTGTTTACTACCTTGGGTGGTAATATTCATACCGTCGCGGTCGAGGGCGATTTTGATGCCTGCCAGACGCTGGTTAAAACCGCGTTTGATGATCCTGAAGTACGGGAGGGGCTGCATCTCAATTCGGCTAACTCAATTAACATCAGTCGATTGCTGGCCCAGGTTTGCTATTACTTCGAAGCGCTTAGCCAAATACCTCAGCATCAACGTGAAGCGTTGGTAGTCGCGGTACCCAGTGGCAATTTTGGTAACCTGACGGCAGGCATGATTGCCAAAGCCATGGGCCTACCAATAAAACGTTTTATTGCTGCCACTAATTTAAATGATACGGTTCCACGGTATTTAAAAACTGGCCAGTGGGAGCCCAAACCCACGCAGGCAACTATGTCTAACGCCATGGATGTGAGTCAGCCAAATAACTGGCCTCGTATTGAAGCACTGTTTGAAAAAGGTTATGTGGATAAAAGCGCGTTACGGGGTGAAAGCGTCGATGAAGATTATACCCAGATTGCGGTTCGTCAACTGGCACAGCAGGGGTATACCAGCGAGCCTCATGCCGCGGTAGCCTACCGGGCGTTGAGTCATGATTTAGGCGAGGGCGAAACCGGCCTGTTTTTGGCGACCGCACATCCAGCAAAATTTCGCGAGACGGTAGAAAACGTGTTAGGCCAGCCAATCAGCCTGCCGCAGGCACTCGCTAATGTGGCCAGTAAAGATAGTCTGGCCGAATCATTACCAAACGATTATCAGCTGCTTAAGCAACATATGATTGCGTTACTTAAGTCCTGATGAACTGGTCTGAAGCGTTAGCCCAAGAGCAGCAGCAAGCGTATTTTCAACACCTTATTAACACAGTCGATGCGCATAGAAAGAGCGGGAGAGTGATTTATCCTCACGCCTCTGATGTGTTCAATGCATTTACCTGCACGCCGTTAGCAAAAGTAAAAGCAGTTATATTGGGGCAGGATCCTTATCATGGTCCGGGGCAGGCACATGGATTGAGCTTTTCAGTGCAGGAGGGTGTGGCCATTCCGCCTTCGCTACGCAATATCTTCAAAGAGCTGCAAACAGACCTTGCGGATTTTACGCCGCCGAAAAATGGAAACCTGACCGCATGGGCAGAGCAAGGGGTGTTGCTGCTCAATACCGTGTTGACGGTAGAGCAGGGGCAAGCGCACAGTCACGCCAGGCTGGGCTGGGAGCGATTCACTGATAAAGTGATTGATGTGCTTAACACGCATACCCAGCATACTGTTTTCATGCTGTGGGGAAGCCATGCACAGAAAAAGGGCAAAGGTATCGACACGACCAGGCACAAAGTTCTGAGTGCACCGCACCCATCACCCCTGTCAGCTCATCGAGGCTTTTTCGGCTGTCAGCATTTCAGTCAGGCAAACGCGTATCTTATAAAGCACGGTAAAGAGCCTGTAAACTGGCAGTTGTAATTCGTTATGTTCCCTGAAAACACAAACGGCTATCACAATGTGATAGCCGTTTGTTTAAATCTTATCTTTCCAGGGCTTCAAGCTCGTATTCGAATTCACAATCGTATTCGGCAAGCTCTTTCTCGAGTCTGAATCTATCTTGGAGTGCTTCTATTTCTCGCCACTTCCTTTTTTTGCTTTTCGTTTTAGCAGGACTGGTTTCAATATCTAGTAATGCAAATAGATCTGACTTATCCACATGGATCTCCTTCATTTATACCACTTACAACAAGTGTCAGAGTGAGTAGATATATCCCTCTGCGCAAATTTGTACCACAGCTGGTTAAAAAATAAAACAAAAATATTTACTTTTTATTAACAAGTAGTGACAGTCTTGTGACAACGAGTAAGTGAAGGCGCACAGCGGCCAGCTATTCTGGCCACTGAACGTTTTGAAGGTATGCCCTATTCTGGTGCGTTAGCGTGTTTAAATCGTGCAATCAGTTGTTGCGTAGAAGTATCGAATTTTGCTTCATCTACGTCGCCCTGAATTCCGGCCAGAACCTGATTTCCCAAGGCTTTGCCTAACTCTACACCCCACTGATCAAACGAATTGAGCTGCCACACCACGCCTTGCACAAACACTTTATGTTCGTACATAGCAATCAATGCGCCAAGGGTATGCGGCGTTAATGAATCGAACAGAATTGTGTTGCTGGGTTTGTTGCCCGGCATGGTTTTATGCTCGGCCAAGCGCGCTCGCTCATCTTCCTGCAATTCTTTATTGGCTAAGTCCGCCAGGCATTCATCATATGTTTTGCCCTGCATCAGTGCCTGTGACTGGCCGAAACAGTTGGATGCGAGCATAGCATGGTGCGTGTCATCCTGATTAGGCACATTAAGGGGGAGAATAAAATCTGCCGGGATAATTCCATGACCCTGATGAATAAGCTGATGAAAGCTATGTTGGCCGTTGGTCCCTTCACTGCCCCAGATTACCGGGCCTGTGGGATAGGATACCCGTTCGCCCTGCTGCGTCACCATTTTGCCATTACTTTCCATATCCAGTTGCTGAACATAGGCGGGCAAACCACGCAAGTAGTGGTAATAGGGCAGCAGCACATGAGACTGGGCATCAAAGAAATTGCGATACCACACGCCTAACATGGCTAAGATGACGGGTAGATTGCGATCATTCGGCGCGGTGGCAAAGTGCTTGTCCATATGATGGGCACCTTCCAACAGCTGCTTAAAGTTAGCAAAGCCTAACGCCAGTGCGATGGGCAAACCGATGGCTGACCACAACGAATAACGTCCGCCAACCCAATCCCACATTGGGAAAATGTTTTCTTTAGCAATACCAAACTCAACCGCAGCGTCAACGTTAGACGATACCGCCACAAAATGTTTGGCGACGTCCTGCTGCGTGCCTCCCTGTTGCAGAAACCAGGCTTTGGCCGATTCAGTATTCTGCAATGTTTCCTGAGTGGTAAAAGATTTGGACGACATTACTACCAGGGTTTCGGCGTGGTCCAGCCCATTTAAAACGTCGTGAATATGGCATCCGTCCACATTGGCGACAAAATGAATCCTGACTGCGTCACTACGATAGGGGCTAAGCGCTTCGGTCATTATTTTAGGCCCTAAAAAAGAGCCTCCTATGCCGATACTGACAACGTGCTTTATCGGCTTTCCTGTGTATCCTTTGTGCTCACCGCCATGCACAGCCTGCGTAAAGGATTCCATTTTTTTAAGCGTTGCCCTTACCTCAGGCATCACATCTTTACCGGCAACCAATACCGGTGTGTCAGAAAAATTGCGCAGCGCAGTATGCAACACGGCACGGTTTTCCGTTGTATTGATTGCCTCGCCGCTAAACATACGCTGGCGTTTTTCGTTTAGCCCTTGAGCATCAGCTAGTGAAAACAGCGCTTGCATCACTTCATCGGTGACACGGTTTTTCGAGAAATCCAAATACAAGCCGCAACTTTCAACCTGCATGCGCGCGGCACGATCTTCGTCTTGGGTAAACCAGTCGCGCATGTGCTGATCACGAATAGAGGAAGCAAGTGCTTCCAGGTGCTGCCACTGGGGCATAGCTGTTAAATCAGTCATAATCTTTCCTGACGTGAGTGGTTAAATACCCAGCTTTTCTTTTAGCATCTTTTCCAATTTAACCTGATCCGCGGTAAAATTACGGATACCTTCAGCGAGCTTTTCAGTGGCCATGGCATCTTCATTCATTTCCCAGCGGAACGCGGTCTCTGTCAGCTTGTCGCCGGGAACGTCTGTTGCGCCATTGTCTTTAAGAACAGCTTCCAGTTCGCCTGGTTGATTGGCGAGTTCTTCAAGCAGTTGCGGGCTAATAGTTAAGCGATCACACCCTGCCAGCGCCTGAATTTCACCAATGTTTCTAAAGCTTGCGCCCATCACCACCGTCTTATAACCATTTGCTTTGTAAAAATCGTAAATTTTTGCGACCGATACCACACCGGGATCTTCCTGAGCGGTATACTCTTTCTTGTCAGTATTCTGCTTATACCAGTCAAGAATACGACCGACGAAGGGCGAAATAAGAAACACCCCAGCCTCTGCGCATGCGCGTGCCTGGGCGAAACTGAAGAGTAAGGTCAGGTTACAATTAATGCCTTTTTGCTCAAGGGTTTCAGCAGCGCGAATACCTTCCCACGTTGACGCCACTTTGATAAGAATGCGGGATTTATCGATTCCTTCATCGCTATACAGTTGCACCAGACGTTCTGCTTTGTCGATAGTAGCCTGAGTATCAAAGGACAAACGCGCGTCAACTTCGGTTGAGATTCGACCCGGGATAAGCGCAGAGATTTCTTTGCCTATCATTACCGCAAGCTTATCAGCAGCATCAGTAAGCTGCTGATGATCATCTTTAGATTGCAACTTTGCCCAGGCGACCGCGTCGTCAATTAAACTGCTATATTGAGGTAAAGAGGCAGCTTTTAATAAGAGTGACGGATTGGTAGTAGCGTCAACCGGCTGGTATTTCTTTATAGCTTCAATGTCACCGGTATCGGCAACAACGGTAGTAATATCACGTAACGATGCTAGCTGATTGCTCATTCTTTCTCTCTGATAAATTTAATTAAACCCTGCCGACCTGTGTCAGCAGATAAATTACGACCTGATGTTTTTCATCAACAAATAAGGTTGTACAGGGTAGGTTGTCTGACGGATTGCATCAGGTTAAACATTTGTTCTTTATAGCAGACATGGCGGTATTTTTATACCCTAAACCCTTCCCATGTTATGATATTGCTTCAAGCGCAACGCGTTAAGCAAGGCCGATCGTCCAGGATGGGTAAAAATCTGTTGTGACCAAGAAATTCTCAGGAGAATAGATGTTAGTTGTTGTTTCCCCAGCTAAAAATTTAGACTACGAATCAACCGTTCCGGTTAAGCGATTCAGTCAGCCAGAAATGATGGACCATACGCAGAAACTGGTGGAAATTTGTCGCAAGCTATCGCCGGCCGACTTAGCTTCATTGATGAGCATCAGTGACAAGCTGGCCACGCTGAATGCCAATCGCTTTGCCGATTTCACCTTACCCTTTACTGCAGACAACGCCAGACAGGCCATATTCGCCTTTAATGGCGATGTATATACTGGTTTAGACGCTTATACTCTGGATTCACAAACCATCGACTATGCACAATCACATTTACGTATTTTGTCTGGTCTCTATGGATTGCTTAAGCCGCTTGATCTGATGCAGGCCTATCGCCTGGAGATGGGCACCAGGCTGGAGAATCCCGCCGGAAAAGATTTGTACGCCTATTGGGGTACAACGATTACGCAGAAAATTAATCAAGCATTAACAGCGCAGGGTGACAATATACTCATCAACCTGGCATCGAACGAATACTTTCGCGCGGTTAAGAAATCCGGCATTGAAGGCATGATCATTACGCCTGTTTTTAAAGATATGAAGAATGGACAGTATAAAACCATCAGCTTCTTTGCGAAAAAAGCACGGGGTCTGATGGCGCGCTTTATTTTACAAAATCAGGTCAGCGACGTTGCCGGACTTAAATCTTTTGCTGAACAGGGCTATGCTTACAGTGACGAACAAAGCAGTGCGACTCAATTGGTATTCCTGCGCGACGAACAATAATAGTTCGTCACCAGGCCCGCTCTGCTGCTGATGGTGCAAGCCCAACAACAGGAGGAGTTTATGTATACGCTTTACGGTTACCCCAAAACACGTTCTATACGTGTCGCATGGGCGTTAGAGGAATTGGAGATCCCCTACGAGTATCAATTAGTAGACCTGAAGCGCGGTGCCCACCTTAGCGATGACTTTGCCGCACTGTCTCCCACGGCGAAAGTGCCGTTACTGAAAACGCCAGAGGGGTTACTGTCTGAGTCTGCTGCAATCGTCACTTATTTAGCGGACAACCACGGCAAAGGTGAATTTATTCCTGAACCCGCTACCTTTGCTCGCGGTCACTTTGCCCAGATGCTCTGTTTTTTGATAACTGAATTAGAGCAGCCGTTATGGAACAAGGCAAAGCACACCTTTATTCTGCCGGAGCAATATCGTCTTAAAGGCATGGCTGACTCGGCAAAGTTTGAGTTTGACAATGCACTCAAGGCATTTTGCAGTTTGCTGGAAAACAATGAATATGTCGCGGGCGAATACTTTACCGTAGCTGACATTGTTGCCGGGCATATTCTGGCCTGGGCGAAAAGTGAAGGGATGGACTTAACCTACGATCACGTACGCAACTATGCAGAGCGGGTATTGAAACGCCCCGCCTATCGTCATGCGTGGGAACGGGAAAATACGTATTTGGCGGGGTGACAGGTCGCACCATAGTGCTGACCTCCTTTTCCGCTTAATTAATTTACTAAAACGATTTTCCAAACTTCAGTACAGTTTTAAAGGCAGCAATGGGTGATATTGTATAACAATCCCGTGTCAATGGGGCACGCGGTTAACCCGCACTGATTTGCTACAACATCTCATCGGGAAATGGCAAAACGGCCCCTCGTAGTAGTAGAAACTATGCGAATCAATAATGCGCTAAAACATTTTTTGTCATCCTGTTTAGCAATGGCCTGCATCATTCTTCTATATGGCGTAGTGGGCAAAGAGCTCAAGGTGATGTGGGAAATGGAAACCTGGCTTGAATTAATGGCTAATTTCCTGCTGTTTGCCGTCCTGTTTAGTGCATTTAATAAAATTCAATCGACCTTTTTTAAATCGTAAGTGGATTAGGGCGGCGCATCCAGACTCCGCTTTTTTCGGTGCCAGAGCAGAACAAACAGCAATCCAATTTGATATTTTAATTATTTTGGCCAAAAGTTATACACTTTGAACATAGATCAGGGGAGTAAAATGGAACTCGGTCAATTTTCGTTGAGCTTAGCAGTCAAAGATATTCGCGCTTCGCTTAAGTTTTATGAAGCGCTGGGTTTTTGCGCTATGGAACGATGCGGTTCTATCGAAGACAAATGGTTAATCATGCAAAATGGAAGCGTGATGTTGGGGTTGTTTGAGGGGATGTTTGAAGACAATATTCTGACGTTTAATCCTGCTGATGTCAGAGCTATCGAGAAAAAGTTGAAAAGCGAAGGCATTAACATGGAGGTGTCGGTGAAAGGAGAAGAAGGACCGGGACACTGTGTGTTAACCGATCCAGATGGTAACAAAATTATGTTTGATCAATTTTAAACGTTGCGAACTTAGCGCCTGTTACTCAATCAAGATAGATTTTTTGCTGAAATTTAAGTTGCTTGCTGTCGTTACCTATTTGCACATTGATCACAAAGCGGTAGGTTTCAGCATCGTTCACCGGTAAGGTAGCCAGATAGTAAATTGATTCACCCTCTTTAACCTTTTTGAAGTTCAACGGTTTGGTTGTGCCAATAAGGTTAGTTGCTTTGCCTGACAGGGCAACATCCAGTGCTTTTTTACTGTCTTTATCCAATACCGCGATATTGATCAGTGCGTTATACCGACTGCGAACCAAGTCGTAATTACGCGCAACTTCAGGGGTAAAAAAGGTACTGTTAACCACCATGTAGTGCACTTCATAATCGCCCAGCACTTGTTTTTGTTCAGCCATTGCCGGAGCAACGGCAAACAGGCAACTGATTGCTAATACAAACAGATTAAAGCGCACAACAGCGGGAGGGAAAAGTGTCTTCATCGTTGCCTCAATACAAGCCAAAGCTATCCTGGATAAGCAGTTGTAAAAACTGTAAAGCAATTATAGCGACCAGCACTGATAAGTCTAATCCACCTATCGGAGGCAGCACTTTCCTGATGGGGGCCAAAAAGGGTTCGGTAAGTTGATGTAACACATACTCTATGGGGTTTTGACCCTGCGAGAACCAACTGAGGATGGCACGAATAATCAGCACCCAGAACATTAATGATAATGCTTCTTTAATCACGTCAAAAAAGGCGTAAACAATGAAGCCCACAACATGAATGGTGCCACTCCCAAATACAAACGACAGCGTCGCCACTTTGATAAATGAAACCAGCAATGCCAGTACAAAGGTAGCGGTATCAAAGCGCCCTATAGAGGGGATAATACGTCGCAAAGGCCCAACAATCGGGTGAGTGGCCTTTACCACGAACTGGCTCAGCGGATTATAAAAGTCAGCGCGCACCAACTGTAGCCACAAACGTAAAATGACTACCATCAGATACAAGTTAAACAACGTGCTGATAAGAAATACCGAAGCGTTCATTTCAATAAACTTCCTGAAAATTATTAAAGTTGTTTAGCCATTTCATCAGCGCGGTCAACTGCCGCCTGCATTGCTTTTGCGACAATCTTTTCCAGGCCCTGGTCAATCAGTGTATTAACCGCTGCCGCCGTGGTACCGCCCTTAGATGTCACCTGCGCACGTAATTCGCTTAGTTCTAGCTCCGGGTTTTGACATACCATTTCAGCCGCACCAAGCATCGCCTGTTGTACCATCAATCTGGCGTCGTCTTTATCGAATCCCATGCGCATGGATTCTTCCTGCATCGCCTGTAAAAACAAAAAGAAATACGCGGGGCTGCTGCCTGCGGCGGCAATCACACCGTTTATATCGTCCTCTTTATCGACCCAGATCGTTTCGCCTACACTACCCATGACATCATCAACGTAATGTTTGCTGGCTTCAGTAACTGAATTGTCCGCATACATCCCTGACATCCCTTTGCCAAGCAAACTGGGCGTATTGGGCATAATGCGCACGACAGGGTAGTCACCGCCTAACATTTCCTGCAAACGCGAAACAGGCAACCCGGCGGCAATAGACAAAAACAACTTGCCTGTCAGGTCGTTGTTCTGATTAAGCTTTGCACACATTTCGCCCATAATTTGTGGTTTTACTGCTAACACAATGGCCTCAGCAAATTGACAGGCTTCATCATTTGATTGCGTGATTTTTACCCCGAAATCCTGTTCAAGCTTTTCCAGTCTTGGCATGCCGGGATTGCTTGCCATAATGTGATCTGCAGGATAACCAGAGTGGATTAAACCACTAATGATACTGCGCGCCATATTGCCTGCACCAATAAATGCCAATTTTTTATGTTGCATGAAAACCCTTTTAACTAATTGATTTGTGTTGCGTTGCTGTAGTGTTTAGTCACGCGCGCCAAAAATAGCTGAGCCGATTCGAACCATGGTTGAACCGTGCTGTATGGCCGCCTCCACATCATCGCTCATACCTACGGACAGGGTATCAAAATTGCTCAGCTTTGTACGATATTCACTGAATAATTCCTCAAGCGTGTGAAGCGTTGCTTCTTGCTCTTCCTGAGTCATGCGCGCTTTTGGTATTGCCATCAACCCCCGTAGAGTGAGATGGGGGAGAGATTCTACAATTTCAACAAGTTCTTGCAATTGCTTAGGGTGAACGCCAGATTTAGATGTTTCATCGTTTATGTTGACCTGAATGCAGCAGTTTAAGGGGGGGCTGGTATCAGGCCGCTGATCATTCAGTCGGCGAGCTATTTTCGCGCGATCGATAGATTGCACCCAGTCAAAATGGGTAGCAACCAGTTTGGTTTTATTCGATTGGATGGGGCCAATCATATGCCATTCGATATCGCTCAAGTGTTGCAGCTGACCGATTTTATCTACCCCTTCCTGCACGTAATTTTCACCAAATAAACGGTGTCCCGCTTCATACGCTTGAGTGATATCAGATACCGGTTTGGTCTTACTAACGGCTAGTAATCTCACTGAATTTCGGGGACGATGGGCATCATCAGTGGCCTGATCTATCCGTACATAGGCGGATTGCAGGCGTTCTGCTATTGTTTGCATTAGTCACCATAAGTTTTGGAGAGATAGCCTTGGATATTACCGAACTTTTAGCTTTCAGTGTAAAAAATAACGCCTCCGACTTGCACTTGTCAGCTGGCTTACCTCCGATCATTCGCGTTGACGGCGAGATGCGCCGCCTGAATGTGCCTGAGCTTGATCACAAGCAAGTACATGCGCTGGTTTATGAAATCATGAATGATCGTCAGCGTAAAGAATACGAAGAAAATCTCGAAACCGATTTCTCGTTTGAAGTGAAAGATTTGTCGCGCTTCAGGGTCAATGCGTTTGTCCAAAACCGCGGTGCGGCAGCCGTATTGCGTACCATTCCCAGTCGCGTATTAACTCTGGATGAACTGGGCTGTCCGGCCATTTTAAAGATATTATCAATCAGCCCACCGGGTTGGTGTTGGTAACCGGAGCAACAGGCTCGGGTAAGAGTACTACCCTTGCCGCCATGGTCGATCATATTAACTCGTACAAGCGTGAACATATCCTGACCATCGAAGATCCAATTGAATTTGTGCACGAAAATAAACTGAGTGTGCTTAACCAGCGTGAAGTACACCGTGACACGCATAGTTTTTCTAACGCACTACGCTCTGCGTTGCGTGAAGATCCTGACGTCATTCTGGTGGGTGAATTACGTGACCTGGAAACCATCCGTCTGGCCATGTCCGCGGCAGAAACCGGGCATTTGGTATTTGGTACCTTGCACACCAACTCAGCCCCTAAAACCATCGACCGTATCATTGATGTTTTCCCGGCAGAAGAAAAAGCTATGGTGCGCTCAATGCTCTCCGAATCACTGCGTGCGGTCATTTCGCAAACACTGTTGAAGAAAATTGGGGGGGGCAGGGTAGCGGCCCATGAAATCATGGTGGGTATACCGGCGATTCGCAACCTGATCCGGGAAGATAAAGTGCCGCAAATGTACTCTGTGATCCAGACAGGCCAGGCGCATGGAATGCAAACCATGGATCAGTGTCTGCAAAAGCTGGTCGCCATGGGCGTGGTATCCCATCAAGATGCTGCGGCAAAGTCTATCGATAAAGCTAAAATGGGTTAGCGATTAGGAGCACATTATGCTGGATTCGTTTTTAGAAAAAATGGTCGAAACGTCGGCGTCTGATTTATTTGTAACGTCGGGTTTCCCGGTGAGTGCCAAAGTGAATGGCAAGATGGCACCGTTCACTGACTCGCCATTATCGGATGCCGATGCGTTAGCGCTTGTGCATGAGGCCATGGATGAGAAGCAGCAGGACACCTTTCATATCAGTAAAGAATGTAATTTCGCCATCGCCCGCGATGGAGTAGGACGTTTCCGTTGCAGTGCATTCTGGCAGCGGGATAAAGCTGGCATGGTAGTGCGTCGCATTGTCACCCAAATTCCACAGGCAGATTCGTTAGGGCTGCCGCCAGTACTAAAAGATATCATTATGGCCAAACGGGGCCTGGTGTTGTTCGTGGGTGGAACCGGAACCGGTAAGTCGACATCCCTTGCGGCCTTAATTGGTCATCGAAACGAAAACTCTCACGGCCATATTCTCACCATCGAAGACCCCATTGAGTTTGTCCACGAACATCGTAACTGCGTGGTCACACAACGAGAGGTCGGCATTGATACACAGTCATTTGATGATGCGCTGAAAAGCTCCTTGCGCCAGGCACCGGACGTTATATTGATAGGTGAAATCCGATCGATGGAGACCATGGAATATGCCATGTCTTTTGCAGATACCGGCCATTTATGTGTGGCAACGTTGCACGCTAACAACGCTAATCAGGCGATAGAGCGTATAATGCACCTGGCTCCAAAAGATATGCATGATAAGCTACGCTTTGACTTAAGCTTAAATATCCGTGCGATAGTGGCGCAACAACTCGTCCCCACTACTGATGGCAAAGGGCGGGTGGCTGCTATTGAAATTCTACTGAATTCACCTCTCGTTTCTGACTTGATCCAACGAAACGAAATCGGTGGTCTGAAAGATGCGATGAAAAAAGGTCGCGAGATGGGTATGCAGAGCTTTGATATGGCGCTATACGATTTGTACAAAGCCGGCCGTATTCAGCTTGATCAGGCATTACATAATGCTGACTCACCAAACGATTTACGTTTGATGATTAAGTTAGACACCAACGAAGGGTCAGGTTTGGGTTCGTTATCAAATGTTTCCATTGATATGGATTAAACATGAAAAAGCTGTTTGCCAGCGATGATCGGTTTTTAGTTCAGCAAGTCCGCAGTGAACTTGAAGCATTAGATATTCCCTATCTGATGAAAAACGAGTTCATTAGCGGTGCTATCGGTGAACTCCCATGGCAGGAGGTAATGCCTGAAATATGGTTGATAGACGACACCTGGGAAGCAAAAGCCAGCAAAGTTATTGATGTTTTAAAACAAAACTTGCAGGACGATAATGATAAAATGTGCGCACAGTTATGGCAGTGCCCACAATGCCACGAGCTTAACGAGCCCGAATTTGAAAGTTGCTGGCAATGCGAGTTTGAACAGCGCTTTGTTCCTTCGAGTTAACCATGTCTCCACGCCATAGCGCTTTATTCCATGGCTAAATTCTGCTTTAATCTTTTGAAATACACCCTTCTTTTTAAAAAGAGATGCCATAAATGACGCTACTTTTACTTTGTTTATTTATCGCAACATTAATGCCGATTCTGGCCAAAGTCCCGTTAGCCTATGCTCAGAATAAGCAGGAAGGGGGCTATAACAATAAAGAGCCCCGTGCTCAACAGGCCAGTTTAACGGGGTTTGGTGCCAGAGCCAGAGCCGCTCACGAGAATTGTTTTGAAGCGCTGACCATGTTTGCTCCTGGTTTATTGGCCTGCATCGCCACGAATACCACTGGGCCGCTGATTGTCAATCTGGCGATTACCTTCGTGGTCGCCCGCACTGTTTACCTTTTTGCCTACTGGTTCAATATTCATCTGTTACGAAGCTCAGCTTGGCTGGTAGGCTTTGCTGTCTCCCTGGCACTAATCTATTTCGCCCTTCCGCAATCAATGTAAGTTTCGGCTTCCCTCTGCGATGAATGCGTATTTAACCCTGTTTAAATACGCCGGGAGGGGGAGTGTCCGCGTAAATATTCTGTAACAATAACACCTCACCCAACGTTCTAATATGTCGTACAGTTAACATGAATAATAAAACATGATTGGTAAATGATGAATAGTAGAACAACGGGTGGGATTGCTGCCTTGTATGCAGGGTGTGCGTATATATTTGGCTTCGCTGTGCTGGCGTTCCTGCTTTCTCCCGAGCAGGCCGCAGCCTGGACCAAGGCGCAGAAGCTTGAATTTTTAATCGCCAACCAAACCCTGCTTTCTGTTTGGAACAGTGTCATCTATACCTTGTTCGGCATCGTACTGGTTTTCCTCACGATTGCGCTGGATGCGCGTATCAGTCAGGCACAATCGATTGGCCGGGGTGCGGCAAAAGTTCTTGGCTTTATTTGGGCGGGACTACTCATTGCCAGCGGTATGATTGCCAATGTAGGTATGCAAAAAGTCATCACCCTATATCCGTCAGAACCCGAATTTGCAATGTCGTTGTGGCAAACACTGGGCGCTATTCAAGACGGTTTAGGCGGTGGTGTTGAAGTGATTGGGGGTTTATGGGTGTTGATGATAAGCGTTATCGCTTTACGTAGCAAGGCACTACCTAATACGCTCAATTACATCGGCTTGTTGGTGGGCATAGCGGGTTGTATTACGATTGTGCCTGGGCTTAGCGAAGCAGGCGCTGTATTTGGGCTGGGGCAAATTCTGTGGTTTCTATGGCTAAGTTTGGTGTTATTCAAACACGACACAGCTCGTTCCTGAACACACACCACATACCTTTGCAAAAAAAGCCCTATAATGTACATTTATAAAGTGGTTTAAAATTTAAACAGTAGTAAGTAGGGTTGTGCAATCTTTTTTTTACCCGAAGCCACACTAAAAAGTCGAATTCCTGCTGCTGTACTGTGTTAGACGTCTATGAGCATTACCACTAAAGCTAGAATGGCAGCGATGCTACTGTTCTTTTTTGTTAGCGCAGGCTTGGCGAATGGTGAACAGGCCAAAAAGGTTATTCGTTTTTATAGTGAAATAGCCCCCCCTTATTTTTATCTTGATGAAGATGGTGAGACCAAAGGTGCAATGGTCGATCTGGCAAACGCGCTTTTTAGTGAAACGGGTATTCATGCAACCTTAGAGCAATTACCGTGGGCGAGAGCCTATCATGAGGCCACGCATTCACCCAACTCTGTACTTATGCTGGTGTTGGAAACACCTTCTCGAGAATCCGAGTTGCAATGGCTGGGACTGGTTCACGTTGCCAAAGCATCATTGCTGAAGCTGTCACATCGCAATAATGTTAACGTCACAAACCTGGAGCAGGCAAAACACTGGCGTGTTGCCACAGTGCGTGGTTATGGTTCGGCTGCTTATCTCAAAGCCAACGGTTTTTCTGAACAAACCAATTTAACCCTGGTTAAAAATACCCGTCAATTGTGGACGTTACTGTACATGGAACGTGTTGATTTTGTGCTGACCAACACAGTCTCAGGTAAACACGAAGTCGAAAACGCGGGTCTGGATGCGACAAAGCTTGAGTCGGTACTCGATATTGATGAACTCAGTTTACCGCTACAAATGGCAACGGGACTTAATACCGATAGGGCGTTGGTTACAACGTTGAGAAATGGATTGAAAACACTGAAACAAAATGGCGAATATGAACGTATTCTGCGAAAGTGGGGGTTGTGGGAAAGTTAATACAGAAATCCGTTTTCTGCCAGCTCTGCGGCAGTATTAATGGCGCTGCTGAGCATGTCTGACGCAGCTGTATTGTCAAAATGGCTGGTTTGAATGGGCCAAACTGGGTTTTTGATTGTAGAGACAGTACTAATTACGTACCATCTGAAAAGCCTATTGATTTTAACCAATTAGAGTTGAAGTGTGACAGCAACTGAATTTTCTGCAGCCAGCCACGACGAAGTCTCACAAACCGTGCGCATCTCGCCAGTGATCGCATGCAGTGGTTTGTTATTAGGCTTTATATTGAGCTTTTTTTTGTTAAATGGCGATGCTCAGGGACGGGTAAATTTGTTCTATCTGTTGCTGGTCTTTTTACTGTTTCCATTACTTGGACTGTTTACCTCCATCTTTTCACTCGTTCGTGGTAAAGGTATAAACCTGGCGCGAATAATCAGCTTTTTTTCTTTTTCAGGCGTTTCCCAATCAACTGTTCTGCGCCAGCTTCGTCAGAGGCACTTGGATAAACACTGGTTTTTTCTTCAAACCCAATTTGCCATGTTAGCCTACTCGCTGGCTGGCGTTCTTACTTTGCTCATACTGTTACTGGCAACCGACATTAATTTTGTGTGGCGAAGCACGTTATTAACGGCCAGTGATATTTATCCCTTATTAAAGGTTGTTGCATCACCCTGGTGGTTTTGGGAGTCAGCGCAGCCTACTATCGAATTGCTTGAACGCACTCAGGACTCACGATTAACCCAAGTGTATGAAAACCCGGCAAACCTGTCTTTGTGGTGGCCATTTATTCTGGCTACCCAACTCTTTTATGCGTTTTTGTTAAGAGGCGTACTGCTTGTGGTCAGTCGCTTTATAATCAAGCGCAGGCTAAACAATGATTTTGAACAACAGCTGCATCAACGAATTCAGCAAAACAAACGACGACAGCCAGAGCGCTTTGAGCTATGTAAGGTGCATAATCAATTGCCACAAGAATATGCAGTGGTGAACTGGAGTGCATTACCTGATGAGATAACGTCGCAGCTGCCGGTTACCGCAGGGCAATTAAAGCTCAAGGCAGGACCCCTGGCAAGCGAAGCAGAGCAAATGCAGGCCGAACAGTTTTCTCAGTGTAAACTGGTTCTGGTCAAGGCATGGGAGCCGCCGATGGGAGACTTACAGGACTTTCTTCAACAAGGCTTTGGGTTACTTTACCCGGTAAACTATCATCAACATACGCTACAAAAAGCCGAATCCAAGCACCTTGATGAGTGGCGCCGATTTTGTTCAGAGCTTGATAACTGGAAACTGTTTCAGCCCACCAGCGATAATGAACTGGGCCAACATGATGTCGTCGCAGGCGAGGACAAAGCATGAAAGCGCGAAACATAGCACGCTTTGCGGTGGTTGGGCATCCAAACAAAGGAAAGTCGTCCATTGTGTCTACGCTATCGCAAAACGACGATGTGGTGATATCCAGCCGCAGCGGTACTACTGAAAAAGCTGAAATTATTACCGTTGATACCGCAAACGGTGGCTATCAACTGATTGACACGCCAGGGTTTCAACGGCCTTTGAAAGTTTTGCGCTGGCTGAATGAGCAAGGCGCTAACGCCAGTGAACGCGCAAAAGTGCTAGCTAAATTTGTAAACGATAATCAATGTCGACAGCAATTTCCCGATGAAGTTGAATTATTGCGGCCGATTGTGAACGGAGCAGCAATTTTGTATGTTGTCGATGGTTCGCGTCCATATGGGGCTGAGTACGAAGCGGAAATGGAAATATTACGCTGGAGCGGACAGCCGTCAATGGCATTGATCAACCCGATTGAGAGCGTCGACCATGTAAAAGAGTGGGAAAGTGCGCTGCTACAGTATTTTAAATCGGTGCAAGTGTTTAACCCGATGAAAGCAGATTTTGAAAAACAAATCGCTTTATTAAAAACCTTTTCTCATTTGAATGCTGGGTGGTCAGAAACCCTGCTTCAGACCATAGACGATTTGCAGTTTCAAAGGCAACAGCAACGTGAGCAAAGTATTATGTTGTTAAGCCGTTTGGTTGAAGATTTGTGCCAGCATCAGGAAAGCCAAAAAGTGCTCACGCCGCAACAGGCTGATAAAATCAAACCTCTGCTGGAAAAAAAGTATCACCAATGGATGCGCGACCGCGAAACGCAGGCGGTGAAAGAGTTAATGGCAATATACGGGCATTTTCAAAGCGACGTGGTTGCCTCGAATTTAGATTTACCCCCCGATTTATTTGATTGTGGTCAATGGTTCGCCTGGGGCTTGGATAAAAAACAGCTAGTCTATGCTGCCACAGCTACAGGGGCGCTGGGCGGTGCGGCGTTTGATGCCGCAGTAGCTGGATCCAGTTTTATGCTAGGCGCATTGGGTGGAGGTTTGTTGGGGGCGTCCAGTGCCTGGTTCGGTGCTGATAAACTCGCTGACCTGTCAGTGCAGGGTTTACCTGTGGGTGGATACGAGGCCCGTTTAGGACCCATAAAAAATCGCAACTTTCCCTATGTGGTGATTGGTCGATTCATTCATTTACACGCGCAAATTTCGCAACGAAGCCATGCCAGCCGGGAAACACTGGCACTGAATGCAGCAGACTTTCAACAACGTGTACAAAATCTTGAAAAAAGCACGCAACGTGAATTGCATCAGGAATGTGAGCGATTAATAAAACAGCGTCCAACAGACCATCTTGAACAAGCGCTGTCGCCCCTGTTTTCTAACGTGTAATCCAAGGCTTTCAATTTAGGGTTACTGGCGGGCAATATTGCGGACCAGATTAAACGTCCGTTCTGTTACATTGCTGCTCTCGCCACCGGTATTGGCAGTAAAAATAACAATTACCGTATCTGAAGATGCATCATAGCGTGCAACACTCTGGTAGCCGGGCAGCCACCCGGTATGCTCATAATAATAGGGGTACAGCTTTGCTTCTTCTTCACTTAATAACGTGCCGCGGTTAAGCGCCGCCATAAAAACGCAAATGTCCTGCACCGACGCCACCATCGATCCTCCAGGTATTTTATATTCCTGCGCTTTTTTGTCACGGCCATCCCAATAGCCTGTGGCCAGTAATTCCTGTGGGGCGTGCACTTGCTGGAGGTAACTGTTGTGCATGCCTAAAGAGTCCAAAATTTCGTTTTTTATATAATCTTCGTGATTAAAGCCCAAAGCTCGATCCAACACCATTCCCAGCAATAAATAGTTGCTGTTCGAATATTGGTAACGCATGCCAGGAGAAAAGTCAGCTGGCTTGCCAATGATCATTTTCAACGTTGCAGCCATGTTAGTGTGCGATCGGTCCCAGGAAAAGCCAGGCTGACTATCAAAATCAGGAATACCACTTCGATGCGTGACCAGATGCAGCAGAGTGGCGGTTTCAGCGTTGGCAATGTCTGACGCCAACTCGGGTAACCAGGTTACAACCGTATCCTGCATACTCAGCGTGTTTTCGTTTGCCAGGCGGGTGACCGCAACCGCGATGAAAAGTTTACTAATACTGGCAATTTTAAACAGTGACGTATTTTTTACAGCCAGGCCTGATGAAACTACCTTTGGCTGTTCATCGGCCATTTGAGATAGCAGAATCATACCGGATACATCGCTGTTCTTCAGCGCGTTATCTGCAATTTGCTGCAGCGACTTAGGCGTGGAGGAACTGTTTACCGAGGTGGGCGGGCTGTTGGCCTTTGCTGGCTCGGAGCTGACTCCACCGCCGCAGGAAAGCGTATTGATCAATACAACCAGTAGCAACAAATAATGACGTGCAGTAAGCATGCTAACGAAGTCCAATCAAAGATTGATTTCAATGCTAGCATAAAAAACGAACAATAAAATGCGCTAAAAAGAAGATTTAACGATACTGATTTTCGGCCCAGCTGGTAAAAATGACACAGGCTGATACGCTATCCACTTTTTCTTTGGTCAGCTTTTTGTAACCGCCGAGCTCAAACAGCATGGCCCGGGCATCCACGGTAGATAACCGTTCGTCCCAGGTTTCAACAGCCAGATTGAAGCGACCGTGAATGCGATTGGCAAAGGTTTTGGCGCGTTGAGTAACCGCCTGTTCTGTGCCGTCCATGTTCAATGGCAATCCTACGACTGCTAAATCGGGTTGCCATTGATCGATAATATTTTTTATTGCGTCCCAGTCTGGTATGCCATCGCGGGCCTTTAATGCAGCCAGTGGAGCGGCGGTGCCTGTGACTTCCTGACCTATTGCGATACCGATACTTTTGGTGCCGAAATCAAACGCCAATACAGTGCGTTGACCCTTATCAGGCACGTCCGCTCTCCGGTGCGAGTTGCCACACATCAATTCCCAGTTTATTCACTGCAGCTTGCCAGCGTTTGTGAATAGGAGTGTGAAAGAGAATGTCAGGATCAGCTTCAATTGTTAGCCAGGAGTTATGTTGCATCTCTTCTTCTAATTGCCCCGCTGTCCACCCGGCATAGCCTAGCGCAATAACAGAGCTCTGCGGGCCACTTTTATTGCCGATTGCAGTTAAAATATCCTTTGAGGTGGTCACCATAATCTCAGTGCTGAGCGCCAGACTGGAAGCCCAGTTTCCTTCATGTGTATGCAGGACGAAACCCCTTTCCTGACTGACCGGGCCGCCTGCCAGGATAATTTGCTCCTGACGATCTTCTGCCACGATGGCATCTTTGTCAGTTTGCTCAAGCAGCTGCTTTAAATTCATATTAGAAGGCTGGTTCACTACGATCCCCATCGCTCCCTCAGCGTTGTGCTCGCAGATGTAGGTGAGTGAGCGTGAAAAATACGGATCTTCCATAGAAGGCATGGCAATCAGAAAATGATTTTGTAAACTTTTTAACTCCGTCATGAACCCCTCACTACCGCTTAATTCGTCGCTCAATTGCATCGAACAGCTTGCCTGTAATATTGATATCGAAGTGTGCCTCAATTTCTCTTACGCATGTGGGGCTGGTAACGTTTATTTCTGTTACTTTATTTCCGATAACATCCAGGCCAACAAATAACAGCCCTTTTTCTTTTACCACCGGAGCAATTTTTTGCGCGAGCTCTAAATCAGATTCCGATAAGGGCTGTGGACGGCCGGTTCCGCCAACGGCGAGATTGCCGCGGGTTTCGCCTTGCGAGGGCAAACGAGCCAATGCATAAGGCATAACTTCACCATCGACAATCAAAATTCGTTTATCGCCCTCGCTAATCTCTGGCAAATACGCCTGAACCATCATGTAGCGCTTGTTTAATTGCGTCAGCGTTTCGATTACCACTCCCAGATTATTGCCGTCTTCTTTGACTCTGAAAATGGAAGCTCCACCCATGCCATCCAACGGCTTGCATATTATATCTTTGTGCTTTTGGTGGAACGACTTGATCAACGTGGGATTGCGCGTCACTAACGTTGCCGGTATCAGATCCGGAAACCAGGACGTAAACAACTTTTCATTAAAATCTCGAAGACTGGATGGTTTGTTAACCACCAGCGCACCGGCTTCTTCAACTAACGTCAGAATTTGCGTAGCGTAAAGGTACTCACTATCAAAAGGGGGATCTTTACGCATTAAAAACACATCAATATCAGCCAGGTTTACGTCTTTGCTTTCGGCAAGCGTATAAAAATCCGTGGCCTGATCCCTAACTGATACCTGGCGGGCAAGACCTTTGGGCACACCATTGTCCAGATATAAATCACCCATTTCAAAATAATAAAGGGTGGCGCCGCGACGCTGGGCTTCCAGCATCATTGCGAAACTGGTGTCTTTGTGAGGCTTAATGGACGCGATAGGGTCCATCACGATGCCGACCGAGTAGCTCATGATTGATATTCAGTTGTATTAGCGTAAAACATACTATGGTGGTTAGCCTGCATAATTCAACCACATAGCCAGACTAAAAATCACCGTGAAGGGCCTGTAAAATGCTTAAGCTGGTGATAGCTGCGGTTTCTGTTCTCAATACACGTGGGCCAATGCTGACCGTAAGATACCCGCACTCTTGGGCCTGATGGACTTCGTTCTCAGATAGTCCGCCTTCGGGACCAATTAAGAGTTGATATCCTTGAGAGTGGTACGCCAGTTTGGTGATGGGATCGCTGGCGGTCGGTGAGAGCGTTACCCGCATGGCCTTAGTCGACTTGGCTAGCCATTGGCTTAGCGACACAGGGGAATTTAAGGTGGGCAGCACATTGCGGCCACACTGTTCGCAGGCACCACTGATAATTTTCAGCCATTGTTGTTGTTTTTTTTCCCAGCGTTTCTCATCCAGTTTCACCGCGCAGCGTTCTGTCAGTAAAGGGGTAATTTCGGTCACTCCTAGTTCCACCGCTTTTTGCAAGACGGTTTCCATGCGATCACCTTTGGAAATGCCCTGTCCCAAATGAAGGTATAAAGGCGACTCTTTAGTCAGCGACAGACAGGCGTCCGCTTCTACGGTGACCAAACGCTTGCTTACACTGATTAGTTCAGCGCTGTACTCGTTACCATCACCATTGAATAACACAACAGGATGCCCGGGTTTTAAACGCAGTACGTTAGCGACGTGATGTGTGGCCTCTGCGCTCAATTCAAACTCGGTATCAACGGCGATAGGGCCGGGGTGAAACAGGCGGGGTATACGCATGAAACAAATCCGTTAAAAACTAAATCAGCTAAATATGATACTGATAAGCATGGTCAGTCTGCAACGAATTGTAGGCTTAGAATGTATCAAGCGGACACAATGGCCCGCTTGAATAACTGTGGAGGAAGACAACTTATTTTTAGAATTAATTAGCGTGCAATGCTTTGGATTCGGCTTTAGTCATCGCCTCTAATGGCTCGGTCACGATTTTTGGATTGCTCCGTCTGGCATGAACGGTGTTTTTACCCTTATCAGTTGACAGTGCATACGCTAATAACAACAACACTACTAAGAAAAGAACAGTTATAAATAACATTTTCAAATCCTTTAAAAACATTAACTATCAATGGCTGTTTTAGTTTAAGGGTGCATGAATGCCACCCTTGGGGAAAACAAAACGAGAGCCGGGTGCTATTATACCCCACTCATGCCCCTTTTCACCATCACCAAAACATGTCTTTCCTGCATTGACGTTAAGTAAAAAATATAGTCAAAAAACACATGAATTCCAGCCGGTAGCGCAATTTATGTGCATTTTTTTGGGTAACTGAGATAAATCAATCTGTTACAAAACACGATTTCTTTCGCGTCTCTAAACGCAGTTGAAGCCTAACGCTGGTTGATGACAAACTGATGACGAAGTATTAAACCTGTTCGTAAACTACTGAGATTAATTAATCATTATTCGCTAATCCCGTTAATAAAGGTTGTGCAATGGCTTGGATCATTGATATTTTGAAAAAAGAATCTCAAACTCAATTAAAAAATGGGGCGGTAAAACTGCAACGCTATGGAAGACATAATTTCTCTGTTCACAGCTGAAGATATCGAACGTTACATCAATGTGTACGCTATTCCCTGGGCTATCAATATCGCCATGGCGGTGATTATATTCGTTATTGGTCGTATCGTCGTATCGATTGTGATGTCGATGTTTGCCAAAGTCATGGCGCGCTCTAAATATGACCAAATGCTGATCGATTTTTTAGAGTCAATTATCAGCGCGGTACTGATGCTGTTTGTTATAGTGGCATCGTTAGATGAGTTGGGTGTGAACACCACTTCGTTGGTAGCCATTTTAGGTGCTGCCGGTCTTGCTATCGGCTTGTCATTACAAGATTCACTGAAGAACTTCGCCGCAGGGGTGATGCTACTGGTGTTTAAACCCTTTAAATCAGGTAATTTTGTTGAATGCGCAGGAACGGCGGGTACGGTGCAGAAGATTGGTATCTTTACTTCTACTTTGACTTCGGTTGATAACAAAGAAATCATCATTCCCAACGGCAAGATATACAGCGACAGAATCACCAACTACTCAGCGCGGGACACGCGCCGTTGCGATATGACTTTCGGTATTGGTTACGATGATGATTTGCGTAAAGCAAAAGCTGTGCTGCAGGAGCTGGTTGATGAGGAAGAGCGCATTCTTAAAGAGCCTGCGTGTCTGATAGGGGTCAACGACCTGGGTGATAATAGTGTTAATTTCACTGTACGTCCTTGGGTGGCATCGTCAGATTTTCTGGCCGTAAAACTGGCCTTTACTGAGGCGGTAAAACTGCGTTTTGACGAAGAGGGCATTTCGATTCCTTACCCGCAAATGGATGTACATATCCATAAACAGGAAAAATCTGAGGAACAGGAAAAAGATAAGGTGAAAATCACACCTGAAATGTAAGCGCTAAAAACGCCACTCGTTCAAAGTCGAAGTGGCGTTTTTTTGTTTATTTGCAGTCGGGACGTCTTGGGGCTTGTTGATAAAGCGCGTTGGCTTCGGCCATGTTAGCTTGTAAGTTTTGAATACGGGTATCAGGTGCCGGGTGGGTGGATAACATCTCCGGTGGGCGATTACCTTCGCTTGCCGCATCCATATTATGCCATAACGCCACTGATTCCTGAGGATTAAAACCCGCTTGGGCCATTAACGTTAAGCCAATTAAATCAGCCTCTGACTCATGGCTTCGGCTATAGGGCAGTTGCACACCTACCTGAGCACCCAGACCAATTGCAGCCATAATGGGGCCTGAATACGCCACTTCATTGGCGGCTAGTACCTGACCTACTACCTGCGTAGTCAGGTTACTGGCAGTACCGATGGACATACGTTCATTACCATGATGAGCAATCACGTGACCAATTTCGTGCCCTATCACCGCAGCCAGTTGATGCTGGTTTTTGGCTACGTTAAGTAAGCCGGTATAAACGCCAATTTTCCCGCCCGGTAAGGCAAAGGCATTGACCTGTTCATCGTCAAACACCACCACCTCCCACTGACCCGTGAACACATCCTGGGGTACATGGACGGTAATTGAACGGGCGACACACTCTACGTACGAATTGGCAACCCGCTTGCTTGACACTTTCAGCTCTTCTTTCATGCTGGTGAACGCCTGTTGCCCCATTTGCGCCATTTGCTCTTCGGGAAATAACAACAGCTGGTTGCGTCCGGTGGGTGACGTTCCGCATGCGCCTAACATTGTCACCAGTGACACCACACCAGCGCGCTTAATCCACTTCGTCATAACAGGTTCCTTTCTAATTGCTGCATAAGGCAGTGAAAAATAAATTGTCGTGTTGCTGATATACGAAACTTTTTTCAGTTTGGCTTCATCTGCAACCGGTGAGCTGAAGTAAAGTAAAAATGAAAAGTGTTAGAAATTCAAGAAATTAACCTGAATTTTGAGTCGAAGGAACAATTAAAAGTTAGTTGGGTGGCGAAACATTGCAATCTAAAGCGACCAGCTGACGTAGACAACTAGACTCTTTATTAACCCCCGGAGCTGACGATGGCAAAAGTGCTGGTACTTTATTATTCATCTTATGGACATGTTGAAAAAATGGCTGAAGCGGTAGCGGAGGGCGCCAGAAGCGCTGGCGCTGAAGTAGACATTAAACGTGTACCTGAAACCGCACCGGACGACGTTGTGAAAAACGCCGGGTTTAAAACCGATCAGAAAGCACCCATTGCCAAGGTGGATGAATTGGCCAATTACGATGCAATCATCGTAGGTGTCGGCACCCGCTATGGTCGTATGGCTTCACAAATGGCAGCTTTCTGGGATCAAACAGGCGGCCTGTGGCAGAAAGGCGCATTGGAAGGTAAAGTGGCTTCAACTTTCACCTCCACCGCCAGCCAACACGGCGGACAGGAAACCACGCTGGTATCCAACATGACCACTTTTTTCCACATGGGCATGGTGGTAGTGGGCTTGCCTTATTCATATGAAAAACTCTCTCAGTTAGAAGAAGTCGCAGGCGGCACCCCCTATGGCGCCACCACGCTTGCCGGTGGTGACGGCTCCCGTCAACCCAGTGAGATAGAATTAGGTGGCGCGAGATATCAGGGTAAGTATGTGGCTGAGATTGCGGCGAAGCTTGCCAGGGGCTAGATAACAACGAATAACCGTGTTTTTAGGCATTTAAGCCTGTGATATTCTTTGTTCAAGTTGTATGAGAATGTCGAGGCTTAATGCTAGTTTCTAATCATGATACATGGTGTAGTGCAACGAAAGTTAATAGGTCGCCTCTGATAGCAGTTAGAGCAGGGGAAATGTAACGTAAACTATTTCCCCACTACGCTACTAGCTTATTCTATCTATAATGCTTTTTTAATACATTTTCTGACAGATCAATCAGAACCAAATGCGTCTTTTACTTCGCCTTTAATTTTTTTAGCTGAACCTTTAGTCTGATCTGCTTTACCCTCGTTTTCCATATCCTTGTTACCTGTTACTGAACCGGTAACTTCTTTCGCCTTACCTTTGGCTTTATCCAATGTTCCTTCTGCTTTATCTGATGATGCTGACATATTTAATATCCTTCTTAACGGGTTCAAATTTTGATGTCTTGGCTTGATAAATCCCCAAGATCATCTTGTATTCTGCAAAAGTAATACCGCTTCTTCGGTACAAGATATCTTGGTATTTTCTGTATGCAAGCATCTGTCTGAAAACTAAGTTATTTTCGCCTCGCAAACGGCATTGGGTCTTGAGGGTTTGTTAGATAGGCAGCTTACTAGCGTAAAATATGTTTCTGTAAGATGGAGTAGAGAATGCAACTTTACTGTCTATGGCGATGTAACATTTACAGGTAGATTGCAGGCAATCGAGTGACGCTGACAACAATGGGAATATTCATTTGACAGTCACTCAAATAAAACCTGTGTAGTTATTTTGCGTTATGGACATAGATACAGACAAACATTGACTGTTGATAACTGATTTCTCGTATATCTAAAGTAGTTTATATGACTTTTTTAAAAATATTTGTTCAAAGTGCAACAAATTAAATTGTCTGCATATTTTATTATTAATAAAGTTATCCTGTTTGAAAGTTAGACAGTAGCGTTGATTTAAGTGAATCAGCCACTTACACACCACCCACTGCAATCAATGTCAGTGGATTCAATGATCTCGCTGTAATTTAGAATGAAAATAACTCCATTTATTAACTTTTTGTTAACAACTGGCGTTTCAAGCGAGTATAGACTACTTTTTGAACAAGAATTTGAATTGTTGGTTTCATAAGGATGTTTGAACCAGCATTTTCGCGTATTCGATGTGCAGAATGCTCTTGACGGAGCGAACGAAAAAATCAGAGAGAAAAGGAAGTCTCAGTGAAAACGTTTGATAATCATATCCAAACCCTCAGAGGGTTCGCAATCATACTTATACTTTTCCTTCACTTAAGCGTCGAAAATGAATTTGATTCGATTAGAGGTGGGCTGGACTTTTTATCCTATGTATTTACGAATGTTAGGATCCCCCTTTTTACCGTAATTTCGGGTTATTTTTATACGTTTCTAGCCTTAGACCAAATAGGGCAGAGAACATTTTTTACAAAAAAAGCTACTCGCCTTCTGATCCCGCTATACTTTGCAATTTCAGCTGAGTTCTTGATCCAGCTGTTGTTTTTCAGTGAAAGTACCCTTCCGTTCTACCTTCAGGTTGTTAACGCGCTATTTTTTGCGAATGGACATTACTGATTCATTCAGGCAATTTTTTTAATTTTCATCGTTTATCGATTTACCCACTTCTTAAGACAAAAATATACCAACTTCAGTTTGTACCTTTTTTGTTTCGCTGTTGTTGTTTTCCTAACTACAAAAAATACAATTTACGACTCTCATTTTTTCTCGCTTGGGGGCGCCATTTATTTATTTCCCTATTTCGTTTTAGGCGCCAGTTTCAATGAATTAAAAAACTGTAAACTCTATCGAATACTTCTTCTATTCGCTTTGATCTCACTTAGCGCTTTAATGGCGCTGCAGTTTTTTTGCTATCTAGAAGATACCAGAGAGCTTTTTGATAAAAGAACGGTTTTGGGACTTGCGGTAGGGGTAACGGCTTGTTTTGCGTTGCTCAGCATAAAAATTAAAAACAATTTTGTTGCTTGGATTGGCGGGTTTTCATTTGCAATTTATCTATACCAATCATTTACTACTAAGGTTGCCAAAACCATCGTTTTCGACCTTTTTCAATTTTCAGGCATTCCTGCTTTATTGACTATAATTTGCTTCACCGTAGCGCTCGGTATTTCTATCCATTTATTTTCGATGCAGTTTAAATTTTCTCGTGGGCTCTTTTTAGGTATCTGGAAACCTTCTGCCAAAAAAGAGTTCAATCCAATCAAAGGGGTAAAATTAGCATGGCGAAATTCGAAACGAGAGTTGCGCAATGCGCTGGGATAAGAGGTGTTTTGCTGTATGTTGGGTTGCCACAACAATTCTGCAGTTCCTTTATTCACTGTTATAAATACATTAAAGTTAAACACGTAGTCATATAATAGTGATTCATCATTATTTGCTATCAACCTTCGCATTCTCTTAAAAGCGGAACAAAACGCACGGCCCCATGCGTAGTGCGTTCAAAGCTGTCGACATCCATGCGCGTTAGTTTTATGAGTTGCTGAAAGTCATCATCGCCCACTGGCACAATAATACTGCCACCGAACACAAGTTGTTCCTTTAGTGCATCGGGAACGAATGAGGTGGCGGCGGTGACGATAATGGCATCAAACGGGGCATGCTCCATAAGCCCCTGTGTGCCATCCCCGTGCACAATGGTGATATTGGTATAGCCCAGCTTTTGGATAACCTGGCGGGCATTAGTGGCAAGGTGAGCGATTCGTTCGATGGAAAATACCTGTGCGGCTATCTGCCCTAAAATAGCTGCGCCATAACCGGAGCCCGCGCCTACTTCCAGCACCCTGGCATGATGATCAATCTCTGCCAGTTCCACCATTTTAGCTACGATGTAGGGTTGCGAAATTGTTTGACCTTCGTCAATGGGTAAGGGCGCGTCTATGTAGGCGTCGGCGAAATACAGTGCGCCCACAAACGCTTCTCGGGGTACGGTTTGCATGGCCTGTAAAACGCGGCTGTCGCGGATATCTCTGCCAGCTAGATGCCTGGTAAGCATGCGCCTTTTCTCAGCCGCCGTGTCGATGCCAGAATGTGCCATGGCGGTTTTTTCATAGTGATCAAGGTGAGATTATAAGCGTAGTCGGTAGCACAAGATTACACCACAATAATCTGGTAAAATGTAACGCGCACCTCACTATAAAAAGCCTTTGGGCATAAAAAGAGTTAGTCATAAACTATGAACATCACTGCCAAGCTCTGCACTTTGCTATTGCCCTTGTATTTAGGGGCTGCAACCACACCTTTGCACGCGCAGGTCGCCCATTCTTTCAATGCCAATGGCATCGTGGATGTGTCTGTTTTCAATGTGGACGGCGTCGACAAAAATAGCGTAAGCCGGGGATTAGTTGAAGCCGGCTACGCAGTGTCATCAGATAATCTGGCGGGCTATGTTAGTGCGATGGCATTGCGAGGAGATAATGCCTCTACCTATATTGGAGATGTGCAGGCGTTTTCGAACATCGACGAAAATGAGTTTGAAGGGATTTATGAAGCCTGGGGCCACTATCGCTTTACAGACACGTTCAGCATTAAGGCCGGACGTGTTGATTTAAATAATGATTTTGCCTTTGCCACTAACGCGCTTGAGTTTCTCAATGGCGCAATGGGGCTAAGCCCCACTGTGTTTGCGTTACCTACTTATCCAGAGCCTGCCACCTCAGTTATCGTCGATATGACGCTTAATCCTAATCACAGTATTAAAGCTGCCGCGGCGGCCGGAGCAGGCAGAAGTTCGTTTGCAGACCGGTTTTACATTGCCGAGTGGCATTATAGGGCGGACACTTTGTCAGTTAAACTTGGCGGTTGGGAGCATAATGGTGAGTTTTTTAGCCTGACCGATGAGATCCCCCGACAGGGAACGGGTGGGGCGTATGCCATTGTTGAAGGTAAGCTGGGGCAGCCAGACTGGCACTATTATGTGCAACTGGGTGTTAGTGACACCATCGTTGCCGAAATTGATCGTCATGTGGGGGTGGGTGTTACTGTCAACAATTTAGCTGGTAACGAAAGCCTGATGGCAGGCATTGCATATACCGTAGTGCGATTGAGCAACGTCGTACCTGCATCTCATTCTTCTGAGAAAGCACTGGAGCTATTTTTCAAGTCTCAGCTGCGTGAATGGGTGTCAGTTAAACCTAACCTGCAATACATCGCCAACCCCTCAGGAGAGAGCCGAAATCACTTTGTCGGCACATTGCGCGTAGAGATGAGTTACTAAATGCGCTGAGTGATCATATCGATTGTTCCTTTGGTATCAATAGCATCTGAAACTGAATCGGAACACACGGTATGGCGCAAAACAGGGAACAATCTGTAGTTTTGATAACCGGAGCTTCGGGTGATGTAGGGGCTTCGCTGTGTGAATCACTCAAGCAATCTCACTATGTAATAGGGCTGGACATCAAACCCTGTGACGCGGCCGACCAGAGCATTGAATGCGATTTCACTTCCCGCGATTCAGTTAAATTAGCCTTACATAAAATTGCTGAACAACATCAAATGCATTTTGTGGCCGTCATCCACCTGGCGGCGTACTTTGATTTTACCGGTGATGACCACCCGCTTTACACAAAGCTAAATGTCGATGGCACACGCTATTTTCTGGAAGAGTTGCAGCAATATCAGGTCGAGCGCTTTATTTATGCCTCTACCATGCTGGTACATGAGGCCGGTGTACCAGGCCAGAAGCTTACCGAAGACAGTCCAATTGACCCTGGTTGGGCCTATCCGCAATCGAAAGCCGAGGCTGAGCAAGCCATCAGAGCGTCCCATGGTAAAATACCCTATATCATATTGCGCATGGCAGGTTTATACGATGAACAAAGTGCGGTCCCCACCTTAAGCCACCAGATTGCGCGTATCTACGAGCGCCAACTGAAAAGCTGGCTGTACTCGGGGGATTCGCAGGCTGGACAGGCTTTTTTGCATAAAGAAGACATGATCGACCTGTTTAATAGAGCGATAGAAAAACGCCAGTCCCTGCCAGAGGAAACTGTGCTGCTGGCAGGCGAAAGTGAAGTAATGAGCTACCAGGCGTTACAGAACCGCATCGGCCAAATTATCTATGGAGAGCGTGAGTGGACGACCATCATCGTGCCCGAGTTTGTGGCTAAGCCCGGAGCCTGGGTAGAAGAGCATGCTGAGCCAGTTATTCCTGATGCCATTGACCACGGGGAAAAACCGTTTATCCGCCCCTTTATGATTGATCTGTCCAGCGATCATTATGAAATGGATAACAGCAAAGCGCAGACACTGTTAGGCTGGCAACCACAGCATAGCATCTATGAAGGCATCAAGGACTTAATCGTCAATTTGAAAAGTGATCCTGCCGCCTGGTACAAGCGCAATGGGATAGTATTACCGGACTGGATTGCCACGTCGGAAGAAAAACAGGTTAATGCTGACCGCATCCGTGAAACTCATGAAAAGCATTATCAGCAGCAACATTATCAGTTTATCTGGGCGCATTTTGCCAATTTTGCCTTGGCTTTCTGGTTATTTACTGCGCCATTCGTACTAGGTTACGAAAGCCAAAATATGGTTTACAGCAATCTGGCCTCAGGCGCAGCACTGCTGGTGTTGTCCTTACTTTCTATGTCGTGGCGCATGAGTCTGGCACGCTATGCCACTGCAGGTGTGGGGTTATGGTTACTGGGCGCGCCATTGTTGTTTTGGGCTCCCACGGCGGCGGCTTACCTGAATGATACGCTGGTGGGGATGTTAGTCATTGGTTTTGCTATTTGTTCCCGGCCCACCCCCGGAGTTGCGCAGGTAGCGGCCGAAACCGGTCCTAATACTCCGCCAGGCTGGAGTTTTAATCCGTCCAGCTGGGTGCAGCGCATGCCCATCATTTTACTGGCACTGGTGGGATTTTTCATTTCCCGCTATTTATGTGCCTATCAACTGGGGCACATCGACGCGGTGTGGGACCCTTTCTTTGCTGGTGCTCCCGGTAACAATAAAAACGGTACGGAAGAAATTATTACCTCATCAGTATCTGAAGCCTGGCCGGTGCCCGATGCAGGATTAGGCGCCATGACCTACGCGCTGGAAATATTAACCGGCTTGATGGGATCGACTAGACGCTGGCGCACCATGCCGTGGCTAGTCATGTTATTTGGCATTATGATCGTACCCTTGGGCGTAGTGTCGGTGTTTTTCATCATTATTCAGCCTATCGTGATTGGAACCTGGTGTACGTTATGTCTGATTGGCGCGGCTGCCATGCTGATTCAGATCCCCTATTCGTTAGATGAACTGGTGGCCACCAGCGAATTTTTGTATCGACGCAAAAAGCAGGGGCGTCCATTGCTGCGTATTTTCTTTACCGGTGATACTGATGAGGGCAAATGGGAAGGCGATAAAACGGAGTTTCATCGTGGTGCCTGGACCATTATCAAAGATATGCTGGGCGGGGGCGTCAATTTACCCTGGAATCTGACCTTATGCATTCCAATTGGTTTATGGCTGATGTTTACTCGTCTCACGCTGGGCGCAGACGGTGGTATGGCGAATGCCGACCATATTATTGGTTCACTGGTGCTCACCGTGGTCGTCACGTCGCTTGCCGAAGCCGGCCGTATGGTACGCTATTTACTGATTCCATTGGGGGCAGCCTTGTTGATCACCCCGTTCATTTACGGGGTGGGTATGTTGGCTATGGCTTCCAGCTTAATCTGTGGTATAGCGCTGATTGCATTGTGCTTCAGGAAAGGGCCGGTAACCAACCAATACGGTTTGTGGAATAAGGCGATTGTCTAAACAGCATACGCCGTGCCGACGTCTTTCCAATGACAATCGCTTCGCAAAGGGATAAGCTACGCACAGCTACTGGAATAATCTTCAGGCAGAGCAAGGCTGAGGTTTATTCATTCCATGTAAGACATAAAAAAAGAGTAACACTATGTCGCACGATATTGTCATTTCTGGGGTGGGGGTTTGGAACCCGGACTACACCATTACCAATCAGGAACTGGTTGAAAGCTACAATGCCTATGCCGATGCATTTAACCAGGCTCATCAGCAAAAAATAGAGCAGGGCGAGGTAGAAGCTAAGCCTTACTCCAGTGCTGAATTCATCGAAAAAGCATCGGGCATAAAACAACGTTTTATTTATCAGAAAGAAGGGGCGCTGGACATTAAACGCATGCGGCCTTTAATTGCCGAACGCGCTGAAGATGAACTGTCGAATCAGGCGGAAATTGCCGTTGCTGCGGCTAAAAAGGCGCTGGCGGCAGCCAATAAAGGTCCTGAGGATGTGGATGCGGTTATCGTGTCATGCGCTTACACGCAGCGCGCTTATCCGGCTGTGGCGATTGAAGTACAAAACGAGTTAGGCATTCAGGGGTTTGGTTTTGATATGTTGGTAGCCTGCTCGGCTGCCACATTTGGGCTACATCGTGCTTATGAGATGGTGGCGGCGAATACAGCAAAATGCGTACTGGTGATCAACCCGGAACTGGTTTCGCCACAAATTAATTACACTGATCGGGACAGTCACTTTATTTTTGGTGACGTAGCGACGGCGACCGTAATAGAGCGTGCTGACACCGCACAATCAGCGCACCAGTATACTATTTTAGGTACTAAAGCACTGACGCAGTATTCAAATAATATTCGCTCCAATTTTGGTTACATGAGCCGCGCCAATGATGTTGACCCTTATGGTCCTGACAAGCTGTTCCACCAGGCGGGCAGAAAAGTGTTTAAAGAAGTTTGCCCGTTAGCGGCAGAGCATATTCAGTCGCACTTAGATCAATATCAGTTGACCCCGGCAGACGTTAAACGCTGGTATCTGCATCAGGCTAATATCAACATGAATACCCTGATCAGCAAAAAGCTGCTGGGCCGTGATGCCCGTGCGGAAGAAGCGCCGATTGTATTGGACCAATATGCCAATACGGCCTCGGCGGGGTCCATTATTGCTTTTGCCCTTAATCATGAAGATTTGCAGCAAAATGACGTTGGTGTGATTTGTTCATTTGGTGCGGGTTATTCAATTGGCAGTCTGGTGATCAAAAAACGCTGAGGCAGCAGGTAGTAGAAGTAGAACAGTAACGTTCTACTGGTAGCAGGAGAAAAGGATGATTGCAGATATCGGCTATGGGCTGAGTTTTCTGGCTTATATGGTGCTGTTGTTGCTGTTACTGACCGTACGCAAGTCAGGGCTGGCAAAGCATCTGTTAGTACTTGGTACTATGGTCACTATGCTGTGGTCACTGGGTTTTGTCAGTATCGTGGCAGGGCCTCTGGATATTCGCTACCTGTTCACCGCGGATGCGGTAAAAAAAGCGGTCTGGCTGCTATTTATTGCCAGTTGCTTGCGCAACGACTTTGTCAATATCTGGCAAGTGTTGGCCCGTCCGGCCACTCTGGTTATTCTGTTACCGCCCGCCATAACGTTCATCGTTCCGTTTTTCATTCCGGTCGCGGAATCGTGGTATTACTTCATGCTGACCGTAATGTCATTGGAAATCTTGATTTTGCTGGAGGTTATGTACCGACAGGCGGGATCTAATCAATGGACGTACAAGCCGCTGGTGCTATACCTGGGGACCGCACACCTGTTTGAGTTTGTAATGTATACCAACGCCACCATGGTGAACCAGGTCGAGGTAGGATACATTGCTGCGCGGGGGTATATTTATTTGCTGCTGACACCGCTGTTAGTGATAGCGATGCGGCGTATAAAGCACTGGGGAATTGATATTTTCATTTCCCGCGATGTGGTATTGCACTCTTCTTTATTGCTGGTGGCGGGCATATACTTATTTTGTATGGCCTTAATTGGTTATGCCATCAATTATTTTGGTGGTAGTTGGGGGGCAACTGTACAAATTGTTCTGATTGTGATGTCGTTTGTATTGCTGGCAACGCTCATTCTTTCCAACAGTTTTCGTACAAAAATTAAGGTGTTTATCACCAAACACTTTTTTGCCAACCAGTTTGATTACCGGGTTGAATGGGTAAAGCTAACACAAGCACTGTCAACCGAAACGACAAACCTGCCTCAGGTCTACGCAAATGCACTAGGTGGCTTTCTCGGTGCAATCAATTACGATCAGGGAATGTTGGTGAAAGTGTCTGCCATTGATGTGGAAGAACTGGCCCGGCGAAATGTGGAAAGCTTAAATATTGCCGAGGCCAAGCTGATCCGTCAGCTTACCTTGTACTGCAATAAAACATCGTGGTTGATTGATTTTGATGAGTTTGAATATAAGCCATTTAATTATGCCGATCTGCAACTGGATCGCGAAGCGTTAAAAGAATGTCGTTTCCAATTGGCGTTACCGATTTTCAAAGCCGATAAAGTGTGGGGATTTGCGTTGCTTTCACCCGGTGAGGGAGAATTAGTCAATCTGAATTGGGAAGTACGCGATTACCTGACCGCGGTGACCGATCAGGTTGCCACTTATATTCTGCACAATGAAGCGGCCATGACGGTTGCTGAAAATGCGCAATTCGCGGCGTTTAATCGGATGTCCGCATTTGTTTTGCATGATTTGAAAAACGTGATGGCTCAGATAGACTTGATTTTATGCAATGCAGAACAGCACAAAAGTAACCCTGAATTTATTGATGATACGTTTGAAACGCTGCATTACACCAAAGCACGGATGGACAAAATGTTGCGTCAGCTGACTGAGAAAAACGTTGATAAAGTCGGGCTGGATTCCGCGGAAAAATTGTCCTCTATAATTGCTGCAGTAATCGACAGCAAGTGTCAACAGTCGTTACCCTTGCCCACTATCGCCAATATTGAAGAGGCGGCTGTAGTTGTAGATCCTGACAAGTTTGCCAATGTGGTTTATCACATTATCAGTAACGCACAGCAAGCGACACCGGATGAGGGTTCAATTATCGTGCAACTTGAGCTGGACCACGAAAATGGCCGTCAGCTGGTCAGAATCGAAGATTCAGGCTGTGGCATGGATAAGGCGTTCATTGAAGAGCGCTTGTTTAAACCTTTTGATACAACTAAAGGCAATGCCGGTATGGGTATCGGGGCTTATGATGCAAAGAATTATATGGAGTCGATTGGCGGCAAATTATTTGTCACCAGTGAAGTAGGTAAGGGAACCTGTTTTACCTTGGCATTCCCTTTAGATTAAGATAGTCCTGGCAATTTCATTTTATAATAACAAAACGGATAAAACGGATGACGAAGAATACCATTCTTGTAGTAGACGATGATTTAGGCATCCAAAAGCAGTTGAAATGGAGTTTCACTGACTACGATGTTGTATTTGCTGATGATCGCGCGTCGGCTATTGCACAGTTGCGTCGTCATGAGCCTAAGGTGGTGACCCTTGATTTAGGCTTGCCGCCTGATCCGGCCAATGCGTCTGAAGGATTAAAAACGCTGGAAGAAATTATTGCTCTGGCACCGCGTACCAAAGTTATCGTGGTGACAGGCAATAACGATAAGGAAAACGCGCTAAGGGCGATTGATCTTGGCGCCTACGATTTTTATCAAAAACCTATCGATTCCGACACCATTAAACTGTTAGTGCAGCGGGCCTTAAATTTAGCGAGTCTGGAACACGAAAACAGAGTATTAGCTAAAGCCCGGCCGGGAATGGGAAGAATTATCGGCAATAGTGAATCTATTCAACTGGTCACCCGTCGTGCAGAGAAAATTGCCGGTACCGATGTCAGCACCTTGCTGCTCGGTGAAAGCGGCACGGGTAAAGAGGTTTTCGCCCGCAGTATTCACGAACACAGCCCACGTAAGGAAAAACCATTTGTTGCCATCAACTGTGCGTCGATCCCGGAAAATTTACTGGAAAGTGAGCTGTTTGGTTATGAAAAAGGAGCCTTTACCGGAGCCAACAAAACTACCCTGGGTAAAATTGAAATGGCCCATGGGGGCACTTTGTTCCTTGATGAAATTGGCGATATGCCAATCGGCCTGCAGGCAAAGATGTTGCGTTTCTTACAGGAACGCGTGATTGAGCGGGTTGGGGGCAGAAACGAAATACCGGTTGATATTCGCGTTATTTGTGCAACTCACCGTGATTTACAGGCGATGGTGAAAGAGGACAGTTTCCGTGAAGACTTGTACTATCGTATAGGCGAAATTCCTATTTTCATTCCACCTTTGCGTGACCGTGAACAGGATGTGTTGCTGCTGGCCAGAACGTTCCTTAACCAGTATCGCGAGGAGTTTAATGCCAAGGCTAAAACGTTCTCTGAAGGCGCAATACAGGCGATGATGGCGCACAAGTGGCCAGGTAACATTCGCGAATTACAGAACAAACTTAAGTCAGCGGTCATTATGGCTGAAAGTGCAGTTGTTCATGCTGAAGATTTGGGATTGATGGCGGGAAACTCGGAGCGGGAACAGGAAACGCTGAACCTCCGTGAAGTCAGGGAACAGGCGGAAAGCAGAGCGATACGCAAAGCGTATCAGGCTGCGGATAAAAACATGTCCAAAACCGCCGAATTACTCGGTGTAACCAGACCAACGCTGTATTCTTTAATTGATAAATACCAAATGGAAGACATCAAAACTGGTGTTTAGTACTCATCAATAAGCATCCGTTCACCCTTCTGGCCAGCGTATACTGGCCAGATTATTTAATGACGTCGCCAATTTCACGCTGTTAAGGCCAAATTTTTTGGCTAACGAGGAAGATGATTCGGCTTTTCCCTTTTCATTTGACGCCTCAATTACCCCTACCCAGCAATTTTTGCCTGATGCTTTGGCCGCGTACAAACAGTAATCCATTATCGAAAAGGTGGTCTGCCAATTTATTCGATAGGGGGATTGCACGAAGAGTGGCAGGGTACAAAAGCCGATACTGCAACTGGCTCGTATCGACTTGTCTTCAGTCAGCTCAAAGACTTTTTCGTCAACCGCAGCGCGAAACCGTTCTGCCAGCATACAGGCTTCATCGCGATTAGCCTGCCGACAAATTACCAGAAACTCTTCGCCGCCCCAACGGATAAGCAAGTCCGTTTGTCTGAATACTTCATGGATCACGTCGGTGAACTGAATCAGAAATTTATCACCAGACATGTGCCCGTATACATCGTTTACCTTTTTGAAATTATCGATATCAAATAAATAGCAGAGTAGATCCGAGTCTTTAACCTGCTGCTCCGGCCTGGCAGTAGCGAATGAATGCTGGCAACGCTGAATTTCTGCGGGCAATTGCGCTTCCAGATAATGACGGTTGTACAATCCGGTGAGCCGGTCGCGCAAACTGACCTGTTCCAGCGTGCGATAAGCGTCTTCCAGCTCATTATTTTTGTGTACCAGCTCTTGAGTGCGTTTGCGCACTTCTTTTTTAAGATAAAGGTTGGCGCGTTTCTGATGATATCGACTCCAGAGCAAGAAGATAAAAAGCAGGGTAGCAATAAGGCCCCCCAATGCCAGCGTTGTTCGCAGGTTCGTTTGTTCAGACCTGGCCAGCGCAATGGCCTTGTTTTTACGTAGCATTTCAATTGATTGTGCCTGACGCTCAACCTCTATCTCTGATTGCATCTGGGCGACAGTCATGGTGCTGTTTTCGCTCACGATTTGAGAAACGATCTGATTTTTCTGCACTAACGTCGTAAACGCTGCTGGATAATTTTCCTGAGCCACATAAATGTCAACAATGACCTGAAGAAACTTAGCCTGCATGCTTAACTGCTGACGCTCCCCGGCGTGTTCTGATCCCTGCAGTGCGTAACCCAATGCAACGTCAGGCTGTTGTAGTGAGAAATATGCCTTGGCTAACGCGAGCTGTGCCTCTGTTTTCAAATCAGGATAGGCATTGGTGTCGGCGCGCTCCAAAGCCTGAAGTAAATATTGTAAGCCCAGTTCAGTATTGCCCTGAGCAATTTCCACCTGGCCCAACACGGTAAGTACTGAACCATAATTTTTGGGTGCATTCAGTTCGGTAAATATCATCAGGGCTTTTTCAAGATTGGATTTAGCCAGATCAAGCTCGCCCAACTTAAGGTAAACATTACCCAGGCGACAAAGGTTCTTACCAATACGATAACGAGAATGCGTCTCTTCACTGATAGATAAGGCATCCTTCATGTAAATTAGCGCAGTGTCATACTGCAGCATATCAATGTAAATGCCGCCAATGTGAGATAAGGCCTGGCTCACAGAGTCGAGTCGATTTTGCTGACGAAGATCGGTAAGCGCGCGCTTCAGAAAATTCAACGCAGGTTCGAATTGGCCCAGCTCCTTCAATACTATACCGATATTTAGCCGCTGATCGGCGATACCCTGACGATGCCGCTCAGTCCGGAATAATGACAGTGCCCGATAATGGAAGTTTAATGCGTTGCTGTATTCCGACTGATAACGGTAGCTGGTACCAATGTCTGCGAGCACAGCGCCAATAGGTTCTATCAGGCCTTCTCGGGTAAAGATTTCTAATGCATTATTAAAGGCGCTGCGAGCAATTTCATACTTGTTTTGCAGCATGGATATATGGCCCAGCTCATGAAACGCCGCCGCCGCATCAATATCGTTGCCCTGAGCGCGGGCGCGTTCAAGAAGTAGTAAGGTCAGAGACTCCGCTTGTGACAGGCGGCCAGCGTCCTGATAGGACGCGATAGTTTGCAACTGCTCTTTGGTTTGAATAGACGTGATCAGTTGTATAGCGTCAGATTTCGACTCTGCCAAAAAGCTGATAATGCATAACATACACCCAAGCACACGCACATACATACTAATTCCAAGTGAGAAATTCTTATCACTAAGCAGTTCGAATGGTGAAATTTGGCCAGCTTACTATTTTAAAACAACGCGTTATCGCTACGAAGCTACTTTGGCTTTGGCTAATATTGCCTCAGATAAGACCGAGCTTCGTCGCTGAATGGAAAACGTTAGACTCTTTCGGCCAGAACAAAAAACCACCAACATTAAATTAAGTATATAATCTCACTGGTGATTGTCTATCATTTTGTGCACCCTGGCTTTTGGTCCCTGCATCAAGGCAAAACGTACAACGACTAAGCCTCACGGAATTTAGGTAACCTTACTATTTTCTATGGTGTGATCACTGGCCTGTTTTATCTGTTCATCGATCAAAATGCGCAGTAAGCGCGACTTGGATACTCCGGTGCGACTTGACAGTACGTTAAGGTGATCAATAGCCGTTTCTGACAAGCTGAATGTAGCATGCTTCATGGTAGTGCTTAATGCCGAATTGGCTGCGTTAGTCTCTGCAACCTGGGATTCAGTGCGCACTATCGCAAACGTGCTTCGTCGGCCCTGGGCGTAATCGGTTGCCTGATCAATAAAGTCGTCAACACTCAGACGAACGGGTTTAACTGACGGCTGAGACTTTCGCAGGCTGCATAGACTCATACTGGTTGTCCTTCGCTCGGGCTAACATTTCATCAAAGATGCTACGTATTTCAATCGCGGCTTTACCATTGGGCTCACTCTCAATCACTGACCGACCGGACTCTTCAGAGTCATCATACATGTTGCGACTAAAAGTAACCGAATTGAGCACAGCGACTTCAAACGAGCGGCACACTTCTTTTGCTTCTAAAATTCGACTGGCCAGTGAAGGTAATGAAGGACACTGCGTGATCACAAAGGCTGCGTTCATCTTGGGGTTAACCATACGGCAGGTGGAGATAATATCCTCCATGTGCGGCACAGTTTTGAGATCCCGACGTTTGGGGCGCAGCGGAATAAGTACATGGTCGGCAACAGACATTGAAGAACGCAACGCAAGGTTATCCTGACCACCACAATCAATCACTACATAGTCGTAATGACGATTTAAGCTAATCAATTCATTGCGAATTTTACCGTAGAGCTGGATACAGTTTATATCTGGCAAAGCGTCATCGGCTTTACGTTCCTGGATCCAATCTGAAGTTGTACGCTGTGGGTCACAATCCACCATCAGCACGTTAGCATTTTTTTCGGTACGAAGATAAACGGCGATATTCTGCGCAAGACAGCTTTTGCCACTTCCACCTTTCTCTCCACCAACCAGAATCATCATTGCTGCAGTCCTCACGTAATAACTAAAAACAAAAAAGTTACTCATTTATGACTGAAAAAGTACTCTCGAACGGCGCTGAGGTTTACCACCAATGCATTCGCCGACGCTGGTAACCCCGCTATCATAACCATGTTGCCAATCGAAATATGGCGTCAGGCCGTAGACCGGAAGCTTTGCGTCACAACCTTTCGTGTTGTTTTGCCTTTTTCACTTAGCCACAATGTTGAAAATCGATAGGGAATCAACAAACATTGTGGATAGGATAATCCTAGCGCTAAATGCTTGATGTGATAGCATGATGATTAATAGTTAGGGATAATAATGCATACGTAATTACGGCGTCTGCGACTCCTGTTTTCAACCTCTTTTTGCTAAGGGCGATTAAATGCGCATATTGTGGGTCTGTCTTTTTTTTATCAACGCGGCATACGCAAACTCGTTACCTGAGCCTATTGATGGCGCTTTCAACTCGTTCAAAGCGCATTACCAAAGTCAGTGGGGACAGGTTGCACAGTGTCGCGACCCAGAACAAAATCAGTTTCGCGTTTGCTCGCCAAGGTTACGCAATGAAGGTAATGCCCCTTTTATTATGCATCACGGCATGAAAACAGCCAAGGTGGCGGTATTGTTTCATGGTTTAAGCGATTCGCCATTTTACATGCGCGCCATTGCAACAAAATTATTTGAAGAGGGGTTAAATGTCATCGTGCCGTTAACCCCGGGTCATGGCTTACGCGAAGCAGATGAGGCAATGGAAGACAGTGATATGCCGCAGACCTGGCGCCAATATGCTGATTCGATCGTGCAGATAGCAACCCAACTGGGCGATGAGGTTTATCTTGGTGGCTTCTCAGCAGGTGCAGCAATCGCCACAGATTATTATCTTCGACAGCCAGAGCAGGTTGACGGTTTGTTTTTGTTCTCAGCTGCATTGGCCCTGTCTGACTATGCGGAAAGCATGGCGAAAATATGGGGAACCAAATGGATTGCCAGATTACTGGATGGCGAATATCAGGCTACAGGTCCCAATCCACACAAATACCCCAGCGTTTCCGGGTATGCCGGACTGCAGCTGATGAGTATTATTAAGGATATTCGTAACCGACTGGAAAATGGCCAACAAATCGATGTGCCGGTATTTGCGGCGCACTCGCAAGCCGATTTAACCACCCCGATTCATGGCGTAGAAGAGTTGCTCAGGCATACCGAGCAACGGCACACTCTGTTTCTGGTGGCTGAAGAGTATGATTTATGCCACGCGGATTTACCGCTAAATTTCAGATCCATTGCCGATATGCATTTTAAGAAAAACGCGGTGACCAAACTGGAGAAATGCACGATCCCCCAGGCTAACCCCTTATTCAGACAAATGACGGATATGTTGACGACCTTTATAAAAATTGACTAAGCCCCGGTCGATTTGACGATGTGTACTTTTAACCCGGTACACATCGTCAATTAGAAAGTCAGCCATGTTTTTTGGCGTAATCTTCGACTTCTTCCCATACGCGCAATACGTTTCCACTGAGGATTTTCTTAATTTCGTCTTCCTTGTACCCACGATTGAGCAGACCTTGCACCAGATGAGGAAAATAAGACACGTCTTTAAGGCCAATTGGCAATGAGTCTCCGACACCATCGAAATCGGAACCCAGCCCCACATGTTCTATGCCCACAAGTTTGACCACATGATCAATATGATCAAGCACTTCATCGATAGTGGAGTAGGGGTAAGGGTTATCTTTTCGGTAGGTGGCTTCAAAATCAGCCAGCTTTGGACTGTCTTTGCCTTCTTTTTTCAGCAAGGCATTTTCAGCTTTAGCCAATCCGTCGCGCCATTGACGCGCTTCCTTAGTGACGAAGCTGGAACCAAAGTTAATCATGATCACACCACCATTTTCCGCCAATGCTTTAATCATGTCGTCATTCATGTTGCGTTCAAAACCCGGGGTGAACTTGCGTAGCGACGAGTGGGATGCAATCACGGGTGATTCAGACAATTTCAGCGTCTGATAAAACGCATCATCTGACACATGGGAAATATCGATTAGCATGCCAATGTTGTTCATTGCCGGAATGAGCGTCTTTCCAAATGGGCTTAAGCCTTTCCATTGACGGCGCAAATCATAGGATGAATCGCTGATGTGGTTTGACTGCGAATGCGCAAGAGTGATGTAGCGTATCCCACGGTCGTAAAATATGCGCAGGTTGTTGAGATCACCCTGGATGGGGGAGCCATTTTCCATACCCATTGGAAGAGAAATAAGTCCTTTCGTAAAATGCTCTTTTACGTCGTTGGTTGTGTATGCAATGGCAAATTTGTCCGGCGCACGGGCAACAATGGCTTCGACCGAATCAATCAGCTGATGAGCCAGCTGCGTTGATGCATCAGAGCCGTCGAGCGAAGCCGGTACGTAAATTGACATAAATGGGGCATTCAGACCCCCAGCAACTGCCCGGGGATAATCGAAATCACCGTCATCGGTTGCCTGGGTGACATCCGCCCACTTTTCGCGAAGTCGATAGGGAACATCTATGTGTCCATCCACAATTATCGTCTCTTTTGCGATAGTTTGTGCCTGTTCACTCACTTCTATAGCAGCAGTGGTCAGCTGTGACCAGGCCAACACTGCGCCTGCGGTTATAATTGAAATTTTGTTCACAAAAACTCTCTCTAACTCTATCCTGATATAGCTAAGCGTAAGGGATTCAGGCAGTTACTACAACTGAATTAGGCAAAAAGCCGCATTACAATTAAGCCACATGCAATTTGCTAAAACTGCCCCGTGACTTGAGAAAAAAAATAAGCCATACTGCCCGCCAGATCCGCTGGACAGAGGTCGGGTGGGCGTAAAATAAATGGCGAAAGAAATCATTCAAGCGGGTTGTTGATACAGCCATGCCATTCGCCGCATAAGAGAAATTGGAAATAAATTATGGCAGCTAACTATATCCCACTGGATAAAGAAAAACATAAAGACATCAAAATCGTAACAAAGCACAGCTTTGAATATGCGCAGAATACCCATCTTGCCGCAGCGTCGATTAAAGAATTTGCTCGACTGGCCAGCGCGATGCCGATTGTATTAATTAAAGATCCGAGTTCAGAGCGTTTCCACATCGTAGCTATGCTGGGTGTGGAACAAGGCCAGAACTTATATTTATCTGAAGGTCAGTGGCAGGCGCCGCACGTGCCTATGAATATTCTTCGTTATCCATTTGATGTGCGCCCTGATGGCGACAAACTGGGTGTATTTATCGACGAGAACAGTGCGTTACTGGCAGATGATGGTTTACCATTGTTTAATGAGGAAGGCGAAGCGTCTGATTTTCTGAAAAATCGTCAGCAGTTTTTGGCTGACCTGGCGAACAGTGAACTAACCACTCAACGCTTTGTTAAGCAAATCACTGAACTGGATTTGCTTGAAGCTATCCGCATCCGTGTCATTTACGAGGACGGCACACAGCGCAATGTCACTGGCATGATGAGCATCAACGAGAAAAAACTTATCGAACTGGACGATGATAGAGTGGTTGAGTTGCATAAAGCCGGTTTCATGGGCGCAATTTACGCCATGATGATGTCTTTGGGTCAATTAAACCGTTTGATTGAGTTGTCCAAGCACACATCTAACCCAATTGTTAATATGCAAATTGGTGCTGAGCCAGAACAGGGCCAACAAGCAGAGTCAGACGAAAAACAACAGTAATTCGAACGTCGAATAAGTTAAATCGACAGCCGAGCATAAGCTGATACGAAGGCGAAAAGTAAGTATTTACTCTTCGCCTTTTTCTTTACTGCCATCGCTACGCTTCAATTACCACGAAAAACACCTCGCTCATTTTATTTAATGTTTTTTTTTCATCCCACCGTTTGCCTTTTTTCTCGCACTAATTCAGCGACTTTACCGCTACCACTGTATGCAAAAACAGTTATAAGCCAGCAGTTACGTGGGTTTCCGCTCATTTTTTTGCTTGACAGTGGGGCAAGGTGGTACCTAAACTGTCAACCAGTGGGTAAAAGTGGCAAATTGTGGATCGATTAGCAAATTACTACAAACCAGAACACACACAGACTAGAAAAACAGCAGCAACATAATATAAAAGGCTAGGGGAATGTTCCGCGGCGCTAATGCAATCAATCTTGACACAAAAGGTAGGCTGGCAATACCAACAAAATACCGTCAGCCACTGCTTGATGATTGTAACGGACAACTGGTTTGTACCATCGACACACAGCAAAGCTGTTTGCTACTTTACCCACTTCCCGAATGGGAAGAAATCGAGCTGAAACTCAGCAAATTCTCCAGTATGGTTCCCGCCGAACGTCGTATGCAACGTCTCTTACTAGGTTATGCAACTGAAGCTGAAATGGACAAAAATGGCCGCTTTGTGCTGCCTTCTCCATTGCGTCTGCATGCTGGCCTTGAAAAAGAAGTGATGTTAGTGGGTCAGCTGAACAAATTTGAAGTTTGGAGTGCGGAAAACTGGGCTGGTCAAATTGAAACTGATATGGAAGCGGAACGCGAAGGTAATTTTGAACTTACCGAGCGTTTACAGGATTTCTCATTATGAGCGCGCCACTTTCTCATGCATCGGTGCTTCTAAACGAATGCATCCATGCATTAGCCATCGATCCTGACGGAATTTACGTAGACGCGACCTTCGGCCGTGGTGGGCATTCACGCGCCATCCTCCAGCACTTATCTGACAAAGGACGCTTGATTGCGTTCGACCGCGATCCACAAGCGATCGAAGCAGCCAGGTTACTCGCCGACGATCCGCGCTTTACCATTATCCACCGCCCATTTGCAGAAATGGCTGACGCACTGCGCGAACAGGAATTGGCGGGTAAGATTGATGGCGTGTTAATGGATTTAGGGGTGTCGTCGCCGCAATTGGATGACGCCGAACGTGGGTTCAGCTTTCTGCGTGATGGTCCATTAGACATGCGTATGGACACCACGCGTGGTGAAAGCGCAGCGCAATGGCTGGCGCATGCCGAAGAGCAGGATATAACACAGGTCATCAAAGAATTTGGTGAGGAAAAATTCGGTAAACGTATTGCCCATGCGATTGTTAATCAGCGTCAACACACTCCTATTGAACGCACGTTGCAGCTGGCAAAACTGATTGATGAAGCGGTGCCAGTCAAAGATAAGTATAAGCATCCTGCCACACGCGCGTTTCAAGGGATCCGAATTTATATCAACGCTGAGCTTGATCAACTCAGACAAGGGCTCAAAGCGGCGACTGCCGTACTGAAATCTGGCGGAATGCTAGCGGTTATCTCTTTTCATTCTTTGGAGGACCGGCTGGTAAAACGCTTTATCAAAGAGCAAAGCAAAGGAAAATCTGTCCCTGCGGGCCTTCCTATTACGCAGGCAGAAATCGATGCTGACAAAGTACTCAAAGGAATGGGCAAAGCGATTAAACCCAGTCAGGCAGAAATAGACAAAAATGTCCGGGCCAGAAGCTCCGTACTTAGGGTGGCACAGAAGCTATGAGCAAATCTGACAAGTCATCTTCGACAAACTTTAATTTACTGCTGATTTTAATCAGTGATCTTACCCGCAACAAGCTGCGGGTTTTGTTGTATTTAATGGTTATCGTCAGCGGCTTTGCGGTCATTTTAAGTACTCACAACAATCGCCAGCAAATTATCGCGCTGGAACAGCAGATGGAAGAAAAAGATGCGCTGGATGTGGAATGGCGCAACCTGGTGTTAGAACAACGTGCGTTGACTGAACACAACCGTATCGAAGCGCTGGTGGAGAAGCATCTTAACATGCGTCGGCCGACGGTAGATGAAGAAGTGGTGGTGCGATTCTGATGACCATTGCAATCCGCTCAGCTAACAAACGCACTGGCGCGAAGCAAAACGTCACCCCTTCGCTGGTACATTGGCGTTTTGTGGTTGTATTAATGGCCATAATCCTGGTGTTTACCGGTCTGGCTGTGCGCGCTGCGTACATTCAGGTGATATCGCCGGATAATCTAATTCAGCAAGGCGATAACCGCACCCTTAGAACCCGCAACATGCCCAGCTACCGGGGATTAATTACCGATCGTAATGGGGTAGAACTGGCGGTGAGTGTGCCGGTTCGCGCTATTTATGCTGATCCTAAAATTATCCATCAGCAAGATGGGCTGTCAAAGCATCGCCGTTGGGAAGCACTGGCAGAAGTGTTGGGTCAGGACGTGGAGTCGCTGCGCAGCAAAGTCACCAATCCCGCACGCCGCTTTGTGTATTTACAGCGTCAGGTATCGCCCGCGATGGCCGAGTACGTAGAAGAATTGAAAATACCGGGTATCTACCTGCGTCAGGAAAGCCGTCGTTACTACCCGAATGGGGAAGTTACCGCACAACTGATAGGCATTACCGACGTCGACGATAACGGCATCGAGGGGCTGGAGCGGCTTTACAACGATTGGCTCACCGGGACGCCAGGTTCTCGGGTGATCCGCCGTGATGCCAAGGGCCGTCAGGTGGAGATTTTACAGTCAGAAGCAGGTGAAGCGGCTGGTACGGTGCAGTTGACCATCGATCAGCGGATACAGGCCCTGGCTTATCGCGAAATCAAAGAGGCCATGCTGTATTACAAAGCCACCTCAGCATCGGCATTAGTGGTAGACGTGGAAAGTGGCGACATTCTGGCTATGGTCAACGCACCGTCTTTCAACCCCAACGATCGTGACAACGTTTCTGCGCATCGGATGCGCAATCGTGTGATTACCGACGCATTTGAGCCGGGCTCATCACTTAAACCACTGGCCGTGTTAGCTGCGTTGGAATTTGGTCAGACTCAGGTGGATGACATTATCGATACCTCGCCGGGCTGGATGCGACTAGGTGGCAGTCTGGTTAAAGATTTTCGTAACTACGGTAAACTGTCGCTGGAAGAAATCATTCAGCATTCCAGTAATATGGGCACCTCGAAACTCGCGCTGTCCGTTCCTAAAAACTTTTTACTGGACACATACTATAATCTGGGCCTGATGACCGATACGGGCACTAATATGCCAGGTGAAGCCAATGGCATATTTCACGAACGTAGTCGCTGGTCTGAATTTGAATTGGCCACGCTGTCGTTTGGTTACGGCATATCAGTGACCACCGCACAGCTGGGTCGCATGTATGCCACACTGGCCAACGGCGGTATCAAGCGCCCGCTAAATATTGTCCATAAGCCCCAATCCACCAGTTGGAAGCCGCACGAAGAGCGCGTTATCAGCGAGCACAATGCCAAAGCGATCATCGATATGATGGAAAGCGTAACGCAGGAAGATGGTTCGGGTAAAAAGGCCAAAGTGCAGGGCTACCGTGTTGCGGGTAAAACCGGTACCAGCCGAAAAGCGGTAGCCGGCGGCTATGGTGAAGAGTATGTAAACATTTTTGCAGGTTTAGCCCCGCTGACTAACCCAAGGCTGGTAACGATCGTACTTATTAATGAGCCGGGTGGCGATCTTTACCATGCCGGTGATACCGCAGCCCCGGTATTTTCCAAAATTATGGGGGGAGCGCTTCAACTCATGAACGTACCGCCTGATGATCGTCAGGTTACGTCAACTCAGTGGTTAAAAGGAGCGGGCAATGGTAGTTAGTGCATTCGTTCAAAGTACCCGTGCGTTGATGGCAAAGTTTGGTGTAGATGCACCCGACATTCGTATTTGTGGACTCACTCTTGATAGCCGTGAAGTCACCACGCGTCTGGCTTTCGTGGCGGTCAAAGGGCACGCCCTTGATGGTCGTGATTTTATTCCACAAGCAATCAGTCTGGGCGCAAAAGTCATCCTCGCGCAAACCGAAGATAAATCTGAACATGGTCACCTGGAAATGCGTGGCAGCAGTGTGATCATTTCCCTGTACGACTTACCCGACATGGTCTCATCGCTGGCCGCAGCATTTTATGATTACCCAGCGCAAAAAATGTCCACCATTGCGGTAACCGGAACCAACGGCAAAACGTCAGTAGTGCAGCTGGCAACGCAGCTTAAATCGATGCTGGGCACGCGCAGTGGCGCAATTGGCACGTTAGGTCACGGTTTGTATGAAGGCAAAGAAACTGAATACACGCCTGAACCTGATGGGACTACGACCCCTGATCCTATTCGTATTCAGTACATTCTGGCTGAGTTTGTACAGCTGGATGCGGGGCAGGCCGCGTTTGAGGCTTCCTCTCACGCCATTGTGCAAGGACGCATCAGTCAGGTAAAAACCGATATTGCTGTATTCACTAATCTCAGTCGGGACCACCTTGATTATCATGCCAACATGGACGAATACGCGCAGGCCAAACGTCAATTGTTAAAGCAGGCGGGTTTGCATACGGTGGTGTTAAACGCGCAGGATCCAGAAAGCCAGAATTGGAAAAAATTCGCTGATCGCAAGCTTAACATCATCTGGACAGGGGTGAATGAGGTTGACCCGCAAATCACCTCAGAAAGCCACTGCATTGCCACAAACGTTCGCTATCATGCTGAAGGATGCAGCTTTACGTTGCAAAGCAGTTGGGGAAGTGCTGAGGTTAGCATTCCACTATTTGGAACCTTTAACATTTATAACACCTTAAGCGCAGTTGCCGCATTGCTTGCGCAGGGTGAACGCTTTGATGAGATCATCAAGGTGATCGGCAATGTGCATCCTGTACCAGGTCGCATGGAAATATTTCCGTTCAATCAATCAGGTAACGTGGTGGTAGATTACGCACACACCCCGGATGCATTGGAAAAAGTATTAACCAGCGCTAAACAGCACACCCAGGGCGATATCTGGTGCGTGTTTGGCTGCGGTGGCGATCGAGACAAAGGTAAACGTCCATTGATGGGGCAGGTGGCAGAGTTGAATGCCAGCCATATTATTATTACCACCGATAATAGCCGCTCGGAAAAGCCGGCAGCGATTGCCGAAGAGATTAAGCAGGGTTTAACGCGACCTGAAAAAGCGGTTTTTGAGGCAGATAGAGAAAAGGCCATTCGCTATTGCCTGAGCAAGAGTAAACCTGGCGACTTAATTGTGGTTGCCGGTAAAGGCCACGAAGATTATCAGATCATTGGTAACAATCGCACCGATTATAACGAGCGAGAAGTAATAGCCCGTTTACAACAGGAGTACAGCAAATGATAACAACAAAGCTGTCATGGATTGCGCAACAAACAAACGGCCGGTTAGAAGGGCAGGATGGTGAGGTAACCAACATCAGCACCGATACCCGCACCTTACAATCTGGCGACGTGTACTTAGCGTTGGTCGGCGACAATTTTAATGGCCATGCGTTTGTCAAAAATGCGCAGAATGCCGGTGCGAGTGCGGTGATCGCCAGTGAAAAAATAGAGACAGATTTACCCGTCATTTACGTTAGAGATACCAAGCAGGCCTTGGGTGAACTAGGTGCGGCCGTAAAACGCGAAGTGAATCCAAAAACCATTGCGATTACCGGCAGCTCGGGCAAAACCACCGTAAAAGAAATGACTGCGGCCATCCTGTCACGACGTGGCAATGTACTAGCTACCAAAGGCAACTTTAATAATGATATCGGCGTGCCGTTAACCTTATTACGGCTTGAGCCAGACCACGATTTTGCGGTGATGGAGCTTGGCGCCAATCATTTAGGTGAAATTGCCTACACCACCAATCTGGTCAAGCCTGATGTAGCGACCATTGTCAATGCGGCAGCATCTCATCTGGAGGGCTTCGGCAGCCTGCTTGGCGTGGCGCGTGCAAAGAGCGAAATATTCAAGGGGCTGGATGAACATGGTGTAGCCATCATCAACGTTGACAGCCAGTTCGCTAACCTTTGGCGTGGCAAACTGCGCTACAACAACGTGTTAACATTTTCTCCTGACCAGCAAAACGAAGCTGATTTTACCGCACAGGAAATCACTGTAGGACTCAATGGCTGTGCCGAATTTGAATTAATTTGTCCGCAAGGGCAGGTGTCCATTCAATTGAACATTCCGGGTATCCACAATGTGGGCAATGCACTGGTGGCTGCGGCACTGTCACTGCAGGTGGGCGCGACGCTGGACGACGTGCGTGACGGTTTGCTGAATATGGCCCAGGTCAAAGGCCGCTTGAATGTCAAAATGCTGACCAGCCAGGTGCGCCTGTTAGACGATACCTACAACGCCAATGTGGCATCAGTGTCAGCCGCCATTGATACCTTAGCCAGCTTTTCCGGCAAGCGGGTACTGATTCTAGGCGATATGGCAGAGCTGGGCGAGAAAGCACGTTATTACCATGAACAAGTTGGACAGTACGCGCTGGATAAAGGCATTGATACCATTATTACCTTAGGCGTGTTAAGTCAATGTGCCAGTGCGGTATTTGGCCCTAACGGTCATCATTTCAGTGACATTGAAAGTCTGATAAATAACCTGGAAGATACCCTCGCTATAGAACAACGTGATATTTCTATTTTGGTAAAAGGTTCGCGTAGTTCACGGATGGAACGGGTTGTCGCAGCTATCGAGGACTCCCCCGTGGGAAAGCTTGATCGCCGTCGGGAGCGTATCGCATGCTAATTTGGCTGGCTGACTGGCTAACGCAGTACGAATCGGCGTTTAACGTCTTTTCGTACCTGACCATGCGGGCAATACTCAGCACCCTGACGGCATTGCTTATTGCAATAATTATCGGGCCGAAAATGATTCGTGCCCTGCAGCGAATGCAGATTGGACAGACCGTACGCGATGATGGCCCGCGAAGCCATTTGTCTAAAGCGGGTACGCCGACCATGGGCGGCCTGTTGATTTTATCGGCCATTGTCACCAGCGTGCTGTTATGGGCTGACTTAACTAATCGCTATGTACTGGTCACCCTAAGTGTGGTGATTGGCTATGGCATCATCGGCTTTATCGATGATTACCGTAAGGTAATTCGTAAAGATCCTAAAGGCCTGATTGCCCGCTGGAAATACTTTTGGCAGTCGGTTATCGCTATTGGTGTGGCTTTTTATTTATACAGCACGGCTGTGCTGCCTTCAGAGACAGCCCTGTTAGTGCCGTTTTTCAAAAACGTAATGCCACAGCTCGGGTTATTCTATCTGGTGATTGTATACTTTGCCGTAGTTGGCACCAGCAACGCAGTAAACCTTACTGATGGACTGGACGGGCTGGCCATTGTGCCTACCATTCTAGTGGCGGGCGCCTTTGCCATCTTTGCCTACGTAACCGGGCACGTAAACTTCTCTACCTACCTGAATATTCCGCATATTCCAATGACCAGTGAACTGGTTATCGTGTGCACGGCAATAGTGGGTGCCGGATTAGGCTTTTTATGGTTCAACACCTATCCTGCACAGGTGTTCATGGGCGATGTAGGTTCTCTGGCATTAGGGGGGACGCTGGGCATTCTGGCGGTACTGGTCCGGCAGGAAATTGTATTGATTATAATGGGTGGTGTATTTGTGATGGAAACGCTATCGGTCATCTTACAGGTGGGCTCATTTAAAATGCGCGGTAAGCGCATTTTCAGAATGGCGCCTATCCATCACCATTTTGAATTGAAAGGGTGGCCTGAGCCGCGCGTCATAGTGCGTTTCTGGATCATGTCTTTAATTTTGGTATTGGTGGGTCTAGCGACCCTTAAGTTACGGTAAAGAAAACAGATAATGTTAAACGAATTGGCAAACAAAACGGTCGTAGTAGCCGGGCTGGGTAAAACCGGTCAGGCTACCCTGCGTTTTTTGCGCCAGTTCAATCCCAGCCTTAAAGTGTGGGATACCCGTGAAACGGCGATCATTCCACAGGATGTGTCAGAGCCGGTTGAGCGCGGCACGCCATCATCACAATTCTGGGAAGGCGTCGACGTGCTGGTGGTCAGCCCCGGCATTGATTTGACCCATCCGGGTATTGCACATGCGCGCGCGGCAAACGTTGAAATAATTGGCGATGTCGAACTGTTTGCACGGGTCACTAACAGTAAAGTAGTGGGTATTACCGGCTCAAATGGAAAAACCACGGTAACCTTACTGCTGGCGCATATTGCTAAAGTGTGCGGTTTAAAAACCGTCGCCGCTGGCAACGTGGGTAAACCAGTATTGGAAGTTGCTCAGGAACCTTATGATAGTGTAGTACTGGAACTGTCCAGCTTCCAACTGGAATCGACCCACTCGCTACACCTGGCTGCAGCGGCATTGTTAAACCTGTCTGACGACCACCTCGATCGCCACAAAACCATGTCTGCTTATTTGCAGGCCAAACAGCGTATTTTCACCCATTGCGATCATGCCGTTGTCTGGCGCGGTCATCCAGAGACGTATCCGATTGACAGCAATATTCCGGTTACCACCATTGGCATCGATGCCAGCAGCGAAGGGTTTTCGGTTGACGATGGCTGGATTACCTACGAAGCGGAGCCCTTGCTCGAAATCGCCAGGTTACCTCTGGTAGGTACCCACAATATTTTAAATGTGCAGGCTGCATTGGGTTTGGCCAAAGCTATGGGATTACCGCGGGATGAAGCTGCGGAAGCTGTATACAGCTTTATTCCAGCGCCCCATCGGTGCACGCAGATTGCATTGCACAACGGGATCAGCTGGATTGATGACTCTAAAGCCACCAATGTCGGCGCAGCCCACGCGGCAATTACAGGGATTGGTGCGATCAAATCAGGCAAACTTATCCTTATTGCCGGCGGAGACGGCAAGGGAGCGGATTTAACCGCACTTAAACCCGCTATCGATGAATTCGTTGATTACGTTATTGCGTTAGGTAAAGACGGTAGACAAATTGCGTCGTTAACTGCGCATGCAACTTACGTCAGTTCAATGTACGACGCGGTTAGAACCGCGCATGAAATTGCCCGGCCTGATGACATTGTGCTGCTTTCCCCTGCGTGTGCCAGTCTGGATATGTTTGAAAACTATGAGCACCGCGCCAAAGTGTTTTATGAATCGATTCGTAAGGTGGTGGCATGAGCAATAAAGCAACCAGCCTGGTCTCTATGTTCAACGCGCGACACGGTGCGACAGAGCATTCCGGCCCTTACGATGTTGGCCTGGTTATTGTCGCTCTGGCATTAATGTCAATCGGCTTAATCATTGTAACCTCTGCGTCCATGCCGGTCTCAGCAAAATTGTACGATGCACCTTTTTACATCGCCATAAAACATGGCATTTATGTCATTATCGCGTTAATTGCCGCGATGGTGGTATTGCAGCTACCGATGCAGTTCTGGCGTATTAGTAACCCGTACTTGCTGTTGCTCGCCATTGGCTTATTAGTTGCGGTGTTGCTGATAGGCCGCAACGTAAACGGCAGTACGCGCTGGTTAGTCATTGGCCCCATCACCATTCAGGCGGCGGAGCCCGCTAAGCTGTTTTTCTTCGCTTATCTGGCGGGCTATCTGGTACGTCGATACGAAGAAGTGACCGAAAACCTGAAAGGGTTTATCAAACCGCTGGTGGTGTTCTTTGTGCTTGCGATTTTGTTGCTGGCGCAACCCGATCTGGGAACGGTGGTGGTGATGTTTGCCACCACTATCGGTCTGCTATTTTTAGCGGGCGCAAAATTATGGCAATTCTTCGCCCTGGTGTTCGTTGGTCTGATGGCAGTGGTTGCGTTAATTGTATTTGAAGAATACCGCCTGCGGCGGGTGACCTCATTCCTGGACCCGTGGGCAGATCCCTTCGGTACCGGCTATCAGTTAACCCAGTCACTCATGGCTTATGGTCGTGGAAACTGGTTCGGCCAGGGCCTGGGTAACAGCTTACAGAAACTGGAATTTTTACCCGAAGCACATAACGATTTTGTCATGGCCATCCTGGCTGAAGAGTTGGGCTTTGTGGGCGTTGTGGCGGTGTTAATGCTGACCTTCTGGTTAGCCATGCGTGCACTGCAAATTGGCAACAAGGCGTTACTTAAGCAACGGCCATTTGAAGGCTATCTGGCCTACAGCATCGGCTTATGGTTCAGTTTTCAGACCGCAGTGAATATTGGTGCGAGTGCGGGTATTTTGCCTACCAAAGGGTTGACCTTACCTTTGGTGAGTTATGGCGGCTCCAGTATTATCGTGATGACAGTGGCGACCGCGATCTTACTTAGAATCGATTTTGAACTAAGGGTTGAGGGTGTACAGGCACTTGATCGAAAAATTAAGGCAAAGTCAGCACGTCGCCAACAGCAAAAAGATGCCAAGCAAAAATTGAAAGCCATGCTTTCGTCGGTATCGGCGGGGGCATCGCATGACTAAGAAATGTTTAATTATGGCAGGCGGTACCGGCGGTCACGTGTTTCCAGCATTAGCGGTTGCAGAAGCATTGCGTGATAAAGGATGGCACATAGACTGGCTGGGTACAGCAGATCGTATGGAAGCTCAGGTTGTGCCAGCCCGAGGTTTCCCTATTCATTACGTCAAAGTCAGGGGAATTCGCGGCAAAGGACTGTTTTTACGTGTTACTGGCGTATTCGCTCTGTTGAAGAGCGTGATCGAAGCCCGAAAAATTATTAAACAGGTATCACCAGATTTAATCATTGGTTTTGGTGGTTATGCTAGTGGGCCCGGCGGTGCGGCAGGATGGCTGGCGGGCATACCGGTTCTCATTCATGAACAAAACGCAAAAGCAGGCATGACCAATCGTTTACTGGGACGAATTGCGAGAAAAATCCTATTGGGTTTTGAAGAGGCCATTTCCGCATTCAATCATACCAAAGATCGTTGTGTTATCGTGGGCAATCCCGTGCGCAAAGCGTTTATTAACGCCGCCAATAAAGAGTCTATCAATCAGCCTATGCGCTTATTGGTGGTGGGAGGAAGCTTAGGTGCAAGGGCGTTAAATATTACGGTGCCGCTTACGTGTAAAAAGTTACAAGGGTTATCGATTTGGCACCAGTGTGGCAAAGGTAATGCTGCTGAGGTGAATGCCGCCTATGAAGATAGTGAAGGTGAAGTGAAAGTTACAGAGTTTATTGAAGATATGGCCGGGGCTTATGCGTGGGCTGATATGATTATTTGTCGGGCTGGAGCCTTAACGGTAGCTGAAGTCGCAGCATCAGGTACCGCAGCGATTTTTGTCCCTCTCCCCCATGCTGTGGATGATCATCAGACATTAAATGCGATGTCATTAGTCAATCATCAGGCGGCGGTTATGATCCAGCAATCACAGTTGGAAGATAACCTGGGAGCAGCGGTCAGATTATGGTTGAATGATCATGATGCGTGTTTGGCCGTAGGCAGACAGGCGCGTGAACATGCTAAACCCAATGCAACAGAAAACGTGGTGCGCGAGTGTGAATTAATAATGGAGACTGCAGCATGATTATGGCAGCTGATTTCCAGAATCCACAGAAGAAGAAGGTGAAAAACATTTTCTTCATCGGCATCGGTGGCGCCGGTATGGGCGGTATTGCAGAGGTGCTGCTAAATGAAGGATACCGGGTGGCCGGGTCCGACATTCAGCAAAACAGTATGACCAAACGGTTGCAGGGTCTGGGTGCCACCATTTATCAGGGGCATAGCCAGACAAATGTGGAAGCCGCAGACGTGATCGTGGTTTCCAGTGCAATTAATGAGAAAAACCCAGAGATTCAGTTCGCGCGGGAAAATCGAATTCCTATTATCCGCCGAGCGGAGATGCTGGCAGAATTAATGCGTTTTCGTCACGGTATCGCTGTGGCTGGCACTCACGGTAAAACCACCACTACCAGCTTAATAGCGACCATATTTGCTGAGGCCGGGCTCGATCCCACTTTTGTGATTGGCGGCTTGCTTAACAGTGCAGGTACCAATGCTCGATTAGGCAAGGGTTCTTATTTGATTGCCGAAGCGGATGAAAGCGACGCGTCATTCCTGCATCTGCAGCCCATTGTTTCCGTGGTGACGAATATTGAAGCAGATCACATGGATACCTATGATGGTGATTTCGCGCGCATGAAAGACACCTATCTAGAATTTTTGCATAATCTGCCGTTTTACGGTCAGGCCATCGTTTGTGGGGATGATGAAAATATCCTGTCAATTCGTGAACGCATTGGGCGCAGTATCATCAGTTACGGTTTCAATTCCGATAATGATGTGCAAGGCGTTAATGTCACATTAAGTTTTGGTCAGGCAAAGTTTGAAGTGAAGCGAAAAGGCCATGCCAGCCTGCATGTCACTTTAAACCTGACAGGCATGCATAATGTGCTTAATGCCCTGGCAGCCATCGCAGTAGCGACCGAAGAAGGTATTGCTGATGACGCTATCGTAAAAGCGCTGGCGCACTTTGGCGGTATCGGGCGTCGCTTTGAAATGTTAGGGCAGTTTACAAACAGCATTGGCAGCGTCACCCTGGTAGATGATTATGGCCACCATCCGACGGAAGTAAAAGCCACCATTGCGGCGGCAAGAGCCAATTGGCCGGACAATCGGGTGGTGATGGTTTATCAGCCCCACCGCTTCAGCCGCACGCGCGACTTATATGAAGATTTTGTAGAAGTGCTGTCAGGTGTTGATGTGTTGTTGCTGCTGGACGTGTATGCGGCAAATGAAGAGCCTATCGAAGGGGCTGACAGTAAAAGTCTGTGCCGCTCGATTCGCTTACGTGGACAAGTGGAGCCTATTTACGTGGGCAGCCAGCAAAAGCTCAGCGAGATTCTGGCGAACGTCATTCAGGATGGCGATATCGTGATGACCCAGGGCGCGGGTAACATCGGTCAAATTGCCCAACAATTGGCAGCGAGTCAATTGGAACCGAACGTTTTAAAAGGAGAGGCACAATGAGTTTTCTGTCTTATCCTGCAGCGGATTATGGCCGGGTGGCGGTGATGTTCGGCGGGGAGTCCGCCGAACGTGAAGTATCGCTTAAATCAGGCAAAGCCGTACTAAGTGCGTTACAACGTCAGGGCGTGGACGCCTTTGCGTTTGACCCGGCAACCAGACCAATCACCGACTTACTAGCGGAAAAGGTCGACCGTGTGGTGATTATGTTGCATGGTCGCGGTGGCGAAGATGGTACATTGCAAGGGGCTCTGGAACTGCTGAAAATTCCTTATACTGGTAGTGGCGTGCTAGGCTCAGCTTTGTGTATGGATAAGATCCATACCAAACAAATCTGGCAGTGTTTGAATATGCCAACTGCAAAATATCAAATTGCTGATAAATCCTACTTTGAAGCTGGATCGTGCAGCGTTATAATGGACGAATTGGGGAATGAGGTCATGGTCAAACCCGCTCGGGAAGGTTCGAGTATAGGAATGGCCCGAGTGACAAGTGCAGCACAGCTGGAAACAGCAATCCAGGACGCATTCAAATACGATAATCAGGTCCTGCTAGAGCAATACATAGATGGCGCCGAATTTACTGTAAGCATTCTGCAAGGCCAGGCGTTGCCTTCCATTCGCATGTCTACACCCCACACGTTTTATGATTATTCTGCTAAATACCAGGATAATACGACGCAATATTTTTGCCCAAGTGGTTTAGAGGCGGATAAGGAAGCAGAATTGGCAACGCTATCCAGCCGCGCATTCAGGGCGTTATCAGCAAGAGGCTGGGGACGCATCGATGTGATGCAAAATAAGCGTGGTGAGTTTTATTTGTTAGAAGCCAATACGGTACCGGGTATGACGGAAAAAAGTCTGGTACCCAAAGCGGCGAAGCAGGCCGGTTTGGATTTTGAAGCACTGTGCTTGGCGATATTAGCCACCAGTATGCCAGCGGCGTCCGCCGATAAAGTGGACTGGCGTTAATGTCAAAGCTGGGTGCTCGTTCAGCCACCTTCTGGTCAGGTATCGTGTTTCTGGTACTAGTGCTGACTGGGTTGGTCGTAGCCGGGGTTAAAACCTATGACTGGCTGCAGGACGAACAGCGCATGCCAGTTCAGGCGGTCGATTTTTCGGGTGATTACCAGCACGTGGATGTGGTTAAACTTGAAAGACTGATAAGACAATCGCAGCCAGGGAGTTTTTTTTCACTGGATGTGAACGAGGTGTATCAGTTGGTAGAAGCGCAGCCTTGGATATATCGCGCTTCGGTGCGCAAACAGTGGCCGAATAAGCTGAAAATTTATCTGGTAGAACAAACGCCAGTGGCACAATGGAACGACGATATGCTGCTGAATCCCTACGGGGAAACGTTTAATGCCACCGCCGCTGGACTGCAGTTGCCAAAACTGTTTGGCCCCGGAGGCAGTGAGAAAACGGCGTTAGAAGGTTATCACGCCATGCATTCGCTGCTGGCGACAATGGGAATAGCCATACGTGAACTGTCACTAAGCGAGCGGTTTGCATGGCAGGTTCAACTGGACAACGATGTGCAGCTGAATTTGGGAAGAAAGGAATTCATTGACCGCTTACAGCGGTTTGTAGATATTTATCCGCTTTTGGCTAAACAGCCAAAGCAAGTGCGCTATGTGGATCTCAGATATGACACCGGGTTAGCAGTAGGCTGGGTTGATGAGACAAAAAACAACAATAAAGAAGAGAGTTAGTATTTCCATGTCGAAACCGACTGAACGTAATTTAATCGTAGGACTTGATATTGGCACCAGCCAGGTTAAGGCTGTGGTCGGCGAGTTGGTAAACGACGATCAAATCAGCATTGTTGGCGTAGGTACCCATGCCGCTAAGGGAATGGACAAAGGCGGTGTTAACGATTTGAACCTGGTGGTTAAATCGGTGCAGCGTGCGGTGAACGAAATGGAATTGATGGCAGACTGTCGCGTGTCCTCAGTCTTCATGTCTATCAGTGGTCGTCATGTAAAATGTCAGAATGAAAACGGCATGGTGCCCATCAACAACCAGGAAGTCACTCAGGATGACGTTGACAACGTTATTCACGCAGCGCGATCTGTGCCTATCGCGGCAGAACGCCGATTACTGCATGTGTTGCCGCAGGAATTTACCATAGATGTGCAGGAAGGTATTAAAAACCCCGTGGGCATGTCAGGGGTCAGGATGGAAGCTGATGCGCACATCATTACCTGTGCCGATGATATGGCTAAAAACCTGACGAAATGCATTGAGCGCTGTGAGTTAAGTGTTGATCAAATCATTTTTTCGGCGCTGGCATCAAGTTATGCGGTATTGACCGATGATGAACGTGAATTAGGCGTATGTGTGGTTGATATTGGTGGCGGCACCATGGATATTGTCATTTATACAGATGGTGCTATTCGTCACACGGCGGTAATTCCGGTGGCGGGTAATCAGATCACCAGTGACATCGCAAAAATTTTCCGCACACCCATAAGTAATGCAGAGGAAATTAAAGTGAATTACGCCTGTGCATTGAAAGACATGGTCAGTATGGAAGAAAATATCGAGGTGCCCAGTGTGGGTGGTCGACCTGCACGCGCGATGTCGCGTCATACACTGGCAGAAGTTATTGAACCTCGTTATCAGGAATTGTTTGAGCTGGTGCATGATGAAATACGTGCCAGTGGTTTTGAAGAGCAGATTGCAGCAGGATTAGTACTAACAGGCGGTACTGCAAAGATGGAGGGGGCAGTCGAATTTGCCGAGGAATTATTCCAGATGCCTGTTAGAGTAGGGAAGCCATTAAATGTTAAGGGGTTGTCTGAATACACAGATGACGCCAGTTTTGCAACCGCAGTGGGCTTGCTCCACTACGGTAAAATGCAAACGGAAAATAAAAAAGTCAGCAAGCTTAAAAGCGGTGATTCGTTTATCAACCGCGTGCAAAGCTGGTTCAAAGGTGAATTTTAATTTTTTAGGGGCGCTAAAGTCAGGACATAACGATTAGCACGGAGGCATCTAATCGGCAGTTTGTGAAATGACTTAGTGCGGTAAGACGTACAAAACCGGAGAGTAAGTATGTTTGAATTAATGGATAGTCACGGCGAAGAAGCCGTAATCAAAGTCATCGGCGTAGGCGGTGGCGGCGGAAATGCGATTGAGCATATGGTGTCTCAAAGCATTGAAGGTGTCGAATTTATTGCAGTAAACACAGATGCACAGGTGCTGCGTAGCTCAAGTGCAGACGTTACTCTGCAAATAGGCTCTAACGTAACTAAAGGGTTAGGTGCGGGTGCCGATCCAAATATCGGTCGTGATGCTGCACAAGAAGATCGCGAAACCATTCGCCAGTCTTTAGATGGTGCCGATATGGTCTTCATTACCGCAGGTATGGGCGGTGGCACGGGCACAGGGGCTGCGCCAGAAGTGGCCAGAATAGCCCGCGAAATGGGTATACTTACGGTAGCGGTAGTGACCAAGCCGTTTCCTTTCGAAGGTAAAAAGCGTACCGCGTTTGCTGAACAGGGAATCGTTGAATTATCTAAGCATGTTGATTCACTGATCACCATTCCTAACGAAAAACTGCTTAAGGTAATGGGGCCTGGTACACCATTATTGCAGGCATTCAGTGCCGCTAACGATGTATTGCGTGGCGCAGTTCAAGGTATTGCTGAACTGATCACCCGTCCTGGTCTGATTAACGTCGACTTTGCCGACGTCAAAACCGTGATGTCGGAAATGGGTACCGCGATGATGGGCAGTGGTGTGGCGTCAGGCCCTGATCGTGCCGAAGAAGCGGCTGAATCAGCGATTGCTTGTCCGTTACTTGAAGATATTGATTTGTCTGGTGCGCGTGGCATCCTGGTAAATATTACTTGTGGGCCTGATTTTGCAATTGACGAATTCGAAACGGTAGGTAACGCAGTTAAAGCCTTTGCTTCTGAAAATGCCACCGTGGTTGTTGGTACCGTTATCGATATGGAACTGGCTGATGAAATTCGCGTTACCGTGGTTGCAACGGGTATTGGCGCTGAGCGCAAGCCTGATATTTCTCTTGTCAGTTCTGAAGGAACGCGTTTGACCACGTCAGCACGTGAATTCGGTGTCAGTTCGGTACACGAGTCAAGAAGTGTAGGTGGTACAGACGGTAATCAAGCGTTAAAGGTTGAAGATGAAGCGCAACCTGGCAACGATCTTGAATACTTAGATATACCTGCGTTTTTACGCAAACAAGCGGACTAATCTTTCACTAACAGAGGAATTTTTACACGGTTTTGCTGTCAAAAGCTGATGGTTTACCATCATTGAGCTAAGAATTGTAATTTTTTGACAAGTGGGTAATCACTCACTATAATTCGCGGCCGCTTTTGGAACAGGTAAAAAGCAACAAACAACATGATTAAGCAACGTACAATTAAACATTCAGTTCAAGAGACTGGAATTGGTCTACATAAAGGGGAGAAGGTCACCATGACTCTCCGGCCTGCGCCTGCCAACACAGGAATTGTGTTCAGACGTATTGACCTGCACCCTCATGTAGATATTCCTGCACGCGCTAATGCAGTTGGGAATACCATGTTATGTACGTGTGTGAATAACGAGGATGGTGTTAGCATTCACACCGTAGAACACTTGGCGTCTGCATTAGCAGGGTTAGGTATAGACAACATTATTGTCGAGGTTGATAGCAACGAACTGCCCATCATGGATGGCAGTGCCAGTCCGTTTGTATTTTTACTACAAACTGCCGGAATCGAAGAATTAAATGCACCTAAGCGTTTCATTCGGATCAAAAAGCCGGTAAGAGTAACCGAAGGCGATAAGTGGGCGGAGTTACGCCCGCACGATGGCTTCCGTGTAGATTTTCGTATCGAGTTTGATCACCCGGTGATCAGTCAGACGCGTCAACATATGATCATGGATTTCGATTCGTGCTCTTATGTGAATGAAGTCAGCCGTGCCAGAACCTTCGGGTTTATGCGCGATCTGGAGTATATGAACGCGAATAATCTGGCCTTGGGTGGCAGCATGGAAAATGCGGTTGCACTGGATGAATTTCGAATTCTTAATCCAGAAGGCCTGCGTTACGAAGATGAGTTCCTCAAGCACAAGATACTCGATGCCGTAGGTGACCTGTATTTAGGTGGTCACAGTATTATTGGCGAATTGAAAGCGTTCAAGAGCGGGCATGGCTTAAACAATAAATTGTTAAATGCCGTATTGAATGACAAAGACAGCTGGGAATTCATTACCTATGAAAACCAGGACGAAGTTCCGATTCGTTATGCTTCGCCCGTGCTGGCATAATTGAAAGACCCAATTAAGAAAGCCGCCGTTTTAGGCGGCTTTTTTGTTTGCCGTTGAATAATTGCAAGTTGTAATGTGGTGGCAAAAAAAGTGTCTTCATATTTGTTCCCAGCGCCATTCAAAGGTAAACTAGTGCTCGATTTTTTACAGGGTAGACCATGAAATTAACATTAACGATCAGCGGTGAGAAAAGGCACTACGAGCGCTCGATCAGTGCACGTCGATTACTCAGTATCACCGTATTGGCGTCAATGTTTATTTTGGTATCCAGTCGCTCTATCGATTCGGTTAATGAAGATCTCGCTCGGGTGAGCGTGTCGCAGCAAATTGTTGAACGTGCGCAACAAAAGTTGAATGCGTTGAATAATCGCTCGTCATCACAAATGGCGATAATTAATCAGGATGTTGCCCAGGCGAATGTCCAACTGGATGAATTGAACAGCAGGGTCAATTTAATAGCACAGTCGTTGGGTATTAAAAACAGTGACTTAGAAGCTATTGAACTGCGCGGGGCAGAGGTCGCGTCGTTTAGCAATCCATTGCAGCGAGAAATTCATCAGCTCCAGCAAAATTTGGCTGCCAAGCAATCACAACTTTCCATGCTTGAAAGTTTGTTAAGGGGACACCATATCGACAGTCAGGCGCAATTGTCTGGCCGCCCGATCACGCGAGGATGGTTATCGTCCTCTTATGGTATGCGTGAGGACCCGTTTTCTGGTGAGTCAGCTGAGCATACCGGTCTGGATTTTGCTGGCAGTATGGGCGATGACGTGGTAGCGACAGGCGCAGGTATTGTCAGCTGGGCTGGCGATCGCTACGGTTACGGCCAGCTGGTTGAAATTGACCACATCGACGGGTTTACCACCCGCTACGCACACAATCAAACGCTGAATGTAGCGGTGGGTGACCTTGTTACCAAAGGGCAGGTGATTGCACAAATGGGCAGTACTGGGCGCTCTACAGGTGCACACGTTCATTACGAGGTGTTAAAGCATGGACAACATGTTGATCCGCTGCTTTATGTCGATGGCCTGGAATAGTAAAAAGTAGTAAGTAAAAAGTAATAAGTAAAAAGTAATAAGAACTAAATACAAAACACATTGCGGTAGGTCGGTTGAAAGTGCGAAGGCACTGCCGGTGCCGCCTTACGTTTAATTGCTCTTTGGTAATACGTTATCGTTGAGTACTGGTAGTGGGATCTCAAAAACATGTTTGCAAGTGTCATTAAGAAAATTTTCGGTAGCAAAAATGACCGACTATTAAAAAAACTACAAAAATCTGTCGACGCCATTAATGCGCTGGAAGCTGATTATGAAGCGCTTACCGATGATGAACTTAAGGCAAAAACAGCAGAGTTCAAGGCGCGCTTAGAAAAGGGTGAGTCGTTAGATGATTTATTGATTGAAGCCTTTGCTACCGTGCGAGAAGCCAGTAAACGTGTGTTTGGCATGCGCCATTTTGATGTGCAGTTATTAGGTGGTCAAGTCCTGCATCAAGGTAAAATTGCTGAGATGCGTACAGGTGAAGGTAAAACCCTGACCGCGACGCTGCCAACTTACCTAAACGCGTTATCGGGCAAAGGCGTTCACGTGGTGACCGTGAATGATTATTTGGCCAAACGTGATGCTGACTGGAGCAGGCCCTTATTTAGCTACCTCGGAATGACGGTAGGTTGCAATATTCCCGGAATGGCGCCTGAAACTAAACGCGACGCCTACAAAGCCGATATTACCTACGGCACCAACAACGAATTTGGCTTCGACTATCTGCGCGATAATATGGCGTTTAGCCCACAAGACCGGGTACAGCGGGAACTTAATTACGCGGTAGTGGATGAAGTTGACTCGATTCTAATTGATGAAGCGCGTACGCCATTAATTATATCCGGTGCCGCTGAAGACAGCTCAGAGCTGTATCGTCGAATTAACACTGTGATCCCGAAACTGGTCCAGCAGGAAAAAGAAGACGAAGAAGATAACCCGGGCGATGGCGACTACACCGTAGATGAAAAGGCACGTCAAATTCATCTTACCGAAAACGGTCAGATCCACGTTGAGCAAATTCTTAAAGAAGAAGGCATTTTGCCACAGGAAGAGTCATTATTTGATGCGGGTAATATTTCGTTACTTCACCATATCAATGCGGCGTTACGTGCACATAAGCTGTTTAAGAAAGATGTCGATTACATCGTCAATGACGAAAGCATCGTTATCGTAGACGAACATACCGGTCGAACCATGGAGGGGCGCCGCTGGTCTGAAGGCCTGCATCAGGCAGTAGAAGCCAAAGAAGGCGTGCGTATTCAAAACGAAAACCAGACGCTGGCTTCAATTACCTTCCAGAACTACTTCCGCTTATTTAATAAATTATCCGGCATGACAGGTACGGCGGACACAGAAGCATTTGAATTCCAGCATATTTACAGTCTGGAAACGGTGGTCATTCCAACCAACAAACCGATGATCCGTGATGACAAAGCCGATTTAATTTACTTAACTGCTGAAGAAAAATACGAAGCCATCGTCGAAGACATTAAAAAGTGTGTCGAACGTGGTCAACCTTCACTGGTGGGTACCATTTCAATTGAAAACTCTGAATTGCTGTCGCGGGTACTGAAAAAAGCAAAGATTCCGCATAAGGTCCTTAATGCTAAATTTCACGCTCAGGAAGCGGATATCGTTGAACAGGCTGGCAAGCCAGGCGCTGTGACTATCGCTACTAACATGGCGGGTCGTGGGACAGATATTGTATTGGGCGGTAACTGGCACGCAGAAGTGGAAAAGTTGGAAAACCCCACTGACGAGCAGATTCAAAAAATCAAAGCGGCCTGGAAAGAGCGTCACGACAAAGTACTCGAAGCCGGCGGCTTGCATATCATAGGTACAGAGCGTCACGAATCTCGCCGAATCGACAACCAGTTACGTGGTCGCTCAGGCCGTCAGGGCGATCCGGGTTCAAGCCGTTTCTATTTGTCGTTGGACGATGCACTGATGCGTATATTCGCTTCTGAAAAGATGGCGGGCATGATGAAGCGACTGGGCATGGAGCGCGGCGAAGCGATTGAACACCCGTGGGTGACACGGGCAATCGAAAATGCGCAACGTAAAGTAGAAGGGCGCAACTTTGATATTCGTAAGCAGTTACTTGAGTATGATGATGTCGCCAACGATCAGCGTAAAGTTATTTATGAACAACGTAATGAATTGCTCAACGAAGGCGATATCAGCGAAACCATTAAGGTAATTCGTGAAGATGTGGTTAATGGTGTCATCGACGAATATATTCCACCGCAATCGCTTGAAGAAATGTGGGATGTTCCTGCTCTGGAAGAGCGCTTAAAAGCAGACTTCGCTATCGACCTACCTGTGCAAAAATGGTTGGACGACGATGACAAGCTGTACGAAGAGAAAGTGCGTGAACGCATTCTTACCCACATTGACGAAGCCTATGCTGAAAAAGAGAAGGTTGTTGGTGAGAGCGTGCTGCGCCAGTTTGAAAAAGCGGTCATGCTGCAGAATTTGGACAGTCACTGGAAAGAGCATTTAGCGGCGATGGACCACCTGCGGCAGGGTATCCACTTACGTGGATATGCACAGAAAAACCCTAAACAGGAATATAAGCGCGAGTCCTTCGAATTATTTTCACAGATGCTTGAAGCACTTAAAGTGGAAGTCATTACCATATTGAGTCGCGTGCAGGTAAAAGCCGAGTCTGATGTAGAGAAAGTTGAAGAGCAACGTCGTCAGGCAAACAGTACACCGAAAAACTTCAAACACGAAGATTCAACGGCGACGCCGAACTCCGAAAGTGGTCGCGTTCAGACCGCGATGAGAGAAGGACCCAAAGTAGGGCGTAACGATCCGTGCCCATGCGGTTCAGGCAAAAAGTACAAGCAGTGTCACGGTAAACTCAGTTAATGAAAACAGTACAGGTGGCCGTTGGCGTAATTCGCAGGGCAGATGAGGTGTTTATCTGTCTGCGTCCTGATCATCAGCACCAGGGGGGGAAATGGGAATTCCCCGGCGGCAAAATTGATGCCGGTGAAACCGTGGTGGCTGCATTAAAAAGAGAATTGCAGGAAGAAGTAGGCATTGCCGTCAAACGATGCAAGCCGTTAATAGATATTACCCATGATTATGGCGACAAACGCGTCGCCCTGTTGGTGCGGGAGGTGATTGATTTTGATGGCGAACCGCACGGAGTAGAAGGGCAACAACACAAATGGTGTTCCATTCATCAACTCAACGCTGCGGATTTCCCCGCTGCGAATGTGGCTATCCTCGACGCTCTTACAACCTCAGAGTAAAAACGATTCCGCGGTAGCGAACGCCACATGTTGTTTGCTGTACGCCGCTTCATTAATAAAGTGAGGGTAGACCTCGGCTTCCCCTTCCCACGTTATTTCGCTGCCATCAAAACATTTGAAGATCGGTTGGCCCGGCAATAAGGGAACAAAGTCGTTATCCTGTAACTGATGGTGGATCATGGCCAATCGCTGACCGTTATCGTCTAGCGGAAAACTGATATTGCGAATAAAGCGAAACGCCTGGCAGGGCTCAAGGTTTGTCAGGGTGTCTTCGTTGTAGGCATCACAAAACGCCACAATCGCGCCGGCGAGGAGCGTTGTCAGCTGATACACATCTTCTCTGAGTAAGCCCTGAGGTTGTCCGCCTACTTCTATCATCACTCCATGCCTGCCCAGCGTGCATAAATAAGGGTGAGCTTCGTAAGCCACCTCATCCTCAACCAAAATATTGGCTTCGGGCAAAACCTGCTTAACAAACCTGCCCATGGAGATGTAAAACGCATCACTCGACGGCAGGATCAGTGTTCCACCCATCTGGCTGGTGGTGTTATGGATATCAACCACGAGGTCAAATTTGGATTCACCTTTGGGGCCTATTTTCGCATTGATATCAATTGCGAGCTGGCTTTCCAGTGAAATTTGCGGATCAGCTAGCTTTGCTAATGAGAACTGACGGTTAAGATCTTCATCGACAAACCGCACGTTTCGACTGATTGCTTCTTCGTTAGCCAGCATGCTGGAAAGCTCGAATGTGGAATATTTATAGGGGCACCCGCTGCGTTGCCAATTTCTAATCAGCTGAATGCCACTGGTTTCATTGCCGTGGGTTCCTGCTACAAACATCACATGTTTAATCATAATCTGACTCTAGTGAGTGAAAAAAGAATCGCTCTGCTTAGCCAGCAATGCTTCAATTTCTTCAACATCAACCGCTATTGCATCATTGGTATTGGTGGCAGGCTTTCCTGCTATGGCGTTGCTTTCAGTTGCCCAGTCGCCAAGATCAATCATCTGACACCGTTTGCAACAAAAGGGTCTGAACTCGCTTTTTTCCTCCCAGTTCACATCAGTCTGGCAGGTGGGGCATTTTACTTTCATAAGCTTGTCGTCTTTGTATTCGAAGAGATAAAGTTTAACAGGCGGCCAGCGAAAATGTTACTTCCGATTCTACTGAAGACGCTTGTTGGTCGGAAGGCTCAAACCACATGAACCTAATTGCGTAGCGATATTTGTTACCACTGAGGGTGGGGTAATAACCGGCTGAAACATCGCACTTTACCCGAATCATTTCATTCTTATCCTCGGCTGCGCCCTGATAAAACCCTTGTGGGGCAGTGTGCGAAGTGAAATGGCCGCGCTCACGCAAAAAGGAAAGACTCACGGCGATAGATTCTTCAATCAGTTTGAGCGCATCTATCCATTGTCGTATGCTTTGCTGACGTGCTTGCAAGGGTTGCGCTAACCAAAAGTGCAAATTAGGTAAATCAAAACTGCAGGCACCACCAGGGATGACAAATCGCTGTCGGATGGAATTTAAAAATTTGTCATCTTTTAATTCGTTGCCGAACTTTTTACTGGCTTTTAATCTTTCTTTCAAACGTAAAATAGACTGTAGCGCTTGTTCTAAAGCGGTGTTATCAATATTAGGGTGCTGCGACCAATACACCAGATTGCGTTCGTGTACCTCAATATCTTTGAGCACATCAGTACGCAAATCCAAACGTTCAATCAAATCCAGTAAGGTGAACAGCCGATCAAAAAAATACATCTGCAACGCACTGTTCTCGCCTTTCGCACCCGTTTTCAGTTGTAACAGGAGCTGTTCGATACGCAGGTAATTTCGCACCTTCTCCTTAAGTGGAAATTCAAAAACAGAGTCAGTCATGTAGTCCCTCATTGCGATAATCGATGCGCACTACACCGCAAAATCACGTAAAATTCAAGCAATATACTGATCTTCACAACGTCAGCACCTCTCCATTATACCCAAACGGAGCAGGAAGTGATCAGCACAGGCTTTCAGCGTGAGCCCTTTTTACTGAACCTGTGTTTAGCTGGAATTATGAGGGAAAACGAATTTCGTTGGCGGATTTGCCAGGAAAAATTAGATTATTGCTGGCGGGTCAGCGCCAGATATTTTTCATGCAGTGGCTTAACTAACGCCGGGATTTGCTCCAACGGGCCATCGTTGATGATAATATCGTCTGCGGCACTCAATCGATTTTGTCGTGATGTCTGCGCCCGCATAATATTTTCGATGAGTTTGCTGTCACTGCCGTCGCGTCGACTGGCGCGTTCAATCTGTAATGCTTCGGGACAATCCACCACCAGTACGCGGTCGACCATAGAGGTCAATTTATTTTCTATCAGTAGCGGCACAGCCAGCACGCAATAGGCGCTGGTACTTGCCTGAATGGCTTCAGTCATGTGCTGGCGAACCGCGGGGTGAATAAGTGCATTGAGCCAGTTTTTTTCTGGTTCATTATTGAATACACGCTGTCTAAGCAAAGTGCGGTTCAATGCGCCGTCTGCGAGTAAGATGTCGTCACCAAAATGGGCCGCAATCTGCTGTAACACGGGCGTACCTGGCTCGACCACTTCGCGCGCGATGACATCCGCGTCGATGACATCAATACCTAATTTTTCAAACTGCTGACTGACCACAGATTTACCGCTACCGATACCTCCGGTGAGCCCTATCACAATTTTTTTTGGATTGGCTTTCATCAGGCTAATACCCAGTTCAGGTACGCGGTAGTGATTTCTGTTTTATACATCAGCGTTAACCAGCCTGCGATGGCTAAGTATGGACCAAAAGGAATGGCCAAGGTACTGCCTTTCTTTTGCGTAATCATCATGACAATACCAAAACATGCCCCTACCAGTGATGAAAACAAAATGATGATGGGCAAACCCATCAGGCCGGTAAATGCACCTAATGCGGCAAGCAGTTTAAAATCACCGTAACCCATTCCTTCTTTGCCAGTGATCAGTTTGAACACCCAGTAAACTGACCATAAACTTAAGTAACCAGCGGCAGCGCCAGCAATTGCCTGAACCGGCGATACAAATACATTCTGGGTACTTAATATCAGACCAAACCATAGTAAGGGCAGGGTTAGCTGATCGGGTAGCAGCATCTTGTCCAAGTCAATAAAAATCAATGCCACCAAAACATAAGTAATCAGTACTGCCGCTAACGCCTGTGTAGAAGGACCGAAATGCCAGGCAATAAAGGTTGCTGCACACGCGGTAAAAAGCTCTACCAGCGGATAGCGAATGGAGATGGGACTATGACATTTTGCGCAGCGGCCTTTTAATAACAGATAACTGATTAATGGAATATTTTCCCAGGCGCGAATTTTATGCTGGCAGTGAGGACAGGTGCTGTCTGGCTTAACTAAATTAAACGTGGGTTGCGTTTCTGCTTCTGCGTCGGGGGCAAAATAATGCTGGTATTCAGTCTGCCAGCTTCTTTCCATCATTACCGGCAAGCGGTAAATCACTACATTTAAAAAACTGCCAACCATAAGGCTGACAATGAATACTAGCCCGAGAAAAAAAAGTGGGCTGGTAAGGCTTAACTGAATCAGGGCGTCCATAAAGTATTAGCTTATTTTTTGGTTAAGGGTGCCAGAAACTGGAAGGGACAACAATGCGTAATGGGTAAATTGCGCATTGTTGCCTGTTTATTTTAAACCACGTTACCCATTTCAAAAATGGGAAGATACATGGCGATAATCAAGCCCCCTATAACCACACCCAGTACCGCCATAATTAATGGCTCAAGCAAGCTGGTCAGGCCGTCGACCATATCGTCAACTTCGGCTTCGTAGATGGTGGCAATTTTACTTAACATTTCATCTACCGCACCTGACTCTTCACCGATGGCGATCATCTGCGTCACCATATCCGGGAATACTGCCGTCGCGCGCATGGCGGTGTTCATCTGCATACCGCCGGCCACTTCTTTTTTGATAAACAAGATAGCATCACGATAAACCGCATTGCCTGAAGCTCCAGCAGCCGAGTCTAATGCGCCGATTAACGGAACACCGGCGGCAAAGGTAGTCGACAGCGTGCGAGTAAAACGTGCGATACTGGCTTTTTTCAGAATTTCGCCGATCACAGGAATTTTCAATATTTGTTTATCAACACTGTCTCGCAGCTTTGGCGATCGCTTGTATTGCTTCATGAACAGGTAACCGGCAATAACTAAGCCAGCGCCTATGAATATTCCATATTCTTGTACAAAAGCAGATAATGCTAAAACCATCTGGGTAAACGCCGGTAATTCAGCGCCAAAACTACTGAAAATCTCTTCAAACTGGGGGACCACAAAAATAAGTAATATAGTGGTAACAATAAAGGCAACGACCAGTACGGCGATAGGATAGAAGAGGGCTTTTTTAATTTTAGATTTCAGCGCCTCAGCTTTTTCCTTGTATACCGCGATACGATCGTAAATGGTTTCCAGCGCACCGGATTGTTCACCGGTAGCAACAAGGTCACAATATAAGTCATCAAATTGCTCAGGGTGCTTGCGCAGCGCTGAGGATAACGGCGTGCCCGCCTTAACTTCTTCAGTTATCTCAGTTAGCATCTTGCGCATTGACGGTTTTGCATGCCCTTGCGCTATCATTTCCAATGACTGAATCAGGGTGACACCGGCGCCAAGCATAGTGGCAATCTGGCGTGACATTACAGAAATGTCAGCTGGCTCAATTTTTTTGCCACCGCCACCAAAAAGGGGTTTAACGTATTTTTTTACTTTGGTTGTAGAAATACCCTGACGGCGAAGCAGGTTTTTCGCTTCCATGATAGACGTAGCTGAGATTTCGCCTTTGCGGCTATTTCCCGCACGATCCTTTCCTTGCCAGACAAAAATAGATGCTACTTTAGCCATGAGGGTTACCTGATTATTAACGAGTTCGGCTGAGACAATAAAGCCCAGTGTAGACTGGGCTTTGGTAGTATAAGACTAAGACGTTATTAACAAACGGTAGCAGGGGTACAAGATCTTTCCCAGCTAAGACCAGTAGTTTCTTCAGTCGGAGTAAGAGTGAAGGTGTACGGAACGTCCGCATCAGTCTGTAAGCCAGACTCAGGAGAAGCAGTTACTGTAATTACGCCGTTAGCTGCTGTTTCAACACCATGTACCTTTCCTAAACGTTCGATATCTGCTGGTACACCATTATTACCACCTGTGCAGTTGGTAAGTTCACCTGTGGTTTGTGCACATAATTCAACCGCTAACTTTGCAGAAGCAGAAGCGTTGGTTACCTCGGTGAATCTCGCTTTCTCTGTGTAGTTTTGGTAAGCTGGCAAAGCAATCGCTGCAAGAATACCGATGATCGCAACAACGATCATTAATTCAATTAGTGTAAAGCCTTTCTGGTTGTTAGCTTGTACTTGTTTCATGGTCTTTCTCCGGGACGTTTAATATGCTTGGTTAGCAATTTAAGTTTCGTTTCTACCTATACCTGAGGCGTGTTAATTTGGTTACGACCCCGGTACTTGGCTTTCAGTATAGAAGGCAATTTGCTGCTGACAAGTATAGTCAGTTATACCTAAGTGTTAGCGCTGACTAGTTTGCGTACACCAGATGGCACCGCCGTATTGCCCTTATCAAACGATACTAAATCAAAAAAGTCCATTTAATCAAGGTTTTATATTTAGCCTCAAGGACAGGTCAATCGCCTGGACATGTTTGGTTAATGCGCCAGAAGATACGTAGTTGACACCGAGTTTTGACAACGAAGCCAGTCTCTCATCCGTAATATTGCCTGATACCTCCAGTTTACTTCGACCCTGATTAATGTCGACTGCCTGTTGGATCTGTTCGTTAGTAAAATTATCCAGCATGATGATATCTGCTTTTGCATCAATTGCTTGGTGTAATTGGTCGAGGTTTTCTACTTCCACTTCTACCGGCTTTTGCGGGTTTAACTGCCGGGCTTTACTTATCGCATTAGGTATAGACCCACACGCCGCGATGTGATTTTCCTTAATCAGGTAGGCGTCAAACAGTCCGATCCTGTGGTTTTTACCGCCCCCACATTGCACCGCATACTTTTGCGCCAGACGCATGCCGGGTAAGGTTTTGCGGGTATCCAGAATCTGGGTATCAGTGTGCGCCAGTAGCTTTGCATACTTCGCGGTGATGGTGGCTGTGCCGCTTAAGGTCTGTAAGAAGTTCAGCGCCGTGCGCTCTGCAGTGAGGATGGCTCTGGCATTGCCAGCGACGCTGAAGAGGGTGGAGCCGGCATCGGTTTGATCGCCATCTTTAACCAACCAGGTAATTTCAACCTCAGGGTCAATTTGTGTGAAGGTTTCGTTTACCCAGTCCACACCACAAATGGTACAGGCTTCTCGGGTAATTACTTTGGCCTGAGCGTGGGTGTCTGCATCAATAAGACAGGCAGTAATATCGTTATTGATATCAATCGTGCCACCTAAATCTTCTTCCAGGGCGATTTTAACCTGGCTGCTGATAGCATGTTGGGAAGGGCGATTCATTGCGATAATCCGGATTTTCTAAAAGGTACGCAATATTAACCAATCTCCGCGCTGAGTAAACTCAAGTTGACGTAAAACACTCATTCCAAGCAAAATTTCATCCCCCGACATGCCCGGGTTCAAATTAGCCCTCACATTATTCAGACGAATGTCACCGATTGTCAGTGTATCAATTTCCGTTAACGCGATGCGCACCGTGCCATTAGCAGTATTGGCCATGCCGACACGGCCTGGTGTGAGCGATAGTTTGTTTTGCATATGAGCTGGGATGGCCACATCGGTGGCACCCGTGTCAACGATGAAGGTAACGGTTTGGCCGTTGATTGTGCCGTTGGTGACATAGTGGCCCATGCGATTTTGCTTGAGCTTGACTTCAACCTGCCCACCCGAGCGATATGAATCCGGTTGTTGATTGGGGTTATAGCGCTTTTCCAGCACATTATTAAACACCGCAGCAAGCAACCCCAGGCCACATACCCATGCCATGATGTACATCCATTTTCCGCCTGATTCAGACATCGCCTTATACCACCTTACTCACTTCTCACTTCATTTTCCTTTATAGCATTTTCGCTTGTAGATTACAGTCGCGACTGTCAGACTTTAGTCATTGTTGGTAAAGGAGCGCCTGCTGTGCCTTACGACTACTATAAGTCAGCTATACAAAAAACATCGCCATTTTTTGATGAAAGGCCTGATGATATCGATATATCGCTGTTGGTTATTCATAACATGTCATTACCGCCGGGCGAGTTTGGCGGCGATGACATCGAAGCGCTGTTTACCGGCACGCTGGATGAAAATAAGCATCCGTTTTTTAAACAGATTGCGCATCTTAAAGTGTCGGCGCACTGCGTGATCCGTCGCAACGGCACCGTCGAGCAATACGTGCCTTTTTCCAAACGTGCCTGGCATGCCGGTGTTTCGGCTTTTCAGGGGCGTAGCCGCTGTAATGATTACGCCATCGGCATTGAGCTGGAAGGAACCGATACTGCGCCCTTTACGGCTGCGCAATATACCAGCTTAGCGTCGTTGACCCACGATATACTGAGCCATTATCCTGCCATTACGTTAGGGCGCATCGTCGGCCACAGCGATATTGCATTTGGAAGAAAGACTGATCCTGGCGAAGCGTTCAATTGGTGTCAGTACAGGCAATCCATAAGTTTAGGAAAAATAAAATGAACCTCATCATCATACTCATTTCGCTGATACTGGATCGAATGGTTAGCCGAACGAAACATTTTAATTCCCAGTGGTATGCTCGTCGCTATGCAGACTGGTTGGGCGAGAGGAAACTATTTGCTGATAATACTGATGGGTTCACACTCACCCTTGCTGTCTTGGCACCTGTGTTATTAACCTACCTGTTGAGTACTTCGCTTCCAGGCTTTCTGTATTTTTTACTCTCCTGCTTCATTGTTTTTATTGCACTGCGAAACGCTGAGGTTTCCCACCAATATCATGCTTATCGCGATGCCGTTACCCGTAATGATACAGAAGCGTGTTATTTACTTGCGGGAAACTTACTGCCTGACACGCCTGCCAACAACCCAGACGCTATCAATCGGGCAGTTGGGCGTGAATTGGCCTTTATCAACTTTCGTTATTTTGCGGCAGTCATTATCTGGTTTGTGGCATTCGGGCCGACAGGTGTCGTGTTATATGCACTGGTCCGAGATTGGAACTCATTCGCAAAGCGCACCAATTCGTTACCTGTTGCGCCCTTGCATACGTGCCTGGAGTGGCTCGACTTTGTACCGGCACGCCTGACCACAGCAATTTATTTGTTTATCGGCGATTTTACCCGTGCACTACCAATCTGGCTTAAATACCTGACCAATGTGTCGGTTTCCTCCCGACACGTCATTACGCATGTGGCAACCAAGGCGGCGACAGACAGCGAGTTAACCGGCAAACTAAAACCCGCACCAGTACGCTATGTGGATCTAGCCAAACGTACCACTAAAACCCTGATTGTTGTCGTTGCATTTTTAACCATAATCGGTACATTAAATTGAATTTATTGGCATGTCAGACCAGTTGACTTTATTGCTTAGGGTTATGAAAATTATAGGTTTTCTTAATTTCACTATGTGAGTTTTAGCTAAGATGGCTAAGCCATAGTTTACCAATACATAATTCTCACCTACACTACGCGGGTAAAATGGTATTACCAATTGACCCGCTCGTGCGCCTTTTGTTTACAAAATGAGCACAAAATTCGTATTGGAACGAGACAGGATGCAACAAGGTCGAAAAAAACTGGCAGACGTGATCACCGAGCAACTGGAGTCTATGATTTTAGATGGCTCGTTGCTGGCGGGACAAAAGCTAGCTCCTGAGCGAGAATTAGCTGCACAGTTTGACGTGTCGCGCCCTTCATTGCGTGAGGCAATTGGTAATCTGCAGGCTCGTGGCCTGATTGAGCGTAAACAAGGCGGGGGAACCTATGTCAGCCGTGATATTAATGCGGCGGTCATGGATCCGTTAATGGCATTAATAAGCCGAAGACCAGAAACCCAGTTTGATTTACTGGAGTTTCGCCACGCGCTGGAAGGGATGTCAGCTTATTATGCTGCGTTACGCGGGCAACCAGAAGATTACACTGCGTTGGAAGAGGCATTAGCCGATCTACCCGGTGGAAATTCAATGCATTCGCTACGTGCACTGGCTGAAGGGTTAGGGCAATTTTATCTCACCATGGCGAAAGCATCGCACAACATGGTGTTACTGCATGTGATGCGTACAATGCAAAGCATGTTAGTGGATAATATTGAACGTAACCTGACGATATTGTCAAAGCACGTGGACGTGAATGACGAGTTAGCCGGGCAACGTAAAACGATTGTTGAAGCCATAGCAAGACGTGACCCTGATGCAGCCAGACAGGCGTGTAATGATCATCTGGCATACATTGAACAAACCTTGTTGAGCATTAATCAACGTGACAGTCGGGTGCAACGGGCGTTGCGTCGGCTGTAGTCGTAATAAACAGGCTATTCAATGTTGAATAGCCAAGAGGGTGAGCTATAAAAGCTTACTATCAGTAAAACTAAACATTAGTATCCGCCCGCAGCGAATTGGCTGAAGGCGGTTTTCTATATCAGCAAAAATAGGATGGCACCATGACTGAAATGATGCACCAAGATGTGGATCCACAAGAAACACAAGAATGGCTGGAGTCGTTAGAGTCGGTTTTAGAAGAAGAAGGCGTCGAAAGAGCGCACTTTCTGTTGGAATCATTGATTGAAAAAGCACGAAGAAACGGTGCCCATTTACCTTATGATGCCACTACTGCGTACATCAATACTATTCCACCCGGGCAGGAACCTACCATGCCAGGGGATCAAACTATCGAAGCGAAAATTCGCAATGCGCTAAGATGGAATGCGGTAATGATGGTCTTGCGCGCCTCTAAGAAAAACTTGGAACTGGGCGGGCATATTTCCAGCTTCGCCTCGTCTGCGATGCTCTACGATGTAGGTTTTAACCACTTTTTCCGAGCGCCCAATGACAACGATGGCGGCGATTTCCTGTTTATTCAGGGCCACGTTTCTCCTGGTATTTATTCTCGCGCCTATATCGAAGGTCGCCTAAGCGAAGACCAGCTGGACATGTTCCGTCAGGAAGCCGAAGGCGGTGGTTTATCTTCGTATCCGCATCCAAAGTTAATGCCTGATTTCTGGCAATTCCCCACGGTTTCCATGGGCTTAGGACCGATGCAGGCAATTTATCTGGCCCGCTTCCTGAAATACCTCACTAATCGTGGCTTAAAAGACTGTTCACAACAACGCGTATGGTGTTTCCTTGGCGATGGTGAGTGTGATGAGCCGGAGAGCTTGGGTGCCATCGGCCTGGCTTCACGTGAAGGCCTGGACAACCTGACCTTTGTTATCAACTGTAACCTGCAACGTCTGGATGGCCCTGTGCGTGGTAACGCCAAGATTATTCAGGAACTGGAAGGTACTTTCCGTGGTGCTGGTTGGGAAGTGATCAAAGTGATTTGGGGGCGCTACTGGGATCCTCTATTGGCACGTGATACATCAGGTAAATTATTAGAGCTGATGAATGAAACGGTAGATGGCGAATACCAGAACTACAAAGCCAAAGGCGGTGCGTATACCCGCGAAAACTTCTTTGGTAAGTACCCAGAATTAAAAGAAATGGTCGCTAATATGTCAGATGAAGATATCTGGCGTCTTAACCGTGGTGGCCATGATCCGGTAAAAGTTTACGCTGCTTATGATCGCGCCGTAAACACTAAAGGTCGTCCTCAGGTTATTTTGGCGAAAACCGTTAAAGGTTACGGCATGGGTGCCGCTGGTGAAGGTAAGAACATCGCGCACCAGGTGAAGAAAATGGATATGGATGCGGTGAAAGCGTATCGTGACCGTTTCAATATTCCGGTAAAAGATGCTGATTTAGAAAACCTGCCTTACTACAAGTTCGATGATGACAGTGAAGAAATGAAATACCTGAGTGCGCGCCGCGATGCACTGCACGGTTTCATGCCCCGTCGTTTAGACAAAAGCACTGAAGAGCTGCCCGCGCCGCAACTTAAAGCGTTCGAAGCTGTGACGAAAGGCTCAGGTGATCGCGAAATTTCCACCACCATGGCGTTCGTGCGTGTGCTGACAGCAATGCTTAAAGACAAGCAGATTGGTAAGCGTGTGGTACCGATTATTCCTGATGAAGCCCGTACTTTTGGTATGGAAGGCTTATTCCGTCAGGTCGGTATTTACTCTTCGCAAGGGCAAAAATACGAGCCGCAGGATTCCGATCAGGTAGCTTATTACCGTGAAGACCAGAAAGGTCAGGTACTGCAGGAAGGTATCAACGAATTGGGTGCCATGGCGTCGTGGCTGGCCGCGGGAACTTCTTACAGCACCAACGATTTGCCGATGATCCCGGTGTATATTTACTACTCCATGTTTGGTTTCCAGCGCGTAGGCGATTTGGCCTGGGCCGCAGGCGACAGCCAGGCACGGGGATTTTTGGTGGGTGGCACGGCCGGACGTACCACACTGAACGGTGAAGGCTTGCAGCACCAGGATGGACACAGCCATACACAAGCTGCGCTAATCCCTAACTGCGTAAGCTATGATCCCACCTATGGCTACGAAATTGCGGTTATCGTGCAGGACGGTTTACGTCGCATGATGGAAGAACAGGAAAACGTATTCTATTACCTGACGGTAATGAATGAAAACTACGCCCAGCCGGAAATGCCAAAAGGCATTGAAGAGGGTATCGTTAAAGGTATTTACCTGTTAGATACCGTGGGTGATAAGAAGCGTAAGCGTAAAGTGAAGCTGCTTGGTTCAGGAACCATTTTATTACAGGTGCGGGAAGCGGCTGACATTCTTGCTGAACAGTTTGACGTGGTGTCCGAAGTGTACAGTGTCACTTCGTTTAACGAGCTGGCCCGTGATGGTTTCGATTGTGACCGTCACAATATGCTACATGCCGATAAAGATAACCGCACGCCATACATCACTGAAGTGCTGGCAGAAGGTATCGATGGTCCAACCATCGCGGCTACCGATTACATTAAGAACTACGCTAATCAGGTGCGTGCGTTCGTGCCCGGTAGTTATCGCGTGTTGGGGACTGATGGTTTTGGTCGTTCAGACAGCCGCGCCAATCTGCGTAAACACTTTGAAGTAGATGCAAATAATATCGCTTTTGCTGCCCTGTATGAATTATACAAGGCGGGTGAAGTGGACAAGAAAACATTGGCCAGCGCGATGGAATCGTTGAATATCGACGCTGATAAAATTAACCCGCTTTACGCATAAATCAGGGAGATCATTAATATGGCGACTATTAAAGAAGTACGCGTACCTGACTTAGGTGAAGAGGGCGTTGAAGTTATCGAACTGTGTATAAATGCCGGCGATGACGTTGAGCAGGAAGGTTCACTGGTCACAGTTGAAAGTGACAAAGCCAGCATGGATATTCCGGCACCTTTTGCGGGTAAACTGAAAGAGTTATGCGTCAAAGTTGGCGATAAAATCAGTGAAGGTGACTTGCTGGCCAAAATCGAAGTGGCCGAGGGTGAGGATGACAACTCGGATAACACCGATGATGCAGAAGATAACGTCAAAGCAGAAGAACAATCTGAGCCTGCTGAAAAGGCGGATGAGCAGCCTAAGCAAGAAAAAGCGGCGGCAAAATCATCTGGCTCGGGTGGCACGGTAGAAGTAAAAGTACCGGATATTGGTGACGCTACTGATGTAGAGATCATTGAAATTCTGGTAGCCGAAGGTGACTCGGTAGAAGCTGAAGATGGCCTGATTACCCTTGAAACCGACAAAGCCACCATGGATGTACCAGCCCCTCAGGCGGGTAAAATTAAAGCATTAAAAGTGAAAGTCGGTGACAAAGTCAGTGAAGGCTCACTGATCCTCATGCTGGAAAGCGAAGACGGCAGTGACGATACTGCTGACAGTGAACAGTCAGCAGCGCCACAAGCTGAAGCCTCTGCGTCAGAAAGCTCGGACTCTTCCGAAGCTTCAGGTGAAGAAACAGAGATTGAAGTCACGGTGCCCGACATTGGTGATGCCAGTGACGTCGATATCATCGAAGTACTGGTCGCTGAAGGCGATACGATCAATGCGGAAGATGGTCTGATCACGTTAGAAACCGACAAAGCCACCATGGATGTGCCAGCTCCTCAGGGCGGCACGGTAACCAAGTTAATGGTTAAACAGGGTGACAAGGTTTCACAGGGGTCTGCGATTTTGATGCTTAAGGTTGCAGGCAGTAGTAAACCTGCTGCAGATGAAAAGCCCAAACAGGCTGAATCGTCTGCACCGAGCAAAACCGAAACTGCTCAGGATACCAGTCGACCCAAGCCACCGCCGGTGCCGCATCATCCGTCAGCGGGTGAGAAGCCAAAATCAGGTAAAGTGCATGCGTCGCCCTCGGTGCGCCGTCTGGCCAGAGAGTTTGGGGTAGATTTGACACAGGTTTCTGGTAGCGGCCCGAAAAATCGTATTCTGAAAGAGGATGTGCAATCTTACGTTAAATACGAACTGTCTCGTCCGAAAGCGACAGCGGCTTCGGTGGCGCAGGGTGAAGGTGGTTTGCAGGTCATTGCACCGCCTAAAGTCGATTTCGCTAAATTTGGCGAAGTGGAAGAGAAACCACTGACCCGGATCCAGAAAATTTCTGGTCCGAACCTGCACCGTAACTGGGTAACCATCCCTCATGTTACCCAGTTCGAAGAAGCAGATATCACCGATCTTGAAGCGTTCAGAAAAGATCAAAACGCGGTGGCTGAGAAGCGCAAGCTGGGCGTTAAAATCACCCCGCTGGTGTTCATGATGAAAGCCGTGGCGGATGCATTAAAAGCCTATCCGGTATTTAATACTTCACTTTCTGCCGATGGTGAGTCTTTAATTCAGAAAAAGTATTACCATATAGGTATTGCAGTGGACACTCCCGGAGGTCTGGTTGTACCGGTAGTACGCGATGTTGATCAAAAAGGTATCCATGAGCTGTCAAAGGAGCTGATGGAAATCAGTGTTAAAGCACGTGACGGTAAATTGAAAGCGGCAGACATGCAGGGTAGTTGTTTCACCATCTCAAGCCTTGGTGGCATTGGTGGTACGGCATTTACACCGATTGTCAATGCTCCGGATGTGGCTATATTGGGTGTATCGAAAAGTGATATGAAGCCAAAATGGAACGGCAAGGAATTTGAACCACGTCTGATGCTACCGTTATCGCTATCCTACGATCACAGAGTGATCGATGGTGCGGTTGCAGCACGTTTTGCCGTACATTTAAAAGCAGTGTTAGAAGATTTAAGACAGATTTTACTGTAAATCTGCTTTAACCCGCGTGGATGAGGATGACTTCATCCACTTTTTACATATTTTATGAGGCTTTTTGACCAGTTAGCTTTACGCCCTACAAGCGACTCGTTAAAATTGAAGCTTTATTCGTTTTATAAAAACAGGACAGATTTGAGGTCACAATGAGCGAAATCAAAACTCAGTTAGTCGTATTAGGAGCAGGACCGGGTGGTTATTCAGCCGCATTCCGTGCAGCCGATTTAGGTATTGAAACCGTCATCGTCGACGCGCGGGAAACGTTAGGTGGTGTTTGCCTTAACGTAGGTTGTATTCCTTCCAAAGCGCTTTTGCACGTGGCTAAAGTTATCAAAGAGGCCACCCACCTGGGCGCACACGGCGTAACCTTTGGTGAACCGAAAATCGATCTGGATAAACTTCGCGACTACAAAGACAGCGTGGTAGGCCAATTGACTAAAGGTCTGTCAGGCATGTCAAAAATGCGCAAAGTGAAGCACGTGCAAGGTTACGGTAAATTCACTGGTGCTAATTCTCTTGAAGTAGAAGGGAAAGACGGCAAAACCACGATTAAATTTGAACAGGCGATTATTGCTGCCGGTTCAGAGCCGGTATCCTTGCCGTTCATCCCGGAAGATGATCGTGTAATTGATTCAACCGGTGCACTTGAGCTGAAAGACATTCCAGAAAAAATGCTGGTATTAGGTGGCGGTATCATCGGTCTTGAGATGGGCACCGTATACGAAGCACTCGGCTCCAAGATTGACGTGGTTGAATTCCTAGACCAGTTAATTCCTGCGGCAGATAAAGACATCATGAAAGTGTTCATGAAGTCCTATAAAGAGAAATTCAACGTGATGGTCGAAACCAAAGTGACCAACGTGGAAGCGAAAAAAGACGGCCTGTACGTTACCTTCGAAGGTAAGCAGGCGCCGGACGAAGCGGTACGCTACGACAAAGTGCTGGTTGCGGTTGGACGTCGTCCAAACGGTAAACTAATCGACGCTGACAAGGCTGGCGTAAACGTTGATGATCGTGGCTTTATCAATGTGAACAAGCAGCTACAAACCAACGTTGAGCACATTTTCGCGATTGGTGACGTTATCGGTCAGCCAATGCTTGCTCATAAAGCCGTGCATGAAGGTCATGTTGCTGCTGAAGTAATTTCTGGTAAAAAACATTACTTCGATCCACGCTGTATTCCATCAGTTGCTTACACTGAGCCAGAAGTAGCATGGGTTGGATTAACTGAGAAAGAAGCGAAAGAGCAGGGCGTTAATTACGAAACGGCCACGTTCCCATGGGCTGCATCAGGTCGTGCAATTGCTTCTGACGCCACTAACGGTATGACCAAAATGATTTTCGACAAAGACTCAGGTCGTGTCATTGGTGGTGCCATTGTGGGTACCAATGCTGGCGAAATGTTAGGTGAAATTGGCTTAGCGATTGAAATGGGTGCGGATGCAGAAGATGTGGCATTAACCATTCACGCTCACCCCACACTTAACGAATCTATCGGTCTGGCGTCAGAAATCTTCGAAGGAAGCATTACTGATATGCCTAACCCGAAAGCGAAGAAAAAATAAGTTCGCTAATGAATAAAAAACGCCCGCGAAAAGCGGGCGTTTTTGTATCAGCTATTTATGCCGTTTCGGCATCAAACCAATGTCGGGTTCTATTGGCAAACCACACCAGCGACAGCATCACAGGCACTTCAACCAATACCCCAACTACGGTGGCAAGAGCCGCACCTGAATGCAGGCCAAACAAGGATACGGCCATCGCTACTGCCAGTTCGAAGAAATTTGATGTACCGATCATGCACGCAGGCGAGGCCACCCGATGCGGTAAGCGCATTTTTAATGCGAAGAAATAGGCCAGCGCAAAAATACCGTAGGTCTGAATTAGCAGAGGGATAGCGATCAAACCAATTACCAGCGGCTTTTCCAGGATGGTTTCGGCTTGCAGGCCAAACAACAATATTATGGTTAATAGCAACCCGATGATAGAAAACGGCTTTAATTGGGCAACAAACTGATTCAGACGCGTGTCATCGTTACCTTTACGCAAGACCAGCCGGGTAATTGCACCCAGAAGCAAGGGTAGTACAACGTAAATCACCACTGATAACAACAGTGTTTCCCACGGCACCTCAATATCACTTACCCCCAACAAAAACGCCGCAATGGGCGCAAATGCAAACACCATGATCACATCGTTGACGGAGACCTGAACCAAGGTGTAATTCGCATCGCCCTTGGTCAGGTGACTCCAGATGAATACCATCGCCGTACAGGGGGCCACACCTAACAGAATCATACCGGCGATATATTCGCTGGCAGACTGTGGATCAACCCACTGGGCAAAGATGCCTTCAAAAAACAGCCAGCCTAAAAATGCCATGGTGAAGGGTTTTATCAGCCAGTTAATCACCAGAGTCAGCACCAACCCTTTGGGCGCTTTGCCCACATCCTTTATCGAGGCAAAATCAATTTGAATCATCATCGGGTAAATCATCAGCCAGATCAGTACCGCGATAACCAAATTAACATGGGCGTACTCCAGCTCAGCGACCATCGCAAACCAGCCAGGCACCAACGTACCGGCCACCACACCCACCAGAATGCACACTCCTACCCACACAGAGAGGTAACGTTCGAAAAAGCCCATTATTTATCCTTTATTGTTATTGTGATGATTGATTGACGCGTTGCATTAATTGTTCGGCCGTTTCTACCCGTTCAGAGTAACGGTCAACCAGATAATCGCTATTGTCGCGGGTAAGCAGGGTAAACTTGATGAGCTCTTCCATTACGTCCACAATGCGGTTGTAATAACCCGACGGTTTCATGCGATCTTCATCATCAAACTCAAGAAATGCTTTAGCCACTGAGGATTGATTTGGAATGGTGATCATGCGCATCCAACGTCCCAGTACGCGCAATTGATTGACCACATTAAACGACTGTGAACCGCCTTCTACCTGCATGACTGCCAGCGTTTTACCCTGCGTGGGACGCACGGCACCCAGCGATAGCGGGATCCAGTCAATCTGCGACTTCATAATGCCGGTCATGGCGCCGTGACGTTCTGGCGAGCACCACACCTGACCTTCAGACCACACCACCAGTTCTCTTAACTCCTGCACCTTGGGATGAGTATCTTCCTCACCATCGGGCAGCGGCAGTCCTTTCGGATCAAAAATGCGCACTTCGGCCCCCATACGGATCAGCAAGCGGGCGCACTCTTCAATGACCAGTTTACTGAATGAGCGTTTTCTTAGTGAGCCATACAGTAACAGTATTTTGGGCTTATGCGTGGAAAGCGTTTGCGTGAATTGATTCGATTCCGGAATGGCAAATTCGTCTTCATTTAAATTCGGTGTCGATAAATCTGTCACACTCATCAGTTAACTCCAAGATTAGAGAAAGCTTGCTGCCACTGTTCTTTAGGCAATAAAGCGATTTGGTTAATTTGTTTTGCGCGCTCACTGATAATCTCGATGGTATGTAAAAAAGCGCGCTCAGCTTCTTTCGCATCGTCAATTTTTGATGGATCTTCTAGTCCCCAGTGAACTTTTATTGCCTGTCCAAACCACACCGGACAACTTTCACTGGCTGCGCTGTCACATACAGTCACCACCACATCCGGGGCAAATGATTCAAGCTGATGCCAGGATTTACTTGTTAAACCTAGCGTATCAAAGCCACTTTGCTCCAGATATTTGATGGAAAGCGGGTGGACCTCGTCGACGGGCTGACTACCCGCACTGCGGGCAACTACGTGGCTGTCGGTTAACTGGTTGGTAATGGCTTCAGACAAAATACTGCGACACCGGTTGTGGGTGCAGATAAAGAGTATTTTCATAATCAATTCTCGCAACAGCTTAAAAGTTGTTTGACGTTTTCGGCCAGGTAATGCTGGCTGTTTTGGTAAGTGAGTTTCAGTACATCCTGTGCCCAACTGGGTAACTGATCATGTATGCGATAGTAGACCCATTTACCACGCCGTTCGTCCTGCACCAGTTCACACCGCCTTAGTTCGGCCAGGTGCCGTGAAATCTTCGGCTGGCTGAGCTTTAATGCTGACTGAAAATCGCACACACATAACTCATTGTGACTGGAAATCAGCAACAGAATTTTCAGGCGGGTATCGTCCGCCAGGCATTTATAAAACGAAAGGGGAGATCCCATATAGCCTCCTTTGGTATATGGGATATCATATATATGAAATTTCGTATGTCAACCGTTTGAATTAAAAATCGGGTTTTTGTCGGCGTTGCTTCTTTTGACTATTCGCTTGCTTGGCCTGCTGTCGGCGGGCCTTTACCGCTTTTGAAACCCGTGTGGGACGGCGCTTCTTTTGGATTTTGGTTGACTGCGTGATCCATTCGTTCAGGCGTAAAACCGCATCCACTCGATTTTGCTCCTGAGTACGATATTGTTGCGCTTTCAATACAAATACGCCATCAGACGTGATACGTGAATCGTTAGTATTGAGTAAACGCGCTTTTACCTCATCGGGTAAAACTGACTGATGAATATCAAACCGAAGATGTATCGCGCTGCTGACTTTATTAACATTTTGTCCACCTGAGCCCTGTGCTCGAATGGCAGTAAGTTCCACGTCATTTTCGGTAAGCTGGGCGTGATATCCAGACATAGCCTTTATTGTATTCCTTTAAGTTGTGTTTCTGCTAACGAACAGTCAGCTTGAGTGCGCTGACTGATTAGCTCTTTGAGCGCATCAGGACAATAGCCTTTACGACAACAGCGAGACAGAAGTGCCTGATGTTGAGCGCTGCGCTCGCGTAAAAAACGTGTCACCAGACGGCGCAGCCACTGTAAGCCCAGATCATGGTCCTGGCGTTTATGCCACAACACTCCCAGAGGCGTTTTGGCGAGTTCAATCGGCGTCTCGAACACGGCTAACTCGCCGGAAAATATTTCTTTTTCAACTGCAATAGAGGGTACCACGCAAATCAAATCACTTTGCTGCAAAAGAGGCGCAACTGCATGAAAGTGGTTGACCGACATCGCCACACGTCGGCTTAAGCCCACATTCATCAACGCCTGATCGGTGATACCGGTCACATCGCCGGTGATAGACACCAGCAGATGGTCGGCATCAGCAAAACCCTGCAATGAAAGTTGCTCCTTAGCCAGTGGGTGGTCAGGTCGCATCACGCAGACATAACTGGGCTCAAGGATCTGCTCGGTTCTCACCACGTTGTCAGCCATAGGAAACTTGCCAATAACAAGGTCCGCTTCGGCATCATTAAGCACTTTTTCAGTATTCAGCGCGGCATTAGGCATTGCATAAATATTAATACCCGGTGCTTCGGTTTCGATAATCCTGCGCAAGGGGCCCCAAAGCATATCTACCACTATATCCGATGCTGAAATGCGGAACGTTCGTCGTGCTGTGGCAGGATCAAAATGACTGGGATTAACGGCATCTTCAAGCAAACCCAGTGGTTCCTTTATCTGACTCCACAAGTTCAACGCAAAAGCGGTAGGTTGGATGCCGCGGCCATCTTTGACAAATAACTCATCTTTCCATGCAGTGCGCATACGCGAAAGCGCATTAGACACCGCAGGCTGCGTCATTGCCAGGCGGTCTGCGGCGCGGGTAATAGCACCTTCTGTCATGATGGCGTCAAAAATCATGAGTAGATTTAAATCATTATTTCGCATAGGCATGCTACCCCACTCCGGATGATGATGTATAGATAACCCTAATGTATAACAATGCGTGATGCAATGCATATTAAAATATAATTATTTTTATTGATTGGTGGGAGGCATAATGCGCTCAATCAATTTTTCAGGTAGCGAAAATGCACATTTTTATCAAATTCAGTATTGTTGTTTGGGTCACCAGTATTCTGATTGCGTGTGGTGAAGTAACGCACGCGCAAACCCAGCAAACGCCCCAAGCGATTCCGGTAGACACCGCCGAGGTCATCAGTAAAGAAGTGGCCTTATGGGATTCATTTAGCGGCAGACTAGAGGCTCCTGAAACGGTTAGCTTACGCCCACGTGTCTCTGGATACATCGATTTTGTGGCCTTTAAAGAAGGCGACATAGTTAAACAAGGTGAAACCTTGTTTCTGATCGATAACCGTCAGTTTCAGGCAGAAGTTAAGCAACTGGAAGCACAGTTAGACAGCGCATATAGCCAGCGTAAACTTGCTGAGCAGGATCTCTCTCGGGCCACAAAACTAAAAGCCAGTCAGTCGGTATCTGAAGAAGTCATAGATACGCGTCAAGCGAAATTGACCCAGGCTGAAGCGCAAGTAGCTGCCATCTCAGCGCAACTGGATATTGCTCGCCTACAACGTGGTTTTGCCAGAGTGGAGGCGCCAATTACAGGTCGCATCTCACGCGCTAACGTCACTGCGGGCAACTTTGTCACCGCGGGTAACACGGTTTTGACCACGCTGGTTTCCACTGACAGGTTGCATGCCTATTTTGATGTGGACGAGCAGACTTACCTGTCGTTTTTGAGCCAGCTTGATACGCAGGATGGCGCTTCTGATCTGGCGGTTGCATTGCAGGTTGGCGGTAATACCGATAAAAACTACTGGGGTAAACTCGACTTTATCGATAATCAGGTGAATCCCGCTTCCGGTACCATTCGTGTGCGTGCTGCTTTTGACAATCAGGAAGGGCAGTTAGTACCCGGCATGTTCGCTCACATCAAACTGGCCAGTAGTGAAACTCAACCGCGAGTGTTGATCAGCGAAAAGGCGATCGGCACTGACTTGAACAATAAGTTTGTTTTTGTGGTGGGTGAGGATAATACCATTAGCTATCGTCCTATTACATTGGGTGACAAGCTGGGCAAGTTACGGGTTGTTGAGGCCGGTCTGCAAACAGGTGAAGCGATTGTGGTAAACGGGCTACAACGTATTCGTCCGGGGGCTGTGGTGGCGCCAAATGAAATTGACATGGCACCTGCTGAGGCCCTCAATGCGGTAATGCAGTGGCAACAACGCGCGCAAACCACTACCGCAATGAATCAACCAGCCAGCGGAGACGCTGGAGGAAGTCGATGAACATTGCACAGTTTTTTATTACCCGACCCGTCTTTGCGGGTGTTATTTCTATTATTATTTTTATTGCCGGAGCGCTGGCTGTCTGGCAATTGCCCATTACTGAATATCCTGATGTTGTACCACCTACAGTGGTTGTGACGGCGAATTATCCGGGCGCCAATCCCAAAGTCATTGGTGAAACCGTTGCCAGTCCATTAGAAGATGAAATAAATGGCGTGGAAGGTCTGTTGTACAGTTCGTCACAATCAACTTCTGATGGTCGTATGACACTTACCTTAACGTTTGCTATTGGCACCGATCCGGACGACGCGACCACGCTGGTTCAGAACCGGGTTAACCGTGCACTGCCGCGCTTGCCACAGGAAGTCCAGCGATTGGGTGTGGTGACTGAAAAGTCATCGCCCGATTTGACCATGGTAGTGCATTTAACCTCGCCGGACAGTCGTTACGATATGCTCTATCTTTCTAACTATGCGCAGCAGTTTGTCAAAGATGAATTAGCGCGGGTTGAGGGCGTCGGACAGGCACGCGTATTTGGTGCCGGTGAATTTAGCATGCGGGTGTGGTTAAACCCCGATCGTATGGCAGAACTGGGTTTAAACCCTACTGATGTTATTGCCGCTATTCGGGCGCAGAACCAACAAGCCGCGGCAGGCAGCCTGGGCGCGCAACCCTCGGGCAACAGCGATTTTAATTTATTGATCAATGTGCGCGGGCGCTTAAAAGATGAAAGTGAATTTAGAAATATTATTGTAAAGCGTTCCGCCGACGGTCAGGTTACCCGTCTGGATGATATCGCGCGAGTTGAATTAGGCGCTGACTATTATGTGTTACGCTCATTGCTGAATAACCAGCCTGCCGCAGCAATCCCGATATTTCAGGCTCCCGGCAGCAATGCAATTGAGATTTCTGATAACGTGCGCGCAACCATGGCCACACTTTCACAAAACTTCCCTGAAGGGTTAAATTACGAGATCGTTTACGATCCCACTGTATTTGTTCGTGGCTCGATAAAAGCGGTGGTAAATACCCTGCTTGAAGCCGTACTGCTGGTTGTGCTGGTGGTGGTGCTGTTCTTGCAAACCTGGCGGGCATCCATTATTCCGCTGGTCGCAGTTCCGGTTTCTTTGGTGGGCACCTTCGCCTTTATGCAGCTAATGGGTTTTTCACTCAATGCGTTGTCTTTGTTTGGTTTGGTACTGGCGATAGGTATCGTGGTCGATGACGCCATTGTCGTGGTAGAAAACGTTGAGCGAAATATTGCCGATGGACTCAGTCCCGTCGATGCCACGCGCCAGGCGATGAAAGAAGTGACCGGCCCGATCATCGCCACAACGCTGGTTTTGGCTGCGGTGTTTATTCCAACCGCCTTTATGTCGGGCTTAACTGGCCAGTTTTACAAGCAGTTCGCCCTAACAATTACGATTTCAACCATTATTTCCGCGATTAACTCATTAACCTTGAGTCCGGCGTTGTCAGCGTTACTACTCAAAAAGCACGATGCACCTAAAGACGCGCTGACCAAGCTCATGGACAGAATGCTGGGTCCCTGGGTATTTGGGCCATTTAACCGACTGTTTAATCGTGGCGGTCATGCTTACACCAAAGGCGTTAACCGTTTGGTGCGTAAAGGTGGCGTGGTGTTAGTGTTGTATGCTGGTTTGTTAGCATTGACCTGGCAGCAGTTTGCGAGCACGCCCACCGGTTATGTGCCGGCGCAGGATAAAATGTACCTGGTGGCATTTGCACAATTGCCTGATGCGTCATCTCTCGATCGAACCGAAGATGTCATTCGGCAAATGTCAGAGATTGCCATGCAGCACCCGGGTGTTGCCGATGCTGTGGCTTTCCCTGGCCTAAACATCAATGGCTTTACTAACAGCAGCAGTTCAGGTGTTCTTTTTACCCCTTTGAAACCGTTTGATGAAAGAACATCGCCAGAATTATCTGCCGGTGCCATCGCCATGCAGCTAAACCAACAATTTGGCGCAATAAAAGGGGCCTTTGTGGCGATTTTTCCGCCGCCTCCGGTAATGGGTTTAGGCACTATTGGTGGCTTTAAACTGCAAATTCAGGACCGCGCCAATCTAGGTTTTGAAGCCTTGGATAATGCCACCCAGCAGGTGGTTGGCAAAGCGTGGCAGGATCCTGCATTAACTGATACTTTCTCCAGTTTCCGGGTGAATGTGCCGCAACTGGATGTCGACGTGGATCGCACTAAAGCAATCAGTCAGGGAGTAACCACAGACAGCTTATTCAGCACGTTGCAAGCGTACCTGGGCTCGGTGTATGTGAATGACTTCAATCTGTTTGGACGCACTTATCAGGTTAACGTGCAGGCAGATTCGCAGTTCCGGCAGGATACCGATCAGATCCGCCAGTACAAGATACGCAACAGTGACGGGCAGATGATCCCACTGGGGTCGTTTGTATCGGTGGAACATTCGGCGGGGCCTGACAGGGTGATGCATTACAATGGTTATAACACGGCAGAAATTAATGGTGCACCTGCAGCCGGATACAGCTCCGATCAAGCCAAAGCGGCCATCGAAAAGATTTTAGATGAAACGCTACCTATTGGCATGAGCTATGAGTGGACTGATTTAACCTATCAGCAGATCCTGGCAGGGGACGCCTCATTGATTGTATTTCCGCTGGTGGTGTTACTGGTGTTCCTGGTGCTGGCCGCCCAGTACGAAAGTCTGACCCTGCCATTAGCAATTATCCTGATAGTACCCATGACCTTATTGAGTGCGTTGATCGGGGTGGGGATTGCAGGAGGCGATAACAATGTGTTCACACAAATTGGTTTAATCGTTCTGGTAGGGCTGGCCACGAAAAATGCAATATTGATTGTTGAGTTCGCCAAGGAACTGGAAGAGCAGGGGATGACCACACTGGAAGCGATTCTGGAAGCCAGCAAGCTACGTTTGCGTCCGATTCTGATGACATCCATCGCCTTTATTATGGGGGTATTGCCTATGGTTATCTCAACCGGGGCGGGAGCAGAAATGCGTCAGGCAATGGGCGTTGCTGTATTTGCCGGTATGATTGGGGTCACCTTTTTTGGCTTGTTGCTCACCCCGGTATTTTATTCTTTGCTTCGCAGCAAACGGAAAAAAACACCCGCAACTCAACTGGTTATCGAGAAATAATGACGGCGGGCCTGAGGCCCGCTTTACATTTCCACCGCTTCGCCTCTGTTTTGCCATAGTTGTCATATAGGCTTTCTTCAGTTATTAAACGAAGGAATGGCATTATGAATAAAACAGTCGCTGTTATTTTGGCAACAGGCGCGGTATTAGGGTTAACCTTGCTTGGTACGCAATTAGGTAATGCTATCATCACCTTTAAAACCTGGGATCGTGTGGTAACCGTTAAAGGGTTGTCAGAAAGAGAATATCTGGCAGATAAAGTAATTTGGCCGATTCAGTTTACCGAAGCCGGTAACGATCTGAGTGCGTTACATCGAACACTTAAACAGCACACTCAAAGTATTACGCAGTACTTACATAACGCTGGCCTGGACGCGCAATCCATCACCGTTGGTGCCCCCGAAATTATCGATAAGCTGGCACAGCGCTATGGCGGTGAGCGTACAGAATTTCGTTACAGTGCGATACAAACCATTACCGTATATTCAACAAAAATCGAGTTTGTCAGAGGCTTGATGGCGTCTATTTCGGAATTGGTCAGTGAAGGGATCGTGTTTACCTCTCCCGGGTATGAAGCGCGAACAGAATATCTGTTTTCCCGCTTGAATGAGGTTAAGCCAGTGATGATTGAAGAGGCTACAAAGCATGCCAGAGAAGTGGCCAATAAATTTGCCCAGGACTCAGACAGTAAACTGGGCAAAATTAATCAGGCCAGACAAGGGCAGTTCTCCATTTTTGCGCGTGATAATCATCATCCACACATTAAAAAGGTGCGTGTAGTTTCCACTATTGAATATACACTGGTAGACTGATTTGATGAGCAATTGTACTTAGAAAAAACGATATGGTAAGCAAAGGAGAGCCTTCTCCTTCACAGTTAGAGTTTTTTGATGTTCCCAGCCCGTGTATCGGCGTATGTCAGTCGGGTGCGCGTGGGTATTGCCTGGGATGTTTCAGAAGTCGTGAAGAGCGCCTCTACTGGTTAAAAATTGATGATGCTACCAAGCGTAAAATTATTGCGGCGTGCCATCGCAGAAAGCTGTCAGCGCAACGAAACGCCCAACCGGATACCGGCATCTCTGAGCCGGCACCGTTGCAAACCGACTTATTTAAAAAAAAGTAGATGCTTACAGTACGCGGTTATAACTCAGCATACTGCAATGTAACGTAAAAGGGGCTGAGATTTATTGCATGGCTGATATAATTCCTGAAATGTTTGAAGTGGTGTTAAATTATGTCTCTAACTAAGTATGTTTCCTATGCGTCGCAGTCATTCACGCTGCCAGATATTTGTTTACGCATTCGCGATATACTCGATGATCATCGTTCTGATGCCGACGACATTGCGAGGTTAATCAGCGTAGATCCGTCGTTGACAGCTAAAATCCTTCGCCTGGCGAATAGCGCATTATTTCGCTTTCCTTCACAAATTGGCTCGATTTCAAAAGCGGTTAACGTGATCGGCGGTGAGGCTCTGTACAATCTGGTGGTGGCTGAAACCGCTAATACCGCTTTCACACAGTTTAATTCGCCCTTGATCAATCCAGATCAACATTGGCGAAACTCGGTATTTTGCGGAATGGTAGCGAAATATTTGGCCAAACATTGTCGCATTCGTGGCATTGAACGCTTCTTTGTCATGGGAATATTGCAGAATTTAAGTGAATTGGTTGTCGCAAAATGTTCGCCAGAAAAATACGAGGCTTATTTGAACGACGACAGTGATTTACTGCCGTGGGTAAAACAATTAAGTCACTTTAAGTTCACCTTTGCGCATTGCAGTGGCACTATAATGGAAAGCTGGAGACTACCTCTGTCACTTTATTTCCCGGTGGTTCATTTGCATAATGATAAACAAAAAGTGGTAGATGCAGAAATCGCAGTACTTGCGATTGCGGTAAGAACCTTGTTCAATGAGCAACAGGAAGACGATAACAATAAAATTGAACTTATTTCGCCAGAATTAGAAAAGATAATTAAGATCGAAAAGGAAACCATTAATGATGCGATTCATTATTCTCGAAGAGAAACGGATATGATCGCCTCATTAGTACGACAATAATAGTCACGGAACGATTTTTTGCGCTAAACATTAGAATAGAACATTACTATGCAAAATTCGTTTGCCATTTATCTAATGGCGATTACGATGCTGTCATTTTGTTTGCTTCCCGACGCACAGGCGGCAAAAGACCGTAATTTGATCAGCACGCTTTATCATCCTGACATGATCCCTGATGTGGATGAAGAAGCGCCACATTTTACCCTCGATGGTGAAGTGGGCATTCTCTTTGCCACGGGTAATTCTGACGCAACGACGATCAAGGGTGGCATTGTTTCCGAACATGAAACCCGCTGGTGGAGTAACCGCTATTTTGGTGAACTGCTTTATAAAGAAAGTGAAGTTGAAAAAGGCGGTGAAAAAGAGCGAGAGGTTACGGCCGAGCGTTTGTTCGGCTATGCACAGCTAGACTACAAATTAAATAACCGGGATCGCCGGTTGTTCATCTACGGTGATTACGAAAACGATGAGTTCAACGGCTTTCATTATCGTTCTTCGATAGCGTCAGGCTGGTCTCATCAGCTTTGGCAAAATGAAGTTGATGAATTCAGATACAGTGTCGGCCCGGGTTATTCTTTCGTTTCCGTTGAAGAGGAGACGGAAACCTCGATTAACAGTGGATTCATCGTACGTGCCTCCGTGGAATACCGTTACTTTTGGACCACAGGGGCCAAATTCAGACAGTTCGCCAGTATTGAAGCGGGTGGGCACAATATTAAAACGCGGTCTGAGACATCAGTTACCGCAACAATATTTGAATCCCTTGCGTTAAAATTTGCGCTTACCTGGACACATGAGACTAATACGCCAGAAGACGTGGCTGAGCTAAATACGGAGTCTTCCGTTTCAGTGGTTTATCGATTTTTCTAATCATTTGATTTAGAAAGTCGCGCGAAACCGCGTATTTTAGCCGTTTGGTGAACTTTTTCAGCTTTGATAAGATATAAACGCAGTATCGAATAATGTTAAAAAGATTTAATTGCAGGAACACACTGATGAACAGAAGTTTAGTTGCTACGGCAATTCTAGGCACGTTAGTCGCGAACGTCGCAGTCGCACAAGAAGAGAAAAAACCGTTCACGATGGAAGGTGGCGTGGGTGCCATTCATACCACAGGTAATACAGAAACCACTTCGTTAAGTGCATCCTTAGTGGCGCATCAGGAGCTTCCAAAGTGGAGTAACGATTACAATATCGAAGGGTTGTATAAAAAAGAGACGGTTGAAAATGACGAGGGTGAAGAAGAAGAGCGTACGTCAGCCGATAGCTTGTTCGCGTCATCTCAGGCCAACTACAAGTTAGCTAACCCCAATTATCGTATTTTCGGTTTCGCATCTTACGAGCAAGACAAGCTAAGCAACTACGAATACCAGACCACCCTGGCGGTCGGTTGGAACCATAAGTTATGGGAAACCGACAAAATGTCGTTCGAATACTCAGTGGGTCCTGGTTACGCCTGGGCTGAAACCCAGGAAGGTGAAAAGCAGGAAGGGCCAATTGTACGTGCGTCTGCAGCATATCAATGGCTGATTTCAGACACTGCTAAATTTACTCAGACGGTCAGTACTGAGGTGGGTGAAGACAACACCAAATCACGCGCTGAGTCGGCTGTAACCGCCACTATAAGCGGCAACCTGTCACTAAAAGTTGCGTTTAAGCTAGACCACAACAGTGAAGTAGACCCCGGTGTTGAAAAACTGGATACTGAAACCTCAGTTACGCTGGTTTATAACTTCTTTTAAGTTTTTTACTATGTGAAGGGACCCGAGCAGGGTCCCTCTACATATTTTCCTGGTAGTTTGAAAGTGCCCGATTGCACCAGTCTCTGGCACTTTCAATCGACTCGCAAAATAGCCAATCTAACCCATCACACTGTTTAAAAATGGATGTAAGCTGATATTCAGAAAGGGTTCTGGATTCAATATCTTTGAACAGGATCGCGATGGCAATAAGATTATTGCGCACTCTATCCTGAAACGATTTGGCTAGCTCCTCCAGCGCTTCGGGCGTATAAGCACTTTCATTTTTCAAGGTAGCAATTTCGGCCCAGGGGGCGTGGCGAAGCTGGCCTACAAAACTGATTAGATCCTTGTCCAGAGAGAAGATGGTTTCGCGGTTAAAAGGACCGCAAGCATCAACCAAAAGTATTTGGCCTTCCTTTTTTACCTCATAACTTCCATGTGCCCAGAACATGATTGTTGCCCGAAAGAAATTCGTTAACCCTCAGTATGGTTAAAATCATTCAGTTAGCAAAGATTATTCGATGAACGGTGGCAATGTGGTAGATGCAAAAGCGACTTTCAAGCCTTGTGCAATAAAGTTGCCCAAGGCTTGAGGTTTATAGCCCGAAGCGGGGCTTTATCCCATTAATGTAAAATACGTGTCTTGATGGTGCCGTCAATCTGCTGAAGTTCAGCCAGCGCGTCGTAGCCTTTTTCTGATTCAACATCCACCACCACGTAACCAATCTCGGCATTGGTCTGAAGATATTGCGCTTCGATGTTGATGCCTTTGTGTGCAAAGGTCTGGTTAATCTGGGTTAACACGCCAGGGCGGTTTTCGTGGATGTGCAGGATGCGACAGCTGCCAGGGTGGTCCGGCAAGGCCACTTCCGGGAAATTGACCGCAGACAGGGTAGAGCCGTTATCGCTGTATTTCGCCAGTTTGCCCGCCACTTCAATGCCGATGTTCTCTTGGGCTTCCTGGGTGCTGCCACCCACATGCGGGGTGAGAATCACGTTATCAAACGCGCGTAGCGGTGATTCAAACTCTTCTGAATTCGACTTAGGCTCCACAGGGAATACGTCTAATGCGGCACCGCTGATATGCTCATCTTTCAACGCTGTGACCAGAGCATCAATATCAATAACTGTTCCGCGGGAAGCGTTGATTAAAATGCTGTTTTTACGCATTTTACGCAGCTGCGCTTCGCCAATCATGTTCTTTGTTTGTAGCGTTTCAGGCACATGCAGGGTGACCACGTCTGAGGTTTCCAATAACCTGTCTAATGACTTAATCTGCGTCGAGTTGCCCAAAACCAGTTTATCTTCGATATCAAAAAACTGTACCCGCATGCCCAAGTGCTCAGCCAGAATGCTTAACTGTGTACCGATATGGCCGTAACCAATGATACCAAGGGTTTTTCCCCTTGCTTCAAATGCGCCATCGGCGGATTTATCCCATTCGCCCCGATGGGCTTTGGCATTTTTTTGTGGAATTTTGCGCAGCAGTAAAATGATTTGGCCTAACACCAGTTCAGCAACCGAACGGGTGTTAGAAAACGGCGCATTAAAAACCGGAATCCCTTTGGCCCGGGTAGAAATAAGATCGACCTGGTTCGTGCCTATACAAAAACAACCAATCGCAACCAGTTTACTGGCCGCCTCAACCACTGCTTCGGTTATTTGCGTGCGCGAGCGCAGACCAATAAAGTGCACGTCTTGTACTTTATCAATCAGTTCAGCTTCAGGGAGCGACGTTTTAAGGTATTCGATATTGCTGTAGCCGTTATTTTCAAACGTTTCCACAGCACTATGGTGTACCCCTTCTAACAACAAAATTTTGATTTTATCTTTTGGTAACGAAACTTTACTCATGGTCGCTTCTCAAACTGTAAAAAGACATCTGGACGTCTGGGAAGGCAAACTTAGCAAAATCAGTCGCAGAGTGAAAGGGAAATTACGCGCTGCCACTGAATAAATACTAAACGATGATAGCTTAATCAATCAGCAGCGCAAAAAAGGTGTTTTAATCGAGGGTTTCGACACCAGTATCGGTGGCAGACAGCACCACATCAGCACCACGCATGGCAAAGATGCCATTGGTCACCACACCGGCAATATTATTGATTTGTTGTTCAAGCTCACGGGGGTTGAGAATTTCCAGATTATGTACATCCAGTATCACATTACCGTTGTCGGTCGTTACACCTTCACGGTAAACCGGATCGCCGCCCAGTTTAACCAGCTCCCTGGCTACATAGGAGCGGGCCATGGGAATGACCTCAACGGGCAGCGGAAATTTACCCAGCACACCCACCCGTTTTGAATCATCAACGATACAAACAAATTTTTTCGCTACGGCCGCAACTATTTTCTCCTGCGTCAGCGCCGCACCGCCGCCTTTAATCATATGCTTGTGATCGGTGACTTCATCGGCGCCATCAATGTATACCGACAGCTGATCGACCGAATTCAGATCGAATACTTCAATGCCCAGCTTTTTCATACGCTCAGTCGATGCGGTGGAACTGGAAACTGCGCCTTCGATGTTATGTTTAATTTTTGCCAGTGCATCAATGAAATAATTGACCGTGGAGCCAGTTCCTACGCCCACAATTGAATCTTGCTCAACATACTTGATGGCCGCATTGGCCACGGCTTGTTTCTTTTCGTTCTGATCCATGCTTATTCCACTTGTTATGAATTTGAAGGTTGAATTACTTGTGTAGGGGTAATAATAGCATCCAGGGGGACATCCCAGGGCTGTATCGGTAACGATTCCGCTTGCTGACAGTCATGAGCGACACCCACTAAGCGGGGGCGCGATTCGCAGTTTACCGTGCTGGCAAGGGTGCGATCATAAAAACCGCCGCCCATACCCAGTCTGTTGCCCTGTTTATCAAACCCGACTAATGGCATAAATAGCACATCATGCTGGTTTAACAACCTTATCGCCTGACAGTTTAATGCGGGTTCGGCAATGCCAAAGCGATTGATATGCATCGGGGTGTCAGCGGTGTAATTCAGCATCAGTAAATGCTTTTTGGTGACAGGATGCAAAACAGGAAGCGACGTGGCGATCTGATGCTGCCAGCAAGAGCGAATCACCGTTGATAAATCAGGCTCGCCGTCATTTGCCAGGTATAAAGCAACACGATTTAACGACGCAGGAAGAAAGTGCTCAATTTGAGTAAACAGCGCTGCTGACGCATCCTGTTGTTGCTGCACCGTCAGTGCTTTTCTGGCGTTGCGAAACGAGCGCCGTAACGAATTGCGGCTTTCCGTAGTATTCATTGCTATGTGTTCCATATCTGAATATGCCACTTGCCAGACATTAGCAAGTGGCATTGGAAAGCACCAGTTTATCTGGCGTAGGTATCAATAAACAGTTGTTCGAGCTTAGCGTGGTCGACACCTGTGGCCACTTTAATTTTCTTCGCTTCAGTCCACAGTGGGCTGGCCGTCGTGCCTTCAGGTGCGACAATTGTCTGTCCACGATTAAGGGCATCGGTGGAAACGCGCACATTACCTTCGGTTAATTCGAACAAATCCGGTTGGATCAGGTGAGCCAACGGGAATGCATCGTGAAAGAAACACACTTTGTCGTCACGGTTTGCCGAATAAAAATCGGCGTAGAACTTAGCCGAATTAAACACAAAACCACCCAGCTTTTCGTTCTTTGCTTTTAAGGTTTCCATAAAAGAGGGTTTGAAAGGCACCGCATTTGTGACATCCAGACCGAACATGGTCAGATCCCAGTCAGCCGCAAATACAATTTCTGCTGCGTGAGCGTCGTTCCAGATATTCGCTTCGGCGACAGGGGTAACGTTACCGCGCACAAACGCCGCGCCACCCATAATACTGACACCTTTGAGCAATTTGGGTAAGTCGGGTTCAAGTCGCAGCGCCAGCGCCAGGTTACCCAATGGGCCAATGGCAACCAGCGTGATCTCGCCGGGGTATTCACGTGCCATGTCAATGATAAATTGGGCTGAACTTCGCGGATCTAATTCGCGCTTAGACGCAGGAAAATTGATATTACCGAAACCATCATCACCGTGAACAAAATGCGCATAGGTTGATTCAGGGCCAACCCATGGCATGCCCACACCTTTAGTCACCGGAATGTCCTGTCCGGCCAGTTCGCAAAGGGTAAGTGCATTGCGTGCTGACATGTCAACCGGAACGTTACCGAACACCGTGGTCAGGCCCAGAACCTCAATGTCGGGTGCCTGAAAGGCAAAAAAGATGGCCATCGCATCATCGATGCCTGGGTCAGTGTCCAAAATAATTTTATGACTCATAAATCCATATCGCTCTAATAATCAAAGTAGGGGAATTGCCAAAGGTTCAGCTTATCGGCTTTGTTTTGCAAGAAATCGGTCGACTTCTTTTTCTTCTGGAATCGACTGTGCAGCCCCTTCGCGGGTAACTGCAATGGCAGAGGCTGCGCAACCGCGAACTAACGCTTTTTTAGCGTCTGCATGCGCTGCGTAAGCAGATAAGAAATAGCCTATAAAACAATCACCTGCTGCGGTAGTGTCAATAGCATTAACGGAAAAGGCCTTTACATCAATGCGCTCGCCTTTTTGCAACATCACCACGCCCACTTTGCCCAAGGTGACAATAACTTTGGCGTGCGTCCACTTTTCAGTGAAGTGGTTCAAAATAGCGTCTATTTCGCTTTCACCGGTGATGGCAGCGGCTTCGGTTTCATTAACAATCAACAGGTCGATACAGTCGTAAGGCAACGATTTGACCGATTCGCTCATTGGTGCGGGGTTGAAAGCAACTTTAAGCCCTTTCTTTTTCGCCTGCTGCATCGCTTCTTTAATACAACTGGTCTCGTTTTGCATTATCACCCAGTCAGATGGCTTGGCGTCATCTAACGCATGCTCAACCATTTTTTCGGTGATGGTCTGATTGGCCCCGCCAAACAAAACAATGGCGTTTTCCCCACTTGGGGTGACTTGAATGATGGCATGACCGGACGGCGTATCTGAGCATTTCACAAAGCGGCAATCGACCCCTTTGCGAATTAGGGTTTGTTTGAACGTAGCATCGGTTTCATGGATGCACCCCACGTGTCTGACATCAGCGCCTGCCATGGCCAGTGCAATCGACTGATTGGCACCTTTACCACCCAAGAGTGTCTGGTAGTGGTTCGAAGCTAATGTTTCACCAGGGGCAACGAAGTGATCAACCTGATAAACGTGGTCGATGTTAATTGACCCGAAATTAATTATTGCCATTTCTGTGTCCAACGAAAGAGGGCGCCTCCCAGAATGCCGCTGTCCATTTTCGCCCGTGAACCGAAAGGATCACGGCGGAAGTTTATTCGTTACCGCAGGCTTCTCGATACGAGTCGAGCTTGCTCAATAGTAACGAGGTCAACTTCCTTATATTAAAGCATCGGCCAGGGACATGAATGAACTGGCAAACATCCCAGGAAGCATTGTTATTATAAATAGCAGTACAGAGTATAACAAACGCAGCCGCTCGTGAAGTGGATCATCAGCGATTCGAATGCGATAAGCCGATGATTGTCTTTTTGTAGCACTGTTTAGCGATAAACAAAGTTTATCATTGAACGGTTGCTAATTGTGGGTTTTAACCCCATGTTTTGGTAGCATAGAAGAAAAAGAATGGGACAAAAAGTGTGAATAATCAGCTCAATTACGACGGGGTAACTAATCTGTTATCTCAACACGGAGTGATAGTCGATGGCGCCGAAGTACATGGCATCCTTAGCGGAATGTTGTGCGGTGGCATGTCCTTAACCGATCGCAAGTGGATGAATGTACTAAGCGACACCATCCATCAGGGGGATGCGTTTAATCAGGAAACGCAAAATTGTCTTAACGACCTGTTTAACCAAACCTGCGAGCAGTTGCTCGAATCAGAATTTGCACTGCAGCTACTGCTTCCCGATGACAAAGCGCCTATCAACGACCGCGGTGCAGCCATCATTAATTGGGTGCAGGGCTTTATGCTGGGCTTTGGACTGTATCAGCAGGACTTAGTCCCCTGTTCTGAAGAAGTGCGCGAAGCGCTGGAAGATTTTGCCAATATTGCGCAAATGGAAGAGCCCATGTCAGAGGATGAAGAATCTGAAAAAGCCCTTTATGAAGTCATGGAGTATGTAAAGATTTCGGCATTGTTATGTTATAGCGAGCTGGGCAAAACTTTGCTGGATGATCACCCTGAAAAACCCTCGCTCCACTAAGTAGGTCATCACGTGATAACACCACAAGAATTTACCTCTCGTCAAGACAGATTGCTGGCCCAGTGTCCTGAAAACAGTGTCTGTGTGATCCCGGCGGCTACCTTGGTGACCCGGAGTCGCGACACCGAATATAAGTTCCGCCAGAACAGTTATTTCTGGTACTTAACCGGGTTTGCCGAACCGGATAGTGTACTGTTGTTGTCCAATCATTCACGCCATCCTTCCTGTTATCGCGCCATGGTATGTCAGGCTAAAGATGAACACGAAGAAGTCTGGCACGGCAGACGTCTGGGTACACAACAGGCACTCAGCCAGTTTAACCTGGACGAGGCCTACGAATCGGATCAACTGGCGGCAGTGTTAGATGAATGGATTGATGGCCATGACCATGTGTTTTTTGCACTGGGTGAGGAAGCCTGGGCGGAACAACAGGTAATGGCTTCTCTGCAACGCTTACGCAGTAATCCACGTAAATTCGCCGCGCCCATACATTTAAGTGATCCCCGTCCGTTTCTGGATGAAATGCGTTTATTTAAGTCTGCCGCAGAAATTGCCACTATGAAAGCCGCTGCCAAAATGACCAGTGAAGCGCACGCCAGAGCAATGAAGTTTGCCCATGCCGGCTGTTATGAATATCAGTTGGCGGCAGAGATTCATCACCTCATTGCCATGGCCGGTGCCCATTACCCTGCTTATGGCACTATCGTGGGCAGCGGCGAGAATGCCTGTATATTGCATTACACCGAAAACGCTGATCAAATTGACGATGGCAAACTGGTGCTGATTGATGCGGGAGCAGAATATCAGGGCTATGCGGCAGATATTACCCGCACCTTCCCGGTTAACGGTAAATTTACCGATGCCCAGGCGAAAGTGTATAACATTGTGCTCAAGGCGCAGGAAGCAGCCATAGCGCTGCTTAAACCCGGCGTGACCCTAGGCGAAGCGAATCAGGCAAGCAGTAAAATATTGGTTGAAGGGCTTATTGAGCTGGGCATTTTGAACGGCTCAGTAGAAGAGAACCTGGAAAATCAGGCTTACCGCGCGTTTTATATGCACGGGCTGGGGCACTTTCTCGGCCTGGACGTGCATGATGTGGGCGTTTATAAAATTGCTGGCGAAGACAGACCGTTGAAGCCGGGCATGGTGCTCACTATTGAGCCGGGGCTGTATTTGCCAGCCCATGAAACCATACCCGAAGCCTATCGGGGCATCGGTGTGCGCATCGAAGACAACATTGTTATTACCGCCAAAGGGGCTGAAGTGATAACCGCCAATGTGCCTAAATCGATTGCGGCCATCGAAAAGCTGATGAGCGAGTAACGCATGACCGATACCGATATCACCATCATCGGCGGCGGCATTGTTGGGCTAACGGTAGCCAGAGGATTGCTGGATAACACCGATTTTTCGGTGACCTTAATTGATAATAAGCTGGACCACAACAAATCCCAGCCTGTGGACTTTGATGCCCGGGTTATTGCGTTGGCCAGACGCTCGGTAGACGAACTGAGGGGCTGGGGTGTCACCCTGCCGGAATCAGTGGCCATCAAGCATATCGAGGTGACCGACAAAGGGGCTGCCGGTTACTGTGAACTGGCTGCCCAAAACTTTAATTTATCCGCGTTTGGTGAAGTGGTTGCGTTGCAACGCTTGGGTGAAACACTTTATGCGTCGGTACAAAATTCGCGCCTGCAGCGTGTCGCTGCTGAAGTAACAGATATCACCACCCAGCCTGATTGTCAGCAGTTGCGGTTAAGTGATCAGGCTACACTCAAGAGTAAGTTAGTGATCGTTGCCGACGGTGGAAGTTCACCGGTCTCGGCGACCTTAGGGTTTCATTACCAGCAAACGGCCTATCAGCAAACCGCCATCATTTGTAATGTAAAAGTATCCGAAAAGCATCAATACAAAGCCTTTGAGCGGTTTACCGCGAACGGCCCGCTGGCGTTTTTGCCATTTACCTCATCGACGGATGACGAAGTTCAAAACGAGTATTCGGTGGTGTGGACCATCGCCGAGGATCAGGCTGAGCAGTTACTTAGTTTTTCCGATAAGCAGTTTATTGATGCGTTGCAAAAGGCTTTCGGCTATCGCAAGGGACGCATTTTAACCGTAGGTAAAAAGGATGCGTTTCCGCTGGCATTGCGCCAGGCTGATAAACTCACGCGCCATCGCAGTGTGGTGGTGGGGAATGCCGCGCAGACATTACATCCCATTGCCGGACAGGGGTTCAATCTGGGAGTACGCGATGCTGTTACGTTGGTAGATGCGCTCAAATCCGTCACCGATCCCGGAGAGTTTGATGTCTTGAACGCCTATCAGCAGGCTCGTCGCGCTGATCGTAGTGCCACGATCGGCATCACTGACTCACTGGTCACCTTATTTTCAAATCAGCTGCTTCCGCTGCAAACTGCACGTAATCTGGGCTTACTCAGTATGAATGTAAGCCATGCCATACAGGCACTGTTCGTTAAACAAACGACCGGGCTTAATTAACACCTGATGAGATTGAACAAGGGTAAACATGCAAAAGGTTGATATTGCTGTAGTGGGTGGGGGCGTTGTTGGCCTGTCGCTGGCCAGTGCACTGACACAGGCAAATATGTCAGTGGCATTAGTTAATGACGGTGCAATAAGTCGCGCGTTACCCGAGCAGATGGGGCTTCGCGTGAGTGCGATCAATCAGGCGCACATTGATGCACTGACAACGCTGGGTGCCTGGCACCATGTAGACGCCCAAAGGCGCTGCGATTTTACCCACATTCATGTGTGGGATAAAGACAGTTTTGGACGAATCAGTTTCGACAGTACTGATACGCAGCGTCAAGCGTTAGGCAGTATTGTCGAAAATCAGGTTTTAATTAATGGGTTGGCGGCGTTTTTACACTCTCAGCAGCAGGTTCACATAGAAAACGCACGGATCAACAAGATTTTATCCGGCCAGCAGGAAACCATGCTGATGCTGGACAATGATAGCGTTATCGCCTGCAAACTGCTGGTGGGCGCAGATGGGGCCCACTCCTTTATTCGCAAACATTATCAGTTTCCGATGACTTTTCATGACTATGGTCAGTTAGCGCTGGTGGCGAATGTACGCACCCAACAGCCACATGATATGACCGCCAGACAGGTTTTTACCCCTACCGGGCCGCTGGCGTTATTACCTACGTTTGATGAGCATATCTGCTCTATTGTCTGGTCGCAGGACACCCCCGTGGCAGAGCAACTGCTACAGCTTGATAAGGCGGAGTTTTCTAATCAGCTTACCGCAGCGAGCGATGCCATATTAGGTGTTGTACAGGTTGAAAGTGACATTGCCCATTTTCCGCTGACCATGCAGTGTGCCAGAACCTGGGCTACCGACGGCGTTGTCATCATCGGTGATGCCGCGCACACCATCCACCCGTTAGCCGGGCAGGGGGCCAATTTGGGTATCGATGATGCGTTTGCATTGGCGAAAACAGTGATGCAACTAAAACAGTCGGGCAAAGACTTTTCACGTCTGCGCTATTTACGCCCCTTTGAACGCGAACGTAAAACCCAGGCGACCAAAATGATTGCCGCCATGAGCGGCTTCCAGACCTTGTTCAGTGGGAATGATCCGGTCAAAAAGTTCATTCGTGGTACCGGCCTGGTGATGACCGATAAGCTTTCCTTTATCAAACAACAATGGATGGCAGAAGCGTCCGCTTTTTAAGTCGTCATTCTTCACTGTAAGATGAACGCAGCTGTGGATGGGATATATTCATTTGCAAAATCGCTGTTGAACTTTCATTATGAGCCTATTCAATAACTTGAACAAAGTGGTTCATATGGATAAGCGTACATTCTTAAAAGCATCAGGGCTGGGGTTCACCGCACTGGGTGCATTGTCTTTCGGGCAAATGGCGAATGCTCAAAATAAGCAAACCTCATCAACGGACACGCTTAGCAACATTGTAGGCGACATCAAGCCTATTTCGGTAGCAGAGCGCCGCGAACGCATAGCCAAAGCGCAGTCAATTATGCAAAAGCAAAATATTGCCGCTATCGTGATAGAGCCCGGGGCCAGCATGGACTACTTTGCCGGCATTCAGTGGTGGCGCAGTGAGCGCCTGACCGCCTTGGTGATCCCGCGCGAAGGTGATATTGCCGTGGTGACGCCTTTTTTTGAAGAGCCCAGTGTGCGCGAAACCTTAACCGTCGGGGATGACGTGCGCGTGTGGCAAGAACACGAGAATCCTTTCACGCTGGTTAAGCAAATTCTTAACGACCGTAAAATCAAACACGGCACCATTGGCTTCGAGAGCACCGTACGTTATTTCGTACTGGATGGCATCATGAAAGCGTTGAGTAATTTCAACCACACCAGTGCAGAGCCGGTCACACTGGGATGTCGATTAATCAAGAGTGCGCATGAATTACAGTTGATGCATAAAGCCAATGAAGTCACCCTGAAAGCCTACGAGCATGTGTGGGCGCAACTTGAACAGGGCATGGATCAGCAACAGGTTAAAGCGCTGATGAGTGAAGCGCAGCAACAACTGGGCGGCTCAGGCGTGTGGAACATGGCGCTGTTTAATGAAGCCAGTGCGTATCCCCATGGTACCCGTCAGGCGCAAACCATCAAGGAAGGCTCAATTGTGCTGATGGACTGCGGCTGTAATGTTCATGGCTATCAATCGGATATATCGCGTACCTTTGTGTATGGCGAACCCACCAAAAAACAAAGGCAGGTGTGGCAACTGGTAAGGGAAGGCCAGCAACTGGCGTTTGACACCGCTGAGGTGGGCACCCCGGCAGGAACTGTGGATGGTACCGTGCGTAGGATGTACGCCAGCAAAGGTTTCGGGCCAGACTATAAACTGCCTGGCTTGTCACACCGCTTAGGCCACGGCATTGGTATGGAAGGTCACGAAAAAATCAATTTCGTGCGCAACGAAAAAACCTTACTGGCCAAAGGCATGTGCTTATCCAATGAACCGGGCATTTACCTGCCCGGCGAGTTTGGGGTGCGTCTGGAAGACTGTATCTATATGGGCGCTGAGAAAGCCCACTGGTTTACTTCGCCACCGGAGTCATTAGACAAGCCTATTGGCAAGCTTGAACCGCTGACAGTTTAAGCTTTCAGCCGGGTGGTGATGAACTCTGCCAGGGTTTTACTTACCACCGGGTGCTGGGTGTCCTGATTGAACAGGCAAATATTCACTTTGCCCAGCACCGGTAAACTTGGATGGGTTAACGGGGTTAAAGTAGTGGGAATACTGGAGCGCGCCAGCGCGGTAACCCCCAGGCCTTGATTGATGGCTGCCGAAAGCCCGCTCAAATCAGCATTGGTATAAGCTATTTTCCAGGCTTTGGTTTGTTGTTTTAAAGCATCAATTACCCGGCTGCGGTACATACAACCGTCGGGGGCCAGTACCAGCGAAATCGGATTGTCCACAAAAGGACGCATGGTATCGCCCACCCATACCACATCGTCTTCAATCACCACTTCGCCTTCTGTGGGTTCATTGGGATTAACCAGTGCCAGGATTAAATCAAAACTGTGACGTTTGGCTTCGTGTAGTAATTCGCGACTTAACGCCGAGGTGACTTCCAGCACCACATCGGGGTAGCGTGCAGAGAATTCGCCAATCAAACCCGGCAACAAGGTCGACGCGAATTCGTTGGGAATACCCAGACGCAGGCGGCCACTTAACGGCGCCGGAGTGAGGCTGCGAAATATACCATCGTTCATCTCCAGCATGGCCTTGGCTTTAGGATACAGCCAGTTGCCATCCACGCTAGGCAGGTGACGCTGGCCTACCTTAGTAAACAATTTTCGTGCTAGTTGTTCTTCCAGCTTTTTAATTTGCAGGCTTACCGCAGGTTGCGAACGCCCAAGAAATTCACCGGCTTTAGCGTAGCCGCCCTGTTCGATTACGCTGACAAAGGTGCGCAGATTATCTAACGAAAGTTGCTTCATAGTAATTAGCTTTGCTGATGAATGCTGCTTAATATATTACATTTTTAAATGTAATGATAAGAAATTTCAATTTGTTGCCTGCCGGATCACCTCCTATACTCAGCGCATATTTTTATTCAGCAAAAAGTGAAAAAAATACCCATGTCTAATACCACGCCTCTGCACGCCAAGCATATTGAAGCGGGCGCTAAAATGGTCGATTTTTTCGGCTGGGATATGCCCATCAGCTATGGTTCACAAATTGAAGAACACCACGCAGTTCGTCAGGACGCGGGCATGTTTGATGTATCACACATGACCATTGTTGACGCCACTGGCCCTCAGGCCAAAGACTATTTACGTTACTTGTTAGCTAACGATGTGGCTAAACTGCAGGACAAAGGTAAAGCGCTGTACAGCGGCATGCTGAATGAAGCGGGTGGGGTGGTTGACGATTTGATCGTGTATCACTTTGATGAAACTAATTACCGTTTGGTGGTCAATTCAGCCACGCGTGAAAAAGACATGAACTGGTTGCGCGAAAAAGCCGAAGGGTTTGATGTTACTATCACCGAGCGCTCAGAATTTGCCATGATCGCGGTTCAGGGCCCCAATGCTAAAGAAAAAGCGGCCACTTTGTTCAGCGATGCACAAAAAGAAGCCGTGGCAGGTATGAAGCCATTCTTCGGCGTGCAGGCTGAAGATTTGTTTATTGCTACCACCGGCTACACCGGTGAAGCGGGTTACGAAATTATGGTGCCTAAAGAGCGTGCCGGCCAGTTCTGGCAGGGCCTGCTGGATGCAGGGGTCAAACCTTGCGGGTTAGGCGCACGTGATACCCTACGCTTAGAAGCGGGTATGAACCTATATGGTCAGGATATGGACGAAACCGTATCGCCACTGGCTGCTAACATGGGCTGGACCATCACCTGGGAACCCGCCGAGCGCGATTTCGTTGGCCGCAAGGCGCTGGAACAGCAACGCGAAGCAGGCACTGACAAACTGATCGGGTTAGTCATGACCGAAAAAGGCGTGTTACGCGCAGGTCAGAAAGTGCGTAGCGGCAACGGCGACGGCATTATTACCTCCGGTACTTTCTCGCCTACTTTAGGCCACGCTATTGCAATGGCTCGGGTACCTGCAGGGGTAGGTGAGACAGTTGAAGTGGAAATGCGCAAAAAGTGGGTTACAGTAAATGTGGTTAAACCCAGTTTCGTTCGCAATGGTAAGAGCGTTTTATAATTAACAATTAATATCAGGAATTATTATGAGCAATATCCCATCTGAATTACGCTACGCATCAACTCACGAGTGGGTACGTCCTGAAGGCGATGGCGTATTTACTGTTGGTATTTCTGAGCATGCGCAAGATTTGCTTGGTGACATGGTATTCGTAGAACTGCCAGACGTAGGCGATAAAGTCAGTGCCGGTGAAGACGTGGCAGTGGCTGAATCAGTAAAAGCCGCCTCTGATGTGTATTCACCTATCAGCGGTGAAATCATTGAAGTTAATGAAGCGCTGGAAGATTCACCAGAGCAAGTTAACTCAGACCCGTACGGTGATGGCTGGATGTTCAAAATCAAAGCAGACGATCCGTCAGAAGTAGACGGTCTGCTGGATGCCGAAGGTTACGAAAACAGTATCGACGAAGACTAATCGCACCGTTTCAATCAGCGATTAATCAATTGGAAAGGGGCAGTGTTAATGCCCCTTTCATGTATTTTAAATCAACGCAAGTGCTTACTTATTTATGTCGAATTCATCTCTCACGCTGGCTCAGTTAGAGCAGAAAAATGCCTTTGTTCGTCGTCATATCGGCCCAGGGGAAGAAGAAATTCAGGCGATGCTGGACACCATTGGTGCTTCGTCGCTTGATGATTTGATGGACCAAACGGTTCCTTCCGGTATTCAACTGGATAAACCCATTGAGGTTGGCGAGGGTGCCACCGAAGTGGAAGCACTTGCCGCATTAAAGAAAGTGGCGGGCAAGAATAAAATCAACCGCTCTTTCATTGGTATGGGCTATTACGACACCCACGTACCCAACGTTATTTTACGAAACGTGCTGGAAAATCCGGGCTGGTACACCGCGTACACGCCTTATCAACCTGAAATTGCGCAGGGTCGTTTACAGGCTATCCTGAACTTCCAGCAGGTGACCATTGATTTAACCGGCTTAGAGCTGGCCTCAGCTTCACTGCTTGATGAAGGTACTGCGGCGGCGGAAGCAATGTCATTGGCCAAACGCGTATCAAAAAACAAAAAATCAAACCTGTTTTTCATCGCTGACGATGTGCACCCGCAAACCCGTGACGTGGTCGAAACCCGTGCTGAGATGTTCGGTTTTGAAATGGTATCAGGCCCGGCTGAAGAAGCGGCTGAGCACGATGTATTCGGTGCCTTATTGCAATACCCTTCAACCACAGGTGAAGTGAAAGACTTATCTGAAGTGATTGCGGCAGTTAAAGCGAAAAAAGGCGTAGTCGCCCTGGCCGCTGACCTGATGAGCCTGGTCATGCTGAAATCACCAGGTGAGCTAGGCGCTGATGTAGCGCTAGGTAGTGCACAACGCTTTGGCGTACCCATGGGCTACGGTGGCCCACACGCAGCTTTCTTCGCGACACGTGATGAATATAAGCGTTCTTTGCCAGGGCGTATCATCGGGGTAAGTAAAGACACCCGTGGCCGTCAGGCATTGCGTATGGCGCTGCAAACCCGCGAACAGCATATTCGCCGCGAAAAAGCCAACTCGAACATCTGTACCGCCCAGGTGTTACTGGCCAATATGGCGTCCTTCTATGCGGTTTATCATGGCCCGGAAGGCTTAAAAACCATCGCTCAGCGTATTCACCGCATGACCGATATTCTGGCTAACGCACTGACCACCAAGGGCATAGCGTTACGTCACAGCACCTGGTTTGATACCATTACTGTTGAAGTCGAAGACAAAGAGGCGGTACTGAAAAAAGCCTACGAAGCAGGGGTTAACCTGCGTGCTGACCTTGATGGTGCAGTAGGTGTGGCGTTTGATGAAACCACTACACGTAAAGACGTAGAGACCTTATTGTCAATTTTCCTTGGTGACGATCATGACTTCACCGTAGACAAGCTTGACGCCGAAGTGACCACGCAGGGCAGCAAATCCATTCCACAGGAATTAGTGCGCACCAGCGATATCCTGACGCACGAAGTGTTCAACCAGTATCACTCAGAAACTGAGATGCTGCGTTATATCAAGTCGCTCGAAAATAAAGACTTAGCCTTGAACCACTCTATGATTTCATTAGGTTCATGCACCATGAAGCTGAACGCGACAGCAGAAATGATCCCGGTCACCTGGCCTGAGTTCGGTCAACTGCACCCGTTCGCGCCACTGGATCAGGCTGGTGGTTACCAGGAAATGATCAGCGAACTGAGCGAATGGTTAATCAACATTACCGGTTACGATGCGCTTTCCATGCAGCCTAACTCAGGTGCACAGGGTGAGTACGCCGGTTTGCTGGCTATTCAGCACTACCATGAAAGCCGCGGCGAAGGACACCGTAATGTGTGTTTGATCCCAAGCTCGGCGCACGGTACTAACCCAGCGTCAGCGCAAATGGTCAGCATGAAAGTGGTAGTCGTGGCCTGTGATAAAAACGGTAACGTGGATCTAAAAGACTTGCGTGCCAAAGCAGAAGAGGTAGGTGACAACCTGTCTTGTGCCATGATCACCTACCCGTCTACCCACGGTGTGTACGAAGAGACCATCCGTGAAATCTGTGACATCGTGCATGATCACGGCGGCCAGGTGTACATGGACGGCGCGAACATGAACGCACAGGTCGGCATTACCGCCCCAGGCTTCATCGGCTCAGACGTATCGCACCTGAACCTGCACAAAACCTTCTGTATTCCACACGGTGGTGGCGGCCCGGGTATGGGACCTATCGGTGTGAAATCACACTTAGCACCATTCCTGCCAAACCACACGGTGGTGAATATTGAAAACGCGGGTAAAGATTGCGGTGCGGTATCCGCAGCGCCTTGGGGCAGTGCCTCAATTCTGCCGATCAGTTATCTGTACATCAAGATGATGGGCTCAGAAGGTCTGCGTAAGGCAACGCAAGTGGCAATCCTGAATGCTAACTACGTGGCCAAGTCATTAGAAGGGCACTACAACGTGCTGTACAAAGGCCGTAATGGCCGTGTAGCGCACGAATGTATCGTCGACCTGCGTCCATTAAAAGAAGCCTCAGGTGTTTCTGAAGTGGATATCGCTAAGCGCTTAAACGACTACGGTTTCCACGCGCCCACCATGAGCTTCCCGGTCGCCGGCACGCTGATGATTGAGCCGACAGAATCCGAAGCCAAATACGAGCTGGACCGCTTCATCAACGCGCTGATCAGCATTCGTAAAGAAATCGCCAAGGTAGAAAGCGGCGAGTGGGATGCCACCGACAACCCACTGCACAACGCACCACACACCCTGGCTGACATTTGCGACAACGACTGGAACCGCAGCTACGACCGCACGCTGGCGGCATACCCGGTACCAGAAGTCGCACGCAACAAGTTCTGGCCAAGCGTGAACCGCATTGATGATGTATTTGGTGACCGCAACCTCATGTGCTCCTGTCCTGCAATTGAGAGTTATATTGAGAAATAATTAAATTTGTCCACGTTAAATAAAGATTGTGACAGGATTAATTAAGTTTGTGACATTAATTAAGTTTGTGACAAATGAATGATAAAGAGGCGAGTCAGTGATGACTTGCCTTTTTTATCGCATCAGCTATTTATCGTATTGGTGTAGTGAATCATATCGGAATGACCCATTCATTTGCTGTTCTAAATTAATATGACAGATTGTTGTGCGCTCGTAGACTATGGTAGTTAGCTATGTCCGACCGCTTCAGACAAACTATAGTCACTACAGAATCCTGAATTACCTTTTGGTGGTGTAGGAAACAGTGGCATGGGTAGTTATCACGGTCAGGCCAGTTTTGATACCATCAGTCGTCTTAAATCTGTGATGAGACGCAGTTTTATATTTGATGTTCCTTTGCGCTATCCGCCATTCAATAAACTGAAGTTCGGTTTGCTGAAGCGATTACTATAGTGTCCGTCTATCCTTTGCACTTGGCGATACCAGTCACAAACCTGGACAAGGCTCGGCAATTTTATGGTGAGCTTATCGGCTGTGAGCAAGGTCGCTCAGATGACTGCTGGATAGACTGGAATTTCTATGGTCATCAACTGGTCACCCATTTGGTGGCACGAATGCCGGATCAGACCGAGCCCAATCAGGTTGATGAGAAAGCTGTTCCTGTTCCCGCATTTTGGATTGGTATTGCCGTGGAATAAATGGGAATCATTGGCGAATAAATTACAGCAAGCTGAAGTTGATTTTGTTATAGAGCCTTATATCCGCTTCATGGGGAAACCTGGAGAGCAGGCCACACTGTTTTTACTCGATCCAAGTGGTAATACGTTGGAGTTCAAGGCATTTAAAAATATCAGCCAGCTGTTTGCTAAGTAGTATTCTACCAACCCACATATTAAAAGGCCCCGGGACTAAATAAGTTACCGGGGCTATTTATTTTTTATTGTCGTTAAAAAAAGAACGACGAATCAGGCCGCTCTATTTTTTGAGGTTGTCTGCCAAAAACTGCTCCATCGTAGAATAAAATTCTACGTTGTTTTCCAGTAGTTGGTAGCCATGCCCTTCTTCTTTGACCATTGGAATGAACGGTTTGCCGATTTTCTCTAAATTTTCCGTGAGCACTTCGTACTGTTCCATCGGAACCCGCTCATCTTCGCTACCGTGGGCGATAAAAAGGTTTGCCTTTATCTTGTCGACATTAAGAGCGGGTGAGAATTTACGCATCAAATCTTCATCAGTACCTAAAACTTTGTCTAAAAAGCGCATACCTTCGTTTCTTTTTGGAATATCGCCAGACTTTTTCATCTCGAACAAAGAGTAAACGCCTACGTAACCAATACCACATTTGTATAAGTCTGGTTCTCTCACCAAACTTTGTAATGTGCCATAGCCACCATATGAGCCCCCATAAACGCACATTTTATCCTTGTCGGCGAAGCCCTGTTTGACCATCCACATGCTGGCATCAGTCATATCGTTAATCATCTTGCCGCCCCATTCTAAATGGCCGCTTTCTTCAAAATCGACACCATAGCCGCCTGAACCGCGGAAATTCACTTTCACAACGGCATAACCACGACTGGCGAGGAATTGCGCTTCACGATCCCACTGCCAAAAGTCACGAGGACCGTGAGGACCACCGTGGATAATCTGCACCATTGGGTAGGGCGCTTCGCCGTAAGTCGGTAACATGTAATAACCATTTAGCTCAATTCCGTCGCGGGATTCGAAGCGCATAGGTTTCATGCTGGCCATGAGATTTGGGTTAATTTCGGGCTTGGACTCTGACAGCAATCTGATGCCAGGAGCACTGCCATCCAAACCGCGATTATACAGATAGAATACGCCAGGATCGCGATCTGAGGACACGCTGAAAATGATCTGATTTCCGTCCTCAGTGGCTGAATGAATCTGGATATTGGAAGATTCATCCGTCACTTCGAAGGTGGCGTACAGTTGGGCAAACACCCGTCGCATTTCGCTTTTTTCAGACAGAAACAGTATTCTATTAAAGTCTGGTGAAACCATTAAACCTTCCAATCCACCGTTTGGTGAATATAGAGGGGCGCCAATGGTTGCTCTTTCCGGCGTAAAGATATGAGTAAAGTCTAACGTTTTCATATCTACTTCATAAACGGATGGCAATTTTGAGTTGTAGTCTGATGCTACATATGCCTTGGAATTATCGCTATTGAAGCCCAACAATCTTACACGAGCGACTTTTTTGCTATCCGGATAGCGCATATGTTCAGTATCAATGGATTCCCAGTCGCTGGTCGGGGTGCGTTTGACATAGGCATAGAAAGAACCTCCGCCTAATTCATCGTTGCGATCCTCTGTGTAGCCGAAAGCCATTCTGGGAACGCCATTTGTATCTGCGATGATGTCATTAACATTGGCAGGCTGTCCAGCAGTGTATTTTTCTTTGCCAGTATCGATATCAATTTCAAACAGTCTGGCCGGAATCTGACCTAGATCACTTCCTCTATCGTTATAATCCTGAAAATTTCGCTTTTGAACCAGAATTTTATCTGGCTTATCCGGTAACAGGCTGACTATTTCATAAAATGCCCGGTTGCCATCCGTAAGCTGAATGCCTCTTTTACCATTCAGGTTATAGGCAACGTAACTTGGCTGAGAGCCATTGTCATCTAAATAGCCAACAAATTTAGCGTAGTTGATGATAAATCGATCATTACGCGGCCATATAATCTCAGAGATTCTACGATACTCGCCGAGATTGATACTAGTCAGGACTTTCGTCAGGTTGATATCCATAATGGCAACACTGCTCGAGTTGTCCTTATCTTCATATATAGCCGCAATATGTTTACCGTCCGGTGAAATCACCATGTCGGTGAACTGTGGCTTTTTGAAAAAGTGTTCAACCGGAATTGAGGACGGATGAACTTGTTTTTCTTTTGCAATAGCGTGGTGGGTGAACGACAAGCTGAAAAAAGCGATCAGTGATAATTTTATGATGCCTAAAGCTCTGCCAGAAAGAACTTTCATTTCCTTGGTCATAGTGATTTCCTGTGTCTTCTTTACTTCTAAATTGAGTTCTGTTGTTTCGCAGAAAACATCCGGCAATCCCCTTGGATTGCCGGATAAATTAAGCTGGGGATGATAACCAGTTTGGGTTACAAAATACAGTTTGTTTTTTAATCTGACCTCCTTTAACTCATGTCGGAATTCAACCTTCGGTTTTCGCTGAATAGAGCTGAACGGATCAGGTCGATGACCTGATCCTTATGACTGACACTCGTTCGAAAATAGTAGCGATACCCTGACCTAGATCGATACACATGGTCGCCAGACCAACTGATTTATCGTTGGCTTCCATCAGATTCAGGAGGGTAGTGGATATTCTCGCGCCTGAGCAGCAAAGGCTTCGTTGAATTCTGCAATTTCGATATCGTCCATGGTCATGCCAGCACGTTTCAATGCTTTTTGCGTGGCAGGCACAGGACCAAAGCCCATGATGGCTGTATCACAACCGGATACGCCCATCGATTTTACTTTCGAGCGAATGGTTAAGCCCAGTGCTTAGGCTCTCTTTTCTGACATCAGTAACATCGCTGCTGCACCATCAGAAATCGCCGACGATGTACCGGCAGTTACCGTTCCATTGACCGGATCAAATACTGGACGAAGGCCCGCCATCACTTCAACTGTTGAATCCGGGCGAATCACTTCGTCTTGTTCAACCAAAGTCAGAACGCCGTTTTGATCGTGGCCTTCGATTGCCACAATTTCGCTGTCCCAACGACCTTCCTGCCGCGCAGCAAATGCACGGCGATGTGAACGTGCGCCAAACTCGTCCTGCATTTCACGGCTGATACCATTTTGACGGCCAAGCAATTCAGCGGTTATGCCCATGCTGCCAGAGGCTTTTGCCGTATATTTGGCAAGGCCGGGATGGAAATCGATGTTGAGTATAAGAAGTATAAGAAGTATAAAAAGTATAGGCAAGACATAGTGACAACTGTATTTGAGTAGGGCTTTTACATATATCGAATGGGTGTTCTAAAAAAATAGCGCGAAGTGAGTAGTCGTTAAGATAAGCAGGTTACCTGATCTTTAGCACTAAAATTTGAAATCAGATTTATAGAGGCTTTTGCCTCAACATATTGCGTGTTCAAGCTTTCTTTTGGTTTAACACTTATGCCCCAAAGTCAAAATCTTGTTGGATGGTATAGTCATCAACCACTGTGGTTTGAGCAGATTCGAAAAGCGGCGGGGCTCGACAAGTATTAGCAGTAATAGGAAAGCTGTTTTTGTCTAAGTGCATCAATATCTTGTTGATGATAGCAGGCTGTGTAATACAAGCGATTATCTTGACATTGTTGCTCTCACACGCTTCGCAAATGGTGATGCCAATGTTGAATACTCGTTTTAACCGCTGAGCCCAGCTCATACTACGTGCATGGTATGGCTTACCTGAGTCTTTTAAGTCCTCGGCTAACCGAGGGCTGTTCCTGCCTCGCTGAGAAGCAGTGATCTCTGCACGTACATTGGCATTTGGCGCAAGCACGCCATAATACCGTGTCAGATTGAGTCTAGGCGGTGGTACCAAGGCGGTAATCTTACTAATGAAGTCAATCGGTGAGAAGAATACGTGGGTTGTACCTTCTATATAGGGCGTCTTAAGTTTGCATCTGACATTACCTGCAGTTGTTAGGCTTAAGCGTTGTTCACTCACAGCTGGCCTTGCGATATAGCGAGAAAGTCTCTCTAGTTTGTCTGGTTGATCTGCGTCAGCGAATACCCCTGCATGTAGGCTAAATCCAGATATCTTTGCTAGTTGTCCATAGTTATAGTGATCTTTGGCTGGCAATGTTTGCAGAATGAATACTTTTTTACCAGCATCCTTGCCTACTGCAATACGGTAGTTGACCGATGATGCTTGAAGTGGAAGCAAACTATCTTCATCATCAATCGGCAAGTTTAGAAAGGTGTAGATCAGCAGACCGTTACCGTATAGAAATGCAAGCATTGTCATAAGCCTTACGTTTGAGCTGCCGGTTGTTTAGTTTTTCATACGATGCCGTCTTAACACCATAACCATCAAAACGAGGATACACATTACTGACATATTAGGTTCGCTGATATGTTGGGCGCGTATCGTGATGTCATCGTTAAATGCCAAAACATTAGGCAATGGAACGGATGAGCCTAGTGACATGTTGATATACTCTATTTGATCACTGGCGTTTGCCGTGAATACAACGGTCCCTAACAGGTTGCCATTAGCATAGCCGGTCACCGTTCTAGCGGTGTAATCAAATATGGCCTCTAATGTTGCCCATTCCCCGACATTATAGGCCTCACCGTATACTGCTTGCGTATCAGCGTTAGACAAGTAGAAGACCGAATTGCCATCTTCATCGGCTTGAATCCCAATCAGTGCATTGGGCAACATGTCACCTATGCCTGTTAATCCGAGACCGGTGCCACAAGTAGGTGGAATATCACCGTTCAGGTTGACCATGCCAAACAAGGTAACAATAGACTTTCCCCGGGTGTCGTAACTAAGTGGTCGGGCATACGAGCCAAACTGGAACGTGTCAAATGGTGGTGGAAAGGAGGGAAAGGATTCTAATTTTGCGCCATCAATACGTACGCTTTGACTATCACTAACGGATTGCTCAGTTGAAATAGTTGCCGCGTCGCTACCTAACACAGCAAACCACTCGTCCTGACCCGCAAACGAGCCCACGGAATATTCAGGTGAATCAAAATCTGTTTGGTAGAGAATGACACTCGCTATAGTGTTATTTGAAATTACGGCAAACAGTAAAAGGAACGTTTTAAAAAACTTGCGATGGATTGACATGAGAAGCCCTTATAAGTGTGCTGTGCAAGTCACACCTTTTCACAGATTGATTTGCAAAAGATTTACCTCCTATACAACTAAATCTTCGTTCACTAAGTTAGCTATTATAGTATAAATGGGTCAATGAAGTTATTCGCTGAATGTCACTCGGTTATTAGTAAAGCAGGCAGTTTATTTTTAGAGTTTCGTAATGAACACCTAGATATGTCTCAACCTCCTCACCATAGAAATGCTCTGAAAGTGCCCCAACGATTATTGCATCACCGCCTATCTCTCTTTTCATCGATGAAACCCGAGCACTAATTCAGTTGGCCCCATTAAGTTGTTCAATTATCAGACTTCAATCGAATTAATTAAGGATGGCAAATCGTATTTTCCGGTTTTTAATTAAATGGGATTTTAAAATCTACAGGGGCTACTTTACCAATCTTCTCAGAAAGATCATCTTCATCATGCTTGGAATTTGAAGTGGTTTTAAATGCTTTACCTGCGACCAACCAGCTTACTCCAAATGCAACTAAACAAACGAATTCCACCCAAAATAGAGCTGAATGGATATCATCTTTGACGAGCCAACCAATTGCTGCAGACACAGGCATTAAACCGCAACAAATCTGATAAATTAGTATTCTTCTTACCACCTTAATCTTATTTTCAGGTTTGGCTACCTCTAGCTTCCTTTTAGCCCGGACCCAGAAAATCCGACAAAATATACATAGTATGGCTATTAGGAAAATCGCTGCAGAAATGTGAATAACGGGTATCCACTCCCCTTTAATAAGAGGGTAATGATTGTATAAACATTTTCCATCGACAACGTTTTCCTTAATATTACAGAAGGCTGGTAGTTTTGCTAAGACTTCTTCAGTTTGTTTTACCCACTTCATATCAATTGACGTAGGGAATACAGCGACAATGCACGCGCATATGGCTCCCAAAGATGAAAGCATCGAGTCTATCGAGCCTCGTTCTCCATAGCAGGCCAGGAATGCGCTAACGATAAATAGTAATCCAACAAATGGTATGACTGCGCCAAAGTGAAACGTAGCGGATATGCTCGAAGGCAGAGAAAGCTTGCCAACCCAGATGCAGTAACTAACGTAACAGACTAATGCGATAACTAGCGCAATCCATCCCACTAATATACGTAGAAACTGATAGTCAAAGTGCTCTTTGTTCGAGTGTTCTTGAGCCGCTGTTTCATCTATAGGATCAATCATTGTTAAGCACCTTTAGCCGGTCTGAAAGATACTGCTTATAGTCGTTTTCTCTGTTGAAAATATATTGGTACAAGTCAATTGATAGGTAGAACGCCTCATCACCCCCATATTTTGAAAAGCCGAAACTGAATCTGTTATCAATATGAAACATGAAACCCCAGCCCAGTTCATCAAACCCGTCCCGGTCGGCATAATTTAAGGCAAAAGAAACTCCGCAGGAAAAAGAATTAAAACAGCCATCTTCTTTCCATCGGTTAAAACCCACGACTTCTAACGCCAACGACTCTTTTAATTCCTGACCATCAGGTGCTTTTCCCATGTTGTCATATACAGGGTTGAGCCTCATTAGAAAGTATTGAGTAGAAGGAGGCTTAGCAAAATCAGAGGTAAAGTAATCGTCACCTATAAGACCGCTGAACGTGTCATATACAACTGTGGTAAACCATATATCCATGTGACTTTGTGCCCGGGACGTGTCTATGAAGGACTTCCACTCCGTATTAATTGCTGAGAGCTTTTCTATATTAAAGGTCCCTTTCAAACTACGCGCATAAAATACGTCATCAATCATCTCTTCCAAATCAACGAAAGCATCGACGCAGTTGCAATCGGAAACCTCTTCTGGCGTTAAATTAACTTGTTCATTGAGCTCAGGTAAGTCGTGACTGTCACCTGAAAGAACGTTTTTAAATGAAACAGCTTGGCTGCCAGATACCGTGATAGTTGGTTTGAGGCGCAAATCATATATAGGATCGATACTTTCAGTAAGCAACGTAGCGACGGTATCACTATAAATATTTAATTGTTCGTTTGCCTCTGCAATTACGTCATTTACCCAGACTTGATAATAGAAATGAGCATCAATAAAGCTTTGGATTGTATTAAGCTTAACGTGTTCGCAAATTGCTTTTCGAGCGTCATTCGCCTGGCTTTGAACATCCCCCCAGCTATCCCCAACCTCAACATTATTTGGAAATTGACACTCTAGTTTGTCCTTACTGGCGTTAGGGTCGGCAAGGGCATAAACAGGAAGTAATGCGATAATAATTAGCAAAGTCCTTTTCATCGTGCTACTCCGTTGTATCTGAGTTGAAAAAGCGGGCGAAGTTTGAATAAATGTCTTTTAACTTCTCAGCTTCATCATCTATCCCATCGGAAAAGTCAGCACTATCTTTGGTTTGTTTAAGTTCTTCCCAAATGCCCATTAGTGAGAGTTTATGCCAATGCTTTGTGTATTTGTCGATTTCATTTTTTTTGGGTCGATCCTCAGACTTCCGAAAAATATCATTCATTATCCCTACGTGAACGTCCGGACAAGCCAGGTAATGCTCAAATGAATGAATATTCCATAATTGACGCTCCTCTGAAAATACGTCTGGCGCCATCCTATGCAAATCAACAACTTCGTTAAAACGAATTTCAACGTAATTGAACAGTGTGTCATTATCCCAGATTGCCGTTGGATTGAATTTTCGAAAAAGCGCGACCAAATCAAATTCGTGGTAAACATTGCGAAAGTATTTACACATGCCATTCGATAAATCAGGTTTAACTCGACTCGAATAGGGATCTCTAGCGTGGGGGAAGACTCGGCTAACATTGGCAAGCATGGTTAATGACTTGATCTTGTTATAAGGGTAAGAAAGGTATTTTGGTGTGTTCTCTTGCTTATTCATCGTATCGAACAAACGATGCAATAAGTTATGCATTACAGCTGTGCCTAATGAATGGCATATCACATGACAATCATCAACATTTCCATTTTTAACCGTACTGTTATAAGCCTTATAAAACTGTTCGCCGGCTTCCGCTTCCACAGCCCTTGCAAGGAAGGTGTTATAGATGAATGCATCCAGGGCACTTTTAGTGAAAAAGTTATCTTCCCGGATTGTCTCTCCATAACTTAATAACGACTGAAATATTTTATTATCTGAAGCAGTAATGCTGCCTTGTTGAGTTGATTTACGCTGCTTTTCAAGGATCTTGTCGAAAATGGTATCGTAGTTGATTAACTCCACATTGCAGTGCTCATTTAAATTGGGCACATTTTTATAAAATTCTTTATGCAGGTAATTAAAAATATTGGTAAATGAGGTTTTGAAGCTACTGTCGGCGTGATCGCCAATGCCGTGAATTAGAATAATTGATGGCATTATTCACTCCATGAATTGTATATTATTTATCCAATTCGTATAAACATATACCATATGTCGGGAATTTCAAACATCTCCTAAAACATAAGTTAGTCTGTAATCACATACGGCATTCAAAGCCAGTCAATCTACTACTATAGTATAATCCGCCGCTCTTCAAACAAGCCAATTCAAATGGATTATTCATGAATTTCAAACGAGCGACTTTTTGTGTTTTATTAATGTCAGCCTTAGTGGGTTGCGGTGGTGGGGGTGATAGCCAATCAACCTCAATCGATATTCCTATAGAAAATTTACTTCCAAAAATTACCGTTGAGACAACAATTTCAGCCAACGAGAATTCAACTATCGAAATTAGCGCCAGTGCAGAAGATGCAGATGGTAGCGTACAAAGCTACAGATGGGAGCAGACTGAGGGCGTTACGGTTAAGTTAGCTAATACTGACTTCTCAACAGTATCCGTAACCCTACCAGAGGTTGATACTAACGAATCAGTTTTTCTGACAGTTTACGTGACAGATAACGATGGTGAGTCATCATTTGAAGTGGTTCAAATCGATATCAAAGACATCGGTAAAAACTCCTCGCTGACGATTAATGGTCAGGCAACTGATAACCCACTAGCTAATGCAACAATAGTTTTGATGCTAGATGGTCAGGATACAGAGCAAACTACAACTACTGATGAAAATGGAAATTACAGCTTTGATATCACACTAGATGAAGGTCAAACGAGCAAATTTGTATCATTAAAGGCTGTAGGTAGTGGCGAGCAGAGCGACGCAGTGCTTATTTCGTTAATGGCTGATTTTAATACGTTGGTTGAATTGGCAGGAGAAGATGGAGTTTTGGGATTAAATGAGAATTCTGCTTCCAGCATCACTCATATCACAACCGCAAAATACGGATTAATGTTAACAGACAGTGGTGAGGAAGATATTTTCTCTGAAGAAGCTTATGAAGTATATAGCGCATCGTTGGATGCTGAAGACATCTTAAATCTTGCAACGGCGATTAAAGTTGCAATAGATAAAGCTTTGGTTAACGAAGAACTTTCACTCCCTAGCGACCTTGAAAATACGTTGCAGTTGGTTGAGCAAGTGGAAAAAAGGAAAGATTACTTAAATAAAGTTATTAATAAGCCTGAGTTTGCTGAAGCTAAAGAGGAAACGCTTTCAGACAAAAGATTGGTTAATACCCAATTTGAATTTCCGGAAGCATTCAGATTGTATGGAACAACCTATTCTGATACGCGTTCTTTTGGCATTGGTTTCGACTTTAACAACGATGGAACCGGTAAATTTTTAGCTGCTGACTTCACATGGAATTCGAGTGAAGGTGTTATAAACGTAGACTTTTCAGAAACCGCGTATGAAGAATCACAAACAGTAATTGATGGTATGACTGTTGATATATTAAGAGGTGTAAAAGCGGTTAAAATTAGCGTTTTAAACGAAAACAGAGGCAGTTTGGATGTTGTTTATGACATTACTTATGAAACAATTTATCCAAATAATGAAGCAGAGAAATATTCAACTGAATTTTCTTCGATTTATACAGCAGCAATTAAAAGAGAAGATATTGTAGATCGCGAACAACATGTAGCATTCTTACCTTTGATTACTGCGACTGACTCTTTTATGTATTACGTAACAACAGAGAATGAAATAATTTCTTTCTTCAATGATAAATTCATTCTAAACGCTGACGGCACTGGCTTTGGTGTAAATACGAAGCTAGAAGTCACGTGGGAGCAAATTGACGGTAAAATTATCCTTTCAAAAGTTTCTGATGGTCTTCCAGTATCTCCAGAAGTAGATAAGGTATTCGAAAAAATTGAATTTTCGCAAGTTCCGGGATCTTCGATTGGTGAGCATATACATTCAGAATCTACTGTAATTGGTGATGGTATCTTTGGCGGAACAACTAGTGGCGCATTTAACACTGAGTCTTTAGAGTGGACCACTGATACTGCACCTGGTATTTATGGTTATTTTTCGGGAAATTTAACAGGTATCAATCAGTTCCTTCTTCAGTTAGAGGAGAATGGAAATTTGAACACCTTATCAACTAACGATATTAATTCTGACGGTGAAATATCTCCAAACGAAATATCTCGCTTTTATGGAACTTGGACGATCGAAGAAGGTATCTTAGTAATGAGAAGGTTCCAATTATTGTCTGGAACTGAGGTTACAAATTGTCGAGCGGTAGCTGATGATTGCAGATTGTCACAAGTGAGAAAGTGGGAATTAGCTGATACCAACAGAGATGCTTATCTTGTTTTGAGTGATATGCGAACTATTTATTCTGACTTGTTTTTTGGTCCAGACGCAGTTGAAGTAGACATGAGAAGGATGAAAAAATTCGATAAATCACCTATCGATATTCCGTTCATTGAGGAATAATTTTATATGTAGAGAAGAGCAGGTTGATTCCTGCTCTTTATTTGTATTACCTCATATCTGATTCGACAGTCTCTATTTAAGGCACATACAACATCTGACAGGCAGCTCTAGACAAACACAAGACAGTCGAGCTTCTTAAACTTGATAGCCCCTTTGCGCCAAACAGTAGCCGTTATCACCTGATACATTGGGTACAACATAGCGATATTATTTCTTATACTCATGCGGTGCGCACTTAGATAGGCGAAAATGAATAGCTGCTTACTATCTTCGATATTTTCTGGGCAGCTGAACTCCAGATTGCCAGACTCCCGAGTCTAAAAGCCAATTTTGAGAAGTATCAGAGATAGCTTGCAAAGCTATCTCTGCATGGGGAGATTAATCGTCACTCGCTTTGTAGATATGCACATCGCGCTGCGGATAAGGTATGCTAATTCCTTCTTCATCAAAGGCTTTTTTTACTTTTTCCTGCATATCCCAGTAGTAAGGCCACAAATCATCCGTGGCAACCCAGGGGCGAAACATCAGATTGACTGAGTTGTCGCCTAATCCACCCACACAGATCCTAGGTGCAGGGTCGGACAATGATCGCTCATCCTCTTCAAACAGGCGCTGTAACACCTCCTTTGCTTTATCGATATCGTCATCATAGCCTATACCAAACGTCATGTCGCAGCGGCGCTTATCGTATACGCTGACGTTAGTCAACGTGGCATTAGACAGACTACCGTTGGGGATGACAATACGCTTATTGTCGAAGGTATTAATTATGGTATAAAGAATTTGTATCTCTTCCACGGAACCTAAGTGACCTTCTGCTTCAATGGTGTCACCCACTTTGAATGGTTTAAAAATCAGTATTAGCACGCCGCCAGCAAAATTCGCCAGGCTGCCTTGTAACGCTAGACCTATGGCCAAACCAGCTGCACCAACTACGGCGATAAACGAGGTTGTTTCAATACCGATCATAGAAGCGACAGAAATCAACAACATCAATTTTAAGACAACACTAATAAGTCCGCATAGAAACTTATTTAAAGTGGGGTCCTTTCTTCCAAGTCGGTGGTCTAATAAACTCACAAAACGACTCACTAACCAGAGACCCACCACCAATGTAATAATGGCCAATAACAATTTGGGGGTATAAGTCATCACCAATGATATTGCTTTTTCGGTTAAATCCGATAAATCGATATTAGTTCCGAAGAAATCTTCCATAAATGCCTCTTTAATTTATTAACCTTGTTGGTTACGTTGAAGAAAAATGTTAGATCGCATTGATGCTACCTGAGTGGGAGCGGACTGTTTACTCCATCAAATAACGCGTGTTGCAGTATGAAGCTGCTGGCTTTTGTGCTATTGATTTGACATTAAACTGAGATTTAATTGAAAAGACCCGCTATACGTACGGAGCTGCCCTATAGCAAGCATTGACAGTCATCAAAAGGCAAAGAACGGGCGTTCAAGTTTTGTAAATTTTATCATTGTTATGGTTTTAAATTTGGGGAATAGATCACACCCAAAAAGGCGTTCTCACGTATCGTATGCTGTCGGCTTACCTAGGCCTTTTGTAAAAAGTCGGTTTTTTAAAATAGATCCAGATGTCTCTGGCAAGCAAATGTTGTATTTTAATGGGTGGAAAGAATAAGAGATTTTTAAGCAGGGTAGTTGGTGTTTTTAAATTTAAAGAATCAATGCAGAATAAAAAGAAAGGTTACGCCTGAAAAAGAAATTTGCACCATAGTCAATGAATCGGGTGCGACTCTCTTCACGTTAGAAGGCTCATGGACGGATGAACAAGTGTGGAGAACATTAGAGATAGCGAACAGCAGCTATGATCGAGGGATTCAGCACTTTAACGGTGGTCAATTAGAGAGAGCATTGCGCGGCCAAATAAAAATACTTGAAGCAGAGCTAAGGGAAAAAGAACACTCTGAAAAACTGCTCAATGCTGTTTATCGGATATCGGAACTCACTAACGACGTTTCTGTAGAAATAAACGACTTTTATAAAAAATTACGCGATATCGTCGGCGAATTAATAGACGTCACAAATTTTTATATCTGCAAATTAGATTCGTCTGGAAGAAATATAGACTTTGTCTTTTATAGAGACAGTCAATATGGCGACGAAAGGGCAACAGCGCACCCGTCGAGAAAAGTAAGCGATGGTTTTACGGAATTGGTCATTCGCTCAAAGGAAACTATGTTGTTGTCTCGCAGCGATATGGAAAAACTTTGTACGCAAGGCGTTACAAAAAGGCGTGTGGGGATTTCCGAGTCCTGGTTAGGTGTGCCTCTTTTCCAATCCGAAAATTTAATCGGAGTCATTGTTGTACAGAGCTATATTAAAGGCTTTATGTATTCAGAAGCAGACGTTCAACTACTTACGTTCGTCTCCCAGCATGTTTCCACGGCGATAAGGAGGAGAGACTTCGCCGAACAGGAAAGACAGCAGCGAACAGCCTTAGAGTTTGCCGCGAATCATGATGAACTGACAGGGCTACCGAATCGCACCGCTATTTACTCTCTGATTGAAAAAGAGCTGGATAATACCGAAAGTCGAAAGCGTCGAGGTTTCTCTGTGATGTTCGTCGACCTTGACGGCTTTAAACAGGTTAACGACAGCTATGGTCATCAGGTGGGTGATTGCTTATTACAAGTCGTTGCCAAAAAGCTAAACTCAATAGTCCGCGAGAACGATAAGATTGGCAGGATAGGGGGAGACGAGTTCATTATCCTGTTGAACGAAATGTCGGCAAATGAACTGGCTTTCGAAATAGCCAATAGGGTCATTAACGAATTTGCCAGACCATTGATGATTAAAGGCTGCGAAGTTTCAATTGGGGTGAGTATAGGAATCGCACATAGCTGTTCCGGATTTCAAAGCGTTGATGAAATGATAAGCGCGGCGGATAATGCAATGTACAAAGCAAAAGCCCTCGGTAAAAATAATTATCAGGAAACCGCATAACCAACAGGCGAAGCCGTGTTTGTATGTTCAGCTCAGATCTCAAATCTGAACTGACTTTGTCTCGGCTTAATCTGACCTATCTACTTGAAAAATAGGACAGACACACACCTAGTAATTCCGACGTATGGAGAATGACTGTTCAGCAAGTGTTCCTCCAGCACAGTCTTAACGAGACAAAGATTGTGTGGCAGAAATTTTTAAGAACCTCGATTTAAAGAGTTGATTGTTAAAGTAGACATTGAAAATGAAGTCGAACCCCTTTGCTCCTTTTTCTCGTACATGTACCTATTTCTTTGCTATGGTCTAGGTTGACCATTAGCAAAAAAGGAAAATAATAATGTTGCTAGCTCAATTAAACTGGTGGGCGGTGATTGTCTCAGCACTGTCAGCATTCGCACTTGGAGCAATCTGGTATGGGCCTTTGTTTGGCAAAGCATGGCAGAGGCTTTCTAACCTGACCGATGAAGATATCCAGCAAGGCCACCCCGGCAAAGTTTACGGTGGCGCATTTGTACTGAATTTAGTGGCAGCTTTCGGCATGGGAATGGTTTTGCAGCTGCACCCTGCTCCGGATTTCGCCTCAGGTTTTAACGTCGGGATCCTGGTCGGTCTTGCGTTCATCGCAACAACCTTTGGTATCAACTACCTGTTCGCAATGAAGCCCCTGCGCCTGTACCTCATTGACGCCGGCTATATGATCGCGCTGCTAACGGTGATGGGTACGATTATTGGTGGGTGGCGCTGACCGAAAAGGGGTAGTCTCCCTTTTGCCCTCTACTAGGCCGCCTCATCTGAAATAAACATCAAATTGCATAAAAAGTACTTCGCCGTTAGGCTTCTTTAAATGTTCAAATAACAATAAGGAACACAATATGTTAAGTCGTCGATTTAAAGTAGTGATGGTAGTAATGAGTTTGTTGCTGTCAGCAAATGTTCTGGCGCATGATTTCGGTTCACCACAAGACGCGGTGAACAGCTATATCACTGCAGTTAAAACCGGGTCGGGTGAACATATTAAAATGGCATTTTTGGAGTCGGCCTCAATTCAGTATTTTAACGAAGAAGGTAGCTATAAAAACTACACCCGCGATGCGTTTGCTGAACTGGTAGATAGTGGTAATGAATGGGACGCTACGATTGAAATTACTGATGTGAAAGTGACAGGCAATGCTGCTAACGCCACGGTGGAGTTCATGTGGGGTGAAGAGGGTAAAAAGGGGTATGTGGATTACCTGAATTTGATCAACCATGACGGAAGCTGGCACATTACCGACAAAGTTGCTCAATATGTAGAGCGGTAAAGCGAAGCACAGATTAGTGTCAGCGTTTAGTTTATTTCTGAACGCTGGCGCTAGGCGGAGATTTCATCTTTCGTACATGATGGATTTAATTTGAAGAGAAACGCTGAACTCACCCATTACTGCGTAATGACTCGTCTTTATTTCCATCGATATAATGGCCAATCAATTTAACCACGTTTCTTTCTTCATCTTTGACCGCTTCCAGTCGAAATTCGTATATATCTCCCACCTGAAATAACGATTTGGTAATTGGCGTTATTGGGTAGGTGGTTCCTTTCTCTCGCTGGTAAATAAGCTGTGAGCCGCTCAGGGAAATGTTTCGTACGCCATATTGTCCAACCATTGACAGGCGTTCGGTTGCAGTAAGAATTATTTGAGATTGCCCGGCGTTTTGTAGCGTTTCTAGCCAGCCAATTCGTTTAACCAGCCTCTGATTTTCTGGGTATACTGCAATCACATTTTCAAAGTGTTTAATTGCTGCTACGTAATTACCTGTAGATTCTGCAAGATAACCTTGTCGCATATGTTGCCAGGCTTCAGAATCAGATTGTCCATAGCCGAGCCAGTCAAAAATAGGCGTAGTTTCACCAATGGCGGCATGTGATATCTTTTTAGCAATGGCCAATCCATTTTGACTGTTCGCAAAATACACTATGGCGGTTTGGTGAGAAAGATCGATGGCAACAAAAGCTCTGAAAATGCCATTGTCACCCCAATGCCATGCAACGTTTTTGTCATCAGTTTTGAACAGCCCCCAACCCAAGCCCCATCCCAGTTGATCAGAAACATCAGCTTGTGCGTTTTTGCCGGGTAAAATGACATAGGAAGTGAATGCGGAGTCAACGCTGGATTGTGAAATGTCTTTGGGCTGCAACCAGGCCAGAAGGAATTTGGCGTAGTCCGAAGCTGTAGTATGCAAACTTGCGGCCGCGTTAGCTTCAGGAATACTGCTCGGTTGAAGTCAATCGGCCTGATCGTGTCCTGTGGCTAAATCAAACGAAGTGTCTTCGTTCCAGGTAAATCGACTATTGATCATGTTCAATGGTTGGAATACTTCTTTGTCGACCAACGCCTCATATGACATGCCGCTTATTTTCTCTAACACCTTTTGAAGATAAACGTAACCTTCACCAGAGTATTCGAAGGTGATTCCGGGTTCATGGTTAAAGGTAAGTTTGTCGTCGCCCCAATTGGGAAGTCCTGATTGATGCGATAAAATTATACGAGGTGTAAGCTGTTCGCGGTATGCTTTTTCGGTCATTCGTGAGTCGACGTAAAGCGTGTGCAGCCGCGTGTCCAACGTCAATTTATTCTGCTCAACCATCTTAAGTACCAGATAGGCCAGCACTGGTTTACTCAATGACGCGGCCTGGAAAACTGTATCAGGTTTCACTGAGAGGTTGCCGTTGATATTCGTAACGCCCTGGGTGAGGCTCAATATTTGGGGGGTGGCATCAACATCAATATAAGCCAGTGATATGCCGGGTATCCCAGCTTCATTCAGCAAGACAGGAAGCATTTGTTTTAGTTCCTGTGCAGGATCACTTGTATTTGAGGAAGCGGAGAATGCATCACCTGTGAACATTAAAAGGCCACATGATACCAATAACATCGCGGTCACGGCACGAACCATAACAATCATCCCTTTTTTTCGTTTTTGTCTCTTTACCTGGATTAGACGCATCCAGGAACTACTTGGTTTAATCAATGTGTTGTTTTTGTGGTGCAGCGTGTCGCCGAATAATAAAAATCCTATAGCCGGTGAGTCTTCGTTTAAGCGCGTAGCAGCGGTATTTTAGAGCGGTATCCGCCTATCTTGTTTATTCTTTTTACTTCTCAGCGATGCGTTTAACATCTCCGGCCGCTAATTCGGTTATCAGATTGAGTGTCACTGCATGATTCGCCGCTTCTGCGGCATCTTTTATGAACATGAAGGGCACGTTATAGTCAGCAAATTTATCGGCGGCAGTATTCATTTCTTTTGAACGAGCAGCGGAATTTAAGTCACGAATATAGACCGCCAGAATTTTATCTGGTTGGGCTTTGACCACTTCCAGATAGGCATAGACATCCTGTTGTCCTGAGTCGCCAATTAACACGAGTTTTAGTTGAGGGTAGGTTTTAAGGATGGTTTCGATTCGGTCTTTCTTATAATCCTCATGGCCGCTTTTAAACCAGCGGTCTTCTTCCAGGCCAAAGTCTTTAAGCAGCACCGGCCCTTTTGGCAGGTCATTAATTTCAATAAACCGGGTAATGATGTCGTGAATATTCCAAGGGCTGCTGGAGACATAAAAGAACGGGTTGCCTGCGCTGCCAGAAGCACCTTGGTGAAGTGCGTTATAAAATGCTGAGGTGCCGGGAAACAACTCCCGGCTATGGGCGTTATTGAGCAGTACGGTCTTAGCGTGCCGAAGGAAGTGAGTGGCTCCTGTACGCATGATAGTGTCGTCCACATCGCTGATGACCGCAAATTCGGCGCTTGCAGCAGGCACAGAGACTTCCGCCGTACTTTGCTGTTCAGCTTTTGCAAGTTCCGGGTCCGCCGCTTTTAGCGTAAGTCTGGTCCAGGGTTGCCGCACGTTTTCTTTGTCAGGGGCGTCCCACTGATAGTGAAAATAGCCGTCAGCGCCCGTGGTAACCGTACGCACGTCATCGCCTAAAATTAACTCGATCTCCGTGAAGGGCACTTCGTCGCTCCGATAGCGGCGCACCATATGAACCAGATTTTTCCACTTACTGGCATCAAGCCCTCCCTGCACCCCCTTGGCTTCCAATAGCCTGCCAGCAATCCATAGTTCATCCGCAGTACCATAGGTCATATAGGGTTGTACAATGACAGGGGAATAGCCACGCCACTTTTTATAGCGATGCTTAAGTTTGTCCAGACGCTTTTCGAAGCGATGTATCCATTGACGCGTGGTGTTTGGCATTTTCATCCTTACCAGATAAGTTCATGCAATTGAGCGCATGCTACTCCTGCAGGCGGGGCTGATAATTAAGTGTTCAAATTAAGCTACCGACAGCGCTACGTTCATGTTGCTTATTTACACTACGCAAAATGGGCCCGTTGTGAGCTTTTCGAATTGAAACGAATCAGTAGCAGGCGCTAGATCGCATTGACGGGTAACGATGGTGTGCGTGGAAAAAGCTAGCTGATGAGGCTAGCGTTTAACTTTGTTATTCGTTCTCGAATTCCGCGATCCATTCATTAATATTGGATTCGAGTACGTTCAGGGGGACTGAACCCGAGCCTAACATAGTATCGTGAAACGCACGGATATCGAATTTGTCGCCAAGTTGCGAAGTAGCTTTTTCGCGCAATTCCAACATTTTTAACTGACCAATTTTATAGGCCAGGGCCTGGCCCGGCATGGCGATATAACGGTCAACTTCATTGGTTATATCTTCTTCTGATTTAGCCGCATTGGCTTTGAAGTAATCAATGGCTTCCTGTCGGGTCCACCCTTTGTAATGAATACCCGTGTCGACCACCAGACGAATTGAGCGCCACATGTCATAAGTCAATTGGCCAAAGCGAGAGTAGGGGTCGGTATACAGGTTCATGTCATAGCCTAAACGCTCACTGTAAAGCCCCCAACCTTCGGTAAAAACGGTGAACCCTAAGAAACGGCGAAACATGGGGAGTTCACCCAATTCCATTTGCAACGCTATTTGCAGGTGATGGCCAGGAACCGCTTCGTGCACGCTAAGCACTTCCATTTCGTACTTGGGGCGGGTTTCTGGCTGATGTAAATTAACGTAATACCATCCAGGCCGCAGGCCATCGGCTGAGGGGCCGCTGTAGTAGGCGGTGGGTGCCTGTGGCGCTGTATTATCCGGAATGGGCTTTAATCCATAAGGAGCTCGTGGCAATTTACCAAACAGTTTGGTCAGCTCGGGGTCAAGACGTTTACTGACCGCCAGATACCCTTCGAATAGCGCCTCGGGAGATTCATAGTAAAATTGCGGATCGGTTCGCAGAAACGTTAGAAATTCTTCAAAAGTGCCTTCAAAGCCCACCTCGGCAATCACCTTATCCATTTCAGCCCTGTTCCGGGCAACTTCTTCCAATCCTAATTGATGAATAGCATCGGGCGTCATGTCGGTGGTAGTGTAATAGCGCACCAAATATTCATAATACTGCTTCCCTTTTGCTCGCGCCCAGACGCCGTGCTCCTCTTTACTGCCTGGCAAATACTGCTCAGTAAAAAAAGTTTTTAAATCCCGGTAGGCAGGGGTCAGTTGTTTGTCTATGATGGTAACGGCCTGGGTTTGTAAGTCTTGTTTATCAGCGTCACTAAAATGGTCGGGAAGTTTGGCAAAGGGCGTATAAAAAACGCTTTTTTTCGCATCTTCCACAATCAGTGCATCAAGCTGCGGAGCGACCCTTTGCATGGTTGCGGCGGCAGGCATGATACCCTCGCTCATGCCTTTTTCCATCAGCTTTCGGGTTTGCGCAATTAGGGTTGGCAAACGCTCCAGTCGAACCAGCCAATTGCGATAATCTTCGACGCTATTTAATGGAACAATGTTAGCAAAGTCGTTGAGCGTATGGACCCCGCTGAGCTGGGTGATGGGAATCAGGTAGGTTTTAAACTCATGTTCTTCAATGGACTTGTCGAGCTGCCATTTAAACAGATCGTAGTTGACCTTTTGTGCTGCGCTCAATGCCGCTCGATCGATATCCTGCATTTTTTTTCGTAATGCCAGATCTGACTGATAGCGCTGCTCAATAGCCTTTAAACTATTGTCTGTCCAACGCCTGCTTTGCTCCTTGTTGGCCATACCCAGATACGATGCATACTCGGGGTAATCCTGAAGGAAACTTTGCCAATGGCTCTCTAAAAACTGAGTCAGTTTCTCATCGGCAGAGGTTAGCGTTTGCGCGGCTTCAGTTTGTGTTTGGACAGCGGCACTGGCTTGCGGTGATAAGCCGGTAATAAAACCGATAGCGATGGCAATGAGTAAGCAAATACGGAACATAAGACATCCCTTTCTTTTTTTAGATTAATTAAATCTAGCACATCCTGAAAAATAATTAACTTTTAGTTAATATTCATAGATGTAAAGATTTTGCCTGAGTGCGCAGACGCCAATGTCAGGGCGGATGAACCGCATTCGCCGTCAAAGTTTTTGGTTTGAATATCCCTCAACGTGTTTGCTTGCCACTAAAAAGCATTGTTGGTTAACAGTAGGCTCTCGAACCCGGCAGATTTCATATTCCCCAGGCTGATCACTCAGCATTAGCCATTCATCTTCTGTGATTTCGCTGGATGGTTTACCGCTCAATCTGGTGATGAGATCGCCGACTTTAAAATCGAAATCAGAGGTTGCCATGTCAGGCATTACATAGCGTACGACAAATTCGCCCGAAGTAATTTTCCTGAGCTCTAACCCTATAAGATTATACTGACTGTTAAAATGATGGTCTGGATAGGGCGTAAGAAATAGTTTGTTCTGGGTGTAATCCAACGTACTGATATATTGATTTAGCGCGGCGCTACCAATCACCCAGAAGTCATCCGCGTCGTCGGTTTCAATCAGGTTGGTTTTGATGTTTGGCATGTTCACGCTGCCAACTTTTAAGCCGGGCAGGGTTACTCGTCGATGAATGGCTCTTCCGCTTAAACCAAAATCAGCCGCTTCCACTGACGGCAAATTAAGTGCGATAGATTCTTCATCAAGATATGTCTGGTTAAGCTTAAAGTAATGCCTACTTCCAGTGTCGATAAGTACGTCATGTTGAATGACTCGTTCGTTGCCTAAATCAATTTTTACTGGAATCGACAGCTTGCTCATGGAGATGTCGAATTCAACAGTAACATCTTCTGGTCCCGCTTGAAACGGCGTGCGGCTGATTTTTATTCGATTTAGTCTCTCATCAAACTGCCAGACAAAATGTTTTAAAATATCGTGCCCTAGCACGCCATCAATCACCACTTCATCCGCCCGCGCAAAGTAGGGCGATTTGGCAACGGGCAGGTACGCCATGCTGACGTTTTCAAAGCTCACACCGGAAAGGTTAAGCTGCTTCACGGTGACCTGGTAGGCTATTGAGTCCTTCCCATCACCCCATCCTGCGGCAAGCAGATCAAAGCCTCTGTCTAAATTCATTTCAGCCACTTTGGCACTGTCCATCAGGTAGCTAATAGAGGCACCGCTATCAATGAGAAATAAAAAGTCCTCCTCGCCGTTTATATCAACATAGACATGAGGTTTGTTACTGATGTATCGGGTAGGCAGGGCTATCTGTTCTTCCTTAACCCGCCATTGTGCGGTTAAGTCATCATTGGCGAAGCGCATTCGAATTTGATTGAGGAAGCTGCATCCGCTGAGCATGAGTATCATTGAAAAACTGAGAAGTATTTTAATCCGCATTGGTTTATACATCCTTTGTTCTAACGCAATCGGTAAAACCTATCATCAATTGATGTCGACGATGTTTCAACAGGGAGAATTAATGTAATAAATCATTACTTACAAATAACGTCATGTTGGTTTCCGACAATTCCGGTAGTACTTGAAAGCGTGAGGTATCGTTGATTTTTGAATTTTGTTAGTCAGTAGAGGGCACAGATTTCTTGTGGTGGCGAGCTATTTCCTGCGTGTTAAGTTGTAAGGATAGGGCGGCATTGGCGTAGAAATTTTATGCGTTTGCTGACAGGGTAGAAACGGGGCATTTACCAGAATCTCAAATGAGAGTTTGATGGTGTCTGGCCAGATAAACTGGTCGGAGCCGAACATAATTCGGTCTTTGAAATTCGCATCGAAGTAAATGAACCTTCAACAAAAGTGTAATCAAAGACCAATAGCTGATTAGTGAATGGTCAAAGCGGCGTTTTATTCTTAAACTCTGCGTACAGTCGTTTGAAACCGTCATCACTAGGAATCATTAGTATAGCTCCAGCTTTTAAATCATCAGGGTTTTCACCAAAAGCGTGACAATTGACGTGATATAGGACTACCATGACCATCCTTTGAGTTAGCGAAAACTCGTTACTGTATTGCGATGCAACGGAGAAAAGCGTGTCGCCAAACTTTACTTGGTAGACGTTATCAAAACCCTCAGCGACATCAATTTTACACTCGTAGCGGTTGTCCGGTGTTGTAATCGTCTTTTCGTCATCTCTAAGCTCTTCAATGTAATCGGCAATTGTTATTACTGCAGCCGTATTACCAAGTATGGCCGTAATAAAGTAAAAAACCTTAAGGCTCCCGTCTTCAAGAGATTCAATCTCCCATGAAATTGAAGTGCCATCTATGTTTAAGTTAGCATCTAATAAGTTGTTTACTAGCTGCTCATTGAACAGCTCTGCAAATTGTTCTGCGACATCTCTAGCGTTTACCGACTTTGAGTCAAGAGTGTGATTTGAATCGGTGATCGTAACGCGAACACATCCTAGCAGTGACGTGTCTGTGGGTTTTTCTGCGGTGGCATGCATTGCGACAGTCATACTATTTTCCTATTCCTTGGTTTATTAATTAGTCCAGATTAATAAATGTACAACAAACTGTGTTTTTTTCCATTCGACATTTTACATCAATATTCCTTTCTCAGTGTCGATCGTGCAAATTTAAACAGGCTGTGTAAGGAATAATTTGCTTGGTGATATCCCTGCAAGGCCACCAGACTAATCGGAAAGCACACAAAGGCGAACTATCGCTAGTTCGCCTTGGCAATTAAAAAAGTTGTCAGCCAATGTGGCTCAGCTGGCAACAATTCACCTACTTCACATCGAAGCGGTCGGCATCCATTACTTTGCACCAGGCGGCCACAAAGTCGTTAATGAACTTGTCTTTGTTGTCATCCTGAGCATAGTGCTCTACATAAGTACGCAATGCGGCATTCGAACCAAACACCAAATCGGCGCTGGTGGCAAAGTACTTAATCGAGCCTGAATCTCGCTCTCTGAGTTCATAGGAGCCATCTTCCATAGCGTGCCAGCTTAATCCCATGTCGGTGAGATTTTCAAAGAAATCGGTGGAAAGTACCCCTTCGTTATCAGTGAAAACCCCCAGTTTGCTGCCTCCATAGGTGGTGCCCAGCACTCTGAGACCACCTACTAATACCACCATTTCAGCAATGGTAAGCCCTAAGAGCTGGGCTCTGTCGAGCATCAATATTTCCGGTTTGCTCTGGCGATCGCTGTGATGCCAGTTTCTAAAGCCATCAGATTTGGGCTCCAGTACGTCGAATGACTCTGCATCTGTCATCTCATCAGTCGCATCGCCGCGGCCTGGGGTGAAGGGCACCTTCACGCTCTTACCAGCTTTTTCAATAGCTTGCTCGATACCCACGTTGCCGGCCAGCACGATAATGTCTGCTACCGATGCATTGTGTTTTTTCGCAATCGGTTCCAGCTTGGAGAGTACTTTGGCCAGACGCTCGGGCTCATTACCCTGCCAATCCTTTTGCGGAGCCAGACGAATGCGAGCACCGTTCGCGCCGCCGCGCTTGTCAGAGCCCCGATAAGTTCGGGCGCTGTCCCACGCGGTGGCAACCATATCAGCTAAAGATAAGCCGCAATTTTTGATGTCCTTTTTGGCGGCCGCGATGTCATAGTCGCTATTGCCTGCGGGAATAGGATCCTGCCAGATCAAATCTTCCTGCGGTACAAACGGCCCGATATAGTTATCCTTCGGACCCATGTCTCTGTGGGTTAATTTAAACCATGCGCGGGCAAACACTTCAGAAAAATACTCGTGGTCGTCTTTAAACTTCTGACAGATTTTGTTGTAAATTGGGTCAACCTTCATGGCCATGTCAGCGTCGGTCATGATAGGGTTGTGTTTGATGTCAGGGTCGCTGGCATCAGGCACCTTATGTTCCTCTTTAATATCGACCGGTTCCCACTGCCAGGCGCCCGCAGGCGATTTTTTCAATTCCCATTCGTATTCAAATAACAGCTTTAAGTAGCCATCATCCCACTGCGTTGGATTGGACGTCCAGGCACCTTCAATACCAGAGGTAAAGTGCTGATTGGCTTTGCCTTTTGCGTCCGGGTTGTGCCAGCCCAGCCCGGCGTCCTCCATGCGACCAATGGAAGGCTCTTTGCCGATGTTATCCGCCGCCATGGCACCGTGTGCTTTACCCACAGTGTGGCCACCTACGGTTAAAGCGGCGGTTTCTTCGTCATTCATGGCCATACGGGCAAAGGTGGTACGCACATATTTGGCGGTTAGAGCCGGGTCCGGGTTTCCGTTCACGCCTTCAGGATTGACGTAAATCAAGCCTAAGTGTGATGCGGCAACACCTTCATCCATAGTGTTAGCATCATTGAGATCTGCTACGCGTCCATCGGTCTCACCCAGAATTTCGCTGTCTCCGCCCCAGTTAATATCTATCTCAGGCGCATAAACGTCTTCACGACCAAACCCAAAACCGAACACTTTTAAGCCCATTGATTCATAAGCCACGGTGCCAGCTAACGCTGTCAGATCAGCCCAACTTAGTGCGTTACCGTACTTCTTCTTAATCGGCCATAACAGGCGACATGCCTTATCGAGACTGGCGTTGTCAGGCCAGGAATTTAAGGGCTCAAAACGGATATTGCCAGTGCCTGCACCGCCGCGCCCATCGGCCAGGCGATAACTGCCGGCTGCGTGCCAGGATAATCTGATCATCAAACCACCATAGTGTCCCCAGTCGGCGGGCCACCAGGGTTGGCTGTCGGTCAATAAGGCTTTCACATCATCCCACACACCCTGAAAGTTTAGCGATTTAACGGCTTCTTTATGATTGTAATCGGGCGACATCGGATTGGTAGGTGCGCCGTGCTGGCGCAGAATGTCCAGGTTCAGCGACTCTGGCCACCACTTGGTTGGGTGGTTGCCAGTACTTGTATTACCACCATGTGAGACAGGGCATCTGCCTGTGGTTTTTGCGTCGGTCATTACTACCTCTGTTGCTTAGGTTTAGCGATTGCACGTTGCACTTGTGCGTGGTGCGAAGAAAGCGATTGATTAATTATAGCTTCTCTCTACGAAATTGGTGACAATATGGTTGACTAATCGATTGATTTAGCTGGTTAAGTAAAGCCTTTCTGTAATAAGTGTGGTGCATTGCAAGGTAAAAAGAAAGCGAAATCAAATGGCCTAGGTTACGGCTGTTTGTTCTCAGTCTTTGACCGCTAGCGGGTATTAAATAAGACCGAAACAGGCATTTGCACGTATGGGATTGGTTTTAATGTCAGATCAAGAACTGATTGCCCGTGGTGGGGTATCTGGTCAATAAACACGATAGGCTCAGCTATGTTTACTATGCAGTTAGTCACCGTATTACTCTTCTGTTTGATTCACCTTTTCGCAGGGAAGTTGCGATTTCTTGACGCGATCCCTCGTAGTCGTTGGTTATCTTTTGCCGGCGGTGTGTCAGTTGCTTATATTTTCATTCATCTGTTTCCTGAAATGGCAGAGATACAATCAACGTTTGCCAGCAAAGACAGTACGTGGCTCAGCCTTGAGCATCAAACTTATTTTATTGCCCTGATTGGTTTAAGCGTATTTTACGGTCTGGAACGCTTGATAAAAGGGGGGAGAGAAAAGCAGGACGCTGCACAGTCAAAAACCGTTCGCTATGCATTCTGGCTTCATCTGCTTTCCTTTGCGCTATATAACGCCCTAATCGCTTATCTACTCGTTCATCGACAGGATGACGCTGAAATGGGATTATTATTTTATGCCATTGCCATGTCCCTGCATTTTTTGGTTAACGATTATGGCTTACGTCAACACCATAAGGAAGTTTACCGGGTTTATGGCCGTTGGATCCTTTCCGCCGCTATCGTAGTGGGATGGTTATTGGGGCGCTACTTAGCGCTGAATGAAAATATTATCCACGGGTTGTTTGCCTTTTTAGCAGGCAGCATCATTTTAAATGTACTTAAGGAGGAGTTACCTGAAGAGCGTAAAAGCCGGTTCTTGCCTTTTGCATCCGGTATTACGGTGTTTGCGCTACTGGTCTACCTGCATTAATTATGCTGAATACCCCATGTTAGCGGTATCAGGTCGTGCGCTAAAGTTATTGCGCAATAACAGCACGCAACAAAAATTATTCAGCGCACAAACTGCGTGCGCTGAGCGGTTTACCTAGTTTTTCTTTCTGCGCATGGCAAACAATAAACCACTGCCAATCAAAAGTAAGGCGGCGGGTTCCGATACCGCAACCAGTTGCCCGCGTAACTCTCCCGGATTGAAGTTTTCAGTGTGCAAGTTAATATAGATATTTCCTGCCATCAATTCATTGGCAAGCGCATCCGTTAGCGGGTTGGATGCGTCATCAAATCGCCAGTCACCAGAAATCGTACCATCGGTGGTACCTAAAAAGGCAAAATCTGCCGTATCAAACAGATGCACCACACCGCCATTTGCGCCAGCTGGTGCATTGTGGAAATGGCCACCACCGAGAATATCAATTATCGGTGAGCTTAAGTCTGAATAGTTTATTTCGTAGGTAAAGACGTACGAACCCGTGGTGCCCGTTAATTCGCCCATCGCACTTCCTGATGCAGTCGTTTCAACTCCGGGGACTTCCTGATCGCCGCTTAACGTGCCCGTGAATATAATATCTGCATTGGCAACATGAGCAAATGTTGCCACCGCACATACTAAGAGTGAGTGAAGTAGTACTTTTATTTTCATAACAACCTCATTTTTCGTTTAAAAGGTAGCGCCCGGGCGGGGGTTATACCGCACAGGGTGCAAACCGAAGGTAACGACATAATAAATTCGGTTTTTTACGAACTGCATAAAAATTAAGCAATATTTCGGCCTTAGTTTTTATGCATAAATATCAAGCGGTTGAAAATCGAGAATTTTAGAGGTGTAAAGAACGCTGACAGTTTATGTCTCGGCAAAGCTTGTTTTGTCTTTTTTCCGTCTGTACACCGATGGGCTGCAACCATACCAGCGCGTGAATGCGCGACAGAAATTGGCACTCTCGTTGTAACCCAGAATTTCAGCGATTTCATAAATCTGGTAATGGGCTTGTAGCAGCAGTTCGACGGCTAAGCGTTGACGCTGTTGTTCAATTAACTGCCTGAAAGATGTGTCTTGCTGCCTTAATCGCCGAATGACGGTGCGTTCGTGCAAATTTAAATGCTGACTTAGCCGCGTAAGCGTCAGGGTGGCGTGTTCGATGTTGCCTGCTTGCGCGAACTCAAGTTGTTGGCGGATGTAACTACTTACCTGATCTTTAAAGTCAGCCATTTTGAGCGACTTCAAATAACTGCATTGTTTGAGGTTGGCTTCGAAAGAAACGTGGTCAAACAATGGCGATTTGCACTGCCATATTTCATGGCTAATCAGTAATTTATGCTCGCTGGCGTTAAAAATAAGATTGCCAGTCAGATAGTCCTGAATATTTCTGTCTTGTTCTGTCTGTGCATGTTTAAGATAGGTCACAATCTGGCGTGAGGGAATGTGCCCCAGTAACTGCTGCATCAGCGATTGCAAGGCAGTGACCAGAGCGCGAAAGAAAAAGCCCGCGAACCCCTCGTCACAGGTGGTATCGGTAATGACAACCTCCACAAAGTTCTCTTGATGGGCAATATTAGCATGATAAGTGTCGCATCGAATGTGAAACCACTTTACGAAAGTATTGATTGCCTCACCTACAGTAGGTGCACTAAGGGTTGCGTAACCTACCGCGCCGTGGCTCGTCGCGCCCAAATGACGGCCAAATAGAAACGCCGTATCCGGGTTAAGGGTAAACCGTTGTAGATTATGGATTAACTGAACCCCATCAGCTACCGGCAGCCATTCTAACTGTTTTAATTCATCCAGAGTAAAACGGCTATGCTGTATAAGTTTAGCTGGTGGTGCCAGGTTCAAATGCAGCGCCATTAATACATAGGAATTATGAATAACTTTCTGCATATCCTCTTTTAATTCATCACAGCTGTCTGTCATTTAATGATAATAAAATTGTCTTTAAATGAAAGTGGTGCGATGAAGATTTTGTAATACGGTAATGCGTGTACATCGACTGATTGAAACGAGAAAGGTAATGGCACTGCATGCATCTGAAACCCAACCGATATTTGAGGAAAGGTGGCAGCAATCCGTACCTGCTATTGCGTGGGGTACCTTAGCTTTATTCTGCGCCTTCATAATAGGATATGCGAGTGTGCTATTTGCCGTTGCTCACGCGCTCATCCCTCTTACCTTTGCAGCTGTCATCTGCACAGTATTAGCTTATATTGGTTTTACCTTGGTTCACGATGCAGGGCACGGAAATATCATTCACGCAGCGTCTTCATCCAAATGGTGTGAAACAGCCATTGGCTGGATAGCGGGCATTCCTTTACTGTTGGTACCTTTTCCGGCGTTTAAATTATTGCACGATCGGCATCACGCGTTTACCAACGACCCCGAACAGGATCCAGACCATTTTCATTTTGGTAAGCGCTGGTATCAGGTGGCTCTGAATTGTTTTTACATTCCGTTTCAATACCTTACCTTTATGTTTTTGAAGCTGCGGCATGAGCCGGTTATAAGGGCTACCTATCCGACCACGGTTCTGTATTTTTTGCTGGTGTTTTCACTGCTTGGCTGTCTGCTATATATGGGATTTCTGCTTGAAATAGTGGCGCTGTTAATTGTTCCTAACCTGATAGCTGTGTTTGTGCTGACCCTGTTTTTCGATTATCTGCCTCATTATCCTCACACTGCGCTGGATAAGTACCAGAACAGCAGCATATTTCCCAGCGTATGGCTCAACGTACTGTTAATGGGCCAAAACTACCATTTGATCCATCATCTGTACCCGCGTGTGCCCTGGTACAGGTATCAACAAGTTTACCGTAACGTTGCGGCAGAGTTACGTGCGCAGGATGCACCAATCACGTCTTTGATGAAATTATCTAAAGCGCATGAAACGGTATTGAAAGTTGAACAGGGCGAGCCAATACCCGCTTACATGATAATGACGGTTGCCCGTATTGAAGCAATCACGCCTGATGCAGTGAAAATTACACTGGTATTGCCCGGCAACAAAACTCTGCGCTTTTACGCAGGTCAGTACATTGTATTAAGCAAAGTCTTGAATCACATTTCAGTTTCACGATGTTACTCGCTTTGTAATGCATCAATAGACGAATGCAGTAGCTATCTGGAAATAGCGGTGAAACGCTGTACCAACGGTGTCTTCTCAACCTACTTGCACACGCAGTTAAAGATGGGCGACAAACTAAAGGTAGGCGGGCCTTTTGGTCAATTTGGATTATCGATATATAAAAAAAGCGCGCCCTCGTGCATGGTATTTTTCGCTGGTGGAAGCGGCATAACACCTATTATTTCTATGATAAAACGCTGTCTGCAACATGGTAGTGATGTCACAATTCATTTGGTCTATTTCAGTAAAAAACCTACCCACACCATGTTTAAAAACGCGTTGCTAGCATTAGCCGAACAGCATAAGGAAAAATTCGGAGTAACCTTTGTGTATAGCAACGGGTTTGATAGCACAAAGGAAAAGCTTTGCTACACTCAGCGGCTGATTACGTCACTGGTTTATCGTGGCTATCAACGGTTTTTTATCTGTGGTCCGCGGCCCCTGTTTGATTTTATTTACAAGAGGTTACGAAAATATGAAATAGCAGAGGCGGACATCACGTCTGAACAGTTTTCGATTCCACATACTGAGCCGCGGGGGCATGCGTTTAACGTCGAAGTCATTGGTAAATATGCTCGTCAGGAAATCAGGGTGGCAGCAAATCAAACAGTGCTGGAGATCGCGAAACAACACAACATTGTCTGGAATTATGCCTGTGAACAGGGGCATTGTGGTAGTTGTCGGGCCAGACTGATAGCAGGGGAATGCACACTGTTAAATCCACATTCAGCAGCGCTGAGTGGCGATAAACATCGATCAGGCATCATCTTGCTGTGTCAGTGCCAACCTCTGTCTGATCTTGTGTTAACTCATGAGTAGCTGATTAGCATTCCGATTTATTTTCAATGAAGCACTTAAAGATTTTCTATGTTTCATGAAATTAGCAAAAAGTGGCTAAACCTGTTTTTACCAGCTTGTCTCAAATTTAAGCCCAAGCCAGGGTATAGCTTCTTCTTCGTCGGCGACCAGCTGGCCCGTTAACGGATTAAATTCATCTTCACCGCTGGTAGAAGCGGCCAACACATTAACGATATCGATAAAGGCTATGACGCTCACAGGACCAAACGTTCGGAAATAGTCGGCACGCACATTAAGCTGTTGAAAATCATCGGTGCGCTCGGTGTTGTTGCTCACGTACTCCTGCGAGAACCTCAGCGGATTGCCGTCACCCAGCACATTGCCATGAATGATAAAAGCGTCTTCTGGCACGCCGGTAAAGTACTTCCAGCGCGCGCCAATCTTCCAACGTTCATTAATTTCCCAGTTAAGCGCCACAGTGACCACATGTTGTCGGTTGTTATCGGCATCATAATCGCCTTCGCCATCGTTATCATTTCTGGTGGCATCGTTGTAGGAGTAGGTAAATTGCCCGGTCCAGCTGTCACTGAATTTTCTGTCTACTACCACATCGACACCAAATGAGTCTCCCTCTCCATCATTGGTAAGTAAGCCATCAGTGCGGTTATCGTCTGTTACCAGGTTATCCAATGACTGATAATAGGCTTCAACCAGAAGATTATAGTGGTCATATAAACGCCAGTTGCCTCCGACAGAAAGATGGTAGATTTGTTCGTTCTCTAAATCACGATTGCCAGGGTCCGCTGCACGGTCAATAAAACTGGGTGACTGATAAAATACGCCGCTAGACAGGGTATATCTGGCAGTTGAGGAAGCGCCATAGGACACATTCAGGCGTGGCGAAAACAGCGATTCGTCTGACAGGTCGTCGCGGTCGTATCTTAAACCCAGATTATACTGCCAATTGTCGACGCGATATTCCTGTTCTGCATAGACACCATAAGAGGTGGCATTTTCGTCGTAATCAGAGTTGATGAACGCCGGTTGCAAAACAATATATTTTTGTTCCGGGTCAGGTCTGAAATCGTCCTGATCATACGTATACTGGATCCAGTCGTCTTCCAGGCGTGTGATAAATTGCAAATCGAAGCGCCTTATTTCAGCACCTGCTTTAAACTGCCCAATTGCGTTGTAATTAGTGAAATCGACGCGTAACCCTAACTCCGTTTCCTCTTCGTCGAGGGTAAGAATGTCTTCACGCACCGGGTAATCCTGGAAAGGCGCTCCTTCGGGTACCAAATCTGGGAACGCTTCGCCCTGCGAACTGAATTTATCGCTAACCCGGTAGTACACATTAGTCGCTAATGAACTGTCGTCAGCGAAAAAGGTTTTCCAGGTGACCCCCAGCAATGAGCTGTCTTGTTCGTTGAAAGCGAGTTCGGTGTCTTCGAAGTTTTCTGAATAAAATACGTTTTCCGCAGTTCGGGTATACTCTTCGGTGGAATGCAGTAACAGTATTTCAAGCGCATTGTTTGCGTTAATGTTAGTTACTGATTTTAAAATAACATCACTTAATTCAGGATCACCAATATCTAATTCATCAATCGTTTCGAACAATTCGCCAAAATCTAATTGTCTGGCATTAAATAAAAGCGTGGTGTCTTTTTGCACCCCGCTCGGGCCTTCATAGCCTACCTCGTAACCCGCCAAATCAATGCGTAAACTGGCTGATGGCGTAGGGCCGCCCGCCGCCACGTCCAGTTTTAGTAATGAGCCTGCTTTACCGCCGTAACCGGCCCCCCATCCGCCCGGCGAAAACTCAACACCCCGAATCAGATTGGGCGCAAAAATAGAAAAGCGACCACCGCCATCCACATCCTCGGTTTCACCCAGTGAGGCATCGAAATGCACAATTTTATCGAACGGCATATTATCGATATAAATCAGGTTGTCTCTGGGTCCTCGGCCACGAACAGAAAAACTGGCAAAATCACCGGTAGAAGCCAGCCCGGGTAATCCATCCAGTGCTCGCATAACATCACTGCCACCCCCTACGGCACTGCGTAGCATTTCACGATCCATATAGCGCGATGCAACTGACTGACCGTCATTGACTGAACTTTGCGTTGCGGTAACCGTGATGACTTCCATCTCATCTTTAGTCCGTGGTAATTCGAGTGTCAGCGCGGTTGCTTTGCTGCGGGCTACCCGCACCGCGTCACTGACCACATTATTGTACCCCTCCAAGCGACCCACCACGGAATACAGACCGGCAGGAATATCCTCAAAGCGCGCCTTCCCATCTTCGCTGGTGATAAGGGTGTAGGTCGCACCCGCGCGCGAGGTAACAGTGAGCATAACATTCGACAGCGCTCTCTGGGTTACTGCGTCGGTTACACTTACAACCATCTGGCCTGATCTTTCGTTTTGCGCTGCAGCATTACCAACAAGGTCTTGCGAATAAACAGCATAGGGTAGGGACCACAGCAGTATTACTGTGGAGAGGGTTAGCGTTGACATCGTAGGCATAGCACTTTTCCTCTTTCGTTTGAGCTACCTTAATGTCGATCAATGCGCATATCATTAAACTGATTATGGTCCATCTGCAAAACAAGCACACTGTAATCACTTGACCTGAATGAATAAACTTTGGTGCCAGGGCTGGGAAAGGTTTGTAGCAAATGCTGGCAACTCTACCGATAATTTTAGAAGGAAAATGAGATTTCGGTAGGGTTGAGTTATCTGATTAACGGCAGGAAAGCTGATTCAGCAGGCAAAGCTGAATGATTGCTGTTTTGTTGAATGTGAGCAGAGAAAAGTTTCCAACGCCTCGAAATGATATCGTTGGTAAACTATTTAAGATAAGTAACCTGCTGTTAAGCAGCGCCCATGCTAGTATCCGGTTCAATCGAGTAATTCAGTTACGTCAGTGCTGAGTGATAATGGTTCCAAAATAATGAATGAGCCAATAGTACCCATGCAAAATACCGTACAGCAGTTGGACGATAACGATCCGTTAGCTCACAAGCGAAACGCCTTTGTACTTCCTGAAAATATGATTTATCTGGACGGAAACTCCCTGGGGGCCCTGACCCGGAGAAGTTCTGAGCGCGTGCAGGAAGTTGTACGTCAGCAGTGGGGGCAAGATCTAATCGGCGGGTGGAATCTGCACGATTGGATTAATTTGCCGCAGCTTACCGGAGAAAAAATTGCTCCTTTACTTGGCGCTAAAAGCGGCCAGGTTATTGTGTGTGATTCGATTTCAGTGAACCTGTTCAAGCTACTGACAACGGCATTATCGATGCAACCCGGACGGGTGAGGGTACTTTCAGAACAAGGCAACTTTCCTACTGATTTGTACATGGTGCAGGGGGTGCAAACCCTGTTGGGTGAACAGCGCTGTGAATTACGCAGTGTAGCCAGCGAACAACTGGAGCAGGAATTTACCGAAGATGTGGCGGTATTGTTATTGACCCATGTGAATTTTCGCAGCGGCCACATCCATGATATGCAACGGCTCACCAGGTTAGCTCATGAAAAAGGTATTCTGGTAATTTGGGATCTGGCGCACAGCGCAGGCGCAGTACCTCTCACGCTTGACCTCTGCAAAGTCGATTTTGCGGTAGGCTGTGGTTATAAATACCTGAATGGTGGCCCTGGTGCACCGGCCTTCATTTATGCAGCAGAAAAGCACCATAGCGCTGTTCAGCAACCCTTAAGTGGCTGGATGGGACACGCTAATCCTTTTGCATTTACTGAAGATTATCAGCCCGCACTCGGAATAAAACAGTTTTTAACTGGCACCCCCTCCATTCTAGCGCTGGCAGCGCTGGATGCTGCCTTGGATGTCTTTGCCGACGTTGACATGCATCAACTGCGCGACAAATCCATCACGATGACTGAAGTGTTCTTAGCACTGAAGGACCAACATGCTGAGCTAAGTGAGTTGCAGTTAATTTCCCCTATGGACAGCCAATGCAGGGGGAGCCAGCTTTCTTTTTCTCATCCTCAGGCCTATGCGATATGTCAGGCATTAATTACCAAAGGCGTAGTGCCAGATTTTCGTGCACCCGATATCATTCGTTTTGGCTTCGCACCACTCTACTTGAGTTTTGCAAACATTCAGCAAGCTATTGAGGTGCTTTGTTCAATAATGCAGGAACAATCTTTTCTGCAATCGCGTTTTCAACAGAAAAGAGCAGTGACCTAGTGCCACAACAAGCACAAGTGTAATGCTCCCCTTAGCCAGCTGATCTGATTCCTTATCCAACCAATTTTGAGAAAGTTACATGAAGGAAGGTCAGAAATCGACGCCAACATAGTCTTGTAGGATGAATTCAGGTTCACATTAACTTTTTTTAATTCAATTTTTCTATATGCAATCTCGCATTAGAAAAATTGTTCATAAGCATATGTATATATATGTATGTCGACTAAGCTTATGACTCACTAAAAGTTGTGAGTTCTCGTTGGCTTTCATTCGTTGACAGGCCAACGTTGGGGGGCTCGTTTGTTTGTGAACAACAAATGAGGATGAACAATGAACAAGATAATAAAAGGTGTATTGGTAACCTTGGGTGGGTTGTGGCTAAGTGTGATGACACTGCATGTTATGGCTGATCAGCATGGGTCAAAAGGGGCGAAGCAGGAAATGCTCGCCGAAATGTGGGTGATGGTACCGAAAGCAGGCAAAATGCAGGAGCTGGAGGCGGCGATGCGTGAACACGTAAAGTTCAGGCGTTCAAAACAGGATTCCAGGGAATGGCATTTTTATTCGCCGGTATTGGGCCACAAGCTGGATCGAATTGCTGTGCGGGCAAATGGTTTCACCTGGAAAGATATGGACACGTATCGTGACTGGACGATGAAAGAGGGAATAAACCAGCATTGGGAAGAAACAGCGGGAGACCTGGTTGATCACTACCATCATTATATTTCTGTTGAGGATCACGAAAACAGTAATTGGGGACCGGAGGTTGAATATCGGTATGTGGGTGTGACCAGCTACGTACCCAAGTTAGGTCACCGTGGTGCCATTGAGAAAGATATGAAAACCATGGTAGAGGCTGCTAAAGCGCAGGAATGGCCGTTTCACTGGGCGTTCTCTGAAGGAATCAGTGGGCGGGGTGAATTAATGTTGGCAGTGCCTTATGAAAATTGGGAAGCAATGGCGCCACCGGAACCTCAGTTTATGCAGGTGTTGTCAACGCATCTGGGTAGCGAAAGCGACGCGCAAAAACTGATGGAAAGCTGGGTAAGTCATTTTGAGGAGATTACCTACAATATCTGGGCGCTGCGCAGCGACCTGATGGAATAGTGTGTTCAGGCGCTAAGTCAATGTAATGTGTAGTTTAACCTTAATGTCTAAATAATTGTCGTCAGGTCGATGCGCTTCGTCATGTGACGAGCATTGACCGACGTCAATTCTTCAACGATGTTCACGGATTTGAAACGCAGATCATGGAAATGGATTGAGTACTTTTTCGAATTCGTTGAGCCTTTGTGATGAATGTAATGAGACTTTCACGTTGCCAGTACAATATTACGACCTGCTTCTTTAGCTTTATACAGCCTTTCATCAGCCTTTTTCAAAGATTGTTCAAATTCTTCTGCGCTCTCAAAATTACTCATTCCCGCGCTGAAAGTGCAATTAATTTTTTCACCTTTATGAATGAAAGTGAAAGAAGAAAATTTATATTTAATTTTTTCCACTAGCGCTTCTGCATCGTGCAAATGGGTATCGAATAAAATTAACAGAAATTCTTCTCCCCCCCATCGAGCAATCAGGTCAGCACCTTTGACATTTTGGCGAATAATGTTGGCAAGCGTTATTAATACCTGATCACCAAAGTCATGGCCATAATTGTCGTTTAGTGATTTAAAGCTGTCAGCGTCAATCAATGCTATAACGGTGTTTTGTTTAAATGCTTTACGTGGAAGTGCGTGTTGTAGTCCGTGGCGATTGAGTACTTTGGTTAACGCATCGGTGTTAGCCAGATTCTGATGCGCTTTAGAAATTGCTGAAATAGCGCTGTATGAGCTGAAACGGATCCACTCACTGGCAATGATTAGGACAAGCAATGAAACTGTGGCTGCGCTAATGCGAACTTTATGTACCTCGGGGTAGTTATAGACAAACTCAAAATTGCCGAATATAAGCACTGCGCTGAGGACTGAATAGGCAAGCGTGAAAGCCAGGCCTACCTTAGGACCAACCAGCAAAATCATCAGCATGACGATAGGATAAGTCCAATACGCGCCAGTACCTTGATTACCGCCGTTGACCAGAAGATAAATAGCAAGAGAAAACAAAATAGTGGAGAGAAAAATAGAGATACGCTGAACGTGTTCGATATTTTTAGCTTTTACGGCAATGGCAATGACCGTGACCAAAAAAAACAGCAACACCACGCCAAGGTAGAAGTGATCGCCAAGCAATGACAGTATTCCGAACGAGCTAAGAAAAACAGACCCTAATACTGCGAAAGTAATGATCAAAAGTCGCTTTCGATGATTTTCAATTTGCTCAGGGCTATTTAATACTTTCACCATTTTCCTTGTTAAGAGACGCAATCACGGCAGACAGTTTAAACCCGTCCTGATGAAGTTTCTTGGCGGTCGATACCGTCGTGTTTTAGTCAGGCATAGCACCAACTCAAACGCCGTATTATCACCTTTTATCTGACTAGTTATTACAATGAGCCTTTTAATGGATGTTAGTCACCCGCGAAAATGCAACGTTACAGGTAACAGGTAGGTTAGGCGTACTAACTCGTTAGCACACTATTCACTACTCAACATTGTCACATAAACGTGACTTTTGCTGTGAAAAAACTGTTGCACTATCTCTACTTACAACATAGATCAATATGAATCAGGATTAAAGGTCCCATTTCGCTTACGCGAGCCATCTCTTTTCCAGAACTCAATCGCTGGGATCTGAAACTCCCACAACTCTGCAGCATTCCAGGTAAACTCGTCTTTATATCGAGCTTTTAAATAGTCTTTGTCGTAATGGCTCTCGTTCCTGGTTTTTTCAAAATAGAAATTAGTCTGTCTGGTAACAATAATTTCTTTCTGACACAGAAACTGAATTTGCCTGCGCGTAATTTGTTTGCAAATGGGTTCATCCACATGTTGTGGGTATAAGGACGAAACGATGGCGCGTTCGATTTCACCTGAATCTTCCTGAACAAAATAAATGCCGCTACCAAGCGGAAAGCGACCAACCATTTCGAGAAAATATTGAACATACTCAGGTCTATAGGTTTTTCGATGCATGCCTTCTTCTAATACACCGTAAGCGCGATAAATTTCCTTGTAATCGAATTCTTTTTTGGTCGAGAGCAGAAACGATGCGTAGGTCATGGGAATGCGCAGCAAGTCGCCCAGTTCGCTATTGGACTCTTTCAATGCTGACAGGGTTTTTAGCATGAAATCTAACTGACTTTGCTCTTCTCTCTCAAAACTTTCTTTATGTTCGCGGGACTCATAACGAATCACCGGTATACCAATACCAAGCTTGAGAAAATCAGTCGTTTTCTTTTCAACAATGGCGATCAGCTTTTTGCGCTCAAGTTGATCCAATACACGGTAGCGATCTTTTCCAAGCAGTGCTTTAGCGGGAGGGCTGTGCATGCCTATAGATTGCAACAATGCGGCCTTTGCCAGCGGTTTCAAAATTTTCTCGCGGTACGCTAATTTTGTCTCGGCAGACATGGGGTTGCGAAACATATTGGTACTGGTAACTGTCTCACCCTTGGTGGCCATCAGACTCATTTTAGCCTCTGAGGTGAAAACTTGTTTGAGACGCTCGTTGAGAAAGTCGGAAGTAAACGAACCGCGGTAACGCACCTCTTCAAACAAGGCAATCGTCAATGCAGTAATGTAAATAGGCTTGTATTTCTCGTTTCTGATATGACGAACTTTATCTTCAGGTGAAGGGGTAGATAACGCAATTGTGCCCAGAAACTGGCTAAAAATCTGGTGACCGTCTAATAGATCCAGAATCTCATCCGTTAGGTGGTCGAGTGTCTCGTATCGCTGGTTTCGTGCTGAATTGAGCTGACCTTCCAATACCCGATACTCATCTTCATACATACCTTGTTTAGCAGTAATTCTGGATAAATAGCGTTGCGTTGAAGGTTGACCCTTAATTAACGGGTACCTTCCTGTTTCCTTTTGATATTTGACGATACGATCGACCTGATCCTGAAATTTGTTGATCTTACTTTTCAGTGATTCAAGTGATTGATACTCTTCCAGATAATGGCAAAAGAAAACTTCTGCGTTATCAACAAGAGCACGATATCGACGTCTGAAATCAGAAATTTTACGAGAGATTTCACTTACCATCGTTGGTATTTTTGAAAGTCTCTCTTCCGCCGCTGATGGCGAGCTCGAACTTGATTTACTATCGAGGAGCATCGAACACCAAAGTCCTTTTCGACTCAAGGTTAATTGTGATGAAATTAACATTCGGGTCTGGCTTTTGCAATAGCGTTTATTAAGTTGTCGTTATATTTGTGACATTGCTCAAGAGCCCGTCATCCCGCTTTGAAGGTGGAGTCGCAAGTAAAGGGACAGCGAATATTGCGCCGTTGAATAGTGTTTATTTTTTAAACTCGTTTTGACTTTTTTAACCAGTTCGTCATTGAATAAGAGTCACTGGTATACCAGATCGTTTTTCCATTCCCTGTTGCATTCACAAATGCCAGAACATGCTGCACAACGCCTGGCTAAATTAAACTTATGTAATATAGGTGTGCAAAAATTGAATCATCTACCAATCGACAAATCAGGCGCCCGGTACAAAAATGAACCGACTAAGCACCGTATTCATTTTAAAGCTCCCACTTTTGTGGGAGCGATACGCTTGATTATCGACTGATAACACTAGGGCGCGATCTTTCTCACTTGATCTTTACCAGTCTCTTCCTCAAATGTCTCATAGTCGCTGTAACCCTCAGCGCCACCCCCGTACCATTGCGACATATCGTCAAAGTCATTCAGAGGCCAGTCGTTTTTATATCTATCCACCAAATCAGGATTGGTAATATAAGGGCGGCCAAATGCAATGCAGTCGGCATCGCCATCACTGATTCTTTTCTCGGCTTTTTCTTTGGTGTAGCCAACGTTGCCGATTATCACACCGCTGAATAATTTTCTGACTTCCGCCAGTGTCATAGGCTCACCACGTTCATGAAAACCAAAGCCTAACCCATCCATAACGTGAAGATAGCCGAGTTTGTGAGCGGCAAGTTGTTGTATGGTGTAGGTGAATATCTCGCGGTAGTCGTCACATCCCATATCATTAAACGAGCCATTGGGTGATAATCTAACACCCACTTTTTCAGCAGGCCAGATTTCTAAGACGGCGCGGGTAACTTCATCAAGAAACCGATATCTATTGGCAAGACTGCCGCCATAATCATCATCACGCTGGTTACTTCTGCCGTCTAAAAATTGATTTAACAGGTAACCGTTTGCCGCGTGGATCTCAACGCCGTCAAAACCGGCATCCAGTGCATTAGCAGCTGCGCGTTTAAAGTCCTGGACTGTTCTTTTAATATCTTCAATCTGCATTGCGCGCGGGACTTCATAGTCCTTTTTGCCTTCAGGGGTATGAATTTGGTCACCTTCTAATTTTACTTCGGAGGCAGAGAAAGGCGCTTTCCCATTATGAAAATCACTGTGCGAGGCGCGTCCAGTATGCCAAAGCTGTAATACGATTTTGCCACCGGCGTCATGCACACGTTGGGTTATCGACTGCCACCCTTCAACCATTTGATTTGTATAGATTCCGGGAGAATCGACCCAACCGTTTGCCTCTTCGGAAATTGTTGTCGCTTCGGTGATGATGAGACCTGCGTCAGCACGCTGTGCGTAGTAGTCGCCCATAACTTTATTTGGAATACGGTTTTTACCGGCTCTTCCGCGTGTCATGGGCGCCATGACCATTCGGTTCGTCAGGATATTGTTTGCCCATTTTAACGTTTGAAATAGGGGGGAAGCAGACATAATTTTCCTTCTCTGTGGCTAGAATTTACAACAGCTAATCACTACGTGTGAGCCTGCTTATGGTTTTCAACTGTCGTTTTTAAATCGCATAAAGAGAAGGTTAGGGTGTAAGAGGGCCAAGTGAATAAGTGCTTCATGTATACTCTTCTCACCTCATAAGCTCAGCTGTACCTCGCCAGCCATCTGCGTTGCAAGAATTGACGTGATCTAAAACAATCTTCGATAATTATTAATCATCACATTCACATTAAAGTTTTTTTATAATGAAGCCTGCCGCTCTGATTTTTGACGTCAACGAAACGTTGCTGGATTTATCCAGCGCGAAACCAGCCCTTGCCAGCCTGTTCAATGGGCAGGAGTCCCTGGTTGAATTATGGTTTTCGATGTTGCTTCACCATTCGCTGGTTGAATCATCTATTGGTGGCAAGCATAACTTTTCTGAAATTGGAGCGGCTACCGCGCAAATGGTGGCGTACGGTAAAGGAATATCACTGTCATTCGAGCATGCTCTGCACGTGATCAAAGACGCTATGACAACGCTGCCTGCGTATGATGATGCAGCAAAAGCATTAAAGACACTTAGCCAGTCTGGTATTAAACTTATTGCTTTGTCCAACTCACCAACCAAGGGGTTAAGGACGCAATTGGAATACGCAGGGATTATCAATTACTTCAATGATGTGCTTAGCGTTGAGGATGCGGGCAGATACAAACCCCATGCTGACGTTTATCACTGGGCCTGTGACAAAATAGGCGTCGCAGTCGAGAATTGCATGATGGTGGCTGCGCACGGCTGGGATGTAGCTGGCGCTGCCAACGCAGGCATGCGCACCGTTTTTGTAGAGCGCGAGGGTAAGTGTCAGTATCCGTTAAGTGCAGAAGCGTCGTTCAGTGTATCTTCATTGGACGAGCTTGCCGATATTGTTTTAAATCAGTAAACAAGGATTTTAAATTAAATGAATAAAGTAATTGGAATAATTCTAATCGTCGTCGGGGTAGCTCTGGCCTGGTGGGGGTACGATATCTATGACTCTGCCAGCTCACAGTTTTCGCGGGCACTTGATGGCGAAACGCCTTGGGAGGCCTGGGCTGGCATGGTTGGGGGAGGTATTTGCTTTTTACTTGGGTTGATTAAAGTTAAGTAGCTGGCTTTTGTTAAATTCAAATAGTAGCAACCATCCAGGTATCAAGGTTTGCGACGCTGCTATCTTTTGACCTGATATTGACGTCGTTTACACCAATACATTATTCCTGTAACAGGTATCAGTATTAACGTGAGTCCTGTCAGCGTTGCTAAAAATAAGAAAGCCGTTCCGCCCACCGCAGCTACGTGCAATGGATAAATCGTGTGAGAAAGTTGATTGCCCAATGAGGTTTCGCTTACGTTTTCGGCCGCAGTGATTTTGCCCGCAGAGGAAAAGCTAACGTAGTTTCGACCGTTAGGGTGCCACTCTGTATCATGCTTCAATCGTAATTTGTTGGCGGAAAGGTAAACTAGACGTGGTGAGGCGCCATCTAACAATTCACTGGCCGCGGTGAACTTGTCTTGCCAGTTATCATAGGAGATGTGGGTTGCTGACACGGTAGGCTGATTACCCTGTTGGGGCAAAAGCGCAACCAAAAGCGACTTTACGGGCGACGAGTAAATCATCGCAGTGCCGGTTGTGAGTACCAATACAATGGGAACAAACAACAATACCGCACTGACTTTGTGTAACTCGCCTAATGTCTGCAAGCCTTTGCGGCTGCGTAAACTGAACCAGTGAATTTTGAATAATCGAGCCGAGATACGGTGTCGTGGCCACCATCTGATAACGCCGGTCACCACAAGTAATAGACTTGCCAGCCCCAGAATACCTAACAAATTTTTGCCGGTTTCTCCGAGCATCAGATCGTGATGTAGCGAAACAAACAAGCTGATGTAATCGCTGTTAAGCGGTCGCTCTAACACCATGCCCTGGTGCGTGTAGTACCAGTGCGTTTTTTCTGAATCGACAATTTCTAACCAGGGGGCGTCATCCGTTGGCATATATGCATAGGCATCTACCTGCTTCAATATCAACGAGTCCAAAATAGACGCCACTTCACGCTGCGCTAGCGGAGCATCTTGGTGAAGCGCCGGGTAAAGCCATTGTAGTAACTCAGATTTGAAATACAGTGTGGTACCTGTAATTGCCATCAACAGCATCCAAAGGCTCAGCAATAAGCCGAGCCAGGTGTGGAAACTTTGATTTAGTCGTGCAATGATTTTTGGCAATGGCTTACCATCCGTACTGCCAACTTAACGTCGCAGTCCTTCCTCTGCCAGTGAAGTTGCGAGTGTCTCCACCCACGGTTTGCGCATAATAAGTGAAGTAATATTCATTGAAAAGGTTCTCTAAACCGAGGGTGAAGGTACCAGCTTGCATCGTTTCATACGTCGCTGATGCGTTAACCGTGTGGTAGCCATTGAAGTCGTTGATGTCACTCTCTTCACCAGCATCTCGACTAAACAGCTTGCTAAATTGCACTTGTGTATAAAGAGCGTCAGTCCAGCTCTGATGCCAGGATATGTTCAAGCGGCGAGGGGCGATATTGCGACCGGACAGGGTTTGATCAACCCGTTGATCGCCGTCACTGTCGTACTCGCCATCGGTGTCGGCATAGCTCGCTGTGAAACGCGTTTGCGCAGAGAGCATGTAGCTGGCATTTGCTTCAAAACCGTCAATTTCAGTTCGTTCACGCATTACGGAAAAAATACCATCATCGTCTGCTTGCAATCGTGCACCCAGATCTGAGTCAGAGGTAAAGTAGCTTAAGCCGAACGACAATGCTTCAAAGGTATAATCTAAGCCAACCTCTTTATTGTCTGCTATCACAGGTTGCAAGTCTAAAAAGCTGGATACGCTCAAATCAGGTTGGTTAATTCCCCTAAGCACGCGACCAACATCAGGCATACTGAAACCTTCTGAGAAGCTTGCATAGGCTCTGAGCTGAGGGGTAATCTGGTACACGACACCAAGGTTATGCAGCAACTCATTAAAGGAAGGTTGTCCGCCTGCGACAAAGGTATTGCCATTGGAGGCCAGGGTGGTAAAGTCATCGACTTTTAACTTTCCGTACTCATAGCGAGCACCGGCACTCAGACTTAAATCACCAACCTGATACCGTGCCTGTAGATACGGCGCCCAATTGATAAACTCAGTATCCGGAACCCACTTGCGTCCAGTCTGTGCGAGTTCCTGAAAGGTGGTGTCATTCAAATAATCAAGACCAGCAGTAATATCCAGAGGTGCCTGGCCTACGTTTTGCCAGTTCAGCGTGATGCGCGAACCATATTTTTGTGAATCATTTCGCGACTGGTCAAACAAATCTTCGCCTAATGCGGCATCCTGAAAAGTTGCATAACGACCGCCACCGTACAGTGCTGAAAAATCCTGCAGGAAAAGTTGCCAGTTTAGCTTACCGGACATCAAGTCATTATTGCGATAGGTAAGCGAAGACGTTATGACTTCATTTTCCGGGCTTTTCCCTTCAACCTTTCCTTCACCTGAAATTGTAGGCTCGCCTATTTCACGATTGCCACCCACTGAGTTAAAATCACCGTTTCCGGCCATTTCAAACCGGTTGATCATAAACTCAAGCGATTGCTTTTCGTCAGCTGTATACGCGAACTTCGCAAATAGATCGGTGCTGGTTGAGTCCATTGTATCGCCTTGAGCGCCGTCAAGTCCGATTAACTGCCCTTCGCCGTCAACATACATACCTGTCTCTTTTAATTGGAAACCCAATAATGCTTGCCATTTACCCGCATTATGGCGGTAAAGGTAACCTGTCTGATAGGTCAGACCGTCGGAAAATGCTTCCGTTGACGACGTGATGCCTGCGTTAATTTCATGTGTTGGGCCATTTTCAGCCGACTTAGTGATGATATTGATAATCCCCCCGCTTGCCCCCATTCCCTGAATAGCGCTGGCGCCGTGGATAACCTCAACGCGCTCAATCATAAACGGGTCAATAGTGTAGGCAGCACGCGAGCCATTACGCAGTGGATTGGATTGAGGTACACCATCAATGAGATAAAGGGGTTCACGCCCACGCAATGTTTCACCCGCACTGGTTAATTTCTGTCGCGAAGGTGAAAAAGCAGGGATCATATTGCCAAGGATATCTGATAACGATTGCGCAACGTTCAATTGAGCGCGAATCTCATCGCCCGTGATAACGGAAACAGTGGCGGGGATAGCACTTTGTGGAACACTGGTGCGGGCTGCCGTGACTGTAATTACTTCGCCGGTTTGCTCGGTGGCAAGGGTTGGTGTGGTAAGCGCGGTAGAGAGTGCGAGGCTAATAAGTGTTTTTGTCATTTTTACAACATGAAAGCATTTTTGAATTATCCTGAATGATAATGGTTATCAATATTGTTATCAAGTGTGGTGGCGTCATTCCGAGAAATTCTGTGTAATAGTCTTCCCCGCCAGTGAATCGTATTTCTAATATCTATTTTTTGTTCTCATTGTATAAGTCAGCAATCTTTACAGGTCCATTAAAGAAAAAGTTAAAAAACCGAAATAAACCTTTAGAAACATGAGGTTGTGCATTTGGTTTAGTATTTGCTTATAACTTGACGCTATAACTAAAATAGAAAGGGAAATAATGATGAAAAATACAATCAGAGGATTTATATCGGTAGTCGCGATTACATTGGCGGCACATGGCGTATCGCAGGCAGCTGTAGTGACGGTAAACCCAGATGACCCCGCGTGGGGCAGCGGTGACACGAACAGTGAAATTACCACTGCGATGGCCAGAAGTGGTGCGGGTTCACTTGAATTGCGTGGTGACAGAACGCGCTATTACGGGTTGGGGAATCCGTGGGATGCAGGCAGTAACATCGGCTTGTTATCAGCACTGACTGATTTTAGTTTTGAGTGGGCCATAGCCAGCGATAGTATTTCAGCGTTAAACGCGGATTACACACCCGCATTACGCCTGCACATATTCGACGGTGAACAACGCAGCGAATTGATTTGGGAAGGCGCGTACAACGGAACCTACGGCAGTACGCTTCGCGACACCTGGTATCAAACTTCGTTTACGGATAATTTCTGGCGCTGGGAAACGGGTATTGGTGCCACTGAAGTTTATGATCGCACTATTGCTGACTGGGCCGACGGGATTTATTCTGACAGTGCCTATATTGCAGCCATCAGTGTAGGCGTTGGCTCTTCAGCAGGTGCAGACTATGTCGCATTTGCAGACAATGTCACGCTTCAATTTGAAGGGCAGGAATCACGTACATTTAATTTTGAACCGGCAGCGAATGTTCCAGAACCTGCAGCAGCCTTATTGCTATTGTTAGGCGCCGGAGCGCTTGCAAGTCGCAGAAAAAAGTTTTAACAGTTCATTAAGTAAGTCAGTTTAGGGTGCTTTTGCACCTTAGACTGTCGACTATTTTTACATATTTCAACGCCTCATCTTCCTTCTTATAAAGTGTTCGACAACCCCCTCATTCACGCTCCAGCGTAGACAGCATCGGTATTACGAGAGGAAATCAAGTTGATTTCAAGCTGTTCGATTAATATACAACATAGCCGTAGATATTATTCGGTTTAACCAAATGCGTCAGATTTTTTTACAAATAATTTACAATTGGCATTCAAATAAAACACAACTCGTTGAAGTGATTAAAAAATAACCAGTCGGTTCGTTTTATGCTTTGTGCTGCTCGCAAAATAAACAATAACGTTAAGGAACTAACAATGAAACAATGGGTATTACGCGTAGCCACTTTGCAGTTCATAGGTCTACTTACGACTTTTTCATATACAGCTGTCTCTGCTCCGATACCGGTATCACTTGCGATAAACGGATCAGCAATGTTTGACACTTTTGATTCTAGCGGAACTACTGGCCCGGCATCCCAGATGGCGACGATGACAGCAATACAAGGGGGGACTAACTCAGATAGTTCGGTAAACAATGTCACCGTTACCGGTGATAACCCTATAGGCGGTGCACTTACTGAGACGGGCGATGGGGTGGGAGTTAATGCGTCGGCATCGGGAGGTGCGGATTCAAGTGTGGGTGATTTCATATTTGACTTTGCATTTGATTTGACCAACTCATCATTAACCACGGATTATCAAATTTTCTTTGAAGTAAGCTTTGCTAATTTTGTCGATGCCAATGGCAGTGACGCCTATGTTGATGGTGAGATCAATTTATTTGACGGTGACTCGAACGAATTTTTTGCTTCAGATCTCACCTCGGATACGTTTTTTGGTGATGAGAGAAATGGTGAATCGCTAACGTCTCTGGGGGCGGCGTTAAGCGATTCAGGGAATTTCCTCTTTGATATTACATTGGGCGCGGGCATGTCCGACTTTTTTAGCGGCTTGCTGAAGATAGATGGTGGTGAATTCTTTGGTAATGGCTCGTTTAACGCGCAAACCGAAGCATTTATCAGCGTGTTAAGGGTGGTCGACCTGACCACGCCACCGGATGTACCAGAGCCTTCAATACTGATGCTTTTTACCGGCGGATTGTTATCTTTATTGGCCGGAAAACGCCGTAATTTTAAACTAAATGCAAAGGAATAATATTATGCAAATTTCTATAAAATCAATGGCATGTAGTTTAGTGGCGGTAGTGTCCACTAGCTTCTTCTCTGCAACGGCATTGGCATGTGGCGCCCAGCCGTATATAGGAGGGATGTGTTTATTTGCGGGCAATTTTGCAATTAGAGACTATGCCAAAGCGGAAGGGCAGATATTGCAAATAGCCACGAATACAGCATTATTTTCAATTCTTGGCACAACCTACGGAGGCGATGGACGAACCACATTCGCATTACCTGATTTACGCGGCAGAACCCCTGTGGGTGCTGGTCAGGGGCCGGGATTAAGTAATATTCAGCTCGGGCAGAAAGGGGGGCGGGAGACAGCCACATTAAATGTGTCTAATTTACCCTCACACAATCATACCGCCAGCACCACCGTGACTATTTCGAATGATTCCAGTGGCAGTTCCGCTGTGCTCAGAGCGCTGGCGGCTTCGGCTAACACCACCGATCCCACAGGTAGTGTGTTGGCTGACAGTCCTCCACGTGAAGAAATTTATAACACAGGCTTGCCATCTGTAGATATGGGAGCAGACGCCATTGTGTTAGATGTGCAGATCTCATCAACCGCTAGCGCGACAACTACAGTAGGCAACACTGGTGGAAGCACACCGTTCGATGTTCGTAGTCCTTATGTGGGCATGACCTGGCTTATTGCCCTTCAGGGTATTTTTCCTCCGCGCTCATGATAAGTGTTTTTGTACCCTACCGCTTTTTTGTGGGATTAATGTGCCTGGTGAGTGCTAATGGCCTGTCTGCGCAACCCGAAGACTGGCAGCAGGCACTACAACAGGCACAGGCTTACCTTGAAGCGGGAAAGACCAAAAAGGCTCTGCACGCATTTGAATTGCAGGCGGATAAAGGGAATGGTCTGGCTCAGTTCAACCTGGCTTTATTTCACCAGAATGGCTGGGGTGACGTCGCGGATCCGCAAGTTGCATGTCATTGGTATGCTAAAGCTGCTAACAACAATATACCGGCTGCTCAATATGAAACCGCCCGATGCATTTTAAATGAAACTGATTCTCCGGACCAAGTGGATGCCGCGTTAAAGTGGTATTTACGTGCGTTCGAGAATCAGATCTATAAAGCGGGTTGTGAAGCGGGAAAATTGTTGTTGACTCAACAAGTTGACAAGAAGACGTTACGGCAGGGGGTGACACTGTGCCTCGACGCGGCTGAAAAAGGCAGTATTGATGCCGCGTTGCAGGTAGCGAACTGGTACCGCGATGGACAATACCTCAGTCAAAGCTATTTATCTGCGATGCATTTCTATGCGTTGGCCGCACCGGAGAAGCAGCCCAGTGCTGCATTTCAAATGGCCAGGATATTGGATATGGGGCTTGACGTTGAAACTGACATTCGTCAAGCAGCTTATTGGTATGAAGTGGCCGCCAGTCAGGGCTACGAACAAGCCTATTTACCTGTAGCTGCGCTTTACTGGAAACTTACACAAGATGCGCATTCAGATCAGGCGCATTTGCTGGCAAAAGCCTACCTTTGGGCAAAAACGGCCAAACAGCGAAGCTCTGATGAAGTACGTGATGTTGCGGAAAAATTGCTGGTACAAGTCAGTGATGTGATACCAATGGCGTGGATAGAGGAGTTAGACAAGAAAGTGGTATCCCATATCCATGCGTTTCACTAGCAGAGCCAAATCGACCTGGCAGTTTTTACTTTAATACAGTTGATTGCCAATTTAATAAAAAGGGCAGCCACCCGTTTAACGGTGTGGCTGCCAAACGCCAAGCTCAAACTTTTATTCAAACAATAACGTTGCGACACTAGGCCATGGCCAGCTTGCCTCTTCCTTCTGGTCGTCGTTGCTGGGCAAATTCTTCTTTTGACAACTCAAGACAACGGCCTTTAGCAAATTTGATTATCCGATCTGCGCTCATAATGCTTTGAGGCCTATGCGCAATAATGATGCGAGTGATATTCATGGCTTTAATTGCCTGGTTTACATGTTGCTCCAGGCGAAGGTCTAAACTGGATGTGGCTTCATCTAAAAACAACACTTTGGGCTTACGATATAGTGCTCTGGCCAGCAACAAACGCTGCATTTGCCCGCCTGATAAAGAGCTGCCCATATCGCCGATCAGTGATTGATAACCCATGGGAAGCTTGATGATGTCATCATGGATCCCCGCGGTTTTAGCGCAGGTTTCAACCCATTCCATATCCGTATCGTGAGAGAAAAAAGTAATATTGTCATATATGCTACCCGACAATAATCGGTCGTTCTGCATCACACTGGCTACATGTGAGCGGTAGTTAAGCAAACCAACTTTTCTGATATCGCGGCCGTCTAACTCAACCTTGCCTGTCTCCGGCTGGAGTAAGCCAAGCATTACCTTCATTAATGTGCTTTTGCCACAACCGGAAGGGCCTACGATAGCGACCGATTCACCCTGTTCGATGGAAAAACTGATGTCACTCAGAACTAAATCGTCTTCGTCGGAGTAACGCATGGAAACACCTTTTACCTCTACATGCCCCTCAATTTGTAATTGATCATCGAGGCTACCTAAATGATCTTCTTGTTCAGTGAGCACAATATCGCCCAGGCGTTCGAGATGCAGGCTGCTCATTTTGAACTCGATAAATTTGTCAATCAGGTTGTTAATTTTGGTGTCAAATTGAGTTTTGTAGGCAATGAATGCCAGTAACATGCCTACGGTTAACGTGGTATCCATCACCATGCCCGCACCGAGATAAATAACCAGTATATTTTCTACGCCAAATATCAGTAAACTGCTCCAGGTAAACACCACTTTCAAGCGCTCGACCTTGATTGCATTATTGGCTGTAGTCACATTGAAGTTGTTAAATAAACCGATACGGTCGGCTTCTTTAGAGAATAACTTGATGCTTTGGATACCACGCACGGTTTCCATAAAGTTTGAATCGCGTGTCGCGCCGGCGACGATATGCTCACGGGTCACGTCTTTAAACTTTAAGTACAGTGCGCTGCGCACCCCTAAATAAATTAACGAGGCGATAGTAACAATCATGAGTAACTCGACACTGTATAGATACATCATGACAACCAGCCCTACCACCATTAAACCGTCAACCAGGCTCTCGACTAAGGTGGAGGTTAACAGGTTTTTCAGTGCCTCAAGTGAACGAAACCGCGAGACTACATCGCCTATATGGCGTTTCTCAAAGTAATCAATGGGTAGTTTCAGCAGGTGGGTGACAAGATTGGCATTCATTTGCAACGACAATTGATTACCAATCAGCATAATAATTAACGACCGTAATGCGGTTGCTGCCGCCTGCAACAGCAGTATTGCTGCAAAACCTAATGCCAGAATATTGAGTAGCGAATAGTCGTTCGAAATCAGCACGTCATCTACTACAATCTGCATATACAGTGGGGTAGCAAGGATAAATACCTGGAGAAGCATGGAATAGGCAAAAATTGTCAGCAACGATTTTTTCAATCCTGACAGTTCAGACCAAAAGCTACTGAACTTTGCTTTCTTCGGCGCCTCCTGAGCTTTGAAGTTTTTCGCAGGTGATAACTCTAGAGCGACACCGGTAAAGTGACTGGAAACTTCCTGCAAAGATGCTTTACGTTCACCCAGTGCCGGGTCGTGAATAACGACTCTATCGCCTTTGACTTGTTTGAGCACCACAAAGTGGTTCATGTTCCAGTGCAGAATACAGGGCACAGCCAGATTTTTCAGGCCTTCTGGTTCACAACGGATAGGTCGATAGCTAAAGCCCAGCTTTTCTGCTAATGATGTTAGTCCTTTCAGCGATGATCCTTTCAGTGACAAGCGATGTTCTCGGCGCAGGTTGTTCAGGTCGGTATGATGGCCATAAAACCCCGCAATCATAGCCAGGCACGCCAGGCCACACTCTGCGGATTCGGATTGTTGGATGACAGGTAAACGGTTGCTACCGGTAAAGTTCAGTTTATCAATGATAGAGGTCATGTTACTTATCCTTCAGACTGTAGAGAGGCTCAAGGATCCATTCCACCAGCGAGCGCTGTTCTAATGCGATGCTGGCTTCCAGCTCCATCCCCACCTGCACGGCACGGTCCAGGTCTTTTACCCGAACACTTTGCGAGGCCAGGTCGACGATAACCTTGTACACAGCGCCAGTTAAACTCACGCTTGTCGCGATATCTTCAGGCAGTGAAATGACTTTTGCGACACTTTTCACTGTACCCAGTTGCAAGCCAAATTGCTGATAAGGAAATGCGCTGTAGCGCATTGATACGTCCTGGCCCGCCTGAATAAAGCCAATTGATTGTGCTGGAACGTAAAGCTCTGCCTGTAACTGAGAGTCGCTGGGAATAATCGTTAACAATGCATCGCCGCGGTTTACCGGATTGCCAGTATGCGATAGACGCGTACCAATCATGCCATCTACCGGCGAGACAATACGATAATCAACATTGGTAGAAATTTCTGCCAGACGCTGTTGATTCTCCAGTACATTTCGCTGCAGGCGGTTGATTTTTTCCTCAAACTCTTTTGGCGCCAGTTGCAATTGGCCGTTAATTTCAGAAAGTGCGGTAGCGGTTGTACCGTATTTTGCTTTTAAATCACTGTATTTTGCTAACAGGGAAAGGTGCTCTTCCTGATTTCTGTCAAGCTCTGACTGGTTGATATAACCTTCCTTAAACAAAGCCTGGTTGCGCTTATAGCTGGATTCTGACAAGGCTACCCGTGACTGATAAATGGCAAGCTGTTCTTCTATTTGGGTCAGCTCTTGTTGCTTACCTCGGGCTTTTTCGTCCAATGATGCTCGCTGAATTTTGTGGGCATCGCGGGCTACCTGTATGTCTTTTTCCAGTGACGCTCTTAAGGCTTCTTGCTGTTGCATCATTGCCGCATCCAGGTTTTGTGAATTTGAGCTATGCCGCGCTGTGGAGATTACATACAGTAGTTCACCTTTTTGTACGTATTGGCCTTCTTCGACATGCTGCTCGATGATTTCACCTTCAGCCCGTGCCGCTACTTTGACAATTCCCTTATCTGCCGTAATAACCCCGAACACATTCGAGTAGCGGGTATAGCTGGCGTTAAAAAACAGCAGGAGCACAAGCACTACCACAAATACCATTGTCCACGCAAAGTAAGCGTATTCTCTGGGGTGCTTGACCAACACCTCACCGAATGCATCGCGATGCTGGTTTTCCATAACCTGCCGACGAAACAGCTTCGCTTTGTCAGTTAATTTATTCATCATTCCTCCCAGCTAATGTCGTTGAGCGTTTAGGCTGCTCCAGCGAGTTGCGCTTTTCGTTCTTCCACTTTGGCGTGCAGTTCTGCCAACTTTCGTTGTTCATTTTCCAAGGCTAATTTGGCTAACGATTCTGGCGAGTATTGTTTGGGGTATTGCTTGTACCACAATAGAAATTCTTCCTTGCCTAACTGGTCGTAGACAAATTCGTATTGCCAGCGTTTGTCATCCATCATTTTTTGCTTGATTTGGTCTGCGCTGAGTCCGGTGTTTTGCTTTTTGCTTTCTTCAATCATTTGATTAGTCGTTGGCGCGTGGTGCATATAAAAACCGAAGAACTGCTCGCAGAAATGGGTGTAGGCGTGCGTGAATAAGATGAAGTTGTGCCACATCTCGTCAATTACCACTAGCGGAGAATCAATGACTAAGTGTCTTTTAACCCCCAGACGACGGCGTTGATAGCTTAACCACATCCACATTTTTGTACTGTTGAAGATTTTGACTGCTTCTTCTGTTTCCACACCGTAAATTTTTATGAAACGTTCAACGATGTCGGTGTTTTGATAAGCGACGACTTGCTCCAGAGTGGTTTTTTTGTACATGATTAACTCCTTAAGAGCGCCCGACCCTGAGGGCCGGACGTATAATTATTGTCTTGAACTTACACAGCGTCGAAACAAAGTTCGAAACAAAGTTCTAAACAAAACTCCAGGCAAAAGCCGCGTTCCAATGCAGCTGCACCGCCCACGTTGTCCAGAAGGGTCTCTTCGATGATGTCAAATTTTTCAGTGTTCATAGTTGTTCCTATTACTTTTTACTTGTTGTTGAGTGTTGTTGTCCGTTGCTGGACAGGTATTTAGTCACGAATGACTGAATTAGTTAGAGAAACACATTGACCAGCACATCTCCCAGCAGAACTCCCAGCAGAAGCTTACCTCTGCTGCGGCACCACTGATGTTGTCCAGTAACGCTTCTTCAATGATTTCAAATTTGTCGTTATCTAAAGTGTTCATTTAAAAATCTCCCGTAAGATTTTTTATTTAAGTTAAGTGTTCAATTTTCCTGTTGATGCACACTAACCCGTGATGTGATTCGCGACTTCGTATTGCCTCGCCAGGTGATTCAATTAAGGTTGACCTGGCTGTAATTGAAAAGGAAAAAACAGGGATTGCTTGCGGTTTTAACGGGGATGGGAAGGGGTGGTGAATCGGGTAACAGTAATGCCTATAAATTTGTTTTTAATGATGTTTATTTTAATTTGTACCCGCTAATTCCCCGCAGGAAGGATCAGAAAAAAACGTGAGGAAAGCGTCAGTTATGCGATTAAGGATTTTTCTTTTTGTAAGTGGGTTTATTATTTTTTTTCGAGGTGTCTGGACAATGTGTGGATATGTAATGACGTGAACAACGCGGTGCAAGATCACCGTGACTGACGCAATGGCAAGTCTTGTTCAAAGGTGTTGATGATGAAAAGGGAAAAGGAAAAAGTGTGCTTATCGCGTTGATGAGCATACGAGATGGTTTGAATTGCAGTGAAAGGGGGTGAATCGCCACAAGGTAAGCAGCTTAACGTAGACGGGGCGAGCAAAATATTTGCGATAGTTTCTTCGCTGATAAAACAGGATTAGCTGAGTTTACAAATGAAAAAAGGCCGGCAATGGCCGGCCCGGATGGTGTTTAAATCGAACTATCGATTTTCAGTTAAATCTTTAGGTGGGTCCAGCTCACAGAATTGCCAGCACATACAAATGGGCAATTCTCCAAACGCGCCACGGGCGCCAGAAACATTTTCCAACAAGGTATCTTCAATTAACTGCATTTTTTCCTGACGAATAGCGCCCTGATTTGAAATCTCAGCGTTTAGGTCTGCTTTTTTCATTCTAGTTTCCTCATATTATGAATATTGTTAACGTTCTAAGATCAGCGAGCTGCTTATCGCCTGATGGATTCAGTATTGATCTACTGCAAAATTTTTTGAAAGGGCTATAGCGGGCAAGAATGTGGTCTGATAGGCAGTACTCTGGTATGCTTTAGGTTTAAGTGAATGAAATATAATACTATTTTAGCTTGTTATCGCTAAGCTGGGGAAGATTGCAAAAAGGATTTAGTATTTTCATGTTGAATTATTTTTTTACATTGCATATGTTATTTTTATCCAGGTTGTTTTTCAGCCAATAAAAATTATCAAGTAGTCTTCTAAAAACATTCTGAATCATAAAAAGCCTGGAAATTCGTCATACTTTTTCAATTGCGTTTCTGGATCCAAAGGATAGTCGATGCAACTTAACGCTAGCAGGAAGTCATCAACGACTTCGCGAATCATGCGCGGAGCTTTTCCATTTCTTTTGCTGTGTCTGCTAATGGCGCAATCAGCCCGGGCTGAACCCTGTTCAAAGGAGGAGCAGACATTCGAAGGATTGAGTCAGGCAATTCTTGATTGCCGTCAACATCTGACAGACATTGAACCTGACAGTGTTGCGTATATTGTTGCCAGTAAAAGGTTATCAATCATGTATCGCGCCTCAGGTGACTATGCTTCTGCGGAATCTATTCTGACAGCACTTATCAGTTATGTTCCACCCCACGCCCATGAGCTGGCTATTAACGTTCATCGCCAGATAGGGGCGACCTATTTTTATCAGCAAAAATTTGAGCAGGCATTTGACGCATTTACGCTGGCGTTGAATATTGCGCAAACGAATGATGAGTCGGAACTCGTTGCCCACGGGTATAGCGACATTGCAGGTATTTATCAGCGCTTGGGCGATTTCGAAACCAGCAGTCGTCTGCTGCTTAAAAGTTACGATATTCACAAAAGCAATAACAATGAATTCGGCCAGGCGCTAGTGCTGGCGAATCTAGGAAATATCTATCGTAACAAGCACGCCTACGACGAGGCTATTGTGTCATATCGTCAGGCATACGATTTACATGACAAGCTAGGTGATAAATTTAATGCGGCTCACACTTTGTCCAGCCTGGCCAGAACTTTCAGCTTGTCTGGCAATGCCGAGCAGGCAAGCGCACTGTTGCAACAGGCGGCAGAAATGTTTAATTCGCTTAATGCCTACAAAGCCAAAGCGGGGGTATATTTATTATTGGCCGAGCTTTTCGTAGAAAAGTTCACTGCACTTGAAGCGCAAACCTGGCTAAATCAAGCCAAAGATGTATTCAGTATGGTGCGCTCCAAGCAGCCTGAATCAAAACTCTGGTTTGTTCAGGGTCAAATCTGGCGCAACCAGACACGCAACGATCTGGCATCAAATGCGTTTGAAAAATCATTGGCACAGATTTCTGAAAATGATGATAAATCGTTCACAGGCAGGCTCTACAGTTCAATGGCAGAATTGAAGCAACAGAATAAGGAGTTTGAGGAAGCCAGTAAGTACTGGAAGCTTTATTCTGAAACGTTACAGTCCCAACTCAGTCAAAAAGATTTGCTTAACGCCAGCCGCATGAAGAGTCACTTCATTTTTTCAGTACCGACACCAAATCCAGGTTCAACCGGCAGCAGTTCATTTTTACATTCAACCATGCCTGTGGTGGGAACCTTTGGATTATCAGTTGGTTTGTTACTCGTAGTTTATCGCATGCGTTTGCAAAAGCGGTTAAGGCAACATCAGACTGACGACTCGGTTAACCTGAAATTTGTTGGAGACAATCCTCCAAAAGAGGTCACATTAAGTGCAATAAACTCGTCTGACTCGATTATTGCTCATGAACAGCACGAAATTAAATCAGTAGACGATCAAACGCTGCGGGTAATGACAGTCGATCTGATGTTGATGGCGATCCAGATCTGGGAAGAGGAAACCGCTTCGGGGAAATTGGAGTTAGCACAGCAGAGTAAATTGTGGAGTGTTGGCATTGACGATGGCCGATTAAGAGCGCGTGCGCTTGAGCGTTATTTAAATCTCAGTTCTTTACCGCAAAACCCCCGTTGGCGTTCTGTGGTACGAACCTGTCATTTTGTTCTCAAGCACTCTGAGTCGAGCACAGAAGAAAAGCAAAGCCTGGAAGCCAAAGTTCGCCAATACCAGAAAATAATGAAGGAGAGAGCGCTTAATAAGTAGTAACGGTGCCCTGATTTGCTTAACGTTTGTAGTAAGCAAATGCATCAAAAATATGATTTACTAGCAACAACGTTGAACAAAACTAAGTGGGCTCATGACATTGCCATTGGTTTTTCATCCCATCTATAGCCAATTAACATTACCCGTTAGACATCGATTTCCCATTGAGAAATATGCTGCTATTAAAGAGGCGTTGTTAGTTGAAGGTGTTGATATGAGTAATTTCAACCTCCCAGAAGCTGTGGATTTCGAGTTGTTGGAGAACACGTTCGATAATACCTATATTCAGCAGTTATGCAGTGGGAGTCTGGATGAAAAAGCGATGCGAAGGATAGGCTTTCCCTGGTCGGAACAACTTATTCGTCGAACGCGAACAGCTGTGGGAGGTACGTTACGCACCGCCAGGCTTGCGATGGATCACGGCGTAGCACTTAATCTGACCGGAGGCTATCACCACGCCTTCGCTGATTTTGGTTCAGGCTTCTGCATGATTAATGACCTGTACCTTGCCGCACTGCAGATGCTGGATACCCCAGGTGTTGATAAAGTCATGATTTTTGATTGCGACGTTCATCAGGGAGACGGCACTGCCAAGCTAGCTGAAAATAACCCGCAGATATTTACTGTTTCCATACACGGAGAAAAAAACTTTCCACACAGAAAGCAGCACTCTGACATTGATATTGGTTTAGTTAAGGGCACTCAGGATGAAGCGTATTTGAGTACAGTTGAAGAAGCACTGTTACTTGGGTTGCGCAATGCCAGCCCTGACGCTGTGATCTACGATGCCGGTGTGGACGTGCATGAGAATGATGAGCTGGGGCACTTACACGTATCTACTGAAGGGGTATACCGCCGGGATAAGCTGGTTCTGGACACTTGTAAGAAGAACGGCATTCCTGTTGCTGCGGTCATCGGAGGGGGCTACCAGCGCGATATTCCTGCGCTGGTGGATGTACATATGCAACTGTTTAGAGCTGCAGGGTGCTTTTGAGCTGAACAGAGTTCAGCAGCAAAAGTAGTATTATTTAGCTGACAGGGTCGAGTGCAAGGCACTCTTATACGCATCGTAAGCGGGAATAGCCGATGTGATCACAGAGGCTATCACTATCACGGCGTACACCACCATTACTTCCACCTGTACCAGATTGGCAGACAGGAATAATCCATACTGCGCCGATAGCCAGTCGCTGAGCAGGGTAATAATGAGACTGACAAGACCCGTGGCCGCGACTATTGCCAGGCCAACCAAAATGAGCGCTTCTATTAACACCAACGCAAATATCACGTGCGGACCCGCGCCAAGTACCCGCAAAACCGCAATCTCGTTTTGGCGCTGCTGCATTGATGCCAGTAGCATGGTGGACAAGCCAAATAACGATGAAATCAAGATCAAAACGCTGATAACGCGAAGCAGATTTTCAACCGTGGAAATCATTTGCCATAGCTCGTTTAATGCCACGCCGGGTAAAATAGCCATCATTTTGTCTGAGCGGTCGTTGTTAACCTCTCGCTGCAGTTTGAAAATGGCAAATTTTGTCTTCAAACCTAACATAACAGCGGTTACGCTGTCAGGTGTCAGCTCGTCTACCAGTGACGGATCGCCTAACAGGCTGGCCTGTTGTGGGGCAGGGAGATGAATCGCTTCAATGGCCTTTAAACTTACGTGAACCGTTTTATCTACGGGGGTGCCCGTGGCTTTTAAGATACCGCTGATGGTGAAAGGGGTGTTGTCGTGATGGGTAAAGCTGGTTGAGCCTGTGCCATGAGCGATAACGACTTCATCACCCACCTTGTATCCCAGTTTATTAGCCACATCGGCGCCAATTACAGCTTGAAAAAGTCGCCCAAAGGGCTCGCCCTGGGCGAAGCTTAATGTTTGTTTATTGCCATATTTAAAATGAGTAAAGTAGGTGCCATTGGTTCCCATTACCCGAAATCCACGATGGGAATCACCCAGTGAAATGGGAATCGCCCATTCTACTTGTGGGTTATTTTTTAATGCTTCATAGCTTTTAAAATAAATGTTGTTGGTAGGGCTACCCATTCTAAACACCGAATACAACAGCAAATTTAATTGCCCGCTGGGTGCACCCACGATAAGGTCCACGTCTGAGATGGTGCGGTTAAAGCTTTCTTTTGCCTGCAGGCGAATATGCTCCACACTGAGCAAAACGCTGATGCTGATCAGTAGTGAAAGAAACGTCAGAATTACGGATTTTTTTCTGCTTTTAAGGCTGTTCCAGGCCAACGACACTAACATTACTGCCCTTCCTTCTGTGCGATTAGTTCGGACATTTCCACACTGGCGGGGAAAAACTGCTTCAAATGCATATCATGACTGACAAATACTAACGTGGTCCCCGCCTCCTGGCACACTTCCGTTAACACTCTCATAAATGCGTCTTTAGCTGCTTCATCAAGCGCAGACGTTGGCTCATCGACTAGCAACAATTCAGGTTTGTTGATAAGAGCTCGGGCAATAGCCACACGCTGCTGCTGGCCAATACTGATCGAGTTGGCTGCCTGGTGAAAAATATCAGCAGGGAGTTTTAGTTTTTGAACGTAGTCGGCCGCAAGTTCGTTCACGTTGTCTAAATGCGTGGATGAGAAATGGTTTGCCAATTGAATGTTCTTCAGCACGCTCAAATAGGGAATAAGATTAAATTGCTGGAAAACCACGCCGATATGATCGGCTCTGAACTTATCGCGCTTATGCGCTTTTAACGTAGAAAAGGGTTTGTTCAGTATAGTAATAGCCCCCTCATCAGGAATTAAAACGCCCGCCAGTAAATTTAAAAGGGTTGTTTTTCCCGAGCCTGACTCACCATGCAAAAAGACCTGCTGTCCTCGCTGAACTTGCCATTCAGGGATAAACATCTGGCTGTCAGGATCCGACTTACTGTAACGATGCAGCACGTTCTCTACGTGGATTGCGTTGGTTTCTAACTTACTTTTGGCTGCAGAATTCATAATCAACACACGGAAAAGAAAAAAGACAACATGTACACATCAATAATGAAATGTCATAGCATTGAGACATTTGGGTGTTAGCCGCACAAAATAACCAGTTAATGCGTTTTGTTCTAGTTTCAACATGCTTGTTCACATTCCTTTAGGGTTTTCTGCCAGCCACACACGCGCAATCGTCGAATAAAAAGTATCAGGAAATTGAATAGATTGCATTACTACCCGACAGTGATTTTTAAGCATTGATGAATTCACTGAATGAACTGCTGGCAATAGAAGATGGCTTAGCGCTTGATTCAGTGGGGTCGTATATGAATAAACAATCTTTGCAATAAACCTCAATGGTAGCCACCACTGCAGCGAAACTAGGATTTCGCAAACATAACCAGGTGTGCCAGGTCCAATCTAATACCAAACGACTCACCCACCGCATGATCGTTGTGACTTGGTGCCAGACACAAAATAGTCTGCGCTGAGCCAGGTAACGATAACTCATACATAATTTGCGCGCCTCTGAACGACCGCCTCACTACCGTCGCAATAATTGGGCTGGATTCATCGTATTCAATGTCATCCGGGCGGATCAGCAGTTCAATCTCCTGGCCGCGTTTGAACCCGTTTAAACGCGAAGGATCGACTTTTACCTTCCCTAAGCAGCATTCGATATTGCCATCCTGATCAATTCGGCTGTTAAGAAACACGCCGCTGCCCACGAAGTCAGCGACAAACCGCGAAACCGGCTTATGGTAAAGGGCGTAGGCATCGTCCCACTGGTGTAACTGACCCTCTCTAAGCACTCCGATTATGTCGGCGATGGCAAACGCTTCATTTTGATCATGCGTAACCACCAGTGCGCTGGTATTTTCGCTTTTCAAAATGTTGCGGATATCTTTGGCCAGTTCATCCCTAAGCTCAGCATCAAGACTCGAAAAGGGCTCGTCCATCAGTATCAGATCTGGCTTAGGAGCCATCGCGCGGGCGAGGGCGACTCGTTGTTGCTGGCCACCTGAAAGTTCGTGGGGAAAGCGTTTCGCAATGTGGGGAAGGCCAACCAGTTTAAGCACTTCGTCCACCCGCGCAATGCGAGCCGCTTTTTTCCATTTGTGCAGACCAAACGCAATGTTGTCGCTCACGGACATATGTGGGAACAGCGCGAAGTCCTGAAAAACGACCGAAATATGTCTCTTTTCGGGGGCAATTAAGTGTTTAGGCTTACTTACGGTTTCGTTGCGCAATTTTATCTGTCCATTGCTGATCGACTCGAAGCCCGCTATCGCTCTTAATATTGAAGTCTTGCCACAACCGGACGGTCCCAACAAGCATCCGATTTCGCCATTATTCAGTGCGATACTCACGCCATCAACAGCTAAGAAATTTCCGTATCGTATATCAATGTTGTGCAAGCTCAGCATTTATCAGGACTTTCCTTTTATCGTTTTATCAATCGCGTGAGTGATAAGTATCACGGGCAGTAATCCAACCAATACAATCGCCAGCGCTGGGGTTGCCGCATCGACAAGCCTTTCATCCGATGCCAGCTCGAAACTTCTTACCGCAAGGGTGTTAAAATTAAAGGGTCGCAAAATCAGCGTTGCGGGCAGCTCTTTTAAAACATCAACAAACACCAGTAATGCGGCACTTAAGACACTGGTTTTCAAAAGCGGAATATGTATTTCTTTTAGTACGCGCTTAGGTGGGGCTCCCAGTGAACGTGCTGCATTGTCCATGTCTGGCGTAATACGGCTTAGACCCGCCTCTACATTGTGTATGGCGACGGAAAGAAAACGAATACTATAGGCCAGAAGTAAAGCAAACAGGGTTCCTGAGAAAATAAGACCTACCGTAGTATCAAACCAGCTTTCGGAAATAAGGTTAGCCGTGTTATCAGCCCAGCTCAGGGGCACTAAAACCCCCACAGCGATTACCGTACCGGGGATCGCATAACCTAACGACACAGCCTGTTCCAGCGAATTTATCACTTTGCTGTTTTTTATGCGCCGGGTATAGGAAAACAACAGCGCCAGCATCACGACGATAATTGCCGCAGATAACGCCAGACCAAACGAATTAATAATCAATTCGATAAATTGCACATCAATATTTTGCTGCAGCGTCAACCACGTCCAATAAAGCAATTGAATCACCGGCACAATAAAGCCAAGCAAGGGGGGCAGCAGACACAGGATAAACACGAAAACCGCCCATCCACCGGATAGCTGCTTGCGCTTTTGAACTTTGTGGTTTTGACCCTGATGATAATACTTTATATGCCTGCGCGACCATTTTTCAAACAATAAAACGATGAGCACAAACGAACACAACAACGAAGAAAGCTGTGCCGCAGCGATGCCATTACCCAGTCCGAACCAGGTTCTGAATATTCCCGTGGTAAACGTGGACACACCAAAATACTGCACCGTTCCATAGTCTGCCAGCGCTTCCATCATAGCTAATGCGGTTCCTGTAAACAGAGCGGGGCGTGCTAACGGTAAAGATACCCGAGTTAAATAGCCGAATTTGCTGATCCCCATGGTCTGACTCGCTTCTACCAGACTTATGGGTTGTTCGCTGAATGCCGTCCGCGCGAGCATGTAAACATAAGGGTAGAGCACCAATGACATAACGATTATCGCACCCGTTAATGAGCGGATGTCTGGAAAAGTGTAATCACCATAACCCCAACCGAAAGTATCTCGCAGAAGAGTTTGTACAGGCCCGCTAAAATCAAGAATTCCCGTGTAGGTATAAGCGATGATGTAGGCAGGCATAGCCAGGGGTAATAAGGTCAGCCAGCGAAATAGTTTTCTGCCGGTAAAATCATATCGACTGATAACATACGCGACCGTGGTGCCAATAAGCAAGCTGCCCACGCCGACGCCGCAAGCGAGAAGGAGTGAATTAACCACATAATCCTGGAGGACGGTAGTCATTAAGTGCTGCCAAAGCTCGGATTGGGGGTAAATCCAGCTCGTGAAGATGACGACTACGGGCAGACTTAACAGGACTCCCAATAATAAAAGCGCGCCCTGCCAGGGATCGAGCAGGGCGCGTAAGTATGATTTTATTGTGAGGCTAAACTGCTGACTCAAAGGTTTAAAAATTTCCTGTTAACGAAGGAAAAGCGTGAAGGTTATTTCCAACCCGCCTTATCCATTACTTTAACGGCTTCTGCGTTAAGCTCACCAACGCGGTGTAATGGAATTTCCTCAGCTTTGAATGTGCCAAATTGCTTTAAGGTTTCGCTCCATTCTACTCCATCTCGCACAGGATATTCATGATTTGTTTTGGCGTACCACGCCTGAGCATCTTCTCTCACCATGTACTCAAGTAATTTCACCGCGTTGTCGCTATTGGGAGCGTGTTTCGCCAAAGCAGCGCCTGAAACGTTGATATGTGCGCCACGATCATCCTGATTTGGCCAGAACACTTTTACCTGTGAGGCAATATTTTTCTCAGAATCATCGGCACTGTTGAGCATACCGGCCAGGTAATACGTGTTAGCGATGGCAATATCGCACTGCCCTGAAACCACTGCTTTTATCTGGTCACGATCGCCACCCTTTGGCGGACGAGCAAAGTTTTTTACCAAGCCGTTGGCCCATTTTAAGGTGTCTTCCTCTCCGGTTTGCTGGATCATGGCAGCAACCATGGACTGGTTGTAGATGTTTGATGAAGAGCGAATGCAAATGCGACCTTTCCATTCAGCATCAGTTAATGCCTCCATGGTAGAAAGTTGCTCAGGATCAACGCGTTCTGGAGAATACATAATCGGGCGGGCACGCATAGTTAATGAAAACCATTGGTTTTCATCGTCACGCAGTTGCGCTGGTATCGCCTGCTCAAGCGTATCTGAAACTACAATACGGGTTAACCCTTGCTGCTTTGCTCTCACTAAGCGGCCAACGTCAGTGGTAATTAATACATCTGCCGGGCTAAATTTCCCTTCACTGTTCATGCGGCTAATCAGCGCATCGGCATCACCGGTAACCAGATTCACTTCGATGCCCGTTTCAGCAGAAAACTTGTCCAGTAAAGGTTTAATCAACGCTTCTTTTCTTGCTGAGTAAACGTTGACTTCTTCAGCGCTGACCGAACCAGTAAAAGATAGTGCAGCAGCTAATGTTACCGAGGCTGCGATAAGACGTTTTTTTAGTGAAAGCATACTTGAATAAAATCCTTCGTGGGTACAGTGATACTCAGTGTAATCTTATTGATAATAATTCTCAATACCCAAAGATGCTACACTGATACTTATGCATGCTGATTCTTCAGTCATTTTTTGTTAACTATTAGGGCTGCTCTTTATTAGGGCTGCCCAATTTTATCGCTGAGTCATTAATTATGCCCATGCCAGACCGCCGATATTACGCGATTGATCATCTCCGCACCTGCATGATGTTTGTGGTCATGTTCGGTCATCCCATGTTGCCTTATGTCACTGTTCCCCGTTCATTTAAAGATGTCACTACCCATATTGGCTTTGATATCGCAGCGGTGTTTCTATACGCCTTCGCCATGCAAGCGTTTTTTGTGACCGCTGGCTTTGCGGCGGCGTTACTGTTCGAGAAGAAAGGCATGAGCGGATTATGGCACAATCGCTTAAACCGCATTTTAGTGCCCTTGTTGGTAGCCTATGTTTTACTCACGCCACTCATACGGGGCGCCTACGATTTTGCTAAAGCGGTGGTGGAATTTGATTCGCTAAGTGCTGGATTCGGGGTATTTCTAGCGGGTGATTGGCTTCGCTGGAGTAAGCTTTATCATCTGTGGTTCTTGCTGTCGCTATTGCTGTTTACTGGGCTTACGTTACTTGGACTTCTGGTATTGCGCCGCTACGATTTTAGCGACAGGTTAACGCAATGGGTGGCCAAAACGCTTATCAGGCCAAGCGGGTTTTGGTTACTGCTGATACTGTTCTCACTCACCACTGTTCCTTCCTACATATTCGAAACAGGCAGTGGCACCCACTGGTCAATGCAATTAACTTTACTAGGCTATTTTATGTTGGGCTGGTTTCTATACCAGCGACAAGACGTGATTACGTACTGGCAAACTTGCTACAAAGCTGCACTGATTATGGCCCTTGCCGTAATGCCTATCTGTGTATGGTCAAGTCGCGTCCGTTGGTTTGCTGAGCATGACAGTGACTTTATTATGGGCGCCATTGCAGGAGTGACCAATGGTGCGTTGGGCATAGCAATGACGGTAGCGTTAGTCGGGTTGTTTCATTTGCATATGGACAAACCGACACGCAGTGGCAAGCTCTTCGGGCAAGCCTCGTACTGGGTATATTTGATTCACTTCCCTATTGTGGTGGCTGCCGGCGGAGTGGTAGCGGTACTGGATGCTCCGGCATTAATGAAATACGCTGGCACCTTAGCCATTGCTATCCCCCTCATTACCCTAAGTTACTATGGACTCGTACTGCGTACGCCACTTAAGTATGTGATTGTTGGAAAAACGCGTGATTAGCACCAGCGCTGACCGTGAACATTCAGCGCAAGTGAAAAAGGGCGGGTCAACAACACTGCAGTTTCCCAAATGAATGTGTGAAACGTGTTCATGAGATCTCCCGCATCAAAACTTGAATCCAGAACACTTTTTAACCATTGCGTTAAGTGCAATAAAAACCGCGACAATCGGAGATAAAACCTGTTGATCAGGTTTGATTTTACAAATGATACAATATAACATAACCGGCATAAGTTGAAACATTATAACATTTGCTTGGGGGCGAAATGCACAGAGTGTCGAAGATTGCAGCTATCGTAGGCGCACTACTACCGATGAGCGTACTGGCACAATCTATAGAAGGGGTCGTGCTGAATAAAAACGGGAAAGGCGTGGCGAATGCGCATGTCGAAGTTGAAGATACCGGGCTTAAAACTAAAACAGACAAAAACGGTCGCTTTGTATTTAACAATGTTTCCGCAGGGATACAGGAACTACATGTTACTGCGCCCGGCTTTGCCCATTTACACAAAGATATAACCCTTACCGAAAGTGAAAACAAGCAACTTACCTTCACTCTGGAACGTACACCCATTGAGGTGATTGATGTGGTAGCCACACCCGTCCACATGTCCGTGATGGAATCGGCGTCGCCGGTTAGCGTATTAGGCGGTGAATCATTGCGTCGTCAGCAGTCTGCAACGCTAGGGGACACACTTGAAGATCTTCCCGGAGTGCAATCAAACTTTCATGCAAATGTCGCCAGTACACCAATTATTCGAGGCTTGAGCGGCCCCCGGGTGCTGATTGCGCAAAATGGCCTGGACGTAAGTGATGTTTCCAGAGTGGGCCCTGATCACTCGGTGGCCTCTGAAGCGTCGACAGCTCAGCAAATTGAAGTGTTACGCGGTCCAGCGACACTTTTTTACGGCAGTGGGGCAATTGGCGGCGTTGTCAACGTTGTAGATGGACGTGTGCCAACGGATAAAACTACCCGCGGTGAATGGTTATTGGAAGGAGATTCAGTCAACGACCAAAAACTGGCGTCATTTAATGTGACTACTGGTGTCGAATCGTTTGCATTTTACGCTGATGGATATTTTCGCGAGTCTGATGATTATGAAACACCTGGAGCACCAGATATTGATCATGATGACGAACACGATCATGATTTTGTGGTCGAAAACAGCAACGAACAGTCAGAAGGTTTGACGCTGGGCACCAGCTATCTGTTTGACAGAGGCTACATCGGCATTGCCGTTGAGCAATTTAATCGTGAATACGGCATTCCCGGCCACAGTCATGCTGGTGAGGAAAATGAGCATGACCACGATCATGGTCACGATGAAGCGCATGATGAAGAAGAAGATGTTTATGCCGACCTGAATCAAACTCGCGTTCAGCTTCAAGGCGAATTTAATGTTGATGGCAAGTGGGTAAACAGGATCAATCTGCGGGGCGGTTTCACCGATTATGAACACGCAGAAATTGAGGATGGTCTGATCGGTACGTTGTTTGAGAACACCACGCAAGAATTAAAACTTGATGTCATGCATAAGCCCATTGGAGAGTGGCACGGCGGGTTGAGTTTTCACGTTAAAAACAGTGACGTTAATGCGCAGGGAGAAGAAGCATTTACGCCACCCTCTGAAGAAACGACCTACGCGCTAGCGATTATGGAAGAAAGGCACCTTGGTGACTTTCTCGTTCAATTAGGTGGACGGATAGAGCGCGTTACGCTGGATGCCGAAAACGTTCTCCTGCCTGATCTGGAGCTGCATGGACACGATGAAGAAGGCGCTGAGGATGATCATGGTCACGGACATGACGAAGATAACCATATCACGCGCGTATTCTCCGTTAAAAATGCGTTTACTCCGGTTACCGTTTCTGCGGGGGCAGTATGGGATTTCACTCCGGGCTATAACATTGGCCTGTCGCTTTCACGTTCTGAACGCGCGCCTTCAGCCTCTGAACTGCTTTCATTTGGTCCTCATATAGGCACGGGCAGCTACGAAGTGGGCGCGTTATTCGCCACCCATGTTGAAGGCGACGAAACCGATATCGAGTTAACTGACGAACAGATCGATCTGGAGACGGCAAATAATATTGACCTGACTTTGCGTAAAACGCAGGGAGATGTTGGCTTTGTGTTTAACGCCTTTTACAACCAGATTGACAACTATTACTACCAGGTTGATACCGGTTTGTTTGGTGAAGGCGGCCACGGTGGGCATGAGGAAGAAGGCCATGAAGGACATGATCATGGGGGCGAATTACCAGTCTACATCTTCCAAACCGATGATGTGATTCTGCATGGTTTCGAAGCACAGGTAGCCTGGCAGGCAACCGATACCTTCAAAACTACCCTGTTTTCTGACTACGTCCGCGCTCGCCTGCAGGACGGTGGCGATCTCCCCAGAACACCGCCATTACGTTTTGGCTCGCAATTCAGTTACGAGGAAGCACAGTTCAGTGCTCATCTGGATATCACTCGCTATCAGGAACAAGACAGAATTGCTGCTGAAGAAACTGCAACTGACGGTTACACGCTGGTAGATGCAACGGTTTCTTACAACCTGTCGGTACTTAATCAGGACATCGCCATCTATCTAAAAGGTAGCAACCTCACCGATACCGAAGCACGGGTGCACACTTCATTTTTGAAAGACATCGCCCCACGCCCAGGACGCAGCATCGCGTTGGGTGTCCGCGGCTATTACTAATTTAAAAATAAAGTTACAAGACAAGGAATTACAGTAATGAACAGATCATTTCATTTAAATTTGATAGCAGCGGGTATAGGCGCGGTGTTGCTGACAGGTTGTGGCGATGCTGAAACCACCATAGTAGAAAAAGATCCAATTGAAGAAGCTGAAGATGAGCATGATGATGACGAACATGATCACGGTGATGAAGGGTTTTTAATTGAATCGTTGGGTAGACTGGCAGTGTTGTCTAATGATGCGGCTGAAGCTTTAGTATTTGATTTAGATGACAGTGCGTTGCTCGATACATTCTCGTTAACTAACGAGTCTAATTCACTTACCGCCTCCGCAGGATATCGTTATGCTGTGATCACCAGCAGAAGCAACGATTATATTGGCTTCATTGATGGTGGTTTATGGCGTGAAGACCATGCCGAGCACGATCACGACTTTGAGCAAGCACCCGCGATGAGCGATTTTGTGTTAACCGGCAGTCGCCCTACCCATGTAGTTAAGCACGATGGACAAATGGCGATTTTTTATGATGGCGATGCAGATGCGTCATTGCCTGCTTTAGTTCAGGTGGCCACTGATCTGGATATCACCAACGAAACTGACCCGCTGCCTTCAATAAACTACACCGTGAATATGCACGGTGTGGCTGAGCCAAGAGGCGAGCATTTATTAGCGACAGTGCGTCGTGATGATGCTGAAAGTACGTCTGCCAACAAGGTGTTACCAGATCAGGTTGCTGTTTATCACCTGCACGACAGTGAGTACGAACAGGAGCAGGTGTTAGAAGTTGCCTGCCCCGACTTGCACGGTGCTGCGCAAAATCATGATTTTGTCGTATTTGGATGCAGTGATGGCGTGTTAGTCGCTCACCAGCATGATGATACTTATGAAGCAGAGAAAATTGCCAATATCGATGAGTTAGGTGATGTGCGGATTGGTAGCTTTTACGGTCACGAAGAAAGTGAATCCTTTATAGGCGTGGCGTCTTCTCACGGCGGTGGCAGTGCAATGCTGTTGAGCGTCAACCCAGAAGAAAATGAAATGGAGCTGCTTGAATGGCAACCTGCTGACGGTGCAAGCCCCGTAGCCTACAGCTTTTCCAGTGAAGGTGATCATTTTCTGGTGTTAGACGATCAGGGCTTTTTAAATGTACTTAGTGCACATGAACACGATGGACATATGCACTGGGAACTTGAAGAAAGTATCGATATCTCTGAAGAGGATGTGTCGACGATGCCTGAAGGCGTTTCTTTCAGCATGAGCGTCGCGCAGAATGGTCAATACGTGTACGTTGCTGACCCGCTGGCACAACACGTTCTGCAGATCGATTTGGAATCATTAGAAATAGCCGGTGATATCGAGTTGGAAATTGTTCCAAAAAGCATCAGCTGGTTAGGTATTGCTGAAACGCACGACCATAACCACGAATAGTTTTGCTCTCCCTTAACCCGCTGTTACCAGCAAGGGTAGCGCGGGTTTTTTACTTTGAAGAAGACACCAGTATTAAATAAAAAACGAACGCGTGACGACAATCTTCAGCCGAGTTGCCGAGAGGTAAACGTTTGTTCAGAACTAATCAGAATATAATGGACTACGAAGACTAAAGTTCCGCTCATCACCGCCATTTCGCCGCTCTCTTCAATAAGCGCAAACAGCCCAAATCCCCAGGTAGTTGCAGCGTGCATCATATCGACGGCTACGCCAAAAAAACCAATTCCGGCGAGCAAAAGTAGCATCCAGTTAGACATCATTCTTTGTTCAGCGTTAGCTTTTGCATACGAAAAGGTCAGAAACAATAATAGCGGAGCCACAAACAATGCTATGGCGAACGGCTGAGCGAGATCACGAGGTTGCATGTTAAAGCTTGCGGTAAAGCTAAACAGGTGGGCTAATTGTTCGCCTGCATTTTCATGAAATTGCAGTGAGTCGTCGAGTAATAGAAAACAAAACAATGCTGACCAGGCGAAAAAGATTAAGCTTCGAGTCTGAGTAGCGGCCCACAGAAATAGTGCTGCGATCAACCCCTCTTTTAGATATTGATATACTTCTGCATAACCGCCATCAGTGGTAAGCAAAAACGCAGGATGATTGAGAAAGTGCAATTTTTGTAGAATGTGCAGGGCAATAAACACCGCGTCTCCTGCAAGTATAAGCAAAAGTAGCGAGATAAACGTTTTAGATAAGTTTAAGTTGTGAATTGCCATAATATCCTTTTATGTATGTGACATATTACTGTCACATATAATAAAGAAGATCAATAAAATCAGGTTGAAAAGTGACCTGTGGTCCCCGCAATGTTTATCGCTGGCCAATTATCACTTTGCTAATCATTGGTAAAAAACGCTGAATTTGGGCATCTTCACTGTACACATTCATTTCTAACAATATGATATGTAAGACAATAATTTATGGCGTTAGAGGTGTATAGAAGCAACCTATTTAATCATTAACTTTACACCCAGGAGATTAAGATGGATGAAGGAATGATTTTTATTCTAGTCATTCTTTTTGCTTTTTCTCTTTTCTCATCTTTGCAACCAACATGGATCTGTACAAAAAATAGACAAATATAAATTTTATACTATGTTTTGTGCTTCAGGGTGTACTCACACACTCTGATCTAACGGAGATAAGAAAGTGAACAAAAATTTTATTAGAGGAGTTGTTTTTTGTGTAGTGAGTTTAATCGCCTTACCAAACGTGCTAGCCGATGACCACGAGCCTCCCTTCATCGGTGGTGAATACTGGGAAATTACCGGCATTAAAACGGCTGATGGTGGGTGGTTGAAATACGAGAAGTGGTTAGCGTCGGAGTGGAAGAAAAACATGGAGTTCGCCAAGTCAGAAGGGTGGATCACCCGTTACGAAGTGTTTGGTAATCTTCATCCACGACATGATGAACCTGATCTTTACCTCGCGGTTGTGTTTAAGAATATGAGCACGGTTGAGGAAGATGAGCAACGGCGCAAAAAGTACATGGAGTGGGTGAAAAAAAGCATGGAAACCATGGAGCAGGAAAGTGGTGATCGCGCCGAATACAGAACGGTTATGAGCACTGTTTTATTGCAAGAACTGAAATTTAGGAACAAGTAACTCCCGCCCTTTGCCGCAACCATCCGGCATTTATCAGTAATTATCCCCCGCACAGGCGGGGGATTGCAGTTAGCTAAATAACCGCAGCCAATTCTGCTCCCTGTCGAATTGCCCTCTTTGCGTCGAGTTCTGCGGCAACGTCGGCGCCACCGATGATGTGAACTGTTTGACCAGCATTTTCTAATCCCTGCTGCAATTCGCGCAGGGGAACCTGACCAGCGCACACAATAATGTTGTCTACATCTAATATTCTGGGATCGTCGCCCACTAAAATATGCAATCCTTTCTCATCGACTTTTTGATAAGTCACCCGATTAATTTTCTTCACATTATGATTCTTTAGCGATGCACGATGGATCCAGCCGGTAGTTTTGCCCAAACCAGCGCCCACTTTGGTCTCTTTTCGCTGCAATAGAAAAACTTCACGTTGAGTGGGCTCAATCTTGGGCGGCATGATAGCACCCGGCTGGCTGTACTCTTTATCAATGCCCCAATGTTTCAGCCATTTTTCGGGGTGGGTGGTTAGATGTTCATCTTCTACCAAATATTCGGCTACATCAAATCCGATACCGCCCGCACCGATGATAGCGACGCTTTGACCCACCGGCTTTTTGTCACGTAAGACATCCAGATAAGACATCACCCTGGGATGGTCTATGCCCGGTATATCGACATCTCTGGGCTTGATTCCGGTGGCTAATATTACTTCATCGAATTGACGTTCGATAATGGTGTCGACGGTCATGGTGTGGTTCAGATATAACTTGACCCCTAATAACTCAATTTGCTTGCCGTAGTAACGTAGCGTTTCATAAAACTCTTCTTTACCGGGAATTTGTTTGGCATAGTTAAACTGCCCGCCAATCTCACTGGCTTTGTCAAACAAATGCACTTCATGGCCGCGCTCAGCGGCGTACGTGGCGAAGGCCAATCCGGCTGGGCCGGCGCCGATTACCGCTAATTTTTTAGGTGAATGGGTAGCGGGAAAATTTAATTCAGTTTCGTAACAGGCCCGGGGATTTACTAAACAACTGGCGCGTTTGCGTTGAAACACATGGTCCAGGCAGGCTTGATTACACGCTATGCAGGTATTAATGCGGTCAGCCTGATTGTTCTGTGCTTTGGCGACAAAATGTGAGTCCGCCAGAAAAGGGCGCGCCATCGACACCATGTCGGCTTCGCCTTTCGCCAGAATGTTTTCAGCAACCTCGGGCGTATTTATGCGATTGGTGGTGATAAGGGGAATGGATACTTCCTCCTTCATACGGCCGGTTATCCAAGTAAATGCCGCTCTGGGTACCGACGTGGATATGGTGGGAATTCGGGCTTCGTGCCAGCCGATGCCGGTATTGATTAAGGTGGCACCGGCTTTTTCGATTTCTTTAGCCAGATAAACGACTTCTTCCCATTTTGCGCCGCCTTCAACCAGATCTAACATGGACAAACGATAGATTATGATGAATTCAGTACCTACTGCCTCACGAGTTTGGCGGACCGTTTCAACGGCTAATCTGGCACGGTTCTCTAAACTACCACCCCATTCATCATTGCGTTTATTAGTGCGCTCACAAAAAAACTGATTGATCAGATAGCCTTCTGAACCCATGATTTCCACGCCATCGTAACCGGCTTTCTGCGCAAGCTTGGCAGATTTGGCGTAGGCTTTTATGGTTCGCTTGACACCTCGCGACGATAATGCGCGTGGTTTGAACGGAGTAATGGGTGATTTAATTGCTGAAGCTGACACGGCAAATGGGTGATAGCCATAACGCCCGGTATGCAGAAGCTGCATACATATTTTTCCGCCCTCTGCATGCACTGCGGCAGTCACGACTTTATGCTTTTTTGCATGACGACGGCTGCTCATGCGCCCGCCAAACGGCGCTACCCAGCCTTCAATATTCGGGCTGATGCCTCCGGTAACAATCAGACCGACCCCGCCACGCGCGCGTTCTGCGTAAAACGCGGCCAATTTTTCGAAACCGTTTTTTTCTTCCTCCAAGCCAACGTGCATCGAACCCATTAACGTGCGATTACGCAATTGAGTAAATCCAAGGTCAAGTGGAGTCAGCAGGTTGGGGTAGGCGGTTTCAGTCATAAAAAATGCTAGTCGTATAGTGGTCTGACAACCAGTCTAGCCGATTAGAAACCGAATTGCTGCATTCAATCTTGGAGTTCAGCATATAATATGCTCAAAATTTCCTCGACAGTTGTCCTTTCTTTCTTTATATTGCGCGCCCTCCACTCTATTTCAGAGTGTGTCTTTTTTCACAATATCTATCTGGAAGTTCTGTTTTGATCACCACTGCCAATATCACCATGCAATTTGGCTCTAAGCCTCTATTCGAAAACATTTCAGCTAAGTTCGGTAACGGCAATCGTTACGGTCTTATCGGCGCGAACGGTTGTGGCAAATCGACGTTTATGAAAATACTCAGTGGTGCGCTGGCACCCACGTCGGGCAACGTGTCATACGCGCCTGGTACTAAACTGGGCATTCTTAGTCAGGATCAATTTGCCTACGAAGAAATGAGTGTGGTGGATGCTGTTATTATGGGTGATCGTGAGCTTTGGGAAGTGAAGCGCGAACGTGATGAGATCTACAGTAAAGCTGACATGACCGAAGAAGAGGGTATGCGCGTAGCGGATTTGGAAACGCAATTTGCTGAAAAAGATGGCTATACTGCTGAAGCCAGGGCAGGGGATATTCTCAGTGCAGCCGGTATTGAAGAGTCTTATCATTTTGGTTTAATGAAAGAAGTTGCTCCGGGCCGGAAGGTACGCGTATTACTTGCTCAGGCATTGTTTGCTGATCCTGATATTCTGTTACTTGACGAGCCAACCAACAACCTGGACATCTACACCATAAATTGGCTGGCAGAAGAACTGAACAAGCGCAAGTCCACCATGATCATTATTTCGCACGATCGCCACTTTTTGAATTCGGTATGCACCCATATGGCCGACATCGATTACGGCGAACTGCGCATTTACCCTGGTAATTACGATGCCTTCACTGAAGCAGCCGCACTGGTGCAGGAACAGTTGCACCATGAAAATGCCAAGAAGTCTGCTGAAATCGAAGAGTTACAAGGGTTTGTTGCGCGTTTTTCTGCGAATGCATCAAAAGCAAAGCAAGCCACTTCCCGTGCAAAGCGGCTGGAAAAAATTGAATTGGCGGAAGTCAAAGCGTCAAGCCGTCGTAAGCCGTTTATTCAGTTCAAACAGCACAAAAAACTACACAGGCTGGCGATTACGTTAGAAGCGCTGGGACATGGCTATACCGAGCATACTTTATTCCAAGATGCCAACCTGCTACTCGAAGCAGGCTCCCGCTTAGCGATTATTGGCGAGAACGGCGCTGGCAAAACCACACTTTTAAAATGTTTGCTCAATGACGTAGAAGCCAGACAAGGTTCTGTTAAGTGGGCAGAAAACGCGGCGATTGGATACATTCCACAGGACAGCAGCAGTGACTTTAATTGTGACCTGACTTTGTTTGAATGGATGTCTCAGTGGCGTGGACCTCAGCATGACGATTTACAGGTTAAAGGTATGCTGGGTCGTTTGTTGTTTGGTTCTGACGATTTTAATAAAAAAGTCAAAGTGTGTTCAGGCGGCGAAAAAAACCGCTTGTTATTTGGCAAGCTCATGCTGCAGGATATCAATGTACTGGTTATGGACGAGCCTACCAACCACTTGGACATGGAGTCAATTGAGGCGTTGAATAAGGCGTTGCTGAATTTTGATGGTACTGTCATCTTCGTCAGCCACGATCGTACATTCGTTTCTTCACTGGCTACTCAGGTCATTGAAATAAGCAATCAGAAGATTAATAATTTTGAAGGTACCTACAACGAGTTTATTGCGCACCGAGCGGCTTGATAAATTGTTTTGATAGCGTTAGTGACACTCGTGTTCGCAGTGATATAGTAGAGAATAATCAATTCTCTGCAGGTTGGGTTCACGGTGTCAGATATTGCAAATTTGTTAAGCAAGTTATCGCACAATAAGCAGGTCTATGTAGGTTATCCCACCTCCACCGATTTTAATCACACCAATTGCGCTGAACTATTGAACCAGCACCTTAATAATATAGGTGACCCGTTCAAAAGCGTTTCTTGCTATAGCAGTTTCTCCCATGAAAAAGCGGTAATTGAGTTTTTCATGCGGCTTTACAGAACCAACCTGGACAGGTCATGGGGATATGTTGCAAGCTGTAGCACTGAAGCGATTTTGTATGCGTGCTGGCGATACCGCGAGAGCGCCAGCAAGAAAGTGGTGTTGCTTTCCTCAGAATATTCCCATTACTGCAGTGAAAAAATAGCTAACGTGCTGGGTATACACCACCAGGTAGTAAGGTCTCATCTCAACGGTTGTATCAATATTGACGCACTAAAGCAAATGGTGACTTTGGATACTGACTGCGCTTACATTCTCGTAGCCACAATGGGATCAACGATCACTTCTTCGCTTGATGATGTTGCTGCCGCGAAGGCGGTTTTTGAGCAGGTGCAAGTTGAACATTTTATCCACTTGGATGGCGCATTTGATGGAGCCTTTCTACCCCTAGTCGATGAGTATCAATTAGGACGCAACTTTACTTCTGTCAACGTGAGCGGTCACAAATTTTTGGGCGCGCCGGTTCCATCCGGTCTGTTATTGATGGAAAGACGTTTTGTATCAGGTGAGTATGTTCAATACATCAATAATGATGATGTCACCATTGGTGGCAGTAGGAATGGTTTAGCGCCGGTTTTGATGTATAACACAATCAAAGCACTGGGTGCTGAAGCTGGTATGCTGGCAAAATATCAGGCATGTCTGGACAAAGCCGAGCTCTTTTTAGGCATACTTGAGCAGCACTCAATCAAATGCTGGAAAAACGACAAAGCCATCACCATTGTGTTAGAAGAGGTGCCACAGGCTATATTTCAAAAATGGCACTTCCCCCAATATCGTCATCGCTCTACGCTAACCTGCCTGCCTAAATTTACTCATGCAATGTTGGATGCCCTTATTACTGACATTCTTAATCCTGCGGCGATAAGTATGTCAGACGCAAAGCGCTTCGACTATCAAGTTGAACCTTTGTAAGTTATAACGTGCCGTTAAAGTACAGCCGATTTGCAGTCTGATAAAAGACGGTATTTTCAATTGTAGGGTCACCAAGATAGTTGCTAAGCCGTGTCTGCCAGCATCTATAATCGTTCTGATTTGAAACAGGATAGTTAGACCCCCAGCAAAGACGTTCCATGGGCATAACGTCAAACAGGATATCGAGTACTCGAGTGATATCATTGTTATGATTGACGATGTCGAACCCGGATAACTTTAACGTACAATTCGGTTGTTGCGAAACCAGCTTGAGCAGGGTTTGCCAGGTCTGCATATTTTCGGCAGAGGTGGCTATCGGTAACGCCATGTGCTCCATTGCCATAATCACATCCGAAGCAATAATATCGTCTAATATAGGCAAATATTGATCGGGATACATCTGGGCATCAAATATCAGGTTATTAGCTGCCAGCATCGCCAGCTTTCGAGGTAAGTCCGCCGGTAACGTCTGCTGGAAAGGAGAATAGGCGGATACCCTGCTACTTGCCATTACTTGTCTGACCCCAACTATTTCCGGCTGGGCGGCCAGCAGTAATAATCTTCGCTCAAACTCTTGTAGCGGCTGGGTAAAGTCTAAAAATGCGATCACCCTTATATTGCCTGTGGCGAACGTATTTCTGAGCCAGGTTAGTTCACATAATGGTGACAGGTGTTCAGCGTGAGCTTCTATATGCACATAACCTGTGGCATCGACATCTTCTGGAGAGATAGATTGAGGTAACGACGTTTTTTTCACCCAGCTATTCAGTTCGTTAGCCACATCCCAAAAATGAATGTGAGAATCAATCAGCTTCACAATATCAACCTGCGTTGACCAGATCGGTAAAATACCGGAATTCCACCTGAGGCGTTTTTACTTCATCAAATTGCTGCTTGGTTATTTTGCAGATCTCTTTGGGTATGGGATGAGTTTTTACCCCGCACTGCAGCGTTTTGACCAGCATTTCACAACAGTTTTCAATATGAAAATGATAGTAGAGCGATTCCTCAACACTTGTGCCGGTCGTGATCACGCCATGATTATTCGCAAACAAAACGCGTTTATTGCCTAGCGCTTTGGCAATTGCCGCGCCTTCATTTTCCAGTGCCAATCCGTCAAACGGATGATACGCAATATCATCATAAAAGCGCAGGCTGTTTTGATTGGTAAACTGAAAGCCGGTGGATAGAGACGAGACGATAGTAGGATACATACTATGTGTATGGATCATGCACATAATGTCGCTTCTTTGTTTATACGTCTCTAAGTGGATATTCGCAGCCTGTTTCAATATCTGATGACCGTTGTCTGACAGGTATTCGCCTTCCAGATTTACCAAAACCAGGTTGGATGCGGTCACGTTTTTAAACGCGGTATCCTTAGGTGTAATAAGGACCGCGTCAGTCGCAGGGATCCTTGCTGATAAATGAGTGGACACCAGCTCATCCCAGCCATAATGGGCGATGACATGGTGAGCAATGGCCAATTTATGACGAATGTCAGTTTCATTCGCAAACATCGTTACTCCGAAAAAATTTATTGGGCGGTGTAGCCGCCATCAACCGGAATTAAGGAGCCGGTCATAAAGCGTGACGCGTCACTAAATAAGAACAAAACTACTTCAGCCACTTCTGCAGGGGAGGCGACTCGACCCAATGGAATTTCAGCCGCTTCCGCTTGCTCAATTTCAGCCAACGGAGTGTGCGACTTTTCTGCGTAGCGCGCTATTGCCTCGCGATACAGGGGAGTGTCTGTGGTGCTGGGGCAGACCGCATTGACGCGAATTTCGCGTTTGGCCAAATCTAATGCCAATGACTTTGTTATCTGTCCTATGGCACCTTTAGTAAGCCCGTAAGCGAAACTGTTTTGCTTACCAATAAAACTTTGGTCCGAACCGTTAAATACTAGCGATGCACGATCATTTAGGTTGTGTTCCAATGCTTTTAGTAACGCAACATGTGAGAGCAGGTTAGTGTTAAGCAGGTGTTCGATTTCTTCCAGTGTGTGAGAAAAGACAGATCCACTTCGGTGTATGCCAGCATTAAAAAATACGCCGTCATACTTACCTGTCAGCGACACTTTGTGTTCAATCGTACGGTAATCAGCCAAATCAACATTAATATAGGTTTCTCTGGCCAAAGATTTTTCAGGGGCTTTGATGTCGATGTTGATGACGGCATTGCCCTGATTTATCAGTGACTCGACAACTTCTCTTCCAATTCCGGTAGAACCACCAGAAACAATATATTTCTTCATATAATTTACCCTGTCAGTTCAAAAGCGCACCATAACAATAAACTACCTACAAGACATTATTTAATGACACACCAAAACCAATACGGGTTTGCTTGTAGTTATAGTCAATCAGACTTTCACCGTAACCGGTAAAGCCGGTGGCGTAACCACGTAATTTACCCCACAGTGGAAATGTCAGCCCCATTTCCAGCGCGCCCTTGTGCGTATGCTGGTTTTGACGGCCGCGAAGGCTCAGTTCAAGAGCGTCCCATCGATACACCATAGTTAGTTCAAAGTGGCCAAGATAGTCCTCGATATCCGGATTATCATCGCCGTCTGAATCAAGTGGTGATGTTTTTTCATCTTCCGACAGACGTACCCAGGGTTTGAGCGACAGCGCAAAGTTTTCTTTTTCAAACAGAAAGTGAGTGTAAACCCGGTTCCAGCTGCGTGAGAATAATTCACCGCGACCGTTAGATTGGTGCTCAACCCCCACTATAAATCCTGTGTTGCCGCCCATTAACTGCCAGGGAAGGGGAGCGATGTAGAACAATTCGGGCTGATAGTTGGTTTCTCGAAACGGTTTAGAAATATTATTGGCATAGGTTTGCCACCATGCTTCCAGGGTAAAGCCCAAATATAGGCCGTCGCCTTCAATGAACAGGGGCCCCGTATTCAATGGAACCTTTAGACTCAATTGAAATTTTGTCTCTATATCTTCAAGATTTTCTTCGTATCCTTCCAGCGAGCGGTATGCTTGTCGATTAATGTTATCGGAAACCCAGGCGGGTAAAATATAATTCAGTTTGTGAGGCGTGATCACATACGGATCGAATTCGGTTCTGCGCTCATTGACGATCCGGCTGGAAATGCCCCCGAGTAATACGTCAGCCTGCTTTGCCGCGTTTGCCTGTTCGACCTTCTGATCCGCCCGAAGCATTTGTACACAGTAATTTTTAACTTCTGCCAGCGTCAGCGACTCATCACCCTCATCAAAATGGTCAAGCAAGCACTGCCTCTCCCGGTCCTCACCGGCAAGCGCTTGAAAAGCGATCACAAATAAAAGCAGACTCACTATATAAGGTTTCAAAATGTCATCGATTGGCTGATCAACAAACATAAGCATAGCACGACTTGCTCGTAGGTATGTCGTCGAGAAATAATCATTAACAATGGTATTGATAATAATTTCTATTTACATTTGAATGCGATTGGCTACACTAGGCGAAAGATGTATGTGAATACAAGGCTGCAGTCTGTGATGGGCGGTCGACTCCTATTAATAACTCGAAACCTAAGTTGAAGTATCAAATTCATGCGCAAAACCTTATTTAAATGGCACTCAGTGTGCGCCCTTATCGCAATGATTCCTTTACTTGTGATTGCCATTACCGGAAGCATTCTGGTTTTTAAAGTTGAAATTGACACCTGGCTCATGCCTGAACATATGACAGTGCCAGCAACCGCTCAGCAGCCAAGACAAAATCTTAATGCTCTTAAAAGCACCGTAGAATCAGCGCATCCAGATTTCGTCTTGGGTAGCTGGGAGTTATTTGACGATAAGTCGCGTTCTGATGCGGTTTACCTGATAAGTAAACAAGACGGTGAATGGTATAAGCTGTATTTGAACCAGTACACGGGAGACTTACTCTCAGAGCCGGTTTCGGTAACACATGACATCACTGACTGGCTTTTATCACTGCACTACACATTTCTAATGGGGGTTGCCGGTACCTCGTTAGGATTTATCTTTGCACTAATGTTGTTTTTTCTTTCTATCAGCGGAATGATTTTATACAGACAATTTTGGAAAAAGCTGTTTACCCTGCGCTTTAATGCGGTCAAACGAATATTTTTTAGCGATGTGCACAAATTAATTGGGATTGTGTCATCACCGGTTTTGTTGGTGATCGCGCTTACCGGAGCCTACTGGAATGCCTCTGAAGTATTGCATGAGGTTACCGAACATGGCGATGAACATGTCTATACAAACGTGGCGTTGTATAACAAAGAGATTGACTTTCAATATCTGCTTGATTCTACCGCTGACCATGTGCCTGATCATCGCCCTACTTACCTGACCTTCCCTTTCGAGGACGAGCGCCATATCAGCGTGTTTGGAGATGTGCCAGATAAAGGCTTGCTATCGAGTGAGTATTCGTCAGTGGTAACCTACGACCGACAAACGGGAGCGCTGATGTCGGCGTATGATATCCGCACGGCATCGGGATGGAATGTATTTGTGGACATGTTTCGTAAGTTGCATTTCGGCTATTTCGCGGGGTTAACCAGCAAAATTATCTGGTGTGTGTTGGGATTAAGTCCTCTGTGGTTGTCGTTAACCGGTCTTTACTTTTACTTATTCAGGAAAAAGAAGAAAGTGGCCAAGCTGGTTGCCAGCACAAAACTGGTGACTAATTGATTGGGTTACCCAGAGCCTGATCAATTGACATCATTTGGCCTTAACATAGTCACGTGGCTCAATGGATTGTTGCAACTGATACCGCGCCTTCAGGTTATTGATCAGCTCCTGGTTCTCTATAAGAAACTGATCTAATTGTTCTATCAGTTCAGGGTGAGCGAACGTTGAAAGCGAGAAGTTCACAGCACTGAAAGGTAGATCAGGATTCAGCTGCAAGCGAAGGTTATCAGGTGAGACAGAACCCAGATAAGCGGCGACATTATATTCAATGTCAGCACCATCGGCACGTCCACGCGCGACGGCGAGTATTGCACCTGCCGCATCGTACGTTTCGATGGTTTTGATATTGTATTGTTTGAATAATTGTTGCCATTTGACCGGCGTAAAACCAATCGGGAAAGCAAGTTTGTTAAACTGCTCAACACTTTGTCCCAGATTTTCCTGTCTTACCATGGTGCCATAAATACCCAGCGCTAAACCCTGGCTAAAAATTTTATTTTGCCTGACCTGAATGTCGTGATGTTGCCATCTTGGATTATCCGGATAGGCGAAATCGATCGTGCCTTTATCCAGTTCAAGCTGAAGCCGTTTAGGGGGGAGTGAAATATAATTAAATTGAATATCGTGACGTGCTGCAAATTGCTGTAATACCTGCCAGGCAAATCCTTTGTCTTCAGAACGGTCAAAATCGAAATGAGGATAGTAATCTAATTGCTCAGCACCGACTATGTAGGTTCTGGTTTGTGCATTGGCACTGTATGACAAGGGAAGGGACAAAAGAGACACGCCCCAGACCAGAACCATTGTGAAAACATAAAAATTTCGTAGATATAAATGCAGCAAACTAAATCACACAATTGATGAACTGAGGCAGAGTAAATCAAAATCAAATTTACGCTTCAACATAATGTGGTTAATATTTAACCACAATTATTGTTGATTTGTTTCTCTGGCTGCGCATTTTACTTATTTTGATGCTGACAGCAATGTGCAAACTAGAATAAGTAATGCTGTTTAGCATATACATTAAGTGAAACGCGGTCACCGAGATTAGTTTTGCTTTACTCAATAGAACGCCCGCATCGCGGGCGCATGCAAAGCTAGCTGGCTTTTCGATTGACCACTTCGCCGCGGTCCGGGTTTTTCACTTGCGTGGCTTTGTCCTGTAAGCTATCAATCTCATCATGCAATGACTGCATATCAATTACATGACGAAAATCACTGTCGTTACCTTTCTCTAGCGTATCTAGCACATCATTGATCTGCTGCATCTTCACCATTTTGATATCCGGTGAAATATCATGTTCAGCACAAATGTCTAACACCTCTTGTGTTTCTTTAATGCCACCAATTAACGAGCCTGCGATGCTGATCCGGTTCACAACCAAAGGGGCCGGGACGACATTTTCAAAATTAATCAGGTTACCAACGATCACGATGCTGCCGTCTGGCTTCATTAAATTAACATAGGGATTAATATCGTGAGGAACGGGGATCGTATTGATTAATACATCGATACTTTGTGCCGCAGCTTTCATGTCATCTTTGTTTTCCGAGATGATCACCTCGTCAGCGCCCATGTTGAGTAATTTGTCTTTCTTACCCTCGCTGCGTGTCAGAGCGACTACTTTTGCGCCTAACGCTTTACCCAATTTAATCGCCATATGGCCTAAACCGCCTACGCCAGCGACACCCAGGGTTGTATTCTTACCGACATTCCAATGCTTCATAGGCGAGTACACGGTGATGCCAGCGCACAGTACGGGACCAACGTATTTGGGATCGTACCCTTTGGGAACCTTGATACCAAACTCTTCACGCACAACCATGTGCGATGAATAGCCGCCATAGGTATTCTGGTCCTCTTTCTTTCCCGGTCCATTGTAGGTACCCGTGAAACCGATGGGGCCCTGACAGTAATTTTCTACATTATCGTGACACTTTTCGCATTCCATACAGCTGTTCACCATGCAGCCTACGCCGATGGTATCGCCTTTTTTAAAGCGGGTAACGCCTTCGCCTACCTCAGTCACTTCACCAACCACTTCATGGCCGGGAATACATGGGTATTTAGTATTTTTCCAATCGTTTCTTACCTGGTGAAGGTCAGAGTGGCATACACCGCAGTAGGTTACTTTAAAGGCGACTTCGCCAGCACGTGGGTCTTTGCGATCAAAGACGAGGGGGGTTAACTCTTTATCGGCGTCTTGAGCACCAAATCCGAATACTTTCATTTGCATTCTCCATATCGTTCACGAAATTGACTTTTCAGTTTTCACATTTTAAATATCAAAAATAGAAGCGTTATAGCGTTGATGGCGCACACTGTAATGCGGAATAGACTGAATATGTGTAGTAAACAAAAACGTTTTCTAATGACGTTAGAGTGCCTACGTGAATTGAAAACTGAAGGGTCAGAATATTTTTAATATATTTTATTTAAACAGCGCGTTGTTATTGGGGTGATTGACGCTGGACAGATGACTCCCCAGCCTGATTAGTGCCAATCCCAACAAGATGAAAATCTCAAGTAACAAGGGGCTACCCCCGCTACCACTATCACCCGCAGGCGGAGGAGGTGGGGGTGGACTGGGCTCCGGAGCAGGCTCTGGTGTTGGGGCAGAATAAAGTTCGCTGCCATCGTCAATCAGTCGCATTGAGCGGTCGATGCCGCCTGAATCTGTATCAGTCTGGCCATCTGTGTCTTCGTAATTGACCCAGGCACCTGCTCCCCAGTCAGCTAAGGTAGCGGGGTTGGTATCGAGTTTATAGCCAGTGAAGTCGTTAGTTTCCACCTCAAGGGCCAGGTATGTCAGTTCCGCCCAGTCAAAATCTGAAGTTAATTCGAGAGGCACAGAAAACGTATCCGTTTGATAGCGCGCGTAACCTTCAGTCAGCCATTCCCCTTTTTCACTATCAATATTCCAGCTGGATTCGCCAGCAGTGGACCTTGCTAATAATGCCAGTTCGATATCCTGAGCTTTGCTTATCGTCGAGTAATCAACCACTTCACCGTTTTTAAGCCATCGCATTGGTTTGCTAAAAATGATATCGAGACGATATGACGTTGATGGTGACAAGGTGCCCGTGGTGATCGTAACAAGTTCACCGCTACCTTCGTTAAAGCGCCACTCCAGTACAATTTCATCAGATTGAGTTTCGCTGTTTTTGATTTTAATGCCGGTGGTGTAAGGTACTTGCGCTATTGCATAAAGCCCAACCAGCAACGCAATGTCTTTTTCATCGCGCATTCTGGCAACTTCAGCATTAGGCAAAATGAAGCCGCTGTGGCCCCCGGCAATTGCACCATAATCCTGTGCTGAATTTCTGGGCTCCAGTTCCAGCGTATAGGATGGAATATCGTAAGTATTGGTAAAATATTCTTCGGTCGTGCCAATTCCGCTGCCACTGCTTGCCGCAGAATAAGTGTATTTAAAGTCGTTCACAGCACGCATAATGCTGGCCAGCCGCGTGGTAATTTGATTGCGTCGTTGATTAGTTGTCTGGCTGGTAAGGTAAACCTGGGTAAAAGAATGGGTGTCGATATAAAAGCGCAACCGATCTTCACCAGCCAGCTTTGCCGCTTGCTGTAACGCTTTTGTTTCTGGTTCAGAGGCTGGTGCTGTACCGTGATAAACCAACGAATCAATGTCACTTGAGCTGTTGTTACTGGTGGCCCAATAGGGATTATTGTTACGGTTTAAATCAATGCCCTTCTGGTTGTCATTGGGAGTTGTCAGTAGGGTATCGACTTCCCGCATGTTTTTCCGACGCATGCGACCGTCACGCGGGGTCTCAGCATTCGAAGTGACCTGGGATGGATAGCGTTGGGTTTGTAAAAAGCCATCGACATTAAGAACAGGTATCATCACCATGCGCATATTTTCATGCAAAAACTGGCCAATATAGTTGTCGTTCTGGCGCTCGAATAACGTCTCCATATGACTGGTAAGCACTTCCGGACTTTGCCATTCGCGGGCATGGATTGTGCCATTAATTAGCGCTGCGCCTTCACTAAGGCCATTTAATGTGACGTCATTTTTGTCGGATATAAGGTAAGCCCAGATGGGCCGTTGCTCGACAGTGCTGCCAATCTGATGCTGTTCAATATTTTCGCTTTGTTCGGTTAACTGTTGATGACGCAAGCTCAGGCTTGAGTAAGTTCTGAATCCGTCTACCGGAGTTAATGAGTCGACTGGCAAGGGGACCGGGTAACCTAGTGGAATTTTATCCGCACCTGATTCGTTTTCCGTGTAGGTAAGAATTTGAGCCGGCACCGATAGGGATGCCAGGGCTATAAGGATACCTATCATACCATGCGGTCTCATTGGTTAAGGCCCAGTAAATGGGAGAGTGCGAGTTGGTTAGCCTTACCGGCATGACCATCAATGTGTCTGGCCAGCGACTCAGCGGTATTTTGCTCGGTTATTACCGTTATCGCCATTGCGGCATGCCATTTGCTTTTTTCTGATTTTAACGCGTTGACCAGGGTAACTTGTACCTCATCATAATGCGCGTAATGTTTTGCTAGCATTAATAATGCCTGTGATTCTAAAGCGCTGTTTTTGAGAGCGTGCAGGTAAGTTGAAACCGCTGCGGTATCCTCAATTTCTGTTAACAACTGTAATGCCATATGACTGTACTGATCGGCAGGTTGCTCTACCAACCTTTGTAACAGTGCCGGATTTTGTGATGTGAGCGCCAGTTTGACCAGGACATGATTCGAATCAAATGGATTGCCTTCTGCATGTTGATAAAAATTGTCAGCGACGTCTGATATTTCGTTGACGTGGAGGTTATCTAGCCAGGAGATTAAGGCGGCTTGATCAGATTTATCCGTATGATTTGCAATGTCAGTCCAGTTCCAGCGCTCAGACTGCCAGCGTTCATGCAATTGCCGTCGTTTTGCATTAACCTTCCACAAATACTCAGTCGCGCGTGCTTCGCGAGCAATATCCACTATTGTCAGTAAATGCTGCGGGTGATCAGGGTTACGCAGAGTCAGTATCTCATTACTGTTTAAAAGTGTGCTGACAAAATCACGTTCACTGGCAGCTGGGTGGGTGAGCGTTTGAAGTTGTTTTAACTTTCGCGAGCGTTCCCAGATGGAAAGCAGCAGGGGGTCCCGCGTATTTTGCGTAACGGAAGACGTTGCAAGGGTAGTCGCCTTGTGACTATCTGAGGTAAATCGCTGAAGTGTGTCTAACTCTTGCTCACTTATTTCGATTGCGCAGACAGGAACAAGCGTAAAAAGAATCAGCAATAACATTATGCGACTAACCATAAACGCTCCTCCACATCTGTTTGCGCAAACGTTAATCACAGTATAGTTGGTTTTTTGGGCTGCGTGCCAGCTGCATTGGTATGAGGTTTGCCGCCACTTCACGCACCGCGTTGGCGTATATTGACGCCATATTTGTTGCATCATCGTGTTACAGGGGTGGGAAATAAACGCAAAACGCGTAATATTATATTTTGTTTCAAATTCAGACGAAGGACGACGATGCGAAAGCTTGGATTGGTGGCACTTTCTGCCACACTGTTATGTGCTTGTGCGGAAACTCAAACCGATAATGCAGACACTGCACCCGCACCTGCGATTGCTGATCAACCCGATGCAACAATTGCAAAATCAACCATGAAAGCGGACAAGGATTACCACTCGTTCGCCAACCCCGATGAAATTCGAGTAACCCATCTCAGCCTGGATTTGACGGCTGACTTTAGCGCAAACCAATTAGTAGGGCAGGCAACACTTTCGTTCGAACGGCAGCAGGAAAATGTTAACACGCTAGTGTTGGATAGCCGTGATCTGACTATTAACAAAGTCACTGTGGAAGGAAACCCGGTCAACTATCAACTTGGAGAAGTGGATGAGGAACTGGGCGCCGCGCTAACCATTGATTTACCCTCATCGGCAAGTAGCGTAACCATAAACTACGCTACTTCTCCCGATGCCTCCGGCGTGCAATGGCTCACGCCTGCGCAGACGGCCGGAAAAGAACATCCTTTTTTGTTTACTCAGGCACAGGCGGTTCACGCCCGTAGCTTCATTCCTCTGCAAGATTCACCACAGGTGCGAGTAACATACGACGCGATTATCCGCACGCCAAAAGAATTGCTGGCTGTTATGAGTGCATCTAATGACCCTGATACTGACAGGGATGGCGTCTATGAGTTCACCATGCCACAACCCATCCCATCTTACCTGATTGCTTTAGCCATCGGTGATCTCGAGTTTAAAGCAATGGGGAAAAGAACGGGTGTATACGCCGAGCCGGCATTGTTAGACGCTGCTGCAGCAGAATTTGAAGACACGGAAGACATGTTGGAGGTGACAGAAAAAACGTATGGGCCTTACAGCTGGGATCGCTACGACTTACTGATTTTACCCCCATCGTTTCCCTTCGGTGGTATGGAAAACCCACGTTTATCTTTTATCACTCCGACCGTGATAGCGGGTGATAAAAGTCTGGTGTCCTTAATTGCACATGAATTAGCGCATAGTTGGTCTGGGAACACAGTGACCAATGCTACCTGGCGGGATTTATGGCTAAACGAAGGCTTTACCACTTACCTGACCTATCGAATTATGGAGATGGTGTATGGCAACGACCGGTTTAAAAAAGAGGCCGTGTTAGGTTATCAGGACTTACAAGCTGACATCGAGGCGTTGGATAGCAATGATGAAATTCTCGCCATCGATTTACGTGGTCGCAACCCGGATGATGTGTTCTCCAATATTCCCTATGAGAAGGGCGCTCTGTTTTTGAGAGAGTTAGAACAGCAGGTTGGCAGGAAAAATTTTGATGCGTTTTTGAGAAACTATTTCGCGCAATTTGAATTTCAGAGTATTACCACCGATGAGTTTATCTCTTATCTGGATAAAACCTTGCTTAAAACCTACGCAGACAAGCTCGACCGCAACAGGATCATGCAGTGGATTTTCGAACCGGGTATTCCTGATGCTGCTCCACAGCCCCAGTCCAACGCGTTTGCTAAAATAGATGAGACACGTTCAGCTTGGCTAAATGACGAATTACCGGCAGATAACATTGATACCCGTGAGTGGACGGTGCATGAATGGTTATACTTTTTAAATAACTTGCCTGATGCGCTGAGTGAACAGCAGTTAGTTGAGCTGGACAAAGCGTTTTCATTAACGGCCAGTAAAAATAATGAAATTGCGCACAGCTGGCTGATGATCGCGGTAAGAAATGAATATCAGCCCGCGTATTCTCGCTTACACGACTATCTTGTCAGTATAGGTCGCAACAAACTGGTAAAACCCTTGTACAGAGAGTTATCTAAAACGCCCGAAGGTAAGGCTTTTGCCACTAAAGCATTTAACGAGGCGAAAGCGGGTTACCACCCTTTGACTATTAAAGCGAATGAAGGATTTGTGAACTAGTTAACTATAGCCAGTCGTAAGGCTGGCTTTTTTGGCTTTCAAAAGTTAATCGCAGTGTATCAATCGTTAAAATCCCGTCGGCTGAGTGAGCAAACAGGATTATCGATTGATAAGTAAGCGTTAACCCATTATGCTGCGCCGCGTAATGTTCATTGCGCACTTGCCACATAAAGCAGGTATCATTCAGTAGCCATTTGTCGGAGAAATCGATGTCGAGCTATCCTGAGTTAGAAAATGAAATTGAGCGCCTTCAGGCGCTGTACGAATTGAGTATTCTTGATACTCAACCAGAGGAGCGGTTTGACAAAATCACTCGATTTGCTCAAGAATATTTTCAGTGCAAAATCTGCTTGATCAGTCTAGTTGCCGAAGACCGCCAGTGGTTTAAATCTAAACAGGGGCTTTCTGCCTGTGAAACCCCGCGCAATGTTTCATTTTGTACTTATGCCATTGCCGAAGAAGAATATCTGATAATCCCTGATGCTCATAAAGATATCAGATTCGCCAATAGTCCATTGGTCAAAGGCGAGCCATTCATTCGCGCTTATGCAGGCATTATCATTCACTCACCCAATGGCTACGAACTTGGTACGCTGTGCATTATTCATGATGAGCCCAGAGAGTTTTCTGAGCAAGATATTGAAATGCTGAAAAAATTTGGTGGAATGGTTGAGCAGGAAATAAAGAAAAGCGCCAACCAATAAGCTTAGGTCTTTGCAACGAAAAAAAGCGAACTGATTCAGTTCGCTTTTTTCGTAGTGATGAGCCATCGAGGGCTCGGGAGACCACATTACAACAAGGTTGCAGTGCTAAATTATGTCTATATAAGTGAAGCACAAAGTGAGCCACTCCTTAACTTGTTGAAACATATACATTCATTGTCGTGAAACTTTTAAGTGTGTAAAAAACTCTGACAGCAAAGAGGGTATTTACGCCTTTCAGGCCACTATTAGTGGCATCATATTGAAGCTCGCGGTCTTTATGCGGCTGAACTAAATAAAAATCTCAGCGTAATATTTATCTACATTGGACTGTGTCACGGTGACTGGGTGGTAGAGTCAGCAAGCGCAAGTCATTGCTTGTTTATAATGGGTGAATTTCACTTGTTTTGTTCAGATGAGGTTTGAAGGAATGTCAGCGTGAGGGATCTTAGCATAATCGAAAACTCCAAGGCGGAGTCACAGTTGCTGGTTCGGTACATACACCAACATTTTTCTGATTATAATTTCATCTCTATTTTAGAAGCGGGCTGCGGGCAGCATTGGGCGTTGGATTTAGCGGGAACTGAATATTCGTTGACAGGAATCGATGCGGATGAAGATGCACTGGCCTTGAGAAAACAGAACATTGGCGATCTGGACACCGCGATTGTTGGTGATCTGAGGGTGGTAGATTTACCTGATGAGCAATTTGACCTCATTTATAACGCATTTGTGCTGGAACATGTCGAAAACGCGGCCTTGGTGTTGGATAACTTTTGCCGTTGGTTAAAGCCAAATGGACTTATCATATTGAAGATCCCCGATCGCGATTCCGTTTATGGGTTTCTAGCCAGGCATACACCGCACTGGTCGCATGTGCTATTTTATCGACACATTAAGCAATGTGAACATGCTGGCCAACCTGGCTACGCGCCTTACCCTGTAGTTTATGATAACTGCATCTCTCGTGAGGGGATTCGCCGATTCTGTCGTTTAAATAATCTGCAGTTGGTAACGGAACTGGGCAAAAATAATTACATTAAAAAAAATGGTCTGATCGGATCGATTGTAAAGTATGGTGCTATTTTTCTAAGCGTGTGCTCTTTGGGGTATTTATCGTGGCGACACAACGATCTGATTTTTATCATCAGAAAACCAGACACAGACCAGAACTAATATTGGCCCTATGCTATCTAAATAGGCTGATTCCTGTTTAAATAAATAGAGATTAATCGAGTTCAGGTCAGCATAATGTCTGTATATCAAATTAAGCACCCCTTGGTGCAACATAAACTGGGGCTACTCCGTGAAGCCAACGTCAGTACTAAAGACTTTCGGGAGCTAACCAGTGAGATAGGAAATTTACTCACTTATGAGGCGACGCGCGAGCTGTCCACTGAAAAGGTGACGATCAGCGGCTGGACAGGCGAAGACATTGAAGTACAACGTATCAAAGGTAAAAAAATAACCATTGTTCCCATTTTACGCGCAGGTTTAGGGATGCTTGATGGTGTGGTTGACCTTATCCCTAATGCTAAAATCAGTGTCGTAGGCCTTTACCGCGATGAAGAGACATTACAGCCCGTGCCTTATTTCGACAAAGTGGCTGCACAAATTGAAGAACGTGTAGCGTTAATCGTTGATCCAATGTTGGCCACCGGTGGTACGTTCAATGCAACGGTGGATCTGCTTAAGTCGAAGGGGTGCAAACATATCATGGGGCTGTTTTTGGTTGCCGCCCCTGAGGGCATTGAAGCGGTCACCTCAAGGCATCCTGATGTGGACATATTTACCGCATCAATTGATGAGCGTCTGAATGAAAAAGGCTACATAATTCCTGGCCTGGGTGATGCCGGTGATAAACTTTTCGGAACCCGCTAACCACTTCTATCTCGGTTTATTTAGAAAAACATCGACGTGATATTTGCAATTCTTTTTAGCATGGATATATCACGTTCAGTCCACGACACAGGCCCTGTAGTGCCCTCACAACAGATGATGCCAATAGGTTTAAAATCCTGATGGAAAATATAGTCCAGAAGGGAATAGATATTATTCGGTTCGAAATAGTCTTCGGTAAAGCAATAGGTGTGAGGGTGTTCCCGCGCGACCGGGGCAATAACCACCTCTTTGCGCAATATCGCTTCAAAATAATCGGCACAGGTAGTTTGGGCCAGTACTAAGTCAATGTCAGCGGAAAAACTGCCATCTTCCAACAGACATAAACAGTAAATTTCGTCTCGGCGCTCGTTAAACTGCCACAAGCTGACCCGGTTGGCATCCCCAATTACGCGTCTGACACAATTGCATATTTCTCTGTACTTTTTCTCATCACTTAACGCCTGTCGACTTAGTTTTATGGTTAAGTCGGTTAACGGGTCATAATCAGCCATGAGTTTTCTACTTTTATAATTGAATTATAAAGGTACGTGGCCTTGATTAGTTTCGCAAGTCTCCTGAATAAAAGGTTGAAGCTAAACAAACCTCGTACAATTGGTATATTCAATAGAAACTGTTTAATCTAGCCGAAAGTTATTTCGTTAAAAGGGCAGCAACTGAATTGCATTGAACAGATTCTAAGAACGGACGTCGTTGAAAGAATCACTGGCTTAGATCACCCCAAACCAATTCCTTGAAATGCTTTCGACACATCGATTCATAGCGATCGTTGCCACCAATGACGACTTGATCTCCAGCAGTAACCGCGTTGCCCTCTTCATCAAGTCGCACCACAAAACTCGCTTTTCGGCCGCAATGACAAACGGTTTTTAGCTCAAATAACTTGTCAGCCCAGGCTAACAGGTAATGGCTGCCTACAAAGGTTTCACCCAGAAAATCGGTACGAAGGCCGTATGCGAGCACAGGGATATCCAATTCATCTACGATTTCAACCAATTGCATGACTTGCTGTTTGGTTAAAAACTGGGCTTCATCGATAAAAATACAGTCGAGTGGCCTTTCGTGCTGTAGCGCCACTACCCGTTGATGCAGGTTATCCGCTTCTTGAAAAAGCTGAGCTTCAGCTTGCAAACCTATTCTTGAGGTGACTTTACCTACCTCATATCGATTATCGATGGCGGCAGTAAAGATAACCGCGTGCATGCCACGCTCGCGATAATTATACGCAGACTGAAGTAAAGAGGTTGATTTGCCTGCGTTCATCGCAGAGTAATAAAAGTATAATTGTGCCATGTCTTTTTTATTGTTGGTGTTGTTCAAACCACGTGGCTAGTTCACGTACGGGCAGGGGGCGGGCATAGTAGTAACCTTGCAAAAAATCGACTCCCATGCGCGTCAGGCGTTCCGCATGATCTAATGTTTCAATCCCTTCACCGATTGTTTTGTAGCCAAACTCTTTGGCAATCAGCAGGGTCGCGCGAATAATAGTATCACTGCCTTCTTCTAAATTCTGTACAAACGCACGATCAATTTTGATGTGGTCGAAGTCAAGCGTCTGCAATTGGCTTAATGAAGAAAAACCGGTGCCAAAGTCATCAATTGAAATCTGTACATTACGGGATTTAATCGAATTGACTTGCATCTGCACTTTCTCCCGATTATCGGCAAAAACAGACTCGGTGATCTCCAGATGCAGTTTTTCAGGGGCGAGACCAGCGCTTTTTAGTGCTCGATCAAGCGCGCCGATAAAATTATCATCCATTAATTGTATGACTGAAACATTCACCGAAACGGCCACTTCTTTTCCAAAACTCCATTGAGCGGCATCAATACATGCTCGATTGAGCACCCAGTCGCCAATTTCATGGATCAGGCCGATTTTTTCAGCTATAGGAATAAAAATGTCGGGTCGAATGGGCTCATCGTTGAAGGTCCAGCGCAAGAGTGCCTCTGCTGCCCACACACTGTTATCCCCTCCATTAATGATTGGCTGGTAGACTACCGACAGTTCACGCCGACTAATCGCATAGCGTAATCCTTCTCGCAGCGCCTGCTCTTCTTTAAGCGCATCGTATAATTGCGCATTAAACACACCCACTGTACCAGGCTGGATGCGCTTCTGTTCATACATGGTTACATCGGCTTCCTGAATTAGAATCGATGCAGAGTCGCCATGCTCGGGGAAGGTCGCAATACCAATGGTGGCGTCCAGAATGATTTGATTCTCTTCCACAAAAATTGGAATTGTGATGCCGCTTCTGGCGGCCTGTGCAACCGCGACGGCAGTATCCCGATTGGCGTAAGGTAACGCCATCACAAATTCATCTCCCCCCCAGCGAGCAAGATGGTCGGTTTCACAAAAGCGCTTCAGACGCGCAGCCACTTCAATTAATACCTTGTCACCCACCTGATGCCCGAGGCTGTCATTAACTTGTTTGAACCCATCTAAGTCGACAAACAATACTGCCAGGCTGTTCTCAAGCTTGCGCGTGGTTTTCAAAATACTCTCTAGGTGACGGGTAAAGCCTGCACGGTTGAGTAACTCCGTCAGCGGGTCTCGATGGGATAATCGATGAATATCATCTGTTCGTTTTAAAACCTGCTCTTCAAGCGTCGAGTTGGACTCGTCCAGTTTTTCATTGGTAATGCGCAGGGCTTCGTTGGCTCTGGCCACCTCATTACGCTCCATTTTAAGCTGACCAATTAGCGACTCATTAACTTTTTTAATTTCAATCGCTTGCGTGAAGAACGCGCTGGATTTAAGAGAGATGCTAAACAGCAATAACCAGTAAGCGATCCCTAGAAAGCCGATAATATTAAACTCAGAACGCATGTCGGTCAGTGCCAGTATCGAAACTGGTAATATCAACAATGTACAGTACAGTGAGACGAGCAAACGACTTGGGGCAAGAATGGTTGCCGCGCCGCCGGCCATTGCAGAAATGACAACCAGAGTGGTCATAATTTCCATGGTTCCCATATGATAGTAAAGCACGCTGACGTAAGCTGACCAGACAACGATGTTAGCCACCGCACCGGCTGCAAATCTCAATAAGGGAATTTCTGGATCGTATTCGGTCCCCTGTAACGAAAACCGCCAGTACAATGTGTCGGCCAACCGAATTACCACGATGACCAGTAAGGCAAACCAGAAGTTGAGTTTAAGGTAGTAAATTTCTGGGTTATCGAACCCGAAAACAAGACAACCCATGGCCAGCACAGTCATTACAAGGCCAGTAACAATATTCCCATGAAGCAGAGATATCACATCATAGCTACTGTACTGCTGATCTGGTTCGTTGAATAACAATGACTTGGCACCCAAGTTAATTGCCTACCTGATTTTTCGGAACACGATTATTGAAGATACATTACAAAAATTATGTCACACAGTCTAATACAAATCTGCAAAGTTGGAAGCTTACGCGCATTACCTGCAATGAATGAATAGCATATTGTCGAGACCGTTTTTAAGGCAAAAAACTTAAGCTGGTGTGATGGACTGCCTAAAGGGGCGTAAACAGCACCCCAATCTCTGCAATAAACATTCAGGTCTGGTAGTCACTGCTGACATAAAAAAGGCAACCGTTTGCGGTTGCCTTTTTTGGTGCAGTTCAACTGTTATGCGGCATCTTTGGTAGACGATACTGCTTCTGCTGTATTGCCATCAGCGTTGACTAACTCCATATCAAAGGTGAACTCATCAACGCGTACGGCCAGTTTTCGCTTCTCATTATAATCGTGAAGCAAGGTGGCCTCTGCCGAAGAAATAATGCCTTTTTCCTGTAACTTGTTGAGCGCATTTTCAAGCGAAACAAATGGCACCACAGGTTCCTTGCGTAACGCCTTTTGAACTTTGGTCAGCAAGTGCGCTACAGCATGCTTGGCTTTAAATGCCTGTTCGTTGATGTCATTGCCATCGCCAGGAATTGGACGCACCAAATGCGTCAACTGCGCTTTAACGCTGTTGTCTTGCATTGCTGCCAGCGATAACTCACGCAGTAAGTCGTCGCTGATGCCACTGACACTATTCGAGTAGGTATTGGTAAGCACACGCATCAATCCACGGGTTGCTGCATTCGGGAAGTTGTTGATGAAATCCACTAACGCTTGTTCAGCTTGTTGTAATGACCACTGCATCGCGTAATCAAAATATGGCTTGGCCAGCTTACGATCTTCAATACGTTGCTCGTAGAAGCGCACAGATGCCATAGCGGCGTAAACGTAGCTCATCACGTCACCTAAACGCGCAGACAGCAATTCCGCTTTTTTCAAGTCACCGCCCAGTACAAGTAGCGATAAATCAGCCAGTGGAGCCAGCTTGGCCGCTATTGCGTTCATACGTTTCTCGTATTTGCGCACTTCTGGCAGGCTGGATTCTGCTTCACGGATAAATGGCAGGTAGCTCTTGCCAATACTTCTAAACGCGTTTTTAACGCTGAAGCCAACCGTCTTTCTAAGTACTTTATTAAACTCAGCGTCTGCCGATGAATCATTACTGTGAATCAGATCGACCATTTCTTTCAGGTGAGGATGACAACGCATTGCCCCCTGACCAAAAATCATCAGGTTGCGAGTCAAAATATTTGCACCCTCAACCGTAATAGCAATAGGTAATGCAGCATACCCACCGGCGAGTGTATTTTGCGGACCACGCTGAATTCCTTTACCAGCCTGAATGTCCATCGCTGAGTTCATCACATCACGCGCAAGTTCTGTCATGTGGTACTTGGCGATAGCGGTAACGACAGCAGGCTTCACGCCTAAACCGAGGCCTTCAGTGGTAAGCACACGCATGGCTTCCAACAAGAAGGTTTTACCTGCGATGTCAGCCACTTTACCTTGAATGCCTTCAAAACGGCCAATAGGTAAACCAAATTGTTCACGGACAAAGGCGTATTCTGCGGTGCTTTTAAGGGCTGAATGACCAGTTGCGGTGCCCATAGCTGGCAATGAAATACCTCGGCCTGCACCTAAGCAACTTACCAGCATTTGCCAGCCGCGCCCGATATTTTTCTGACCGCCAATGATGAAGTCCATTGGAATAAATACGTTTTCACCACGGGTTGTGCCGTTATAGAAACGCACGCCCATAGGGTCGTGACGGTTACCTAGCTCTACACCAGGATGTGACTTGGGCAATAGCGCACACGTAATTCCCAGCTCAAGTTTGTCACCTAATAGTTGATCCGGATCGTACACCTTAAATGCCAGGCCAAGAACCGTCGCGATGGGCGCTAGTGTGATGTAGCGTTTGTCCCAGCTAACGGATAAACCCAACACTTCTTCGCCATTAAATTCACCTTTGGTGACAATAGCCGCATCAGGAATTCCACCCGCGTCGGAACCAGCTTCCGGACTGGTTAAAGCAAAACACGGAATATCTTTACCCACCGCTAAGCGGGGTAACCAATAGTTTTGCTGTTCCTCAGTGCCGTAGTGCATTAGCAATTCGCCCGGGCCTAAAGAGTTAGGCACCATTACGGTAACTGCAATAGCACCACTTTTTGCAGCAATGGTCGCAACAATGGTTGAATTGGCATAAGGACTGAATTCAAGACCACCGAATTTTTTCGGGATAATCATTGAAAAAAATCTGTTTTCACCCAGGAAATCCAAGACGTGCTGGGGGATATGTTTGTCATTGCTTAATTCGAAATCGTCAACCATTTCAAGCAATTGCTGAACAGGGCCATCTAAAAAAGCCTGTTCGTCTGCGGTTAATTTTGCCTGAGGAATGGAACGAAGCGCCTGCATGTCAGGTTTGCCACGATAGATTGAAGACTCGATCCAAACATCACCCGCATCAAGGGCTTCTTGCTCGGTAATCGAAATAGGTGGCAACACTTTTTTCAAGCTAGTTCTGATACTCATAATACTCATCCGCTCATCTGACCAGTTGTTTCTACTCATACTACATATATTTCAACAAAGATCAAATTTTCAGTAACGAAGGGGATCTTTCAATTGGGCGTTTCGTAAGTTTTTTAACACGCTATAATCTGATTTACATTTTCCAACTTGGGTATCGAAAAAAGCGCTTGTGTGGCATACACTTAATCGCAAACTTTTTTCTTATCTATAAAACACAGGTTATTATTGATGCGAGCACTTCCCAGCTGGATTGCATGGTTTATCAAGTCCCCCAAAATGGCATTGGCTTTATTTCTGATTGTTTGCGTTGTGGCGACGATCGGCGCGAAAAATCTTTATTTCCGGGGCGATTACAAAGTTTTCTTCGAACCTGACAACCCTCAACGGGTCGCGTTTGAAGAAATGCAAAACATTTTCAACAAGAGCGAGAATGTCTCATTTTTAATCGTGCCAGAAAACGGCAATGTGTATCAGCCGTCCACCTTTGAATTGACGCAGGCGTTGACCGAAGATGCATGGCAAATCCCCTTATCATTGCGGGTCGAATCGCTTTCAAATTATCAACATACCTATGCAGAACAGGACGATATGATTGTAACCGACCTGATTCGGCAGGGTCAGACCGGGGCTGAACACATCAACTGGGTAAAAGATGTGGTCGCTTCCGCGCCAGAGATCGCTGGCCGGTTGGTTTCTGACCAAGGTCAGGTAACCGTGGTTGATGTCACCGTTCAACTGCCTGATGGTGATCAGACCAAAGAAGTGATCAAAATAGCCGATTTTGCCCGCACTCTCGAGCAGAAGTATGAGGAAGCGTACCCTGATCACGAAATTTACCTCAACGGTATGGTGGTAATGAACGATGCGTTTGCAGTGGCGGCTCAAAACGATGCGGAAACACTGGTGCCATTGATGTTCCTTATCATCACGGTATTGATTGGGGTGTTGACGCGTTCCTTGTACGCTGCGATTTCCACGTTGATTATTGTGGCCACCTCCATTGCTATTACGATGGGGCTGGCCGGCTGGTATGGGTTATTTTTGAGTACGGCCACCGTCAATGTGCCAACGATGGTAACGACATTGGCGGTGGCAGATTGCATTCACATCATTGTAGGTATGCGTCTGTTTTTGGATACAGGAATGTCCAAAGCGGATGCAATCCATAAAAGTCTGTTGATCAATAAAAAGCCAATCATTATTACCAGTGTTACCACTGCCATTGGTTTTTTGATGCTAAATTTTTCGGCGGTGCCGATTTTAGCTGATTTGGGTAACATGACTGCGGTTGGCGTGATGCTGGCATGTTTGTTTTCGTTAACCATTTTACCTGCATTGCTAACTCTTTTTCCTTTTAAAGGCTCGTCAACTGAGGCGCAAAAGCAGCAGAAGTTCGAAGCACTGGGGCATTGGGTAACGAAAAACTATCGCAAGGTACTCCCCATTTCAGCTGTGTTACTCATCGCCATCTCATTATTTTCTGCGAAAAATGAGTTAAATGATGTCGCGGTTAACTATTTTGATGATTCAAGCACCTTCCGACAAGCCGTCAACATTCAGAAAGACTACCTTGGTGGGATGTCGAATATGGATTTTGTTGCCTACACTGACGAGCAATATGGGATTACAAATCCCGAATTTCTCAGCAAAATCGGTCAATTTGCCGAGTGGTTAGAAGCGCAGTCAGAAGTGCAACATGTTTTAAGTTTCTCTGACACCATGAAACGGCTGAATATGAACATGCATGCGGATCAGCCCGCTTTTTACGCGTTACCTGAAAACAAAGAATTGGCGTCGCAATACCTGTTACTGTATGAAATGTCGTTACCTTATGGTCTGGATCTTAATAATCAAATAGATATCGATAAATCCGCTTTACGCGTTATTGCCGTATTGGATAACCTGGGAAGTAACGAATTTACTGATTTTGAACGGCGTGCTAAAGCCAAGTTCGCCGAATTGGCACCAGATTTGCGTCTGGAGGCCGCAAGTCCTCCGCTAATGTTCGCCCATATCGGTGAACGGAATATGAAAAGCATGGTGGGCGGAACGTTACTAGCGTTGGTGTTAATTTCGGGATTGATCGTAATTGCATTGCGCTCCTGGTTTTTAGGCGGTGTGAGCTTGATAACCAACCTAGTCCCTGCAGGCGTAGGATTTGGCGTTTGGGGGATGTTGTCGGGTGAAATTAACATGGCCCTATCAGTCGTATTGAGTATGACCCTGGGCATTATTGTTGACGACACGGTTCATTTTCTTTCTAAATATCAGGTTGCACGTGAGGAAGGACGCAACGTTGAACAGGCTGTTCATTATGCATTCAGAACCGTGGGGTTAGCATTGACCACCACTACAATTGTATTGGCAGCAGGTTTTGGCGTGCTTACGTTATCGAGTTTCGCCTTAAACGCTGACATGGGCGCATTGACAGTTATTATTATAGTGGCTGCATTGCTGATAGATTTACTGTTTTTACCCGCATTTTTGATGTGGTTGAGCAAACGAAAAGGGGCAACTGAGCATGATCAGATTAGCAAGCAAACATAAGTGGTTAGGAAGCCTGATCACCTGTGCCATTCTGGTAACACCGGTTGTAAATGCCGATGAAGAATCGGAAAAAGAAGGTTTACGTATAGCCACTGAGCGCAAAGAGAGCGACCGTGGGTGGGATAATTCATTGGCTGATATGTCAATGATATTACGTAACGCGCAAGGACAAGAGTCAGAGCGTAGAATGCGTGTGAAGACACTTGAGGTGCAAGAGGATGGTGATAAGGCATTGACTATCTTCGATTCGCCGCGGGATGTCAGTGGCACAGCGTTTTTAAGTTTTTCGCATTCCAAAGAGCCCGATGAGCAGTGGATTTATTTGCCTGCGCTCAAGCGAGTAAAACGGATTGCATCACAAAATAAGTCTGGGCCTTTTATGGGGAGTGAGTTTGCGTTTGAGGATATGACCTCATTTGAAGTAGACAAATTTACTTACGACTTCCTGCGCGACGATACTTATCAGGGGGATGAGGTCTATGTAATTTCACAGGTCCCACAGGATGATTATTCGGGCTACTCAAAACAAATCGTATGGATCGACAAAGAACACTACAGAGTGCGTAAGGTAGAGTTTTTTGATAAAAAAGGGGATTTGTTGAAAACCCTGGAATTTGAAGATTACACCCTGTTTGACGATGAGTTCTGGCGTCCATTAAAAAGCTTTATGTATAACGTGCAAACGCAGAAATCGACCGAACTCATTACCCACGAACTAGAATTTGACGCCGGTTTGGAAGACACAGACTTTGACGAAAACAGTTTAAGAAGAGCTAGATAGAACCGTGATAAAGAAAATTATACTAGGTGCAGGCGCGCTGCTTGCCCATCAAACTGTCGTTGCAGAAGTGGATATTGGCGGACAGGCAGGTATCGATGCGCGCTACTTCCTTCAGGATGCCGCCTATCCTGGACAGGAACGTGTACAGCTTTCCGCGTTCATTGAGCCTGAATTTTATCACGAGTGGAACGACAGGGCAGACAGTATACTGTTTAAGCCGTTTTATCGTGTGGATCAGCACGATGAAGAAAGAACCCATTTCGACATTCGCGAATTGCAGTGGTTGCATGCCAGCGAGAACTGGGAAACCCGGGTGGGTATAGGACATGTATTTTGGGGCCAGACTGAATCTATGCATCTGGTCGATATTATCAATCAGACCGATTCAGTTGAAGCCGTTGATGGGGAAGACAAGCTCGGCCAGCCCATGGTTAACTTTAATGTATTCGGCGACTGGGGAACGCTTTCTGCGTTTGTATTACCCTATTTCAGAGAACGCACGTTTGCAGGCATGGACGGGCGCTTGCGTCCGCCGATTGCGATTGATGGAGATAACGCGTTATATGAGTCTGATGATGAGCAGTCTCATGTGGATTACGCACTTCGCTGGCGCAACAGCATTGGGCCGTGGGAAGTCGGGCTTTCTTATTTTGACGGTACCTCCCGTGAGCCTGAACTGATCACCGATTTTGATGCTACCGGAAATGCTCAAATTCGTCCGTATTATGCTCAAATTGAGCAGTTCGGAGTGGATCTACTTAAAGTGCAGGGCGCCTGGTTACTTAAATTTGAAGGCATCTACCGCACTGGTCAGAGTGAAGATTTTACCGCTGCAGTCGCCGGGTTTGAACGAACCAGTGTTGGTGTATTCGACACTCAGTACGATATAGGTCTTTTGATGGAATATCAGTATGACGAACGGGATGATAACTTTTTTGCCACCGGTCAGAATGATTTAATGACGGGCGTTCGTTGGGTATGGAATGACATTGATGGCACAGAGTTTTTGTTCGGTTACGTTCAGGACTTGGATGATTTTCAAACCTACAGCGGGTTTGTCGAAGCATCAAGCAGAATTACCGATAGTTGGCGCTGGAAAATTGATGCCTATTTCTTTTCATCCGATGATGAGGCCGATACCTTCTATTTCCTTAGACGGGATGATCATATACAGTTGTCGTTAGAGCATTTCTTTTAACCCTAAAGCAATATAATAAAAATGATGAAGAAAATATTTGCGACCTGGGCACTCTGCGTGTGCTTTTCATTCTGTGCTTCTGCCACAGAAAAGATGTATGGACTTGTTGCCTCGGGCTATTCGGATGTCAAATTTAACCATCAGGGACGAGACAATGTGAATTATTCGCTGGCGCTGGGGCACCAGTTCAAACGCCAATGGTATGCCGAGGCCGGGTTTAGGCAACTTGTGGATGAACAGGAAATGCAGTCATCGATGAAAGCGTCATCGATGTATCTTGCCGTATTGGGTAAAGCGGGTCATCAGGTAGGCGAGTTGTTTTACAAACTGGGTGTGATGAAGTTGGATGTCAAAGGGTATCAGCCCGTTGAAGGGACAACCTGCACGCTGGGAAACGTTTCAGTTATGTCAGGGCTTTGTGAATATGACGAAGGCCTGTTAGGCGGCATGGTAGCGCTGGGCTTTGACTATCACCTGACCTTGAGAACCATGGTGCGGATTGAATTAGAGCATATACGTGGTGAAAATGACTTTAAAGCTAATGTGGTCAATTTAGGTATCAGATACAACTTCAACTAATCTATATCGCCGTTTAGTCAGTACCTTTCTTAAGAACTCTTTGAAGTGAATGTGAACGATAATATGAAAAACGAGCTGGATCCTAAATTTCTGTTGCAGGTATTTGAAAAAATACGTCAATTCGGTGAGAAACAGGACGACAAGTATCGCCTCAATGGCATTACTGCTTTTACCGACCTGGACGGCTATACATTGTTCGTTGAAGATTCGAAGGTAAAATTACAGTTTGGTTTTCATAACCAATATCACTTTGACTATGAATCTTCTGAACATTTTGAACAGTTTGAGAAAAAACTTAAACAAATTGACGAAGAATATTAACGTCACTCGCACGCATTTACACCCAGGTAATACCAGTCACACTTCTATGCATTGTCTTTAGCGGTTACAATACCTAAAAAGTTTCTAGGAATTGTGTCGTTGTCTGCTGCCATTAAGCCGCCAAAATTTTCGCCCCGCTTCTTACTGCCTCAATTCTGGCCCGTGTGGCTGGGCTCAGCGGTGCTATATCTCATCACCTGGTTGCCATTGCCCGCCATTCGATGGCTTGGCGCACAATTAGGCAAGTTGATGTGCAAAGTGGCACCAAAGCGTGCAGCGGTAGCCAGACGCAATATCGAGCTTTGTTTTCCGCACATGGCGGCAGATGAGCGTGAAAAGTTGGTTCAGGAAAACATAAAACGCACCGGAATGGCGCTATTTGAAACCGCTATGGGCTGGTGGTGGCCGGCATGGCGCGTGAAGCGCGCATTTCACGTGGAAGGGTTTGAGCATATCGAACAAGCCTTTGCGCAAGGCAAAGGTGTCTTTGGTATGGCATTGCATAATGTCAATCTTGAGTTCGCGTGCAGAGGACTGGGTTACACCTGGCCTGCTATCGCATTTTACCGCAAACACAATAACCCGCTGGTAGACTACATGCAGTATCGGGGGCGTGCGCAGTCAAATAAATATATGATTCATAAGCGCAACGCCAAAGCGTTATTAAATGCTCTGGACGACGGTGAACTGTGTTTGTATTTACCTGATCAGGATTACGGTCGTTCGCAAAGTATTTTCGTTCCGTTTGGCGGGGTTGAAAAGACGGCTACCACCACGGCCACGCTGATGTTTATTCGTCGCACCCAATGTGTACCAATGATAATTACTTCACAGTACACAAATGATGGATATAAGGTTAAAATTTACCCAGCAATGCCTGAGCTGGCCGCAATGGAAGACGTTGAAGCGTTAACCTTGTTAAACGCGAATATCCTGAAGATTATTCAGGAGCAGCCAGAAAGTTATTTATGGATGCATAAGCGGTTTAAGACGCGGCCAGAAGAAGAGGCATTGTCACTTTATTAAATAACAGAATATTGCTGCCGATATAATTAGAACAGGCTGCTGTTTAAAGGTGTTACGCAGAAACTACGGTGTAAAATTATGGCACAAACAGGCTTTTCCGGTTCGCTGTTTTGGGCGAAGCATTTAGGGCTGGCGATCGCGTTGATCGTTATCGCGGTCGTGTTGATTCAATTACAATCCAGAAATGAGTCGGCGCCGGTACCGGAAGGTGAAACCAAACAAAAAAGTGTTTCTGAAGGACTCAGCGATTTTTATCGTGAATTTCGCATGTCTTCTGATGAGCGAATAAAAGAAGACAATGGTGATTTCGTCATTGAAGTATCTAACGGTGAACAAAGCCTGGATAATCAACTTCAGGGCATGTCCAGCGACACTAAACCGATGAATAAGCGATGGGTGGGGGAACATAAACTTAGAAGTTTTAAAGCGGGGAGCACGCTTCGAGAAACCATCTCTACTTATGCTGAGCTGGAAGGTATGCAAGTTATCTGGGATCTTGACCAGGACTTTGTAATTAAACATCACTTCCAGGTTGACGGCACCATTGTCAAAGCTCTGTCTGAAATTGCCACCGCCATCGACAGTAATTTTGCTGGTCAGGTGAAAACCTATATCTGCCCTAATCAACGGTCGTTAGTGGTAACCGCAAACAAGACGAAATATTTAAAATCTGAATGTAACGAGGTTAAGCGTTCATAGTTTAACCTGTCAGACAAAGTATGTAGTTACGCGTCGATGTCAGGTAGTTGGTTGCATGACGTTCGACCATATTTCACTAACTTTTCTGCGAATTGCCGCCAGATCATCGGAATCGTCAGCCAGTTTATTCCCCGATAATGTTAACTGATGATACTCCGCACGCAGCGCGAGGTAAGCAGATTTCAACAAGTTGGTAATTTCCTTGTCGACAACCTCGGCTTTCGCAATCGCATCCAGAATACGCAGGTTATCGGTATATTGCGCCAGTTTGGGGAATTCACAGCTGTGTGCCAATACCCAAAATTGAGTCAAAAATTCTATATCGGCAATCCCGCCTTCGCACTGCTTTAAATCAATTTGTGTAGCATCTTTTTTAAGCAGATGGTCACGCATTTTTTGCCGCATTTGGGCGACTTCCATTCTAAGCTCTTCGGTTGGTCTGCGTTTTTCCAGGGTGGTTTGCCTGACCGCATTGAACCGCTCGGATAACATTTTACCACCCCATACGACTCGGGCTCTTACCAGTGCCTGATGTTCCCACGTCCACGCGTCATTTTGCTGATAGCTGGCAAAACCGTCTATATGACAGCTCATTAGCCCTGCGTCACCAGAGGGGCGTAAGCGTAGATCGGTTTCGTACAGTCGGCCAAATAAAGTAGAGGTAGTCAGATAATGCATAATCCTTTGTGCTAGTTTTATGTAGAACTGAGTGGTACCAATTTTTTTAGCACCGGTGGTGTGAGTTTGTTGAGGCGCATCATGCAGAAAAACCAAGTCAAGATCAGACCCATAACCCAATTCGTAACCGCCCAATTTGCCATAACCGATAATCGCAAAACCCGTCTCTTGATCTTTCAAATGCTCTGGCTTGCCGTATTTCGCCGTTATTTGTCGCCAGGCTTGCTGGAAAACCGTACTGATACTGACTTCAGCTAACACGGTTAATTTATTACTGACGTTTGATATGGGCAGGGAGCCGCTGATATCACTGGCAGCAATGCGTAATTGCTGACAAAGCTTAAATTGCCTGATTGCTTCCATCCATTGTTCAATGTCTTCCGGATCGATTCTAAGCAGGTGCTGGCGCAATTCATCGGCATGCTCAGCCCGGGTATCGTCGAGACTAACACACTGCTTTTGCAAATAAACCGGCGAAAGCAACTCGTCAAGCAGTAGCGGAAACCGCTTGATTTGGTTGGCTATCCAGTCACTGCGGGAACACAGGGACACCAGCTGCTTCAACACATCGGGGTTTTCTAAGAGTAGATCCAAATAGGTGGTGCGCCCCAAAATTGCATTAACTACTTGCAGCACGGCGCTTAACACCTTATCTGAACGCTGTGGGTGCTGCTCGATCAGTACATAAAGGACCTCCGGCATCAACTTTTTCAATGTGTCTTCGCCGCGCTGACCCAGGCGGAAACCTCGCATCTGTTGACTGAACTCTTCTAGCTGCTGATGAATACCCTGGCATTCTTTCTGGGTTAAATGATCGCTAAACAGCTCGCAAAATTCGTGCAGTTCCAACGGCATCCGCCAACAGTCGCGGCACTTCTTAAACAGTGAATCGTCTTCACTGTGCGACTCGTGAGCTTCTTCTACTAACTCATTAAACTGGCTATGCACATTCGCCATCACATTTGCCAGTACCTGTTCGAATGCCTCAATATTCTCTACTTGCATCACCTGACTCACCACATAGCGTTGCCATTCTTTTTCAGGTAATGTCTGGGTTTGCTGGTCATCGAGCTGTTGGAGGGTATGCTCAGTTTTTCTCAGCCATAAATAATTGGTATAAAGTGTTTCGATGACCTCTTCTTCAACAATATCCAAATCTACCAAAGCAAATAGAGCGCGCTTAAGGCTTTTGCACTGTAAGGCCGGTTCGCGTCCGCCATGAATGAGCTGAAAACTCTGGGCGAAAAATTCGACTTCACGAATTCCTCCCGCACCAAGTTTGATATTGTCAGCAAGCTGCCTGCGCCTGATTTCTCTGGCGATAAGCTGCTTCATGTCACGTAATGCATCAAGGGTGGTGAAATCCAGGTAGCGTCTGAAGACAAAGGGTTTAAGAATAGCCTCAAGCTGTTCGGTATAGGGGGAGGGGGGATTTAAAATACGCGCCTTAAGCATCGCAAAACGCTCCCAATGGCGCCCCTGATCCTGATAATAGTCTTCAAACGCCGCGAAATGCATAGCTAACGGTCCGCTGTCGCCAAATGGACGAAGGCGCATATCTACCCTGAAAACCTGCCCTTCATCGGTTATTTTATTTAAAGCGGCAATGAGTTGCTGGGCAAGACGGATAAAGAATTGCTGATGTTCCAATGTCTTTTTCGCACCTTGTGTCGTGCCTTTGGCGGGAAAGGTAAAGATCAGATCGATATCAGAAGAGAAATTCAGTTCTTTACCACCCAGCTTCCCCATGGCGTGTATAATTAATGGCTGTGGGCCATGCTCACCCTCGGGCGTACCATGTTTCTCACAGAAATACCGGTACAACCAATTGTACGCGCCTAAAATTAACGCATCGGCAAGACAGGATACCTGTTGTAGCGAGTGTTCGATATCCTGCGTATTCAGCAGGTCTCGTGCACAAATACACAGCATGTGGAGATGCCTGAAAGTACGCAACTGCTGATATAGCTGCTCAGTTGTATTCACCTCCGCAAGCTGTTCATTCAGCAACTCAGCGTAATTTTCTTTGATGTGAATGGTCGCGGATAGTACCTCTTTTATCCACTCTGGGTGTCGCGCTAAATGACGTGAAACGAAGTCACTGTAACCGACCAGGGTGGTCAGTTTGTCGCGCTCTGCTTTGCTCAGATCGGCTAAGCGACCTTCAATTTCACCAAAGAAATGTTCGCTACGTGCTTGAATAAACTTGTAATGTTCGCTCATCGTATGCATGCTGGAGAAATCAATTGTTTAAGTTAACATGAATATCGCTAACATTAACGGCTTACGTCAGTCGATGACAATACGCGAATGCAATTTATTTTTAAATAATCAATAAAGGTACGTGGCGAATGGAAACACTGGTAAAGATGGTTGATCTGCCTTCTGATCTGTGGGTGTATCTGGTCATTGATCTGGGACTCGCGCTCATACTGCTATTACTGCTCAAACTGATGGCGGGTGCGTTTAAAAAGAGTACCGTCACCGAAGAACTGGGTGTTAAAGACAACTTTGCATTTGGTATCAGTATTGCCGGGGGCATGCTCTCCCTCTGTATCGTGTTAAGCTCAGTGGTTGGAAGACATGTGGGGATGGGCTATGAGGAAGCCGCTTTGGGTATGGTAACCTTTGGTCTGGTCGGAATAATTTTGGTCAAGTTCGGCCGCTTTGCTCACGATAAACTGGTGCTGGATCGGATCGACAGTCAGGCTATGATTTCGGATAGAAGCGTTAGTGTGGCATTGATTGATGCCTCAAGCTTGATTGCCAGCGCAATAATTTTGCGCAGTATGATGATTTGGGTAGATGGAAGCGACGCTAACGCCATAATCGCTATCACTACAGGCTTTTTGGTGGTATTGGCCGTGCTGTTAGTGCTGACCCGCTTGATTGAAAAAAAATACGCCAAGGGAAACCAGAACGACTCTTTTCAGGGCGCATTACGAAAGGGCCAGTTGGCATTAGCAATAGAGCATTCCGGAAACTTGTTAGGGACAGCCACCATCGTTGCCTCTGCTGGAAGTCTATTAAAGTACGACCCTGAAGGGTATGTCAGCAATGTTTCAGGCTGGCTCGCCGTTTCGGTAGTGTTAACGGTTTCTTTAATGTTGCTGGTTAGTTTAAGCAAGCAAATGATTTTATTCGGAATGGATCATCGCCAGGAAATAGACCATCAACACAACGTTGGTGTGGCGTGTGTCGCGATGACGTTAAGTATCGGTATCGCATTGATTGTTAACGGCGTGCTGAGCTTCTTAGGGTAAGGATAATTCGCGTAAGGCACAGGTTAACTGGATGTCGTCAATACAATGTGAAGCGATAAGATTCAACTTTTGGGGCCGTGAAAGGCGTTTTATTTTCCATTCAAGTTTCAGGGCGGCAGATTTGTCTGAGACTTTAAACACCGCCTTGAATTCGCGCGGTTTATGCGCCTTTAAGAATTTTGCTCCGCCACGTAATTCACCACTATGTTGCCGGAACCGACGCCTGGGGGCAGTGGTTGAGCCGGTATAAAGCAAGCCACACTGAGTTTCAATCAGATAAACGTACCAGATTGCTGTTTGTGAGTCCTCAACGGTCGGTTCCACTGTTATACTACTGATCACTATTTAGAAAGTAATGTAAGTCATGATTCTACCAGATTTTAGCCAAGCCCGGATTTTAATTGTCGGTGACATAATGTTAGACCGTTATTGGAAAGGTGGCACCAGCCGTATCTCTCCTGAAGCGCCCGTTCCTGTGGTCAATATACATGAAGTAGAAGACCGTCCGGGGGGGGCTGCTAATGTTGCTATCAATGCCGCTTCGTTGGGCGCTGAGGTCACCTTGTTAGGATTGTGTGGTGAAGATGAAAATGCGCAGCTATTACAGGCTCGTCTTGAATCTTATGGTGTTCAGTGTTGTTTTTTACCGATTGCGGGATTCGACACCATTACCAAACTTCGCGTATTAAGCAGAAACCAGCAATTGTTAAGAATGGATTTTGAAAAAAGCTTTGCACAAGTGGATAAGTCCGAGCTTGCTAATCAATTTTCAACCCAGCTTTCTCAAGCTGACCTGGTTGTTTTTTCTGATTATAACAAAGGAGCGCTTAGCGATGTAAGCCAGCTGATAAAACTGGCTAAAGCGCAGCAAAAAACCATTGTGGTTGACCCTAAAGGCAGTGACTTTTTCAAATATCAGGACGCCAGCGTACTTACCCCGAATATGGCAGAGCTGGAAGCGATTGTAGGTCACGTTGAAGACGAATCGCAGTTACATCATAAGGCCACTGAGTTGCGCGATAAATTAGCCATAGATAATTTGTTGGTAACACGCTCGGAAAAAGGTATGTCCTTGTTTAATACAGGCACTCCTTTTCATTTACCGGCCAAAGCACGGGAAGTGTATGACGTGACCGGGGCAGGGGATACGGTGGTTTCTACCCTTTCCGTTGCATTGGCATGTGGACAGTCTGTCCAACAGGCATGCGTGCTTGCCAATATTGCGGCATCAATCGTGGTCGGCAAATTAGGCACGTCGGTGATCACTCCTACCGAATTGGCACTGGCTTTGAATGAACAAAGTACGCACCTTGATGGTGGAGTGATGAATGAAGAACAGCTTTTGCGCGCACTGGAACAAGCGAAAGGTGAAGGTGAGCGCATTGTTATGACCAATGGTTGTTTTGACATATTGCATGCAGGGCATGTTTCATATCTTCAGGCAGCGGCGCAGTTAGGCGACAGATTGATTGTTGCCGTCAATACCGATGATTCAGTCACGCGCTTAAAAGGGCCTGGTAGGCCAGTAAATTCTGTCGACCGGCGAATGGCGGTACTCGCAGGATTAAGTGCAGTAGATTGGGTGGTTCCTTTTTCTGAAGATACACCGCAACGATTAATCGCGCGATTGTTACCCGATGTGCTGGTAAAAGGGGGCGATTATACGGTTGAGCAAATTGCCGGAGCAAAAGAGGTTCAGGCGAACGGCGGTGAAGTCAGAGTGTTGCATTTCGAAGAAGGTGTTTCTACTACTGGAATTATTGAACAAATTGTCAGTAAAAGCGTAAAACTACAGTAAACGATATTTGTAAAAATTGACAAGTAATGAGTATATTGGGTTTATATAGCTGCACAGCAGCTATTTAAGTAAGCTATCACATTAAGCATAGCCTAACAGATAAGCGGTAACATACATGTACGAGAGTTATTATGGGCTGGATTCCAAGCCGTTTCAGCTCACGCCAGACCCGGCGTTTTTCTTTGCCAGTAAGTGGCACAAGAGGGCTATGTCATATCTTCAGTACGGGTTGTCTCAAGCTGAAGGCTTTATTGTCATAACTGGCGATATAGGCACTGGGAAAACCACCATTGCTAACAGCTTACTAGCTGAAATTGAAGATGACATTATTGCAGCGCAGATTGTGACACCTAAACTGTCTCCAGATGAACTGGTCAAAATGGTAGCGGCAAAATTTGATTTGGAAGTCGCAGGGTTGTCCAAGGCCGACATTTTAGATGTGCTGGAACACTTTCTCTATGACTTAAGTAAGCAGGGCAAGCGCGCGTTGCTGCTGGTAGATGAGGCACAAAACCTGCCACTGGAAACCATCGAAGAATTACGGATGTTATCGAACTTCCAACAGTTCGGTAAACCGCTATTGCAAAGCTTCCTGTTAGGTCAGGAAGAACTACAACCCATATTGCGTGCCCCCAATATGGAACAATTCAGACAACGAATTGTAGCGTCCTGTCATTTGGCGCCAATGACTGAAGATGAAACACAGCATTATATTGAGTTTCGGATGCAGCACGCAGGTTGGCAGGGCAAACGCCTGTTATCTGATAAAGCGTATGCTCATATATATCAATTCACTCGCGGTGTGCCCAGAAAAATTAATACGCTCATGGATCGTATTTTGTTATACGGGTTTCTTGAAGAACTTGAAGTGCTGACAGAAGAAGCTGTAAACGCCGTTATTGAAGAAGTAAAAGATGAAATGTTTCTTCCTCAGTCACCCAAATTTGAGGAAGCTGAAGAAGAAGAAGATGCATCATCGGATGGAAATACCAGTGATGGCAGCTTTAAGCCTACGCAAAAGGTGCTTACACCAAACGGAAATGAGATTAAGGAAGTAGAGTACTACAAGGGCATGCTTAGCGAGCTGGTCGATGCGCTGGATGACGCCATCAGCCATAAAATTAAGCTCACCCAATATATCGATAAGTTATTGAAGAAAAAGTACCGCACTTACGTTCGTCTAAAAGGTGATGAAGAGTAGGCGATAGCAATATGTAAAAAGCCGTTCATTTTTGAACGGCTTTTTACTTTTTACACATTAACCGCTTAATCAAAAAGGTAACGTGCCCCTACGCTTAAGCGAATGTCACGATAATCCGAGCCGTACCTGCCCGTGCCATAGTTGCCATTTTTATCTAAGTAGGTCAGATAAGTTTGAAATAGCAGACGAGGATTAAGCTGTTTTTCGAAACCGCTATGAATCGACAAGTTCTTGGATTCAACGCCCGGGTTATCTTCAGACTGTTGCTCCAGAATTGCGTAACTGACGTTGTTAACAAAGTATAAATTTCTATTTAGTCGATAACGAGACTCAACAGACAGGGCCTGAGTGTCTCTGCTGAGCTGTCTTTCCAATAGCTCCTCATCACTAAACTGAAGCGAAACCGCTAGTTCGATCTTTCCTTTGGTGTAGCCCATTGAGCCGACTAAGGATTCCCGCAGAATTACGCTATCATCCAGCGTGAAGTTTTCCTCTAATATCGGAATCACCTGTTCGCCTTCGACCGGCACATAATTAAGGTCATCCTGCGCTGCGCAACCAGTGACATCACCGATATCGATAGGGCACACATAGATGCCTATTGGCGTTTCATCAGTCAGTAGGCGAGAGGTGTTTGTTACTCTGTCAGAGTAAGCGAGGCTCGCGTTGGTATACTTCGTTTCGTAATTAAATGAAGCTGTTGCTCTGCGGCCATAGTTATTTTTGCCTAACTCAGCGTCAATTGAAGTGCGAGGAGATAAAGCCCACTTGGTATCCAATCCTACAAACTGTTCACCATCGACGCTTGGGTCATCTGAAATCGATTCGTTGACGGTAACGGCAATGTATCGTCTGCTTGATTGACGATACACAATACCGGCACCATAGCTGGTAAACTCATCGTTGTCACTGAGCGCTGCGCGATTTTCAGAGACTTCGTTTTGCTCATAATAACCATTTATGCGCACGCCCCAATTGCCAAATATCAACGTATCAGCGTATGCACTGGCATCTCTACTGACAAAATCATCGAGGCCTCTGGTTGAGCGTTCCGTATTAACATATGCCCCTTTTGCACTCCAAAACAGGCGTTTAGCTTCATCACCATTGTATATTCTGCCTCTTGCAGAATAATTTTCGCTATCTAATGCAAAGTTCTGAAAAAGTGCCGATTCATCTGCATCGGTTCTTGAATAGCTCACTGTACCCGTGCTACGCACCCAATTGCCTTGCAACAGCGTTAATCGTGCTGAAACGCGGTCTGTCTGAGCGCTGGTCAGGTTATCATCGCTGTTCAAAAAGTCTGCTATCAGGAAGTCCGCTGCACTGACATTTCTATAAGTAAGACTCCCATCACCGCTAAATGTGAGAACATTATCAATCGCTTCCCAGTCTATACCGTATTGATATTCCGGGTAGGTATCGCTGCCTGGAGCAGTAGAACCTGTCCTTTGCAGATGCGTTACCGAGCCAAGCCAGTAGCCATTGAGTGTTCTGGTATTAAGTAAGGCTCCGGCGGTCGGCTTAATTTGGAGCGTAAATACATCATTCGATCCCAATCGGTTAGAGTCGATGTTCTGGTAGGTTAAATCAGACTCTACACTTCCCAGAAAATTAACATTGGCAACACTGGAAAATGCAGTTACCGCTAAGCTGCTGAAGAACAGCTTATACGTTAAGGCGTTTAGCAAGAAAGATGGTTTTTTAATCTTGGTCTTCTGCATAATAGTATCCGTAATAACCAGCTCCTTCAGGATCGGAAACAATTGACTTATTCACCACAAACCCAATCGCCATATTAGAGCTCAGGCGGTCTACTGAATGCCTGATGTCTGATAGCTTTGACTTTCCTTCCTCTACCACTACCACAGCTTGTCCGGCAAAATTTGCCAGAATCGCGGTTTCGTTAATGCCTATTAACGGGGGAGTATCAATGATAACGATACGATCCGGATACCGGTTGGCAAACTCATCTACTGTATTGTGCATTTTTCGACTGGCTAACAGCTCAGTCGTAGAATGATGCGATTTTCCCGCAGGGATAATTTTTAGTTTGTCGGCATTGGTGGGATATAAAACATCAGCAATATCATCCACCTCACCGGTCAGATATTCGACGATTCCTTTACGGCCCTCGAGGCCGAAAGTGTTCAGAACATTGGGTTTTAACACATCGGCATCAACCAGTAGCACCGTCTTGTCTTGTTCTGATGCAATACTTAGCGCCAAGTTCACTGCAGTAAACGTTTTACCTTCGGACGGTCGGGCGCTTGTCACCATGATGATGTTACTGTTATTAAGCGTTTTGGAAAGCGGGCCGAATGCATTTTTAATCAGTTTACGCTTGATCTCACGGTATTCCTCGTTAATCGCGGTGCGACCCCCATCCATTGTAACCAAACCATTTTCTGTCAACCTTTGAAAGTCGATGTCAAATGGTTCAGTTTCGCTTACCCGCACCGGAGCAACCGGTGCGCGTTCAGTCTGAGGCTTAGCAACTGCGCTATCAGGGGGCGTGCTCACACTCTGTTGCTTTTTTAAGGCTTGAGCTTCCCTTTGCTTCTGAAGCGCTTTTTCAATCGTACTTCTCATTACAACACACCTGGTAACTGGATATTAAGAATTTCTGCACTGACAAGAAACCCATACATTAGAACAATGACGCCTGATGAGGCACCAAACACCACCAGATGGCTACGATTGCGTTGCAATATCGAATCGGCCTGTAGGTGACTGACCACCCCCCATACAGGATACTCGGTGATATCCGACAACTGATTCGCTCTCACTAATACTGGCGCCAACTGACTTATCAGGAATGCTATTGCAACGCCCACACCAAATCCCACAAGCAGTACCAATGAATAAAGTATAATTCGGTTGGGACCAGCTGGTTCATTAGGTATCAGTGGCGGCTCAATGATTCTAAACTGGAATTCTTCAGCAGAAACTTCAGCGCGACGAGACAGATCTGCTGACTCACGCCGTGAAAGCAGTTCTTCATAACGTTTCTTGGTGATTCCATAGTCTCTGTTCAGTGACGCCAGTTCAGCTTCAATCTGAGGAACTAAATCAACTTTAGAGTCTAAACTGGTAATCTTGCTTTCAAGGCTTTTCTCTTTAACTCTTAACGACGCAATATTGCTTTGCAGGCGACTGACCTCCAACGCTAACTGGCTGTTAAGCTCTCCCACAGGCTGACCTGAAGCTAAGCCCTGTTCTTCCAGAAATTGCTGAAGTTCTTCGTCGCGTGACTGCTCTAATTGAGCAAGCAACGCTTTAGTTTCAATTACATCAGGGTGTTGATCGGTAAAACGAAGCGTCAGGTTATCCAGTTGATCCTCTAATGCTTTGATTCGATCGTCATATCGGGTTTGTAAGCCAATCTCACCTTCACTTCTGACACCAAAGCTATCTGATACTTTGGATGAAATTTGTGACTTGACGGTATCAATTTGCTGTTGAGTCTGCGCTATTTCCAACTGCGTGTTTTCAAGCTCATTTTTATACGCTTGAAGCGAGTTATAAAAGGTGCCTTGCAAAGGCAAAACATCGCTATACTTGCGTTTAAAATCTGCCAGTCGTTGTTCTGCATCAGACAGACGCGTTTCGTAGTCTGCAATTTGCTCGTCCAGGAATCGTCCAGCCGTGTCAGTATCTCTGCGATTGTTACCCAGCGATCCTTCGACAAATAATTCCAACGTTTCCTGCACAACCCGTTGAGCTACATTCGGATTTCTGTGTTGGTAATTGATGGTAAAAATATTGTCTTTGGTGGTCGACTCGAGCGTAATAGCATCGCTGAGGTTATCAATGAGGTCATTGAACTGACGGTCAGTTCTGGCAGTAATGTCCAGGTCACTTTCTCTGGCAATTGTCTCCAGATTAGACCTGCTCAGCAGCGTTTGTGCCATCATCTGGATCTCTTCTCTGGGATCAGACTGTAGCGCAATATCCTGCAAAATAGGTCTCAAAGGAGAGCCAGTGTCTACATACACAGTAGCATTTGACTGATACTGATTAGGTAGCGAGGCTACATATAAAAAGCCAAGTGGACATATTATCCACGAGCAAATTATTATTATACGTTTTTTAATCCAGATGCCCTTCAAAAAGTCGAGCAACTGGTTTATCGATGGTTGTAAATCCTGCATTAAATTGTTCCGATGCTGCTAGAACCAAGCTTCCGGGATGATCACGATGTCACCAGGAAGAATATCCACGTTCTTAGATATGTTTCCTTTACGAATAAGATCATCTATATCTATGTCATAAGTACGTTTTTCGCCATCAACAACGCGAACCAATTTTGCACCGTTACCATCTGCAAACTCAGTCAAACCGCCCACTGATATCATAAGGTCAAGCAACGTCATGTTCTTGGTGTAGTTGACCACCTTTGGATTCATGGCTTCGCCGATAACTCTGACCTGTTCACTTAATGGGCCAGAGAATGAGTTAACACTGATTGTTACTCGGGGGTTATTTATATAAGTAGATAATTTCTGCTCTATTTCGCGAGCAAGATTGGTGGGTGTTTTACCCGCCACCTGAATATCTTCCACTAATGAGGTAGTTACTTTACCATCAGGTCTGACTGTAAAAGTGCCAGAGATATCAGGGTTACGCCATACGAATATATTTAACGTATCGCCAGGACCAATCAGATATTGATACTCACTGACATCCGTAGTAAGCGATGCATGCGTACTAGCTTCCGGTAAAGTAGAGCTTGAATCTGAAGTTAAACTGCTGCAACCTGCCAAAAGCGTAATCGAGGTTCCAAGTGCTATTTTAAATAAGTATTTAGAACGGTACATAAGAGATCATCCTGCGCTCGAATGGTTAAATTTTTATCGTAATGTAATTTACCCTACGGTAAATACCACTATAATGCCATCATCATTTGTAGTCTATTACAATAATTATCTTTATTATGTTCACTTTAGAAGTAAAATTAGGGGGCCAAGGGTGGCACTAAACAGGCGCAATCAAAATAAGCGATCGAATATTCTGGTTATCACCGAAGCATTATTAATCGCTTATATGGGATATATCACACACTTTATCCTCGCTCAGATCAACATCAGCCCTTCAGTTCCGATTGAAAAATTGATGGTTAATGTGGGCATGCTGACCATCTCAATTCTTATTTGTTCTTTATCGGTTGGCTTATATGAAACCAAACTTAGAGAGACATTCCGGGGAATCATAAGACGGATTTTCGTTAGTGTCGGCTTAAGTTATTTTTTTGTAGAGCTGATAAGCCGTACATTCTTTGATGCATTGATGATGCATCCTTACTTTTTACCCGCCGCTGTTTGTACAATTATTATTACACTGGTGGTTTTCAGGTATTTTACCAATCGATTAGGGCTGCTTGGTCTGGGAAAGGTTCGCATTGTCATTCTGGGTGCCGGTGAACGTGCTTCAATCATTGAAAAAAGAATGCGCCGAGACGTAGACCGGATTGGCTTTGAGCTGCTTGGCTTTATTCCTATCCCCGGTGACAACCGTGAGGATGGCATCCGCAAAGAGAAGATCATCCATGTAAAAGTGGATGAGAATTTTCAACAGTTTATCGCTGATAATGATGTTGAGGAAATCGTTATTGCCTGCGACCAGCGACGGGGAACGCTGCCGATTGATGTATTATTCGAATGTCGCCTGCGCGGTGTAGAGGTTACCGATCTGCTTGATTTCATGGAGCGGGAAACCGGACAAATTGTTGTCAATCTTATGTACCCCAGTTGGGTTATTTATTCGAATGGTTTTCAAAGTCAAAACTATTTAAGGGATGCACTGGATTATTTCCTGAATGCGTTTCTGGCTACATTCGTACTCATTTTTGCGTGGCCATTCATGTTAATTACGGCGCTGATAATCTGGTTAGACGATGGATTGCGTACTCGCACATCTGTGTTTTACAGGCAGGAAAGAGTGGGTCTGAATGGAAAGTTGTTTAAAATTATCAAGTTTCGCAGCATGCGACCTGACGCGGAAAAAGATGGTGCCAAATGGGCAAGTAAGAATGACGACAGGGTGACACGAATCGGTCACTTTATTCGCAAATACCGGGTTGATGAGCTTCCTCAGTTAATTAATGTTTTCAAAGGGGAGATGGCATTTATCGGACCGCGACCTGAGCGACCTGAGTTCGTTGAAAAGCTGGTAAGGGAAGTGCCGTATTATAATCAGCGCCATAATGTTAAACCGGGGCTAGCTGGCTGGGCGCAACTTAATTACCCGTATGGTGCAAGTGTTGAAGATTCGATGGAAAAGTTAAAGTTTGATCTCTACTACGTTAAGCACCAGAGCTTATTACTGGATATTCTTATCCTGATTAGAACGGTGGAAGTGGTGCTATTTGGTAAGGGCAGATAATCCCAAGTCATAAGCCATAATACCTATTAAAAAGCCAGTCAGCACTGCTGACTGGCTTTTTAACGTCCTAAACTAAGGCGGTGTATTCGATTGCGGCTAGCCAATTCGCTATCTTCAAGCGCTAAGCGAGCAAATAGCTTGAAACCGGTTAACTTTTGTCTCGAGCATCCACCACAGCGGCCACACAATTAGTGATTAAATGAATCTATTACTGCAATAAACAAGCAATGGTTGAGCTCACCGCTTCTCTCACTTATTGAAGTTCACTACGCAGCTGGTCTAACTCTTTCTGAAACTGTTGATTCTCTACGTTGCCAATTTTATCTACGACTTGACGGCTTTGCGTTTTATCACCCACAGCCAGTAATGCCTGTGCATAATGCAATGCGATATTGGGCGTGGGGGTAATGCTATATGCCTTCGCCAGAAGATCAACTGCCTTAGCTCCATTACCCATTTTTGCTTCGATCTGACCCAGTGTATCTAAAAGGTCAGGCACATTTTGTTGACGTTCTAAAGCGCTTTCTGCGACTTTCTTAGCCTCGTTGTACTCTTTGCTGGTCATTAACAACCATGCCAGGTTATTTGCGGCAATGACGTTGTTAGGTTGACGCTGCAAAATAGCCCGATACTGCTCTTTCGCCAACTCAGGTTGCTGGTAAATAACCAGGTTAGCTAGCAGGTTACGTGAATATACATCGTTAGGATGAGATTCAACTCTGTTTTTAAGAAAGGTAAGTAATTGGTCTGATTGCCTTGTTGCTTTTAGCGCTACAGCGATGGCTTTGGTATTAAATAAGTTTGGCGCCGCCTCATAATACGCGTTAAGCAAGGGAAGTGCTTCCTCCGGCTTCTTCTCTAACAACAGGATATGACCTTCAAGCCCTTTGCCAATTACTGATGTTTTAAATTCTTCAGGTAGTTTGGTCAACGCAATTCTTGCTCTGCGCGGATCCTGTTGTTCAACCAGGTGACGCACATTAATTGCTTTTAAGTTGGATGATTCAGGGATATCCGAGATTGCACGTTGAATTGCCTGCAACTTTTTACTTTCTTTCTCTGTGTTTTTGAAGAAGCTGATTTGCGCCAACGCGGCAACTTCATTTTTTGGCTGCATTCTGACCCAGGTAGCAAGCAAATCTTCCGCATCACTCATTTTGTTTTGCTGTAAATAGCTTTCCAGACGAGTGTAGAAATAATCATTCGAAGCAACTTTTTGCTGGTCCTGATCAATGTCTAACGTCGATTGTACTTCCTGATGTTTTCCTTGACGCATATAAAGCTGCGCCAACAACACTTTGAGTTCCAGGTTTTCGGGTGACTTTTCTATCGTTTTGTCTAACGTCTCAATACTCTTTGAGAGGTCATCCATTGCGTATATTCCGACTAACATTTTTACGCCGGGTAGAAACTCAGGTTTGCCTTCAACCAAGGGTTCCAGATGACCAATAGCGTCTTTGCGCTTGCCTTCGGAAAGCGCCTGGTTGGCAAAGTAGAGACGTGAAGGAGTATTTAGATTATCGATATCCTGCGCTTTTTGGTAAGCCGTTACCGCCTTTTCGTGATCTCCAGCCTCACGATGGGCGAGGGCAATCGTGTTATAGCCTAATATTTCACTGTCTTTGTCTTTAGTGAGTTGCTGTCCAAACTTCATCAGGGCTTCGTCGTCACCTTTTTTCAAATAGGCGTCAATCAGCCCCAATTTTGCTCCTTGTAGATTCTTGTCTTGCGAAATTGCCTTTTCTAAATCAGCAATGCCAGACATATCATTAAGTTGAATCTTAAGCAGGCCAAGGCGGGCAATATCTTCTGCTGAGTCGATTTTAATCGACTTCAGTTCGTCTAACAGTTCGCGCGCTTTCGTTTCTTCTCCTGAACGTGCCAGATTAGTGCCGAGCATAGCGACGATGCTGGCATCTTCGCTTGTCATCGAGTTCCATTGCTGCACCGTAGACGAGGCTTCCTGATCGTAGCCCAATAGAATCTGAGTTAAGACATATAATCGTCTTGCTGGGTGCTCTGCAGGAAGTTTGTCTACCACCATTTTCAGACTGCGATAAGATTGCTCGTAGTTTTCCAGCTGATAATCACTGACGCCCTTTACGACCAACGCCATCTCTGTACGCAGACCGGCTTGCACCGCTATATCGACCATGCGTTTCGCTGATTTATAATCCTTTTCGTTGAACGCAATGATGGCGCCTAACTTGTTCACATAAGGGTGAGAAGGGAATTCTTTTAACAATTGATCAGTTATTTTCTTACCTTCCTCAAACTGTTGTGCCTGCACCAGGGCGCCTGCTAGCAGAACTTTGGCCTCACGAGATTCAGGCTGCATATCGCTGTAATCCCTAAACGCGTCGACCGCTGCCTGAAAATTGTTGGCCTTTAAGTTGAGCTGCCCCAACAGCAGGTGAACTTCTGCTACCTCCGGACTACTTTCAACTAATTCGTTCAACAACGAAATTGCCTCATCCATACTGGCTTGGTTGGAAGTGACATACACACTGCCAAGCTGTGAATAGGTAGAATTTTCACCCGCCGCAGAGGCTTTTTCAAAAAACACCAGAGCTTCTTCTTCATTATTAAGTGCCGATGCTGCTACGCCTTTGTAAACATACATCTGAGCTATCTGGTCTTCTGAGAAGTCAGCACCATCAAAGTCAGTCTGGACGACCTCTTTAAAATCTCCGAGTCGTATTTGTGCCCGCGCTATGCCTAACGTAACGTCAGGTAAATCGCTGCCCAATTGCTTAGCTTTTTTAAGTTCTTTTTCAGCGGCTGCATAGTTACCGTTTGCCAGTAGTACCTGGCCAAGCAGGAGTCGCACTTGGATGTCATCGGGATTGTCCACTAGAACGTTCTGTAAATTAATCCGCGCTTCGTTTAATTGTCCATTTTCCAGAGCTGCTTCTGCGTCTGCAATCACTTCTTCGCGATTTACGGGTTGCGTACAGCCTACGCTAGCCGCAATTAACAAAGGCAGTATCAACGTTCTCTTAAGCATAAATGTTTCCTTTTACAAGCTAATCTCTTTACAATGAGCCAAGTTGCAAGAATATAAAGTTTATTCTTGTACTGGAAGAAATCCGCAGATGATCATCAAGCAATCCTGATTGGTTACTACTGCGTACATATATCTAAGTCAATACTGTAACTCAAGTAAGTAATAAAAAGTAGAATCTATGGCAAATGTTAACGCAATGACAGTGGATGTTGAGGAATACTTTCAGGTGGAAGCTTTCGCTCAGGATATTGCAATAAGTGAATGGTCAAACTATGAATCGCGTCTGGCTATTCAAATGGAAAAATTACTGTCGGTTTTTGCGGAAACAGAGGTAAAAGCAACTTTCTTTACGCTTGGCTGGATTGCCAAAGCGCATCCTAATATTGTTAAACAGATTGTTGCAGAAGGTCATGAAATTGCCAGTCACGGGTTCATGCATCAACATTTGTCAAAACAAAACGCGGATGTGTTTTATGAAGACATTTCCAAAGCAAAAGCATTAATTGAAGACATTGCTGGATGTGAAGTGAAAGGATATCGTGCGCCGTGTTTTTCAATAAGCGCTGACAATGACTGGGCACATGATTTAATCGCAAAAGCTGGCTATCAATATAGCTCAAGCAGTTATCCGATTAACCATGACTTATATGGTGTACCTAATGCACCTAAACATCCTTACAAACTTGCTAATGGATTACTGGAGATTCCTGTTACCACCGCGATGTGGCGCAACAAGGTGTTTCCTGCGGGGGGCGGCGGTTATTTCCGATTACTTCCTTTTGCGGTGTTCAACTGGCTATTTCAACAAAGTGACGCAAATTCCATTGCAAACTTTTACACCCATCCATGGGAATTTGACCCTGAACAACCCAGAATTCAAAGCAACTTCAAGTCAAGCTTTCGCCATCATGTCAATCAGCGCAGTGCGCTAAGCAAGCTGACAAAACTGTGCGCAAAGTACAACTGGACAACAATGGCAGATGCGTACCTTCCCAATACGTACCCACAGTTTGGTTCGTGGCAGAAAGTGGCTAATGGACATTACTGATTTCTTCTTAACCACCAGTGCAATATCGCATCTCTCACAGGATTAATCTTTTTAGGCAGGCAACATAAGGCAAACTTCTTTTGCTTTTTGTTGCCCCATTTGTATTTATACGATTCTACCCCGCGCAAGAAGTCAACCTTCGTAATCCCCAGCTCTGCAAAGTTTTTGTAAATTTGCTCAAGCATGATCATTCCTGGTGAAAATTGTCGAAAATCTGAGTTTATCACTGGTACATAATAATAGAGTGAGTTTTGTACAATAAAGCCCAGATGCGCAGCAATAATAGTGTCATTTTGTTTAATGCACGCAACATGCAAAAAAGGCACGCTCGCCTTTAGAAGTTCATGAATTTCGTTGCGATCGTGAATGGCAGTGAGCGCACTTTCGCCGTATTTAGCTGCATTATTATCCAGGATCCAGTTTATTGTATCTTCATCATAGCCCAGATCGAGTGAAACTTGCAGCGCCCCTGTCTCTTCCAGCTTTTTTCTTCGCCTGGCTGCATCGTTTATCACCTTCTTTTTGATCGAGCCCAACTTATCGGAATAGCTGACGTGTTCCCATCGTTGAAACTTTTTCAGACGACCAAACCGGTTGATGCTGCTCACCAGTACACTGGTGAGTTGTTGGTCGGGATAATGAAAAATGAGCGGTAACGAATTGAAATCTGAACGCTCTAACGCGTTAAAAATTGCATCCAGGCAATCACTTAAAAGGTAGCTTGAATCGATAAGCACACTTTGATAATCGGTAAAGCGTTGACATAGGTGCACCAGCCCCTCCATGCGGGCCTTCGGTATCACTATCTTTTTCGCCAAAGGCAAAATTGCCACGCATTTCGCATTGTCCCAGATTGAGATTAGGATAGGTTGGGCTTCGTAACTCGCTAGTTTCAGACACCAGTGATACTGAATAAACGGTGGTGTCTTTTCTCTTTCCTGTAAGGAAAGCCATTCCATTTTAAGCTCGTCGAATGCCTTGTGGCCTCGATGTATTTTTCCGTGTAATTCCATAATTAGGGCAACTGCGAAGCGATAAACGGTCCAATCTTATTTGCTAACCATACAGGCATGCGCTGCCAGGCTGCAATGGCTATTTTAAATTTCGGGTTGTCCGGATTAAGGCTCTGCTCAGTGTTTTGTTCTGTGGCCAATGTGTACCAGTAATGTTGTACGGGTACCGCTCCCCACTGCTTTTTAAATCGGTATGTGCCTGCATCTTTAGTTGAACGCCCAAAATCAAACCAGGTGTAGTTTTCAGTAATAGCTAATTTCAAAATATGGTCATACATCCACATGTTAATGTTCATTTTATTAGCTGAACGCAATGTAGAGGCCCAGGGGATTTCCATCATGTTTTTATGGGTGGTCAGAAAGGCTGCACCGACAGGTTTGTTACCCACATACACCACAGCGATCTTGGCTTGCTTGCCCAGTACACTTAGAAGTGAGCGGAAAAATGATTTATGCTCAACCGGCGTACCTAGATCTCGCATGTTGGTGGAAAATACGTGATAAAAGTCGTTCAGCAGCGCTTCACCACCTACTTTAAATTCTGGTGAAAATTCGTCTGCCTTCTTAGCCTGCGCTCTGACCTTTGCACCTAGCTGTTTCTCGAACGCAGCCAGATTTGCGGGAAGGGCTCTGAGCATAGACACCTTCTTTTCCGAGGCCTGCCTGTCAATCTTAAGCGTCGTTCTGATTTCAGCATATTTGTCACCCGCCGACCGCGCATGCTGGTCATAAGCCTCAATTAGTGCAGTAAAGACGCGCTTACACGCAGTCAAAGGCCCGCCATAATTAAAAAACGGCAGCGATACAGCAAATTGACCAAACAGTGGTGTGGACATGCGGATCACTGGCATGCCGCCAATTAACTCTCCACTTTGTGACCAGGCGCCAAATATTTCATACTGTACGTGCGGTTGCGTACAATAAAACTGATAGATGGCTTTAGAATGGTATAATGAGGCATGTTTGCTTTGCGTTACATACTGCCACCATTGATCTTTTTCTTGCTCTGAAACCATTTTTTTAACGCTGATTTCGTCGGTATACACCACTTCTTTCTGAATAAATTGTGCGGGCAGAGCGGGCGAGGAGGGGCGTGCTTTTTTCGCCGGCTTGTTGGCCTTCAAGCGCGACTTTAACAGCGCTTCATATTCTTTTAACTGTTCGGTTACACCCTGCATTGTCTCGACTAACGCCTGGTGGGAATCGCTACCTGCTTCTACGTCCTTAAACTGTCTTGCAGTCTGACCTTTTTCATTCTTCAAATTTTTAATAATGGATTTAAGTTCATCCAACTCAACGTCAGTGTTCTTTACTACATCCTTTATCATTATGCTGGTACCTTTTTAAGGTCTGTAAAATAGGGGGTGAGAACTTCTATCATTTTTTCTGCATGCTTGAAGGTTACGCCGGGGTGAAGCGGCAAAGTAAAAAATCCATCGGCGACATTTTGCGCTATCGGCGTGGAAAAAGGAGTGTCCACTTTTTCACGTATTTGGTCGATGCACACCAGCGGCTTTCCATACATAACCGACGCTCCCAGTCCCCGCGTATTACACTTAGCTACAATTGTATCGCGAATTTCTCTATTTGCCGCTAAAAGTGGCAGACGTAAAAGTCGTTTGGTTCCACTTTGCTGGGGCCATGCAACCGGCAGGTTTTTCTTCAACAGCTCTGAAAGGGTCTGCGGCCGTGACAAATAATGGCTAATTGCATCGCTACTAACACTGACTTTTTCACCTTCCATCATCTGAACGTCGGCTAATCTATGATATTCGGTAGCACCGAGCTTCAGCGCAGGAATACGCGAAATCAGCCCGTATGGAACAGGGTGACATACCCAGTTAAACAGGTTTGCTTTTACCCGTGTCTGCAGTGTAAGTGCAGTCGGCTTAGCGATTGACTGTGCGGAATTAAACTCACTAAACCAATCACTGTACTTTTCCTGCCAGGCTAACAGGCCACCGCCCATTAGGTTGACCGGTTTGCCACGACCAAATGATGTAATAAAGAAGTCAGCGTTATGTGTATTTGCCGGTAATCTGTATTCATTCAATGGGTTTGTACGATCGCGTTGAAGCGTTGCCTGGTCAGACTCTGGAAACCACTGAGCGTTATCTTCGATGATAAAAACGTCGCTGCTGAATGCTTTGCGAAGCGTATCGAGAGGCATTGAGATACCCAAAAGTGAAGGGCAAATGATCGCTAATAACGATTGGTCCAGTTGTTTTATCTGGTCTAAATCATACTGGTATGAATTAGCATCAAAATCAACAATCACTGGCTGAGTTTCAGCGTATTCACAGGCCGCCACCAGATCCGGACAGCCGTAGCCCGGAATGACGACGTTACGTTTCTGACTACCGCCGTGCTGTACCATCTTGCTCAGGGCTAGCGCCAGTGCGGCAGTGCCGGATTGTAAAAAAGTATGTGAAAAACCCACAAATTTCAGTGGCTTTTGGCTTGCGGACAAATTGTTATGGCCAGTGAACACCGGAGTGCCCACTGGTGGTAATTGCCTTAAAGTCATCTTGCGGAAGGTTGCCACACAGTCATTCGTTTACCAGAGATAAACTGGATACCTGCATCCAACAATGCCACGTTCACCTGAACGAAGAAGTAAATGATTTTTGCTATTGAATTTTCCCTGAGAGTAGGTGACCAATGCGCGAACAGCGCCACACCGTAAAACACAACTTGGGCAATGTAGGCCAGGGTGTAGATACTTTCACCATGTCCCATACAAAACGGAGTAACGACGAACAAGGCAAGTAAGGTCCAGGGAACAGTCCAGCGTAGCAGCTTGTGACTGATCACCTGAAATGAAAAAGCGCCAAACTTAAACGGGTTTAATATTTCCGGGTGGCGTTCAAGTGCTGTCATTCCTCTGATGACGGTACGGATTTTTCGGGCGTATTCTTTACTGGGGTCTGCTAAATCGGTGTAAAAGCCTAACACATCAGGCGCAGTCACCGCTTTGTAATCTGATTTTGCACAGTTAAGTGCGGTATTGAAATCGCTGGGAGAGTGAATGTCCCAATCGGCACACACTTCAACCCGCGCTGCGAAAAATGACCCGCTTAACCCAACCAGGCCCGCAAGTAATGATTCCTGTTTACGCAGCCACATTTCATATCTGACGTAAGCGCCTTCTCCTGCAACAGTACCGTCTTTACTGACAAAGCGGTCTTCACTGCTGATCGCGCCAACTTGGGGATCACTAAAGTACTGTACCAACTTAAGGATACCTTCTTCTTCTATGCGAGTGGCCACATCTGAAAATACGATAATGCCTTCTTCAACGGTTTGGATAGCATGCAGTTGTGCATTCTCTTTACCCAAACGTTCCTGCGCGCGAACTAACTTAACGCCCCGCTCAGCATAGGAATTGACGATTTCATCTGTTGCATCGGTTGAACAGTCTGAAGCGACCAGCAAGGTCAATTTGTCATTGGGATAGCGTAGCGACAGTGTGTTTTCAATTTTTTCTTTGATACGCTTTTCTTCGTTATAAGCTGTAACGATAACGGTAACGTTGGGCAGTTCGTCTTCAGTAAATTCCTGACGATAATGTGAGGGTAAACTTCTAAACTTTACCAATAATGTGAGGACCAACGGGTAAATAAAATAACTGAAAACTGAGAGTAGCAATAAAAGCCAAAACAAAAACGTCATAATACTTAATCTTATACCTCAAGGTTATACGTATACTTTACCCTGCTGAATGCTAAAATCGCAATCAATGATTTGTGCGCTTTGTTGCAAAGATTGCACAAAATCAATGAGTGAGTATTATACCAGCAGACGTTGCCTCTTTCTTACACCACGAAATTGGCGTAGAAGTTAATAGAATAAGTAGTATTCATGGAAAAAGATCGTAATTCATCGCCAATTTGGTTGGCATTCTTGTTTATTGGCGTTTTTATCGGCGTTTGCTACCTGATTATCCCAGGCACCTTTCAATCTATTCACACGCTGTGGTCGCAAAACAACCATACTTATTCACATGGCTACATTTTGCTGGCATTTGTCTGCTATGCACTCTTTGTCGACCGGCGCTGGTTGTTCCAACATCCTTCTTTTCTGGCGATACCGCTGGCATTGGCAGCCGGTATTGTCTGGGTGGCGTCAAATGCAGTTCAGGTTCTCCTTATTCAGCAAATGTTACTCCCGGTGCTGCTATTTACTGCATTACTTGCGCTGGTGGGGGTAAAGCACAGTTTTAGGGCGTTTATTCCTGTTTTAGCACTCTATCTGGCGATGCCGGTGGCTGACTTTTTGATCACTCCACTGCAGGATATTACGTCGCTGGTTGTGACGTCGTTATTAAGGCTGCAGGGGATAACCGCTTACATTGAAGGTTACGACATTCATTTACCTTACGGCATCATGCGCATTTCTGATGGCTGCGCTGGGGTCAACTACCTCTTGGCGGGTGTATGTATCGGGCTGTTTTACAGCTACCTGAACCTGCGTAAACCTGCGCTCAAATTGTGGGCTGTGAGTCTAATTATCATATTGTCTCTGGTGGGTAACTGGATCCGCGTCTGGTTGCTGATTCTCATCGGATATTACAGCAAGATGGAAAGCGGTCTGGTTCACGAACATGGTTTCTTTGGTTGGGTTATTTTTGCTTTGTTCGCCGTCGGATACTTTTTCTATATGCGTAAATTAGAAGCCAGAGACACCGAATTTGAGCCGAATGATCAGATTAAAGGCGAACTGGCTCCCTCAGTCAAACTTGTTTCGATATATGCACTGACGCTGCTTTCGTTCGCCGCTGCACCCTTATTTGTACAGTCACAGAACCCACACACCAATGAGACACAGTCACTGACCGTAACGCTGCCGGAAAAACTCACTCAGCTTAATGAACTAAACACTGCGCCTGAGGAATTCGGCATCGTTGTGGAAGGCGCAGACCATGCGCAACTGTTTCAGGGGCAAATTGACGGGAAGTTAGTGACGTTGGCAGTACTAACCTTCAAGGAACAACGCCAGGGAAAAGAGTTGATATATTATGCTAATCGTTTTGGTTCCGGCATCAGAAACGGAAAAACGGTTTCATTCGAATCTGAAAATCTCAACGCTGCTATGCTACCCGACGAAAAAGGAATTGCTTATTGGGGTTACAAGGTCGGTAATTCATTCTCAACCGGTGGCCTGGAAACCAAACTGTCTCAGTTAAAGCAGATTTTCTCGACCCCTTTAGCAAGTGCCATTGTGATGCATATTTCATGTGATCGTTATTGCAACGGATTGAAAGAAGAGGAAGTTGAACACAAAGCGATAGCGCACGCTATTACACAAGTGGAAATCAACTAACTGATGCACGCACTTCATATCGCTTCCGGGGATCTATGGGCAGGTGCAGAAGTACAAATTAGTACTTTGCTGACTCAACTGGTAAAAAAAGGTGAGAAAGTCAGTGCAATTGTACTCAATGAGGGCAGGCTGGCAAAAGAGTTAGCTGCCAATGGTGTGTTTGTCACAATTTTGCCAGAGTCTGAATATGGTCTCATCGCCCTGATTAGCAAAATAAAAGAGATTTTAAAGTCGACCAAACCCGACGTAATTCATACCCACAGACAAAAAGAACATATTGTTGGCAGTATCGCGAATCTGCTTTGCAATCAGGTAGCCTGTGTACGAACAGTGCATGGAAGCCCGGAGTTTTCATTGTCATTTAAGCAACGTGTGCAGACTTCGGTCGATCGATTTTGTGGGCGATTCTTACAACACGCTGTCATTTCAGTAGATGCTGAACTAACCGAGAAACTAGCGCGTTATTTTAAGCGCGGTAAAATTCATACCATACCGAATGGTATTGATGCTGAACAGACAATTCGCCTAGCGAAAAACGTTACCGACACGGTGAATAAATCGTTCACACACATTGGCATTGTCGGCAGACTGGAACCCGTCAAGCGAGTCGATTTGTTTATCCGGATGGCGAGTGAAATATTGCGCTCTCAACACAATGAAAAAGAGTTCCATTTTCATATTTTTGGTGATGGCAAATTGGCTGTTGAACTTAAACAGTTGGCCACTGAACTGAGTATTGAGAAGCATATCACTTTCCACGGTCACACCAACTTAATTCAGGGGTGGATGGGGCAGATGGACGTTATTGTGATGCCATCAGATCATGAAGGGTTGCCCATGACCGCGTTGGAATGTCTGGCATTAGGTAAACCTTTGGTGGCACATGCAGTGGGCGGGTTGATTCCACTGTTATCGAAGGCATTCCCAATCGGATTGGTAGAAGACCATAGCGCCGCAGGCTATGCCGATAAAATTTTAGAAACGCTTGATAAGAGGCAGAACATTTCGCTTCCACACTCTTATCATGCCTCAGTTAATGCTGACCGAGTACTAAGTCTTTACCAATCACTTTGAAAGCTGCTTTTTATCCCACTCAGGCGTACCGTATAATGTTTTATTTTCATGCGGAAAGTCATCGAGAGAAGTTTCTTTACCAAGAAAATCGGCCAACTTTTTAAGCTCGCCCTTGCGTCTGACATCCAGGCTAATGAACTTGCTTTGAGGAGCATCTTTAAAGTAGCTCTGCACAAATTCTCTATGTTCTCTGAATTCTTTAAGTTGCGCCTCAATGTCTGGCTTTTGATTAAAGATTTGAATTCGCCAGTTATAATATGATTTTTTCCAACTTTCCTCATCGCGTTCCAGATAAACGAATTTGCTATTTGGAAAAACCTTGTCCAGAACTGGAATCATGTCTATTAGTAACCAGGGGAGATCGTCGAGTGAGTCAAACTTGGCGGTATAATCAATGACATTGATAATGCGTTGATTTTTATAGTCTTCGCGCCAAAGGTTCTGATTAAAGGATGAATGATAGTAACCAAAATTTCTCATCGCTCTGCCAAAACTAGTTGTTCCAGTTTTGTTGTAACCGATGCAAAAAACTTTGCCTTCGTATTTTTTTGGTCGGGCCAGGTGTTTTAGTTTGCGCTTAATTCGGAACGCTAACGACTCCATAATAATTCCTAAATTGTTATCCTCAAAACGATTACCGTAAGCAGAAATGGCAACGAAAATCATTGCGGCGCATCAACTTTATGATATTTACTGTATGAGTTCTACTTAATTAAAATGCTGTGGGCACTTAATATACTTAAGAAGCGCTTACTAAGCCCAACACTGTTTTTGGTTTATCTAAGGTTTAGCTTTCCTTGTTATACGATTGGCCTCATGCTTTCAAATGGACTCAACACGCCATTTTCACCTCCAGCGGGCAGGTCTGGTTAGTGTGAATCTTTACTTTGTCAAAGTGAGCCTTTTTTACCTTTTTTAAGTACTATTGCCTAAATTATAAATAAATTTCGCTTTAGATAGAGTACAGTAGCTACTTGAGTTTGTATGGTGTCTTGAATTGCGCGATTTAAGGTAGTAAGTGTGGATAAAAAAGTCTTAGTTGTAGTAGACAAAAGTGATGGAAAACTAGCCCCATCGGAAACGTTTTTACGCAGTCATATAAGAGAGTTGGCCTTTGAAGATTGTGCACTCATCGGTAGTAAAGGTCGACGCTATATTTTTAAGTCTGGAAAGGTACTTCAAAACCAATCTTTGCTAGCTAAAGCTTTTTCGAGGCTATTGAATGTATTTTCAAAAACGCATCCTTTATCGGAACCGCAGGCAATTAAACGCTTCATAATTCGCAACAATATTGATTTGGTGCTGGCTGAATATGGCTCTACCGGCGTTCATGTGATGGATGCGTGCGCGGCAGCTGAAGTTCCGTTCATTGTTCATTTTCATGGGTGGGATGCGTATACCGATTATATGTTGGAAACATTTGGTGATGCTTATCAGGTCATGTTTAAACGGGCGGCCAAAGTCGTTGCAGTGTCCCGACATATGAAATCACAATTAGTCGCTATCGGTTGCCCGGAAAATAAAATTGCAGTAATCCCCTGCGGTGCAGATTTGCCAGCTGAATTAGCTAAATCGACATACCAACCGGTCAAAAAATTTATTATGGTCGGCCGCTTAACACCGAAGAAAGGGCCACTCAACTCATTAAAAGCATTCAAAGAAGTGGTATCTTCATTTCCACACGTGAAGTTAGACATTATCGGTGATGGGCAGCTTAAACAGGAAATCGAGTCATTCATTGCCGAACATGCCCTGGAAGATAATGTAACCCTGCTTGGGCCTCTGGACCACGACAAGGTGGTTAAACATTTGCTTGACAGCGATTGTTTTTTACAGCATTCGGTGGTGTCTGAAAATAATGACCACGAGGGTACCCCTGTCGGTGTGCTGGAAGCGATGATGATTGGTTTGCCTGTCATTGCCACCCGACACGGCGGCATCAGTGACGTTATGACCCATGAGGAATCGGGTATTCTTATTAATGAGCATGATATTGAGTCAATGCAACACTACATGAAGCTGCTCGTATCAGATCCGGCCATGGCGGAAAGCATAGGAAGAAAAGGCAGAGACACAGCTTTGGAGCGGCATACTGCTGCGATCAGTATCGCTAACCTTAAAACAACAATTGAACATGTTTAGTGTGGTTTGAAGTATGAAAATTGGATATATATATGATTTGCAAATTTTTCCACCAAAGGGTGGAAACCACACGCATGCATTGGAAGTGAGTGAAAATCTTACCAAATTAGGACATGAAATTTTCGTAGTCAACGATCCCACCAATCCCGTAGCAGTGAAGTCCTTTGATCCCAAAGCTGATAATTGGGTGGATGAGTTTTTAACTTCGATTGATGTGCTCATGCTTCGTGTAGATGCGCGTTTTATTTCTAAAATGGCCCACTTTATGGACGTTTACAAGCATGGACTCTCCGTTCCACTGTTTTTAGAAATAAACTCACCTTCATATGAAGCCATGGCGTATTCCTGGTTAGGCGGGCGTAACTTATGGTTGGGAGTGGTGAAAGAAAACCCGCTAAAAAAATTAAAACGTTGGCTTCATCAGAAGCGGGTTGAAAGAGACACCGCAGCCGAGGAAAGTTTTCGTAAAACACTGGCAGAGTCAGTTGCAGGTGCGATTTGCGTATCAAGCGGAATGGGGGGGTACGCAAGCTCGTTGGGAATAAAAAACGTAAAGGTCATCCCCAATGGCGGACCACTGGTCACAGATGAATTTATTTCCAATGTAAAATCGGATGAGAATAACGAACAGTTTACCTTGCTGTTTGCTGGCAGTTCCGTTTATCCGTGGCAGGGGTTGGATATTCTGGCCGATACGATTAGACTAGCCAGTTCGAAAAAATTGCCCATTCATTTCCGTTTAATCATTAATGGACCACTTGATGGCATGCCAGAACTGGATAACGTTTCTGTACGGCAAAAGATCCCTCGTGAAGAGGTACTTACCGAGATTGCAAACGCGGATGCGTGTATTGCGTTGATACATCAATGGCACTGGTGTCCGGACGGGTTCTACCTCTCGCCCATAAAGATATTTGAATATCTGTCGATGGGTGCGCCAGTCATCACTTCCAATCACAGTCAAATGAAAGAGCTGCTGGTGAACGAAAAAAGTGCGTTTCTAGTGGAAAATGACCCTGCAGAAATCTTAGACGTAATCATGAAAATTAAGGATGATCGTCAGCTATTAAAAACGGTTGGAGAGAACGGTCAAGCGCTTGTCAGAACAAAGCTCAACTGGCCGAATGTGGCAGCAGAGACTGACCAGTTCTTAAAACAAGTTCTCGCTCAAAAAGCCTAAAAAATTCAATGGAAAAACAGTGTTAAAGATATTTGACCGATTTAAGCCTGGTAAAAAAATTGATCAGACTTTAGTGGTCGTAAGCGGTATGCCAAAATCTGGAACGACAGCGATTTTAAAGCTGTTAGGTGCGGCTATGCAGACGACCACGTGCAACGATCCTTTCTTTCAGTTGGATAAAAGAGAGGTAGTATTTCGAGAACAGCTTTTCGAAGGAAGAATAACACTCACTGATTTGGTAGGTGATTATCCCGCGTTGTTCTCAGGAACTATTTTAAAAGATCCAAACTTCCCACTATTACTTCCGCAGGTGCAAGCTACGTTTAATTCTGCGCAAATAGTCAATCTGGTGCGAAACCCATTCGATAACATTCGTTCGATTTTAGATCGACTGGATCTGGATGGTTCCGGTGATGATCAACAAATTTTGGACAAAAATATTCAGGGAACCTGGTATAACGTTTTGATGGGAAAGTCGCCAGAGGTTGCGGGACATAACTGCGTTGAGCGTCTTGCCAATCGATGGGTGCAGTCAGTGAACAGTATTGCTGAAGACGCGCTGGTGGTCAGGTATGAAGATTTTCGCGCGCAGAAAAAACTATGCATTGAAAAGTTGGTCGTCGATTTAGGCTTTGAAGTAAAAAGTGACATTTCAACGATAGTTGACCAGCAGTTCCAGCCTAAAGGTAAAAAGAAGAATATGGCAGCTACCGACTTCTTTACTGCCAGTGCACTTGAGTCGATTGATGAGATAACCCGTAATTTCAGAAGTAAATTCAATTATGACTAAAAAAGTTTTAATCACCAATATCGTCTCTTTAAACCCGGGCGATGCTGCCATCTTGTTGGGGATGAAGTGTCTGGTTGAAGCGAAATACGGTAAAGACGCTGAGCTGATTGTGTATGACCGAAATGCAGCAGCAGCTCAAAAATACTATGACTGGTGCACATTTAAGCAAAGCTTATTTGCTACACCGTCACCGAATGCATTAGAACGGTGGTTTGAAAGAATTGGCTACCGACATTTGATTGAGCGGTTTAACTTTTATCGTCTCTGTTTCGCGCAAGGTCTGATGAAACGTGAACTGGGTTTACTGGCAAGAATGTTTACCAGTAAAGCGACCTGTGAAAAAATTGATGATTACCTGTCCGCAGATCTTATTATGTGCAGTGGTGGTACGTTCTTAACCGAAAATTACAATATCCAATCCTGTTTGTATGACTTCAGATTTAGCCAGCATACTGACGCTAAGTTAGGTATTTTTCCTCAAACGCTGGGGCCATTTAAACATCCAAAAAACGTTCAGCAATTAACTGCCAGTTTCAATGATTTTGACTTGTTGATGGTACGTGACCAGGCGTCGAAAACGCATTTAACTGAAATTGGCATCAATGAGCAACGTATCCATTTGGTTCCAGACGCAGCGTTTTGTATTGGCCATTTTATTACGTTGCCCACCCGTACTCCAAATGCCAAAGACACCATGCGTGTAGCGGTTTCGGTCAGGCCGTTAAAATTCTTTGAAGATGGCAAGGAAGAGCTCTATATCAATTCAATTGCGCAACTTGTTACTGATTTAGTACAGCAAAAGCAAGCTGAGGTTTCATTTTTAAGTACGTGTCAGGGCATCGAAGAATACTGGTCGTCAGATGATAAAATGGCCGATCGCATTGTAGATAAATTGCCAGCTGACGTTAAAAGTGCCGTTAGGGTAGACAGGAAGTTCAGAGCACCGTTAGGTTTCCTGCAAAAGTGCGTGGAATTTGATTTCATAATAGCGACCAGGATGCATGCTGCAATTATGGCGATTAGCTGCGGAATACCCGCTATAGCCATCGCTTACGAATTTAAAATTGCCGAGCTTTACAAAAATCTAGGTTTGCAGGATTTTTACACCGACATTGATAACAACATGCTACAGAAACTCAGTGCCGCGGTTGATAAAATCTTTACGCCGGAGTTTGAGCAGGACTTTGACGCATCGAGACTTGCGATAACGCAAAAGTCCTTAACCGCCTTGCAATATATGCCAGATTAGCGGACATAGCAGTGCATGAGTGAATTAAAAGCGAAAACGTCGGTTGCGCTAATCTGGTCTTATCTGGGTAAGATGGGAACTCAAGGAGTTTCCATCGTCGTTGGAATACTTTTGGCCAGGCTACTGCTGCCAGAAGACTTCGGGCTAATCGCAATTTGCGTGATATTCAGCGGACTAGGCACGCTGTTAACTGATTTTGGATTAACGTCGGCATTAATCCAGCGGCAAAAGTTAGAAAACAGCATGTTGAATAGTATTTTCTGGTTAAATACATGCTTCTCTATTGTAATCTATCTTGTGGTAGTCAGCTTCGCTGGCCCCATCTCTGGCTACTTTGACCAACCTCAGCTAAGTGAATTATTGCCTTTAGTAATGCTAACGGTGGTAATGGGGGGCTTAGCCAGTGTACCGAATGCGATTTTAAGCAAAACGCTCGACTTCAAGTCCATTTCGGTAGGAAGTTTAGTTTCGGTGCTACTAAGTGCCGTAATCGCACTCACTATGGCATTTAATGACTATGGAGTGTACGCACTGGTAGCCCAGCAGTTGGCGACACACTTTTTCTACATGTGCTTTATCTATATCAAGTCAAAGTGGTTTCCAAAATTCATTTTTTCTCTCGCGGATATTAAATCCGTGTTCAGCTTTAGTGTTTACGTTTTCTCCACGCAACTGCTCAATTACTTTGCGATAAATCTTGATGGTTTTTTAATTGGAAAGTACCTGAGTGCGACACAATTGGGATTTTTTACCAGAGGTAAAGAGTTCACCCTCGCGCCAATGCGCAATATCATTTCGTCGCTTAATGCAGTGATGTTCCCTTCACTGTCTATCATTCAGCATCAGAAAGCGCGCGTATTTAATATTTATGTACAATCCATCCAACTGATCGGCTTTGTTATTTTTCCCATTCTTGGCGGGTTGTTCTGGATTTCCCACGAACTCGTGTTCATTCTGTTGGGGGAAAAATGGTTGCCGATCGTGCCTCTGGTTAAGGTCTTTTGCGTAGCGGGTGGTTTGATTGGGTTAGCTTCTATCAACGGCGCAGTGTTTAAGTCGCAGGGTAAAGCTAAAACCCAGTTCTTAATGAATCTGGGGACTAAACCGATCACTATAAGTTGTAGCGTTATAGGCCTGCAATATGGGTTGATGGGTGTTGTATACGGCTTTCTGGTAAGTAAATTTATTAACACTATTATTTCACAGTACGTGTTATGCAGAACATTAGAGCAACCTATCTTAAGCGTTTGGACAGTTCTCCTTAAACCATGTTTTTGTCTGGTTTCAATGCTTGCTGTGTTGTGGGGTGTCGAACTACAACTAAGTTCTTCAGATACCTGGTTGAAATTGCTCATCTTAATACCGGTGGGGGGCATCAGCTACTTACTGGTTTCTTTACTTATCGCAAGAGACATATTGTTTTCAGTGCTGGAAAAATTTAGCAGTATAAAAAAGGGTTCAAAACGTGCGTAACATTTTGTGTTTATCAAACTACCGTTCAGACGTCGGTTATGCGTGGTGGCTGATGGAACTATTTTGGGTTCAAATCGGTGACTTTGCTAGTCAAAAAGACGCACAAGGGTTTGTGCTGTACCCGGAAATCGCTGAAATTCCAGATAGCATTAAGCGTTCAAAGTTAGAAGTTGAACAGGGCAAGTTGTTCGAACCAGGGCTAGGTGGTGCACTTAGGGCGATAAAGCTGATCAGAAAGCTTCAAATTGGAACACTTTATTTAACGGACCGTCCGTATGCTACTTTCAGGTATCTGCTGTTTCGTTTAGCAGGCGTAAAAAAAATTATTGTGCACGATCATACACCAGGTGACAGACCCACTATCACAGGTATCAAAGGGAAAATAAAACGAATTCGAAATGCGATCCCAGGTATAGCTGCCGATGCCATTTTTGCGATTTCTCCGCTTATGAGAGAGCGAGCCATAAAAAACTCATGTTTTCCCGATAGTAAATGTTTACTGGTGCAAAATGGCATTCGCGAAGTCGTCACTTCTCAGTCACGTTCCAAAGTAAGAGAATCTCTGCAAATACCCGCTGATGCTGTTGTGATAGTGACCACTGGCAGGATACATGAATATAAGCGCCAGGATTTGATTATAAAAGCCTTTAGCGACGTCGCTAAGAAAACAGATGCAGTGTTAAAGCTATTAATTATCGGTGACGGACCACAGCGAGAGGAGTTCGAAACACTGGCCCGATCATGTGGGGCCGCTGACCATATTCAGTTTCTTGGCTATCGAAACGATGTGCCTGATGTTTTAGCTGCGTCAGATATTGCTATACATGCAGCCAAAGGGGAAGGGTTCGCTCTATCCATTGTCGAATACATGTCATTAGGTTTACCAGTGATTACGCCCGATATCCCTTCAGTTAGACAGGCGGTAGATGACAAGATCAATGGGCTAATATTTCGCGATGGTGAAATCACAGACTTAGTGCAAAAGATTTTACTTCTGGTTAATGATAATGCGCTGAGGGAAAATCTGGGCAGTTCTGCCAAGCAAAAATCTTCGCACTATACCGTTGATAAAATGCTGAAAGAATTTGAGAAACAATGGAATCTTGTGTGTAAATAACCGGTTTTAAAAAGACAGAGTGCTCGTTGTCTGCGATGACGCCACATACCTTATTATCTGTTTTCTTTACCAATTTCTTGCAGTTAAAGTTTTTATAGCGTATTTTTTGCCCAATGATTTGTTCGATGGACGCGCTATATGGTTGGAGAACTCGTTTTAAATTTATTTACACGACTATACAATTCTGAAAAAACAATAAGCGTATGTTGCTCACCGCGCTCTGGAAGCACTTGGCTTGCCGAATGCCTGGTAGAAAAAGGGCATCTGGATTGGGTAGATGAGCCATTGAGACTTGTAGGTGGTGAAGATAGCTTTCTCTACAAAGCCGGATTCCGCGCAAGAACCTTCATAGAAGAGGATGACTATCGGTCGGAGAGAGCCAGCAAAATCCAACAAATTCTTGAAGACGTATTGATAGGAAGGGTAGGGTATTTAAATAAAAGCCGCGTTCTAAAGAGAAGATTACTGCTGAAATTCGTCAGAATTAATAGATTATTACCCTTTATTTCAACGCTTTTCCCCAAGCAAAAATTCATTCTACTAATAAGAAACCCTTGTGCCGTTATTGCCAGTCAACTCAACATGCACGGCAACGTAAATAATCTCTGGTCTGCTGTAACACAGCCAGCTCCTGATATTCCCCAAGCGTTTTTGCCGTTGGTCAATAAAATCAATCCTAAAGAACCGCATCAGATTTTAGCCGTCAATTGGGCCATTGACCAAGTTATTGCAGTTCGTGAAGCAGAAAAAAATCCGTTTGTTTTTACCGTATTTTATGAGCATCTGATAGACGATTCTGAAAAAAATATCGCGAAGCTGTGCGAGTTTGCCAACATAAAAAATCCTCCTTTGGCTGATAGACCTAGCAGTACGGCTTCGGAGGATTTCAATAAACAATCTCAAATGATCAAGTGGCAGGAAAAATTAACGGCAGAGCAAATTTCAGACATTTACGAAATATGCGAAATACTTGGGGCAAGCTTTTATGGCACTGATCATTTACCGAAAGCTAACGATGCTTTAATTAAAAGCACTGAACCAAAGTTTAACGCATTGGTTAAGCAAGCGAGTTAACAAAATGGTTTAACGTATATGTCTAAGGTTAGAGCCGATTCTCGTGAGCACGATAATCACACACGCTTAAAACAAAAAAGGCCCGGTGCGACGCACCGAGCCATTAACGTTACTGTGCTCTGGATTAAGGAAGGAAATCGGGTTTTGCAGTCCAAAGCTCCCAACCTACCAGATAGAATCGGGTATCTTCGTTGAAGCCACTGTTTGCCCATCCAAATACGTACCCATCAGTGAAGTAGTTGTCATCCTGATACGCAACCAGGTTAGTGTTTTCGTACACCAATTTCCAATCTGTGCGGTTCGTTTTCTTCCAGATTCGATAGCTGCCGTCTTCAGAGGTTAGAGTGCTGCTGCGAACACGTTCAATCATTAAATCGATGACGGTTCCGTTATCTCTGGGGTGAAAACACTCCGCCGGTCTGTCAAACAACACGTTATCTTGTGTCCCTGTGCCTTTGTGCGAGACAGAAGAGTTAATTGTTGGGCGGCAATAGCTTACACCATTTTCGAAACCGTGAAACGGTGTGTAGCTTTCCGTTTCCATGATCATTCCAGCATTAGAATAGCGGCCATGCCATTGTGCGCTAAGTTTATTGTTATTTGGGAACCAGCGTTGCCCAGTACTCACAAATACATCATTTGATGATAAGTTCTGTATTTCGCGGCCACTTCCCCAGTGTTTGCTAAAGCGCTCATGAAAGTCGGTGATGTAGAGATAGGTATCAGTGATTCGAGAAACCGTTGCTTCGATACCTTTGTCATTGACTATTTTATCTCCAGGCTGCCACAAGTCCGGATCAATTCCTGCCGGAATATTAATTCTGGTACCAGCACGGTGATAGAAATTTTTGGGTTGATAAATGCGCATATGTTCCCACGTTGCTGACATTGGGGTCTTGAGGGTATAACGCCATTCACTGGTTGCGTCTTTCTCAAGACCTTTGCCTGCGAAATAAAACTTAATACCTTGCAGGTTAGTACCTTCGATAGCCTGAACGCCACCGTGATCACCATACCATTCAACAACGTCATTACCTGCTGCCGGATCATCGCCTTTATTGAAGTCCCACGCTGCTACTGGTCCGCTATACACTGCATCAGCAGGTCCGCACTGATATGCTGTTGCATTTACAGATTGTGAAACCGTGAAAGCGAGTGCGATTGGCGCCAGGAAGCTACATAGCTTTGCTAAACTTTTTTTCTTTGTTACAACTTTTAAAGACATATCGGTAGACTGAAAAAGGTTTTTTTGAATACTCATGGATTAATTTCCGCTAAATTTAAACTACTTATTCAACTCTGATGACAACAAAGCTTCTGGCGTATCGCACAGACGTCATCAAACGGCTTTCCATAAACCTTGCTACCAAAAATCATGAATAGAGACTTGTTTAAGACTGGAGAATTCAAAATTTAAGGTGATGCGTGGTGAATTCAAAACTTCAAATCGCAAGGCAAAAATAATGCGAATCGCATTCCCTATTTTTGTCCGTTTATTTGAATCCACATGTTTTTCACGCTTCGAGAATTTTATCGGAGAAATGCACTCGAACTTAAGTACTTCGTGTTATACCTCAAAATATTGGGTATTTTTTGGTATACCATAATCGCTTTGGTCGAGTAAATGCTGAATATCACTGTAAAGTGACACTTTTCTTTAATAAAACTAGGCTTCTAACGTGAAGATATTATTGTTTTTATTGAATTTGCTGATTGTTTTAGATGAGAACGATTTTAATAGTTTTTAAGTTATCGTTCTCATCCTTGCGTTCTGCCTTGCAGACGTTGACTGTACTGGGGAATGGGCTGGTTTTCAACCCGTAAAGGATAAATTTCAAGTTACTTTATAAAGCTCTCGAAGTACTGTTGTTTTTTGGTCTGCGTTTCAAACTTATCGATATATTCAACGCTGAATCGCAGGTCATCGCCAAAGTACTTATTCATTTCTCGATTAATTAACTGTTCCCACAGCGGGGTAGGTTGGCCTTCTATTTTTAGTATCACCGTGCCGCATTCGAACTGCTCAGCCTTGTAATTAATTAGAATCTCATCTTTTAATGCTATATTTTTAAACACGTAATAAAAGGTCAGGGCAGGGTACTCCTTCTGCGTACCCAAAATACTTGAGCCCTTTCTACCGTATATCTCTTTAATCACTTTATGTGCACGCCCACATGCGCACTTTGCTTCGCCCAGCGAAATGTAGTCTCCAAGCCGATATCGAATAATGGGAAAGGAGTGAGATGCTAAATTTGTTACGATTATCTCTTTATTATCGTCAATCTCGACATAAACGTTTTCCATATTTATGTGCATACTGCCTTCAGGACATTCAAATGCAATTAATCCCGACTCTGCGGCGCCATACTCACTGATCATTTTGCAGCCGAACGCTTTCTTTACCTCTGGCTGATAGGCATCCAGAATCATTTCCGATGTTCCCTTCACCATTTTTATGCCACTTACTTTAAGGTTTAGTGCATTAACTTTCTTCGCTATCTGATAAATCATTGAAGAATAGCCTGAAAGAAACTTGGCGCTGTTGAGGTCTTTAGCAAACGCAGTAATTGACTCATCGTCATAACGAAATATACGAATACGATTTTGCAGCCAATCTAACAATTTAACCTTTTTGGCTTCTCCTTGCTCAATGTTATACCCCCAAAAGTAACCGTTCTTATCCCAGGGCTTCACATTGTACCAATCATAACATCGCATAACACTGGCTCGGTTGGTCGAATCCCACTCTTCGTTTCGATAAAACGCCAGCGCTTCGCCACTGGTGCCAGATGTTTCTGCTAACAGCGTTTTTTTGAATTGCTGTTGAGAATGAATCTGAGCGTTTTGTTCAATTAAATCGCGTTTTGTAATCGTAGGCAGGGCCTTAATATCCGAAAGCGTCTCAATTTCAGGATCAAAGTTATGCGCATCAAAAAGATCCCTATAAAAAGGGGAATACTGATAAGCTGATTTTAATAACGTTTTCAGCTTATCAAGTTGAATTTTTTCCAGTTCGTCATAGTTTGCAAACTCGGTTTTTTTAAGTGCGCTATAAATGCCCATCAGAGACGGGTTTCTTAGCTTAGCGCCGAAAAGGTAGATAAATTTGGATAGCAACGCCATGTTAAACAACTCTACTGATACTGTTGTGGATGTAGTCTGAAGTCAGTCGTAACCATTTTGGTCAGCAAAATCAAAATTGAGTACGCCTCAGCATTGCACTTGCTATAATTTTCCAAGAATCGGTGGATTTTTGGTTTATCCCAAATGTCATCGACTAACATATCAGCGTATTCGTGAAAAGCGGAAGTTCTATTTAAAAATTGAAAATTGTTCCACCCTAACCCCTTAGGCAGCTTACCTGTCAATTTTGAATACATTAACTCACCAGTTACTCTCACCGCTCTGCTCGCTTCCTGCATAATAATAGGAGAGCTGGCTTTAACTAACGTCGCGGCTAAGGGCAATTCAAGTAACTCTGGTGCGCGCGACTTAACCACATGTCGGCTAAGTTTATAGTTGATTCGATGTCGATATTTTAAAGTGAGCACCAGCTGTGCCAGTTTCGAGTCGGTGAACGGATGGTGGTAGCCGAAAAGGTTTGCGGCAGACTTGGTCTGCATCGAGAAATATTGTCTTAGCGAGTGCTCGATTTTAAATCGCTCGCTTAACTCCTGAATACCACTCGTACCAAACCCAACATACTCGGATAGGCTATGCCGAACGTCGTCAGTGAAATCGTTTGTTAAATCACTAAAATTGACGTCTTCATTAAAAAACCAGGGCAGTGATTTAAACCCATCTGCTAACCGGGGGGCTAAGAAATCGATAGCACTATTGTTGTCAATGTTGTCAAACTTATCTGGCAATACCATTGAATGAAAAAGACGCATCAGACGCCCTTCTCCGGGTAGGCTATTCACCCCATAATGGCCTGAAAAATGTTCAACCATCAAACCCGCACTTAATGGCAGCGAGCTTACCCGAGCTAATTTTTGTGCGGCATGATACCAGTGGGGAAAGTAGCATTGGCCATTGTTATGTAACATTTCCAACGCGTTTTTTGCCCCATAAGGGGTTTCTTCCAGTGTGGCCAATTGCATGGGCACTTGCAGAGAGCTACCAAGTTTGAAAGCAATCTTTATCTCACGGCTGGTCAAATCACCGTGGGTATAAGTTTGCTTGATTCTAGCGGAATCAGCCATCAACACTCTTGAATCCCAACCAGCTGAAAGCATCAGATTGGTGTGCGGGCTCGCTTGAAGTACCGCGAACAATCGGTCGTCAATTTGCCGATAAAGTTGAGCCACATCAGCGTCAGGATCACTTGACCAGCTGTTGCCATGATCAACAGATATTCTATTATTCGCACAATCAAATGTGATTTTTTGCAGTGGTCGAGTCTGCTTTACTTCGTTAAATATCGTATTATCGGCAATCGTCGCGCCATTCATAACAGAGGTATAGATTTGAACTGGATTTTTTGTACAGGAAACGACACGCGTCAAATTTTCAATTCTATCTGTAACCCATAGCGATTGATTCTGGTGGCAGTAATAAACTGGTTCGGTACCCAGAAAATCACATTGAATGGTTAACTTTCCTGACTCGGCTGAATATACGATGCGAGTACCCACCAGTGTGTCAGCATCACAAGACCTTATGTCGGTCAGATAGGTTGAGGGTGGTGCGCCAAAGTGCCGGTCTCCCTGATAGACTATAAAACCAGAGTCGTCGGCATTGATTATCACATTCTTTGAATAACCTTCTTGAGAATAGAGTGAAGCGTTTGCCCAACTTTTACTATTTTTAAAATGAAGTCGACAAGTTTGAGATTGTTCCGATATACAAATTAAAAAGCCTCTACCTTCATCCGAAGTGGGGTAATTCATTAATTTTGGCCTCTACCATGCTGTATTGCCCATCGTGCAAATTTAAAAATAACTAAATGTCAGACCACTGATGAGGCAGAAAGACGTTATTTTTTCACCGTTTTATATTTTACATTTCGACAGTAGTCGATTACCGCAATTGTTTCATTTGCATTAAAATGATGCGTGCTATCCAAATCAGGTTTGAAATTGGGATATACGTCTTTAACGCGGGTCTCAACGTATTCGTCCGCACTTAATTTACTGACTTTATTAATACCAAACGCTTTTCCATAATGATTTTTATCGTGTATCTGGTTAATTCTGAAGAGGCACTCGTTATGTTTAAAAAAGCCACCGTTACGCGCTCTTTCTGAATCAAAAATAACCGGGTTGCCACTTGATATCGGTGTCCACGACTGACTATCAAATTGTTCTGACCAATATATGTGTAGTTCAGAGTGATGATCGGAGGTGCCGGCACTACAGATATTGGTGAACATGTACCATCGGTCGTTGTCTTGTAACAGCATCGTGTCTGCCGCAGACACGTTATCCATCAGCGTTTTTTTAAAGCGCCATTTGAGCGGAAAGTCAATGCACTCATAAAGTCTTATTTCGTTCGCCGAATGAGACTCTGGTATCATATAAACCTTGTCGTTGGCTTCGAAAACAAACGGAAACGATAAATGAAAAGGTTCTTCCAATATGACCCCATGATTTACTAATTCGCCCTCTACGATTTCGTATGCCGACACTTTGCCTTTTTGTTCAGCATAAAAATAATCTTCAACAAAAAGTAACGTTCTATCGTTATGGGTAAACACGAACGGGTCAGCTAAAAACCGGCCATCGGGATTTTCGATTTCCTTATACCGCCAGAGTGACTTCTTGAAATTATCATGGGCTGAGAAAGCGACGCTCCACCTGACAATATCAGGGCCGAATAGCTTGCTCATCACCCGCTGTTTGACCAGTTTGGCGTGAACCTTATACAGATACTTTACTATTGGCGTAACACTGTCTAATTTGAGTAACGGATGGTCGTGTAAACTCGGATCTTCTTCTTCAGGTAACGCCCTGTTCTTTGCGATGTCATCAAGTAATTTTTTCATAAAGAAATTTGACTTGATAAGCAAGACCGCGTTGTTTTCCATCCAATTAGAACGCGTCATTATGTTACCGCGAACCAGGACTTTTCCTCCGTCAAGCTCATTTGAAAGCTGTTGGATTATGAAGCCACTACTGGGTTGGTCATACAAAACTTCCCAGAATCCGCTCGGCCCGCCTCTGTTTACGCGATTATCTCCATGATGAAATGAAAGAATGCCAAACGTTGATGCTTCAAGTACATCCCCTTTGAGTATTCCAGAGCCGCAACGGATAATACAATCCAGATTTTGTCCTTTTATTTTTTGAACTTGTTGCGGACTAAAACTCAAGAACAGCTTTGACTTTGACCATTCGCCTTCTAATTTTACGACACTGATCTCACTGAAACTTTCAAGATTAAAAGTATTAAAATGGCAGGGCTTATTTTTCTTTAAATTTTTGCGTTCGAGCTTTCGTGTAAGCCCAATCAAGTAGTCAATGGCTCTTGATTGCAGCATATCTTTGATTTTTTTATCTTCAAACGCCGACCTGATTTTGTCCTTAAGTGATTTAGGCTGGGCAGGGAGGCAGTGTCCGGTTAAAATTACAGGATCATCAAATTGCGGGCAATCAGAAACATGCTTCACTAAATCATGGATATAAGATGAAACTTTCAATCCATCGACTAAAAAACCAACCTTTAACGTCTTCACTTCATCGTGCCCCTGGTTATCGTGTCTCGATTGCCCATACAACACGACTGTACCATCTGAAGAAGTGAAATTTCCACATCAAATGCACTTAATTTGGTAGTCTACTGTTGCGATCCGGCCAAGCATTTGCACAAGTGTATAAGCATCTCGGTCTGAAGTGATCCAGCGATCTACAAAAGAATGCATTTTCTGCTTATCCCAAACAGGATGCCGGAGTGCATCAATATAATCATGGAATACACCGGTTTGATTAAGAAATTGAAAATTATTCCAACCCAGACCTTTCGGTATTTTGTTCAACACTTTCTTATACACTAATTCGCCGGTGATACGCGCGAATCGACTGGCTTCTTGCAGCACAATTGGTGATTTAGCCGATACTAACGTTGCCGCCAGGGGGGTACTCAGAAGCTCAGGCTTATTGAGCTGTACAAATTCCTGACTCAGTTTATAACCGATTCGATGTTTGTATTTTAACTGTAAAACTGCCTGAGAAAAGCGCCCGTCGACATAAGGGTGATGATAGCCAGACAATGCACCAGCACTTTTAGTTTGATTGGCCATGAACTGACGTTCTACGTGCATCATTTTAAACCGTTCGCAGAGCTCATGAATCCCGTTAGTGCCAGTATCGGAGTAAGATTGTAGACAGGCATTTACATTGTGCTTGAACTCTTTTTGAATTTGCGCAAAATCTACGTCATCAGCAAAAAACCACGGTAGCGAGTCAAATCCTTTGGCAAGTAATGGTGTCAGCAAATTTACAGCTTCATCATTGGCAATTTTTTCGTAAACGGCGGGAAAGAGTAATGAGTTGATAGTACGCGTTTTTCTGCCACGACCAGGGATAATATTGAGACCATAATGACCAGAAAAATGTTCTACAAACATGCCTGATGTTATAGGCAGTGCAGCCTGCGAATTCAAGAACTGACTGGCTTTAAGCCAATGAGGGAATAGGCAGTGTCCATTTAAATCAAGCATTGTTTGGTTGGCGTCCGCGCCAAACTCAGTTTCTTCCAGAGGCAAAAAGTTCATCGGAACCTGCAGTGACCTGCCTAAACGGAACGCGATGTCGATTTCTCGGCTGGTAAGGTCGCCATGTGTGTAGGTGCACCGAATATTTTTAGGATTTGCTAATAAGACGCGTGAATCCCAGCCTGCTGAGAGCATGAGCGACGATTCAGGTGTATCTGACAGCACCTCCATCAATCGTGAGTTTAGCGAGGATTTTAGCGCAGGTACGTCTGCGTCTTTTTCTGCACTCCAATGATGACTCATGTCTATGGTTAATGCATTGGTAGCATTGTCGAAGGTTAGGGTAGATAACTCATTTGTTTGCAAAACGTCTTTTAGAACCGTTCTTGATGAAACGGTTGAACCGATTGTCATAAAGGTATAGACAGACTGAAGATCGATAGAAAACGAAAAGAAACGAGAAAAGTTATCTATTCTGTCAGTAATCCAAAATGTATTTTCGATAACTGCATAATAAAGTGGCTCTGAGCCTAAAAAATCTGTTCTGACTTCTAATTTTTGTTCACTTTCACAAAACTTTACCAATGTACCCGCTATTTCATTGACTGGCTTACGCCAGAATTCGCCAAGACTCCCTGCAAATGATTTATACAGATGGCGATCGCCTTTGTAGATTAGGAGAGTTTGCTCGGTTGGTTGAACCATAACATTCTTTGAGTAGTCACCATCATAGAGTAGAACAGCGCCACTAAATTGAACGCTATTTTTAAAGTCCTTTTCGTGGCGAAAACGAATCGGTGTTGCTGATACGCCAAGTAAAAAACCTTTTCCTTTAGTACGCTTTGATTCCATTTTCATTAACTGCTGAAGGTTTGAAGTTATGCCTGTAGGCAATGACGATGCACGTTTGAAAGGTTATCAGAATCCATAGAAAGGGGTAATAACCGATGGTAACGAATTGCCCAGCTATTACAAAGCCCAATATACTTAGTTTAAACGCTTTCCAGAGAATGACATAAAATTCGTCACTTTCATGTCGCATGCCTGCTTTTATCGGAAGTCGCCTTATCAAAGAGGCAATAATAATTAACAGGTAGAAGAACAAGCCAATAAAGCCTGCATCGGTGCCTACTTGAAAGAATATATTGTGTGGCATTTCAGCTTTTTTATACAGAATATCTTCAGGAAAATGCCGCGTGTAATAGGGAATGAAGTTGAAATAACCAATTCCCAAGGCAGGATATTCCTTCATAATATCCCAGGAATGCTCCCAATACAGCATGCGCTGTATAGAGGTTTTATCTTCGCCAATAGACGTAAATCGTTCCTTTTGTTCAGCAGGCAACACGCTCCAACCAATCCAGCCTACCAATGCGATTAGAATCAGATATTTGGGCTTGAAAATCTTGCGCCAGAACATCAGCGTAATTTGCACTAGCAGGGCAAGTTGCGCTCCGCGGCTGCTGCTTCCGAGAATAGTCAGGATGGGGCATATGGTTGCGGCAAGCAGGGCATACTTTTCCCACGTTCTCACCTCTCCTTTGTACCTAGAATAGAGGTAATAGCCAATTGGGAAAAGAACCAGCATGAGTACGGCCAGCTCACCAGAATTCTGGAAATAGCCTGGCGGCCCCATCAGCCCCCATGATGAAAAGCTGAACCCTCTGAAAACCCATATTTTGGCCGTGCCAATGGCAATTTTTAAAGAACAGAGAAAAAGGACGATAAAGTAAATGTAAATGCGCTCTTTTGTGGTTACCACTGCCGTGGATATGAACATGACCACCAGCCACTGAACAAAAAATATGTAATTTTCCTGTGACCAGGAGATGTAATGAGCGACCATAAATGAAAGGTGTATTGCGGCGGCAAATAACAGCACCAAGATATGCATGCCAGTAATTTTCAGCGATGCCTTAGGGTCAATAAAGCTGGCAAGAAGACTGACGATTAGAAATATTTGCGCCCAGGGGGCAAAATCTAAAATAGGGAATATGGATTGCGGTCTGAAAAACTCAATGAATAAATATATCGAAATACATTTAAAGGCCAGGCTTTCGCTCTTAAAGTATGACCATAAATTTTTAATGCGTAGAAAGAATAAGTCGTTCAACGAATAGGATGCAACTTGCTTCATTTTTGATTACCAACTTGCGTAATAAGCTTTTTGGTAGCAATTTCGATGCTTCGTAAACATTTGAGAAAAAAGTAGTCATTCGTATTGTAGGGGTCATGCAGATAAACAGTACGCTGACTTGACAAAATCCCAATTAATACTTTTTTACTCTCTGGAAACAGTCTCTCCAGTTCCAGTAAATGCGCAGGTTCCATTACTACAAGTAGATCATTTGTTTTCGGTTCGTAGTTTGAAATATGCTGAGAGCGATGGGCGTGCAAGTCGTAACCGAGCTCTTTGGAGAAATGTAGTGTTTTTTCAAATGCAGGATCCCCCCCCCGGCAGTGCAGACCATAGGATACCGCTTCAAAGTCATTGACTTTACTTACCTCTTCTCCAAACGGACTTCTGCAAATATTTCCACTACAAATAAAGACCAGACGCCGGACATCACGTAAATCTACTTTCGTTGCTTTTTTGTAGTGGCCAAATGAGTTTTTTATTCCAAAGACTAAAAAACGAAGTAATCCACGCTTGGAACCAAATTCATCTGCTATTTTTTGTGAAACGTTTAACATCTATAGTGGTCTACTTTCTGCTTGAAATATCACTGCGGAAACGCATTATCTACGGCATAGTAACAAGCTTTATATTGTCTTGTCATAGCTTCTAAAGAGAATGCAGAGTTTACGCGGCTTATCGCAGAAGTGATCACAATTTCATCTTCTGCCTTTTTTTGAATTGTACTACGCATGGCTTCTGCGATGCTTGTTGCATCGATGTCTACCAGAGAGCCTTGTTCTGGGCTACTGATAATTTCTTCAGGCCCCCCACACTTTGTGCATATCACAGGCAAGCCACAGGCCATTGCTTCAATCGTACTGATTGAAAAGCCTTCTGCATCTGAGGTAAGTACAAACGCATCCAAATTGTTCAAGTAGTCGGGTGTATCCTCTATAAAGCCAACAAAATGAACATTTTGAATGTTATTTTGGGCAATTTGCTCATCCAGTTTAGTTCGTAAACTGGCTTTAGGATCTCCAGCTATTACCACCGCAACATCAAGTCCCCATTGGTTCAATAAATGCGTTGCTTCAAGCAGTAAATCATAACGTTTCGCCGACCTGATATTGCCAAGTGCGCCAAAAAGAAACGTTGAGTTAGCGATACCAAGCGTACGCTTCAACGTGTTGTTCCTGTTTACCTGGTATTTTTGTACATCGACACCGTTGTATATTACGGACGTTTTACTACTGACCAGCAAATTGTGCTGTTCGATTTTTCGTTTTAGCGACTGGCTAACGGCCACAAAGTGCGAAATACCCGAGCGCATGAACCACAGCTTTAGTTTTTTAAAGCGCTCATTTGGCGATACATCCACCATACCATGATAGGTAGCTACTACGGGTATTCGCATAACCAGGCCGACAATACTAGCGTAAACATTTGAGCCTAAAAGATGCGATTGAATCAGGTTGACTTTTTCGTGCTTAATTATCTTGCACAATGCTCTGATCAGTTTGAAATTGAAGCTTCCCTTAGAATCGATAATAATCGGCTCGAGGCCTTTTTTTCGCAACTTTTGAGCTACATAGCCTTCGCCACGTATAACCACCACAGAATCAACGTTTTCGGTTCTGATCCGGTCTGCCAGCGCAATGAAAACTTCTTCAGCACCGCCAGGCCCCGTGGTGTCAATTAAATGTAAAATCTTATAAGTCATAAAATGAAAATTCAGGCATAATGCCTGAGTAATCTAACACTGTATTTAAATTTGTAGCAAAGCATATCAGGCAAAATAGCTGCTGCATACTAGGCAAAGTTGTATTCCGATGGAAAAAAAATCAGTATTAATTTTTGATGCGCAACAAAGAAGTGCGTTAGCGGCCACACGATCTTTAGGGAAGCGCTCAGATATTACCGTTTATACTACTGACTCCACACCCGAAGCTTTGGCAGGCGCATCCAAATATTCTTCTTCGTATTTTTGTAGTCCCGATCCGGTTAAAAACACCGAACAGTTTATTACCTGGTTAGCGCGCATCATTGATGACAAGCAGATCGACTTCCTGTTGCCCGTAACCGAGGTTAGCAGTCGCACTCTGTTGGAAAATCGAGATAAACTTCCGTCGGTCAAATTGCCGTTTGCGGAACTTGATACAGTGCTGGCTCTGAGCGACAAAAATCAATTAGTAGAGTTAGCCAAATCGTTAGCGATCCCTGTGCCCGAGTCACGGGTTTACCCGAATGCAAGCGCGGTAGATACACATGCGCTAGATTATCCTTGTGTGCTAAAGCCTGCACTGTCAAAAGTGTTGGTAAACAATCGTTGGCAAAGCACTCAGGTTCATATTGTTCATACTGAGGCTGAGTTTAACAAAGCCCTTGAACACGCCTATTTCAACCATCCGTTTATGCTACAGCAATACATCGCAGGACAGGGAGCCGGCCTGTTTTGCTACTATCAACACGGTGAAGCAAAGGCGTTTTTTGCTCACAAACGACTTCGAGAAAAACCGCCTTCAGGAGGCGTGAGCGTATTGAGTGAAAGTGTTGCTGCCGACGCCAAGGTTAAAGAATTCGCTACAAAACTGCTGGACTCTGTTAACTGGCATGGTGTGGCCATGGTTGAATTTAAGGTTGCGGATGACGGGACGCCCTATCTGATGGAAATTAACACCCGGCTGTGGGGGTCGTTACAACTATCAATAGACGCCGGTGTCAATTTTCCTGAGCTTTTATTCGATGGTGAATATGCTGATGTACCTTTAACCACTGCTTTCAAACAAGGTGTTCAGTTACGATGGCTATTGGGCGATTTGGACAATCTCTATCTGAATATGCGAGACAAGAAACAGTCTATCAAGGATAAGTTGCTACATATTGGTCGCTTTTTTACGCCAAGACTTTCCGGGCGCAAGCACGAGGTAAACCGACTGGATGATATGGGCCCTTTCCGCTACGAATTGAAGAAATATTTTTTGGGGGGCTAGTGGCAATGAAAAAGTTAATCAAAAAATGTTTGCAAAGTCTGGCGGGTACCGTTGGGTGGCAACTTGCAAAAGCTGGAGATAAAAAACTCATCATACTTATGTATCATCGGGTACTTCCCGCAAATGACCCGCGTTATCGTTTTGAAGAGCCCGGAATGGTGGTAACGGATTCAACATTCAAAATGCACATGGAGGTTCTTGCAAACGAGCGTATTCCAGTGTTAACCGTTGATGACTGGGTTAATTCAGATGACAAAGATAAGCCACAACTTGCTATTGCCATAACGTTTGATGACGGTTGGTTGGACAATTTCGAATATGCATTTCCAGTGTTAAAAGAATATAAATTTGTTTCGACACTTTATGTCGTTACTGACTACCTGGCTCAGCCTGCACCATTCTGGCCTAATAAGGTGCTACGCTTGTTATTAGACGAGAACAGCAAGCCTGATGAAACCTGGTCAGACTTATTGAATTTGTTAAATCACCAACCCAACGTACCCTTGTCAAGAGATGAGGCGGCCGCATGCATTAAAACCCTCAAACAACATAGTGACCAGACAATTTATGCCGCCCTGAACAATATTTCGTCCAGTGGCATGCATCAGGTTGAGATGATGAGCCAGTCACAAATTTCACAGGCGCAGCAGGAATATGGGGTTACGGTAGGATGCCATACGCGTAAACACATGCGTTTGATTGAAGGACTACCCCAATCTGTACTATCTGCTGAAATTGTTGAAAGTAAAAGTATTTTGTCGGAGATAAGCAATGAACATGCGCATAGCTTTTGTTTTCCCAATGGCGACTACAGTGATAGCGCACTTGCATTAGTCAGACAACATTACGCCAACGCGGTTACCACAAAACGAGGCCACAACAGGGTAGGGTGTGATGTACACCAGCTCGTTCGCATAGGCGTTCACAATGACATTAGCAATACCCCATTAAAGTTTAAAGCCAGACTTTCATCCTATATTTGATGGCACGTTACATACACCGCTATTGCGCGTAATACGCATGTTGTGTTTACGCACATTTATATAAGGGTTAGTATAAATCATAACGAGTGCAGATACGGTAAAGAGGGGATCCACTTGAAATTAGGTAAGATAAAAAAAGCAACATTTAAATGGCACGGAAGTCAAAGCAAGCTTGCACTGCTTTTTCTTTTTTCAATTGTTTCCAGTGTTATATCGGCAACCGAATTTGAACAGTGTGAAGTCGCTGCACCCCTGGCCTCATGGGATTTTAACGCCGGCGAGTCACCCCAAAATGGGAATAGCGTTGTTCAGTGGGATGATGATCATCACAACATTCAACCCGTACCTGATACTGATTTGCAAGGCGTAAAGTTTTTCTTTGCGGGCGGTGGCCCTAATAAAGATGCGACTTCAGAATGGCGCTACGAAATTAAAAAACCAGTTCAAAATACATGGGAATACCTCAAATTTTACCAACCAATTAATTTTTATCACCGTGCCATCACTAAAATTACCGCTCCTGAACTACTGGATGAAACAAAGTGGAATAAAGGAGACGCCATAGAAAACGACAAGGGTGTAACCGCAAAAGTGCACTCTGTAGAGGGTGATATATTATACATTGTCGACTTTTACGAACGTTTTTCTAAGAACTGGGGTAGTGAAAGGCTTATTCAAAACAAGACAACGGGGGCAAATTTTGTTGCCGTTTCCAGCAGGTTTTTAACCTATAACAATAAACTTTCTGCCCAATGGCAGGGGCGTTATGCAAACGCAGGCATGATCCTGGAAACGCAAGCCATCACGCCCCATCATGATGGTACAATGGGAGTGGGATACTGCCGACCTACCATTATTGGAACTGATTGGCACAAAAGTACTACAGCGAGAAATACCTTTTTCAATCGTGAAGAGTCCGCCTGTTTTGATCCCGCCGATAACGGAAAAGTAGTTGAATTTGTGATTGAGCGCAAACGTTCAACATCAGCTACCGCGCAGGATGGCGGTTACAAAATCTGGAAAAAGGTGGACAACGGAGCGTGGAAACTGATCCATCTCAACACTTCAGAAAAGTCCTATCAACAAGGACAAAATTATTTCGACCATGGTTATGTCCTGGGCTGGTCAAATAGCGGTTTCGATGAAGATATGCGATTTTTCCTTTTAGGTTGGCAACTTTGGGATCAAAAGCCAGATTTTCTTCCGTAACGAGAAACAAATAAGTCAGTGTTCAATTCTGCATAGCGCTGGCGCTGTGCAGGATGGTTTTAGCACCGCCAATTAAAGAGGTGTCCTCGGTGCACACTTTTATGTATGCTAGATCGGAGCCTCTAGTTTCCACATGAATTCTTTAGAATAAACTTTTCTCATTTAAATACTCGCGCGAAAGTTGCTGATTACTGTTTTGGTAATCTTCCAGAATCTGGTTTCTCTGCTCTGGCGTAAGTGGTTTTGGTTCGTCCATAAATTTGGGAAACCATGAAGACAGTTTCGAAATGACAAAACGGCTATATCTATTAATGACGAGAGACCGTGCGTATTTCACATTATTGATTCGTCGGATCACTTCAATATATCGCCACGGATAACGCGTATTTAATGTTTTAGCGGGTAAACGAAAGGTTTTCGTCAGCGGTACATTCATTATAGAAAGAAAACTTGCAATCAAACCTTCCGCCTTGTCCTTATCAAAACTTCGAATAATTAACGCATCCTTGCCAAACACGGCTTGATACCGATTTGCGAACTGAAAGTAATTCAGGCTTGTGCGCTCAATATCTGAGATGGTATCCGGTGCGGCGAGTAAGCCACGCTTCACTTGCTCTGAGTATCTTGACTCAATAAAAAGATCCTGGCGACGAAAATACAAAATTAGCTTAACCTCGTGACCTGGAAAGGAATCACGCATAAGCTTCAATTGATGGTCAGAAAGCCCTGACCGAGAGAGCATTTCTGATGACAAAAGGATAGTGTCACATCCTCGTTTGATAGCTTCATTACATATTGCTTTAACGTGTAAGGGATCGACTGCGCGGTTTTCTTCAACAATGGGCATGAATAAAGGGTGGTGATAAGGAAAGCGAGGGTCTCGACCAATTTCGGGGTAGTAAATACCATACTCCGAAGCTAACCGTTCATCATTTAACGCCAGAAAACTTTGAATCGACGTGGTGCCTGTTTTGTGTCGGCCGATATGAAGTATTATTTGGGGCAGGTGTTGATTTTTTTGTTCCACAATTTTTCCTTAAAAATGGGCCTGCTTGAACGTCCTTATAATGGGATGCAAGTGAATTCACTTGCTTCAACTGCATCTTCATTCCTTTGGTTCCGCTTTATTATTCTGTTTATAATTTAAGCGAATCGTTCTTTTTATAATAGTACAGTTTATAGGCTAAGCGCACAAATAATCGACATCAATAATTTACGAATCATAGAGTTAAAAAAAAACCCCGTAAAATACGGGGTTTTAAGTTAGTTAGTTATCACAGACCAATTGTCTGCTGATAAATCACTATTTAAATTTTCTGCGAGAGAAACCAGCAAGACCTAGTAAGCTCACCGCAAATACAGCTAGAGTTGATGGCTCTGGTGCATCAATCGCGCGAACCGCAAATTGAGCATTCAAAATGTTTACACCGTTTTCGCGGGTAACGAAGCCAACACCGTTGTTGTCAAATGTTACGTCAAGACCACTTAGGCGAGTAATTAACTCGTAGTCTCTGTGGTACATAGAAGCGTCAACACCAGAAACCTGGAACTTGACTGAGAAGTCGATGAATCCATCACCTGAAGCAACGATATTCAGGTCACCAGCTCCGTCGAAGCCAACAATGTTAAAGATATCAGAACAGCCATTTTCGTTTACTGAACCTGCAGTAAATGCCGCAGGACCGAATGGACATGTACCATCTGCATCAAGACCAGCGTTTGGCGTTTCCCAGAAATCAACCATGAATTCTAGTTCAGGAGCCAGAACTTCTACACCAGCAGGAGCTGCTGCTGTTAATTTAAGTCCATCACGGATAGAAACCGTATCCAGGAATTCACCAGTGATAGGGAAGTTGTCGTGTTTTACGGCTGTACCTTGTTTGAACGCAGAAGTGTAGTCTGCGTCAATACCAACAGTCATAACGTTGCCCTGAGGAGCGCCACCGTTGAGGTCAGTCATCATGCCGTCTTCATCCCACGTTTGAGTAGTATTATTACTCACCGGAGAGTTGATGCTTAGACAGCTTTGATTGCCGCCGCTGCCGCCTGCAGGGTCACCCCAGCAAAGATTGTCAGGAAGCGCACCGCTAGATAAAATTGAAGTGCCACCGTCTGAGCTATCACCAGAAGAACTAATAGAGTTGGTGCCGTTACCTCTTGTTGTCCAGTCAAAAAAACCAGCTTCATTGACGAAAGACCACTCAGAAATGATCATTGGATCAGCGTAAGCTGAAGTGCTTGCAGTTAAAACAGTTGCTGCTGCGATTAGATTTAACTTTTTCATACTCTTAAGATTCCTTTTTCTCTCGAAAAATTTAATTGCTTTACGCCCCGATTTACATAGTGCATAGCGTATGCCAAATGTTTAAAGCATTGAAATAGTTAAAAAAATAAATTTGATCTTTTTTTGTTTTTCGTGATCTGTAAAAAAAGCCGACATTATTTTGGATTTAGTGCGATTCGTTTGGCAATTTTAAACATAATTCGTGGTAACAAGCCCCTGTTACCCTTTGGCCGCCATGTTTTTGCCAGCTTATTGCGATATGCATCGAAATGAAGGCCATGTGGGGCGCTGAGGATAGGGCCGCGGTTTAATAATATTTTCAACGCATAGGATTCGGCCATTCCCGCGCACAGGTTCACCGCCATGACGGTTGATGGGCCTTTTTGAGCTTTAAAATCTACGGTTGAGTCGTCAACTAGGTAACTTCGTTGTAGCATGGCAGGTGATAAACCTATAAGAAACTGAATTAGCTGTTCTTCTTCACTTTGCTTATCGTTAAATCTGAAATATTCTTCGTAGGTCATCTGCCCCGGCATGAAGCACAATAGTGCACAGCCCATTCCCAGTGGTGCCGCGGTCACCACCGGGATACCGAGTTCATAACATCGTTTAAATACCAGCTTGCGCGCCGCGAGGGCAAAAAAGTCCAGGCTGTCGATATACAGATCCACATCCTTTAGAAATTCGTCAACATTTGCTTCATTGATACCCTCTGGAAAACGCTTTACCTGCATCTCCGGGTTAATGTCCTTGACCATCGTGTCCATCACCTGGCATTTGTCTTGGTCAAGAGTTGACATAAACGCACCGAACTGGCGATTAAAATTATGGATATCGTATTGATCAAAATCAGAAATATTGAGCGCACCCACCCCTAATCTGGCGAGTGTGAGCATGTGTAAGCTGCCGACCCCACCGGCTCCTGCAACCGCAACGCGTGCGTTACGTAATGTTTCCTGTTCTGCTTGCGTTACCCAACCAATATTTCGGGAAAAAGCTTTTTGATAGTTAAACATAACGCTCCTTACGCTTATTTTTGCCTGACACCGACGCCTCCAAGGGCCTGAAAACCGATAGAAGTACGAGTGTTAAATTTTTTGACAGTGGCATTTTCTGATATGTCCGAAGTATACAGGCGCTGACTGTTCGTTTCATTGAAAAAGTTTTAGATCACCGTAACAGAAACGGGCCAGTGTGATTTACGGCCGAACCCGCCGGATATCAAACTCGCTTTCTTTTTATACCCTGTGATCTTTTACTTGCTGCATCCGTTAAGTTTAGAACAAAAAAATACTGCACTTAGTAGGTTTAAGATTTTCCATCCCGGATAAACTGTGACATTATCTTTGGCAGTTTTTGACAAAAATCACACAACATTCTTCTTGGTAGTTAATGCTATGGCACATGATTTTAAAAAGATTGGGATAGTCGGTTTAGGCTATGTTGGATTGCCCCTTGCGGTTGCATTTGGACAGAATGACAAAACGTTGGGCTTTGATGTTAATCTGAAAAGAATTAAACAACTTCAGGAAGGGGACGATCTAACTGAGGAAGTGTCCAAAGAAGAGTTAGCTGCGGCTAAACACTTATCCTTTTCTTCTGAGCCAGATTCTTTGAGCGAGTGTGATGTCATCATCGTAACCGTTCCGACACCTATTTATCAGAACAAACAGCCTGATTTCACCCCCTTAATTAAGGCCAGTGAAACCATTGGTAAATATATGCAGCCAGGCACTGTGGTGGTGTACGAGTCCACCGTGTTCCCGGGCGCAACCGAAGAAGTCTGCCTGCCAGTCATTGAGAAAGTATCAGGTAAAAAGTTAAATCAGGATTTTTACGCAGGCTACAGTCCAGAGCGAATTAATCCTGGTGATAAAACCCGCAAACTCTCGAGCATTGTAAAAGTCACTTCCGGAAGTACACCGGAGGTCGCTGAGCGTGTCGATAATCTTTACAAGTCAGTCATTAAAGCCGGTACCCATAAGGCATCATCGATAAAGGTGGCTGAAGCGTCAAAAGTAATCGAAAATACGCAACGCGATCTCAATATCGCTTTGATCAACGAATTTGTCATGATTTTCGAGCGCATCGGCATCGATACAGAAGAAGTGCTGGAAGCGGCGGGCAGCAAGTGGAACTTTTTACCCTTCAGGCCAGGTTTGGTCGGCGGCCATTGCATCGGCATCGACCCATACTACCTGGTACATAAGGCTGAAGAAGTGGGTCACCATCCAGATGTCATTCTCGCTGGCAGACGTATTAATGACCGAATGGGTGAATACGTAGTAAATCGCCTGATTAAAGCGATGATCAAAAAAGATATTAAGGTGAGCGGCGCCAATGTGCTTCTGCTGGGGATAACGTTTAAAGAAAATTGTCACGATATTCGAAATTCGAAAATTGTGGATATTGCTCACGAATTACAGGATTACAACGTCAATCTGGATATCTGGGATCCCTGGGCCAGAGCTGACGAAGTCAAACATGAGTACGATCTGGATTTAGTTAATAAGCCCGAGCCAGGTAAATATGACGTGGTTATTGCAGGTGTGGGTCATAATGAGTTTAAAGCATTAGGCGCTAACGGGCTGGCTGAACTTAAAAAAGATGGCGCGTTGGTATTTGATCTCAAATATATTTTCGATAAAAAGATTGTAGACGAAAGGCTTTAAGGAGCTACATGCATATTCTCGTTACAGGCGCCGCGGGTTTTATCGGCGCCGCAGTTTGCAAACAACTGCTCTCACGCAATGATACTGTAATCGGCATCGATAATTTGAATGACTACTACGATGTGTCGTTAAAGCATGCCCGGGTCAATTCCATTCAGGAAAATTTCGCTGCTGATAAATTTCAATTTGTCGAGATGGGAGTAGAAGATCGAGAAAAAATGGCGACGCTGTTTAAAACGCAGGAGTTCGATCGCGTGGTGCACCTCGCCGCACAGGCTGGTGTCAGGTACTCAATCGAAAATCCACACGCCTATATAGACTCCAATATTGTGGGATTCATGAATATTCTGGAAGGCTGCAGGCACAACAATGTAGAACATCTGGTTTACGCATCGTCTAGTTCAGTGTATGGCGCGAACGAGGAAATGCCGTTTTCCGAACGTCACAATGTTGACCATCCGGTAAGCTTGTATGCCGCCAGTAAGAAGTCCAACGAGCTGATGGCTCATACCTACAGTCATTTGTACCAGCTGCCAACTACTGGTCTGCGTTTCTTTACCGTGTACGGTCCATGGGGAAGACCTGATATGGCGCCTATGAAGTTCACCAAGGCCATTTTAGCGGGTGAGCCTATCAAGGTGTACAATTATGGGAATCACCGTCGCGACTTTACCTACGTTGACGATATTGTTTCTGGTGTAATTCATGCACTGGATAATATCGCGCAGAGTAATCCTGATTGGCAAGGGACATCACCGGATCCTGCTTCGAGTAAAGCACCTTATTGTATTTACAATATCGGCGCGCAGACGCCTGTGCATCTGATGAAGTTTATCGAAACCCTGGAGAATGCGCTGGGTGTTGAAGCAGAAAAAGAAATGTTACCGATGCAGCCGGGTGATGTTCCTGATACCTACGCTGATGTAACCTTATTGCAGAACGCTACAGGATATACCCCCAGTGTATCAGTGGAAAAAGGCGTTAATGAATTGGTCAAATGGTATCGAGAATATTATCAAGTCTAGATGCGGGGTTACACAACTGTAATTTCGGTATATAGCATTATTCCAGTTAAGTGATTTGATCTGGTGAAGTAATATGGATTCATGATTGAATCACGATGACTTCACCTCTCTAACGTCTTTGCTCATCCTGCCAGGAATTTAATGAGCTGTTAAACAACTTTTACCAACGCGATTAAGCCATTCTATTTATCCCACTTGATGTGTATGGATGATTGTAATATATCCTTCAATCCGCAAGAAAAATGGCACTGCTAGATTTGTTAAGCACTTACTCTGGTACTGCAAGGGGCGGCGAATCTAATACTCAAAGCTGAGCATGACAGATATTGCACTATCCACGAGTTAATTCAGATTCACAATGTAAAAAGTTTGTAAAGTAAATTTTAAGCAGTTAACATTAAAAAAAAGTAATGTTAAAGGGTTGCACCGTTGTGAAGTTTTTATCCTCAATTTTCTTACTAATTTCTTTGGTGTTTCTCTATGTGTACCTTCAAGGTTATCAGGGAGGAAAAATAACGGATTCACAAATACTATTTTTATCGGCCATAGCCTGTTCTTTTTTTGCTGGAATAGTCGCGTACAACATCAGGCCCTTGCTACTCAAATACAGTGTTATTTCAAAAGTTTTGATACAGGGATTAGTGACTTTCTCACTATTTTTTGTTCTTTTGCTTGTACTAAATCCCACCTTTAAGTCTAAGACATTTATTATCATCTGTACGGCGATTGCCGTGAGCATCATGTTAATTGCCGTTCTCAATGGTAAGAAGCTAGTAGCTGTATCAACAGTGGCACTGGTGGTGCTCGCTGGAGTCAGTTTGGCGCACGTAAATTTCAGCAATTTCAATCAAGACACTGATGGAAATAACAGTGCGAAGTATATTTTTAGTTCGCTTCACGACATTAAAATTGAGACTTATCATTTCAAGCAAAAAAACTATCAGGATGGCGGAGCGATAGCGGGGAATGTTGGAAACGAATATTTATTGGTTACAGGAAATGGCATTGTTGCTAAATTTAACGCGCGTAACCAGATAGAAAACGTTGAAAAGCTTGGGCAAATAGAATTTGGCTTAGATGAGTATAAAAAGTATGCACCTTCACCAAATCGTTGGTACAGGATCGCTGACGCCATTTTTTTAGAGGATCTGGATACGCTCTTTTATAGCTATATTTATTGGTCTCGGGAAAACCAGTGTTTTACAATCAGAGTTAGCCAAGCGCCGTTGAGTTTGCTCGAAAGCGAACAAATACTCGACGGTGAGCTGATTTTTGAATCGCTTCCGTGTGTAAATCATGACATTGCTAACAATGAAACAGGGGGAAGGTTTTTAAGACTTTCTACAAACGAACTACTGTTTACCATTGGAAGTTTTAAAGCCGAACCATTAATTCCGCTGGCAGAATTTAAGCAGTCGTCATATGGCAAAACGTTCAAAATCGATCTCACGACAAGCCAGGTTACAAATTATTCTAAGGGACATCGAAACGCTCAAGGTTTAGTGAACTGTGATGACAAAGTTTATTTAACAGAACACGGGCCGTTTGGTGGCGATGAGCTTAATTTATTAATTGAAGGTAATGATTACGGATGGCCTGAGAGTAGCTTCGGAGTTGATTACGGAAAAAAAGTGCTAACCATGTCTGGCGAAACTGGCCAGCATTTAAATGGTGTCAAACCCCTCTACGCCTGGACACCCTCCATCGGTATTTCCAACCTGATTTGTTACAAAAGCGATTTGTTTGAGAATTGGCAAGGAGACTTACTGATAGCAAGTTTGAATGGATTAGGCAGTGGACTTAGTCTCTTTAGAACCAGACTGTTCGAGGATCGTCCCGTTGCAATTGAACAAATTAAGGTAGACTCAAAAGTTCGCGATCTTACTTCGTTAGACGGTGGGGAAATACTTACGTGGGACGGATTAAGCAAAGTGTCTATTTTAACACCAGCCCAATCTGTTTTTAGTCAGTGTGTTGCATGCCATAATTTGCGGTATAGAAGTCATGGGATAGGTCCGGACTTATGGGGTGTGGTTGGAGCCGACATCGCGCGCCATACTGACAGATATAATTATTCTGACGCGCTAAAATCGTTGGACGGGACCTGGTCACAGGAAAGGTTACACGCATTTCTGGAGGATCCAAGTGGCTTTGCACCGGGCACAACGATGCATTTTCCTGGTGTAAAAAGCTATGAAGATAGACAAGAAATTATTGATTACCTGCAAGGGGTTTCAAATAGCCGCTAGCTTTAATTAGCAGACAAGGCATTTCTATTAACTAATAGATATTTCGAACTAGTTAGTTAGTCAGGATGAGGGATTCTGCCTGTAATTACGCCAACAGGCGTGCCAAGGTTGAGGCCTATGAGCCGCCTTGCTTTCTGATTTGTTCGCGTATTTGATGCAGCATGACTGCAAAGTTAGGCTTCAAGCTGCTCTGCAATAGTGGCTGGTTGATATAATAAGGTGCGCGGCGACCGTGGTAGTCAATAACCGGCCCAATTTGCTCAAATTTAATGCCGACAAAACTCATGCTTCTGGCGAGCCTGGGCTCCATCATTACGTAGGCATGCTGCACGCCTCGCTCAATGGCGGTGGCTGCTGCGGCAAAATACAATCCAACGGCAATAAAAGGAAAACAACGAAGTTCTATCTCTGAATAGGTTTGCTGATTAATGACACCTACTGCAGCGCCATCGTATTTATCCATTTCCCGTCGACGGAATCTTCTGGGAACGGCCAAGCGCGATATTTCACAAATGTTTTTACGGTTAAAATTTCGCGGGTTCAACGAATCATTGTTAATTGACGAGATACAGTACTTTTCGATTGGGAGTTCTTGCCCTGCTTCTGTGGGACGTACTAATCTCACCGTGCCTGCAAATTCGTCCGTTGTAGAATGCTTGATTAGACAGTGCAAAGAGTAATCGTCAAATTCATCGGTTTCCATGCCCGAGTCTCTGATTTCTTCAAACTTTAGTTCATCACAGTAAACGTTATGACGGATACGGTAAGAAACTTCTTCCAGTGACGCTGAAGAGGCAATGACGGGCTCAAGATAACTTGAAAAGTGACGGGCAATATATTTCGACTCGCCATACTGGCGATAGCTCCTATATAGTTTGCCTATGCTGCTGGTTTTCAACTTCCGTGACAAGGAACCAAGCATTTTATCTTTAGAAACCATTCTTTTACTACTGCGTCCTCGGATTGCTACTGTTACTGCTAAAAAAAGTATAGCGTTAATTTCACGTTTCTCTAATTAAAAGAAAAATACAACGATTTGGAAAATATGATACGAAACAAGTAAGCACACTTTTTAGTTCAAGAAACCTTGCTAATCAGTAGCGTTAAGTGAATATATCCTGTTAATCACACTAGCACCAGTTCTTCTATTCTGGCAAATTAATTATATTCGCTGATTAAATGAGAATAACGTTCCGAAATTGTTTTAGAGTCATATTTTTCTGCCACAAGCTGTCTGCCTTTTTGGCCAATAGACTCCGTATTTTTATCCGTTTGCACTAGTTCACAAAGGGTTTTGAAAAGCGTTTCAGTCGAATTCACTACATATCCACTTTCATTGTGCGTGACAGTAATACCTTCAAATGCTATGTCCGAACCTATAACTGGCAATCCGTAATTCATCGCATCAAGCACTTTAAGTTTAGTGCCGCCCCCATCACGTAACGGGCATAAAAAGGCCTGGGCATTGCGATAAAAAACATTAATATCGTCAACATATCCGTGTATGGTGACAAAATCATATCGACTTGCCATATTTTTAATAGACGTCGCCGGGTTCTTACCGATGATGTCTATGTGGATGGGTATATTATGTTGCTTAATAAGCGGGCAAACAGCTTCTAGCAAATAGGTAATAGCATCATGATTCGGATACCAGTCAAGCCCGCCGATAAACAGCAATTTGCCCACTTGCGGGGTGCGTTCCACCTCATGCTTGAAGGCTACACCATTGGGAACGACGTCAACGTTCATCCCGGGTACTAATTTACTTAACGCATTTTTGTCTTCTGGCGAACAGACAATATGATTTCGATAATGACGCATCATCTGTGCGTCGAAACGGCCAATTTTTTTCGCTTCAATTGCATAATAGCGTTTTTTAGCCCATTGGGTTTCTTTTTCAGCCCGACGTTCCATCATCGTGTGCTCAGCGTTGTGGTGGTTCACCACTGTCTTGTCTGCCGGTAGTGTGGTCCCTAAATTGCCCAACAAGCCCATCGTATCAACATGGATGTAGTCGAAACTGTCATAATTTAATTCATTAGCTGCTGCTTTGAGTGCCGCACTGTGAAGCCAGTTCACCGAGTAAGGATTGTCAGTTATGAGCGATAAACCCGCCGTCTTCAAACGATGCCACTTGGTTTTTTCATTGTCCATTGAGAAAAACTGGATGCGAGCACCTCTGCTCTCAAAAAATTCTTTGGCCTCTGATAATCCTTTTTCCACAGATTCGAAGTAAGGGGCCAGTAACCTGGGTTGCACCAGACACAACAGGGTAACCTCGTGATCATCAAGTACTTTATCCAGTAACCCATGTGTTCTAATAAGTAATCCACCTTTTGGTGGGTAGGGGACGAAGTGATTTATCCATAAAACGCGTTTCTTTTGTACGGGATGACTGCTCATTTCCTTCCCTTAACATGCTGCAATTTGGCTGAGTGAAAAACTATTAAATCGCACTTATCTTCCTGCGTAAACTGGATAAATGCAAAAAGCCACTCAAAATGAATGGCTTTAATACGGTCAAATTCAAAATTAGATTTATGCTTTCATTTTTCGCCGCATGTCGTGCAAAATAAATTCTGTGTAACCATTAGGTTGACTACCGCCATCGAATATCAGCTGATAAGCAGCTTGAAAGCCTAGCGATTGTTTTGTGTCAGGCCCCATTGGGACATAGTCAGGATCATGCTCATTTTGTTTATCCACCAGTGTCGACATTTTTAACATGCACTGCTCTACCTGTTCTTTGCTTACAATGTCATGCAATAACCAGTTCGCAATATGCTGGGATGAGATGCGTAATGTCGCGCGGTCTTCCATTAAGCCAACATTATTGATGTCGGGAACTTTGGAGCAACCTATACCCATATGTACCCATCTGACCACGTAGCCCAATATTCCCTGCACATTGTTATCCAGTTCACGTTGAATTTGTTCTGGTGTCAGATTTTTTTCCAGTAATGGAAGCGTTAAGATGTTATCCCGCTCTTTGGCACAGTCTGCACGCAGTGCTTTGTGCTTTCCAAACACATTAACCTGGTGGTAATGAAAGGCATGCAGGGTAGCAGCGGTAGGTGAGGGCACCCATGCAGTCGTAGCCCCTGCTTCAGGGTGTGCAACCTTGCTCTTCATCATCGAGGTCATGTCGTCAGGTATAGGCCACATTCCTTTGCCTATTTGCGCTTTACCTGACATGCCACACGCAATCCCGGTGGCGACATTTGAGCGCTCATACGCGCCAATCCAGGGTAATGCTTTCAATTCGGCCTTATCTGCGAACGCTCCTGCGTGCATTGAGGTATGAATTTCATCCCCTGTTCTGTCCAAAAATCCCGTATTAATAAAAACGACGCGCTCGGACGCATTGGCTATACAGACTTTAAGGTTTACCGATGTGCGTCTCTCTTCATCCATGACACCCATCTTGACAGTAAATCTTTCCAGCCCCAACGCTGCCTCGATGGCACCAAAAAGCTGGTTAACGAAGGCAACTTCATCAGGGCCGTGCATTTTTGGTTTAACAATATAGATGCTGCCCTTTTTCGAGTTTTTATATTTCGAGTTACCTAACAGGTCGTGTTTAGCTATAAGGACCGTGATGACCCCATCAAGGATACCTTCGGGTACAGGCTTATCATCTAGCAGCACTGCATCAGAATACATATGCAGGCCGACATTTCTCACAAACATCAGGCTGCGTCCGGGTAAAGAGAATGATTTTGTCTCAGAACTTAAAGGAGACGGGGTATAAAACTTATCCTGGTTCATCGTTCTGGTAAACGATTCTTCTCCTTTTTGCACCTGTGTTGAAAGCGTGCCTGTCATTAAACCAAGCCAATTGCGGTAAACCAACACTTTATCGTCTGCATCAACTGCTGCAACGGAATCTTCACAATCCATGATGGTCGAGATGGCTGACTCTAAAACAATGTCTTTAATGCCAGCCGGATCTGATTTACCCACCGGGTGGCTGGGATCAAACTGAATGTCTAAATGCAGTCCGTTATGTCGGAATAGCAGTGAGGATGGGGCTGTCAGCTCACCAGTGTACCCTTGCCATTGTTCTACATCGGCTAGTTGGGTCGAATTCTTATCTTTCATTTGAATCAGCAGATTGTCATCTTCCACTACATATGCAATTGCATCCTTATGGCTGCCGGTAGCCAGCGGAAGCAGGACATCTAGCCACTCTCTGGCCTTTTCAACTACCTTACCGCCTCGTACAGGGTTATAGTCGCTGCCTTTTTCTGCTCCATCTGTTTCTGTAATGAGGTCGGTACCGTATAGCGCGTCGTAAAGGCTTCCCCAGCGAGCATTACACGCGTTAAGCGCATAGCGAGCATTATTAATTGGAACAACTAGCTGAGGGCCAGCAATCTGGGCTACTTCGTCATCCACTTTCGTGGTTGCGATGGTGCATTGAGCGGGTTCATCGACGAGATAATTTATTTCGCGAAGGAAATTCAGATATGCCTCGCCATGAATGGGGCGTTTGGCTTGGTAGTAATCATTTAATTGACGTTGCAGTGTCTGGCGGGTGTTTAAAAGTGATTCATTGTGTGGGCTGAACTGATGTAGGACATTTTCAAGTGACGTCCAAAAGTGCGCCTGATCAACCTGGGTTCCAGGCAGAGCCTGTTCATTAATAAATTGATATAGCGGTTGGGCAACCTTGAGTTGCCCCTTTTTGACGTACTTCTGCATATACACCTCAATAAAATAATTTACCTGTTCAGTGTATACACTTTAGCTGACTAATTTTAATTTATGACTATTATCCCAAGTATTCATGCCGAGAATAACGCTAGAACGTATTCATTTCCGCTGCGACATCAGCAATCAGTCTGCGCAACCAGATATGTCCTGCATCATGATGTAGTAACGCACTCCACGCCATTTTTAACGCAATAGGCGGTATATCGAAAGGCGGTTCTTTTAATATGACACTGGCGTCGTCTTTGAAGATAGTTGCCACCTTTGTCGGCAGCGTGGCGATTAAGTTCTGTGTTTTAGCAATCTGCAGCGCAGCGTGGTAATGACGCGTAAACACGCGAATATCACGTTGCTTGCCTATTTTAGTGAGCTCTGCATCAACCCATCCTAGCTTTTGCACTTCGTTGGGGTCGATTCCCACGCCGACACCAAAGCCAGTTTTGCTAACCCAGATATGTTGAGCGTCAAGGTAAGTATTCAGATCCCATTTCTGTGCTAGCGGGTGGTTGGCACTTAACACACAGCTAAACGAATCATACCACAGCACTTTTTGATGGAAGGAAAGAGGCAACTCTTCGAACCGATTAATTGCCATGTCAACTTTGCCCTGTTCCACATCATGAAAAGTGACATCGCTTGGAGTGATTAAATCTAAAGTAATGTTAGGCGCCAGTTTTGACAGCCTGCCAACAAGCTCAAGCAACAATGTACTTTCAGCGTAGTCGCTGGTCATTATTCTAAAAGTGCGTTTGCTTGTTGCGGGATCAAAATCGGTCTCAGGTTGAATAGAGCTTTCAAGCTTGGATAACACATCACGTATAATGGGTTGTAATTCCAACGCACGTTTGGTGGGTGTCATTCCATCACTTGTTCTAACCAGGATAGGATCTTTAAAAAGATCTCTTAGCCGTTTAAGACCGTTGCTCATGGCTGGTTGGGTAATGCTCAGCTGGTTTGCTGCTCGGGTAACGCTGCCTTCTCTAAGTAGTACATCGAGATAGACCAGAAGATTGAGATCAACCTTGGCAATATTCATCTATTTTAATCCTTAAGTGCATTACTTATTACTTTTTTAATTCTTAGTATTATAATTTTTTGCCCTTTAGCGGGGGGGCATTTTTGACTTTTTCGGGCAGGCATCCACTGCCTTCCCTAGCAGCCTAACATACTAATCTAGAGAATATTACATCGAAAAGCAGATATATTGCGATGTTTATACTAAAAAAGAAGATGAAACGAAAAAAGCTCCCGGAGGAGCTTTTTTAAATCTTAAAATTGTTTAAAAATCAAACATCGAACTGATTCATGGTATTGACATCTCCAGCAGCCTTTAGTGCCGCATCACCAGAGAAATATTCCTTATGTGTATCACCCAAATCAGAGCCCGCCATGACCTGGTGCTTAACACACGCCAGCCCTTCACGAATTTCTTTTCTCTGTACGCCACGTACATAAGCCAGCATCCCTTCTTCACCGAAGTAACCTTTAGCCAGATTATCGGTAGAAAGCGCTGCGGTGTGGTAGGTAGGCAAGGTAATAAGGTGATGGAAAATGCCTGCTTCGCGTGCTGCATCTTGTTGGAAGTTCTGGATGCGTACGTCAGCTTCTCTCGCTAATGCAGTGTTATCAAACTGCTCTGACATCAGCGCAGCTCTATCATACTCCGATACATCCTTGCCTTCCTCTTTCCATGCATCAAACACTTGCTGACGGAAATTAAGTGTCCAGTTAAATGAAGGCGAATTGTTATAAACCAGTTTAGCGTCAGGTCTCTGCTTACGAATAGCATTTACCATTGCAGCTATTTGGCCCACATGGGGTTTCTCGGTTTCAATCCACAACAAATCTGCACCATGTTGTAGTGAGGTAACGCAATCAAGTACGACGCGGTCAAAACCTGAACCCTCTTTGAATTTAAATAACCCATTGGGCAAGCGTTTGGGTTTGACGAGTTTGCCATTTTGCTTGAGTAACACGTCATATTCGTTAACGGAGCCTAAATCGGTTACATCGTCGGTATCCAAAAATTCGTTATATTGTGCAGCCAAATCGCCGGCTTGCGCAGAAACTGGAATTTTCTGGGTCAGACCAGCACCGAGTGAGTCGGTGCGGGCGACGATAACCCCGTCATCAATGCCTAATTCAAGGAAGGCGTAGCGGACAGCGTTGATTTTTGCCAAAAAGTCTTCATGGGGAACGGTAACCTTGCCATCCTGATGGCCACACTGCTTGGCGTCAGACACCTGGTTTTCAATTTGAATGCAACAGGCCCCTGCTTCAATCATCTTTTTAGCCAGCAAATAGGTTGCTTCTTCGTTACCAAAGCCGGCGTCAATGTCAGCGATAATAGGCACTACGTAAGTTTCAAAATTATCAATTTTGCTTTGAATAGCTTGCGTATCCTGACCTGTTTGTGTAGCTTCATCCAGCTGTTTAAAAAGTTTGCCGAGCTCTTGTGCATCAGCCTGACGCAAAAAAGTATACAGTTCTTCAATTAATGCCGGTACAGACGTTTTTTCGTGCATTGACTGATCGGGTAACGGGCCAAACTCAGAGCGCAGCGCTGCCACCATCCAGCCGGACAGGTAAAGGTAGCGCTTTGATGTGCTGCCATGATGCTTTTTAATGGCAATCATTTTCTGTTGACCGACAAACCCATGCCAACAGCCTAGTGATTGTGTATATCGTGCCGAGTCTGCATCATATGCCGCCATATCTTCACGCATGATCTTGGCGGTATATCTGGCGATATCCAGACCAGTACGAAAGCGATTTTGAATTTTCATGCGAGCCGCAAATTCAGGCGTAATTCCTTCCCAGGCTCCTTTCTGTGCTGCTTTTAAGGTTGCTAATGTATCGATTTCTGACTGATATTGCGACATGGTAATCTCCAACTGTCTCTCATTCCTGAATTGAGCGTTAAGTGCTAAAACTTCAACCAGTGCGGTTAACGTGATTTAATCCTAGCGCGTCAACCTAAATAAAAACATCCAATGTTATTCATCTTCATTATTTTCTGCGTGAATGGTTGCGGGTGGTGAATCTTGGTGTTCTTAGCAAACAGTAATGTTCATCAATCAGGATATAAAAAATAAAGTTGGAAAATGGATGAAGAGGGCCAGGTACGGAGTAATGGAACGTGGATGGCTATCCCCTAACGGCTCGAGTGATTGAAGAGTCATGGTTGGCCAATGTGGATGTTATTCTTAATACTTTACTAAGTGAAAGTGCAGTGATGCGATGGCAAAAAGGGTGGGCTGTGATAAATTTATTTCAAAGTTCCAGCAAGACTTGCTGGTGAAAAAAACAGCATTGGATGAGAGCGTTATCAACCGACTAATCTTGTCAGATGTCGCTTCTACAGAATTTGCCGTGTTATTGTCTTCTTGGCGGTTTATAATAACACATTGAATTCCAGTTCTTTATTAAACTATACATACCAGGGAAGCCAGAATGCGTTTAAATTCTTTAGCTCTTGTATTAACCTTCGGACTTGCCTCCCAAGGCTGTCTGGCCACTACGGAAAGCGCGCAAAGCGCCGCTAAGTCAAACACAATACCCAAGAATATCATTATGGTGGTGGCGGATGGAATGGGGCCTGCCTATACAACCGCTTACCGCAACTTTGTGGATGACCCAAGCACAGACCATATCGAGAAAGTCGTGTTTGATGAAATGTTAGTGGGCAATGCCGCTACCAATCCTGCCAAAGTATCTGGCTATGTGACTGACTCGGCCGCTTCCGCAACTGCACTGGCCACGGGAGTCAAATCGTACAATGGTGCCATCGGGGTCGATGTCAATAAAAAGCCATTACCCACGGTGTTGCATAAAGCAAAAGAAAAAGGCATGAAGACGGGGCTGGCAGTAACTTCACAAATAAACCACGCCACGCCAGCCAGTTATATGGTAGCAAACGAAAGTCGTCACAATTACGATGCTATCGCAAACAGCTTCTTTGACGACAGAATAGGCGACAAGTTTCTGGCAGATGTCATGTTGGGCGGCGGCACCAAACACTTTGTCCGCAAAGACCGGGATGTGCGAAAAGAATTTGCTGATCATGGCTACGCCATCGCCACTAGTTATGAGGAGCTTGCCAATCTACCCAAAGACAAACCGATACTGGGTTTGTTTGCACCGCTGGGCTTGCTTCCTGCACTGGATGATACTAACCGTGAAAGACTTTCATTTTTAACCCAACATGCGGTAGAGCGGCTTGAGAACCCCAACGGATTTTTCCTGCTGGTTGAGGCAAGCCAGGTCGATTGGGCAGGGCACGGTAATGATATCGCATCGGCAATGGCCGAAATGCATGACCTGGCGACGACGATGGAATATTTGAAAGCGTATGTTGAAAAACATCCTGACACCTTAGTTGTGCTGACAGCAGATCATAGCACCGGGGGGCTTTCAATTGGGGCAAACGGTCAGTATGCCTGGAATCCGGAATTTATATCTAATATGAAGGCCTCAGTAGGAAAAATTGCAAAACAATTGGCGCAGCAACAATCACCTCTGTTGTACCTTGAGGAACAGTTAGGCTTCACCTTGTCTGCAGAAGACAAAAAAGTATTAGAAAAGCTAGTGGCGGAAAAAGACGTTGATACTGTTACATCGCAAATTAAAGCTTTCTTAGACAACAAAACCAATACCGGGTGGACAACAAGTGGCCATACTGGTGATGATGTTGAAGTCTTTGCCTTTGGCGCGGGATATCAGGGGTTTACTGGTCAGATTGATAACACTGACATCGCTAAAAAGATTTTTCACCTGTTAGACAACTAAAAATCTAGAATGGTAAAAAAAGGCCTGACGGCCTTTTTTTAATGATTGATAAAATCGTCCAGGTCGTGGCCGGTAATTTTGCGAATTTGCGCAAATAAGTACCACAATGCAGCAATCAGTAAAATCATGCTGGGGATCACAATAACGGGGTAGCTGATGGCAGTCATCCGGCCAAGCTCTTCCGTATAAGCGGTAGTACCCGGTTCACTCACCAGGATCATTTTGGCAAGAATATAGTTAAGCGCAGACGACAAGAAGAAAGACGCTGCCACTATATAGGAGCTATTAGCAATTTTGCGGCGAAACTCTTGTTGTTTGCCCTTCGCATCTAGAATTTTATTTAATTCAGGCCAGTTAATTATCTGATCGTTCAAGATAAGCAGTTTAACCAGCGGCTTTTCTGAAAATTGTGTGATTACAACTGCAAGACCAATAATTGCCGGAATGGCGGCTTCTTTAATCGCAATATATTCGGCGGGTAACTTTAGCAAGCTGATACCACCGGTTAACAATACACTGACAACCCCCAACACCGAAAAACCATTTACTTTCCCAGATTGGCGTAAATCAAAAAGACCATAAACTAATGGAAAGGCTAGCGCAGCAACAATACTCCATGCCGGGCCCAGATAGTCTTCTGAGCTGGCATAGCTCATGATAAAAACGGGGATAACGATATTGAAAGCCAGGTTACCTAAAAAGCCTTGGTTCTGTGGGCGTTCATTTGCTGACATAACACATCTTCACTGCTGAAAAAGAGGCTAGATTATACGTAAATTGTTGGTCCCAATCTACATTGGCGTACAAACGAACTGGCTTCATTTCACCCAGGCCCAGGCTGCAAACAAACCGCCAATGAAACCAAACAAATGATATTCAAACGAAATGAAGGCACGGGAGGGCAGGATTCCCATCAGCATGCCGCCATACAACAATGCCACCAGTACCGAAATAGCAATATAGCGCAATTGCTTAGAGCGAAAGCCGGCATAAATTAAAAAACCGAAGTAACCGTAAACCATACCACTGGCACCGATATGTAAGGCGCTGCGCCCAAACAGCCATACTCCCAGACCGCCAATGAGACAAATAGTCAACGTTACCAGCCAGAAGCGTGATTTCGGCCACTGCATGGTTAACCACATAAACAGCAGGAGGGGTAGCAGGTTGGTCAGCAAATGAGCTGCAGAGCCGTGCAACCAGGGAGCGATGAAAATTGACGGAAGTGAATGCAGCTCGCGCGGCATCAAACCAAAATAGTTTAAACTGTTGGCGGTCAACAAATTCACCGCTGCCACAATAAAGAGAATGAGTGTGACAACAATTAAAAATTGAAGTTGTTTTTTCAGTGTGGGGTATTGGTTCATCTACTCGGCTTCATAAAATAATGTGCGGCAAATAGCGTGAGGTGTCCTGGGTTATACTGCTGGCATCTTCGCGAACAGAGATACCGGCCGCCTGATCGTCCACCAGCCAACTTCCTATCAATGTATGATTATCGCCAAATCTTGGCAACGGACAATAGGCCTGGATTATGAAACCTTCTTCACCATAGGGACCGTCAGATAATGGGGTTTCGCTACCAGCGGCTAACATTGAAATATTGGCTCCTTCTCTGGAAAACAGCGGTTTTTTAATCCAGCGTAGTACTTCTGTTGAAGCCGATGCAGCTTCACCATAAAAATAGGCTGGAAGCAGGTTAGGGTGGTCGGGAAAATATTTCCACAACAGCGGCAGCAGGCCTTTGTTTGACAAAATCGATTTCCAGGGAGGCTCAATCCAGTTCACCGCAGCCTCTGGCAAATAGCGGGCAAACTCTTCGTTTAAAATAAACTCCCACGGATATAGCTTAAAACAGTCGGTAATAGGGCGATTGGACAGATCGGTAAAATATCCCGTGTCGCTGATCCCGATATCTTCGATATAGACAAAATCTGCAGACAAACCAGCTTCACCTGCACAGTCCTGTAAATATTGAACCGTACCCCGGTCTTCATCGGTGTCTTTACAGCACGCAAAATGCATTTGCTGCACACCATAAAACCTTGCGATTTCTTTCAACCGGGCGATTAACTTCTCCTGTAACGAATTAAATTGATCGGCTTGTCGCGAGAGCTCGCCTGAATCGACTTTATCGGCCAGCCACAACCATTGCCAAAAGCCCGATTCATAGAGTGAAGTCGGCGTGTCGGCATTGTTTTCCAACAGTTTTGCTGGGTGCGTTCCATCATAGACAAAGTCAAGACGAGAATAGAGCGAGGGCTGCTGTTGGCGCCATGAATGACTGACTAAGTCCCAGTGTTGCTCTGGAATCGCTAATTTGGTGAGTAACTGTTCATCGTTAATAACTTCGTTGACAACATGCAGACACATCTGGTGAATTTCTTCAGTGGGGGCTTCCAGATCCTGTTCAATTTGCTTTAACGAAAACTGATAGTAAGCACTTTCATCCCAATAAGGTTCGCCATAAAGCGTGTGAAAGTGAAAGCCAAAGTCGCGCGCCTGTTTTTGCCAGTGGCGCCGGGGGGTACTGGGTAACCTTAGCAAGGCTTAGCCACCCCAGCCGCCTTTTCGACTGCTGCTGCCCCAGCTCGATTTCGCCCGCACACTGCTGCCAAACCCGCCGCGGTTCATGGTGCGATTTACCGTTGGCTTAGGCTTATACACGTCTGGAGATACCCGGTACTTACGTTTATTCAGGCCGCCATCGAAAACGTAACCATCAGCAGTGATCCAGCGAGAGCGAAAAGGGGAGTGGCGTGAAAACGACGTGTAAATGGGTTGTGAGTAATAACGCGGTGACATCAGCTGGCTTACCATAAAACCTGCCATAAAGGGCATGAAAAAACTGCCGCCGTCACGCTCTACCCGCTGGCATTGATTCGGTCCGAATTCGTACTCGCAATCATATTCAGAATTGTAGCGCGGACTGGTTCGCGCAGCTTCCTGTACTGCATGTTGGTAGGCCATTTCACATTGTTGTGTGGCATCAGGGAAGTCCCGCTTGCAATCGTCCACAGAAGTAAAAATCTGCCCTTCCTGTCGGTTACCACACCCACTGACAATAAGACCTGTCACAGCAACAGCTAGAGGTTTAAGCGCAAAATGTTTACGCATTCTGCTTAAGTTGATGAACTGGGAGCGTTTTAGCGTGGTCATATATTCCCCCTTAATAGGTCATGCAAGCTGCGTTTAATAGCCCAACGGCTACCGACATGGCAGCCAGCATGGTACCTGCTGATATTTCATTATCATTGATGCGCTGGGCAATTCTCGGCATAAAGGTAAACCGCAGCAGCGCAAACGCCAGCGATTGGGCAAGAATGGCAACCACCCCCCAAATAGCGAAATCAATAATTGACACTGAGTTGGCCGCAGCACCTGAAAGTGCCAGGGCGAAGCCCACTAGTGCGCCGCCGAATCCAATCGCTGCAGCAACATTTTTCTCTTCTTTTACTAACTTCCATTCATCATGAGGTGTCACAAATGCGTAGACGATTTTGAACACAAATAAAAAGAAAATCGAGACTGCAAAGTAAAGTGCGAAATTATCCAGTCCTGCCAATGAGTCAAATAGTGTTGCCATGAGATTGTCCTTTAACCGTTTATTGTTATATCTGCGGGTTGTATATCAAAACCTGTACTGATGACCAGGCATCTGTCTGCATTGTTACCAATTATTTTTTCTTCTCCAACGACTAACAGCGACTCTGTTCGGCCTTCAGTCAGTTCGCGTTCGTACAGCATCATAAACTGATCGGTGACACTGGTATCGCCATCTTCTTCGTAAGTTTTCTCAGAAACAGCCACCGGCGGTGAGATTTCTCCGGTGGCATTCCATACTCGGGTGAAGGTCTTTCCATCGATGGTGTAAGTGGGTTGGCTGATTGTGCGCTCTAAACACTCTTTCCACTGTGCGTCGCTGCCAATTGTTTGCGTCTCATAGAAATGCCAGAGCTTAACATCGGTAATGTGGTTTTCAGTTAGACCACCATCTGTGATGACCTGCAAAAAGCCTTCATCGTCTGTATAAAAGCGTAGCAAGGTGCCGCCCGAATCAAGCTCTGCCTGGCCCACTGCCTGAATCAATTGTGAGCGCGCTGCAGAGGAAATGGTTAATTCAGGTTCAAGTAATCTTAGTTTTAAGTCATCCAGCTCGAACGAGCCGCCCAGGTACAATCCCATAATTTCCGGGGTGACAGGTTTTTCAGGAGTGGACTTGGAAAACCATTTTGAAAACATGTGTTATTCTCCTAAGCGTTTCCAGTCAAACTGGCTAATACGTTTATCGGCGATGTAAAATACCTTATCACCTGAAGAGATTGTTTCGGTTAATGCCGGATTCACTACCAGTTTCTGATATTCACTTTTGGGTGCATAACCAATAAAAATAGCATCATAATAGCGTTTTAAATTCACAAACAGCTTTTCGACGGTAACCGTATTCATGCCTTCTGGCATGGCAACAGAGAACTGCGCCTGGCCTGCATCGACGCTTAACAAATCATGATGCAGCATACTTGAGCCGGGATCGAATGCAGATTTGGCCAGCATCTCAACCGCGACACTGGGCGTACACTCCACTTTAGGGCAATGTTGTTGTAATAGTTTGACCAGACTGTCGTCATTAAAGTAGGCCACCTGGTGGGCATTGGGATTACGTTGAGTACAGTACAACGCAGTGGTTAGAGTAACATCGTCCTGCGGATTGTCGATTAAAATGGTTGCCGCATCTGCGACACACGCACGATCCATATCTTCATCACGATTAAACGACTCAACGTGCACAAATTCTATTTGTCCGGGCATCGGGTTTTCAATATTGGCCTTTACACATAGCACGATATCAGGCTTATCAGGTAAGTCTTCTTTTTCCATCAGTAACAGGTCCAATAACAACATGGTACGTTGCTCGTTCCAGCCGATGATTAAGATATGATTATGTACATGAAGTGGTTTCATTCCTAACAAACCCTTTTGCCAAAAGTTACTTACCCAGGCGGCGATACGTCCCACCACCATTGCAAAAATACTTAACCCGAAAGGGATTACGTAAAAGGCTACGACGAGTTTACCGGCAGTAGAGCTCGGCGACAGATCACCATAACCAACCGTGGAACCTGTCACTGCCAGCCAATATAAAAAATTTACGTTACCGGTCAATTCGGTTTCTGAGGCCAGGTTCAGCAGTAGCCAGCTCGACGATGCATAAAGCAATGTGACTAGCGCAATGGTGTACCAGCGCGTATTACCAAAATACTTCAGAAATAATTTGCGAAAAAGCGTCCAATGCGTCAAAACAATTCAACTCAGTAAATTCAATAAACCTGAAAACCACACCAGTATGCAGAGGAAATACTCAAAGAATCAACCTGTAAAGTAAAACGGGAGCACAAAAGCTCCCGTAGTTTAACTACCTAAAATACGGCTAAGTTCATCGTCGGCGGAGGTGGTTCCGCCTTTAATACCAGCAGAAGCCAGGCGTTTTTCCAAATCATCATTGGACTCGTCGCTAGCTAATTCTTCCGCGGCTTGCAATTCCGCGTTGCGCAGTTTCTGCCTTTCCTGAATGCGTGAAAGCGATTCAGTGGCTGTTTTCATTTTACTGTTAGCCCCCATGTGGCGGGAAGACACAGCCACCTGCGCTTTTTGCACAGATTCTGTGGCTTTAACCATATCCACTTGTTGCTCAAGACGGCGCAGATTCGCTTTGGCTTGTTGGATATTGCCTGCCAGTTGCTTCTCTGATTGCTTGAACTGGTCCAGATAGGATTGTTCCTGCTCGCGCTCAGACTTTAAATCCGCAACCTTTTGTGCGCAATCCAGTGCTAGCTGACGGTCTGAATCAACCGCTTTACGTGCGTGCGCTTCGTATTCAGCGATTGAGGCATTAAAGCTATCTATTTTCTGTTGCGACAATTTGCATTTCGCCAGAATCTGCGTGCGCGCATGATCTGATTTTCGCAGCTCGTCTTTTGCTTCACGAATTTCCTGCTCCAATATCCGGATCGCCTGACTATCCACAACTGCTTGTGCAGTTTCTGTTGCACCACCTTTAACCGCAGTAACTAATTTTCTCCAAACAGACATTCGCTTCTCCTGTCTTTATTTAGTGAAGATGGGTTTCGTATGCATCAAGAAATGACGCAACATTCTGAAATAACGTATCCACTTCAATTTCAATGGTTTCCTGCTTTGACTGCGCACTTAAGGCGCCAAAAGCCGTGTAATATTCTTCACCATTGATGGTTGAAATACCCACTGTGGTAAGTGGAAATACCATGTGTGTAGAAAGGATCTCATGATCCAACGCGGCTTTGTCTTTAACCTGTGACGCAGCAAACAATAAACTTTCAACCAGTATCTGTTCACCGCTTATTGCCAGCCAGGCGTCAATGCCATCCTGGTTTGCAATTAACAAACAGTTTTCTTCACGTGTGACCACCAAGTCGTCACGTTTATCAAACAGGGATTCAATTGATTGAAGATCCCAAGCCATAGTATTTCTCCTTTACTTTGCAGCGAATGCCAAAAATCTGTTGTCAATGTACCGATGTTTAGTGGATTCGCCAATACTTGCGAAACTATACTAGACAACAAGTACAAAAACTGTCAATAATAAAATCACTCTATATGTGTAAATAAATGTGTTTTTGTAAAATATGATTCACAAATGGTGCTAAATGGAAAAGCAAAGCTGGCGCGAGTTAGTACAACGGGTGATTAAAACTGAAATGTCTTTTCGAGGCGTAAAGTATCAGGCATTGAGTCAGCGCCTTGAAGAGAAAGGCATAATTCAATCGGCAGATAACCTGCGCAATAAGGTAAATAAGGGTATAATGGGCGCCGATTTATTTCTGCAAATATTGGTCGTGCTCAATGCAAGGCCACTCAATGTTGCAGACATGCAGGAAATTATCGGTGACTTGTCGCGCAATACGCATGAAGACGATGAGTGACACCGCGCCTAAATTTAATCACATCACACAATACTGAAAGACAACTATCATGAAACTAAGTGATTTTCACTTTACGCTTCCAGAACGCCTTATTGCCAAATACCCAACCGAAGAGCGCGCCGCCAGCCGTTTACTGCAATTAAATGGTCAAACCGGCGAGGTGACTCACTCCATGTTCAAAAGCATGGTAGATTTGGTCGAAGCGGGCGATTTGCTGGTGTTCAATGACACGCGCGTGATTCCCGCACGTCTGCTGGGGCGAAAAGCGACAGGGGGGCAGGTAGAAGTGCTGGTCGAGCGCATACTTGCTGACGATACTGTACTCGCGCATGTCAGAGCGAGCAAAGCGCCCAGGCCCGGCACACAATTGCGCCTTGAAGACGCCATTGATGCCACCGTTCTGGGCCGTGAGGACGCCTTGTTTCATCTGCAGTTTGATAATGTCGAGTCAACGCTTTTTGCGTTGGAACAACATGGGCATATGCCATTGCCTCCCTATATCGACAGGCCAGATGAAAGCAGCGATCAGGAGCGCTATCAAACCGTTTATAATCAAAAGCCAGGTGCCGTTGCCGCGCCTACTGCAGGCTTACATTTTGATGATGAAATCCTTGCCGCGCTAAAACAAAAAGGGGTTAACATTGCGTTTGTTACCTTGCATGTGGGCGCGGGAACATTTCAGCCGGTAAGAGTGGACAATATTCTTGAGCATAAAATGCATGCTGAATACGCCGAAGTGGGCCAGCCTGTAGTTGATCTGGTAAAACAAACCAAAGCTGCAGGCAAGCGCGTAATTGCCGTGGGCACCACCTCAGTACGTTCATTGGAGTCCGCTGCGGTTGCGGCAGAAAGCAGCCACGATGTGATCATACCGTTTTTCGCCGACACCGATATTTTCATTTATCCCGGCTATAGATTTAAGGTGGTGGATGCCATGTTCACCAACTTTCATTTACCGGAGTCCACGCTGATGATGTTAATCAGCGCGTTTGCCGGTCGCGATAATGTAATGGCGGCTTACGAAGAGGCTATTCGCGAGGAATACCGCTTTTTCAGCTACGGCGACAGCATGTTTATTTACCCACCAAAAATCTAACGCATTTCTGGGCATGATCTCTTGCCCAGAACTGGTATAATCGCCGCCAACTTTTATTTCTTCATTTCAAGGTAACCGATTGCATGCAATTTGAATTGGTCAAGAAAAGCGGTAAAGCCCGACGTGGACGTTTGGTGTTTGACCGCGGCGTAGTCGAAACGCCAGCGTTTATGCCAGTAGGTACCTACGGCACAGTGAAGGGGATGACCCCGGAAGAACTCGATGCCAGCGGTGCGCATATTTGTTTGGGCAATACGTTTCATCTGATGTTACGTCCCGGCACCAGCATTATTCGCCAACATGGCGACTTACACGACTTCATGCACTGGGATAAGCCTATCCTTACCGATTCAGGTGGCTTTCAGGTATTCAGTTTAGGTGATTTACGTAAAATCACAGAAGAGGGCGTGACCTTTCGCTCACCCATCAATGGTGAAAAAATCCTGCTGACGCCAGAAAAATCAATGGAAGTACAGCGTGATTTAGGCTCTGATATCGTGATGATTTTCGATGAGTGTACGCCATATCCTGCGACAGAGCAGGAAGCACGTTTATCAATGGAAATGTCACTGCGCTGGGCTAAACGGAGTAAAGAGGCTCACGGTGACAACCCTTCTGCACTGTTCGGTATAATCCAGGGTGGCATGTATGAAGACTTGCGAGATGTTTCATTAGAAGGTCTGGAAGACATCGGCTTTGATGGTTATGCTATCGGCGGTTTGTCGGTGGGTGAACCAAAAGAGGACATGATCCGCATAATCGATCATACTGCACCGAAAATTCCTGAAGACAAACCGCGTTATCTGATGGGTGTAGGTAAGCCTGAAGATATCGTCGAGGCGGTGCGTCGCGGAATTGATATGTTTGACTGCGTTATGCCAACGCGAAATGCGCGCAACGGTCACTTATTTATCACCGAGGGCGTAGTAAAGATTCGCAACGCCAAGCATCGAAATGATACGGGCCCGCTTGACGAAAAGTGTGACTGTTACACTTGTAAAAATTATTCACGTTCATATTTACACCATCTGGACAAATGCAACGAGATCCTCGGTGCGCGTCTGAATACCATCCATAACCTAAGGTATTATCAGCGCGTTATGCAAGGGTTACGCGACGCAATTGAAGCGGACAAACTCGATGAGTTTGTTAACGAATTCTATGCACAGAAAGATATGCCGGTGCCGGCACTTTAATTACAACAACAATTATTAAGGAAATTTATGAGTTTATTCATCTCTTCAGCTCACGCTCAGACTGCTGGTGGCGCCCAACAAGGTGGTGGCATGGAAATGCTAATTATGCTTGCCGTGTTCGGTTTGATTTTCTACTTCTTACTTTATCGCCCACAGGCAAAGCGCGTTAAAGAGCATAAGAATCTGGTTTCTTCATTGACGAAAGGCGATGAAGTACTCACGCAAGGCGGATTGGTGGGGCGCATCACCAAGGTATCTGATGACAAAGACTTCATTGAGGTCTCATTAAACGAAGGCAACAACATTGTTGTGCAAAAATCTGCCGTTACTGCTGTGCTACCAAAGGGTACCATGAAGTCCATCTAAACTTATTCAGTTTGGAGGTATGACTGATACCTCCAAGAAAAGGAATTTTTTGTGTTAAATAAAAATTCAACGTTCAAGGTACTGTTGGTCATTGTAGTGCTTGCACTATGCGGACTGTATGCATTACCCAATTTATATGGCGAAGACCACGCCATTCAAATCTCTGGTGGTCGTGATGCGACTGTAACCGAGTCAATGATCCCTCGCGTTGAAGCAACGCTTAAAGAAAATAATATCAACATCAAGCGTATCGAATTTGAAAATGAGCAGATTCTTGTGCGTGTTGATGATTCCGACGCACAGTTAAAGGCACGTGAAAACCTCGATCGAGAACTCGGTTCAGACTATTTCGTTGCCATGAATTTAGCCCCTGATACGCCCGAATGGCTGGAAAGTCTGGGTGGCACGCCCATGAAACTGGGATTAGACCTGCGCGGGGGTGTGCACTTTTTGATGGAAGTGGACATGTCTGAAGTGATGGAAAAGTCACTTGAGGATGCGCAAAGCGATTTTCGCACGGCCCTGAGGGAAGAAAAGCTGCGATACCGTCGCGTGAGCATGCAAGGTAACCACATCGATATTCAGTTTCGCGACGAAGAAACACTGGATAAAGCAGAGTTTTTCCTACGTAATCGCAATCGTGATCTGACCTACACTACGCCTGGCGACAACGTATTACGCGCAACATTTGCTGAAACCAAACTGCAGGAAATTCGTGATTATGCAGTAAAGCAAAATATTACTATTCTGCGTAATCGGGTAAACCAACTGGGGGTGGCCGAACCAGTTATACAAAAGCAAGGTGCAGAGCGCATTGTGGTGCAACTGCCCGGTGTTCAGGATACCGCAAGGGCAAAGGAAATTCTCAATGCTACTGCGACCCTCGAATTTCACATGGTTGATTTGAAGAATGATGTACGCGACGCGGTAGAAGGGCGAGTGCCGCCGGGTTCAGTGTTGATTAACGATCAACAAGGTAATCCGGTTCTACTTGAAAAGCGTGTCATGCTAACCGGTAACCACATCATTGATGCTGGTAGTGGTGTGGATGAATATGGCTTACCCAACGTTAATATTTCATTAGATTCTGAAGGCGGCAACAAAATGTCGCGCAATACCCGTGACAATATCGGTAAGCCCATGGCCACTGTATTCATAGAATATAAAGCCAGCGGTGAACGTGATGCGGATGGCAAACTGATTTTTGAAAAGCATGAGGAAGTGATCAATCAGGCCACCATTCGTGCTCAGCTTGGCAACAAATTCCAGATCACCGGCATTGATTCACCTAAAGAAGCGCGTGATTTGGCACTACTGTTAAGAGCGGGGGCGTTAATTGCACCAATCCAAATTGTAGAAGAACGCACGATTGGACCAAGCCTGGGTAAAGAAAACATTGAACTAGGTATGCAAGCGATTATCTGGGGTATGGCGCTGGTGTTAGTGTTCATGCTGGTTTACTACAAAGCGTTTGGTGTGGTTGCCAATATTGCACTGATGGCAAACGTGGTGATGATCGCGGGCATTATGTCAATGATTCCTGGCGCCACGCTCACATTACCCGGTATGGCGGGAATCGTTCTGACGGTTGGTATGGCGGTTGACGCCAACGTACTGATATTCGAGCGTATCCGTGAAGAAATTAAAGATGGCCGAAGTCCGCAACAAGCGATTCACTATGGTTACGACAATGCATTTTCAACCATCATTGATGCTAATATCACGACCTTTATTGCCGGACTAATTCTGTTCGCTGTCGGTACTGGACCCATTAAAGGCTTCTCAATCACTTTAATGATTGGTATCGCAACATCAATGTTTACTGCCATCATCCTAACGCGTGTTATCGCGAATTTGGTGTGGGGTGGTAAACGTGTGAAGTCATTGGCGATATAGGGAGAAATTAAATGCAGTTATTAAATTTAACCAATACCATCAACTTCATGCGACTGCGTATTCCTGCGCTGGTCATTTCCGCAATTCTGATGGTAGGTTCAATTGCCTCCCTGGCAGTAAATTCGCTGAATTGGGGATTGGATTTTACCGGCGGTACTCTGATTCAGGTTGGGTATGAACAATCTGCTGACCTAAACGCCATACGTAAACAGTTAGCCACGGCAGATTTTGATGATGCAGTTGTGCAAAATTACGGCAGTAGTCAAGAAGTGCTGATTCGTATTGCACCGCGCGAAGGGATCAAAGCATCCGATATTGGCGATCAGGTGGTCGCTATACTACGTGCTGACGGTACGCCAGTTGAGAAACAACGTATCGAATTTGTCGGTCCGAATGTAGGTGACGAGCTATCTGAGCAGGGCGGTTTGGCCATGTTGGTCGCGCTTATCTGTATTCTGATCTACGTAGCGATGCGCTTTGAATGGCGTTTTGCGCTGGGTTCAGTAGCGGCGTTGGTGCACGATGTTGTGATAACCTTGGGTCTGTTTTCAGTATTGCAACTGGAAGTCGATTTGACAGTACTGGCAGCCGTACTGGCCGTCATCGGTTACTCGCTTAACGATACCATAGTTGTATCCGATCGTATTCGTGAAAACTTCAGAAAAATTCGCAAAGCGACCCCTGAAGAAGTAGTGAATGAATCACTCACGCAAACGCTTAATCGTACTATTGTCACCTCACTAACCACTATATTGGTGCTGTTAGCTTTGTTCTTTAAAGGGGGGGCCTTGATCCACGGATTCGCCACTGCGCTATTGTTTGGTGTGGTTATCGGAACCTACTCATCTATTTATATTGCAAGCTCAGTAGCGCTGGCGCTGGGGGTAAGTAAAGAAGATTTGATGCCGCCTGAAATTGAGAAAGAAGGCGCAGATCAAGAACCATTAATGTGATAATTCATTGGCATCAAGCGTGTCTCCATTGCGATGCCGATAACGTTATTATTTGTTAGCTAAAAAAAAACCGGTGAAGTTAACTTCACCGGTTTTTTTATTGCTTAACTTTTATTTTAAGTGCTTTACCAGCGCCTGAACCACTTTTACACTGCCCGCAACAATTTCACCTTTGTACAAAGGATCGTTACCGCCTTTAAAGTCGGTAACCAGGCCGCCCGATTCACGCACCAATAACTCGCCAGCTGCAATGTCCCAGGCTTTGATACCACGTTCCCAGTAGCCATCATGACGACCTGCTGCCACATAAGCTAAATCAAGTGCAGCGCTTCCACTACGACGAATGTCACCACACTCGTGGAAAATTTTATTTAAGCTCATTGCGTATTCGCCAAATTGCTTTTTATCCTTAAACGGAAATGCGGTAGCCAGAATGGTCTCGTTTAAATCTTTTGCTTTACTTGCGCGAATACGGTAACCATTTAGTTGTGCGCCCTGGCCACGGCTGGCAGTGAATAACTCGCCACGAATCGGGTCAAAAATTACCCCCTGGTCAAGTCGGCCTTTATGCAACAATGCAATAGATACACAGAAGTGCGGAATACCTTTAATGAAATTAGTGGTGCCATCGAGCGGATCGATAATCCATTGAAAATCGCTTTCGCTGCCCTCTGTTTCGCCGGATTCCTCACCCAGAAAAGTGTGGTTTGGATAAGATTGCTGGATCTTACTAATGATGGCTTTTTCAGCTTCTTTATCAATTTTTGTCACATAATCATTTGCGCCTTTGACTTGAGTTTCCAGATCATCACGATTCTCAAAGCCACGAACGATTATTGAGCCAGCAGCACGCGCAGCGCGCACAGCTATATTCAGCATAGGATGCATAATAAACCACCAATTGTAAAAGATCGAAGAAAAGCAGTAATCGCTATTCAAAAAATGAACAGCATTACGTAATTGGCGCGAAGTGTATCAGAGCAAATGTATTTTGCAATGTGAATTGGATTGCAATTGCGCCTTTATTAGCTCAAAACCGCTGAAATATGCTAGTATCCGCGATATTACGAATATAAAACTTACCGCGTCAGCATGCTTGATAATATCCGAATTGTACTTGTAAACACGTCCCACACCGGCAACATTGGCTCGGCCGCCCGTGCGATGAAAACCATGGGGCTGAAACACCTTTATTTAGTTGATCCGGTGCACGCACCTGATGGCAAGGCCAGTGCCATGGCAGCCGGTGCCGGTGATGTGCTGGCTAATGCTAAGACGGTTACTACGCTGGGCGAAGCGGTCGCTGATTGTGGATTGGTCATAGGGACATCGGCCCGCTCAAGAACCCACTCCTGGCCCATGCTCGAACCTAGAGAAAGCGGCGTTAAACTGGTTACCGAAGCTGAAAAATACCCGGTGGCGCTGGTCTTTGGTCGTGAAAACAGCGGTTTGTCGAATGAAGAGTTACAGCAGTGTCATTTTCACGTCTGCATTCCAGCGAACCCTGATTACAGTTCATTGAATCTGGCTGCTGCGGTCCAGACATTATGTTACGAGGTGAGAGTGGCCTGGCTTGATGCGACCTCGCACCCAGAAGTCGAAGCAGAGTATCCGCTTAACGAAGACTTAGAGCGTTTTTATGTACATCTGCAAGAGACGCTTCAAAGGACCAATTTTATCGTAAAAAATCATCCCGGAATGGTGATGACCAAATTACGCCGACTGTTTAACCGCGCCCGCCCCGAAGCGCAGGAACTGAATATTCTTCGAGGAATTTTGGCGTCAATTGATAAATCCACTAAAGAGTAACCACTGTGTTTGAACGAATCAAAGAAGATGTGGAAGGTGTATTTCGCCGCGACCCCGCCGCCAGAAACTTTTTTGAAGTACTGACCAACTATCCCGGCCTTCATGCGATCTGGATGCACCGGCTTAGTCACCGCTTGTGGAAAGCTGGTTTTAAATGGCTGGCACGCACCTTTTCAACCTTCAATCGCTGGATGACCGGGATTGAAATTCATCCCGGGGCTAAACTGGGCCGACGCTTTTTTATCGATCACGGGATGGGTGTCGTGATTGGCGAAACCGCCGAAGTGGGCGACGATGTCACCTTGTACCATGGAGTCACGCTGGGCGGCACCAGTTGGAGAGCAGGTAAACGCCATCCCACATTAGGTAACAATGTCGTCGTGGGCGCAGGCGCTAAAATTCTAGGGCCCATTTATATTGGCGAAAATGCCAAAGTTGGCTCTAACTCAGTGGTGGTAAAAGACACACCCGCTGGCGCTACGGTGGTCGGCATCCCGGGACGAATTGTCATGTCTGCTCAAAAAGCCGGTGATGTGAAAGAGCAGGCGGATAAACGCAATCAGATTGCGCGCAAATATGGTTTTGATGCCTATGCTGTCGCACCGGACAATCCTGACCCGGTGGCCAACGCGATGGGTATCATGCTGGAACACATGCATCAGATGGACACAAAAGTAGAAGAGATGTGTGCTGTCATCCAGTCTATGGGCGGCAATGTGTGCTCGGCGGATTTACAGTCGTTAAGTGCTGAGGATTTTGCTGCGACAGGCATCTCACCCGTGGTACCGGAGGGTGAGAAACCCAAAGAAAATGCGTTTGATCCTAAGATCTAAGTGTGGTCTTGCATCACATACAGTTCGCCGTCGTAAAAGCCCTGAATGGTGAGCTTCTGGTTGGACAGTGAGCGCAAGTAGTTGATGTGTTCTTCCTGAATCAGCTGACCGGGTACGATCAATGGAATACCCGGCGGGTAGGGCACAATCAACCCCGCAGAAATTCGTCCGGCACTTTCCTGCCAGGGAATCGCTTCACGTTTTCCAAAAAAAGCGTTAGAAGGCAGTTCAGCCAGTTTGATTGGAGGGATGGTGCTGGGCAACGCGTTCTTACTCTTACTGCGATGTAGCGACACCGAGCCCTGATCAAGCTTTTTCAGAGCATTATACAGCCGCACGATTTTTGAGCGCATACCGCCCAAAGTCAGTAGGACCAGAATGGTGCTATGAGTAAATTTCTCAATTTCCAGACCGACTTCGTCCATCAGAAAACGGTGAATTTCCTGATTGGAGTACTCTAATGCGGAGACATCGATAAGAATTTTAAGTGGGTCATGGCCCATATTGTCTTTAGCAAAATGCGGGAAAATCTTGCCGAAATCCTCTGCATCTAAAATACGTAAGCGCTTGAAGCGGGACACCTGCTGCTTAAGTTCATCCACATTATTAAGCAATTCATTCAGTATCTTATACCCTTCCATTTCCAATTGTTTGCGACACACATCCAGTGAGGCAATCAATTGATATTTGGGTGAGGTGCTGGTGTGAATACTGTAAATTTCTTTGAAAAAGTCACTGTCAAAATCCGGGTCATTGACGTGAATAAAAGAAGCCTGTGAAAAAGCTGACACCACTTTATGCGCCGAGTGAGTAACATAGTCAGCACCGGCATGAATTGCCGAATAATCGCGAAAACGCGGATGAAACAGTGAGTAGGCAAACCACGCCTCATCAATAAACACCTTCATTCCATGTTGATGGCCCAGTTCCACCACCTGTTTCAAATCGGTCAGCAAGCCGTCATAAGTGCAACCGGTCAACACAATCAGTTTGGCATCGGTATTGGCTTCGATGGTTTCCGCCAATCGTTCCAGTTCGGGGGGCGCAAAGATGCCATAATCCGGGTTGAGGATACTGTCCAGGTACACTGGCATCGCGCGTGCCTGAATAATGCCGTGGTGAACGGACTTATGACAGTTGCGGTCAATAATGACTTTGTCACCCTCGCGCAACAGGGTTTGTAAGATAATTTTGTTTGACGTAGAAGAGCCGTTAGTCACAAAGTACGATTTGCGCACCTCAAAGGTATTGGCGGCAATCGATTGGGCACGTCCAATGGCATGAGTACCATCAGAAAGGGAACCCAATGAATCTACGCTAACTGATAAATCACTGACAAACACATTGCGGCCGAAAAACTTGTAAAAATCGCCAATGTAGGGTGAATGACGGAAGCTGGCGCCGCCACTGTGTCCGGGTGTGTGCCACGAGTCATTGGCTTCAACGACATATTTTCTGTACGCCGTCCAGAATGGCGTTTCGTTTCTGTCGTCAAAGTCATTGATGATGTAACCTAAAATCGACTCTGGATCTGAAATGATATCGTTGCGATAAAAAAACGACTCCATCCCATTGGCCAGATTGACGATATCCAGCCCTTTAATGGCATCGCCTAAAACGTAAACGGGCAGTTCGCGGCGAATATGCTTAATCGCATCAATGACCACGGCGTTATTATCAACTTTACCGGCCTTGCTTTCACCCATGTCAGACCATTTGACTTCGGTGTCCCAGCTGAATACCACCGCCTGAATATCACCGTCATTGCGTACCAGTTCCAATGCCTTTGGAACGGTTTCGGCTTCAACCAGACTGATGGCAATATCGGTGCGCTCAAATGATTCGATGGTTGACTGAATACCGGTGACAAGTTGTTCTAATAGTTCTAAAGAATCTTCTATGATGAGAATTTTTACAGTTGGAAGCATGCAGGAAGTGATGTTGTAAGAAATGTATGCCCTTGAGTTTACATAAGGAATATAAGCTTGTCAGCGTTTGAATTGATTAAGTCAATTTCATTACTGGTAATTACCATCGAAAAAACTCAGCTCACTGCTTCTTGAGCCGGTTGATTAGAAGATAAATATTTTCGCATGTAGAAATGGGAGAGAACCAAAGTAACGATGCTTATAGCCAAACCACCGCCTAGCACAAGCCAGTGCACCGTTTCCGGAGAATTATCCTGGTTCAGCATTGCCAGACCGCCTATCCAGCCCAGGTAAACATACATGGCGGTAAGTGGTAGCTGGCCCAGCATGGTTGTCCACACATACGTCCTTAGTTTGACATGGGTAACGCCCAATCCATAGTTTTTCACCACCGCAGGGATAAAGGGGTTGAGGCGTAACATAAAAATAAATTTTGCACTGTGTTCAGCCACCAGTTTCAGGATTTGTTTACCTGACTTGGTTGCTTCAATTCTATGCGTTACAAACTCTTTTAACATATAACGGGAGATGAGAAATGTTATACAGGCTGCTGTCAAAGCGGATATGGCAGCAACGAGTAGTCCTAGCTTAAATGAAAATAGTACGCCCGCTGCTATGTTAAAAACCGAACTGGGAAAGCTTAAAGACGCCAGTACCACATATATCAGACCAAAAACGAAGTAGCTCCAAAAACCAAACGAGGTTATGTACTGAATACCTTCTCGAACGGTTTCTCGGGTTACCATCAGCTTCCAGAGCAGAATCGCGCAGCCAGCCAGAACCACAAAAATGAGTGCAATCTTTATTAGCGATTTATGGTTTGATTTCATTTAGCTATCCTCTTGCCATGCGTATGTCCGCGAGGTAGAAATGAAATGAGCGGGTTTATTGTTAACAGTTTCTGCGCTACCAACATCACAAATCACGAAAGGTTTATATTCCATTATTAATATATGGCGAGGAAACCCAAAAAGATTGCTGGGTAATGAAATTTATAACTCAGCGAGTTTCATTTCATGTAAGTAATCGTGAACGCAAAACGCAGCAAAGCTACTGTATTATGGAACATTCGGTAGGGTAGGGAGTGAACGGATGGGGGGTAAACCCATGCACCCATCGTCAAATTTGCCTAAGTTGATGACGTGGCTTATATCAAGGCGATACAGCCTCGCGCAGAAGTCGCAGCGACGCCGCGTAAAAAACTCCTGTTGTTGCAGAAGGAGTTTTTACAATGTGCCGTCTTGGGCTTTTTGCGTTTCAACTAGCAATGCACGTGCACGGTCTAGTTTAGTGTGCATTGCATCAACAACCATGCGAACATTGTCCACGCCCTTATCGCTGGTAATAGCCTGGGGAAGTGTTACGTTAAAATCTTTGTCCAAAGCTTCAACAAGTTTCGCATCTCTGGCAATCAAATCATCTTCAATCACTTCAAAACGCTGCATATAGGTATCGTGAACCAGGCTGGTCGCCACTTCATCCAACTGTTCAGCGTACTTGGCCACCACGCGATCTAAACGAGTTTTAATGTCGTCGATGACCTCAGGACCCGTGGTGGGTTCTTTCTCTGTAATGCGAACCTGGTCAACCAGACCCTGCTTTTGATATTGGGACGCCAGCTTAACTGCCCCCAGAGCTTGCCACAGAGTATGACTTAATTTTTTTTGTTCAGCACGCACCTCTGCAACAGGCTTTCCTTCATCTATCGCTACTTTGACGGCGTAAATACCCTGCCAGATAGAGGCATATATCGGCACATACTGAGTTTCTATGGCTGAGTGAAAGTCGACCTCTTCCCAGTAGACTAGCATCTCATCAGTTTTTACTGACTTATTTTGGGCTGCATAGGCGTCAACTACGCCACCAAATTTTGTTTCTAACCACTGTACTTCTTCAGAATATTGAGAGAGGTGAGCGTGCAGATTGTTAACGTGATCACCAATTTTACCATTGGCAAATGCGCTTCCTGTCGCCACAGCCAAGCCTATAGCTGATGCAAAAACCAGTGCACTCATTTTCTTCAGTGTTGTAGTCATGACCTATCCTAATCGTAATTTATTATGGAAATGATACTTATTATCATTGGGCAAGTAAAGGCTGTCTGAGTTGCTTTGGGTCGGATTACGCTGACTTTGTCGTTTGATAGGTGATTAGCTGATTAAAAATGATCAATTCACATAAAAAGCCATCAGCTTTACCATTATTTCAGATTGACAATTCTTCTCAATTTTTAATTGCCTTTAATTATTCACCGTGCATGCCAAATACTTGACCAATTTACTCAGGTATGAAAAAATTTTCACTTACTGCAACCACCATTTAGGTATTCCTCATGAAACTGACTTCTAAAGGACGCTATGCGGTCACGGCAATGCTCGACGTGGCTTTACACTCAGCGAAAGGGCCGGTTCCTCTGGCCGATATTTCAGAACGTCAGGAAATTTCCTTATCGTATTTAGAGCAGTTATTTGCCCGCTTGCGCAAAGAAAAACTGGTTCACAGCGTGCGAGGGCCAGGAGGCGGTTATAAATTGGGACGTGATGCCAATGACATTGCGGTAGGACAGGTAATTCGTGCAGTAGATGAAAGTGTCGATGCAACCCGTTGTCAGGGAATGGCAGATTGTCAGGGCGGTGAGCGCTGTTTGACCCACAGCCTCTGGCAAGACTTAAGCGATCGCATCAGTCTTTTTTTAAACGGTATCTCACTGGGCGAATTAATGGCTCAACGAGAAGTGCAAGAAGTAGCAGGGCGTCAGGATAAGAATAAAGCAAAAATAAAACTGGAAACTGAAATTTTAAGTGTGATTTTATAAATGTCTGCGAACAAGCCTATTTATCTAGACTATGCTGCGACGACGCCCGTTGATCCGGCCGTGGCAGCGAAAATGGCCGAATGTCTAACGCTGGAAGGTAACTTTGCCAACCCCGCATCTCGTACCTATCGCTATGGTTGGATGGCTGAAGAAGCGGTGGATGTTGCCCGCAGTCAAGTGGCCGAGCTTATCAACTGTGATCCTCGTGAAATTGTCTTCACCTCAGGTGCGACTGAATCAAATAATCTGGCAATTAAAGGTGTGGCTTATCGCCATTCAGACAAAGGCAAACATATTGTTACCCTGAATACGGAGCACAAAGCCGTGCTTGATACCTGCGGCTTCCTCGAGGGGCAGGGTTTTGAAGTCACTTACTTGGCTGTTGACGAAGATGGTTTAGTTAGTCTGAAGCAACTTGAGCAAGCGCTGCGTGAAGACACCATTCTGGTTTCCGTCATGCATGTTAACAATGAAATAGGTGTTGTTCAGGACATACGGGCGATTGCTGAATTATGTCGTCGCAAACAGATTCTTTTTCATGTGGATGCCGCTCAAAGCTTAGGCAAACTACCTATCGACCTGTCCACGCTCCCGGTCGATTTAATGTCTTTTTCAGCACATAAACTTTATGGCCCAAAGGGGATTGGGGCACTTTATGTGCGTCGTCGGCCAAAAGTGGAATTGGTCGCACAAATCCATGGCGGTGGGCATGAGAGAGGTATGCGTTCTGGCACGTTACCCACCCATCAGATTGTCGGTTTTGGTGAGGCATGTCATATCGCCGGGCTGCACATGAGGTCGGAAAGTGAACGTTTGCATGCGCTGCGGGAAAAACTCGCAGAGGGGCTTTTACATATAGGCGGAGTCATCCTTAACGGCCATCCCGAACAACGAATTTTTAACAACCTCAACGTCAGTTTTGCGGACATCGAAGGGGAAATGCTGACCCGTGCATTAGGCAATGATATCGCTGTTTCATCTGGCTCAGCCTGCAATTCGGCTAATCTGGCTCCCTCATATGTACTCTCGGCGATTGGGCGTGACGAAGCCTTAGCGTTAAGTGGCATTCGTTTTACCGTTGGGCGTTTCACCACTGAAGATGACATTGAATATACCGTTAGTCGGGTTGCTGATGTGGTTGCCAGATTGCGTCATTCGACTACATGAATCCGCAAGGGGACGGCGGTTAGCCGCATCTAACATTGAAAAATTGTGCCGAATACGGCAAAATCCGCGCCGCTAGCGACTTCATCCTCCATGCGGCGAGTATCCATTCAAGGTACAGTGTAAACACAAATCGAGATACTGCATGAACGCTAATACTTGAGTGAAATAGTCAGGTATTATACAATTGAGATATATTTCTGCGATGTTGAGCACATTGAAATGTTTGCGTCATCAGCCAAACCGTAAGGCTGAAAACATCGATTTTACAGGCAAACTAAAGTAAGTGAGATCCTAACATGAGTGAACAGATCGAACAGGCACTATCACGGAAGTACGAAGCCGGTTTCTATTCGGAAATCGAAGCCGAAACTTTCGAAAACGGCCTGGACGAATCCGTCATCCGTCGTCTTTCGGCAATGAAAAACGAGCCTGAGTGGATGCTGGAATGGCGTCTTAAGGCATATCGTGCGTGGCTTGAAATGGAAGAGCCTGATTGGGCCCACGTTAACTATCCGAAAATCGACTTTCAGGCGATTTCCTATTATTCAGCACCCAAAAGCATGAAGGACAAACCCAAGTCACTTGACGAAGTTGATCCCGAACTGCTGCGTACCTACGAGAAGCTAGGCATTCCTCTGCATGAGCAAGAAATGCTGGCGGGGGTCGCTGTTGATGCGGTATTTGATTCTGTTTCGGTTGTCACCACATTTCGTGAAAAACTGGAAAAAGCCGGCGTTATCTTTTGCCCAATTTCTGAAGCGCTGCAGAAATACCCTGATCTGGTTAAAAAATATATCGGTTCTGTGGTACCACGCACTGACAACTATTACGCGGCACTTAATTGTGCGGTATTTACCGACGGTTCATTTGTTTATATTCCCAAGGGCGTTCGCTGCCCAATGGAATTGTCTACCTATTTTAGAATCAACGAACAGAATACGGGTCAGTTTGAGCGCACACTGATTGTCGCTGACGAGGGCAGCCATGTCTCCTATCTTGAAGGGTGCACTGCGCCACAGCGTGATGAAAATCAGTTGCATGCTGCGGTAGTGGAACTTGTGGCCATGGATAACGCCACCATCAAGTATTCGACTGTACAAAACTGGTATCCGGGCGATGAAGAAGGCAAGGGTGGGATTTACAATTTTGTTACCAAGCGCGGTATCTGTCACACCAATGCGAAAATTTCATGGACACAGGTCGAAACTGGCTCGGCCATCACCTGGAAATATCCAAGCTGTGTGCTTAAAGGCGACAACAGCGTGGGTGAATTCTATTCGGTGGCATTGACCCGTGGTGCGCAGCAAGCTGACACCGGTACCAAGATGATCCACATGGGTAAGAATACCCGTTCCACCATCATCTCAAAAGGTATCTCGGCGGGCAAAAGCAACAATGCTTACCGTGGCTTAGTAAAAATGGGGCCGAAAGCCGATGGCGCGCGTAACTTCACTCAGTGTGATTCATTGCTGATCGGTGATAAATGCGGCGCGCATACGTTCCCATATATCGAAAGTCGCAATCCTTCCGCTATTGTAGAACACGAAGCAACCACTTCGAAGGTCAGTGATGATCAAATGTTTTTATGTCAACAGCGCGGCCTCGACCCAGAAAAAGCGGTGTCGATGATTGTGAATGGTTTCTGTAAAGAAGTATTTAAAGAATTACCAATGGAATTTGCCGTAGAAGCCGGCAAATTATTGGAAATAAGCCTTGAAGGTTCAGTGGGGTAAACGATGTTATCAATTAAAAATTTACACGCAAGCGTCGAAGAAAAAGACATAATTCGCGGGCTGAACCTGGAAGTTAAACCTGGTGAAGTACATGCCATTATGGGGCCAAATGGTGCCGGTAAATCTACGTTAGGCTATGTGCTTTCTGGGCGTGAAGGCTATTCCGTCTCAGAAGGCGATGCCACGTTAAATGGTAAAAATCTGATGGAAATGGAAATCGAAGAACGCGCCCGCGAAGGCATGTTTTTGGCTTTTCAATATCCGGTTGAAATTCCTGGCGTTAGCAATATGGAGTTCATGAAAGAATCCGTTAATGCGATTCGGCAACAACGGGGCGAAGAAGCTCTCACGGCAGCCGAGTTTCTGAAAAAAGCCAAAGATGCCTGCAAACAGGTGCAGCTGCCATTGGACTTTCTGAAGCGTGGCGTCAACGAAGGTTTCTCAGGCGGTGAGAAAAAACGCAATGAGATAATGCAAATGATTCTGCTTGAGCCGTCGCTGTGTATTCTGGATGAGTCTGACTCAGGTCTGGATATCGACGCCTTGCAAGTCGTCGCCGACGGCGTTAACTCACAACGTGACGGTAAGCGTAGCTTTGTCGTGATCACCCACTACCAGCGTTTGCTCGATTACATTAAACCGGATTTTGTGCACATCCTTGCTGAAGGCAAGATTGTGAAAAGTGGCGATGCGTCACTGGCACTGGAAGTTGAAAAAAGCGGTTATGGTTTTTTGGGTAAGAAATACGAAGGAGAAACTGCATGAGTCAATGGCTAACAAAGGTCATTGATGTAGCGCAGGAGAATCAGGATTTTCTGGCTCCTGTGCGTCAGCAGGCCATTACCCAATTACAGCAGGCAGGCTGGCCGAGCCAGCGTGCTGAGCAGTGGCGGTTTACCCCGCTTACTCCGTTGAAAGATCGTACATTTAGTCATGCGCAGGCGACTGATTCAGTCAGTGTGCCTGAAATACCTGGATTAGACGCCATCGATATTGTATTTAACAATGGTACGTTGGTCACCTCGTTAGATGAGTTAGCGTTACCACAGGGCGTAAGCATTGTTTCGTTCGCTCAGGCGAACGCACAGCAGCAAGACGATATCAAAACATTGTTTGGTCGCATCAAGCCACAAGCTCATGTATTTGGACAGATTAACGATGCACTCAGTCACCATGGTGTAATGATTGACGTGGCTGACCACGCAGAAATTACCCCGGTAATCAGACTGATCAACCTGACCTCGGCTGACTCGGATAACCATACCCGTGCGTTAGTGAAACTCGGTCAGCACTCCCACGCTAAAGTATTGGAATTCGGCCAGGGTGAACACGACAGTATGAACACCGCAGTGGCTGAGTATAGTATCGGTGATCATGCCAGTCTGGAACACTACCGCTTTGCTTTTTACACCGCTAATGCAAAAGCGGTTGGCGGCACGCACTTTAAACTAGGTGAATCGTCAAATCTAAATAGCACTGTGGTCGGTTACGGTAGCCAGCTTTCTCGTCTGGATATTGATATCTGGCATTCAGCGGAAAATGCTTTCGCTAAACTTAATGCTATTTATCTGCTGGCAGAAGGTGAATTGTTCGACCTGCATACCTGTATCGAGCATGCGCAACCCAATGGTACCTCGGAAGAAAATGCCCGCGGTATCATCGGTGACGGTGCGCGTGCAGTATTTAACGGTCGCATTCACATACACCGTGATGCACAAAAAACCTTAGCGGAAATGAACAATCGAAATCTCTTGCTATCACGTCGCGCCCTGGTGAACACCAAACCAGAACTGGAAATTTACGCTGACGATGTGAAATGTGCTCACGGAGCAACGGTGGCAGAGATTGAAGGCAGCGAGTTATTTTACCTGCTGAGTCGCGGTATTTCACGTCAAAAAGCGTTGGTTATGTTGAACTTTGGCTTTATTCAGGAGTTGGTCAACGATATTCCCAACAAAGCCATAGCGTCCTGGTTACAGCCAAAACTGAGTGAGCGTTTTGCGCATATGGAAGTAAAATGAGCCTAGACGTCACCGCGCTGCGCCAGCAGTTCCCAATTTTAAAAACGCAAATTGATGGTAAGCCACTGATTTATCTGGATAACGCTGCGACCACACAAAAGCCGCAAGCGGTTATTGACGCGTTAGTAGAATTTTACACTACATGTAATGCGAACGTACATCGTGGCTCTCACCACTTGTCTGATGAAGCAACGCGCCGCTATGAGAAGGCCAGAACCACCGTAGCGCGTTTTATCAACGCCAATGTGAATGAAGAAGTAATTTGGACCAGTGGCACCACAGAATCGTTAAATATCGTGGCGCATGGATTAGCGCAAAAATTGCAGTCAGGTGACGAGGTGATAATTACCGAAATGGAACATCACGCGAATCTGGTTACCTGGCAGCAGGCATGCATCAAATCAGGCGCTTCGCTGGTTGTTATTCCTATCAGCGAAGACGGTGAACTTGATCTTGCTAAATTCAAAGCTGCCTTGAACAACCGGACTAAGCTTGTGGCGTTCCCCCATGTTTCCAATGCGTTAGGCACCATCAATCCCATCAAAGAAATGACTGCGATGGCGAAAGCTGCAGGGGCGCTGGTTTCTGTGGATGGGGCGCAGGGCATTGCTCATGGTGGCGTAGATGTGCAGGCGATTGGTTGCGATTTTTATTCGTTTTCAGGTCACAAACTGTTCGGTCCCACTGGTATTGGCTGCCTTTGGGGGCGAAAAGACGTGCTTGAGGATTGGCCAATCTGGCAAACGGGTGGCGAAATGATTGCCGATGTTGAATATCAACAGACAACTTTCGGAACATTGCCGTTTCGGTTAGAAGCGGGCACACCCAATATATCTGGTGCCATCGGCATGGCGGCTGCAATTGATTGGTTCATGGGGTTGGATCAGCATGCCATTCAAACCCACGAAAAAGCCCTGTTGACGCGCGCAAACGAACTTGCCGCGGACATGCAGGGGTTGCGTTTAATCGGCACCGCAAAAAACAAAGTTGGAATTATGAGTTTTCTGCTAGATGGCGCGCACCCTGCGGATATCGGGTTTATTTTAGATCGTCAGGGCATCGCAATTCGCACTGGTGATAATTGCGCGCAACCTTTGATGAAGCGTTTAAACATTCCGGGTACGGCGCGGGCGTCGTTTTCAATTTATAACACCATTGAAGAAGTTGAAGCCTTCTTCAGGGCGCTTAAAAAAGCGCAAACCATGCTGGCTTAATGGAGGTAGTATGTCTGTAGAAACTTTTGTGCCGCCAACGTCGGTGATCACGTTAACGGATGCTGCAGTTAAGCATTTTGAGAAAAAGCTGAAAACGCATCAGGACAAAATTGTGCGCCTTTCCACAAGGGTGAGTGGCTGTACAGGGTATGCCTATGTGTTGGATTTTGCTGATGCGGCTAAGGCCGATGATGAAGTGTTGGATATCAACGAAAACCTGACTGTCGCCATTTCCAAAGATGCACTGCCATTGTTAAAAAACACCGAAATTGATTACGTGATGGAAGGCGTTAATGGTGTAATTAAATACAACAACCCGAATGTTGTTGATGAATGCGGTTGCGGTGAAAGTTTTAATATAAGCTGAGTTATCTGATGCAGAAAATGGTTACCACCGAGCGTGACTGCAAAGCGCGTTTGGTACCCGCAGGCAACGTCGTCAAAATCCCTGAAGGTGAGTTTGTTAACATCACCCAGGATCTCGGTGGCAATTATACGGTCACCTGGCGCGGTAATATGTATCGCATTGACGGTACTGATGCGGATGCGATTGGGCGTAAGCCACAGGTGTTGAATTTTACGCCTAAAGATGACAACACCATCGACGAAAAACAGGTATGGGAAGCATTGGAAACCATTTTCGATCCAGAAATTCCGATTAATCTGGTGTCGTTAGGCCTGATTTATCAGGTTACCGTAGATCAATCGTCCAATACTGTTAACATTGACATGACACTCACCGCACCTGGCTGCGGAATGGGGCCGGTACTGGTGGGGGATGTTGAGTATCGTGTTGGAATGGTACCAAATGTAAAGAACGTTAACGTCGAACTGGTATTCGATCCGCCCTGGTCGCGTGATAAAATGAGTGAAGAAGCCCAACTTGAAGCCGGATTGTTTTTTTAACACCTAAAGGTTATCCCATGCAGTTACCAAGTAGTCAGGACATTATTGATGATTTAGCCTTCTTCGATGACTGGGAGCAGCGTTATCAGTACATCATTGATTTAGGGAAGGCGTTGCCTGGATTACCAGAAGAAGCACGTACTGCGGATCGTCTGGTAAAAGGGTGTCAGAGCCAGGTGTGGTTGGTATCACGCAGTCAGAATGGCCGTTTGCAATTTGACGTAGATAGCGATGCCATTATTGTGCAGGGTTTACTGGCACTGGTGCTGGCCGCGTACAACGATAAAACACCCAGACAGATTCTCGATTTTGATATCGATCAGTATTTTGAAGCACTGGACTTAGAGCGTCATATCACCCCAACGCGAGGCAATGGTTTACGCGCAATCGTGGCAAAAATTAACGGTTTAGCCAGAAACGCAGTGCATTAATCAATCGCCTCTGGTCAAGTGCGGAAGAATTGCCTATAATTCGCGCCCAAATTTATTCGATTAGTTTACGGAGACAGAAAAGATGGCTCTTGAGCGTACATTTTCTATTATTAAGCCTGATGCGGTAGCAAAAAACGTTATCGGTGCAATTTACAACCGTTTTGAATCTGCTGGTCTGCGCATTGTTGCATCAAAAATGCTTCATATGAGCAAGGAGCAGGCTGAAGGCTTCTACGCAGAACACAAAGAGCGTCCTTTCTTTGGTGCGTTAGTTGATTTCATGACATCTGGCCCGGTTATGGTGCAGGTGCTTGAAGGTGAAAATGCGGTAGTTAAAAACCGTGAAATTATGGGCGCAACTAATCCAGCAGAAGCTGCTGCGGGAACGTTACGTGCTGATTACGCCGTTTCTATCGACGAAAACGCTGTGCACGGTTCTGATGCTCCAGAATCTGCAGCGCGTGAAATTGCGTTTTTCTTCTCAGACGAAGAAGTTTGCCCGCGCACACGTTAATCGTCGACTGACAGTTAACAAGGAAGGGAGCTGCGGCTCCCTTTTTATATGATGTCCTCAAAAAACGACGGGCTGTCCCAGCGCTGTCAGGTAGAGGGTAAACCTGGCAACAGGCAAATTTATTAAGCGTTATTTAAAGGTCAAATCATGGCAAAAACAAATCTGCTCAATCTCAATCGCACAATGCTGCGTGAGTTCTTCAATGAGATTGGTGAAAAGCCGTTTCGCGCCGATCAGGTGATGAAGTGGATCTACCAGCAGGGCGTCAGTGATTTTGCCCAAATGAGTAACTTGAATAAAGGCTTGCGTGAAAAACTCGAACAGCATTGTGAAATAGTTGCGCCCGAAATCGCCTATTTTCAGGAAGCCAGCGATGGCACCATTAAATTCGCCTTGGCGTTAGCTGGTGGTCAGGAAGTGGAATCGGTGTGGATCCCCGAAAGTGATCGCGCCACATTGTGCGTTTCTTCACAGGTTGGCTGTGCATTGGAGTGTACTTTTTGTTCAACCGCACAGCAGGGTTTTAATCGTAATTTAAGCGTGAGTGAGATTATCGGCCAGGTTTGGCGGGTAGCAACCCATTTAGGCTTGTCCAAAGACTCCAGCAAACGACCCATTACCAACGTGGTTATGATGGGCATGGGTGAACCCCTGTTAAATCTGAAAAACGTGGTTCCGGCTATGGATTTGATGTTGGACGATTTCGGTTTTGGTTTATCTAAACGCCGCGTGACCCTGAGCACCTCTGGCGTCGTGCCAGCATTGGATAAACTTGGCGATCAAATCGATGTTGCCCTGGCTATTTCCTTACATGCACCCAACGATACATTGCGGGATGAAATTGTTCCGGTTAATAAAAAATACAACATTGAGACTTTTCTTGCTGGAGTGCGTCGATATTTGGCGAAATCAAAAGCCAATCAGGGTAAGGTGACCGTTGAATATGTTATGCTTTCGCATATAAACGACAGCACCGATCAGGCACACGAACTCGCAAAAGTGTTGAAGGACACCCCATGCAAAATTAACCTGATACCGTTTAATCCCTATCCGGGCTCGCCGTACACCTGTTCGAGCAATTCCCGCATTGACCGTTTTGCTAAAGTGCTGATGGAATATGGTTACACGGTTATGGTGCGCAAAACCCGCGGTGATGATATTGATGCTGCGTGCGGACAATTGGTAGGCGATGTTGTCGATCGCACCAAAAGAATGTTAAAAAAGCAAATGAAGGGCGAAGCAATTTCAGTAAAAATGAGTCAATAACGATAACCAAGTGAGAAGTGAAAAAAGCATGCATTATATTGTTTTAGCTTTAGTCTTAATTTTAACAGGATGTGTTAGCCAGACTCAGCCAAGTGGCTTTATTGGTGATGAATTTGATCAGGAAAAGGCGGCTAAAACGCGCATTTCTCTCGGTTTAACTTATTTGAAAAACGGCAATTACTCACAAGCCAAGGCCAATTTAGACCAGGCTTTACGGTACGCTCCACGGCTTGCAGACACCCATTATTCACTGGCGTATTATTATCAATTAGTTGGCGAGACCGAACGTGCTGATGAGTCGTACTCAAACGCACTGAAACTCGCTCCTCGCAATGCGGATATCGCGAATAGCTATGGCGCGTTTCTATGTCAACAGCAGCGCTACGATGATGCCAATGAATTTTTTGCCAGCGCACTGAATAACCGTCAGTATGCTAATGCTGCTGAAACCTACGAGAATATGGCGCTTTGTGCTCAGGAGCAAGGGGAGCCCGCAACCGCGATTTCGCATTTACAGAGTGCGCTGAATCATCAACCTTCACGCGCAAAAAGTTTATTTTTGCTCACCGAACTTTATATAGAGAATGGGGAGTGGGAGAAAGCGAAAGCAAGCCTGCGCAAATATGAACGGGTTGCACGTGTTTCCGCCGAGTCGTTGTGGCTGCAGATTCAGGTTGCCAAGGGGCAGCGTGATGTTGATACGGCTAAAGGGTACGGGGATATGTTGTTAACCATGTATCCGCAAAGCGCGCAGGCCAACGCCTATAAAGAGCAACAAGATGCCTGGGTTACCCCACAAATAGCGATTACCCGAAAATCGCCCAAGGATGCGCCTGAACAAGAACAAATCCAATCACCGTCACGTGAAGAACCGACACAACCAATGATAAGCCAGTCTGAACAAACTCAACCGGCCACGGTAACGCAGGATACACCCATTGAGTCGGTGCAAAATCAAACAGTTTCATTAAAAAAACAGCCTGAATATGAAATTTCCGAGGAAAATCCACCTTTCCATATTGTTCAGGCAAAGGAAAATCTGTACCGTATTTCGCTGATGTACAATCTCAAAATGTCTACATTACAAGAGTGGAATCAACTTGATGAGCCTGGCGCAATCAGACAAGGGATGCGTTTATGGCTTGTGCCGCCAGAACAACAGGACTAATACAAAGTAGGGCTTATGGAATTCGAAGAACAACAAAAAGAAGACAATCCATCTCGTCCCAGTCCCGGTGCGATGCTAAAGGCTGCGCGGGAAAAGCAAGGTCTGAGTCAACAGGAAATAGCTGATAAGTTGTTCATCAAGCCAAAGAGCGTCGATGAAATTGAGAATGACAAAGTGGATCCCCGCATTTCCATAACCTTTACTAAAGGCTATGTGAAAATGTATGCGAAATATGTCGGTCTTGACGACAAAGCAGTCATTACTGAATTTGAAAAATTACATGCTACGCCCAACCAGACAGCTAATTTCCAGAGTTTTTCGAGAAAAGTGAACAAACAGGCCCATGATGATCGTTGGATGATGGTGACTTATGTTATTTTGTTCTTGTTAATCGCTGGGGTAGTGGGCTGGTGGTATCAGCAATCAAATGATGATGTGCTGATAGACGATACGAGTGAAACCCTGTCGGTACCGCCCACAGATAGTGAACAGACTTTTCAGCAGGCCCCAGTTGAACGAGGGAGCGTCGACCAGAATTCAGAATCGTTGACGCAGTCAACGCCGCAGAGGGTCGAATCAGAGCAGCAAGAGACGCCTCAGGATATGCAGGAGCGTTTTCCCCCACCCGAAGAAGAAGGACAGAATCGTCTTGAGAGTGAGTCAGTTAATACTGACACCACTAATCAAATCGACGAAATTGACGCGTCAGAGGGGGCGTCTGAGCGCGCAGAGCAATCCGTGCCAGGAGAAACGGCCTCAGTGGAATTTACCTTCGGCGAAGATTGTTGGGTAAACATTAAAGATGCCACTGGCGAAGCCATTGCTTATGGCGTGAAAAAAGCGGGTCGGGTCATGACGCTCAACGGCATTCCTCCATTTGATATCACATTAGGTGCTCCCGATCAGGTGAGTATCCGGTATAATGGCGAGCCGGTAGACATTTCGTTTTATCAGAACGGTCGTACCGCACGTATTATGCTACCTTATTAGGAATTTTCATGTTCGCAGAAAGTCCCATACAACGTCGTAAGTCGACCCGGATTTATGTAGGTAATGTGCCTATAGGTGACGGCGCGCCCATTGCTGTGCAGTCGATGACCAATACCCCAACCACGGACGTTGACGCCACGGTCAGCCAGATTAAGCGTATTCAGGCAGTGGGCGGAGAACTGGTCAGGGTTTCAGTACCAACAATGGATGCGGCCGAAGCATTCAAATTGATTCGTCAGCAGGTTTCTATTCCGGTTATTGCCGATATTCACTTTGACTATCGTATTGCGCTGAAAGTCGCAGAGTACGGTGCCGACTGTTTACGTATCAATCCAGGTAATATCGGTAACCTTGAACGAGTTAAAGCCGTTGTCGATTGCGCCAAAGATAAAAATATTCCGATACGGATTGGCGTCAATGGCGGTTCGCTAGAACGCGACTTGCAGGAAAAGTACGGTGAACCGACGCCTGCAGCGCTGGTTGAATCTGCAATGCGTCATGTAGACATTCTGGATAAATTAAACTTTGACCAATTTAAAGTCAGCGTGAAAGCTTCTGACGTCTTTTTAGCAGTTGGGGCATACCGCCAATTGGCCAAACAAATTGACCAGCCGCTGCACTTAGGGATCACCGAAGCAGGTGGTTTGCGTGCAGGCGCAGTAAAAAGTTCGGTTGGCCTGGGTATGCTGCTAGCGGAAGGAATAGGTGATACGCTACGTATTTCACTGGCGGCTGATCCGGTGGAAGAAATTAAAGTTGGTTTTGACATATTAAAATCGTTACGTATTCGTTCTCGCGGTATTAATTTCATAGCGTGCCCCAGCTGTTCGCGTCAGGAATTTGATGTGATTGCTACCGTTAACGCGTTAGAGCAACGTGTTGAAGATATTCTAACGCCAATGGATGTATCCATAATCGGTTGTGTGGTTAACGGTCCGGGTGAAGCTGAAGTATCCGATTTGGGACTAACTGGCGCGCGCAACATGAGTGGTTTTTACCTTGACGGTAAGCGCCAGAAAGAACGTCTGTCGAATGATGACCTGGTTGATCAGCTGGAAAAACGTATTCGTGCTAAAGCAGCGCAGCTGAATGAAAAAAACAAAATTCCGGTTGAAGTAAAAGAGTAAAAGTATGTTGTGTCCGAATGGATGCAATGATTGTTGTTTAAACGCAAAGCCCCTATAATACGGGGCTTTTATTTGTCAGTATGAGAATGCAAGGTGGCTAAAACCATTCAAGCGATTCGCGGCATGAACGATTGCCTGCCGCAAATGTCAGGTGCATGGCAGCGTGTCGAAGGCACCATCCGTCAGGTTGTGGCCAGTTACGGTTATCAGGAAATACGCACGCCGATTGTAGAGAGCACCGATTTGTTCAAGCGCTCTATCGGTGAAGTGACCGATATCGTCGAGAAAGAAATGTATACCTTTGAAGATCGTAATGGCGATAGTCTGACATTGCGACCTGAAGGTACGGCTAGTTGTGTGCGCGCTGGTAATGAACATGGTCTTTTCTACAATCAGCAACAACGCCTGTGGTACATGGGCCCGATGTTCAGACATGAACGTCCACAAAAAGGTCGTTATCGCCAGTTTCATCAATTCGGTGTTGAAGCCTATGGTCTTGATGGTCCAGACATCGATGTAGAAGTCATACTGCTCAGTGCCCGGTTGTGGAAGGCATTTGGCATGACGGAGCACGTCAAGCTGCAGATTAATTCGTTAGGTTCAAATGAAGCCCGTCAAGCCTATCGCGAAGCCTTGGTCACGTACCTGACCCAGCATGAAGATAAGCTGGATGAAGACAGCCGCCGTCGCATGACCACGAATCCACTAAGAGTGCTGGATAGCAAGAATCCGCAAGTTCAGGCAGTACTAACTAATGCGCCTGCCTTGCTGGATTGCCTTGATGACGAGTCAAAGGCACATTTTTCCCAGTTATGTGAACGATTAAGCCAGGCCGGTATCCAATACGAGGTTAACCCACGATTAGTGCGTGGCCTGGATTATTACAATCGCACCGTATTTGAATGGGTAACAGACAGCCTTGGCGCCCAGGGTACAGTGTGTGCGGGGGGACGCTACGATGGCTTGGTGGAGCAGTTAGGTGGAAAACCGTCACCCGCAGTTGGCTTTGCGCTGGGCCTTGAGCGTCTGGTGTTATTGCTTGAAACGCTTGAAGAAGGGGCGCTTGAGCAGCCCGCGGCAGATGTGTATGTTTGCGCATTAGGCGAGGATGCAGAAATTGCCACGCTTAATCTGATCGAGACGTTACGGGATGATTTACCCCACTGTAAGTTTATGCTGCATTGCGGTGGTGGCAATATGAAAAAACAGCTTAAACGGGCTGACAAATCAGGGGCGAAAGTCGCGCTTATCGTTGGTAGCGATGAAGTTGCCAATCGCACCGTGACGCTTAAGCCTTTGAGGTTGGACCAACCACAACAAACAGTAGCCTTTGATAAATTGGCGGCAACGTTGGCTGCCCTTATTAAAGCGGAATAAGTTTATGTTGTATCTGGTTGCCTGCGGGCAGTATCAGAACACAACAACTCATGAATTAATGCATTAGAGGTAACAAAATGGAACAGTACGCCACCGAAGAACAACAAGTAGAGGCGATAAAAAAATTCTGGAAAGAAAATGGTATAGCCATCGTTGTGGGTGCAGTGATTGGTCTTGGCGGGTTGTGGGGCTGGCGCTATTACAGCGACAGCCAGTTAGCTGCTAAAGAAGAAGCTTCAGCCGCTTATCAAGCGGTAGTTGAAGCGCAAAGCACTGAACAGTTGGATGCTTTCATTCAAAATAATCCAGGTTCTGGCTACGCGAATATTGCGGGTTTAGTCGCGGCTCAAAAAGCCGTTGATGCTGATAACTTTGCTGAAGCTGAAGCGCAGTTACAAAAAGTGGTTAATGAAACGGAAGACGCCAAACTGGCGGCTGTGGCCTCTACACGTTTAGCCAGAGTTCAGCTTGAACAGGGCAAAACGCAAGAAGCACTGAACACATTAGAAAGTGTAACATTGGACAGTTTCGTGTCTCAGGTTGATGAAATTAAAGGCGACATTTTTGCCCGCCAGGGGGACATGGACAAGGCCAAAGAAGCGTACACTCGTGCCCTTGCCGCAAGTGAAAATAATCCGCTTATTAAAGTTAAGCTAGATAATCTTGCGGTTGCAGGTCAAGCAGAATAATAAGGCGGTGTTTATGTTTTTAACTGCAAAGCGCAAAAAAAATATCAGTGCGGTCGGCGTATTGTCGCTGGCTCTATTGCTGTCAGGTTGTTCCACTATCTCTGACTGGTTTGCTGATGATGAAGAACTCGAAATTAGGAAACTGGCGCCCATTGATGCTGCGTTTACGCCGACGTTAGTTTGGGAGCAGCAAATTGGCGATGGTGTCGAGGGGTACTTTTCGCGTCTCCGTCCTGCCTATGATAACAATAAAGTGTATGTGGCTGAGCGTCGTGGTGAAGTTGCCGCATTAGATCCTCAATCTGGCAAGGTCATCTGGGAAAAGAATTTCGCAAAATTCAAAGACGAAGGCATGATGGATTCAATCAGCCGTCTTTGGTCCAGTGGTGAATCAGCAAAAATTGCAGGACTTGCTGCAGCTGAAAACCTGCTGTTTATTGGCACTGAGGATGGCGTTATTTTGGCGCTTAATCAGCAGGACGGCGAAGTCGTCTGGCAAGCTACCGTTGCAGGAGAGATACTGGCTGCGCCGGCTATTGGTGAAGGCGTGTTGTTGGTAAATACTGGTGCCGGTGTATTGTTTGGGCTTAACGCCGAAACCGGTGAGCAACTTTGGCGCAGTGAGTCTGATGTACCGCCGCTAACGCTGCGTGGTATTTCGACTCCCACTTCAGGTAACGGTGGTGCAATTGTGGGTACGCCTACAGGTAAGTTGCAAGTCCATATTCTGGATTCAGGCGTGGTAGCCTGGGAAACTGCAATTACGACACCTGCCGGAGCCACTGAGCTAGAGCGTATTGTCGATATTGATTCAGCACCGCTTCTGTATGGCGGTATTGTTTATTCAATCGCTTACAATGGCACACTTGCGGCGGTTGAACTGCGAAGCGGCCGGGTAATCTGGAAGCGTGAATATGCCTCATACAGAAATCTGACACTCAGTGATAATCAAATTTTTGTGGTCGATAACAATTCACACATTTATGCACTGGATCGTCGCAACGGCGTCGAACTATGGTCGCAAAGTGGCTTAAAGCGTCGCTCGCTGACTGAGGCTGAGCCGGTGGGAGACCATATCGTGGTTGGCGATAAATGGGGCTTCTTACATTGGTTAGATCAGGAATCAGGTAAGATTGTCGCGCGCTTTTCGTTAGGCGATGATGACGAAGATGAATCTGTGTATGTTTCCCCGCTCAAAGTCGAAGACAACATTATTGCCATTACCCGTGAAGGGAAGGTGGCCGCAATCGCTTCGAGATAATTCGCAGTTAATTTTTACCAAAGTCTGCGCTCACCGTTTATACTTTACGTGTACTTAACCGGCCGCATTTTTGCGGCCTGTGTTTTTTCAATAAATTGTTATTAGGAATGCTTTCATGTTGCCTGTAGTTGCACTTGTAGGAAGGCCGAATGTCGGTAAGTCGACATTATTTAATCGCTTAACCAATACCCGTGATGCACTGGTTGCCGATTTCCCAGGTCTTACTCGTGACCGTAAATATGGTCAGGCAATGTTTGAACAAAAACAGTTCATTGTGGTGGATACGGGTGGTATCACCGGCGATGAAGAGGGCATCGATGCAAAAATGGCTCAGCAGTCATTGTTAGCAATTGAAGAAGCCGACGTGGTTTTATTCCTGTTGGATGCCAGAGCTGGCTTGCTACCTGCTGATCAGGGTATTGCCGATCATCTGCGTAAAACGGGCAAGAAGGTGATTGTAGTAGCCAACAAAGTTGACGGTATCGATGGTCATAGCGAAAGTGCCGATTTTTATCGGTTGGGCATCGGTGAGGTAAATCAAATTGCCGCGGCCCACGGTCGCGGCGTCAGTCAATTGATGGATTTGGCGCTGGACCCACTTAAAGAACAGTTTCCAGATATGCTGGTGCAAACTAAAGTTCAGCAGGAAGAGGAAGATGCCGAAGCGCAACTGGAAAGACTGCAGAACCTGCCAATCAAGCTGGCAATTGTCGGCAAGCCGAATGTGGGCAAGTCGACCTTAACCAATCGCATTTTGGGTGAAAACCGCGTGGTAGTATACGACATGCCGGGCACCACCCGGGATAGCGTTTATATACCGCTTACCCGCGATGAACGCGAATACATTTTGATTGATACGGCCGGGGTCAGAAAGCGCGGTAAGGTGACCGAGGCCGTTGAGAAATTCTCCATTGTAAAAACCCTGCAGGCAATTGAAGAGGCCAACGTCGTGCTGCTGGTTATTGACGCCCGCGAAGGCATCACCGACCAGGATTTAAGTCTGTTAGGTTTTGTGCTTAATTCAGGCCGGTCACTGGTATTGGCAGTGAATAAATGGGATGGGCTGAGAACAGATGTAAAAGATGACATCAAACGAGAATTGGATCGTCGTTTGGGTTTTGTCGATTTCGCACGGCTGCATTTTATCTCAGCATTACATGGCACTGGCGTAGGCAACCTGTTTGAGTCTGTTAATGAAGCGTATGCGAGCGCTACTAAACGTATCAATACCGCCATGCTAACTCAAATCATGGAGATGGCACAGCAGGATCATCAACCACCCCTAGTGCGTGGTCGCAGGGTGAAAATGAAATATGCGCACGCCGGTGGTTACAATCCCCCCGTTATTGTCATTCATGGTAATCAGGTGGACGACCTTTCCAACGCTTATAAGCGGTTTTTAATGAACTACTTTAGAAAATCACTTAACGTGATGGGAACCCCCATTCGGATCGAATTCAGAGAGGGTAGTAATCCGTTTGAAGGCAAAAAGAACCAGCTTACGTTGGCGCAACAACGCAAACGTAAACGCTTGATGGCCTTTCACAATAAGAAAAAGTAACCGGGCAATCTGCGTCAGATGTGCCTTACGTTGATATTTTCACCTCGCAAAAGGCGGTAATAATCCCGCCACAGTAGCACAGTAAGCGCAGTGGGGGGGAACTAAGTTGGGTATAACACAGTCAATTCCTGCGCGGAAAATAGTGTCTAGCTGCGGGTTTTGGCGATATCCCGCAATGTCGCCATCAAGGGGGATTCTGCGGGTACTTTAATAGAAGGAAGTGCCTGCTCCACTAATGGGTTGGCGATCCGCGGCGGAAATGTTGTGCTCACCTTTACAATTTTATCTTCCTGACGAAATACGTAAGTCGTAGCAAAGATCGGTTCTTCGGTTTCTCCCTTAGCATGTACTGCAAGCATAAAAACTTTCTCTTCGATGAATTGTCGTCCGGGAGTAAATTCTGCAATTGGGTGGTCTACTACCATGGTCAGGTTTCTTGCTGCAGCAACAATCTGTGCATCAGCTTGTTCTTTTTCCAGAATGTTAGTCAGCGACGTCTCAATCGCGGTGTCCAGACTGGTGGTTAGCGGAAAAACCGTAATATCAAGCAACGCGTCTTCGTATTCATTATGAGTATACCGCGTGATAGCGCCCTGAAACGGATCATGGAATAGTTGTGTATCAAAACGTGAAAACGCAGCAATGGTATCAGGAACCTGCATTTCACTGAGATAGTCGCTGGCTCTAAGCGCCTTATACAAAAATGGGGCGGTAAATAATCCTCTTTGCAATGCATCTGTCCGCCATTGTGCAATAACGTCCTCAGCAACTTTCACGGGCGTGTGGTCTTCATGCATTGCCACGTGTGTCTGAATGAGCTGAGTATCAATTTCCAAACCACGCCATTGCACTGTAAATTCGGTAAAATGCTGCCGTTCATCAGCCAGTGGCGCCCTGTTCCCTTTCAAACTTTGAATGCCCGTGTGCCACCAGCCTGGGCTGGCAATCGTTGCGGCTTGGTTGGCGATCAAAAGCTGGTAGTCAGATTGTCCAGAAACTGCCAGTGCATTAGGGAAAGCCCCAATATTTTTTAATGCCACAAAAAAGTGCTGAGCAGCAATGGCGTCTTCTTCGCAGGTAGTTTGAGCATATGTCAGTAACTGGCATTGCGACGCTGCCGAATCACTTAAATAAGTGGAAAATATCCCAATCGGAGTGGTGATTTCGATTTTATCATCGCTTGTGCTTACTGCGTGATCCTCTACAGCAGAAGCGTGCATAGGGTCGTCATTGTTTTGACAACCGCCAACACCGAGTGCTCCTGCGATAAAAAACCATAGTAACTTCATAAATCAGCCAATCTATATTCAGTAATCCAGTCTGACTGATCTAACAAAGCTGCACAATGATTATTTTTGGTCTTCTGCGGGCAAAAGTGCGTCAACTTTACTCACCACTTTACCGTCTTTTAAGCGTGTGGTGATGGTTTGACCCACTTGCGTCTGCGCGATTGAAGTAAGCGCATTCTGGTTGTTATCAAATGTAATGCTATAGCCTCTGGCCAACGTCGCCAGTGGACTGACCGCATGTAATGATTGCCCTGCAAACGCTAATTTTTGCTGTTTGTTATTCAGTAGCGCCTGCATATTTCTGTAAAGTGACTTTTTGAGCTGGACCAAAGTGAGTTGTGCGCGCTCGAGCTTGCCACTGGGATCGAATCGCCAAAGTCGCTGATTAATCCGCGATTGATGGTTGTGTAGTTGATTAAGCTGTTGCTGAATGGCATGCACGAGGCGAATTTGAAGCCTGTCCAAAGACTGCTGTTGGGTTTGAATGCGCACTTTAGGGTGCTGTGCCGTCAGACGGTGCTGCAATATATGCAGTTTATTAGACAGACGATTGTGCAAATTTGTAAAAGATTGTCTGATGCGTGATTTTCGGTTACGCAGCGCATCCAGCATTACATTAACATCCTGGCTGAGCAATTCGGCCCCGGCAGAAGGGGTAGGCGCGCGCATATCAGCGACAAAATCGGCGATGGTAAAATCTATTTCATGCCCCACCGCACTTACGACCGGAATAGAAGAGTCGCGGATACAATAGGCTAACTGCTCGTCATTAAAGCACCACAAATCTTCTAATGAACCGCCGCCACGGGTAAGCAAAATTATATCGACTTCATTGCGTCGATTCGCTGTGTTCAGTGCCTGGATAAGCTGTCTGGAGGCGTCAGTGCCCTGTACCATGCTGGGATAGATAACAATCTCAGTTGCCGGGCTTCTTCGCTTGAAGACAGTTAATGCATCGTGTAATGCAGCACCGGAAGCCGATGTCACGATGCCCACACGTCTTATACTGCTGGGAAGCGGCCGCTTGATCGCATCATCAAACAAACCCTGTGCCTGAAGTTTTATTTTTAATTGTTCGAAGGCCCGTTTGAGCTGACCCTCTCCGTCCCCTTCCATATGTTCAACGATGAGCTGATAGTCGCCCCGCGGTTCATACAGCCCTACAGAGGCGCGTACCAATATCTTGTCGCCATCTTTTGGGCGTTGAGATAAAAAACGGTTGGCATTTTTAAACATGGCGGCTTTAACCTGGGCACGCTCATCCTTTAGCGTAAAGTACCAGTGACCGGATGCTGCGCAAACAAAGTTAGATATTTCTGCCGACAACCAGATGCTACCTATCTCCGTTTCCAGTAAGCGTTTCGCCAATCTGTTCAAACGCGAAACGGACAAAATTTCCTGAGAAGTTGACGTGTTAGCTTGCTGCATAGAAAAAAACCACATAATAAAAGACAAATAGAGTTTACCTGATAATTAAAAAACACTACAATTGCGCCGCAATTAACCCTTTACCAAATAGGTGTTGTTGCATGCTCAGAATCGTTCAAGAAGCTCTTACATTTGATGATGTGTTACTGGTACCAGGACACTCTTCCGTTCTCCCTCATACTGCTAATCTGAAAACGCGACTAACGCGCGGTGTTGATTTAAATATTCCTCTGGTTTCAGCAGCCATGGACACCGTTACCGAAGCCAATCTGGCGATTGCCCTGGCACAGGAAGGTGGATTAGGCTTTGTGCACAAAAATATGACACCGGAGCAGCAGGCTAAGCACGTTCGTGACGTGAAAAAATATGAAAGTGGTGTGGTGTCAGATCCAGTTACCGTAAAGCAAGACGCAACGGTTGGTGAGGTGAATCAACTCAGTAAGCGGATGGGTTATTCAGGTTTCCCGGTTACCGACGGTAAAAATAACCTTATTGGTATCGTTACCGGACGCGACCTGCGCTTTGAAACCCGTCAGGATGCGCCTATCAGCGATGTAATGACACCTAAAGAAAAGCTGGTCACGGTAAAAGAAGGTGCAGATTCGGACCAGGTGCTAGAGCTGATGCACGCCAATCGTATAGAGAAAATTCTGGTGGTCGACGACAACTTTAAGTTGAAGGGCCTGATCACCGTTAAAGATTTTCAGAAAGCAGAAAACAAACCCAACGCCTGTAAAGACTCCTTGGGCCGCTTGCGTGTTGGCGCTGCAGTAAGTGTAGGCCCGGGCACCGATGAAAGAATTAAATTGTTGGTAGAAGCGGGCGTGGATGTGTTGTTGATTGATACATCGCATGGCCACTCTCAGGGCGTTATTGAGAGGGTGAAAAAGGTTAGAGCGGCTTATCCCGATTTGCAGTTGATTGCCGGAAACGTCGCCACCGCCGCAGGTGCAAAAGCACTGGCTGATGCAGGTGTTGATGCGGTCAAGGTGGGTATAGGCCCGGGTTCAATCTGTACTACACGTATTGTTACCGGTTGTGGTGTTCCACAAATCAGTGCGGTAGCCGATGCAGTCGAAGCGTTAAAAGACACTGGAATTCCAGTGATCGCCGACGGCGGTATTCGCTTTTCAGGCGACATTGCAAAAGCCCTGGCAGCAGGTGCAAGCTCAGTGATGGTAGGCAGTATGCTGGCTGGGACTGAAGAAGCACCTGGTGAAGTAGAGCTTTATCAGGGGCGTTATTATAAATCTTATCGTGGTATGGGGTCACTGGGTGCAATGAACCAGAATCATGGTTCCTCTGATCGATATTTCCAAGATCCTAACAGCGCTGAAAAATTAGTGCCGGAGGGGATCGAGGGGCGTGTCGCTTACAAGGGACCTATTGCCAATATCATTCATCAGCAAATGGGTGGTTTGCGCTCGGCGATGGGCCTAACCGGCTGTCCGACAATAGATGATCTTCGTACCAAAGCGACTTTTGTTAAGGTGACATCGGCGGGGATGGGTGAGTCACATGTGCATGACGTGAGCATCACCAAAGAAGCGCCCAACTATCGTTTAGGTTAATTATCAACGATACTAACTTTATTAACAGGCTGGCTAATTACCAGCCTGTCTCTTTTAGATACTTCAGGTAGAAAACATGACCGCAAATATTCATGACCAGCGAATTTTAATTCTCGATTTTGGTTCTCAGTACAGCCAGCTTATCGCCCGGCGCATTCGGGAGATCGGCGTGTACTGTGAAATGTGGGCATGGGATGTCAGCGAAGAACAAATTAGAGCGTTTAATCCGCAGGGAATTATTCTTTCAGGTGGTCCGGAGTCAGTGACCGTATTACATTCACCCCGCGCCCCTGAATACGTATTTAATGCCGGTGTGCCTGTTTTAGGTGTGTGCTATGGCATGCAAACTATGTCAGAACAGCTGGGCGGGAGTGTACTGGGCTCTAATATTCGCGAGTTTGGCTATGCTCAGGTTGAAGTTACCAAACCTAGCCCGCTACTTGAAAATATTGAAGACCATATCGGCGCTAACGGCAATGCCACGCTTGATGTGTGGATGAGTCACGGGGATAAAGTTGAGTCGATACCGGCAGGGTTTGAAACGGTTGCGCAAACGCCGTCCTGTCCACACGCGGTAATGCAAAATCTTGAAAAACAATTCTTCGGTGTGCAGTTCCATCCAGAAGTGACCCATACCCGTCAGGGAATGCGTATTTTGTCGCATTTCGTTATGAATATTTGTGGCTGCGAGAAGCTGTGGACGCCGGATGCCATCATTGAAGATGCAGTGGCGCGAATCAAGCAGCAAGTGGGCGATGATGAAGTGATTCTTGGTCTGTCCGGCGGCGTAGACTCTTCTGTTACTGCCATGCTGATTCATCAGGCAATTGGCGACAAGCTAACCTGTGTATTTGTTGATAATGGCTTACTGCGCCTGAACGAAGGTCAGCAGGTGATGGATATGTTCGGTGATCACTTTGGCCTGAATATCATTAAAGTGGATGCAGAAGACCGATTCTTAGACGCGCTGGCCGATGAAGCAGAGCCAGAAGCTAAACGCAAAATTATAGGGCGCGAATTCGTCAAAGTATTTGATGAACAGGCGTCTAAACTCACCAATGCAAAATGGCTGGCTCAGGGCACCATTTATCCGGACGTGATTGAATCTGCTGGCTCGGCCACGGGCAAAGCTCATGTAATAAAGTCGCACCATAATGTTGGTGGCCTACCCGAAGAGATGAAGATGGGGTTGGTTGAGCCGTTACGCGAACTGTTTAAGGATGAAGTGCGCAAAATTGGTTTAGAGTTAGGTTTACCCTACGACATGCTCTATCGTCACCCATTCCCGGGGCCTGGTTTAGGCGTGCGTGTACTGGGTGAAATTAAAAAAGAATACTGCGATCTACTCAGACGGGCTGACGCTATTTTCATTGAGGAATTGCATAAAGCTGATCTGTACCACAAGGTCTCACAGGCGTTTACGGTATTTTTGCCCGTGCGCTCGGTTGGCGTAATGGGCGATGCGCGTAAATATGATTGGGTTGTTTCACTGCGTGCGGTGGAAACCATTGATTTTATGACCGCACACTGGGCGCACTTACCCTATGACTTTTTAGGCACGGTATCAAATCGCATTATCAATGAGATAGATGGCATATCCAGAGTGGTTTACGATATTTCAGGTAAACCGCCGGCTACTATTGAGTGGGAGTAGTGCTTAACACAAGGTAGCGTTAACGCGCTGCCTTGCATTTAAGATGTGATTGCAAAACCGGGGGAGCTAATCTTATTAAAAATGTTCGCTCTGACCTTCAGCTGCAGCAAATACCAGCAAATTACACTGTGCGGTCAAAATGACACTCTGGCAATGCTCCACTAACCTATCGATTGCTTCGTCTGTTCGTTCAGGGTCGTGACTGTAAAGTGCCAGTTGCTTAACGTCTGCGGCAATGGCCAGCTTCACCGCTTCTTCTGCTACTGAGTGGCCCCAGCCCAGTTTGGCGGGCATATCCGCTGCATTGTATTGTGCATCGTGAATGAGCAAATCGGCGTTCTGGCAGAAAGTTACAAACGACAAAAAGTCGTTTTCTTTTTTATATGGCGGATAAAGTTCATTATCCGTCATATAGACAATTTTTTTCCCATTCTCAATAATGCTAAATGCGTTTCCCTTGCCGGGGTGATTGATCGCAAGCCGAGAAATGCTGGCTGTGCCAAGTGTCCAGGTATTGGTTTCTTCAGGGAATTGCTGAAAGCTGATGTCAGATACTAGTGCACTGGCTGGTACTGGAAACACAGATCCTTGCATTTGTTGCAAGATTTGATCGGGTTCATAGGGCGTGGTCTGGCCGGGAGTGATAATGATCTTGCGGTCTTTTTGGTAAATCGGTTTGAAAAACGGAAAGCCCTGGATGTGATCCCAATGGTTGTGCGTAAGCAGTAAATGAATGGGAGTGTGCTTTTTGATCAGTTTATTGCCCAGATTACGAATACCCGTACCCGCATCAACAACGATATCAGTACCGTCTTCAAGGCTGATATGAACACACGCAGTATTACCACCATAGCGTACATACTCAGCACCCGGAGTGGGGATAGAGCCTCTTACGCCATAAAAGGTTAACTGCATGCGTCCTCCCAGTCGCTCAATAGCGCGCTGAACTTTCTATTATTTGTTACTTGTTATTTTTTATAGCGTCCCGACAAAGGATTCAATCTTATCCAAATCTATCAAGGACTTTTCGCCACTTCGACGATTCTTATATTCCACTTGCTGATTGTCCAGATTTCTTTCACCAATGACAATGGTATGAGGTATGCCAATTAATTCCATGTCATTAAACATAACACCTGGACGCTCTTTTCGATCGTCAAATAGCACATCGATACCGGCTTGTTTCAGCTTGTCATAAAGTGACTCGGCCACTTCCATAATGCGGTGAGATTTATGCATATTCATGGGGATGATAGCCAGCTTGAACGGCGCGATAGCATCCGGCCACATAATGCCATACTTATCATGATTCTGTTCAATTGCTGCGGCCACAATGCGCGACACGCCAATACCATAACAACCCATCATCAACGTCTGGTGTTTGCCGGATTCACTCAACACACCACAATTCATGGCCTCAGAATACTTAGTGCCAAGCTGGAAAATATGACCGACTTCAATGCCTCGTTTTATATCAAGCGTGCCTTTGCCATCAGGTGACGTATCACCGCTGACTACATTGCGGATATCTACAGATTCCGGTTGTGCATCCCAGTTCGCGCAGGTAAAAAACATATCTGGCGCGTTCGCACCGCAGATAAAATTAGTCAGCGCCGCGGCGCTGTGATCCACAATGAGAGGCAGGCTGGCTGCAACAGGGTTAGCAGAAGTTGGGCTGCAACCCACCAAAGCGGTAGCTTTCTCTTCACCAGCGTACACCACCGGTATGGCAACTTTTCCCGTTTTTTCCAGCTTGATCTCGTTCAGTTCATGGTCAGCACGTAATACCAGCATGATCCAATTATCATGTTCTTCATCGGCGACTGCTGCGGCTTTCACAATAACCACTTTGAGCGCATCGGCTGCTGTCTTACCATGCTCGGCATAAAATTCTGCCAGCGAATGCTGATTAGATTTTTTAACTTTCTCAGCGGATTCACGTCGCGCCTCTGCCGATAGTTCTGGTTTAACCGCCTGTGCCATCTCGACATTGGCGGCATAATCCGACTCATTGGAAAACGCGATGGCGTCCTCGCCCGACTTTGCCAGCACGTGAAACTCGTGTGAAACGCTACCGCCAATGGCGCCCGAATCGGCAATGACGGCTCTGAAGTCCAGCCCCATCCGGCTGAAAATATTGGAATAAGCCTGATACATATCCTGATAAGTCTTATTCAGACAGTCTTCCTGTAGATGGAAGCTGTAAGCATCCTTCATGGTAAATTCGCGACCACGCATTATGCCAAAACGAGGACGGATTTCGTCACGGAATTTGGTTTGGATCTGATACAGGTTCAATGGTAACTGCTTGTAGCTGCTGACTTCATTACGCACCAGCGCAGTAATAACTTCTTCATGAGTAGGGCCGAGAACGAAATCGCGCTGTTGTCTGTCCTGGATGCGCAATAATTCTGGTCCGTACTCGTCCCAGCGGCCTGACTCCTGCCAAAGGTCTGCCGGTTGCACTACAGGCATTAACACTTCCAGAGCTCCCGCCTTATTCATTTCTTCGCGAACTATTTCGGCAACCTTATTTAAAACTCTTAACCCGGTAGGCAACCAGGTATACAAGCCAGAAGCCAGTTTTCTCACCATTCCCGCACGAAGCATAAGCTGGTGGCTAATTACTTCGGCATCGGCTGGTGTTTCTTTTTGCGTTGATAATAAATATTGGCTCGTGCGCATTCCCGCGTTTCATCCTATTGGTAAGAGTATTTTTATTCATTCTAGCAGTATCAGATAAGCATAAAAATACATTTATGCCTCAACGATATCAGTGACCAGCACTTCGCCGTTAGTCACCTGCCAGGCTACGTCAAATTGATATAATTGAACCTTGTATACCTTGGCATCGTTTTCGTTCGACTGTTTATAGGCTGGACGCGGATCCTGCGCTAACACATCGCTAATCAGCTCATACAGATCCGGGTAGGTGTGGGTATGTTGCTTAATCACCTTGATGGCCATCTCTGAAAAACGCACACCACGATGGGGGATATGGGTGGGTTGAGCCAGAAATGCATCGGCATCTTTTATACAGTCAGCATAAGGTAAATAGGGCTTGATATCGACGACAGGCGTCCGGTGTAAAATGTCGACGCCGCTTACCTTTAACACTGTCTGGCCTCCCTTCAAGCTTATGCCGGCGTTTTTCACTACTGATAACCCCAGACCGTTAGGGCGATGAGTACTCCGACTGGCGAATACGCCGGTTTTTTCATTACCGCCCAAACGCGGCGCTTTTACCAAAGGCTTATACCCTTTGTCCAACGTCTGGTGAAAGATGAACACTATCCACAAATGAGAAAATTGCTCAATGCCTCTTAACATATCGGGATGAAAAACGTCAGCATCAAACTTAATTAACCCCGGCGCATTGGCCAGGTTTGGCTGACGAGGAATGGCGAACTTTTGTTTAAACGGAGTGTGAATTTCGCCAATGGGTATAATTGAGTGAGGGTGCATAATATAAGAATTTTGTGAATATTTTAGCAGTGTAACCAATATTCAGAGGGAAATTATATTAATTTGGCCGCTCATTTAGAGTGAACAGCTGACATACCGATCATCGACATGTTTAGGTTTCGTTTTGCAGATCATAGAGTTGTTTCAGTTAACCCCTCTTCGATGGGATAATAAGCAAACATTGAATTTCAGATGATTGAATTTTATGTCTATGCCACAATATGCGACTTTACTATTAAATTTTTGAGTCGAGAACTCAAAAAAGCGCAGCTTCACATTTGCGACGAAAACAATGGAAGACATTACGTATGATTTCGGTTAAGCATCTGACTCGCACGTTCGATGAATTTATTGCAGTGGACGATTTGTCATTTGAAATTGCGCCTGGTGATATTGTTGGCTTTTTAGGACCCAATGGCGCAGGCAAGTCAACCACAATGAAAATGTTGACAGGTTTTCTACCGCCGACAAGCGGCGAAGTGAAAATTGACAACTTATCAATTGATCAAAACGCTAAGCTGTTGCAAAAGAAAATCGGCTATCTGCCAGAAGGTTCGCCGGTTTACGGTGATATGACGGTTTATCAGTTTCTACATTTTATTGCCGACGTGCGTGGGTTAAAAGGAGCTGAAAAGCGAGCGCGGCTTAGTGATGTGATTAAACAACTTGAACTGCAGTCAGTGTTAAATCGTGCAGTGGAAAACCTCTCCAAAGGCTTTAAGCGCAGGGTAGGATTGGCACAGGCGATCATACACGATCCGCAAATTTTGATTCTGGATGAGCCTACCGATGGTCTTGATCCCAATCAAAAGCATCACGTCCGAGAGTTAATCCGAAAACTGTCGCAAGAGAAGCTGGTTATAATTTCTACCCACATACTCGAAGAGGTAACTTCAGTGTGTAACCGGGTGATCATTATCTCAAAAGGGCAGCTTCGGTTCGACGGCACGCCTACTGCGTTGCAGCAAAAGTCGCGCTATTTTCATGCCGTCAGCCTGACCTTAAGTTATGCCGCTGACATTTCCGGGCTGGCAGAAATAGAAGGCGTTGCCGATATGGAAATTGATCGCATCACAGGCAGAGTTACTCTGTTTCCAGAACCCGATACTTATATTCTGGGACGAATAACCGACTATATACATCATCGTAAACTTCCAGTTGATTCACTGTATGTTGAGCAAGGCCGAGTAGATGAAGTGTTTAGAAGAATAACCAATGGGGCAGCAGCATGAGAAATTCCTGGTTGGTCGCGAGACGTGAATTCAGTAGTTTTTTTGCGTCTCCGGTGGCGTACGTGTTTATTGCTATTTTTCTTATGTTAAGCGGTATTTTTACCTTCTTTGTGGGCAACTTTTACGACCGTGGGCAGGCTGACTTATTGCCTTTCTTCAATTTTCATCCCTGGCTTTATTTATTTTTAGTGCCAGCAATCGGAATGAGAAGCTGGGCTGAGGAACGCCGCTCGGGCACTATTGAGCTGTTAATGACCCTGCCGATCACCATAACAGAAGCGGTAATTGGCAAGTTTCTAGCAGCCTGGGGCGTATTAGCACTTTCGCTGGCCCTGACCTTTCCATTGTGGATTACGGTGAATTATCTGGGGGCACCCGATAACGGAATAATCGTTGCTGCCTACATTGGTAGCTGGCTGATGGCAGGTGCTTTCCTAGCGATAAGCATGTGCATGTCGGCAATAACGAAAAATCAGGTGGTTGCATTTATTCTCGCCATTGTTATCTGCTTTTTGTTTGTGGTGTGCGGGTCCGGTATTGTGCTTGAAGCGTTTCAGCCCTGGGCGGGCAACCTTGTTATCGATACCATAGCTTCATTCAGTTTTTTAACGCATTTCGACGCCATGGCAAAGGGCGTACTGGCGTTAAATGATGTAGGTTATTTTGTGATTCTGACAGGCCTGTGGTTATACGGCTGTCAGATAATTATTGAGCAAAAAAAGGCGGACTAATAAATGAGCAGAATTTCCGCGATTGCAAGTTTGACTTTGCTGGCCTTTCTTTTTGTGGGGTTAGTCATTGTAAATAATCAGCTTTTTGGGCAATTCAGGGTCGATTTGACAGAGAATCAGGTATATTCACTGTCAGAGGGAAGCAAAGCTGTACTCAAGGAAATCGACGAACCGGTAACGTTGCATTTCTTTTTCTCGGATACTACCAGCAAGGGCATGACCAGCCTGCGAAATTACGCAGACAGGGTGAAGAGCTTACTAAAGGAATTTGCACAGACTGCCAACGGTAAAATTGTATTAAAAGTGATTGACCCGGAGCCCTTTTCTGAGGCTGAAGATCAGGCTAATCGATTTGGTCTTACTGCAGCCAGTGTTGGCGCGATTGGTGAATCCGTTTATCTCGGACTGGCGGGGACCAACGCCTTTGACGATCAATTTATCATTGGTTTTTTTGATCCGCAGAAAGAACAGTTTTTAGAGTACGAAATTGCCAAACTGATTTACCAGCTTAGCGATCCCGAGCCAGTGAAAATTGCCCTCATCACTGACTTACCTGTCAGCGGTGGGCAAAATCCGATGACGGGTGAATATACAGATTCCATGGTGTTTTTCGAGCAGTTATCGCAACTTTACAACGTCGAGCTGTTATCCGGCAGCACCACTACCATTCCTGACAACACTGATGTGGTGATGTTGGCTCACGCTAAAAATATATCGTCAGGTTTATCCTATGCCATCGATCAGTTTGCAATGAACAACGGCAGAGTGGTTGCATTTGTCGACCCTCATTACGAATCGGATCCGGTCGCCATGATGGGGGCATTAGAGCCAAACCGTTCTTCAATGGAATTACTGTCCAGCTGGGGGGTAAAGCTCTCAGATAATATTATACTTGATGCCAAACTGGGGCTGGATATTCGCGCGCCATCAGGTGGAATTGTGATGCACCCGGGCATTTTAGGATTTACCGCTGAACAACTTGATCGTAAAGAAGTGACCACTGCTAACTTGGAATTAATTAATGGTGCGTCAGTGGGGGCACTCTCGTTAACCGAAGGCACGGAGCTAACGCTGCAACCGTTATTGAGCACGTCAGAGAACGCTGTTGAGATAGAGGCTCTGTCTTACCTGCAACAGCCTTCACCAGATGATCTGCAACGACAAATGGGAGAAACATTTGCTTCCTATATTGTAGCAGCGAAAGTGACGGGCAAAGCAAACTCAGCTTTTACCGAAGCCCCTTCTGCACTGGAACAAACGCATGTCAGCAATACTAATGCATTAAAGCTGGTGGTAGTGGCGGACGCCGATATTTTAGCTGACCGTTACTGGGTCCAACAAAGTCATTTTTTTGGTCAGCCAGTGTATACGCCCTTTGCAAATAACGGCGATTTTATCACCAATCTGGTAGAGAATATGGCGGGGAGCAATGCGCTCATCAGTATCCGCAGTAGAGGTTCGTTTGTCAGGCCTTTCACCACCGTTAACGATTTAGAACTTATTGCCGAACGACGTTTCCGGGAGCAAGAGGAGCGTCTGCAACAACAATTACAACAGACTGAAGAGAAACTTGCGCAGTTACAGACTCAACAAGAGCAAACCGGCGCGGTCGTGATCTCGGAAGAGCAGCAAAATGCCATTGATGAGTTTGTCCAGCAGCGTGTGGAAATTAGAAAAAAATTAAGAGAAGTTCGTTATGAACTTGAACGTGATATTGATGCATTGGGTAATTTTTTAAAATTCATCAACATCGCGGCAGCACCAGTGGTGCTGGTTTGCTTACTGTATCTTGCAGCCAGGATGCTGCGACGTCGTGCAGGAAAACACTGGGTGGAGGATGAGCTATGAACATCCGACTGGCTATTCTTATTAGTTTAGTAATGGTCACTTCGGTGGCCGCTTATTGGCTGATATTTAAGTCCAGCAACAGCGAACAAATAACCCAATCGCTGTGGTTGGAGGATTTGAGCTCGCAAAGCGCTTCAGTGCAACAGATAGAAGTGGTGAATGCGTCGGGAACCCTATTTAAAGCACGAAAAGAGCAGGGGCAATGGCAGGCCACACATCTGGATACCCGATTGGGCTTTCCAGTTGACACTGGCGCTTTGGCATCTCTGGTAAATGCGCTGAGTAGAGCGAAAGTTATTGAAACGAAAACCGCCAATCCCGAATATTATCATCGTCTGGGCGTGGAGGAGATTACGAAAAAGGATGCCCAATCGACGCGCATACTGTTGCAAGGAACAAACACCCGTTGGCGTGTCATCGTAGGGAATGAGGCTGCTAACGGTGTAGGTACTTACGTGAGGACGGCGGGGGATAGTCAAAGCCTGCTCGTGGATCAGGCTTTTCAACTTCCGGCCGGCCCCGGTGATTGGTTAACCAGGCAGGTATTACCTTTCACAGCAGATGATGTTGTTAAGGTGGTAGTGCGCTATCGTGACAATCAACCGGTGCAGTTTGTCAGAACGCAGGAATCCATAGACAGTGCCTGGCAACTTACCGACTTGCAGGAAAATGAACACCTCGTTTATCCAACGGTTATCGAGCAGACTGTGCAGGAGTTGACGTCGTTAAACTATGACAACGCGATTGCTTATGTAGAGAATCAGTGGGAGGGCGAAAAACTTATTGGTGATGTCACATTCACCTTGACCGATCGCAGTCAGGTATTCGCCTACTTGTCTCAACCCAATGAAGCGGGCAGCCATAAAGTGTGGTTCAGCATGCCTGACAATCCCAGTTGGGTCAGCGATTGGGTGTTTTTATTGTCAGAGTTTAATTCCAAAAGTTATATGATTGGGCGCGGCGATGTTGTCAGCCTTAAAGAAACCGAAAATGAATAGCGGCGTGATTATTTTTGACGATAAGCTGATAATTTTTGCCTAAACCACTTTACTCCTAACTCATGCGCCCTGACTTGATTATTTTCATAGATTGCTTCCGGGTTGGGGCAGTGTGCCAATACGTTTTCAACGTCGCTTTCTCTCAGGATATGTAACACCGGATAGGGAGCGCGATTGGTATAATGACTGGCGGCACTCTCAGCCTCACCCTCAAACAAGTAGTCAGGGTGAAAACTGGCTAACTGATACTCGCCTGCGTAGCCCCATTCATCAAGTAGTTCGTTGGCAACCGTCAACAAATCCAAATAATCATCGAAGTCGGTAAAACCAGACGAAAAAATAATCAGCGTAGTGGCAACATCTTCATCTGACTCCAGCGTTAAAATTTCCTGGTGTAATGAAAGAAGCGCTTCATCGAGGGTATCCTGAGTGTTTTCAACAAAACGGATTTGTTGATTGTCACGAACATAGCGAGCGAAAGGACAAAAATTTTGTCCTATCACAATTTCATCCAGCCACTGTTTTATCGAATCAACTGTCATGAATGGTACTTAACGTAGGCTTCCAGCGTATTTTCAATCAGACTGGCCACTGTCATCGGGCCCACGCCGCCAGGTACCGGTGTGATCCAACCCGCTCTGTCTTTGGCCTTGTCAAATTCAACGTCACCTACCAACGACCCATCAGACATTCTGTTAATGCCTACATCAATCACAATGGCCCCTGGTTTAATCCATCCGCCGGGGATAAAATTCGGTTTACCAACAGCCACCACTAACAAGTCCGCGCGGGCGACATGATTGCGTAAGTCTTGGGTAAATTTGTGACATGTGGTCACCGTGCAGCCCGCCAGCAGCAGTTCTAATCCCATTGGCCGACCAACAATATTTGACGCTCCCACGATAACTGCATCCAGCCCTTTAATTGGACGTTTGGTCGCTTCAATCATCGTCATAATCCCTTTAGGTGTGCACGGTCGCAATGCAGGGATGCGCTGTGCCAGGCGGCCAATGTTGTAGGGATGAAAGCCATCAACATCTTTATGCGGCTCGATACGCTCTAACACCTGCTCTGCATTCAATCCCGCCGGAAGGGGCAATTGTACTAAAATGCCGTCGATTTCCTTATCGTTGTTAAGTTCATCTATCAGCGTAAGCAGATCGTGTTGAGTGGTATCTGAGGGGAGGTCGAAGGAACGTGAGATAAACCCGACTTCTTCACATGCCTTACGCTTGTTTGCTACATACACCTGTGACGCGGCATCGTGTCCAACGAGCACCACGGCAAGTCCTGGTTGACGCTTTTTAGCATTGTTTAAAGACTCAACATAGGAAGCAACATGTTGGCGAACTTGTTTGGCAATTAATTTACCGTCAATTAAATGGGCTGTCATAGTGGAAGCTTATGGTTTTTAGTGGAAACAATGAACTGCAGCTATTTTCACACATCTTTCAAATGTATGCCAAAGCTCGTTGCGAATTGTGCTGCATTCAACCGTAAAAACTATCAAAAAAGCAGCAATTTGCTGATCAAATGAGCGGATGAATTTTTTGCATAAAAAAGTGTTTGACGGGGGTGGGGCAAGTCGGTAATATGCGCCCCCCGTAACGGTAGTGAAGTTCACACCGCTACAGTCGGTGAGTGGCGCAGCTTGGTAGCGCACTTGTTTTGGGTACAAGGGGTCGCAGGTTCAAATCCTGTCTCACCGACCACTATTTTCGCACGCGAAGATTCGCCGGGCGTCCGTAGCTCAGCTGGATAGAGCAACGGCCTTCTAAGCCGTGGGTCGCAGGTTCGAATCCTGCCGGACGCGCCATTTTAAAATGGCAAAATAAGTACCGGAAGTGTAAGCGAGATAGTGATTGTGTAAGTATCACTTTGATGTATACTTCAACACCTCAATGGTGGGCGTAGCTCAGTTGGTAGAGCCCCGGATTGTGATTCCGGTTGTCGTGGGTTCAAGTCCCATCGTCCACCCCACTTTTTTGCGGAAGTGGTGGAATTGGTAGACACGCTGGATTTAGGTTCCAGTGCTTCACGGCGTGAGAGTTCAAGTCTCTCCTTCCGCACCATTATTTTCTAAGTATTCTCTTCGGTGAGTGGCGCAGCTTGGTAGCGCACTTGTTTTGGGTACAAGGGGTCGCAGGTTCAAATCCTGTCTCACCGACCATTTTATCTTCAAGTTTCAAGGTAATAAAAATAACCTGGCCAAGACCCCTTGGCGGCGAAGCCGCGGGTCGCAGGTTCATCGGCGCCTGGGTGTAGCAATTTTATCACCCACTTACGTTACTTAAGTGAAGCGAAAAGGGTGTCTGTTTTCACTCTGTAAACCCGCTAAATCATTGATTGTCAGTTGCGTGCTCCGCGATTTAATCTAAATCCAGTATTTACACTCGACTCTGCTTGCGCGGGGCTGTATACTACCGCGTCTTTTTTTAACCAATGAGTATGAGTGGTTTAAACAATAACTGCTCTATCGTGACCTCTAACCCGGCTCAAATGTCAGCTATTTTGACTAATAACGGGAAAGAGGGTGGAAAGTAAACGTCATCATAGGCGTACAGTTGAGGTAAAATAATGCAAGTTTCAGTCGAGACGCCCCAGGGTTTAGAACGTCGTCTTACTATTACTGTTCCAGCAGATACAGTGGATTCTGCAGTTAAGGCACGCCTACAGCAATTAGCGAAGACGCAGCGCATTAACGGTTTCCGTCCTGGCAAAGTACCAGTGAGTGTTATCCAGAAGCGTTATGGTCAGGCTGTTCGCCAGGAAGTCGCTGGTGACGTTATGCAGCAAAACTTCTATCAGGCGATTGTGCAGGAAAAAATTAATCCTGCTGGTATGCCAAAGTTTGAATTGACTAAAGATGCGCAAGGTGAAGATCTTGAGTTTGTGGCCGCGTTTGAAGTTTACCCGGAAGTTGAAGTCAAAGGTGTAAACGAAATCGAAGTAGAGAAGCCTGTGGTTGAGATCACTGACGCTGATCTGGATAACATGATGGAAACGCTGCAAAAACAACACGCAGAGTGGAAAGAAGTTAAGCGTAAAGCGAAGAAAGATGACCGCGTAGTCATTGACTTCGTTGGTAAAATTGACGGTGAAGAGTTTGACGGTGGTAAAGCAGAAGACTTTACCCTTGAGCTGGGCAAAGGCCGCATGATCCCTGGTTTTGAAGAGCCGTTAGTGGGTGCCAAGGCGGGTGACGAAGTGAACGTTGAAGTCACCTTCCCTGAAGACTACCACGCTGAAGCCTTGAAAGGTAAAGACGCAGTATTTGCGGTAACGGTTAAGAAAGTAGAAGGTCAAAAGCTGCCTAAAGTCGATGACGAATTTGCACAATTGTTTGGCGTTGAAGACGGTGGTGTTGACGCGCTTAAAGCAGAAGTTCGTAAGAACATGCAGCGCGAACTTGACCACACCCTTCGTGGAAAAGTTAAAGAAGACGTTATTGCCAAGCTGGTAGAAAAGAACGAGCTGGACCTGCCCCAAGCCCTGATTGACCAGGAAGTAAACGTGCTTCGTGATCAAGCTAAGCAGCGCTTTAGCCAACAAGGCGGTGGTCAGAACATGCCTGAATTACCAGCAGATCTATTCAAAGATAATGCTAAGCGTCGCGTAACGATTGGTTTACTGCTAGGTGAAATCATCAAGCAAAATGAACTGAAAGTGGATGACAAAAAAGTGGAAGCATTAATTGAATCTTCTGCTTCGGCTTACGAAGATCCACAAGAAGTTATCGAGTACTACAAGAATAATCAGGAGCTTATGCAACAAATGCGTAATGTTGCTCTTGAAGAACAGGCAATCGAGTGGGTTATGGAAAACGCAAAAACCACCGAAGTTAAAAAGGAATTTGACGAGGTTATGAACAAACAAGCGTAAATTTGTAACCTCTCATTGACTTTGCCTGTCGGCAACTGCTTAAATGCTCGGATACTTCCGAGCATTTTTGTTTTTAACGAGAAGAATCCAGAGTCGCTATGACAAATAATTTTGAAATAAATAACGCGTTAGTTCCCATGGTAGTAGAGCAAACCTCGAAAGGTGAGCGCTCTTACGACATATACTCTCGTCTGCTTAAAGAAAATGTCATTTTTATGGTAGGACAGGTTGAGGATCACATGGCGAATCTGATCGTCGCACAAATGTTGTTTCTTGAAGCCGAAAACCCTGAAAAAGATATTTTCCTCTACATCAACTCACCCGGTGGTTCGGTGACAGCGGGTATGGCAATTTACGATACCATGAATTTTATCAAACCTGATGTGAGCACTGTTTGTGTCGGTCAGGCTGCCAGCATGGGTGCATTTTTACTTTCCGGTGGTGCCAAGGGTAAGCGGTACTGTTTACCTAATGCGCGCGTGATGATTCATCAGCCGTTGGGTGGTTTTCAGGGGCAGGCGTCTGATTTTGAAATTCATGCAAAAGAAATACTGTCTACCAAAGAGAAGTTGAATCGGTTGTTAGCGCAGCATACGGGTCAGGAATATGAGACCATTGCACGCGACACTGACAGAGATAATTTCCAAAGTGCTACAGAAGCAAAAGAATACGGTATTATCGATCAGGTTTTGACAAATCGAACTGACGCGGCGACAACTAAGTAGTATAGTTATTATAAGTCCTGAACGCGTGCAGTCTATTTTCTTTTTATTAGCGTTCAGGAAAGGCAGAGGCAAAGAGTAATGAGTGACAAAAAGAACGGTGACGGTGATAGTAAACTCTTATACTGTTCGTTTTGCGGCAAAAGCCAACACGAAGTAAAGAAACTAATCGCTGGCCCTTCGGTTTTCATTTGCGATGAATGTGTCGAGTTGTGTAACGACATCATTCGCGAAGAGATCAAAGAAATCGCGCCTAAACAAAAGCAGGATGCGTTACCGAAACCGCAGGAAATTCATGACCATTTGAATGATTATGTCATTGGTCAGGAACATGCGAAAAAAGTGCTTTCAGTGGCCGTCTATAACCACTATAAGCGTTTACGTAACGGCGATATGCATGAGGGCGTTGAATTAGGCAAAAGCAATATTTTGCTTATTGGCCCGACTGGTAGTGGTAAAACGTTATTAGCTGAAACATTAGCCAGGCTGTTGGACGTGCCGTTCACGATGGCTGATGCGACTACGTTGACCGAGGCCGGTTATGTAGGCGAAGACGTTGAAAATATCATTCAGAAACTTCTGCAAAAATGTGATTACGACGTTGAAAAAGCGCAGCGTGGAATAGTTTATATTGATGAAATCGATAAAATTTCACGTAAGTCTGATAATCCGTCAATCACTCGTGATGTTAGCGGAGAAGGTGTACAGCAAGCGCTTCTGAAACTGATTGAAGGTACGGTGGCATCCGTTCCGCCACAAGGTGGCCGGAAACATCCTCAACAGGAGTTTTTGCAGGTAGATACCTCTAAGATCCTGTTCATCTGTGGTGGCGCATTTGCCGGGCTTGATAAGGTTATCGAGCAACGTGCGCATACTGGGATGGGTATTGGTTTTGGGGCAAACGTCAAATCCAAGGAAAATAAGCCGCAGATAAGCGAACTGTTTAAACAGGTTGAGCCAGAAGATTTGGTAAAATACGGTTTGATCCCTGAGTTCATTGGGCGCTTACCGGTGGTTACCAGTCTTGAAGAATTGAGTGAAGATGCACTTATTCAAATTTTGCGTGAGCCGAAAAACGCTATCACTAAACAATATGGCGCCTTGTTCGCCATTGAAGGCACAGAACTTGAGTTTCGTGATGATGCACTTAATGCAATTGCTAAAAAAGCAATGCAGCGTAAAACCGGTGCACGTGGTTTAAGATCTATCGTTGAAGCAGTGTTACTTGATACGATGTACGACCTACCGTCGATGGAAAATGTGGATAAAGTGGTCATTGATGAAACGGTTATTCGTGGTGAATCAAAACCCATTTTAATTTACGGTAAAAGCGATAAAAAAGCGGCATCCGAGTAATTAAACTTTATGTAAAAAAAGGCCGGTTTTATACCGGTCTTTTTTTATTTTCGGCATAGCCCAGCTTAGTTCAAATCACTGCTATGCTGATATTGCATTTAGCTTGGTAAGGGATGGCATTTGGCGTTGATTCAGTTTAAACCAAACCTCTATCTGGGGTAGTCTGACAACATTTAGCTGTTACACAACAGAGTTCGTTAAGTCGACAGGAATACGCATAAGACTGGCAGTTTTAATTTTTGGTTGGCAATTTCGCTTTTTGCGTACTGACGATCTGGATTATGCATTGTATTTTCAAACTTTTTTATGCAGTAAGTGAACTCGTTTTAATTGAACTTTGTGTCATTATCCCCATATAAAAAGTCACAATTAACAAGAAGAGAATTCGTATGACAATTGAGCGTGAAAATCGCAGTGAAATTCCGGTGCTGGCACTACGCGACGTCGTGGTCTACCCCCATATGGTCATACCTTTATTTGTTGGTCGCGAGAAGTCGATTCGATGTCTTGATGCGGCAATGGAAAATGACAAACAAATATTTTTGGTCGCACAAAAAGATGCAAGCGTTGATGAACCTGAATCAAAAGACATTTTTTCGATTGGCACCATTGCCACAATATTGCAATTACTCAAACTTCCCGACGGCACAGTAAAAGTACTAGTCGAAGGAAATGTGCGCGGTGAGATTGGCGAATTTTCGCAATCTGAACCTTATTTCTCTGCCGGCGTTGAAAAGATTGTTGATCAGGAAATTCCTGAAAATGAGCAGGAAGTGCTGATTCGATCTGCAGTGTCTCAATTTGAAGGTTATGTAAAACTCAATAAAAAAATCCCGCCTGAGGTACTGACATCATTAAACGGCATTGATGATGCCGCGCGTCTTGCCGACACAATGGCTGCGCACATGCCACTGAAGTTGCAGGAAAAGCAAAAAGTACTTGAAATGAAAAGCATCAATGAGCGGCTTGAGTATCTAATGGCATTGATGGAAGGCGAAATTGACTTATTGCAGGTTGAGAAAAAAATTCGCACTCGCGTTAAAAAACAAATGGAAAAAAGTCAGCGCGAGTATTATTTGAATGAGCAAATGAAAGCTATTCAAAAAGAATTAGGTGAACTGGACGATGCACCTGACGAGTTTGAAGCACTCAGTAAGAAAATTGCGGATGCAAAAATGCCAGAAGAGGCCGAAACAAAGGCGAAGGCAGAATTACAAAAGCTTAAAATGATGTCTCCCATGTCTGCTGAAGCAACGGTGGTCAGAAGTTATATTGAGTGGCTGACCAATGTGCCGTGGAATAAGCGCAGTCCGGTCAAACGGGACTTAGCCAGAGCGGAAAAGGTACTTGATGCCGACCATTATGGTTTGGAAAAAGTTAAAGAACGGATCATTGAATATTTGGCAGTACAGCAACGGGTTAAAAAGTTAAAAGGCCCAATCTTGTGTCTGGTTGGCCCACCTGGTGTGGGTAAAACATCGCTTGGACAATCTATTGCCAAGGCAACTGGCCGTCAGTACGTTCGCATGGCACTGGGTGGCGTGCGTGATGAAGCTGAAATACGCGGTCATCGCAGAACCTACATTGGTTCGTTACCGGGCAAACTGATTCAGAAAATGGCGAAAGTAGGCGTTAAAAACCCGCTGTTTTTATTAGATGAAATTGACAAAATGTCTGCAGACATGCGTGGTGACCCCGCTTCAGCACTATTGGAAGTGCTTGACCCAGAACAGAACAGTACGTTCAGCGACCATTATCTTGAAATAGATTACGATTTATCTGATGTGATGTTTGTAGCCACATCAAACAGTATGAACATGCCGGGTCCCTTGATGGACAGGATGGAGGTCATTCGTCTTTCGGGTTATACAGAAGATGAAAAACTGAACATTGCCACACGCCATTTGATCAGTAAGCAAATGGAACGCAATGGTTTGAAGAAGAAGGAACTGGAGATCACCGATTCGGCGATTATCGGCATTATCCGTTATTACACCCGTGAAGCGGGTGTGCGCAGTCTAGAAAGAGAAATTTCGAAAATCTGTCGTCGTGCGGTTAAAGATATTCTTATTAATAAGAGCAAAGAAAAGGTCGTAGTGAAGCAGGATAATCTTAAAGATTTCCTTGGCGTACAACGTCATGATTACGGCAAAGCGGATAAGGATAATCAGATTGGTCAGGTGACCGGACTGGCGTGGACGCAAGTCGGCGGTGACCTGTTGACCATCGAAACCACCGCGGTACCAGGTAAAGGCAAAACCACTTTCACTGGCTCGTTAGGCGATGTCATGCAGGAATCAATTCAAACAGCGATGACCGTCGTCCGTAGCCGGGCTGAAAAGTTACGTATTAACGGTGATTTCTACGAAAAGCGCGATATTCATGTACATGTGCCGGAAGGTGCGACACCAAAGGATGGGCCTAGTGCAGGTATTGCTATGTGCACAGCCCTGGTTTCATCTTTAACCGGCAATCCTGTGCGTTGCGACGTGGCCATGACAGGCGAAATTACGCTTCGTGGTGAAGTATTGGCGATTGGCGGTCTGAAAGAAAAACTGCTTGCTGCACACCGTGGTGGAATTAAGACGGTTGTCATTCCTAAAGAAAACGAGCGTGATTTGGAAGAAATTCCTGAGAATGTAAAAAAGGATTTAGCCATTCATCCCGTAAAATGGATAGACGATGTACTCGATATCGCATTGCAGGAACCAGTCGAATCCTTTCAGGTAGTGAGTTCAAAATAATCAGTTTAGCCTGGCTCATGCCGCAGATTGCGCGGCATGCAGCGCTTTTTTTGCATTTTTTGTACAAAAAATCGCCATAAAATCGGCGTTTTCGCAAATTTTTGCAAAATAGGGCTTTCAACTCTCTAAACTTGTGTTACCTTAACCGGGTACTCGCTTGAAGCCTTGCCACAAAAGGGATAGCAGCGAATCATAAAAAGTTAATAAATTGTAACGGATTGCTTGATGTTAGTTGTCAAGCTTGTTATAACGTCTCTGGCAATACATTTATTTGTTAGGACAACTAGTATAATAACAATCGAAGGGGATCATAATTGTGAACAAGTCTCAACTTATCGACCAAATGGCTGCTGGCGCAGATATTTCTAAAGCTGCTGCGGGCCGTGCATTAGACGCTTTTACCGACGCTGTTACTTCAGCGCTTAAAGACGGCGATCAGGTTGCACTAGTAGGTTTCGGTACTTTTTCTGTTCGTGAGCGCTCAGCTCGCAGCGGTCGTAACCCACAAACTGGTGAGACTATCCAAATTGCAGCAGCGAAAGTTCCTTCTTTCAAAGCTGGCAAAGCATTGAAAGACGCTTGTAACTAAGCTTCAATTTCAAGAAAAAGGCGATGGCTGGTGCTGTCGCCTTTTTTATTTAGGCAGTGTTTAAACACAATAACTTACCAGATACTTGCTGACTCTCGTTTTACTTCTACTTCGTTTTGCGGCTTTTTCTACTTAGCCAGCGTTCAGATTAAACGGTATAAAGACTTCGCGTTTACCTGCATTAATGAGTTATAATTCTGCCTAATTTTTGTCTGTCTTCGGATCGACAGTGAAAACAGATATTTCGAAAGCAATGGAGTTTAAAGTAAAGTCATGCTAGAAAAAATCAGAGAAGGCTCACAGGGGCCGTGGGCGATGGTGATCATCGGTCTGGTTGTTCTGAGTTTCGTATTCGCTGGGGTAGGTAGCTATCTGACCTCGTCAAGTGGAGCTGCGGCGGCAACGGTAAATGGCGAAGAAATCAGTCAACAAACGCTTGAACGTGCTTATCAGAATCAGCGCGCACGAATGGAAGCGCAATATGGTGAGGGGATAGCCTCACTGTTTTCAAGTGAAGGGTACACCGAACAGTTCAGACAAAGTGTACTTGAGCGCTTGATTGGCGAAAAATTGATAGAGCAAAAAGCTTACGAAATGGGGCTGCGCGTCAGTGATAAGCAAATTCGCGACTCCATCTTGAAAATGCCAGAATTTCAGGTCGGCGGCACATTCAACAATGACCGTTTCCAGGGTATCCTACGCCAAAATGGCTTCAAACCCGCTGACTTTAGAAATTATTTGCGTGTGCAATTGACGCGAGAGCAACTTACTCGTGCACTGACTGCAACATCATTTACTCTGCCAAGTGAAGCTGAGCAAGCGTTTAAACTACAGCAACAAACACGCGATGCACGTTACCTGCAGATCAGCGCAGAACCTTTTGCTGAAAGTGTTGAGGTAAGTGAAGACGACATTAATAATTACTATCAGGCCAATATCACGGCGTTTGATACTGAAGAGCAGGTAGCGCTTTCTTATGTCGTACTGTCGGTTGATGATCTTAAGCAAGATGTTGATGTGTCAGAAGACGATGTCAATCAATGGTATCAGGATAACAAAGGGCGCTTTGTTACTGAGGAGCAACGTCGGGTTTCGCATATACTGATTGAATTTGGTGATGATCAGGACCAGGCTAAACAAAAAGCCGAAGATTTGCTTGGCAAGGTAAATGATGGTGAGAGCTTTGCTGAGCTTGCAAAGGCACATTCAGATGACGCCTTTTCTGCAGAAAATGGTGGCGATTTAGATTTCATTTCTCCGGACATGATGGATCCAGCATTTGACGAAGCGGCTTTCAGCTTGAAAAGTGAAGGTGATGTTTCTGACGTAGTGGAAAGCGAGTTTGGCTTTCACATTATTAAGTTAACCGAACTTAAGCCTGAATCAGTAACGCCACTGGAAGAAGTGCGCGAAACCATTGAAGAACAGATTGCCACAGACCGAGCGACTGAAAAATTCTTTGAACTGCAAAATCGTATGGCTGAAGTCGCATTCGAAATGCCTGATTCACTGGAAGAAGTTGCGTCTATTGCTGAAGTCAAGGTTGAAACAACGGGGCTATTTACCCGCAATACACCACCGGCCCCAATCAATACGCCGAACGCAATCGAACGTGCATTTTCTGACGAACTGATTCAGGACCGCGTTAACAGCGACATCATTGAGTTAGACGACAACACGGTGGCATTTATTCGGGTCAGAGAGCACGAGCCACAACGCACTCAGGAACTAGCTGAAGTAAAAGAAGGTATCGAAGCGACCTTGCGCGATCAGAAAGCGCAGAAAGCCGCAGAAGCCTGGGCACTGAATGTGGCTGAAAAGCTTAATGCAAATGAAGACATCAGTGAAATGCTTGCCGAGCAGAATGTAGAGTGGCAAACCGCTGAGCAAGTATCACGTCAAGGCGGCCAGTTAGCGCGCAATATGGTGGATGTTTTGTTCACACTTTCATTAGATGACAAGCGCAGAGATGTTACCTTGCTGACATCCGGCGATGTGGGTTTAGTAGAGTTGGTTAAAGTGAATCATGCTGACAACCCTGATGCTGCTACACTGGCTTCTTTCCGCCAGCGCATGGCCACGATGGAGAGCCAACAGACTTACCAGAGTTTTGTTGAAGCATTGCGTGAGGAAGCTGAGGTCAGTATCAAGCAAATTTAATTGATGACGTTAGATTTTCAACAGGACTAACTCAGAAGGTCAGCTTAATCGCTGACCTTTTTTATTTAGGCTAGTGCGTTAAAAACAGCATCAGCGTATAAAAAAGTGCAATGGTTGTAGAAACCACAAAAATATACAGGAATCCTTGTTTGCCCTGCGCCAGGGTATAGTTGTTAGCTTTCAGGTAGCCAAACCAAAGTAAACTTAGAATAAGTGGAATGAGTACGATTATTTTTATCAAAACTTGCCCCTGTAAACATCACTAAATAAAGGTTAGCGCACTACCCATAACCTTAAAAGTGATTTATACCCTTCTATCACCATTACTCCAGCGAGTATGATACCATCCGTGAGCTTCACACGACTGGTAACGTGACTCGCTTACACTCACAACGACTCCTTTTAAAACAGTAAAATAAACAAAAAATGAAAATTCTGCACACTTCTGATTGGCACTTGGGACAAAATTTTTTCACTAAAAGTCGCAAAGATGAACATCAGGCGTTTATTGCCTGGTTACTTGAGCTGGTGTCAGCGGAGCAGATCGATGCAGTAATCATAGCGGGAGATGTATTCGATACCGGCGCGCCACCGAGTTACGCTAGAGAGATGTACAATCAGTTCGTGGTTGACTTGCAAAGACAAAATTGTGTTTTGGTGGTATTAGGTGGCAACCATGACTCTGTCTCAACACTGAATGAGTCCAGGCAGATTCTCGCGTGTTTAAATACCTTCGTCGTTGCCAGTACAGGTGTTGAATTAGACCAGCAGATTTTTTCTCTGCCAGACAAAAACGGCAATGTCGGCGCGATTTTGTGTGCGGTGCCTTTTATTCGACCCCGCGACGTATTGCAAAGTCAGTCAGGCGAAACCGGATTGGAAAAACGTCAGGCGCTGGGTGAGGCAATAAAGCTGCATTATCAACAGCTATTCGATCTGGCGCTTAAACGTAAACAGTTGCTTGATGTTGATGTCCCCATTATCGCCACCGGACATCTTACAGCACTAGGTGTTAGTCAGTCTGAAAGTGTCAGAGATATCTATATTGGCACGTTGGATGGTTTTTCTGCGGACGGGTTTCCACCAGCAGACTATATTGCACTGGGCCACATACACAAACCGCAAATTGTCGCACGGTCAGAACAAATACGTTATAGCGGCTCACCTATACCACTTAGTTTTGATGAGTTGAACACACAGAAGCAAGTTATGCTGGTTGAATTTGACGGCGTCAGACGCAAAACGTTGGTGCCCATTAACGTGCCCAGCTTCCAACCTATGGCTATATTGAAAGGCAGCCTTTCCGAGATTGAAGCCGCATTAATCCAGTTTAAAGATACGGCTGAAGGTAAGCCAGTGTGGTTGTGTGTGGAAGTGGATACCCAGGATTACCTGTCCGATTTGCAACAGCGTGTTCAGGCATTGGTAGAAGGTTTAAATGTTGAAATTCTGCAACTGCGGCGCAGTCGAAATCAGCGACGTCAATTACTCGCCCAACAACAGACCGAGACCCTGGCAGAACTGACCCCCCATGAGGTATTTGAAAAACGGCTCGACATGGAAAGTTTTGAAAGTAGCGCTGAAATTGCACAGCGTACTCGTATTTATCAGTCGTTTGAGCAAATTTTGTCTGAAATACAACAGCAAGGGGCAGGTGAATGAAAATTTTGTCCTTACGTTTTCAAAATTTAAATTCACTAAAAGGAGAGTGGAAAATTGATTTCACGCGCTCCCCGTTTAATGAAAACGGGCTATTCGCCATCACCGGTCCCACCGGTGCAGGCAAAACAACGCTTTTAGATGCAATCTGTCTGGCGCTGTATCACCAGACCCCGCGTTTGGGCGCTATCTCAATATCGTCAAACGAGATCATGAGCCGAGGCACAGCAGAGTGTTTATCTGAGGTTGAGTTTGAGGTGAAAGGAAAGGCATACCGTGCTTTCTGGAGTATGCGCCGTGCAAGAGGCAACGTCGATGGTAATCTACAACCAGCCGATACTGAATTAGCAGAAGTCGCTACCGGAAACGTTCTGGCAACCCAGATAAGACAAAAGAATGAAGTCCTCGAAGCTTTGACGGGCCTCGATTTTGGTCGTTTTACCAAATCGATGATGCTATCTCAGGGGGATTTCGCTGCATTTCTCAATGCTAATGAAGCCGAACGTGCTGAATTACTTGAAGAGCTTACGGGTACCGAAATTTATGGGCAAATTTCCCGTCGGGTACACGAGCATCATGCAGATGAAAAGCTGGCATTACGCGAACTAAATGCTAAAGCGGAAAGCTTTCAGTTGCTTTCCGACGAGCAAAAGCAGCAACTTCAAAACGAACAACAGACGCTTTTCACCAGACAGAAGGCGCTGGACACGAAGATTGATCAGGCGCGTGCACATCAACAATGGTGGGAAAAACTAACGCTTGCAGAAAATAAACAGAAGCAGGCAAAGGCTCGCACTGACCAAGCCGTACAGGCAATGGATATGGCTAAAAGCGAGCTTGACAGACTCGCTAGAAGCGAACCTGCGGAAAGATTGCGGATGGCCTGGACGTTGCGTAATACCTCACGAAATGAACTTGAAAAGCTAACCAAGCAGATTGCAGAAAAGCAACGGATAAAAGCTCAACAACATATGCAGCTCGAACAGGCTTCTGAAGCGCTGCGTGAGGCCGACTCGGCGATGCAGGTTGCCAGGCAAAAAGTAAAAGAGCAAGAACAGCTAATCAACGAAAAAGTGCAGCCGCTAGATACAAAGATTGATGCGTTAAATACTAAGCAGGAAGAGAAACAACAAGAGTTGCAGCGCATAGACAAGCAGTCAGTTACGCTTGAACAGCAAATACGGGAAATCGAAGCTGCACTGAGTCAATTGAATGTACAGCACAAGACTGCTGCCGCCTATATTGAAGCACATGCACCTGATGGGTTAGTGGGACAACATCTCAACGGTTGGGTGCTGCAAGTGCAGCAACTTAAGCAGGAACACCAATTACTGGCTGAAATGACTGACGAAGTCACCAAACTTGCTGAACAGCAACAGCGTGACGATGAAAAAATCGGTACGCTCAACGAGCAATTACGCTTACATGAAAAAAAGGTGCTTGAATGTCAACAGCAGCTTGATGCGCAAGCGCAGCGCTTACAGCAGTCATGTCTGGACGATGAAGAGGCACTGACAACCAGGCTTAATAACGCACACTCTCGTTGGCCCGTCTTTCATCAAGCAAAGTCAGTACAGCAGGCCTACCTCAAAGTGCTGCGCGAATTTAAGCAAAATAAGTCCCAATCTGAAGTAATAGCCCGCCAGGTTGAAACGCTCACCCAATCCAGAATGCAATGCATGGATCAATTTCGTCAATGTCAGCAGCAAATCAATGATTTGACCAGCTTGATTAGTCAGGAAGAGCAATTGCAGTATTATCGTCAGCAACTTCAACAGGGTGAGGAGTGCCCGTTATGCGGCGCGATTGAACACCCCAAGTGTCATGGCGACGTGGTCGATATTCCAGACGCGGTGCAGCGTCGTGATGATGCTGAAGTAAAATTCAAACATATCGAAGAAGAAGGCAAGCAGGTTCGCACGGAGTTGGACGCTAGTAACCGTCATTTGGACGAAATCAACACACGTCTATGTGCGCAGGAGCAAGAACTGAGTGAATTGCGTGCTTCCTGGCAGGATTCACTTATCAAGCTGCAAGCTACTGTTGAAATAAGCGATACCGCGGCATTAAGGGAGATTGAAGTAAACCTGCAAACGCAATCGCAAGATGCTGAAGCCCAGCTAAAATTGTTACGTCAATTGACCAAAGATTCTCAGCAGGCAAAAGAAAATCTCAACCAGGCCGAACGGGATTTGGAAAAAGTACATGCCGAACTGAAGCTGCTCGGGCAGCAAGCGCAGACCACTTTCTCAAATCTGGAAAAAGTAACGTCGCAACAGGCAAGTAAAGTCCAGAAACTCGATGAAAGTGAAAAAGCGTTGCTTGCTGAAATTAAACAAAATGGATTTGCGCCGACATTAACAGATTTGGCCACATGGATTGAGCACAAACGTGAGGATGTGGTCGAGTTTCAACAGCATAACGACAACATGCAACACCTCAGCAAGGAAATATCGGTCAAACAAACTGAACGTACTGCTCTTTCAAGACAGCACGATGGGCTCAATACGCAGCTAAAACAACTGCATCTGGACACTGCTGCGTTAGCAGAGGATATAACAAAATTGAATCGAGAACGGTTTACATTGTTTGGTCATACACTTATTGCCGATGCGCGTGCAATGTTAAACGAAAAAATGGTTCAAGCTGAGCAGAAAAGAGACGAGCACTACCAGCAGAGCAAAAAAATTGAGCAGTCTTATGCGGATGTAGTTACTTCACTTAATATTTTGCAAAAAAGTCTTACAGAGCACCAACAAAAAGTAGAAGAACAGCAGCAAAACTGGCAGAACTTACTTAACCAGAGCCCCTTCGAGACTGAGGCTCAATTTGAGCAAGCGTTACTTCCTGAGAACGAACGTAATCGACTGGCAACACTAAAAAGCAATCTGGTCGAAGCCCAGCAAAAGGCGCTGACGTTGCTCGATGAGGCAACCCGCCAGGTCGCGGATTTGCGTGAAAACGAGCATGCCTCAAAGTGGGGGAACGAGCCTGCAGGTGAGGTCAGCGAGAAACTGCAGCAGCTGAATCTTGAAAAAGACGCGCTATTGAGTCAGAAAGGGCAAATTGATCAGCAATTAATAAATGATAGCAATCAACGTGAACGGGTTGATCAACTCACTGAGCAAATTCAAGCGCAGCAACAAAAGTACGATGACATAACTTATTTACACTCACTGATAGGCTCAGCTAACGGAGATAAATTCAGAAAGTTCGCTCAGGGCCTGACTTTGGATAATCTGATTTACCTCGCAAACAAACAGTTAGACCGCCTGCATGGACGCTATTTACTGAAACGCCGCGATGGCGAAGGTCTGGCGTTAAGTGTGCTGGATACCTGGCAAGGGGATGTGCAACGGGATACCAAAACCCTTTCTGGGGGTGAAAGTTTTCTGGTGAGTCTGGCGCTGGCACTGGCATTATCTGATTTGGTCAGCCATAAAACCAGTATTGACTCACTCTTTTTGGATGAAGGGTTTGGCACGCTGGATGCTGAGACACTGGACATCGCTCTGGATGCGCTGGATAACCTGAACGCCACAGGCAAAATGATCGGGGTGATCAGTCATATTGAAGCGATGAAAGAGCGCATTACTACGCAAATTAAGGTCTCGAAAAACAGTGGAGTAGGGGTGAGTCGGCTTGATGCGCAGTTTAGTGTTTAGTTTGCGATAATGGCGTTACCTCACGTATCTGGACCGGTCATCACATGGTCTGACCGAATTGATGAAAAAGGGGAATCAAATCTGAGTTAGTACATACGAGTACAGCTAACGTTGCCAATTATTCATGTTGAAACCTGAATGCTTAAATGCCATATCAAGTATGCGCTAAGACATCTTTTTTACCTCTCTGATGAGGGAAGGTCCTTATCGAAAGCCTCACCTGACATCGTTTCAATAATCCAGTTTTTAAAGTATGAGATTCTGGTGTAATTCTCTACCACTCCATATCTGGCTTCCTGCCATTTTGTAGGTTCCGTGTCCTGCCAGGAACTCACACCCACAATGTAAAGGTTATTCTGAGCGCTGACAAAGGCTGGGCCGCCAGAGTCGCCTGGCCCACTTATTCCTTCCAGAGGCAACGCATCTTCGCCCTGATCAAATTCGAATTTAATCCATTGTTCCTCTGCAGCAATGATTTTATTTTCTGCCAGTCTCATGTGGCCATCAGCACCAGTTATGCCCTGTATGCCATTCCCGGTATCGCCGCGACCTAAGAAGGTTGCGGTTTGTCCGGCTTCATCGTCAGCAAAATAAAGTTTTGCTATTGTGGCTGACTTGATTGGTGTGAATAACTTAATTAGCGCTATATCAAAGGGATATTTTTTATCTTGCCAACGAGGATGACAAACAACTTTTTCGATTTTGTACGATGTGTTTTTAAATTCAACCTTGCCGCCCGGCGATAAATAATTAGCCACATGCGCGGCAGTAACAATCCAGTCATCAGCAATCAACGTGCCTGTGCCTTCAACTATTTTTTCTCCTTTGTAGATACCATAGAAGGTAACCGTTGAACTATCTGTTTGCGCTGCAAATAAATAATTCTTATCCGCAACGTCATGCCGGATGACGATAGCGTGAGCTTTTAAAGCGATAATAAAAATTAAAAAATACATCCATCTCATTTTGAAGCTCCTGATTGACCAAAGAATTACAGGCGTAATCTAAAATTCATGATTACGGATGTAATCAAACAAGTCAAGCTAAGTGGCTCACTTTTCTTTTAACCGATCTTTCTGAGTTATAACTTTGTTTAGCGCTAACAGCCCGCTCTAGGCGGGCTGTTTTTTTATGTCTCGTCACTCAATGTCTTTAAATCAAACAGTTATTTAAATTCACATGGTAGTAAGAGAGCTAATGCTCAACTGCTTCAGGACACTTCACTCTGGGATTCCAGGGAAAAAACAGGCCCATAGGGTTGTATTTATGTAACCAGATGTGCAGTGCATAATGGGGAGGAAAGCCATGCGCTTCATCTACCCAAAATGTGGATGGGTTATCATGCAGATAGTAGAACTGCTGGTTATAAAAGGTAGGGACATTGTCCCAGTAACCATCACCTTCCTCGACGTCGATCAGATGAGCAAAAACGACTTCTTCCACCGCAGCCAGGGATAGATTATTTCTACAGCGTCTGTTATTTAGCAACTCATCAGTGGTATAACTGCAATCTGCCTCTAGCGATTTCGGAACATACACCAGTACACTGGGCTGCTTAAAGTCAAAGTCAGGCGAACCAAAATCCTGCAAGTCGACCAGATGTATACCCATGGCCCCCAGCTGGGAAGGGTGACCCTCAGATTCCGCGGTAGAGCAGTGTGCCCCCATATCAATTGAACTGATATAACCTGCCTGCAGTGCATTCTCCACTTTTTTAAACGGTCTGGTCGCTGCGCGGATCTTGGCGAGTTCTGCATAGCGAGCTTGTGCGTCATGTCGCGATGAAGTGGCGAATGACGTGTCAGGGAACATCGTTGCAATACTTGCAAGTATTATGGTTGCACAACTTAGACCGGAAACGTTAGCGCCTGTTAGCTTTGTGTTCATTGTCTTTTCTCCAAATGAACAGTGGACGAAAAGCGACACCTAAACAGCAAATATGTCACATGTTGATAACTACTGTCATAACATATGACATTTTATCGATTTTGACAAATTAAAATCTGACCTGAATTTAACAGCCAATTGAAGTTAGTTACTAATCTATTTTGAAAAGCGCTGGTAATCTGCATTATGGCGTTGTAGGGCTATTCAGATTGTGAGTGCAAGTAATTGATTGCCTGGGAAACAAATAATTGTGCGCATTCCGTTGCCATTTGTTGAGTAAACTCAAAATGCATGCGGTAATACCGCCAACTACTAGCACTCATCACATAGCGAAGATTTGCGGCGGTCTTCTTAATATCAGTGGCGTCGGCGCGGGGAAACGACTGTTCCAATAAGGACTCCAGTGCTGCCAGACGTTGTTTCGCTGTAGTTTTTAAGATGCGAGGTAGCAAGTCGGCGCTCAGTAAAACCATCACTTTGCGGGGCTGAGCATCTAATTTATGATAAAGGGTTGCAATGTAGTCGCCTAACGCATCTACGTTATCCGGTACCTCCGGCAACGCCAGCTCGGCGTAAAGTTTAGCGGTAAGCGCATCCAGGAACTCGTCTCGGGTTTTAAAATAACGAAACATGGTCCGTTGGGATATATCAGCGCGCTCAGACACTTTTTTGAAACTCAACTCTTGTATTTCAATTTCTTCCAGCAACTCACTGGCCGCATCAAGGATGAGGCTTATGGTAAAAGCGGCTTTTTTTTCAAGTAACGCACTCATAAATTAACAATGTCATAGGTTGTGCCACGTTGACTTATTGTATGCTGCCGACTACTTTTTATCTATAGTGAGATGACAAAAGGCAAGATAATGACAACCTCTCCGATAATTCAACGGGCTCAGGACGGGAATTGGTTGAACGTACTGGGTATGCAAATCAAATTTCTGTGTACAACGGATGACACCCAGGGCCGCTATTCCAGCATGCTTAATACCGTACCGAAGGGGCTTGGAGCGCCACCGCATCAACATCCCTGGGATGAAGCCTTTTACGTGCTGAAAGGGGAGGTAGAATTTATCCTAAATGGTGATCAGCATGTCTTGAGGGAAGGTGACTATGTGTTAGCCCCCGCGGATGCGGTACATGCATTTAAAGGGCTGTCTGACGAAGAAGGCTTACTCATCGCCTTTGAATCGCCAGGACATTCTCACCAATTCTTTCAGGAAATTAACGATACCGTAAAGACACTGCCTGACGATTTGATGAAGATGCCTGACATTGGACAGCGCCATCAGGTTACGTTTATTCAACCGGGTACCGCTGCTTAACGTGTGTACACTGACACCGGGTTAACATTCACGTACAAAAAAAGCGCCAAAAGGCGCTTTTTTAACTGCAAGGTTTAATAACCAGCTTAGCTCATCGCTTTGATTTGCGCAGCTAAACGGCTCTTGTGACGAGCAGCTTTATTCTTGTGAATCAAACCTTTGGTAGCCATTCTGTCAAGAATAGGAGTGGCCGCGGCGAAAGCGGTTTGCGCGCTTTCTTTGTTGCCACTATTAATAGCCGCTACTACTTTCTTGATGCTGGTACGAGTCATTGAGCGACGGCTTGCATTATGCTGACGACGCTTTTCGGCTTGAATTGCACGTTTCTTAGCAGACTTAATGTTAGCCAAGGTGTAACTCCCAAAATAAATTCATGTCAAAAACGAGGGTGCGGATTATGCTTAGCAACTGAGCAAATGTCAAACTATTTCGACGTTTTTATCGTGCTAATGTCCAACCGTTTTCTTTAAGGTGATATTTTCTTCAAGAAAATCTTAAACCTGCCTGCATACCGCTTTTTCCTGCAAGCACCTTAAGCTATGATGGACGCCCGAAGGCAGCAACGCAGTATAAGTGAAATTTACGTGTCGAGAAAGTTATTAAAATCCGGCCTGATTGTGAGCATCATGACGCTGATTTCGCGCGTTATGGGTTTGGCTCGAGATGTTATCGTTGCTCGGTTGATGGGGGATGGCGCGGCAGCTGACGTATTTTTCTTTGCTAATAAAATTCCTAATTTTTTGCGTAGACTGTTCGCCGAAGGCGCATTTGCACAAGCGTTTATTCCGGTACTGACTGAAGTTCATCACGAAGATGACAAGCAAAAGCTACGCGAATTTATCGCCAAGGTATCAGGGACGCTGGGTGCAATCGTTTTTATCGTATCGCTTATCGGGGTTATCGCATCCCCAGTATTGGCGGCTATCTTTGGAACCGGTTGGTTCATCGACTGGCTGCAGGACCGTCCTGAAGGAGCTAAATTCGAACTGGCTTCGCTGATGCTCAAAATCACCTTTCCTTACCTGGCCTTCGTGTCGCTAACGGGTCTGGCTGGGGCGATCTTAAATACCTTAAATAAATTCGCTGTTGCCTCGTTTACACCAGTGCTGCTGAATGTGGCAATTATTTTGTGCGCCATATATATCGCACCCGGGCTTGAACAACCTGCGTTTGCGCTGGCTTGGGGCGTATTCGCTGGCGGAATCCTGCAACTGAGCTTTCAATTGCCTTTTTTGTACCGGGCCGGGCTGTTAGTCAAACCCAAATGGGGGTGGCACGACCCGAACGTACTGAAAGTCAGAAAGCTGATGATTCCGGCGCTTTTTGGCGTGTCAGTAGGTCAGATAAATTTGCTCTTCGATACCTTCATTGCCAGCTTTCTGATGACAGGCTCGATAAGTTGGTTGTATTACTCCGACCGCTTATTGGAGTTTCCGCTTGGGCTATTTGGTATTGCCATCGCCACTGTCATTCTCCCCACCTTGTCAAAAAATCATGTGGGCAACGATCTAAAAGCGTTCAGCGCCAATATGGACTGGGCAGTACGAATGGTGTGCTTACTTGGGCTCCCTGCAGCAGTAGGACTGGGGGTGATGGCAGAAGAAATTCTTACGGTGATCTTTCAACGTGGTGCGTTTACCGCAGAAACAGCCAGAATGGCATCGTATTCGTTGACTGCATATTCGTTTGGATTGCTCAGTTTTATGTTGGTGAAAGTGCTGGCCCCCGGGTTCTATTCCCGTCAGGATTTAAAAACACCCGTTAAATACGGTATCTGGTGCATGGTTGCCAACATGGTATTTAACTTAATTTTCGCTATTCCCTACGGTTATGTGGGCCTGGCCATTGCAACCAGTTTATCCGCCACCATGAACGCGGGGTTGCTTTACTTCACGCTGCAGCAACAAAATGTATTTAAAATCAGTACGGTCACCCGCAACTTTCTACTACGTATTATAGTTGCCAGCGCGTGTATGGCAGCTGCCATAATCTGGTTCAATATGGATGTTGTTTTTAATTCGTTATCTTTGGCAGAACAAATCTGGCATGTTTCGCTGACCATTGTCCTGGCATTAGTCACGTTTGCCGCGGTGATGTTGCTGCTGGGCACACGAATCAGGCATTTTCGATCTGCAAGTTACTAAGCGAAATGCAATCGGTGATTGGTAATGTGGCGCGTCTCGTTTATAATCGCGAGTTTTATTTCATCATCAAAATCGGCAGTCAGTAACGCGCAGTGGAACTTATTCGGGGATTACATAATATTCGCCCCCATCATCAGGGGTGTGTGCTAACCATTGGTAAATTTGATGGCGTACATCGGGGGCATCAGGCCGTGTTGTCTAATGTGATCCGCAAGGCACGTGAAATGGCGCTACCGGCAACCGTGATGGTGTTTGAACCGCAGCCCGAAGAAGTGTTTAACCCTGAGCATGCGCCTGCTCGCATCAGTGTTTTGCGTGATAAATATGAAATGTTGCGTGCGCTAGGGGTAGATAGATTATTGTGTGTTCGCTTTAATCGACAATTTGCCAGTCAGTCGGCGCAATCGTTTGTGCATGATTTGCTGGTTGAGCGCCTCGGCGTAAAATTTTTAGTAGTGGGTGATGATTTTCGCTTCGGCAAAGGCCGGCAGGGCGACTTTAATATGCTGCTAGAAGCCGGCAAACGTGACGGCTTTGCCGTTGCCAGTACGCGTAGCTTTCGCATGCATAATTGTCGTATTAGTTCTACCGCCATTCGCGAAGCGCTGGATGTCGGTGATTTTGCCCTGGCAGAAGAAATGCTGGGCAGGCCGTTTGCGGTGCGTGGGAAAGTCGTTCACGGCGATAAGAAAGGGCGCACTATCGGTTTCCCAACGGCAAATGTGTTTATGAATCGTTGCAATACTCCGGTTCATGGTGTGTTCGCAGTGCGAGTAGGCGTCAATAAGCAAATGTATCAGGGGGTTGCTAATGTGGGCAGCCGTCCTACCGTTTCTGGTTCCCGCACACTTTTAGAAGTGCATTTGTTTGACTTTAACGGATCGTTATATGGTCAGCCAATTGTTGTTTATCCGGTGGCGAAGTTGAGAGACGAGAAAAAATTCGCTTCGTTTGAAGCATTAAAAGAGCAGATTCAGCTAGACGCTGATGCTGCCCGAATTGCATTAACCATTTAATTTAGTCCAAGCCACGAAAAGAATAGTGGGAAAGAAAATCTTTATGAGTGATTACAAAGCAACACTTAATTTACCTGAAACGCCGTTTCCAATGCGTGGAAATCTGGCGCAACGCGAACCTAAAATGATTGAGCAGTGGCAGCAAAAAAAATTGTATAACGCCATTCGTGAAGCTAAAGCAGGTAAAAAACCCTTTATTTTGCACGATGGCCCTCCCTACGCGAATGGCGATATCCATATCGGTCATGCTGTAAACAAAATTCTTAAAGATATTATTGTTAAATCAAAAACCTTGTCTGATTTTGACGCGCCTTATGTACCTGGTTGGGATTGTCACGGATTGCCCATCGAACTGGTGGTTGAAAAGAAAGTAGGTAAGCCTGGCAATAAGGTAACCGCGGCGGAATTTCGTCAAAAATGTCGTGACTACGCGCAAAAGCAAATCGATGGCCAGATGGCAGATTTTAAACGACTGGGTGTGTTTGGTGATTGGGATAATCCATACAAGACCATGGATTTTAAATCTGAGGCAGACATCATTCGTGCGTTAGGTAAAATTGTCGGCTCAGGCCACCTTGAAAAAGGCTTCAAGCCAGTGCATTGGTGCACAGATTGCGGCTCTGCATTAGCCGAAGCTGAAGTGGAATATAAAGATAAAACCTCTCCAGCAATTGACGTTAAATTTCCCGTGGCTGATGTTGAAGCCATTGCCGCTGCTTTTGGGGTGACCACCAAACAACTGGAAAAACACAATGCAAGTGTGGTGATTTGGACCACCACCCCATGGACGTTACCGGCCAACCGCGCTATCAGTCTGCATCCTGAATTAACCTATTCATTGGTGGAGCTGGTCGACTCTGGAGAGTGGGTGGTGTTGGCACATGAACTGATGGAAAGTTCAGTGCAACGCTACGGTGTCAGTGATTTTAAAGAAATTGCCAGCTGTGTAGGTTCAGCTCTGGAAAACTGTAGAGTCCATCATCCTTTTGCAGGTATCGAAGTCCCATTAATTTTAGGTGATCACGTTACCACCGAATCTGGTACTGGCTGTGTTCATACTGCGCCTGCTCACGGGGTGGATGACTTTAATGTGTGTAAAAGCTATGACATTGAAGTGTATAACCCGGTGGGTAATAACGGCGTATTTTTAGACAACACGCCGCTGTTTGGTGGCCAGTTCGTGTTTAAAGCCAATAAAGCCATTATTGAGACGCTGGCCGAGCGCGGATTATTGTTACTTAATATTAACTACGAACACAGTTACCCGCATTGCTGGCGTCACAAAACGCCAATTATTTTCCGAGCGACGCCGCAATGGTTTATCAGCATGGACAAACAAGGTCTGCGCTATCAGTCACTTGAGCAGATAAAACGTACGGAGTGGATCCCGGAATGGGGACAAAACCGCATCGAGAAAATGGTTGAAGGGCGTCCCGACTGGTGTATTTCACGTCAACGGACCTGGGGCGTCCCTATTCCATTGTTTGTACATAAACAGACCGGTGAACTGCATCCGCAATCCAGCGACATTATTGAAAAGGTCGCTGTTGAGGTAGAGCAAAAAGGGATCCAGGCGTGGTGGGATATGGATGACCAAATCCTGCTTGGTGATGAGGTCGATGCTTACGAAAAGGTACTGGATACCCTGGATGTGTGGTTTGACTCAGGTGTGACACATTATTTTGTGGTTGACCGTCGTGATGATTTGCCGGCCAGTGCTGATTTATATCTCGAAGGCTCAGACCAGCACCGAGGCTGGTTTATGTCATCGTTAATGACCTCAACCGCAATGCATGGGCATGCCCCGTACAAAGAAGTGCTGACGCATGGATTCACCGTAGATGCACATGGCAAGAAAATGTCTAAGTCGTTGGGTAACGTCGTTGCTCCGCAGCAGGTAACCGATAAATTGGGCGCTGACATTTTACGTTTGTGGGTGGCATCAACAGACTACCGTGGCGAAATTGCAGTATCGGACGAGATCCTCAAACGCGCGGCCGACTCGTATCGCCGTTTGCGCAATACCGCGCGTTTCTTATTGGCTAATCTGAATGGTTTTGAACCTTCACAACATGCGGTTGCTGCTAACGAGATGGTAGCGCTGGATCGTTGGATAGTTCAGCGCGCACAGGCGCTGCAACAAGAAATTGTTGATGCCTATGAGCGTTATGATCTGTTAGTTGTGACGCAAAAGCTCATGCACTTCTGTTCGATTGAGCTAGGTAGCTTCTATCTGGATGTCATCAAAGACCGTCAGTACACCGCAAAACAAGACAGTGTTGCCCGACGTTCCTGTCAAACGGCCTTGTACCACATTGCTGAAGCGCTGGTCAGATGGTTGGCTCCGATAACCAGTTTTACCGCACAGGAAATCTGGCAGGAAATGCCAGGTGAACGAGAAGAATTTGTGTTCACCCATACCTGGTATCAGGGGCTAGACGCATTTAGTGGTGAGACTAAGTTAAACGACGATTACTGGCATCAAATTCTTAAGGTAAAAGATGCAGTAAATCAGGCCATGGAGCAGGCGCGTAAAGAAGGGCGCTTAGGTGGCTCGCTGGAAGCGGAAATTCACCTGTATGCCAATGACGGGTTAAAGGAAAAGCTACTGCAGTTGGAAGACGAGTTGCGCTTTGTCCTCATCACATCGAAAGCACACGTATTCAGTGAAAATGAAAAAACACCCGCTGCGGTACAAACCGAGGTGGAAGGGTTAGCCGTTGAAGTACGTAAAGCGGGTGGCAGCAAGTGTTCGCGCTGCTGGCATGTGCGAGAAGACGTTACTACACATGAAGCGCATCCCGATTTATGTGGCCGGTGTATTACCAACGTAGATGGCGAAGGAGAGCAACGCCATTATGCTTAAAAGTATCACCCAGAGCGGTCTGCGATTTTTATGGATCAGCATGATTGTGCTGATTCTGGATCAGTGGACTAAAATTGCGGTTAGGGATTCAATGAACCTGTATCAGTCAATTCAGGTATTGCCATTCTTCAATTTAACGTACGTACATAATTATGGCGCGGCGTTTTCGTTTTTAAGTGACGCGGGTGGTTGGCAGCGTTGGTTCTTTACGGGGATTGCGGTGGTGGTCAGTATTGTGATCTTCTGGTGGCTAAAGCAGTCGCCAAAATCGCAAAAATTGTTGCCCGTCGCCTTCTCATTCATTTTAGGTGGCGCGGTCGGTAACGTGTACGACCGTATTGCTTATGGCTACGTAATCGACTTTCTTGATTTTTACGCGGGTCAATGGCATTGGCCGGCATTTAATATTGCAGACAGTGCTATCTTTATTGGCGCTGGGCTATTAATTATCGATATGTTTATTAATAAAGACACGCAGGAACAAAAGCCTGCGGACACTGCGACAAACGGAGTAAAAAATGACTGAAGCAAACCTGAAAGTTGAAGAAAATTGCCAGGTCATTATGCACTTTGACTTAAAACTGGAAGACGGCTCGGCTGCTGACAGCACCCGCGTCAACAACAAGCCAGCAAAGCTGGTGTTGGGTGACGGCAGTTTAACACCAAACTTTGAAGCTTGCCTGAAAGGTATGAGTAAGGGCGAACGCAAATCGTTTACCCTGACCGCAAACGATGCGTTTGGTCAGCCCAATCCGGATAATGTCCATCATATGGATCGTTCCCGCTTTAGCAGCGATATGAAGCTGGAGGAGGGGATGATCATGGCGTTTGCGCAGCCTGATGGTTCAGAAGTCCCCGGTATCATTCGCAGTCTGGCGGGGGACTCAGTTACGGTTGATTTTAATCACCCGCTTGCCGGACAAACAGTGATATTTGATGTGGAAATTATTGATATAATTCCACTGGCAACACAACAGTAAGGTCAATCAGTATGCAAATTCATTTAGCCAACCCCCGTGGGTTTTGTGCCGGAGTAGACCGTGCTATTACAATTGTTGAACGTGCGCTGGAAATGTTTAAACCCCCCATCTACGTTCGCCATGAAGTGGTACATAACCGCTTTGTTGTGGATGGCTTAAAAGCCCGCGGTGCAGTGTTCGTGGATGAGCTGAATGAAGTTCCCGATGACAGTATTGTGATTTTCTCTGCGCATGGTGTGTCACAGGCCGTCAGAAATGAAGCGGCTAATCGGGGCCTGAAAGTGTTCGATGCAACCTGTCCTCTGGTGACAAAGGTGCATATGGAAGTGACCCGCGCGAGTAAAACCGGAACTGAATGTATTCTGATAGGGCATGCCGGACATCCAGAAGTTGAAGGCACCATGGGCCAGTATAATAGTGACGCGGGTGGCATTTACCTGGTGGAATCGATTGAAGACGTGGGCCGACTAACGGTAAAGAATCCGGAAAAACTCTATTATTGCAGTCAAACCACCTTATCGGTGGATGACACCGCCGATGTTATTGATGCCTTACGCGAGCGCTTTCCTGCCATACAGGGGCCGCGTAAAGATGACATCTGTTATGCTACTCAAAATCGCCAGGATGCGGTGAGAGAACTCGCGCAGGATTGCGAAGTTCTATTGGTGGTCGGGGCACAGAACAGCTCCAACTCTAATCGTTTGCGCGAACTGGCCGAAAAAGTAGGTGCACAGGCGTACCTGATTGCCGATAAGAATTGCATTCAGCGTGAGTGGCTTGAAAATGTGCAACACGTTGGGGTAACAGCAGGCGCTTCTGCCCCAGAGGTGTTGGTAAAAGGGGTAGTGGACCATCTGCTAAGCTGGGGAGCAACCAAGGCGACTGAGCGCTCGGGACGCGAAGAAAATGTCGAATTCGCGGTGCCCAAAGAATTGCGTATTCGCCAGGTCAGCTAAGCTAAGAGTATCATCAGCGCCAGCATTTTTAACGCGCATTTTTTGTAACAGACACTTCCAATCCCTACTCAGGTGAAAAGACATTATGGTGGATTGGGCGTGTGTCGCGAATTGAAATCAATACACACCCTTACCTGTTGATACTTTATAAAACCTGATCCTGATATAGGATTAGCATGTGTTAATAGTCTATTAGGTGAGTGCGAATGACACAAAGTGTCAGACAGTCAGGCGTAGGTTTAATCGAGATCCTTATCACGTTGGTGATACTGGCTATTGGTTTGCTGGGTGTCGCTTCACTGCAGTTTGTGGGCTCATTTGCCAACAAAGATGCCATCAGTCGTACACAATCTGAATTAGTCGCCCAACAAGTCGCCGAACGCTTGCGCGCAGCCACGCGTGCCGCCACGGTGGGAGATGGGCTGGTCGTACATAACGATTATTTTTCCGCTGACACTTATAATTTTGCCACCCTAAGTTGTACTGGTGGCAGCCATCCCTACAAATGTTTTTGCCTGTCTCGCCCTGCCGATGTACCCAATTGTGAAGACGGTGAATGCAACGAATCTCAAATGGCTGAATATGATGGCTGGGCGTTGTCGTGCTCAGCAGTCCAGACCAATCCACAGACATTATTATCCGTCTCCTGCATGGATAACAAAGCGGGTGACGCTGATGTCTGCAGTGCCGGCTCGCGTGTGCAAATTATGCTGCAATGGCCAGTGAGTAGCAGTGCCAATAGACAGTATACCCTGAATGACCGTTGTAACCCTGCTGACGGAGATAGTTTCGCCTGTGTATTTAAGGATATTACCTTATGAAGCAGCGTGGTTTTTCATTAGTTGAGTTGATGATTTCGCTGGTACTTGGACTGGTTATCTCTGGTGCAATTATTCAGTCACTGGTTAGTAGCAAAGTCACCAATTCATTAAATGACGCTATTGCGCAGGTACAGGAATCAGGTCGGTTCATCATGCAGCGACTGTCCCGAGAGCTGATCCAGGCCGGAAGATACGATCAGGTTTCTGCCAGAGTCGATAACAGTACCGATTTAGTTGTTGAGGCTGGCTGGATCCAGAATCGACCGGTCGCGCTGGCAGGTGACTACGTCAACAATGCGACATTGGGCGCATCTCAAGGCATTTCTGGCGCACACGATGAACTTGTTATCAATCTTCTCGGCAGCATGGATTGCACGGGAAGCCGACACGGCTATGCCGCGGACGACGAATTTCACGTGGTAAATCACTATTTCATTTCCAATAGTCAGTTGAAATGTACCGGCTATGATGGGCGTGTGTTACGAGGACTAAAGGTTGCTACCACCACACCGGTTTCAGTTGTGTTGTTAGATAATATTGAAAGTTTTCAGGTCCAGTATGGAGTTAGTGCTCAAAGCACCGTTTCTGAAGGGCAGGCGGTCCGGTACGTTACTGCTGACGAGCTGGCGGCATTGCGCCTGAACAACCAGCACGTCATTGCTATTCGGCTGGGGTTATTACTAAAAAGTGACCGTGGGCAGGTGCAGCAGACCATCGCACCTGAATACGCAGTATTAAATGAAACTGCGGTGACGGTAGATAAAAGCCATTATTTTCAAGTGTTTTCGAAAACACTGACATTAAGAAACATGAAGAACTTTGTGAGGAACGCGCAATGAAGCAACAGGGTGTCGTTCTGGTTTTTGCATTATTAGTTTTACTATCCCTCACCATATTAGGTGTGAGTGCAGTATCCAGCAGTTTGTCGCAATCCAAAATGGCGATGTCCATGCAACAAACCGGGATGGCATTTGACGCGGCCGAAGCTGCCATTGCCGGCGTATTTTTTGAATCGGAAGATGAAGTCTTGTTGGCAGACGAGACCTTGCTCGATCCGCTTTCGGAGGCACGCCAGGGGAACTCCTTTGATCCCGAGGTGGATGCCCTAAGCTGTTTTAACCAGACCGATTGGATCAACCGCAGAATGACGACAAATGGCCTCAACACGGGAACTCGTCATGTTGCCGAAGGTAATTATCAGGATCAGCCGGCTACACAAAGCTGGTCGCGCACCGCGTTTGTGCGAGAGCAGGCTTGTCGTGGTTCAAGCAATGTAATTGGCGGCAGTAATATTAACTGTCACGTATTTATTATCCGGGGCTGTGGCAGAGTCGCTGAAAAAGCCACAGTGGTCGCTAACTCGTTAGCAGCCGCTGTGTTAGCCCCGGCATCGCAGTAATTGGAGAGAGTGATGAAGCACTTAACCCGTATCATACTTTCCGTCTCGCTTTGGGGATGTATTGGCTGGTCCGCCGTTGCGGATGACCTGGACATCTATCTGGGCACCTCATCTTCCGCGGTTACCTACAATCCCAATGTACTGTTCATTATGGATACCTCCGGCAGTATGGGTAGTATGGATAATGGAAATGAGTCACGCATGTTGCGCGTGCAAAATGCGCTGAAAGAGGCATTAGGCACAGCGACAAATATCAATGCGGGGTTAATGCGTTTTTCAGATTACGGTGGGCCGGTACTATTTCCGGTAAGAAGTATTGATGAAGCAGTCAGCCCCGAGATTATCACCTCCACTGCCAACGGCAACGATGATGCGCATGAGATTAATGGCTCCGTCTCGCTTTCATCAAGTAATATCAAGTTAAGTGATGGAACCCGTGAAGTGCTTGCTGGCATGCGCTTTACCAACTTAAATATCCCTCAAGGTGCAACAATCACCAGTGCTTATATCCGCTTTACCTCAGGCGGCTTGAACTTTCCCGCTACGCGCCTTGCCATTCGGGGTGAACTCACCGGCGATAGCGCAGCCTTTAGCAATGCCTCGAACAATCTGTCATCGCGAAACAAGACCGCTAATGAAATCGTGTGGGACTCTGACAATGTGTTTCCATTAAGTGAAGAGATCATTACTACCCCTGATCTGGGCAGCGTAGTGCAGGAAGTAGTGGATCAAGGGGCATGGTGTGGTGGTCAGGCAATGAGTATTCTGATCACCGGCAATAGCTCCGACAGTGGTAGTAGCCGTAAGGTGAAATCCTATGATCAGGGGGAGGGTGGTTCACCGCAGCTGGTGGTGACCTACGACGAGACCACTGCTACCGGATGTATTGCCGGAGAATCGGTTTACCAGGTTGAAACCACCAAAGACAACGTGGAAGAAAAATCAAATGGTCATGATTCCACCGGGACAGAGTTGACGTTTAATGCGGAATATAATGACTACATCGGCATTCGCTTTAACAATATCAATATCCCACAGGGCGCTGAAATATTACAGGCCTATCTTGAGTTTACCGCCTATGACACGGACTGGAGATACAGCGCTTCGATGCAAATCCGCGGTGTGGCGCAGGATAACGTCGCCGATTTTCACCCTCACCAACGTTACATGGTAAGAAACTTACCTAAGACTACCGGTATCTCATGGGCGGTTCCTGCCTTTTTCCGTAACTACGATTATCAAACCCCGGAACTGATGACCATCGTCCAGCAAATTGTGGACCGCGGTGGCTGGACACCCGGAAACGCAATGGCGTTTGTATTGAGTGATTTCTCCGGTGTACGAGGTGCCTATACCTACAAGGGGCGACCTTCTGGCGCGCCGCGATTGGTTATTCGTTATAAAGGTAATGCAACGCCTGGCGCGTCAGCAACTGTGCGCGATCATCTTATCAGTAAAGTTGATGAGCTGAATGCCAATGGTCTTACACCAATTGTGGATACGCTGTACGAAGCGGCACTTTACTATGGTGGCAGGGATGTGGATTACGGTCTTACACGTGGTCAGTCGGATGTGAGCAGCTCGGTAAGAAGAAGTACACGGGTCAGCCATAGGGCCTCCTACATCGGCGGCGACCCAGTGCGGGCTGCGGGGTGTCTGGAAAGTAATTTAAGCGATAACGCGTGTATCACTGAATACATTCCCGCCGGCGCGACCTACGTCTCTCCGGTAACTGATTTACAATGTCAGACAAACAACCACATTGTACTTCTGTCAGATGGGGAGGCGAATAACAATCACAGTGTTGCTAAGATCCAATCTCTACTTGCTAATAATTGCACCGGCGAAGGCGGTGAAGAATGCGGCCTGGATTTAGTGAAGAATTTGAGTAAAGCGGAAACGTCGGCAATAGATAAGCGAATTATCACGCACACTATTGGTTTTGCTGCCAATACTACAGCGAATAATTTCCTGAACCAGCTTGCGGTTCAAAGTGGTGGCGGGTTTTACAAAGCCGATGACAGCGCCGAACTGCTTACAGCGTTTCAGACCATTTTACGCTCAGTGAAAGACGTAAACGCCACTTTCGTTTCACCGGGTGTCGCAGTGAACCAGTTAAACCGCTTAACACACCGCGATGAATTGTACTTCGCGTTATTTAAACCGTCAGAAGGAACGATTTGGCCCGGTAATTTGAAAAAATATAAAATTGACGGTGATCGCATTCTGGATAAAAACGGACTGGACGCGGTTGACAGCGTGACCGGCTTTTTCGCAGATGGCTCTCACAGCTACTGGTCGGTGCTGGAAGATGGTAATGACGTGCGAGAAGGCGGTGCTGCCAGCTTGTTAAACAGTGCGCGCAAAATGTATTTCTTTACCGGCGCCGGCTCAATTGCCAGTTCGGCAAATGCTGTGCACGAATCCAACAACGCGATCACCACCGATGATCTGGCTATTTCTGCAGAAGCAAATGCCGATGAATTACGCGAGACTGTTTTAAAATGGACGCGCGGTGTCGACGTACGTGATATCGATGGAGATGGCGATACCACCGATGTGCGTTTACAAATGGGCGATCCGATTCATTCCCAGCCGGTCATTGTCAACTATGGTACCAATGACTCCGCTATATTTGTTGCCACCAACCACGGTTTCCTGCATTCATTTGATGCCTATACCGGCGAAGAAAACTTCTCGGTGATCCCTAAAGAGTTGATGGGTAACTTAAACGATTTTTATAAGGATAATTCCAGTTTTAACCATATTTATGGCCTGGACGGCGATATGGTGTTACGCACAGTAGGAGATAAAACCTATTTATACCTTGGTATGCGCCGTGGAGGCCGTAATTACTATGTTTTCGATGTGTCCAGCAAGCTATCGCCGAAGTTGGTATTCAGTGTAAAAGGAGGCACCACCGGACTGGAAAAGTTAGGTCAAACCTGGTCCCGACCCACTATTACCAAAGTACGCATAGGCAGCACGGTAAAAAATGTGATGATTATCGGTGGTGGCTATGACGATGAACAGGATAGTAAGCCGGTTCGTGCATCAGATAACCTGGGTAATGCACTGTATATTTTAGACGCAGATACCGGCGCTGTGTTGTGGGAGGCGAGTAATGCCGACGCAGACCTCAATCTGACAGATATGCAATACAGTGTTCCAGGTCGAATTTCGGTTATTGACCGGGATAACGATGGCTTCGCTGATCATATGTATATGGCAGATATGGGAGGACAGCTGTTCAGGTTTGACATCTACAATGGCGAATCGGGCAGTGACTTTATCAAAGGCGCTAAAATTGCTGATTTTGGTGGTTCTGACGAAGATAATAACCGTCATTTCTATTATGGTGCTGATGTCACCGAAGTTGCCCTGGCCGATGAACACTATTATGGTGTAGCGATTGGCAGTGGCTGGCGCGCTTCACCATTAGATACAGTGGTTGATGACCGCTTCTACCTGCTCAAAGACAAGGGCGTATTTCAGCGTGATGAAAACGGCTTATACGTGTTTGAAACCGGTGTAACCGAATCATCGCTATACGATGCCACTGACCATGCGCTTAGCAGCAGCGACGCGGCGGAAAGAGAGTTGGCCGCCAATTTGTTTGCGTCTAAATCGGGGTGGTACATTCGACTTACAACCCAAGGTGAAAAAGTGCTTTCTTCGCCGTTAATCATTGATTATAAAGTATTCTTTACTACTTACGTGCCAGCGAGCAGCAGTGAAAGTGCCTGCGCCCCACCGACAGGAAATAGCCGTGCGTATCTGGTCAATATGTTTAATGGCAATGCGGTCGATGATTTGAATCAAAACAATAATCTGGATGCCAAAGATCGATATGCGCAACTTAAACAAACCGGAATTGCGCCTGAAACGAAAATCCTCATTGAAGAGATTGTAAAACCAGTCGTCTGTCTGGGAACAGAATGCGTTTCGGCCGTTATCAGTGAAGACGAAGATGGCAATCAGGAAGAGTGTCTATCTGACTTTGCCTGCCTGGCGCGCAACATTTACGGAAAATTTGAACGTATTCAACGTGGTAGCTGGAAAACGGAAACAGAGAGAGAATAATTCATGGGTCAAAAACTAACATCCACGCAGGCTGGCTTTACCTTAATTGAGTTGATGATTGTGGTCGCAATTGTAGGCATCATTACTGCAATTGCCTATCCCTCATATCAATCTGTGATGACCGGCAGCTACCGGGGCGCGGCACAAGCTGATCTAATGTCGCTAGCAGCAGCAATGGAGCGTCATCACAGTGGCACCTTCAGCTATGAGGCCGCTGCCAGTGGTGGTGCAAATACGGGAGCACCAGCGATTTTTGCCACCCATTCCCCGGCCAGCGAACCCGTATCTAACAAACGCTACACGCTATCCATCGAACAAGCTAACAGCTTGGCGTTTCAACTTAAAGCGACTCCGGTAACGGGTTCTGCGGTGGCTGGGGATGGCGCGCTATTTTACTTCAGTGACGGTCGCAAAGCCTGGGATAAAGATAATAATGGCGCAGTGGCTGACGCTGAATATTGCTGGTCCTGTTAGTAGAACTTAATCCGGTTTATGGGCTAAATTTATCGTAAAGATTGAGTGAACCGGTAACGGCGAAGCAGCAAGCGTGGTAAGTGTAACGGTGTGCTTGATTACAAAATCTTTACCTTCCTGACGGCTGGTAACAGTAATCTCGGTCAATTTGCTCTGTTTGCTGGTAAACGCCTTTGAATATTCAGATGGCTTTTTTTCCAGGGTTGTAGCGACCATTGGCCACGATTTAAAGTGCGATGACTGAATCAATGCGTTTGTCATTTCGCTTTGGGCCTGAGAACGAACCTGACTGATTACGCTTAATTGTTGTACTGACGTGGTAAGGTTTGCCATCAACGACAATATTCCCAGTGCAGACACCGAAATTACTGCGCTGGTGATGGACAATTCAACATAATTAAAGCCTGCCTCACGCATATCAAAAGTCTCTCCATGAGCCAGGAATGCGGTGTAGTTGCTGTAACTTCGCAATGCCCTGCAGTGCAGTAAGTAATGACGGGTTATAACTTACTCGAATCGAGGACTGGCTGCTGACCGCACAGTTGGTCATAAGGGCCCCATCGATAAACGCGCTGGAATGCATGATGATGTCGTAAGAAATTGCCGAATCAAGGCATAGTCCAACATACAGCCCATGAAACACCACGTCAGAGCCCAACTTCAGGGTGTTATTTTTTGCAATCACCAATACGGGGTTGGTAACCGTGCCTACCTCCGAAAGCGCTGCAACTGTGCAGTCAGTGCTGACCACAAACAATCCACTGCTACCTTCATTAAGCGCATGGCAATTCTCAATCAGTGTTGCGCTATAATTTTCGATTAAACCTAATGATGCCGTCTCGACGCCAAATAGAAAACGGATTAAATCGGAGGGAAACTGTGTATCTGCAATGAAAAAATCGTTACCCGGGTGTGCGCTTGATGAAAGTGGCCATAACTGGCATTCGCCCTGAATGAAGTCGTCCCAGATACAACTAACCTGTTGGTTGGTTTCAGTCGAAACTGACTTAGCACTCCACAGACTAAAGAATTTGCCAGAAGCGACTAACGGCTCCGGTAATGCCAGTTCAATCTTAGCGTCGCGGGGAAGAAAGGTAGAAATAGAAAGTGGGCTCGAAGGAATATTTAACAGGAGCGGTGATTTAATAACGGACTCAACAATGGTCCGTTCGCTGTTGTGCATCCTGGCCTGACCTTCAAGACTCAACAGCGGTAGCGACATGTCATTAATTTCCACACGTTGTTCACCGATCACGCGCTGACCGTCCGCCACGATCGCAATCGTATTTTCAGTATTTAATAACGCAGCGCGTAACCGATTCAAGCGGTTGTGCGCAAGATCTTCGGTTTTATCCGCAAAAAGCGACACTGTTTTTATCGCATATGCGCTAAGTAGCATTTTATTGCACAGCAGCAGTGCCGTTATGACTAACGAAAGCAACAGCGTCACTGGGCCTAATAATGTCATTCCTTTTTGGTTTAATTGCTTATCCATTTTCTACCTTAAATATCAGCTTTCTTTCGTGCAGAAGCTGCGAAAATTGTGTGTGATGGGCTTTTATGTGTATGTATAAAAAGCGACTTCCCGCAGGGGATATGTATTGAGATAGGGCAAAGTCAGTGACCTTAACGCTTCGAGGATCGGTCAGGTCATGCCAACCGCCTTGTTCGCAAGTGGCACCGTCTCGTCTCACTTCTAGTGCCTTATCATGTAATTTGAATCCGTACCGCTCATCTGGAATACCCGTGTCCAGGATCCCGTTTCTATTTTTGTCGTAACTGAATAAAATACAATCGGCAATACCTTCTACGCCAGTTTCGCGCAGGGTAATAGCAGGGAGAAAAGGTGAGCGCTGCCTTGATAAAAACAGCTCCACGGCATGCTCGTTGTAACCTGCTCGACGAATTTCATTCGTGAGAATTTCTTCAATCAGACTGAGTTCGTTTTCAACTTCCAAACTGGCGCTAAGGTGTCGTTGGCTGGTGAGCAATTGTGATGTCAGCGTTATTACCCCCGCGAACAAAGCGACGCTCATTGCCATGGTTATAAGTAATTCAATCAAACTAAATCCGTGTGCAGGTTTCAGCATTGCGGAAGTCCTATGGACGTGCTGTTGTCAGCACATAGTCTGACCCTACCCAAGTTGTTGATAACCACTTTGCCAACCCCAATGTTACTGGTAAAGGTCAGTGTCGTGGCGGAACCATACGCAGTTCCGTAGCCTCCCGCAAACATGACTTTCGCGATCGCCTGCTTACGCGTATCGGCGAGTTTGATACCCGTATGAGTGCCGCTTACCTGCATGGGTCTGTCGTTAAGCGAACAGGACGCAACCTGGTGACAATCACACATCGCCTCTTTAGTTGCACCGATGCACCAGTTATCACTGGCTTCCACCACAACTGTTACGGTGTTTTTATTTAAAATCGCCAGCTGCCTGGCTTCGTTAAACAAGCGGTGGGCGTTAAGCAGAATTTGTTGCAGATGTTGTCGTTGCTGAAAGTCAGTGAAAGAGGGCATACCAGCGGTCAAGAGTATACTGATAATACTCACCACAACCATAACCTGCACCAATGTGTAACCCTGCTTTTCCATTGCTAAAACTGTCCTGATCGCTAGCTGTTTGTCGGCATAACTTTATGTAGAGTCAGCGCATTCTACATTTAATCGACGCAAAATTTAGCTGTACGAAAGAAAGGAAAATAGCAGTGAAAGGTAATAGACATAAAGGCTACACGTTGCTTGAATCTGCCGTTGTATTAGCGTTAACGGCTATCGTGGCAGGGCTGGCAGCACCCACCTATCAGGCTTACTATGAACGACAAAAAGTTAAACAAGCACAGCTTCAGTTAATGGAGCTACAACTTCTACAAGAGCGCTTCAGGCTGGCCAATGGAGTCTATGCCAGTGCAGATGAATTGCAATACCCTGAATTGGATGATTTTGACGTGTTCATTGAGGATGTCAGCCTGTTTACCTATACGCTACGAGCTGAAGCGAAACAGGGAACAGAGGTGGAATGTGCCAGCATGAGTGTGAATCACGCCTTCTTGCGAGCGCCAGCAGAATGCTGGGACTAAGTGCAGGAAAGTGCACCACCACTGTTGTTTTCTTTTACACCGTCGTTGTCGCTATCCTGGGCGGTGGTTACCCGTCCGTATAGGGTTACAATTAGCGCTGATGCCAGACTGACTTCACCATCATTAGGACAGATGGTCACTGTTGCATTCAAATCTGTACCCCCGTTAGCTGAAAATAGCACGGCACCGGTGGCACCACTGATCTTATTTGACGAGCTTAAGGGATCTGCACTGACAATAAGGGTTTCCTCGTCTTCCCGCTGCCCGTTATTGTTGCTATCAATAAAAACCATTTTGGCCAGAGCCCAACTGGAAGAGCAAGAAGAGTAATTTGAGGTAGGGCAAAAAGTGACGTCAGTTTGTTCGTCAACCGCGGTAAAGCGGGCGTGTTTAATCGCTGCACTCAAATTGTTGATGTCAGCTACGATGCGATTTTGCACCAAAATGGTTTGCACATTGGGTGCGACAACTGTGATCAAAATGGCCATAATCGCCAGTGCGATCATCATTTCTACCAGAGTTAGCCCCTTTTGACGTTGCATAACTTGTTTGTTCTCCCCTTGCTGGCTATTGATAATCGTAAACGATCTACTGAAAGTATGGGTATAATTATTTCCTACATAGAGTAAGAGAGCATAACCATGTTCGAAAGGTATGATATGGTCAGTAAATTGCAGGTATGCCTATCAAGCTATCGAAAGAGACTTGCAGGATCAACCAGTCAGTTAAACCTACAACATATTGATTTAAGAAATTGAGTTACATGATGATGCATAAAGACGCGGTTATTAAGGAGATGCGGGTACAGCCCGTCATCGATGTCAAATTTGAAGTGGCCCGCAGGGTCAAGTTCATCAAGGAGCAGTTGAAAACGTCTGGTTTACACGCTTTGGTGTTGGGTATAAGTGGTGGAATCGACTCATGTCTGCTCGGGCGGTTGGCACAACTGGCGGTAGAAGAGTTAAATGATGAGCACGGCGGAATGTATCAGTTTATTGCTGTGCGCCTCCCCTATGATGTGCAGGCTGATGAAGATGACGCAATGGCCTCCATCGACTTTATCAAGCCTGCCAGAACCGTTAAGGTGAACGTGCAACCCGGGGCTGATGCTATTCATACTGAAACGGTCTCTGCTTTAGGTGAGCAAGACCTGTTACCTGCAGCAGAATCGAAGAAAGACTTTGTGAAAGGTAACGTCAAGGCGCGCACTCGAATGATAATTCAATATGAGATCGCAGGAATGGTTGATGGCTTAGTGCTGGGAACTGATCATTCGGCAGAAAATATAACCGGATTTTACACCAAGTATGGGGATGGGGCGTGTGATTTGGCGCCATTGTTTGGCTTGAACAAGCGTCAGGTACGCGCAATCGCTACCTACTTAGGCGCGCCTGAAAAGGTGGTTTACAAAGCGCCTACCGCGGATCTTGAGACCCTGGCACCGCAAAAGACCGATGAAGATGCATTAGGGTTAAGTTATGACCAAATAGATGACTTTCTTGAGGGAAAAGAGGTCTCACAAGAGGTAGTTGAAAAACTGCTTTACCTATATCAGCGTACTCAACATAAACGCATTCCAATTCCTACGATTTACGACGAGTAGAGCAACATGAAAAAAGTAGAAGCTATAATCAAACCGTTCAAAATGGACGATGTTCGCGAAGCATTAGGCGAAGTCGGTATCGCTGGCATGACAGTGACTGAAGTCAAAGGTTTCGGCCGCCAAAAAGGTCATACTGAGCTTTATCGTGGCGCTGAATATCAGGTGGATTTTTTACCCAAAATCAAGATAGAAATGGTGTTACCAGATGATCTGGTGGAGCAGGCAGTAGAAGCCATTGAACAATCGGCAAAGACCGGCAAAATTGGTGATGGCAAAATTTTCGTTTATAACTTAGACAGTGCAATTCGCATTCGTACAGGGGAGCAAAACGAAGAAGCAATTTAATTTTTTGAGGCCTCGTTGTTTAAGAATTAGCGAGGCCTTTGTATATATTTTGAGCCATTTATACATTCACTTCTTTTTTATTTTCACCACTTATAGCCTCAAAAATGCAGTTTAAAAAAAACACAAAAATTTAATTTTTCACTTTAATTCGTTTTATTTTTATACACACTTATAACCATTAGACTATAGTCTAATAAGATTGTATAACTCAAAGAAATATCACTGGTTTTAATTAAGCTCATCATCTTATTTTATATGTCGTTTTAATATCAATTTGTTGACACTTATTGATCTAAACTTTGCTTGCTTAAAATTTAATCCTGTGATTTAGTTGGCACGGGATTTAATCCTGTAAACATGTAAACTTTAAAAATAAAAGAGGTGACTCTGCACAGGGATCACTCTCATTTAAACCCAGGGATTTTGAATGATAAACTATAGAAAAAAGCTCACCGCTTTAGCTGTAGCTGCATCACTTGGTGTGGCATTGCCAGCATTTGCGCAAGAGTCAAAGGGTGTCATCGTTGGTACCTCAGTTGCTTCATCTTCTGGCCAGGCTCTGTCTGGTGTCGAAGTAACCATTAAAAACTTAGAAACAGGCTTAACCCGTACCGTTACTACGGGATCTGATGGAAGTTACACATTTCCATTGCTTCCGCCTGGAAATTACAGCCTTGAAGCTAAAAAAGATGGCTATGCCGTAGTTCAGGAAAAACAATTTAGTGTTCGTCCAACCGGCAGAACAAGCTTAGATCTTGCACTGGAAGAAGGTGCGGTTGAGCGTATTTCCGTGACCGGCGCAAGAATGTCTGCGATAGATGTTTCTTCAAGTGAGTCACAAATTTACGTTGACCAGGATTTCATCGCTAAAGTTCCGGTACCGCGTGATGTCGCGTCAATTGCATTACTTGCTCCTGGTACGGTAGCCGGTGACTCTGATTTCGGTAACCTGGCTTCCTTCGGTGGCGCATCGGTGGGTGAAAACGTCTACTACGTAAACGGTATCAACGTCACTAACTTCAGAAACGGTTTAGGTGGCTCAGAACTTCCCTTTGAAATGTATGAGTCGTTTGAAGTGAAGACGGGCGGTTACTCAGCTGAATTTGGTCGCTCCACCGGTGGTGTGGTTAACGCACGCACGAAAAGCGGTAGCAACGAATTCAAATGGGGCGCAAGCGCCTACTTTGAACCTTCATCACTAAGAGCGAAAAGCCCAGATGTATTCCGCACTTCACAAGCAGATATTGATGAAGCAGGCACAGAATACTATCAGGTCTTCAAACGTGACGAGCGTGGTGAAACCAACGTTAACGTGTGGGCAAGTGGCGCCTTTATCGAAGACAAACTGTTTTTCTTCGGTATTGTTAACCAAAAACAAAGACAGCGTGATTATGCTGAAACAGCAACTTTTTATGATCGTGAAGGTGATGATACGTTGCTTGGTACCAAAATTGACTGGTACATCACAGACAATCACATTCTTGAATTGACTGCATGGGACAATACGGAAGAACTGGAATCAGAGAAGTTCCTGTACAGCCCTGACGAAGACAATGTGGGTGCTTCTTTGGGTAATTATACCCTGGAAAGAGGCGGCAGCACTTTCGGTCTGCAATATACCGGTATTGTTACTGACGATGTTACTGTGAGTGCACAATACTCGGTCAATAAAGCGAGCTACAGCAATCTGAACGAAGGTGCTAACCCATTAGGCGATCGTCCTGTAGTGTATGATCGCTTTACTGGCGTAGAATTTGGTGCGTTTGGTCTATTCACTCCGAGTATTCAGGAAGATAAGCGTACCGCGTTACGTTTTGACGTTGAATGGTATGTCAATGCTGATCACACGTTAACGTTTGGTATTGATGATGAAGATCTTGAAGCCAGCGAAAATACCCAACGAGCAGGCGGAGTAGCTTATCGCTATGAGAACTGTGGGGATAACCTGGATCAGCCTGATAATGCAGACTGTTTAGTTCGTGAAGAGTTTTATATCAACCAGGGTGATTTTGAAACGCAAAGTAGTGCTTACTACATTGAAGATACCTGGACTGTTACAGATACCATCACCGCACGTATTGGTTTACGAAATGAAACCTTCGAAAACTACAACAAAGCGGGCGAGAAATTTGTTGATGTATCAGATCAGTGGGCACCCCGTTTAGGTCTTAGCTGGGATGTTTTTGGTGATGGAGACAGCAAAGTATTTGCAAACTACGGTCGTTACTTCTTACCCGTAGCGACCAATACCAATATCCGTCTTGCCGGTGATGAGCTTTATACTCGTCAGGTTTATGAGGTGACTGATATCAACGCTGACTTCACACCAGTGTTGGGTGAAAAAGTAGGTGGTCTGACTGTTTTTAGTGATGGCACGCTGAAAAATACCGCAGAAACAGTAAATGCGGATCTGGATCCAATGTACCAGGATGAATTTATCCTCGGTTATCAACAGGTGCTTAATGATTCCTGGAGCTTCGGTGTAAAAGCGACATATCGCGACCTCGGTAGCTCTCTGGAAGATATCGCAATTGATAAAGGCTTCAATGACTTTATCGAAAGTGAGTTCGAAGGTCAGTCCTGTACGCTATGTAGTGGCTTCCATTACTACGTGTTGACTAACCCGGGTAACGACGTCACCATCTCGACCGATCCTGATGGCGATGGTCCGGTACCGTTTGATACTTACACCATTCCTGCCGATTTGCTCGGTTATCCTGAAGCAGAGCGTCAATATGCGGCGGTCGATTTCACTGTGGACCGTGCGTGGGATGATGTGTGGCAGATGAGCTTTACCTATACGTGGAGCCATAGCTGGGGTAACAACGAAGGTTTCGTACGTTCAGATAATGACCAGGACGATTCAGGTTTGACAACGAACTTCGACCAACCCGGATTGACGGATGGTGGTTACGGTGACCTGCCAAACGATAGACGCCACGCAGTTAAGTTAACTGGTGCTTATCAGGTGTTCGAGAATTTCACTCTAGGTACCAACTTCCAGTGGTATTCCGGTCGTCCTAAAAACTCGTTCGGTTTCCACCCAACGGACGTGTTCGCTTCTTACTATGAAGCAGAATCTTTCGTTAAGGATGGTCAACTTGTTTCACGGGGTTCTGAAGGCCGTACCAACAACATCTGGTCGCTTGACTTAAGTGCGAAATACCTGATTGAAATGGACAGTGCAGACTTAACTTTCCGTGCTGACGTGTTCAACGTATTTAACAATGACAAGGCAACGCAGGAAAACGAAGTTAACGAACGTTTCGCAGGATTCGGCGATATGGGTCAATATGTTGGTGTATCAGATCCAGAATATGGGCTGGCAACTTCATTCCAAACGCCTAGATTCGTGCGTTTCAGTGTTGAAGTTACATTCTAATCGTAAACTGAAGAACAAAGGCCCGGCTTGACCGGGTCTTTTTTTGAGTGATTATGCATCCAATCTTACAAAATTTAGTCTCAAGTGCTAAACGCTTTGATCGACTGGCGGTGGAACAAGGGATAGAACAGCTGTTTACCGAACAAATTCAGCTTAACGAAAACTGGTATGGCGTGGCCAGGTTGGCCATTGTCGTTGCGTCGTTTAGAACGGCACTACGTTGTTTGAACAGTGTCCCGGTTAATTCTGACCTGAAACTTCAGTTAAATACGGTGACTGCTTTGATTACCTGCGGTGCGCTGGATGAGGCACAGGAGAGATTGCGGATAATAGACCCACGATTTGAAGGGAATTGCCGCCTTAAACATCTCAAAGGGACGCTCTGTGCGCAGATGGGTAATAAAGAAGAAGCTGTGATGCTGCTACGACAGGTCGTTGAGAACGAGCCAGAGCACGGCGAAAGCTGGTTAACGCTTTCGGCAATGCATTCGTTCGCAAACGATGAAACGTTCGCTTCTAAATTACGTGAAGCAGAGAGAGTAATCAGCGCTAAGGCAACCATTGATGCGAAGGCCAGCTATTTTTCTGCCGTGGGTAAGTACTACTGGGATAAGCAAAATTACGTTCAGGCTCTGGCGTCATATTCTCGATGTGCTGAATTGAAAAAGACGACGGCATCAGCAAAGGATCCCTATGTGCATCAGGCCAAGTCGTTAGTTAATGACATCAAGGCGATAAAGCGAGTGCTTGAAGCAGTACCAGCTGCGCCTGAAGATACAGTAACGCGACCCACTCCTGTTTTTATTGTCGGTCTCCCGCGTTCTGGAACCACGCTGTTGGAACAAATTTTAGCGGTGAATACCAATGTTAAGCCCCTTGGTGAAGTGAATGCGTTGGAGATGGCAATCAAACCATTTTTACAGGGCCGGCTCATCTCTAACGCGCAAGATGTTTCGCACATTCTTGCCGAGCAAGTCAGCACTCAGGTTAGAAACGAGTATTTTAGAATAGTCAGTGAACGTAATGGCAACAAACCTTATTTTACTGATAAGAGTTTGAGCAACGGTCGCTATTTACCACTAATTCAGAAGATCTTTCCTGAAGCTGAAGTGATCTGGATCAAGCGAAATGAAATTGATACTGCGTGGTCGATTTTTAGAACCTATTTCAGCCAGGGGCTGGGGTGGTCATGGTCGCCTGACAGCATTAAGCAGATGATTGAAAATGAAGAAACGCTGATTCGCAGCTGGCTGGAAAATTCGCCCGCAGAACTGGGGGTAATCAGCTACGAAGAGATGGTGTCTAAACCAGAGGCCGTATTGCCAGATTTGTTCTCCCGGCTTGGGCTAGTGTATGACGAAAATCATCTTAAATTCCATGCGTCAACTCATTTTGTTGACACAGCAAGTGTTAATCAGGTTCGGCAATCACTTAATGATGAGGGTATTGGTGCATCCGCAAATGTCCCGGAATTTACAAACGCCTATCAGCGGTTAGCGTAATGTAAGACATGAAAAATGTGTGTGGCCGGAATTAACGTCGGATAAATGATGGGCTGCTCTAAGCGCGCAGCCCCCCATTGTCTAATGCGAATGGCCGCAGCCATCTTCGCCATGGGCGTGTCCATGCGCTTTTTCTTCTTCAGTCGCTTCGCGAATCTTGACCACTTCCACGTCAAAATTAAGTGGCACATCGGCGAGTGGATGATTACCGTCTACTACAGCGTAATCATCACCTTTTTCTACAATCATGACAGACTGCTCGCCTTGCTCGGTGGTGGCGCGAAAAGACATACCCACTTCAACGTCAACGCCTTCAAACATATTAAGTGGTACTTTCTGCACTAATTGTTCAGAACGCTTACCGTAGCCTTTTTCTGGCTCGATGTGGACATTGAATTTATCGCCTTCGTTTTTTCCCATCAGGGCTTCTTCAAGCCCTTCAATTAAAAAGCGCTGGCCCAATAATACGGTTAACGGGTTTTTATCCTTGGACGAGTCCAGTACCGTGCCATCATCAGATGAAACCTGATAGTGAAGGGTGACTACGTTTCCAGAGGCTATTGTCATAATATTTCCTGTCGTTTAAAAATGTAAGATTAAAAGATAAAGAGTCACTGATCAGCGTTTAACCATCTTATCGCTGTCATCTGTGATAGGGTAAGGTAACGCTTGTGGTGAAAACGTAATGTTTGCGTTGGCATTCAACCTGAACTTAGCTGTGTGTTCAGTATCATTTGCGACAACGGCAAGCAGCCATGTTTCGTCAGGCAATGCAGCGCTGCGCACGACAACGCCACCTTTGCGCCAGTTCTCACCTAATTGTAACTCAATGGGGTCAGCAGGATTAACTTTGTGACTGCCATCAAGTTTGAAAATCATGGCAGCACGCTTGTTTTTACCCAGATAACGGGTGCGGGCAATGACTTCCTGACCCATATAGCAGCCCTTTTTAAAGTCAATGGCATCCAACGCCTGCAGGTTAATCATCTGAGGTACAAACTGACTTATGTTTTCCTCTGTAACCCAGGGGATGCCATGTTGAACTGCTAACGCGTCATAAACCGCAGGCGGATAGCAGGCGAGTTTACTTTCGTTCGCAAACTGCATCCATTGTTCTCGACCCGCTTCAGTTAAACTGAAATGCAGCAGATCGGAAAACCTGGCAACACGCATGACCATGCCCAACTCATTTTCTATCACCTGTCCTTCTTCAGTGGGAACCAGACCAAAGTGTGTCGCTGTAAACGCATTGACTGACTCGCCGCGGGCGGCAAACTGAGTAAATGACTGGCTGACGTCTTCAATCGCAACTTTAGAAAAAACACCGTATTTTTTTAACTCGGTCAGGCTGGCAGCCAACGCTGATGCAGCCAGACTCAGCATTACCCGCTCACCATAACGAGTTACATGCATGACGGACCAGGTTTTTCCCTTAGCGTCGCAATGTGCACTGAAACGGCCTTTTCCTGCTGAAAACTGTTTGAGATCGATAGTTAACTGGCTGTGCAAGAAATCGTTTCGTTGCTCACCGCTGACGCTGATCATCCCAAGCTGCGTGAGCTCAATACTGAATTCATCAGCTAACTCATCTAATGAGGCAAGTTGAGTTAGATCACATTGGGTCATGAATAATCCTGCAAAAACAAACGTAGTGAAATAATGGGGTGGATAACGCATTTAGCAAGGGAAAAGCGATAAAAAGTATTAAAGGACAGTCAACAGGTCTGACACTGCATGCTATAGTGCCTGCTATCGAACCTATGGTGATGTGAAAAATGTTAGAAGCAAAACGTGTCGCACGCATGCGATGGGCTTGTCGTCGTGGAATGCTGGAATTAGATGTATTGCTCTTACCCTTTATGGACGAGGCTTTTGATGATTTAACAGATGAGCAAAAACTTATTTTCGAACGTCTGCTGACCAGTGACGATCCCGATCTGTTTGCCTGGTTTATGGGGCACCAGAAGTGCAGCGATCCTGAACTGGCCGAGATGGTGTCAATCATTGTTGACCGCGTCAAAGTACAGGGTTGATATTTCGCCTTCACCGTGGCGCAATTACCAGTGGTTGATACCGACGTTTGCAGCATGGGCAGTGCTGCATTCACTGTCTGAAAATACCTACTCATGGGTGCCCGTTGAGTACCTGAGTATTATAGCAGGGCTATTAAGTATTGTTTTTTACTGGCATCAGTATCAACAACCGCGTATGGCTTCGCAAACCTACTTATTAGGGGAGGATGGCAGCTGGCAACAAACCATGGAGGCCATGGTAGCCGTGGAAGGTAGCAGAGAGATATTAAGTGATAAGTCACGTGTGACACCCCTGGCGGTCTTTCTCAGCTTCAGCACAACGGCACAATCACGCTGGTTGTTAAAAGGTGAGTGCGACGAGCAAAATTACCGAAGACTCTGCCGGATCGTATTAAGACATCGCAACGCAACTCAGGATAAAGGATGATAAGAGAACTAATCAGTGCAATGATACGAGGCGGTGACAAGCAACGTCTTACTCAATTCAAACCTCCGGTAATTGAAAAGGTCGAATTAAGCAAAGCGTTACTCATAGACCCGGACCACTATCAGCGATACTGCTCATTAGTAGACTGGAAAGCGTCAACCAGATTGCATCCACTTTACTTACAGATGAAATCCTTTGCGTTGCAGTTGCAATGTCTCGCGGACCGTCGCAATCCTTTTCCGTTGTTAGGATTGGTGCATATCCGTAACCAGGTCTGGCAAAGTGCGCAGGTTGACCTTCAGGTGATGGTAAATCTTACGGCAAAACTCGGACAGTTAAAAACCCATTCAAAAGGGTGGGTCATCGAAGTGATTGTTGAAGGACACCAACGAGACGAGTGCATTTATCGGGCTACAGGCGAATACCTTATGCGCGTTAACGCACCCCACGTAAGCAGGCAAAAAAATAAAGGGCAGGGCGATCTTCCGCCGTTCTGGGAAACCTATCAGCACGTTGCCCAGTGGCAGGTGGCAGATAGCATTGGTCGTGACTATGCAAAAGTGTCGTACGACTACAACCCTATTCACTTATCGGCCTTCAGTGCAAAACTATTTGGCTTTAAGCAGGCGATTGCACATGGCATGTGGAGCTTGGCGAAGTGTTACAGTCAACTGGTCGATGACCGTCATGCTGCAGAGGCGGTTGAACTTCATGCCGAATTTTTAAAACCCATATTAGTACCCGCAGAATGTGTGCTGATGCAAGGCCAGCACAGCGCAGATAGTCAGTTTGCACTATTAAATGGTAAGTGCAGTGAACCGCATATCAGGGGCAGGTTGCACCTCTGAATCCGTTGCTCTCGTTTTTTGGATACAGCTTAATAACCGGCGCTGGTAGCACAGTACCTTTGCACAACGGCGCTTAAAATTCACGCATTGCATACGTTTTCAACATCAATAGACTTGCTTTTCACTCACCGATAGGTGGGAATAAGCGTTAACTAAACTAACATCTGTTTAACAAAAATAATTGATGAGCTCATAATGAAAACATTTCCGAAAAAAGCCTCTTTGTTAGCATTGTCCATTTTGGTCGCGTCCTGCTCGCAGCAAAGTAAGCCCAGGGTTCCAGCTAACGATGCAGAAACAGATACCGCCTTTCAAACCATTCAGTTAAAAAACCAAAACCCGAATTGGTGGGATAACGCGATATTTTATGAAATCTGGCCCCGTTCTTTTTACGATCTGGACGGTGATGGCAGCGGCGATTTTGATGGAATGACAGCAAAGCTTCCTTATCTGCAGGAGTTGGGAGTGAATGGTATCTGGCTCACCCCTGTCTTCGAAGCTCCTTCCTATCATGGCTACGATTTTCAGGATTTTTATCAGGTTGAGTCTGATTACGGGACCATGCAGGATTTCGAAGAATTTATCGAAGCATCGCACAAGCATGGTATCAAGGTCATACTCGATCTGGTCATCAATCATATTTCTGACGGCCATGAGTGGTTTAAAAAATCTGCGGCCAAAGAGTCTGGGTTCGAAGACTATTTTATCTGGAAAAAGGAGATTCCTGAACATTGGGGCAGAGCCTGGGAAGATGACGTAGACAATCCTGAGGCAGTGTGGCACTGGAATGAGCAGCGCGGAGAATACTATTATGGTGCGTTTGGCGCCAGCCAGCCAGATGTTAACCTGCGCAACCCCAAAGTAGTGGAAGAAATGAACAAGCTCGCCACCTTTTGGTTAGAAAAAGGTGTGGACGGTTTCCGGCTTGATGCGGTCAGATACGCAGTTGAAGACGAAAGCGCAGACGGGCAAGATGCCGACCAGGCCGATACAGCTGGCACAATTGACTACTGGACCCAATTTACCCAGCACGTTAAATCCATCAACCCGGACGCAATGCTGGTGGCAGAGGCGTGGGCTGACATGCCTACTATCGGAAAGTACTATGACGGTGGCAAAGGGCTGGATTCAGCGTTTGACTTCGACTTTGGCTATGTGGTCAGTGGTATCCTGAATTCTGGTGGTGAACGCAGCGCGGATTTTGGTTCAGTAAAAGAGGGGGAATCTGATAATACGCGTGACGCCTTGTGGGAAAACCTGAAAAGTCGCAAGGCCACGGCACCATTGTCGTTCTTTTCGCCGTTTTTGACTAACCACGATCAAAATCGTCTTATGCATACACTGGGTGAAGATGAAGATAAAGCCAAGCTCGCGGCCACTCTATTACTGACTACACCTGGCACACTTTATTTGTATTACGGAGAGGAAATTGGCTTGTCACAGTTTGCCACCGGTGACGACCAGTATCGCCGCGCCATCATGCAATGGGAAGATAATGATGCAGCCGGTTTCAACACAACGGGCGAATTCTGGCTTGATCAGGGAAAATGGTTCCCCTGGGCTGAAAATCACCAGCCGTGGTGGGGCAATTATTGGCAGTCACAACGAACAGAAAAAAATGCATCGGTGGCTACGCAGGCGGCTGATCCTGACTCACTGCTTAACCATTACAAAAAACTGATCGAGATACGCAATCAACAAAGTGCACTGCAATTTCCCGATGAGATCCGTTATTTCCCTGTCGACAATCAGGATGCATGGGTGGTTCAAAACGTGAAAGCAGAGCAGACGCGACTTACGCTGGTCAACCTGAATCCTGGCGCTGACACCACATTCTCGGTACCGGAGACGCTACAAGGTGACTACGTCGATCTGCTATCTGGCGATACCGTTACCCTTTCGGCAACGTTTACGCTTAAATCAGGTCAATCGTTTATCCTGTAATATCTCAAAAGCTCAGCCGAGGCTGAGCTTTTTTTATTCTGTACGGCATGATTACTGGACATAAGGATAGCATCTTACGTACTTAAGGTTCCGGGCTCTTCCTGAATCAAGCTTTTTGATGGCGTAAGAATAGTAGGTAAAGACTGCGCAAGGGTATCAGGATAGTCAACGTTAAAATGTAAGCCACGACTCTCTTTTCGTTGCATGGCGCAGCGCACAATAAGCTCGGCCACCATCACCAGATTTCGCAACTCCAGCAGGTTATTACTCACCTTAAAATGAGCATAATACTCGTGAATCTCTTGCTCCAACAATTGAATGCGGCGCAAGGCGCGTTCCAGTCGCTTATTGGTGCGCACGATCCCCACGTAATCCCACATAAATAGACGCAGTTCATGCCAGTTATGTTGAATAATGACTTCTTCGTCAGAGTTACTGACCTGGCTTTCGTCCCATGGCGCAATTGGTTCGGCAGTAGTCTTGTGCTGCAGACGGGAAAGAATATGTTCAGCTGCGGCTTTGGCAAACACCACACACTCAAGCAATGAATTAGATGCCATTCGGTTAGCGCCATGGAGCCCCGTATACGCCACTTCACCGATTGCATAAACGTTGTCCAGATCGGTAAGGGCATTCAGATCTGTCACGACCCCGCCACAGCTGTAATGAGCGGCAGGCACGACAGGAATCGGCTCGCGAGTAATATCAATGCCCAGTGAGCGACATTTACGATAGATATTCGGAAAGTGTTTGACAATAAAATCTGCACTTTTATGGCTGATGTCCAGATACATACAGTCAGCACCTAAACGTTTCATTTCAAAATCGATGGCGCGGGCCACAATATCCCTCGGTGCTAAATCGCCGCGTTTGTCGAAATTGTGCATAAAGCGCGTGCCGTCTGCATGGCACAATTGTGCACCTTCACCGCGTAATGCTTCTGAAATAAGAAAGTTTCTGGCTTGTGGGTGATATAAGCAGGTCGGATGAAACTGATTAAATTCCATGTTGGCAACACGACAACCGGCACGCCAGGCCATCGCAATGCCATCTCCGCTGGAAACGTCAGGGTTGGAAGTGTACTGATAAACCTTGCTGCCACCGCCGGTGGCTAATGTGATAAAGTGACTGCGAATAACTTCTACCTGTTCGCGCTTTCGGTTCCAGACGTACACGCCCTTACAATGTTTTGCCGTGTTTTTCGACGCAATTAAATCAATTGCATTATAACGTTCAAAAAAATGAATGTTCGGGTGCGCCGCGACAGCATCGTTTAGCGTGGTCTGAATGGCTTCGCCGGTTGCATCGGCCGCATGAAGTATCCGGCGGTGGCTATGGCCGCCTTCGCGGGTTAAATGGTATTTCTTCTCTCCACTTTTATTTTCTTCTGTATCAAAGGGAACGCCAAAATTTATCAGCCACTCCAGGACATTCTTTGCCTCTTTCGCAGTGAAAGTAACCACGTCTTTATCGCACAGGCCTGCTCCGGCGTCTAGGGTGTCGGCTACATGGGATTCAATCGAATCAGCCTCATCAAATACTGCTGCAATACCGCCTTGCGCATAGCGCGTTGAGCCTTCGTTGCGATCACTTTTGCTTAATACGATAACCTGGCAGTGATCAGCTAACTTTAGCGCAAGGCTCAATCCGGCAGCACCACTACCAATGATCAGCGCATCACACTGATGTTCTATCGCTTGATTTGAAGAAGGTAGTGAAGAAGTTGTTGAATTCATGTATTTTAGCGGTAATAACGTCCACAGTGTTCGGCAAGTCTAATGGATGAAGCGCAAAAAACAATGGGTAAGCTTCGGTTCTCGATCAAAAATTAAAAAAGTTGCGAACTTTTCCGTATTCACAAAGTCTACTTGATTGCTTGCATGAGCTGTATAGAAGTAGATGTTAAGGAGAATTGGCTCGAATGAGCGAGCAAATAACCGATCAACAATTAGTTGAAAAGGTTCAGCGCGGAGATAAAAACGCGTTCAATCTTTTAGTAACAAGGTACCAGCATAAAGTAATGCATTTGGTGTCACGGTATGTGAAAAATACCGGTGACGTGGCGGATGTTACTCAGGATGCGTTTATAAAGGCGTATAAGGCACTACCCAATTTTCGCGGTGAAAGTGCATTTTACACCTGGCTTTATCGTATAGCGGTAAACAGCGCGAAAAATTATTTAGTTGCTCAGGGGCGAAAACCTCCTGCGAGCGATGTCGATGCAGAGGAAGCTGACTATTACGAAGGTAGTGATGCGTTAAAAGAACAGTCGACACCTGAGCGAAGCCTGCTGTCAGATGAAATTGAAGCCACTTTGTTTAGCGCGGTGGAGAAATTGCCTGAAGACTTACGTATGGCAATTACACTTCGCGAAATTGAAGGCTTGAGTTACGAAGAAATCGCCAGTGTGATGGAATGTCCGGTGGGAACGGTGCGTTCAAGAATATTCAGAGCAAGGGAAGCGATCGATAAAGTAATACAACCGTTGTTAGAAAATTGAACTTTTTAAAAGTCCGGTAACCTAACATCAGTGTAAACGTGGTAATTGATCAACTTTGATCAGGAAAAATGTATGACCGAACAGCAAGAAAAATTGTCTGCTTTTATGGATGGTGAGCTCAATCAGACTGAGATCATCGATGCAATAAAGCACGATCCTGCGCTTCAGGCAAAGTGGCAACGCTACCATGTGATCCGTAGCGGCTTGCGTAAAGAAGCAACGGTTGCGCCACAGCTGGATTTGACCGCCCGCGTCGCCGCGGCATTGGCAGATGAACCGACGGTAATGGCACCGCGTTCGCGGTGGGAGTGCATCCCATTGGTGGGCAATGTGGTTCCTTTCGCTAAACAAGCGGGTCAGTTTGCGGTGGCAGCATCAGTTGCTGCAGCAGTTATCGTTGGGGTGCAGTACAGTAATCAACCTACGCAAACTGAACCTTTCTCGACGTTTGCTACGGTCGGTCCTCAAGGTGGATTAGCACCAGTTAGTTTAGAGCAGACCCGGACAATACCGCGAGATGATATGGCGGTAATGCTTGAGAAAAAGCGTAAGATTAACGCGTTAATTGCAGATCACGAGCAGCAGGTTAAACTCAAACAGGCTGAAGAACAAAGCGCTGCTGCAGAAGAACAGCAGGGAATTGATAACTAACATTAGTATTTAGTTTAATGAGTATATTTTGTAGTTTGACCAGGCCAGCTTCCATCAAGCTGGCTGTTTTATTTAACCAGCCAGCCTTTCTTTTGATTTTCTGTTTGTTTCTCTTTTCGTCGAATGTATTTGCTCAGCAGGACAACGCTGCTGAAAACGCAGACACTGAAGTTACCGCGAGCAGTGATGATGAGGCTAACCCTTCAGCACAGGATGAAATAGAAGAGAGTAACGAGCCTAATACCCTGAGCGCCAAACAATGGCTCGCGCGCTTGACTGAAGCTACCCGTGAACTGAACTATCAGGTATCATTTATTTTAAGTCGGGCGGGTAGCGAAACCATTCCTTACCTGTGGCGTCATGGCGTGCTGGAGAATGGCACAACAGTAGAGCAGCTGAATTTACAAAACGGCCCAGGCAGAGAGTTGATCCGCGTGGATAATGTGGTAAGTGTGTTTGAGCCTGATGTTGCGCCTTACAGCCTGTATTCGGAATCAATTAATGGCCCTATCCCCAGCCAGCTTCTTTACAATCCGCTGGCACTGACCAAATCATACAAGTTTATTAAAGTTGGCCGGGCACGGGTTTCAGGCAGGCCAGCGCAACAAATTCGTATTGTCAGTCTGGATAACAGCCGCTTTAGCTACCAGCTATGGTTGGATGAAGCCAGTGGTATGTTATTGAAATTTAACATGCTTGATCTCAATGGTAATTTGCTTGAGCAGATTCAGGTGACTTCACTAAACATTCATAAAGAACCGCACGCATACTTTGCCAGAGTCAATCAGGCCACCCTGCCACAGCCAATGGTGATAACGCCTTCACAACCCAGAAAACACAACTGGGAAGTCGATTATATGCCGAGGGGAATGAAAGAAGTAAAACGTGATATACGACGGCTGGCACTCACCGGACAGATCGTAGAATATAAAATGTTCAGCGATGGGCTGGTAGATGTCTCAGTTTATGTACAAATGGCAGATGATGCGATTGGTGCAGACATGGTGTTACGACACGAAGTAAATACTTTTCTCACGTTGACAGACGGTCAGGCGCAGGTAACTGTTGTGGGAGAAATCCCATTAAACACGGCCAATGCGATCGCTACCTCACTGAGCATGAACCAACCTGATAATAATGGGTGATGGTAGAAAATGATTGTGGAAAATGCGACCGTGATCGCAGTAAATGACGAATGGGTGACGGTGGAAGCCGCGATTAAAACTACCTGTAACGGTTGCCAGGCCAGCGACGATTGTGGCACCGGAGTCGTATCCAGAGCACTGGCGCCCAGGGCGCAGCAGCTTACGATTAAAACGCCGATGGCCGTCAAGGTAGGTGATGTGGTAAAAGTAGGTGTCCCTGAGGTAGGTATTCTTGCCGCTTCAGCATGGCTTTATCTTTTACCTTTAGGGGTGTTTTTGGTCAGTGCATTGGTTTTTAGCTCATTACTACCCTCGTTGGGTTTGATCAGTGAACTGTGGGTATTGCTTGCCAGTGCCAGTGTAACTTTGGTTGGCTTCGTACAAACGTCACGCTGGTTAAAGTCAAAAGATTCCACTAAGTATCAGCCGGTCATATTGTCATCCTCCGATTTTAGCTGATACCTGTTCAATATAACGTAGGTGTTTAAGAGGCTTCTATGCAGTGCCTTATTTACAGGTATTAACACCGATTTGCAGCATAGTACCCATTCTCGCAGCGCAGGTGCGGGTATTATTCGCTTTTCACCTCATAAATAGGTAAAATCCGCAGACTTTTTTTAATGGGTGTCACCATCGATTTATTCGGCTGGTGTCGTCATCCTTTGATCACGGTTTATCTCTCAGGAGTAAGAAGTGAAAGGATAGTTTTCAATAACTTTTGTAGGTGATTTCTAGCTTTATGCAACAGTCGCACATTCGTAATTTCAGTATTATTGCCCACATCGATCATGGTAAATCAACGTTGTCAGATCGGTTAATCCAGCATTGTGGCGGATTATCCGAACGGGAGATGGCGGAGCAGGTACTCGATTCAATGGATTTGGAACGTGAACGTGGTATCACAATTAAAGCACAAAGCGTGACCTTGAATTACACCGCGAAGGATGGTGAGACCTATCAATTGAACTTCATTGATACTCCCGGACACGTCGACTTTACCTATGAGGTTTCGCGCTCACTGGCCGCTTGCGAAGGGGCATTACTGGTAGTAGATGCAGGGCAGGGCGTAGAAGCGCAGACGCTGGCAAATTGTTACACCGCAATTGATATGAATATGGAAGTGGTGCCGATCTTAAACAAGATCGATTTGCCGCAGGCTGAACCGGAAAGAGTGGCCGAAGAAATCGAGGATATTGTCGGTATCGATGCCATTGATGCTGTGCGATGTTCTGCAAAAACTGGTGTAGGTATTGAAGATGTGCTTGAGGTCATCGTCAAGCAAATACCCCCGCCGCAAGGGGATCGCGAAAAACCGCTGCGCGCGCTTATCGTTGATTCCTGGTTTGATAATTATCAGGGTGTGGTCTCATTGGTTCGCATCATGGAAGGTGAGCTGAACGTTAAGGAACGCATTCAAATTATGTCGAATGGTCAGGTACATCAAGTCGACAAAGTAGGGGTATTCACTCCTAAAGCTCTGGAAACCGGTATTTTGCGTGCAGGTGAAGTGGGTTTTGTTATTGCCGGCATCAAAGATATTCTGGGTGCGCCAGTGGGCGATACCATCACCAACGCGCGCCGACCAGCAGAAAAAATGCTACCGGGATTTAAAAAGGTCAAACCTCAGGTTTACGCAGGGGTTTTTCCTATCAGTTCAGATGATTACGAAGACTTTCGTGATGCCCTGCAAAAATTGAGCTTGAATGATGCATCGTTGTTCTTTGAACCGGAAAGTTCGGCAGCATTGGGCTTTGGCTTCCGCATTGGTTTTCTTGGCATGTTGCACATGGAAATTATTCAGGAAAGACTGGAGCGCGAATACGATCTTGACCTGATTACGACAGCGCCAACGGTAATTTACCAGGTTGTTACTACTAAGGGGGAAACAGTTCAGGTTGATAACCCGTCCAAGCTGCCTGCTGTGAATGATATTGAAGAAATCCACGAGCCCATCGTTGAAGCACATATACTGGTGCCACAGGAATATCTGGGTAACGTCATTACCCTGTGTGTAGAGAAACGCGGTATGCAGACCAATATGACCTACCACGGTAAACAGGTGGCAGTCACCTACGAACTGCCGATGGCTGAAGTGGTACTGGACTTCTTCGACCGCTTAAAATCAACCAGCCGTGGCTTTGCATCACTGGATTATAACTTCAAGAAATTTCAGGCCTCTGACATGGTGCGGGTGGACATCTTGATCAATGGTGAGCGGGTGGATGCGCTGGCGTTGATCACTCACCGTGAAAACTCACAGTCGCGCGGTCGCGACATGGTTGAAAAGCTGCGTGAACTCATACCCAGACAAATGTTTGATATTGCCATTCAAGCCGCAATTGGTAACCACGTCATTGCCCGAAGCACAGTCAAACAATTGCGTAAGAACGTTATTGCCAAGTGTTATGGTGGTGACGTCAGTCGTAAGAAAAAACTACTGCAAAAGCAAAAAGAAGGTAAGAAGCGTATGAAGCAGGTAGGCAACGTAGAATTACCGCAGGATGCGTTCCTTGCAGTATTGAAGGTGAATAAATAATGGCGAATTACTTTTCCTTATTTCTGGTTTTTCTAACCGTCGCATCAGGCTTGATCTGGTTGTTAGATTCATTATTTTTTGCCAGTAAGCGCAAAGCTAAAGCAACTGCAACGGGAGCTTCGATTGCAGGCTCGACAGCTAATGCAGAGGAAAAGGCTGAACTACCGTATATTGTTGACACCGCCCAGCAGATTTTTCCCATCATTGCGTTCGTGCTGATCTTGCGCTCGTTTCTGTATGAGCCTTTTCAAATCCCTTCTGGTTCGATGATGCCAACGTTACTGGTTGGGGATTTCATACTGGTTGAAAAGTACGCGTATGGTATTAAAGATCCGGTCTTTCGCAAAAAAATGATTGAAACCGGAACCCCTGAGCGGGGCGATGTCGTTGTTTTCAAATATCCAGAAGAACCCAATATCGATTATATTAAACGGGTGGTGGGGTTACCCGGTGACACTGTGGTGTACCGCAACAAACAAGTCTATATTAAGCCTGCCTGTGAAGGCGCGTCTACACAAAACTGTGGCAAGTTACGCCCGGTAGATGTTGAGTTTAAATCACGAGGCGAATTCGTACAGGATATGGCGCCGTTGCTACGTTACACTGAACAACTGGGTGATGTAGCGCACGATATACTTCGCCATCCTATGCGCGATGTGCATCCGTCACACTTTTACACCCAGCCCGGCACTCGTAGCAATGAGTGGCGCGTGCCTGAGGGACAGTATTTCGTGCTTGGCGACAATCGTGACAATAGTCGTGACAGCCGTTTCTGGGGGTTCGTTCCAGACGAAAACCTGGTGGGCGAAGCTGTGGCAATCTGGATCAGCTTTGAGTTTGAACGCGCGCCAGACAGCTGGTTACCGTCCTGGATCCCAACCGGAGTTCGGTTTAGCCGTGTTGGTGGAATTGACTGATGCAAGGCATTGATAAGTACGCCCATCTAAGTAAAGTGTTGGGATACACATTCAACGACGTCTCGATGCTGGAACGTGCTCTTACTCACCGCAGCGCGGCGAAATTACATAACGAAAGGCTCGAATTTCTTGGCGACGCCGTTTTGGGCATGGTTATCGGTGAAGCCCTGTTCAAAAAATTCCCCAAAGTGCCTGAAGGAAAATTAACCCGTATGCGTTCAACGCTGGTGAAGGGTGACACCTTAGCTGAGCTGGCGCGGGAAGCGAAAATGGGTGAGCTTATTAAACTGGGGCCAGGCGAAATGAAAAGCGGTGGCTCCAGACGCGGCTCTATCCTGGCTGATGCTGTTGAAGCGATATTGGGCGCGATTTATTTAGAAGCCGGTATGGAAACGGTGCAGGAAGTCATTCTTAAGTTATGGCAGGAACGTATCGAGAAGCTTGATCCCAACGCCCATCCCAAGGACAGTAAAACGCGTTTGCAAGAATATTTACAGTCGCGCAAATTACCTTTGCCGACGTACGAAGTGACCAACATTTCTGGTAAAGATCATGCGCAGACATTTGAAGTAAGCTGTCTTGCCATAGGCCTGGACCAACCCGTATCAGCGCAGGGCGAGAGCAGACGCAAAGCAGAGCAAGAAGCCGCCAAAGTTACCCTAGAGAAATTGCTAAATGACACCTGAAGATATCACCACCCATTGTGGTTTAGTTGCTATCGTCGGCCGCCCCAACGTGGGTAAATCGACCTTACTTAATCACTTACTCGGTCAGAAAGTCAGTATCACTTCGCGCAAGCCGCAAACTACTCGCCACAGAATATTAGGAATTGATACGGAAGGTGATCATCAGACCATCTATGTGGACACGCCTGGGCTTCATAGTGATGAGAAACGTGCGATAAATCGTTATATGAATCGTGCAGCCACTTCATCACTTGCAGAAGTGGGGTTGATATTGATGGTGGTTGAAGGCACGCGCTGGACTGACGAAGACAACATGGTGCTCAAGAAAGTCCAACAGTCGGGCTTGCCTTGCTTTTTGGTTGTTAATAAAACCGATAAAGTAAAAGACAAGTCCGAGTTGATGGAGCAGCTTCAGGTGCTGGCGCAGAAGCACAACTTTGACAATATTGTGCCGGTTAGTGCCAAGCTCGGCAGGCAGGTCAATACGTTGCGTGAACTGGTGCAAAAGACACTGCCATTAAGCGAGTTTTATTTTCCTGAAGATTATATCACCGACCGTTCCAGTCGGTTTATGGCAGCTGAAATCATTCGTGAGAAATTGATGCGGTTTACTGGTGATGAACTTCCCTATTCTACAACAGTAGAAATTGAGCAATTTAAGCTGGCTGATAATGGCGTATTTCGTATCAATGGTTTGATTCTGGTTGAGCGCGAGTCGCAAAAGCGCATGGTGATAGGCAAAGGTGGTCAGCACATCAAGACTATCGGTGAACAGGCGCGAAAAGATATGGAAAACCTGTTTGAGGCCAAGGTATTTCTAGAGCTCTGGGTCAAGGTTAAGCAGGGCTGGGCCGACGATGAACGGGCGCTTCGTTCACTGGGCTACGGTAATGACGACTGACTTACTAATAACTACGCTTTCTGGGGGCAGTGATGGCAATTTCAGATATCCGGCGGCAATATGGTTTACGCACACTTGATGAGTCACAACTAACTGCTGAGCCCTTTGCATTATTTGAACGCTGGTTAAAAGATACGATTGAGGCCGGTATTCCCGATCCCACCGCAATGACAGTGGCGACAGTGTCTGCTGACGGACAACCTTCACAGCGTATTGTATTATTAAAAGATGTTACTGCGGACGGGTTTGTCTTTTATACCAATTATGGCAGCCGAAAAGCGCAGGAACTGGCTGAAAATCCTAAAGTGTCGCTTCACTTCCCCTGGTTTTTCATGGAGCGGCAGGTTCGTATTTGTGGCACCGCGCATAAAATGAGTATGGCTGAAAACGCCCGCTATTTTTTATCCCGCCCAAAAGACAGCCAGCTTGCTGCATTGGCCTCACAGCAAAGTAAACCGATTGCAAAGCGCGAACTGCTGATGACCCAATTCAGTCAGTTGAAAGCCAAATTTACCAGCGGTGAGATCCCGGTACCCGATTTCTGGGGCGGCTTTCGCGTCGTTCCACACCAGATTGAATTTTGGCAAGGTGGCGAAAATCGTTTGCATGACCGTTTCGAATACAATTTGGCAGAATCCGGTGAATGGCAAATACAGCGGTTGATGCCGTAAAGGGTTTGTGATGATAGATAGCCACTGTCATCTGGATCTCGCTGAATTTGAAGCCGATTTGGGCGGCGTACTCAAGCAAAGCAGCGCTGCGGGTGTCGAGCGCTTTCTCATTCCTGGCACGACTCGCGAAGGCTGGCGCCGTCAGCTTGATATCCAGCAATCCTTTCCTCAGTGTGACCTGGCCTTTGGGTTGCATCCTTATTTTCTTGCGGACGTGCAGGACAACGACATCCACAAGCTTGAAAACTGGGTCGATTGTCATCGTAGTACCTGTGTCGCCATTGGTGAAATTGGATTAGACGCGACCGTTGAAACGCCGATGCAGAAACAACAGTCAGTTTTTTTAGCACAGCTGGAACTGGCGCAACAGTACGACAAGCCTGTTATCCTGCACCATCGCAAAACGCACCATTTATTGATTGAAGGGCTCAAACGTAGCAATTTCAAGCACGGCGGGATCATTCATGCCTTTTCCGGCAGTGAGCAAGTCGCTCAGCAGTATATTGAAATGGGCTTTTTGCTTGGAATAGGCGGTACTATCACCTATCCCCGCGCGCGTAAAACCCGCCAAACTGTTTCATCAATCGCGCTTGAACATTTAGTGCTGGAAACCGACTCACCCGACATGCCTATGAACGGACGGCAGGGGCAGCGAAACGAACCTGCCTTTATTACTGATGTGGTCAGTGTATTAACAGCGTTAAAGGGTGTTGATGAAAATCTCATCGTCGCAAAAACTACGGCCAATTATTTGCGTTTATTCAATTTGGACGGAAATGAGGCAGACTGATTATCCGGATACAGACGTCGCCTTAAAATCGGTCTTATTTTATAAAAGCTTCTCGCCAGATAAATGCCACTGAGAAACGTTACGACCATCATCAGGTACATCATTTCTAATCGACGTTTTTCATAGCTGATCGACATTTCCAGCAGTCGCTGTGCGTCAAAAATTAGCCGCAAATAGCCGATAGTCTGTTCAGTGTCGTTACGAATATCTTCGACATGCACAACCCAGTTTTCGGCATCGGCGTTTACTTGTTTTAAAAGCAGTAGATTATTGTCCTCAGAACTGAGTAACAAACCGCGCGGGTCATATACATCAGCGCTGATAAGGGCGGGGTGATGATTGAGTGTACCTAACACTCGTGCTAATTCTTCTTTGTTGTTCTCGACGACAATAGGCGATAACAGCATAGAATATTGGTGAACCAGCAACGTACCTGTTTGACCTGCTTCAAACTCTGCCCATTGTCGCGTGTGCTGCTGATACAGGTAAAAAAAGTAAACAAGTAAAGCGATGACTGCACAAAGGCTGAACGTATGGATAATACGTTTCAAGGTTTTATAGCCACTATGACGAACCGCGGGCAAATTACGTCTGTCAGCGGCGTCGACACTTGATGTCAGGGTATGCCCGGGAGAAGATTGCCCCGAGAGTTCCATCGTCATATAACTACCTGTCCACTAAGAACTAAATTAACTGGCATATTACAATTAAATTAACTGTAATTACCAGATGAGAGTTTTCTGATGTCCCGGCTTTAGGTAGGATGAACGACTATAAAATTCTGCTGACAGGGTATAACGTTGTCTTTAAATGCATATAGTTACGCATCGTTGCTTCAACTTAAACACACTTATCCGCGTGGATGGAAGTTTAATCATTCAAATTGTGATCTCGTACTGGCTGCTGATGAAAACAATGAAACCGAAATACTGACCATCATCGGGCAAGCCCTGACCCTGGATATTCTGTTCAACGTGCAGCAGTCCCTGGCGAACTGTTTAACCATTGACCGGTTTCAGTTTCATTCCCTGTCGGAGCGCTTTGGTGAATGTGTTGTAAAAGCTGATGTAAAGATTATTAATTCAATCCAGCTTGCAGACACATTATCCGACATCGCCAGCAATCATCGGGTGGACATGGTCATTCAGCGCCAGCAACCCAGCTTGCAGCAGCCGGGCTTACTGGTGATGGATATGGATAGTACCGTCATTCAAATCGAATGTATCGATGAAATTGCCAAACTGGCAGGGGTAGGAGAAAAAGTCTCTGCGGTAACAGAGCAAGCTATGCGGGGCGAACTGGATTTTAAAGCGTCCTTAATTGCCCGCGTGGAATGTCTTAAAGGCGTTGAGGAAGCTAAGCTGGAAACGATTAAAAACAGCATTCCACTAATGCCGGGGTTGACCACGCTTGTAGACACCTTAAAAGCGAAGGGCTGGAAAATAGTACTGGCATCAGGGGGCTTCACTTATTATGCCGACTATCTGCAACAGCGTTTGGGATTCGATGCCGTCAAAGCCAATGTGTTAGCAAGTGAGAATGCACAATTAAATGGAAAAGTGACAGGTGAGATTGTTGATGCGCAAGCTAAAGCGTTCGCGGTAACCGATTTTGCTGAACAATGGCAGATCCCACCAGCACAAACTGTTGCCATGGGCGATGGCGCAAATGATTTACTTATGATGAAGGCTGCGGCGTTGGGTGTCGCTTTTCATGCCAAACCGATAGTTGAACAGCAGGCCGACGCTGCAATTCGATTCGGTGGCTTACAAACGTTACTGTATTTTTTCAGCGCATAAACGTCAACGTAATACATGGAACTCCTGCTAACGTCGCTCACGCTGCTAAATACAGCGTGAGCAGTTCTGCTAAGCCCGTTCAGGCTCAAGTAATGCTTTGATTCCGCTTGCACCAATTTTCATTTGCGGTGTCAACGCACGATTACGTTGAATTTCCTGCGGATCGACGTTGTAACGCATTAACACTTCATCAGTTATGTCGACCAGGTGCGAGCAGGCGACGATACTCCACATCTTCTCTTCCAACTCTTTGGCGCGGTGGATGGCATACACACTGACATAGTTGAATTCCGATTGCAGCATTTCCATGTCTGGTTTGCCGGTGGTGACTAACATCACGTTCATCGCGATAAACTGGCCTCGATTAAGCGCTTCATGGACAAATTTCTCCTTCATCTCCTCTGAGACAAAGCGATTATCAAAACGCGGAATGATGGCCATACGGCTTTCTTTGTGCGATGAGTCAAATGCTATGAAAAGCTCTCGTCGCACGGGTTTATTTTCTACTCTTACCTGCTTTACCCCTTGCTGCACGAAGGGCGAATCCAGTTTGCGATCCCGAAACATAAACTCAAGATTAACCTGGTCTTTTTCTGCAAAGTGACAGGCTAACTGGGTAATGCGATTGTCCTGATGTCCGATGATGGCACCCTCAGGCTCGTAGCGCACGCCCTCTTTGCTTAATACAAATGCGAAAGAGGGGGCATTACGTGCGTTTATACACCGCAGTGCATGACCAATTCCAGGAACCTCTTCTTCTTCAGGATAACTTTTAAGTGATGAACGGTTGCTCTTAATCAATTCGTCAAAAAACGCACGCGCGCCCTGACCGGGTTCACCGGGGACGGCTTTTAAATGCAGGATATTCTTCTCAAGGTTGTAATGCACTACCTGATATTGCAGCGCCATGACGTTATGCTTAGCTGTCTTTTCCTGCAATTTAGGAAAACCTATTTCTACCTGATGCTCAATTTCACCGGAAAACTCTTCATTAAGTTCAATTCTCAGTCCATGTACTGAAATATCTTCGCTAACCCCGGTGAGTTCCTGTTCATCAATTTTGCTTCTCAAACGAATATTTGAGCGCAACAAAAATCTGGATTCCAGACGCTGCTCGTGAAATCGATAGCGAAACCCTTTTATTTCCGCCATGGGTTTATTACGCGCGTGCCCAAACACGCGGAGATGACTTAAACTATTGCGATTGAATTTGTATTTGTTGTAAACCTGTTGACCATCTTCTGAGGTTACATCCGTAACGTGAACAATATGGCGAAGATTTTTCAACCGTGACATTAACCGAGCAGACGGCGGATTATTCTGTTTCTTAATTTTGGTGCCGACACTATCAGGGATAGAGAGAGGTGCATGAGCCTGGTCTGGAGACATATCGCACAATGATAACTTAAACACCCGCCAACTGGCTTTGCGGGAACCAAAACCCAGGAACGCATTTTTCAGCACGTCTTTTGCTGCCAATTCACCGGTTGAGGCAGAATAATAGTAAACTTTATCGTTCTGTAAATGAGTGAAGCTATACACGAACATTTCGCGCTGATTTTTTGGTTTTTGCAGCAAATTTTCCAGTCGGCTGCTGTTAATCAGATAACCGAGTTTTAGCGCATCTTGCTCGTCACTCCAGTAATCGATAATTTCCCGATTAACTTCATTGAGCATGGCAAAACGGGGAATAATTCTATTTTCAACAACATCCAGAAAAACCGGTAGTGCGGGGCTACGCGGCGAAAAGTATTGCTCTAGTGACTTGTTCTGTACCGCTTCAATGGTATTGTTTAAATTCACTTTATAACGGCGTTTGTTACCGTGAATAAAATTCTCTAAAAACTTATCAAAGGCTGCATTGGGAAACTCTTTCGCCCGTCGTAAGGCCACATAAACGTTGTCCTTTTTTTTCGCAGTAGTGAGGACGTTGTAAACTATTCCGTTTCTCTTATCTAACGCAAACTCCTCTTCAAGTCCGCGAAAATGGACGCTTACGCGATCGCCCTTAACTAATTGGGTTTCTTTACTCAACTTTACCCGTATACCATCCGCTGAGATATCAACACTGTTGCCCCGGTACTGAGTGAAATCTTCCTTTACTACTTCGATAGCGACTGCGTAATTCATCCGTTCGTGCTGGCGTTGCGCATAAGTGAGCAGGTTTACCACCGGCACATTGTATCGCTCCATTGAGGACGCCAGTCTATTTTCGCTATCGTTTGAAGCGTCGGCAATTTCACCTGACTCAGCCCGTCCTCGCATCACTTTGAAGTTATTGTCGGTCTGTTGGACGGCTTCATACACGCCAAAACAATACTCACCAAATACCCTCAGGTGACGTTCGAAAGTTTCAATCGCAACATCATCCAGATAATGCTTAATTCCGCCGTGTTCGTAGAGCTGACACTCGCCCGAGACCTGACCTCTGAGATCAATAGAACGGACACACTTTCGTGCCAGTCGCTTTAGTTCCATTTTGATGATGAAGCGCTTTTCTCGGGGAAGAGAAGAAGTAAGTTCCTGCAACACCTGATCGAACTGAGGGCTGTTCACCATCGGCTTAAGTTGTTCGATTATATCTGCGTACTGTTGCAGGTCTTGACTCATAAGATACCACTTACTTTAGTAATTATTATTAAAGATAAACTCTTATCGGCAAAACAACGATTTATCTGATATTGATCTATTCATTACTGGGTGAAAAAAGTTCACTTATCAATCGCCTATCGACTGTCCAGTGTACACCGATAATCCCAAACATGTAGAATACTCCGAAATTCACAAACTGAAAACCCGTTTATGGCAAAACGCAAAACCGCTTACGTATGCACCGAGTGTGGTGCAGAGTTCCCTCGCTGGCAGGGCCAGTGCAATGAATGTAAAGCGTGGAACACGATCAGCGAATTTGTTGTGAGTTCCGCAAAAACTGCCGTGCGTGGTGCCACGTCTGGCTATGCAGGACAAACCCAGGCAAAGGTCGAGTTATTAAATACCATTGACCTTGAAGCCTTGCCCCGCTTTGCCTCCGGCTTTCGCGAACTGGACCGCGTATTGGGGGGGGGCATTGTGCCAGGTTCCGCCATATTGATAGGCGGTTCGCCGGGGGCGGGTAAAAGTACCTTGTTACTTCAGGTGATGTGTCATCTGGCGAAAGAAAAAAGCGCGCTTTATGTCACCGGTGAGGAATCATTGCAACAAGTTGCAATGCGTGCGAAACGGCTAGCTTTGCCGGATGATAAATTAATGATGCTGGCAGAAACCAATGTTGAGACCATTTGTGAGCTGGCCAGGGCGCATAATCCTGCCATCATGGTAATTGACTCAATTCAGGTCATGCACGTCAGCGATGTCCAGTCAGCACCCGGCAGTGTCTCGCAAGTCAGAGAGTCGGCTGCTTACCTGACGCGCTTTGCCAAGCAGCACCATATCGCCATGTTCATCGTAGGGCATGTCACTAAGGATGGTAATCTGGCAGGGCCGAAAGTACTGGAACACTGTATTGACTGCTCAATGATGCTGGAGGGCGAAAGTGACGGACGCTTTCGCACCTTGCGAAGCAATAAAAACCGCTTCGGGGCGGTCAATGAACTTGGCGTTTTCGGTATGACCGAAAAAGGTCTGAGAGAAGTGAATAATCCTTCTGCGATATTTTTGAGTCGGGGAGAAAATCAGTCGCCCGGCTCCAGCGTCATGGTGGTCTGGGAAGGCACGCGTCCTTTGCTGGTCGAAATTCAGGCGCTGGTAGACTATTCCCAAATGGCCAACCCCAGGCGGGTTGCGGTAGGGCTTGAGCAAAACCGGTTATCGATGTTGCTCGCCGTATTACACCGCCACGGTGATGTACAAATGAACGATCAGGATGTGTTTGTTAACGTTGTTGGTGGGGTTAAGGTGGCCGAAACCAGTGCCGATCTTGCCTTGCTGCTGGCGATTATTTCAAGTTTTCGTAATCGTCCGTTGCCGCGTGACATGATCATTTTTGGGGAAGTTGGTCTTGCCGGGGAGATTCGACCCGTGCCTAATGGTACAGAGCGGATCAGTGAAGCGGCTAAGCATGGCTTTAAACGTGCGATTGTGCCAAAAGCCAATGCACCGAAACAGCCAATTGCTGGAATGACCGTTATTGCCGCTGCACAGCTCACAGATGCGCTAGAAGCAATTATGTAATGCCACTCTAGGGTTTAGTAAGGATACCCTCTATCAGCGCATCCAGATCTTGTTCGCTGAGTCGATTATCTTCACTGTTTAATTGAATTAATCGTCTCAGGGCAGCGAGATCTTCAATATCAATATGATCCAGCTTGCAGCCAATCAACGTGTCTCCAATTCGAGGATGATTAAAGCGATAAAGTTGCTGCAGATGTGCACATATTGGTGGACTGTCGTTGTTAGCGTGGAACTTAATAATGTAAGGTTCATGGCTATCGAAAGGTAACGCTTCTATCGTTTTTTCGTTAACTTTCAAGCGTAAACCCTGCAATGAAATATCCATTACTTCAACGGGTACACTTACATTTTGATGACTGAGACTTCCTGATGCCCCCAGCGTAATTCGTTGATATTGACGTTTATCTGTCATTTGCTTACCCGATTTTTCCATCCACTGTCATTTGTATTACAACAGATAATTGAAAATCAACCTAATTAGGTACTCACACGTACTAATTTTTACATTAGAGTTAATGGGGTGGTTATGAGTTCAAAAAAACAGTCGCCAACAGCTGAAGAGGAACACGACATATTATCTGATCAGGATGCGGAAGCCTCCAGTCCTGAAGACTCTTCTGTCTGCGGCGAAGAGGACCCTGGTGTGGCGTTGGAAGAAATGGTCAGGCATCAAACCTCGGGTAACGAATAAAAAAACGCCGGGACGTAGGCACGTCTCGGCGTTCTTTCTTATTTAAACGCGGCGAATAGTCTCATTCGCTACTTACTCATGCGCTTGTATTTCAAGCGGTGAGGCTCAACTACATCCTGCCCATAAGTTGCTTTAAGCCAGCTTTCATAGTCGTTGTAGTTACCTTCGAAGAAATTGATTTTACCTTCATCGCGATAATCTAAGATATGCGTGGCAACGCGGTCGAGGAACCAGCGGTCGTGCGAAATAACCATGGCGCAGCCAGGAAATTCTAATAACGCATTTTCCAACGCACGTAATGTTTCCACGTCCAGGTCGTTGGTGGGCTCATCCAGTAACAGTACATTGCCGCCAGCCTTAAGCAGTTTCGCCAGGTGGACACGATTGCGCTCTCCCCCTGACAAGTCTTTGATAAATTTCTGCTGGTCAGTACCCTTGAAGTTAAAACGACTGCAATAGGCGCGACTATTAATTTCGAAATTGCCGATGCGAATAATATCCTGATCATCAGATATTTCTTTCCAAACGGTATTTTTGCCGTTCATATGGTCGCGGAACTGGTCGACACTAGCGATTTGCACTGTTTCACCTACGTCGATACTACCGGCATCGGGTTGCTCCTGATCGGTGAGCATTCTAAACAAGGTCGATTTACCGGCACCGTTTGGACCTATAATGCCGACTATAGCGCCTTTTGGCACTGAAAAGGTCATATCATCAATAAGCACGCGATCACCGTACGATTTTTTCAAGCCTTCAATGTCAATGACTTTATCGCCCAATCGTTCACCTGGCGGAATAAATAACTCATTGGTTTCATTACGCTTCTGATAGTCACCCGTAGACATTTCTTCAAAACGCGACATCCGCGCTTTGCTTTTGGCCTGACGCCCCTTGGGATTAGTGCGAACCCATTCAAGTTCCTGCTTGATCGATTTCTGACGCGCAGTTTCGGTTTTTTCTTCCTGCTCAAGTCGTTTTTCTTTTTGCTCCAGCCAGGAAGAATAGTTGCCTTCCCAGGGAATACCATGCCCACGGTCAAGTTCTAAAATCCAGCCTGCAACGTTATCCAGAAAATAACGGTCGTGGGTAATGGCCACGACTGTGCCTTCGTAGTCATGTAAAAATCGCTCCAACCAGGCGACAGACTCGGCATCCAAATGGTTGGTTGGTTCGTCCAACAGCAACATATCCGGCTTTTCCAAAAGCAGGCGACATAAAGCAACGCGACGTCGCTCACCCCCTGAAAGCTTACTGACGTCTGCATCCCATGGCGGCAGACGCAATGCATCGGCTGCGCGTTCTAATGCGTTTTCCAGATTATGGCCATCTTTCGCTTGAATAATGGCTTCCAGTTCACCTTGCTCTTTTGCCAGCGCGTCAAAGTCGGCATCGGCCTCGGCATAAGCAGCATAAACCTCATCAAGACGCTTCAGTGCATGGGCTACATCAGCAACCGCCTCTTCAATATTTCCGCGCACATCTTTCGATTCGTCCAGTTTAGGTTCCTGCGGCAGGTAGCCTATATTGATACCGGGTTGGGCACGTGCTTCACCCTCAATATCAGTATCCACGCCAGCCATGATGCGGAGCAGGGTAGATTTACCCGCGCCGTTTAAGCCTAATACGCCAATTTTGGCGCCAGGAAAGAAACTCAGTGATATATCTTTAAGAATATGTCGATTAGGCGGAACAATTTTCCCGACCCGGTGCATTGAATAAACGTATTGTGACATAAGGTGTCCTTGCCAAAATAAAGGTGCATTGTAATAGGTTATACCGGTTAGCTTCCAGAGGGATCCCCGATTAACCTGACCAACTGGTTAAATTTTAACCTTAACCCTGATGAAGCGTCGTTTTTTAGTAACAAAACGGGACGACTGAAGGGAATTGCAGTACCATATGGCACTTAATAAACAGAAGGAAGTTGCTTGATGTCTCAGACCAAAAAAAGTTATTCATTATCTGAACTTGCCGATATTGCCGGTGGGCAAGTAAAAGGGCACGCTGACGTTATGATTTTTGGAGTCGGAACATTAGAGGGAGCGACTGCCAGAGACATCTCGTTTTTAACCAACGTAAAATATAAATCACAGCTGGCAACCACCAATGCCGGGGCGGTTATTCTTCCGGAAAAATTTATCGATGTGGCAGACTTACCCGCCATTGTGCACCCAAATCCCCATGCCGCTTTCGCTAAAATTGCACAGGTTTTTGATACTACGCCCAAACTCGCTACCAACATTCATGCTTCTGCCCATATCGATGAAAGTGCCACCATTGGTGCGAATGTTGCGATGGGTCCTAATGTAGTTATCGGCAAGCACGCCGTTATTGGTGATAACGTGGTTATTGGGGCGAATACGGTAGTAGGAGAAGCTGTCAGTATTGGAGCAGAAGGCGTTCTACACCCTAATGTCACCCTTTACCATAGTGTCACGCTGGGAGAGCGCGTGGTTGTGCATAGTCAAACAGTGATTGGCGCAGATGGTTTTGGTTATGCCAACGATAAAGGTAAATGGTTAGCCATACCGCAAACTGGTTCGGTTGAGATTGGCGATGACACCCAGATAGGGGCATCGGTGACTATTGACCGGGGTGCGCTGGAAAATACTGTGATTGGACAGAATGTAATCATTGATGATCAAGTGCATATTGGTCATAACTGTATCGTGGGTGACAATAGCTGTATTTGTGGCACGAGTGCGCTGGCGGGAAGTGTATTGGTGGGCAAAGGGGTTGTGATCGGCGGTGGTGTTGGCATTAATGGCCATATTTCTATCTGCGACAATGTGCAGATCACGGGATTCTCGATGGTGGTCAGTGATATCACCGAACCTGGCGTATACTCCTCGGGGCAGCCAGCCATGGCGAATCGCGATTGGCGCAAGACGACAGTCAGAATGCGCCAGATTGATACGCTGTTTGACCGCGTTAAAAAGCTGGAAAGCCAACGTAATCCAGAGACAGATAAATAGCTTATCGTGAAAACTCATAAGCAATTCGCAACGGATCCCCTGATTCGACCACAAATCGGTATACATGCGGGGTAAAATGAATAGAATAGGCGTTCAATTTATGCCTTCTAACGTATTAAGGAGTCGTCATGTTACGTCGTGAACTGACTATTGCTGATTTCGATCCTGAATTGGCAGACGCCATTGCTAAAGAAAATGAGCGTCAGGAACATCATATCGAGCTTATCGCATCAGAAAACTATTGCAGTCCTCGTGTAATGGAAGCGCAGGGTTCACAACTGACAAACAAGTATGCCGAAGGTTATCCTGGCAAACGTTATTATGGCGGTTGCGAGCACGTGGATGTGGTTGAGCAACTGGCAATTGACCGAGCAAAACAATTATTTGGTGCCGAATACGCAAATGTGCAGCCGCACTCAGGCTCGCAAGCCAACTCTGCGGCATTTATGGCATTGCTGGATGCAGGTGACACGGTATTGGGCATGAGCCTCTCTGAAGGCGGCCATTTAACTCATGGCTCTCATGTCAATTTTTCCGGTAAAACGTACAATGCTGTGCAGTATGGCCTGGACCATGCCACTGGCGAAATCGATTACGAGCAGGTTCAGGCGCTGGCGAATGAGCACAAGCCAAAAATGATCATCGGTGGCTTCTCTGCCTATTCGGGGGTCGTTAACTGGCAGCGTTTTCGCGAAATTGCCGACAGCGTGGGTGCCTACTTGTTGGTTGACATGGCGCACGTGGCAGGTTTGATTGCGGCAGGGGTTTATCCTAACCCGTTACCCCACGCGCACGTTGTTACTACTACCACACACAAAACATTAGCAGGTCCGCGTAGTGGCTTGATCCTGTCTGCATGTGGTGATGAGACAATTTATAAGAAGTTAAACAGCTCTGTGTTTCCTGGCAATCAAGGCGGACCCTTATGCCATGTTATTGCGGCCAAAGCGGTGGCATTTAAAGAAGCGCTACAACCTGAGTTTAAAGAGTATCAGCAGCAGGTTGTGAAAAATGCCAAATCCATGGTCGAGGTCATGCAGCAACGTGGTTATAAAATTGTTTCCAATGGGACGCAGAACCATCTGTTCTTACTTGACCTGATTGATAAAGATATCACTGGTAAAGATGCAGATGCTGCGCTGGGACGTGCGAACATCACAGTTAACAAGAACTCTGTACCTAACGATCCACGATCACCTTTCGTGACCAGTGGCTTGCGCATTGGAAGTCCAGCGATCACCCGTCGAGGTTTTAAAGAAGAAGAATCAAAGCAGGTGGCTAACTGGATGTGCGATGTGTTGGATAACATGGGTGATGAATCTGTGATTGAGCGCATTAAGCAAGATGTTGTTAAGCTGTGTAAAGCGCACCCTGTTTACGCTTAGCCTGAATTATTAATTAGATGCTACCTCAAGCTGAGGTAGCATTTTTCGAGATCCATTATGTTTTGCCCATTCTGTTCTGCTCAAGAAACCAAAGTAATCGATTCCAGACTGGTGGCCGAAGGTCAGCAGGTTCGACGTCGTCGCGAATGTCTCGATTGCCATGAACGTTTCACTACGTTTGAAAATGCAGAGCTGGTCATGCCAAGAGTGATAAAACGTGATGGTTCACGGGAACCCTTCAACGAAGATAAGCTACGTGCGGGTTTGCAACGTGCACTGGAAAAGCGCCCGGTCAGCACGGAGAAAGTCGAACAATGTATTTTATCAATTAAATCGCAGCTTAGAGCGACCGGGGAGCGAGAGGTTTCCAGTCAGTTTTTAGGTAACCTGATCATGAATGCACTTAAAGAACTGGATAAGGTGGCGTACGTCAGGTTCGCCTCGGTGTATCGTTCGTTTGAAGATATTAAAGAGTTTGGTGAAGAAATTGCCAAGCTGAATGACTAGTATCATGAAACTCGCTGCTGATTCCACCCTTTCGCAAGACTATTTCTGGATGGGGCAAGCGATCAATCTGGCGCGCAAGGGCAGATTTACCACTTCCCCAAATCCTAACGTAGGTTGTGTTATTGTCGATGATAAACAAGCGTGTGTTGGCAGTGGCTATCATCTCAAAGCAGGTGCGCCGCACGCCGAAGTACATGCGCTCGAACAGGCAGCAGAAAAGGCGCACGGGGCCACCGCTTACGTTACGTTAGAGCCTTGCAGCCATTTTGGTAAAACCCCGCCCTGCGCAGATGCGTTGATAAACGCCGGCATAAAAAAAGTGGTCATCGCCATGACCGATCCCAACCCGCTGGTTAGTGGCAATGGCATTGCAAAACTACAGCAGGCAGGTATTGAAGTTGTATCGGATGTAATGGCCGCTCAGGCGGCAGAACTTAATAAAGGCTTCATAAAGCGGATGGTGCAAGGCAAGCCTTTTATTACTGTAAAACTCGCCGTAAGTCTGGACGGCAAGGTTGCGCTTGCCAATGGCAAAAGCCAGTGGATTACCGGGCCCGAAGCCAGAAGTGATGTACATCGTCATCGCGCCCAAAGCTGCGCGGTGCTGACCGGGTCGGGTACCGTAATTAATGACGATCCAAGCTTGCTGGTGCGCCCGGAAGAAGCCAAAATTCAACAATATCCCTTGCCAAACGTGCGACAGCCTGTGCGTGTGGTGATAGATTCTAAGGGCGTAATACCGGTAGATTCGCAGCTACTGAATGACAGCCACACAACTGTCATTGCGACCACCAATCAAGCGTTACAGCTCGATGGCAATGAAATAATGCGCCTACCGGCCTACAACGAAAAAGTCTGTCTGGCAACATTAGTTAATGAGCTGGGCAAGCGACAAATGAACCATGTTTGGGTGGAAGCGGGTCCCGGCTTAGCGGGCGCGCTACTGCAAGCGGGTCTGGTGGATGAGCTGATTGTATACCAGGCGCCCCTCATTTTGGGAGATAAAGCGGTTTCGATGATGACCTTGCCTGATTTCAGTGACTTGAGTCAGGCATATTCGCTGACGCTAGCACAATCGCGGCAAGTGGGCAGTGATACCAAAATGACGTTCAGCGTAAAAGCTTAATTAACTTCACGACTAAAGCGAAGAATATGTTTACTGGAATAATTCAGGCACTTGGAACCATTAGTGCGTTGGAAAATAAAGGTTCAGATATCCGTTTGACGGTAAAGTCAGCCGGACTGCAAATGACCGATGTTAAATTGGGCGATAGCATCGCAACCAACGGCGTATGTCTCACGGTGGTTAATTTTGATGACATCAGTTATCAGGCTGATGTATCCGCTGAAACCATCAAACATACCGGATTTGCTGAATACAAAGCAGGGTCTCGCGTTAATCTTGAACTGGCAATGCGACCGATGGACCGTTTTGGTGGGCATATTGTATCCGGCCACGTTGATGGTGTGGGCCATGTCAGCAAAATAAATGAGCACAAAGACTATATTGAAATATGGGTAAAAGCACCTGATGAGTTGGCTAAATATATTGCGCACAAAGGCAGTATTACTGTTGATGGCGTCAGCTTAACGGTGAATGAGGTTAATGGCGCGGAGTTTATGCTTTGGATAATCCCGCATACCCTCAAAGAAACGGTAATTGGCGAGTATCGCGTCGGCTCGAAAGTGAATCTGGAAGTGGACTTGGTCGCGCGCTACCTGGAGCGCTTACTGCTTGGTGAGAAGGCGGCGCAACCGAAGGAGGAGGGGATCAGTATGACCTTCCTCGCTGAACATGGCTTCTTGAAGAAGTAACAAGTAATAAAAAGTAAAAAGTAAAAAGTAAAAAGTGAAAAGTGAAAAGTAAAAAGTACCCTACACATTACAAAGATAGAAGATAACGAAAAGTAAATTTATGGCTTTAAATACAACCGCAGAAATAATAGATGATATCAGACAGGGTAAGATGGTTATCCTGATGGATGACGAAGATCGGGAAAACGAAGGCGATCTTATCATGGCTGCTGAATACGTTAATGCAGAAGCGATCAACTTCATGGTCACGCATGCACGTGGATTAGTCTGCTTGCCTATGACCACAGAACGGTGCAAACGTCTGAAGTTACCGCTGATGGTCGACAAAAATGAAGCTCAGTTTACCACCAATTTTACCGTGTCCATTGAAGCGGCACGTGGGGTTTCAACGGGAATTTCCGCAGCGGATCGTGCTACCACCATTCTGGCAGCAGTTCACCCTCGTGCAGAATCAACCGATATCGTGCAACCAGGCCATATTTTCCCGCTTATCGCCAAAGAGGGCGGCGTTTTAAACCGAGCAGGGCACACTGAAGCGGGCGTCGATTTAGCGCGACTGGCAGGGTGTGAGCCCGCAGCTGTTATTGTTGAAATTCTAAATGAAGACGGCACCATGGCCCGTCGACCAGAATTAGAAAAGTTTGCGCAAAAACATAATTTAAAGATTGGTACGATTGCCGATCTGATTGAGTATCGCAATTTAAATGAAACCACCATTGAGAAGGTCGCAGAATGTAAACTGCCCACAGCATATGGTGAGTTCGAGCTTCACACATTTAAAGACGTCATTGACAACCAGATTCATTTTGCGTTGAAAAAAGGGCCGATTAGTGAAGACGAGCCGACGTTGGTGAGAGTTCATTTACACAACACTCTGAGCGACTTGCTGGGTTCCACGCGTGCAATCAACCGTTCGATGACACTGCCGCAGGCCATGACGCGAATTGGCGATGAGGGTGGCATTCTGGTGGTGTTAGGGAAAGAAGAAAATCTGGAAAGTCAGGTTAAGCGTTTTGCTGCGGTCGATCGCGGTGAGCAGGATGCCGGAGCAGAGTGGAAAGGTTCGTCCCGTACAGTTGGAGTGGGTAGCCAAATCCTTGCTACACTGGGTGTTAAGAAAATGCGGTTATTAAGTAAGCCAATTAAATATCACGCATTGTCCGGATTTGGTCTGGAAGTTGTAGAATATATCCACGATTAAACTTAGGGATCATTTCGTATCTCTGCCGATAAACTGTGCTATACTGCGCGCCGTTTTTTTATAGGAATGAAATCATGCAGGTAATCGAAGGCAACTTCAGAGCCACTGGCAAAAAATTCGCAATCGTTGTTTCACGCTTTAATAGTTTTATTGTTGAAAGCCTACTTGAAGGTGCGCTGGATACGCTAGAGCGGCAAGGCGAGGTGGGCGATGATGATATCACGCTGGTGCGCGTGCCTGGCGCTTACGAGTTACCTGTAGCGGCAAAAAAGCTGGCTGAAAAAGGTCAGTTTGACGCAATCATTGCGTTGGGCGCTGTCATTCGTGGTGGTACCCCTCATTTCGATTTTGTCGCAGGTGAATGTAACAAGGGCCTGGCTCAGGTTGCGATGGAATCAGGCGTACCGGTAGCCTTTGGTGTAATCACCACAGATTCTATCGAGCAGGCAATTGAACGCGCTGGAACGAAAGCGGGTAACAAAGGATCTGAAGCCGCGCTAAGTGCGCTTGAAATGGTAAATGTACTGGCTTCTATAAACGATCTTTAAGGCGAATTGAGTGAAAGTTTCTGCACGACATAAAGCCCGTGAAATTGCCTTGCAAGGCATCTATTCATGGCAAATGAGCAAGAATCCAGTTGAGCAAGTTGAACTTGCATTAGCTACAAGTAACGATATGCAAAAAGTCGATATGGCATACTTTCAGGCACTGCTACGCGGTGTCGTGGCACATGCTGATGAACTTGATCTTGCCATCCGTCCCTATCTAGGCCGCTTGCCTGAAGAGCTGGATCCTGTAGAGAAAGCGGTACTTCGTCTGGCAACCTACGAGCTGGTTCATCGCATGGACGTACCTTATCGCGTTATTATTAATGAGGCGATTGAACTGGCAAAAGACTTTGGTGCAGAAGAAAGCCACAAGTTTATTAACGGCGCACTTGATAAAGCAGTCCGTAAATTACGTGAGCATGAGCGCAACTGATCACAGTCGTGCTTGTGGGCGTATTCTAACCAAAAAAAACATACGCGGTTATTCCCTGTGAAAGAATTTGATTTAATTGGGCGCTATTTTGCCGATGGAGGGCATCAGCGCAAAGACGTCATCATCGGTATCGGTGATGACTGTGCTGTCACATCATTAGCGCCAAACCAGCAACTTGCCATCACCACTGATACCCTGATTTCGGGGGTTCACTTTCTTGAAGATACGCCCGCACGCTCAGTGGCCTATAAAGCAGTAGCAGTAAATTTAAGTGATTTGGCGGCGATGGGCGCAGAACCTGCGTGGATCTCTCTTTCCCTTTCTTTGCCTGAATTCAATGATGCCTGGCTCGAAGAATTTGCCGCCGGTTTGTACGAACTTACTCAGTATTATTCGGTTCAACTCATTGGTGGTGATACGGTAAAAGGGCCGCTCTCGCTAACTATCACGGCTCAGGGATTCATTCCCCCGAACAACGCGCTGACGCGTAGTGCAGCAAAACCCGGAGACTGGATTTATGCTACAGGCTCACTCGGAGATGCGGGGGCTGGTCTGGATATACTGCAAGGTAAGTTGAACGCTGATTTCACGCAACGTGATTTTTTAGTTAACAAGCACCTTTTTCCTAGCCCCAGAGTCGCTGCTGGAACCGCAATTCGACGGATTGCCAATGCCTGTATCGATGTTTCCGATGGTTTAGTGGCCGATTTACAGCATATCTTGCGAGCATCCAAGTGTGGTGCCATGGTGCATGTTGACAAGTTACCCTTATCAGAGGCTTTGGTGTCTTGTGTAGGGCGTGAACAGGCTATTCAGTATGCATTGACCGCAGGTGATGATTATGAATTGTTATTTACTGTCAATGAAGAACACAAGGGTATTTTAGAAACCTCCCTCTCCAGTACAAATGTTAAAGCAACCTGTATTGGTCAGATAACCGGGCAAGCGAATAAATTAGAATTAAAACTTAATGATGTTCCCTTTGCGGTGCCTGAGAAGGGTGGATATTTGCATGAGTTTTAAGGAAATATGTAGTAGAGACGATGCAGCCTGAATATCGTCAGCGCGTTTCTCTACTAAATCCAGTTCACTTCTTTGCGTTGGGATTCGGCAGCGGCCTTATTCCAATGATGCCTGGTACGTTTGGGTCGCTGGCCGCGATACCGTTATTGTTTCTTTGTCTTGAGCTGGATATATGGCAGTTTTCATCACTCACGTTTTTAGTGAGTTTTGTCGGCATATATATTTGTGGTAAAACTGCAAACGACATGCAGGTTCACGATCACGGCTCTATCGTGTGGGACGAAGTAGCGGGAATGTTTGTAACGTTTCTATTTATTCCATTAACGCTGCCCAATATCGTGGTGGGCTTCGTCTTATTTCGACTTTTCGATATCCTTAAGCCCTGGCCAATAGACATAATCGATAAGCGATTACACGGCGGTACAGGCATTATGTTGGACGATTTGATTGCCGGTGCGATGGCTTGTTTGAGTTTACAGGCCATAAACTGGATATGGCCTGCTGTATTCTAAGTGGTGTCAAAGGCTACTGATAAAAGAAAGTGTGAGTCGGCCATCAGGTCCGCTTCATTAGTATGTTTCGAGCTCCACTTTTGGTTAAGCCTGACAGGTAAATTCCATTTTTTGAAACTCAGCGCCTCAAGCTTATTGGCTCGATAGCGCCTGGGTGATTTTAGCGATAATCCCATTGCTATCCAGTCCCAGCTCAGCATACATTTCCTGTTGGGTGCCCTGTAAGATAAATGCGTCAGGTAACCCTATATGCAGCACTTTCGTTGCCAGGCTCTGCTGATGAATGAATTCGGAGACAGCGCTACCCGCACCGCCCATGATGCAGCCATCCTCCAGCGTCACGATCAAATCGTGATGCTCAGTGGCTTTCGTCACAGCATCTTCATCCAGTGGCTTTACAAAGCGCATATCGACCAGGGTAGCGTCGAGTGATTCTGCGGCGTCTTCTGCAAACGGCAACAGGGTTCCGAAATTGAGAATTGCTACTTTATGGCCTCGACGCACCATCGCTGACTGGCCGATAGTGAGCGCCGTCATCTGACTACTAACCGACACCTTTTTGCCAGCACCGCGAGGATAACGTACCGCCGCCGGTTTATCGGCTAAATGACCCGTATAAAGCATTTGTCTGCACTCATTTTCATCACTGGGAACCATCACAATCATGTTAGGAATGCAGCGTAGAAAGGCAATATCGAATGCACCCTGATGGGTAGGCCCATCAGCACCTACGATGCCCGCTCGATCAATGGCGAAGAGCACGGGCAAATTTTGCAGGGCTACATCATGAATCAGTTGATCGTACGCACGCTGTAAAAAAGTGGAGTAAATCGCAACGACAGCATTCTGGCCTTCTCGTGCCAGACCCGCCGCAAAGGTCACCGCGTGTTGTTCTGCAATGGCAGCATCAAAATACTGCTGTGGGAATCGCTGTGAGAATTGCACCATACCGCTGCCTTCGCGCATGGCTGGAGTTATCGCCATTAGCTTAGGGTCCTGCTCCGCCATATCACACAACCAACTGCCAAAGATGGCAGAAAAGGTAGGCGCTGACGCAGCCGTCTTGGGCAGTGCATTTTCTGCAGGATTGAACTTAGGGACCGCATGGAACTTAATAGGATCCTGCTCTGCCACTGGGTAGCCTTTACCTTTGCGGGTAACCACGTGCAACAGTTGAGGACCCTTGAATTTACGCATATTACGTAACGTATCCACAACAGCATTGACATCATGCCCATCAATCGGGCCGATATAGTTAAAGCCCAACTCCTCAAAGATGGTGCCCGGGACTACCATACCTTTTAGGTGCTCTTCAGCCCGGCTGGCAAACTCCTTGATGGGTGGTACGTTACTTAACAGTTTTTTACCACCATCTCGAATTTTGTTAAACAAATTACCCGTTAGTAATCGAGCGAGGTGGCTGTTCAGAGCGCCTACGTTTTCTGAGATCGACATTTCATTATCATTGAGCACAACGACCATGTCTTTTTTGATATCGCCTGCATGATTCATGGCTTCAAATGCCATACCTGCCGTCATCGCACCATCACCGATAACCGCAACCACTTTACGATTCTGACCTTCTTTTTCTGCTGCAACCGCCATACCCAGTGCAGCACTGATCGAGGTCGAGGAATGTCCGACGGCGAACGTATCAAATTCACTTTCAGCAGGCCATGGAAATGGATGCAATCCATTTTTTTGACGGATGGTAGACATTCTGTCAGCCCGGCCAGTGAGAATTTTATGTGGATAGGCTTGATGACCCACATCCCATATTAAGCGGTCAAACGGCGTGTTGTAGACATAATGGAGCGCGACAGTCAGCTCGACGGTGCCTAAACCGGACGCGAAATGCCCGCTGGTTTGACTCACCGAAGCCAGCAGGAACTGACGCAACTCATCGGCTAATTCGGGAAGTTTTTCCTGAGAAAGTTTTCTCAGTTCGGCTGGCGTTTGCGCAAGCGCGAGAAGAGGGTATTGAGTCAAATCTAGCGTCATGGAATTGTTCTGTACTTTTTGAATTTTAGTGGTCCCGTTTGACCACAAAATCGGTAAACGCGGAAAGAGCTTCAGTATTGTAAGGCAAACCAGCCAATGCTTGAAGTGCTTGTTGATGAAGTTTAGCTAATTCTTCTTTGGCAGAGTGTAGACCAAGCAGAGCAGGAAAGGTATTTTTACCCTGTTCAAGATCTGAACCTTGCGGTTTGCCAATGACATCAGAGTGGCCTTCGACGTCTAAAATATCGTCCTGAATTTGGAAGATGAGTCCGATGAGTCGTGCGTAATCAACAAATGCATTGGCATGTATATGTGATAAGCCTGGCGAAACAGTGGTAACCATTTCTGCGCATGCACACAACAGGGCACCCGTTTTTAGCTGATGAAGTTGCGTAAGTTCAGCCAATGAGATAGCGCGTCCGGTCGATTGAAGATCAATCGCCTGGCCTCCACACATGCCTAGGTAGCCAGCTGATTTGGCTAAGATTGAAACCAGTTTAATCCGGTTTTCATTTCCAAAAGACGACATAGGATGGTCAGCCAGTAACGTGAACGCTAGTGATTGCAATGCATCACCGGCCAATATCGCGGTAGCCTCATCATACGCCATATGGCAGGTGGGTTTACCTCTTCTTAAATCATCATCATCCATGGCTGGCAAATCGTCGTGTACTAATGAATACGCATGGATACATTCAATTGCCATACTGATAGTCAGCATATCGGCTTCCTCTGCCGCTATCGTTTCACCCATTAAGTACACCAGCAGAGGCCGGGTTCGCTTTCCTCCCGCAAGCAATGCGTAATGCATTGCTGATTTTAGCGAGGCAGCATGATTGGGCAAAATATCGATGATATTGCGCAGGCCATGGTCAGTTTTATAACGGACTTGAGAATGTAATTCGGTGAATATCATAAATTAGGACACGTACTTTTTACTTGTTACTTATTACTTATCTTACTTCTACTGTTTCGTTATTGCTGCGCAACAGATTAAGCATCAGTGTCGTCTGGGGTGAATTTCTGTAGCGTTTCCTGTTGCTGTTCATTCAGTAGGATGTGAACTTTTTGTTCCGCTTCTTCCAATGCTTTTTGACTCATTCTGGACAACTTGATGCCCTGTTCAAATTTTTCTAACGCATCCTGCAAAGGCAAATCTCCTGATTCCATCTCATTTACAATGGAGTCCAGTTGTGCGAGCGTCTCTTCAAATGAAGGCGGGTTTTTCTTTTCAGCCACGTTGCGTCATCCGTCATTGATAATATCGGGAACGCGCACAATAAACGAGGGGCATCTGTGGGTCAAATGGTTTGTCATGCTCACCCTGCCAACGCTTGATTTTATGCTAATTTGGTTGACGCGAGTGAAAATTCCCCAGAAATCATTAATTAGGTTATAGAAATTCTCTATATTGCCGATAGAATAGCTGGCAAAGTTTGTTTCGAACGACTTTTTTGTTTAGTAAATCTATACGTTCAGTCAGTACCAAATTATTGTTTGCACGAAAAATGAGGAAGGATTAGGTGGATTTAGCAACCGTCATAGGCATATTAGGTGCCATCGGCTTCGTCGTCATGGCCATGGTGATGGGTGGAGATTTAGGCATGTTTGCCGATGTCCCTTCCGTATTAATCGTGTTTGGCGGAACCTTATTTGTTACCCTTTCCCAATTCACCTTAGGGCAGTTTTTCGGCGCAGGTAAGGTTGCCGGAAAAGCCTTCATGTTCAAAATTGACACACCTGAAGAGCTGATTGAAAAAATTGTCGAAATGGCTGACGCGGCCCGAAAAGGGGGATTCCTGGCTCTTGAAGAGGCTGAAATCGGTAACCCATTCATGCAGAAAGGCGTCGACATGTTGGTAGATGGTCACGATATCGATGTGGTTCGCGCTACGTTGTATAAGGATGTGATGATGACCAGCGAGCGACACGATTTTGGTATTTCAATTTTCAAGGGCATGGGCGATGTTGCACCGGCGATGGGCATGATCGGCACGCTTATCGGTCTGGTCGCGATGTTATCCAATATGGATGACCCAAAAGCAATAGGGCCTGCCATGGCTGTGGCTCTGCTAACAACACTGTATGGCGCTTTTCTTGCCAACGTGGTGTGTATTCCGATTGCAAAAAAGCTGAATAATCGGGCACTGGAAGAAAAGCTAAATCAAAGCCTCATCCTTGACGGAATTGTCGGTATTGCCGATGGCCAGAACCCGCGTGTTATTGAAGGAATTTTGAAAAACTACCTTGCCGCCAGCAAGCGTGGTGTTGGCGTGGAAGAAGAGTAACCGAGCATGGCTGAAGAGAAAGAATGTCCAAAATGTCCTCCTGAGGGACTGCCCCCGTGGATGGGGACATTTGCTGATCTGATGTCTCTGTTAATGTGCTTTTTCGTTTTGCTTCTGGCTTTCTCAGAAATGGATGTGCTTAAGTTTAAACAGATAGCGGGCTCAATGAAGTTTGCATTCGGGGTGCAGAATAAAATTGAAGTGAAAGATATTCCCAAAGGTACCAGTGTTATCGCGATGGAATTTCGTCCGGGGCGTCCAGACCCTACGCCAATAGAAAATATTCAGCAACAGACAATCGAAATGACCCAGCAAATGCTGGAATTTCAAGCGGGTGACGAAGACAACGCTGGAGGCCGTCAGAAACAACGGGGTACTCAGCGTGGTGGTCAGTCTCAGCAAACCGCGACAGATCAGTCTTCATCAGCTCAGCAAAGCGAAAGTAAAGACCAATCTAACGAACTCATGAAAAAGGTGGCGCAACAGCTGCAAAAGCAAATCCTGGACGGGTCAATTGAAATGGAGTCGCTGGGGCAACAAATTACGATTCGTATTCGTGAGAATGGGTCGTTTTCAGCAGGTTCAGCATTTTTACAACCTCAGTTTATTCCAATCCTACGGAAAATAGGATTGATCCTTGCCGATGTACCAGGCGAAATAGAAATTTCCGGACACAGCGATGGGCAGAATATCTCTAACGAGCTATACCGCTCGAACTGGGACTTATCCGCTCAACGCGCCGTTGCGGTGGCAGAAGAAGTTCGCCGTGCACCGGGGTTTGATGAAGCGCGTATGCGCGTTGTCGGAAAAGCCAGCACAGAACCGCTGATTGATGAGGCAAGTACCCCACTTGAGAGAGCACGCAACCGACGTGTCGAAATCAATATTAATCAGGGTAAGCCTATGCTGTCTAAGCCCATATCCGTTATTGAAGAGGGCGAGTGATTACACTCGCTTAATAGCCTGGTGAAAACCGGGCTTCGATAGCACGATTTGCACGGTACTGATCGTTCTTTCTAAAAAGCCGCCTTCACAATACTTTAGGTAGTACGTCCACAAGCGATGAAACTGCTCATCATAACCGGCCTGAGTCAACTCATCCTTCGATTGGATAAAACGGTGATACCAATCGTTCAGCGTTTTGGCGTAATCTAAACCTATATCATGCAAGTCCCGGATGACCAGGTTGCTGCTGCGCTTAAAGTGCGTATTCAGTACCTCAATCGAGGGTAAGAACCCTCCAGGGAAAATGTATTTCTGGATAAAGTCTACGCTGTTTGCGTAATTTTCAAATCGTCTGTCGTCGATTGTGATGCATTGCAACAGCATAAGTGCATCACCCTTAAGTAGAGAATTGCATTTATTAATAAAAGTATCCAGATATCGATGACCTACTGCCTCAATCATTTCCACCGATACTAACTTGGTATAGGTACCTGTTAAATCTCGGTAGTCCTGTTTCAACAAGGTAATCTTGTGATTAAGGCCTTCTTTTTCAATCCAATTGGCTGCATAGGCATGCTGCTCTTCGGAAATCGTCGTTGTGGTCACTTTTGCACCAAAATGCTTTGCCGCATAGATAGCTAAACCGCCCCAGCCCGTGCCGATTTCCAACAGATGATCGTCTTCGTTTAACTGAAGTTTTTCACAGATAGTATGTAACTTATGTTGCTGTGCTTCAGCAAGCGATGCGTTGGGATCTGGATAAATAGCAGATGAGTACATCATACTGTCATCAAGGAAAGTTCGATAAAGCCTGTTACCCAGATCATAGTGCGCTTCAATGTTGCGCTTCGCCTGACCGAGCGAGTTTCGGTTAAGGAAATGCTGGATTTTCCAATACGGCATAGTGAGCCATCTGAACTTTTGTTCCCACTGATCAAGCATGGGTAAGTTTCGGGCAAAAATGCGTATGACCGCAGTTAAATCTCGTGTGGTCCATAATCCGTTCATGTAAGTTTCACCTGACGCCACACTGCCTCCCAGCAGCAAATGTCGATAGGCAGTAGGACACAGTATATTTACATGGGCGTGTAAGCCGCGATCTGGTTGACCGAAGCTGACAACTTCTTCTCCTCGTTCCTCTATCGTAATTTTGCCAAACTTTATCTGGCTGAGCGCTTTAAAAAATATCCGCCGATACGTTTTTTGCGCGAGCGTCAGTGTTTGTGTGGAAGTAATGATATTTTCACTTGTCGCCATGTGTAGCCCCATGTTTTTCTGAAGCATAAGGGTAAAAAGGGGTACCCTTCAGCCATAATTTTAGTGCCTGGTAGTAGATTCCAACGACGGTTTTAATCGACATACCAGGTATTTTAAACAAACATTTTCTAAGGTTTTGCGTTGTCAAAGGCTGACGCTGTAGCGTTAATCCAGCCGTGAAGTCTTTCTTCTGTTGATGACAATCCAGTGCAATAGACAGTTTTTCATCTGGCGCTGATACTCGCCATTTGTAAACCATATCCATGGGGTTGAACGGAGAAACATGAAATGCTTTTGGGCTGTCTTCCTGTTTGTCTAAATCGACCAAATAACAGTGTGTTTCATGCCACGGCGTATTGCTGACTTCAGCTAACATATGAGTGAAAGTGCCATGAATATTGCGCAAAAAATAGAAGTTTACTGGGCTGAAATAAAAACCCAGTGTACGTAATTGACCAAGCAAAAAAACATCGCCGACTAACGGCGACCCGTGCAACGTTGACATTTTTTTACGAACGGCCACCGCCAGTGATTCTTCAGCATCACCCAGATAGTCCTGTCGTCTGAACTGAACAAGTGAAAGTCGGGAGGTAGAAATATACTTCACGCTTGAGCAAATTTGATCAATTTCATCTAGCTTTAGCCAGAACAGGAACATACTGTAGTTAAAGGCGTGTCGGGTGGGGCGGAATCGTTGATGAAAAACGTTTCCATGATAAATTGCGCTTTGCATTACATGTCTTCCCCAAACTTCTTACACACGTCTAACGCGCTTCTGACACCATCTTCATGGAAACCGTTGTACCAGTATGCTCCGCAGAAATAAATATTTTGTTTTCCGCATATTTCTTCTTTACGAAGCTGCGCTTGGATCATCTTTTGACTAAACTGCGGATGTGAATAGCAGTAACTGCCCAAGATCGTTTCTGGCTTGATCGAAGCACTATCATTAAGCGTCACGCAAAATGTTTTACTTGTATCTAAACGCTGCAAAATATTCATGTTGTAAGTCACTGATGCAGGCGCTGAACTAACCCGATTTTCATTCTGTTTAAGGCGGTAGTTCCAACTTGCCCAGGCTAGTTTTCTATCTGGCAATAAGCTGGTGTCAGTATGCAATACCACATCGTTATTTGCATATTGCATACTGCCTAATATGTCCTGATAAGCAGCATTGTTATTTTTCAACATGGAAAGAGCCTGGTCACTGTGACATGCTAAAACAACATCATCGAACTGATATTGGTTTCTCGCATCATCAATCAGAATAACGCCCTCATTTGTGGTCTCCACCTGCGCTATGGCGGTGGATAATTTTATGTTGTCTGCAAAAGGCTTTATTAACGGTTCAATATACTGAGAAGAGCCGCCAGCAATGGTGCGCCACTGGGGGCGGTGATTGATGTTGAGTAATCCGTGATTATTGAAAAACTGCAGGAAAAACTGCAGCGGAAATTTCTCTGCCTGTGCCAGACTGGACGACCAGATTGCCGCGCACATAGGAAGAATATAATGCGTGGAGAATAACGGGCTTAGTTTCAACTCTTCAATTAACGAAGATAACGTACGACCGCTGACGTCTTCTTTATTGGCAATAAGTTGCTTACATGCCTTATTGAAAGCAACGATATCTTTTACCAGCCTCCAGAAACGAGGCTTAAAAAGATTGCGACGCTGCGCAAACAGTGAATTGAGATTATTGCCATTGTATTCAAGCTTGCTGGTTTCACAATGGACGGAAAAACTCATTTCGGTAGGTTGGCTGCGCACATCTAATCTTTCCAGTAGACGAATGAAGTTAGGATACGTCCAATCGTTATAGACGATGAAGCCGGTATCAATTTGATACTGTTGCTTATCTACTGAAACTGTTTTGGTGGCGGTATGTCCTCCAATGTAATCATTCGCTTCAAAAACGGTGACATCATTGCGCCGGCTCAAAAGATACGCTGAAGTAAGACCAGCGATACCTGTGCCAACTACGGCAATTCTTCGTTTTGTCATTGGTGAACTCACATATTACTGCGCATTTTTTTTGCAAGAAAATGTTGTAAAGATGACGGTAGCATATTCAATGTCTTCATTATCACACTAAAGCGGGTAGGGAACGTGATCTCGTCTTTTTTATCTTCGATACCTTTAAGCAATGCTTTCGCGGCTTTTTCTACCGAAATAATCATCGGCATCTCAAAGTCGTTTTTGTCAGTGAGGGGGGTTTCAACAAAACCAGGCGATACGGTTTGCACCTTGATGTTTTTTGCGTCTAAATCAACCTTCAGGCTTTGTGAGAAGTAGTGCAGCGCGGCTTTACTCGCGCCGTAGGCTTCTGCCCGGGTAAAGGGAAACAAGCGGGCCATGCTATCTACGATGACAAAAGACTTGCCTGGTTTACCAGTGGGAAGCAGGGCTGCTACACAATTCACCACACCAAAGAAATTTGCACTAAATACCCGCTGAAACATCGCTGGTTCAAACTGATCTATATCGACATACTCACAGGTACCCGCATTGAGTACGGCAATATCCCAGTCAACGTCGGCTAATATCTGGGCCGTTTCCTCTTCCTTACTTACATCAAATTGAAGCGTCTTCACCCCTAACGAGGTTTCTAAAGTTTGTAATTTTTCCTGATTTCGACCGCATGCAGTAACTGACCAGCCCTGTTGAACAGCCTGTTTGACCAATTCCAACCCTATTCCTGACGTGGCACCAGTAACAAGTAAACGTTGTTGTTGCTTAGGTAAGTGTGACATTACGCTTCCCTTAATCTAGATTTAATGGCTTTGATGACCCACTTTAATAATGGAATATTTTCGTAGACCAGCTGACCTACATCAAAGTAATCGCGGTGAAAGAAAATTCCGTCAGCCTTCACTTTTAAGTGTGAAACGCCCTCTACTTCAATTGGCTTAGTAGGTAATGAGGATAATTTCATCATCATGGTCCAGCTTACAAAACACACTTTTATATCACTATCTACGCTTTCACTGATGGAGTGGATGCAAAATGTACATTCCTCAACCTTGTCGCGAAGTGCTGACAGGTAAGTGGCTAAATTGTTTAAACCATGCAGGTGATTTACCGGGTCTATAAACTCTACATCTTCTGTGTAGAATTTTCGCAAGTCAGAGGGGGAACTTCGGTGGAACTGCTCAAAATGTTTACAAAATGCGTCAACGGGATTCATGAATTGATAAAAATTTATTTAGTTTTCAATACATAGTTTCTATTTAACCAGATCACTTTGCCAGCCCTTATTAAACAAGGGTTACTATAACGATCCAAATATTAGTCGATAGCGTAGCTAGGCAAATTCTGCAAATCTTTTACGGTGTTAATGAAAGCGGAAAAGCTGCCAATTTTTCCCTTGTCTGCGCACATTTTACCGGGTGGTAGAATGTCGTTGCGTATCTTTGAGCCCCGCTACATGCGTATGGTTAAGCATGCGTGCGCGACAGATTCGATGTTTGTAATTTGCATGCATAATGCACGTGTTAGCCAAGCTGGAGATGAGCGCGTTCTTCCTATAGGTACCGCTGTCCGTGTGGTTGACTTTAATACGTTACCGGATGGTCTACTTGGCATAAAGGTTGCTGGACACTATTGTGTTGAGGTGACCGATGTGGTGACTGAATCTGACGGGCTACAATTTGCAAATTGCGAAAAAGTTCAGATTTGGCATTCACAGCAACCTGCTCAACAGATCGCTCCTATGGACGAATATTTAAAGGAAGTTTTTGCGCAATTTAAGGATTTAGCTCAACAATATGATGAGCTTAAATACCATGAAGCAAATTGGGTTTTGTTTAGGTGGTTAGAGTTACTACCAATTGACGCAGAAAAAAAACAACAGTTTTTAGTACAAAAAGACGCAAAACCGTTGTTAAGTTATTTATCTGCATTGCACGCAGTGATGGCAGATGAGGTTACCCGAGTGTCGTGAGTTGAGGTCACTTGTGGTGGGATAACACTTTAAATCTTTGTGCTTAGGATCTGACAATCATTTCAGAAAACGCGGATGAACCTATATGTTAGTTGGAATTCCTTTGGAACAAAGCAACAGTGTCATTAAACCGAGAGATTGTGCAAGCGAGATGTCTGATTATATCGTTGCAGTAGCCGAGACTCGATGTAAAGCCTCATTTGGCCGAGTTTTTAGTTATTTTGCACCCCGTCTGCGCTCCTACGCACTTAAGCAAATGGGCAATGAGGCGCTGGCGATGGAGCTTGTGCAAGACACTATGTCTAACGTCTGGCAAAAGGCCCACTTGTTTAACGCGGAAAAAGGCTCGCCATCCACCTGGATATTCACCATTGCACGAAACATCCGTTTCGATATGTTGCGTAAATTGCAGAACCGTAAAGAAGATGTGTGCTCAGATGACCTGTGGCCAGTCTTATGTGAACAAACAGCAGATCTTAAAGAAGCATCGCTGGATGAACAAATTACGCTGGAACAGATTGGTTTTATGTTTGAATCTCTTCCACCTAAACAGCAGGCAGTGATTGAAGCCATTTACATTGATGGTAAATCACAGCAGGAAGTGGCAGATGAACTTGTAATTCCACTTGGGACGGTGAAATCCCGTACTCGCTTAGCGTTACAACGTTTGAAAGGTATGCTTAACGACGATGATTAATTTTCACCCCACTGGCGAACAATTAACTTTGTTCGCAGAAGGGGCGTTGTCACCTGAAGAATCAGTATTGGTTTCTGCACACGTTGATATGTGCGAGTGGTGCAGGGACGAGCTTCAGCAAAAAACCGAATTGTTGGCGGCAAAGGTGTTTCATTTGAATGAGCCTGTATTGCGTCAGCACAAACTTGATTCAATGTTTGAGGGGATTACTTCCTCAAGTGCGTACTTTACTCAATCCTCTCTTCCATACTCTCAACATAGTCAATACATCCATCTCGACGGTATGCGCTTTCAGCTACCTCGAACTTTGAGAAAATATGCACTCAAGGCGGGAGGTTGGTCCTATCTAGCCGGCAAAACGTGGCAAACAGCCATCGATTTTAATAGTAGCTGGCAGGCTAGTTTTATGTATCTGGAGAAAGGCGGGCACATTCCGGAACACCAGTACGTGGGAAAAGCGTATTGGTTAATTATTGATGGTGAACTCTCCGAAGGGAGAAAAGTACACAAAAAAGGGGACTTCGTAGCAATTAAGGAGGAGGCCTCCAAGACCCCAGTTTGCAATGCAGAGCAGGGGTGTTTGGTTTTTACCGTACTTGAGAAGCCGGTGGTATTTTCAACGGGATTGACAAACTTACTCAACCCCTCCAGCCACCTTTACTTTTAACTATAATTAACTGATGAAATCACTATCAGGATAATTAAGTTTCAAGGTTTTCATTGCATTTTGCTTTAGTTCTTCCAATCCCAGTTCGGTGTAGCTTGAAACCATAATTTCTAATGCCTGCTGGACTTGATCTGAGTTTGGGTAATGCTCAATCACATAACGTCCGCGGTTCGCTGCAGCTACATAGGCCTGTCTGCGCATATAAAAACGTGCAATAGCAATTTCATAACGTGCCAGACGATCTTTAATAAAAACCATGCGTTTTTGCGCATCCGCAGCGTATTTGCTGTCAGGGTGCTCTTCAATTAATTTTCTAAAATCATTAAATGCTTCACGTGATTTTTCCGGATCTCGATCAGCGCGGTCAATCCCCATTAAATCCTGAAACAGATTATTTTCTGCATCCATATTGGTTAGTCCGCGCATGTAACGAACATAATCAACGTCTGAATGGTTCGGATTCAAGCGTAAAAAACGGTCAATCGTGGCGAGAGTCTCGTCCGTTTTACTTGCCTTATAGTAGCTGTAAATCAAATCTAACTGGACCTGATGCGATAATGGTCCGAAAGGGTAACGCGAATCAAGTGTGCTTAATGTCTCTGCAGCATTACTAAAATTTCCGGCTGCCATGCTTTGTTTCGCTCTTTCATAAAGCTGCTGCGCACCCATGTTAGCCATTGCCAGCTTTTCTTCGTCTGTGGATGAACTGCACCCAGATAAGCTAATTGCCGCGCCCAATAGCACGGGCATAATAAATCGTATCGATCTCATAGCGTATTACATTCCTGCTATTTTATTTAATTATGTCTATTGCGACATATTTGATTGAGAGCATTCTAACGCAATCAGACTTTAAAGCACCACATAAAAGCAATAAAGTTTGCCGCGATCTGAAACAAATCTTGTTATAATAATGGTTTTAGCAAATACTCAGGTGTTATGAGTCAAAACCATACCGATGTAAACATCATTTCCCTTCAGGCTGAAGCAGAATCTCGCCACTTCGGACAGAGATTAGATCAGGTTGTTGCGGATTTGTTCCCGGAATATTCTCGTTCGAAGTTAAAAAGCTGGATACAGGCAGGAAAACTGGTTGTTGATGGTGAAGTTATCAATACTCCTCGGCAAAAGGTAAATGGTCACGAATTAATCGAACTTAATGCAGAACTTGAAGTTCAGTTGACCAGTAAGCCACAGGACATCAAGCTGGATATCGTTTATGAAGATGAGCACATCTTAATCATTAATAAACCGGCTGATATGGTTGTTCATCCTGGCGCTGGTAATCAGGATGGAACCTTGCTTAATGCGTTGTTAGCGCATGTACCCAATATCGATAAAGTGCCCAGGGCGGGGATTGTGCATCGTCTTGATAAAGACACGACCGGCTTGATGGTGGTGGCTAAAACAGTCACTGCGCAAACACATCTGGTCGAACAGTTACAACAACGTACGATGAGCAGAGAATACGAGGCCTTGGCGTTGGGTACTATGGTAGCGGGTGGTTTAGTCGATGCGCCGATTGGCAGGCATGCAACAAAGCGGACGCATATGGCTGTGCGCGAAACTGGCAAACCAGCAGTAACTCATTATCGCGTGATTGAAAAATTCCGCGCACATACCCACGTGAGACTGAAATTGGAAACCGGACGTACCCACCAAATTCGTGTACATATGGCGCATATCAAACATCCCCTGGTAGGCGATATCACCTACGGTGGACGCCCAAGATTGCCGAAAGGAGCCTCTGAAGAATTTGTTAATACACTGCGTAATTTTAAACGCCAGGCTCTGCATGCTGCACAACTCTCTTTGCACCATCCAGAAACTGAGGAGTGGATGACGTGGCAGGCGCCCCTTCCGCAAGACATGGTTGCATTAATTAACACTGTGCGCGAGGACACCAAAATAAATCCGTTAGATGACTATTAATTACGCGTGGTTTTCACCTGAATGGGATAGGCCGGATAACATCACGGCCTATGTTTCCACCCGGTTAAATAACAGCGGCTTTGCAGTTCACGGTGAACCCTACTCCGAAAATAATATTGCCTTACACGTTGACGATGACCCTGACAGGGTTTTGCACAACAGATCGCTGTTACCTTTTTCAAATCGCTTGTGCTGGTTAAATCAAACTCACAGTAATGTTTGTGTGACCTTGCCATACCTTTCCGACACTGCAGATGCATCAATCAGCACAAGTCGCAGATACTGGTGTGCGATCATGACGGCAGACTGCGTTCCAATACTCATCACCAACTCGTCGGGCACCGAAGTCGCTGCTATTCATGCGGGGTGGCAGGGTTTGACCAATGGTATTATTAAAAACACACTTCACTCAATGGATTCGAACCCTAAAGACTGTCTGGCCTGGATAGGCCCAGCTATATGTAAAAACTGTTTTGAGGTTGATGCTGATTTTTCCGGCCAATTCACTCAATGGCCACATACCATTGAAGCAAGATCATTAGAAAAGGCTTACATTGATTTGCCTGAAATTGCACGCTGCCAGTTGCATTCACTCGGTCTTACAAATGTCACCCTGTCTTCGCTATGTACTTACGAAAACGAATCGCTGTTTTTTTCTCATCGTCGTTCGCAGCATCAAGGACATCAGGCAACGGGCCGCATGGTTTCGGTAATTGGCATTAACAAATGCTGAGTCGTAATACGTAATTTTCGACTACTCTCTTGAAAGCAACATTCTGAATACCCATAAATTAATTGTCGTAAATTAACAGAGATCTGCTATGAGACTTGACAGATTTACCAGCAAATTTCAGCTTGCAATTTCAGATGCCCAATCGTTGGCATTAGGGCGTGATCATCAATTTATTGAGCCTGTCCATTTAATGACCGCTATGCTGAATCAGCAAGGGGGCTCTGTCAGGCCACTACTGGATCAGGCAAAATTGAATGTGAATGGCTTTCGTTCAGCGTTGAGTCAGGCCATAGAACGAATTCCTCGGGTAGAAGGAATTGGGGGTGACATTCAGCTTAGCAAAGACAGCGGAATGTTGCTGAATTTGTGTGACAAAATTGCTCAGCAACGCAAAGACGAATACATTACCTCGGAAATCTTTGTGTTAGCAGCACTTCAGGATAAAGGTCGCCTCGGAGAAATTTTAAAAGAGTTAGGGGCCACCAGAGAAAAAATCGAAAGCGCCATCGACAGCATGCGGGGAGGCCAAAAAGTTACCGATCCTAACGCAGAAGATGTCCGCCAGGCACTTGAGAAATTTACCACAGACTTAACCGAGCGGGCTGAACAGGGCAAACTCGACCCTGTTATTGGCCGTGATGAAGAGATTCGTCGTACCGTTCAAGTACTGCAACGTCGCACCAAAAATAATCCTGTATTAATCGGGGAGCCGGGTGTGGGTAAGACGGCGATTGTGGAAGGTCTGGCCCAACGAATTATCAACGGTGAAGTACCAGAGGGTTTAAAAAATAAACGGGTCTTAGCATTAGACATGGGCGCATTGGTAGCGGGCGCTAAATACCGTGGTGAATTTGAAGAACGACTTAAAGCGGTCTTGAACGAGTTATCTAAAGAAGAAGGCCGTGTGATCCTGTTTATCGATGAGTTGCATACGATGGTGGGAGCAGGGAAAGGTGAGGGTGCTATGGATGCAGGCAACATGCTTAAGCCTGCTTTGGCCCGAGGTGAACTACATTGCGTTGGCGCGACTACGTTAAATGAGTACCGTCAGTTTATCGAAAAAGATGCGGCACTGGAACGACGCTTTCAAAAAGTGCTTGTCAACGAGCCCTCAGTAGAAGACACCATTGCAATTTTACGTGGATTAAAAGAGCGGTATGAATTACACCATTCAGTCGATATTACCGATCCTGCGATTGTAGCCGCTGCCAGCTTATCTCATCGTTACATCAGTGATCGTCAGCTTCCCGATAAAGCAATTGATTTAATCGATGAAGCAGCCTCAAGTATCCGATTGCAAATTGACTCAAAACCTGAAGAGATGGACCGTTTGGAACGTCGGATTATTCAGTTAAAACTGGAAGAACAGGCGCTGGCTAAGGAAACCGATGAAGCCAGCCATAAGCGCCTTGAAATAATTGAGTTGGAGCGAGAACAGGCGGAAAATAAGTACGCCGAGCTGGAGACCGTCTGGAAAGAAGAAAAAGAGGCCATGCAAGGCACGCAAACCATTAAGTCTGAATTGGAACAAGCTAAACTTGATCTGGAGATTGCGCGGCGGGCGTCTGATTTAAGTCGGATGTCAGAATTGCAATACGGCCGCATTCCCGAATTGGAAATGAAACTGGAAAAAGCAGCTGAAAACGAGACTCGGGAAACCAGTCTTTTAAAAAATAAAGTCACTGATGCAGAAATCGCCTATGTACTTTCCAGATGGACCGGAATTCCAGTAGCGAAAATGCTTGAAGGGGAGCGCGAAAAGCTATTGCGCATGGAGGAAGTGCTACATAAGCGGGTAGTCGGGCAAGGCGAAGCCGTTACCGCGGTGTCCAATGCGATTCGGCGCTCCAGGGCCGGACTGGCTGATCCTGATAGACCGATAGGATCGTTTTTGTTCCTTGGGCCGACAGGGGTAGGGAAAACCGAACTGTGTAAAGCATTGGCTGGGTTTATGTTTGACACTGAGGAAGCAATGGTCAGAATCGACATGTCCGAGTTTATGGAAAAGCATTCGGTGGCCAGACTGGTTGGCGCGCCTCCGGGCTACGTGGGGTACGAAGAAGGCGGCTATCTGACCGAGGCAGTGAGACGAAAACCATACTCGGTGATCCTGTTGGACGAAGTAGAGAAGGCACATCCAGATGTCTTCAACATCTTACTGCAAGTACTTGATGATGGTCGCTTGACCGATGGTCAGGGCCGTACCGTCGACTTTAAGAATACTGTGGTAATCATGACTTCGAACTTAGGCTCGGATGTCATCCAGGATAAGAGTGATGACAGTCAGTACGAAGAAATGAAAGCGGCGGTTATGAACGTTGTCAGTCAGCATTTCAGGCCAGAATTTATTAACCGCGTCGACGACATTGTCGTTTTTCATCCTCTGGGTAAAGAACAAATCAAAGCCATTGCGAAAATTCAGTTGGCGTCACTACGTCAACGACTGGCTGATAAAGGCTTTAAACTTGAGCTCTCGGCTCAGGCCATGGATAAACTTGCGGAAGCGGGATTTGATCCAGTATTTGGAGCCAGACCATTAAAAAGAGCAATTCAGACGCAAATTGAAAATCCGCTCGCCCAAAAGTTGTTGTCAGGAGACATGCTACCCGATACCACCATTAGAATTGATGCAAATAACGATAGGTTGGTTGTGTCAGTCTGATGTGCAGCGGCACTAGCCGCTGCATGCATGGTTAAATCATGCCGGGTGAATCAGTTAGACAAATAGAGTTTTATTGTAAAGACTCTTGCAGCGCTTTGGCTTTTTCCTTTTCCGGGAAGGTTTTCTCGAAGGTCTTGTTATCCGCAAAAACCGTAAGCGCTTCGTCATTTCGACCAAGTTTAGCCAGCGTGTAAGCCAGATGGTAATGAAGCGTTGGGCTAGAGGAATTAAGCGTATAGGATTGTCGAAGTTTATCCAGCGCTGCTTTATGTTCACCAGATAGTGCAAGCAACCAGCCCTTAGTATCTATCAATGATGCTGAGTCGGGGGTGACTTCCAATGCCCTATCAATGAAATCATGTGCGCGTTTTAGATCTTTTCCTGCATAAATATTGGCAAGGTTATTCAGCACAAAATGTCGATTGGCTAAGCCATCTACTTTCAACAGCGCCTCATATAGCGGCGCTGCTTCGGCAAAGTTTCTATCCATGTAGTAAATATCAGCGAGCAAATGTTGGGCAAAATAGTTTTGCGGCTGATGCTGAATAAATTCACTCAAATACGCGGTGGTATCATCCCGCTGGTGGCCCTGCTGTGCCATTTCATACATGCGGATCATCGCCAGACTAAAATTGGGATTGGTTTGGTGTGCGGACTTGTAGAATGCAAACGCCTGTGCAAACTGCCCCTTTTCCTGGTTAAGTTCACCTTGAATTAACGCAGTGTTTGGTGTGTTACCAAAGATTTCAACAGCTTTATTTACCTGCGACTCAGCCTTGGCTAGCTCATTTTGCTGGATGTAAAATCTGGCCAGCTCCAGATATGGAATAATCTCATCTTTACTATGTTCAACGGCGGCTTGTAGGGATTTCTCTGCTCCTGGTAGATCATCTGCAGAGACTTGGTACTTACTTAGTTGAATTAGTTGCTGAGGCTGTGTTGCCCAGTGAGCAAATACGATATCCAGTTGTTTCTGCGCGTCAGACTTTCTGCCTAGCTCAATCAGTATTTCAGCTTTTCTGAGGGTATAAGTAGCGGAGAGGCGCTCGATGGCCAACAGCTGATTTATCTCGCTTAGCGCGTTTCGGTAATCTTTTTGCTGTTGATATACAGAGACAAGCAGCTCTCGAGGACGCACGTCATTTTTACTGATCGCCTTGGCTGAGACTAAATATTCAATCGCCTGTTCAAATTGTTTCTGAAGTATGTTCAGTTGGCCGGCTAATAAAAGGGCAGAGACGTTGTTTTTGTCAATGTCCAATGCCTTTCTGATCCCTGCATTGGCACGTTCAACGTTGCCATTGGCAAAATCTATGCGCGCCTTACCAATCACTGCGCCAATCATGGTGGGGTTGGTTTTTAGCACCGCATCAATAATTTCACTGGCTTGGTCAACTTGTCCCAGACGGATAAGCACCTCAGCCAAAAGCACCTGATATCCGGTGTTATCGGGTTCGCGTTCAGTAAGTTTTTGTGCATAGGTAAGTGCACTCTCAAACGAATCTTGCTGACTTAACAGGACCGTCTTCAATTGCAATACTTCTTCTCTTTCAGAATCCGCCAATTTGCTGTCAAGTAATGCCAATGCTTGCTCACGCTCACCCTTACTTAGCAACATTTTTGCTCGCAAAATTGCCAGTTCTGGTGTGTCGGGAAAATTTGCTTCTATCGCAGGCAACAATTGTTCGCACTTGAACCTTCTGCGAATAGTCAGATATAACTCACACGCCAGACTTGCCACGTGAACATTTTTTACCACTACGCTTTCGTGCTTTTTCAGAATATTTAATGCATCTTTTACGTAACCCACTCTGAGCAACGAATCGATTAACATGCCTAACAACTCAGGCGTTGCATCTCTGTCTGACAAATAACGTGAGAGTGAAGTACTGGCTAAATCAAAATTTCCATTTATATAAGCAACCACACCCGCAATCAGGCTTAACTCTAGTTTTTGGTTTAGTTGCTGGTCAGTGAGAAGACTGAGTTGCTCACTCAGTTCAGTTAAAATTTTATCCGCTTCCAATTGATTTTCAGTTAACGCCAGAATTCTGGCTTTTAACAGTTTATTTTGGATATCTCCAGGCGTCTGTTTTTCGATTTCAGTGACCAACTTACTTGCTTCTGCATATTCCCCTCGCTGAGCTAGCGCACTGGCTAAAGCGCGCATAACCGAGGGATTGTCCGGAGCAATAGCATAGGCCTGTCGGTAAAGCGCCATGCCGCTATCAAACTGTTCTCGTTTTTCTTTTAATTTTGCCTGAACTAATAGCATGTCCGGATCGCGCGCCTGAATCTGTTGTGCCTGTGTCAGCAGGTTTTCCGCTTCTATTAAACGGTCATTATCAATGTAAAGAGTAGCCAGGCTGGTTAATAGAGGAACAGAGGTGCTGAATTGTGGCAAATGCTTCTCATACAGCGCGATAGCTTCGTCCCTGTCGTTCTCACGCACATGCGCGTTACCTGCAATCAGGATGACAGCGAGTTTGGTTTCACCCTGAATGTTTTGATTGCGCAACATTTCATAGATTTTATCGTAATTTCCTGAAAACAAATACGCACGAGAAAGTGGCGCTAAAACGAGATTTTCATCCGCCCCGGCATCCAGTACCTCCTCAAATTCAATGATCGCATCCCGGATATGTCCGTCAATCAGTAAAATACGTCCCATGAGTAGCTTTGATGGTAAATGTGAAGGGTCTTGCTGTAAGACGTTTTTAAGAAGAATGTAAGCGTCTTGCACCTCCCCCTCAGAAAAGGCCTGTAATGCTTTGTCATAAGATTCTGCCACCGTAGCGTGGACACTATTTACCAATAACATGGTAGACAGCCATACAATAGAAAGGGCCTTTTTCACGTCAACTCCTAATGAAAGCCTCAATATAATTTAAAGAGTGTAATAAAGTTACTTGAAATAAAAAAGCCCCGTGGAGACGGGGCTTTGCTAACTATGAATATTTATGAATTACGCTGAGCGTCTACGATAGGCAAATGCGGCCAGTACAAGTGCCATCAGTACGCCAGTTGCTGGGGTAGGGACATCCCCATCAGGCTCACGCGAATGGGTGGTCAGTGCAGCAATTTTGAATTGGTCGATGTGGCTTGTACCTGCACCATCGGCAAGGCCAAACACTGAGTTGTAGGCACCGATCAGCCAATATTTGGCTTCTGCAGCAATACCTGTGAGGCTATAGCCACCTTTGGTTACGTTTCCGAAACTGCCTGAATAAACGTTAAGTGAGTCGCTTACAATGTCGTTCCAACTATTTCCGCTAAACGTTGGAAGTTCACTAAATGCAGCAATAGATAGGTCAGCATGGTCATGACTGCTACCATCCCTTGTCCAGCCGAGATCTAAACTGGTAAGAGAAACTGCTTCACTAAAGGAGAAGAGCAGCATGTCGGTGCGGGTTTCGTTATCAACAGCATGTCCGTCGTGACCATAGGTATACGCCCTGTTGTAATTTAATAACCCATTTGAGTTAGATGCCACTGTCGCAGTCTCAACTTTATCTGTAAAGGTATAAGACCCCCAGTTAAATCCTGTATCTGCCCATGCTGTTACTGAAACAGATAATCCGCCTTGTGTTTGCGAAATATTGTTACCGTGATAATTTCCCGAACCATAACTTTGTCCAGAAGTTCTAAAATTCCAAGTTGTATCGTCTGCGAATGCATTTTGTGCACAACCTAAACACAATGTAATTACTGCAAAAAAGCCTTTACCCAATTTCATATCCTGCTCCTTAACCATGCAAGTAATTTATAAGCATATATTGTGCCATTCATTTTAAATTTATGTTTTACAAATGGTTGCGTTTGTTGGCTGTAAATATTTCACGAATATATGTAAAGAAAACTGACAGCTTTATTCGTGTGCCAATTAAGATTTAATTAAAAAATTTTAATTAAATGTCTTATAAAATCGGAACTTGAGGAAAAAAAATGTTCTAAGATTCTGCTAATAGAGCTTTGGTAGCGTAATTGCGGTGTAAAAATTGTCAACGATAAAAGGATGTCAGTTAAGGTAGCGTTGTTTTGGTGAAGATACCCCACAGAACGCAGACCTGCTTGCGTGGGGTATAAAAGAACCACGAGGAAATATTATTGCTTTCGTCTTCGATATATAACTAATGCACACACCGCTGCCATAAGGGCACCAGTTGCAGGAGCGGGTACATCACTAGTCGGTTGCTTCGCATGCGTAGTCAACGCTAGCAACTTAAACCCGTCGTTTCCTTTGCCGGCTTTGTCAGCAGTTCCAAAAACTGAATTGTATGCACCGATCAGCCAATATCTCGCTTCAGTGGCAATGCTGGAGAGATCGTAACCCCCGGTTGATACGTTAGCGAAGGTTGAAGAAAAGGTCAGTGTTGTGCTGTTAACGACATCACTCCAGTTACTGCCATTCAGCGACGGAAGTTCGCTAAAGGCTGCTATAGATATATCTGAATAGCCACGTTTATTACTATCCTGGGCCCATCCAAGATTTAAGTTGGTAACGGACACTGCCTCGTCAAATGAAAACAACAGCATGTCTGTACCAAGGCTGTTGTCTATCATGTGACCGTCGGCCTTTTTACCATCATGATAATAGTCGTGCAGTCTATTATAGTTGAGCAGGCCCCATGAGTTTGCGTCGACACGCGCAGATTCTATGGTGCCATTGAGTCGTCCGTATCCATCGTTACCCCAGGTAACGCCGCTGTCAGCCCATGCTGATACCGTTAAATTCTGGCCACTTTGGGAAACGTTGATTTGATTTCCATAATAGTTACCTGTGTCAGCTACATCAGCAAAGTTCCAGGTTGTATCCTCCGCGAATACAGCTTGTCCAAAACATAGGGAGCACAACACTAAAGCTAATTTGCCAGACTTCATGAATTTTTCCTCGCCGATCAAATAATGATGTAACTCATTAATTCTTTTCATTTTAATAGTAATTGCCTGTCTCATTTGAGCAAAAGCTAAAACTGAGTTGGTCAAATTTTATCAAATTCATCAATCCGTATCGTATGTCAGCGCTTATAAGTGTATTGAGTTTAATACTTGAATAGCTTTTTAGTCTGACTGCTGTTTTAAACCAGTAGCTTATGAAATAATGGCGCAAATTTTTCGAAACTGAGGTTTTATGCCTGACAATAAACGTAAGGGAATTTACCTTTTACCCAACCTGCTGACTACTGCCGGACTTTTCTCCGGCTTTTTTGCTGTTGTTTCGTCGATGAATGGGCGGTTTGAAGCTGCCGCTATTGCCATCTTCGTCGCCATGATCTTTGATGGCTTAGACGGACGAGTTGCGCGGATCACCAATACACAGAGTGATTTCGGTGCAGAGTATGATTCCATGGCTGATATGGTCTCATTTGGTGTTGCACCCGCATTGGTCGCATACAACTGGGGTCTTAGTGACCTAGGTAAATTAGGTTGGCTGGCTGCCTTTATATATGTAGCAGGTGCCGCGTTGCGCCTCGCCAGATTTAACACGCAGGTGGGAATTGCTGATAAACGGTTTTTTCAGGGTTTAGCAAGCCCTGCCGCAGCAGCACTGGTAGCTGGACTGGTGTGGGTCGGAGTCGAGTACGAGGTTAACGGTGACGATTACGGGTTTATTGTTGCAATCGTTACCAGTCTTGCTGGTTTATTAATGGTCAGCAACTTTAAGTACAATTCATTCAAAGAAGTGAATTGGCACGGCAAAGTACCTTTCGTTGCCATCCTTATAGTGATGTTTGTATTTGTTATTGTTGCAACCGAACCCGCTTTAGTATTGTTTATTGTGTTTGCGTTGTATGCGTTAGCCGGTCCAATCAATACCTTTAGAACGGTTGATAAGGTCACACTCGAAGATGTGGTTGGAGATCATGAAGAAGATGCAGACTTCAAGGAATCTGATAAAGCCGCTGACGTTGAAACTGAATCAGATAACGCTGATGCAACGATGAAAGCCTCAAACACGAACGACATAAAAGATAATTAAAAGATTTTCTGAAAAAGAGTTGACGTTCACATTTATCTGCGTAAAATGCGCGCCTCCTCAGACAGAGACCAAACAAAAGTTGCTTGTCTGAGGGAGCAACCAAAGCAGAAAATTTAAAAAACTTTCAAAAAATGGTTGACAAAAAATGGATGCAAAGTATCATACGCATCCCGCTTGAGACAAGGTCTTGAGCGAAATTAGGAAAACCTTATATAGGTCTTCTAAAGCTTCAAAGAACTGAAGCACTCACTGAGACCAGCGGGTAGTCAGTGAGACCAGAAAATATTTTGCTTTGCAAAATATTTTTTGAAAAGCTGAAAAGCGTGCCAATCGGCAAGTCCGATTGACAAAATTGCTCTTTAACAATTTATAACAAGACAATCTGTGTGGGCACTCGTTAAGAGTGTCAACCGACGATTCATATATATAGTTTTTCGATTTTAATTGAAGAGTTTGATCATGGCTCAGATTGAACGCTGGCGGCAGGCCTAACACATGCAAGTCGAACGGTAGCAGGATGTGCTTGCACATCGCTGACGAGTGGCGGACGGGTGAGTAATGCTTGGGAACTTGCCTTTGCGAGGGGGATAACAGTTGGAAACGACTGCTAATACCGCATAATGTTTTCGGACCAAACGGGGCTTAGGCTCCGGCGCAAAGAGAGGCCCAAGTGAGATTAGCTAGTTGGTGAGGTAAAGGCTCACCAAGGCGACGATCTCTAGCTGTTCTGAGAGGAAGATCAGCCACACTGGGAC
>NZ_JAATNW010000019.1 GCF_012911815.1 Alteromonas ponticola | reverse complement strand
GTCCCCTTCGTCTAGAGGCCTAGGACACCGCCCTTTCACGGCGGTAACAGGGGTTCGAATCCCCTAGGGGACGCCATATAACGGTGTCACAGTCCGTAACTGTGAAATAGGCCGGAAGTAAAAGTGTACTTTTGCTTTCTGCGACAAAATTGCTTAAAGATAGGTCGGTGCGAAAGAACTACTTATCTAATTTTGTGAGAATAATGACGCTCAGTTCGCTGGCTCACTTCGCCTTACAAAAAATCTGTGAAGTTTACTTCGTAGGATAATTGGCCAGACAGAAAGTCTGTAAGAAAAAGGTCGCTCGGTTCGCCAGCTCACCTCACCTTACAGAAATTTATCAACGCAAAGCGTTGATGGCAAAATTTCTGTCCCCTTCGTCTAGAGGCCTAGGACACCGCCCTTTCACGGCGGTAACAGGGGTTCGAATCCCCTAGGGGACGCCATATAACGGTGTCACAGTCCGTAACTGTGAAATAGGCCGGAAGTAAAAGTGTGCTTTTGCTTTCTGCGACAAAATTGCTTAAAGATAGGTCGGTGCGAAAGAACTACTTATCTAATTTTGTGAGAATAATGACGCTCAGTTCGCTGGCTCACTTCGCCTTACAAAATTTCATCGTTGCGGAGCAACGATAGCGGAAATTTTGTCCCCTTCGTCTAGAGGCCTAGGACACCGCCCTTTCACGGCGGTAACAGGGGTTCGAATCCCCTAGGGGAC
>NZ_JAATNW010000018.1 GCF_012911815.1 Alteromonas ponticola | reverse complement strand
TGTACCGCGCCCGTTACGTCAGTTGTACGGAAGTAGAACTGTGGACGGTAGCCTTTAAAGAATGGCGTGTGACGGCCACCTTCGTCTTTGCTCAGTACGTATACTTCTGCTTCGAACTTGGTGTGTGGAGTGATTGAACCAGGCTTAGCCAGTACTTGACCACGCTCAACGTCATCACGCTTAGTACCACGTAGTAGTACACCCACGTTCTCACCTGCACGACCTTCGTCAAGCAGCTTACGGAACATTTCAACACCAGTACAAGTCGTCTTAGTGGTATCTTTGATACCAACGATTTCTACTTCTTCACCAACTTTAACGATACCTTGCTCAACACGGCCTGTTACAACAGTACCACGACCTGAGATTGAGAATACGTCTTCGATTGGAAGAATGAACGGCTTGTCGATTGCACGCTCTGGCTCTGGGATGTATGAATCAAGTGCTTCACCTAACTCAACAATTTTCTTTTCCCACTCTTCGTCGCCTTCAAGCGCCTTAAGTGCAGAACCTTTGATTACTGGCAGGTCATCACCTGGGAATTCGTATTCGTTCAGAAGTTCACGAACTTCCATTTCTACCAATTCTAGTAATTCTTCATCGTCAACCATGTCACACTTGTTCATGAATACGATGATGTAAGGTACACCAACCTGACGGCCAAGCAGGATGTGCTCACGTGTCTGAGGCATTGGGCCGTCAGTCGCTGCTACAACCAGGATAGC
>NZ_JAATNW010000017.1 GCF_012911815.1 Alteromonas ponticola | reverse complement strand
GTAGTTAGTTTAACCTTCGGGAGAACGATTACCACTTTGTGTTTCATGACTGGGGTGAAGTCGTAACAAGGTAACCGTAGGGGAACCTGCGGTTGGATCACCTCCTTACCTTAAAGAATCGAGTTACTCTTTTAATGTAGTGCTCACACAGATTGTTTTGTTATTAAAAAAAAGAACACCAAAGGTAGTACTCACCTTAGATAGAGTATTGCGCAGCAGCCTGCTGGGCCTATTCATCGGATTTTGCGATGATAGGGTTTCTAATCGAGCCGACTGACGAATGAGTGAAGGAGCATACACTAGTATGTGACTGAGCGAATGAGGAACAAAGGCGAAGAGTAGAGAGCCTAGCAGAAGTAAAATAGGCTTGTAGCTCAGCTGGTTAGAGCGCACCCCTGATAAGGGTGAGGTCGGCAGTTCAAGTCTGCCCAAGCCTACCAATTTCTTCCTTGCTCTTCGTTATCGAATTGTTTATGTGCTAGATGCACACTACGCAATCCGATGCCTTGATCAAGAAAGAAGTAGCTAACAACGTAAGTTAGTAAACGACACCAGTTATATGGGGCTATAGCTCAGCTGGGAGAGCGCCTGATTTGCATTCAGGAGGTCAGCAGTTCGATCCTGCTTAGCTCCACCACTTCTAAGTGCATTTATAAAGTGTATTTAAAAGTGGTAGAAACGACCACGACATGTTCTTTAACAATTTGGAAAGCTGATATTAATAGTAATCAATCAAAAGAGTAACTGAGATTGAATATCGAAAGATGTTCTTTCAGCACTTTACTCTACTTGACTTGAATTGCTTGTTATCAATTAAAGCGCTGAAAAAGCGTGTCAATCGGCAAGTCCGATTGACAATATGATGACAAGGCAAATTCACGATTAGCTAGTCATCATACAGCAGAGA
>NZ_JAATNW010000016.1 GCF_012911815.1 Alteromonas ponticola | reverse complement strand
GGCTCTACCTCATAAACGGGGGATCAGCATTCATCTCACTCGATTAATTACACCATCCCATCCACAATGGGTCATTACTCTTATTCTGTAATTTTCAAAATTTCTAAAACCATACGCTCTTCTCGATATCATTTCCATTTTGTTGTGGAAGCCCTCAGTAATGCCGTTGTTGCGGGTAAAGCGCCACATGGCAATGATTGGCTGGAGCCAAGAAGTTAAGGTATTGGCCAGCGCTCGCAGCGGGCTGTGATGCAACTGCTCGAGCAAATCCAGGAAGCCGGGTAGCTTCTTTGCCATACGATTTTCATTCATTGTCTTTAATAACATATATCTGATGAGCTTTTGTTTGACCTCATACAAGGTTTTTAGCACTGGATAATCAGCTAAGTAACGCTGTAAGTTGGTGTTATTATCTTCGCTCAATCGCCATTGATGCCGTCGCATCAAACTGAGCAAGCCTCTGTTCTTACGTCCTTCAGGATGATGCTGCTGCCACGCTTTTAAAAAGTGATGGTTAATCAAGCGCACCACATGAAAACGGTCAGCCACTATCGTTGCGTTGGGAAAATAGCGTTTAGCAATTCTGCGATATGTTTCTGATAAATCCATTGCGATAAGCTTTACATTCTCTTTGTTGGGAAGCTGACGTAAATACGTACGTAAACTCAACTCAGAACGTCCCAGCTTGACATCGAACACACTACGATGGCGCAGATCCACAAACGTTGTAGCGTAGCCTTTCTTACGCGTAAAGAAATGCTCATCAATCCCCAGCATCTCCGGGCAAGGTCGACTGATTATCTCTTTGTATTTCTGACTGATGTGAGACTGATACCAACGTTCAACTGTGGTTGGGCTAATGCGATGTGTACGTGATATCCCTCGCTGAGTAACACCACCATGATGCGCTTCAAATACCTCAAGTCGAAAACATTCAGATGCTCGGTAACGGGGGCGGATCCCCACAAAAGGATGCCTAAAGTAGCGGTTGCAGATACGACAATGATATTTTGGCACTTTTAAGTGCAAGGTGAGTACCTGATTGCCCTGGCGCGTGTGTTTTACCGTGCGTTTATGTGTTGCCTTAATGCGAAGCTCTCGACCTTCACAATGCTTACACATAGGGCGTCGACTTGGCCTGGCCCAGACTTCGATAAAGTCATGCCGATGAACACGTTCGATTTCTAGTTCAGATATGCCTAAAATAGTACCTGCGTGGGACACTTGTATTCTCCATTAAATGATTCTTCGCAAAATCAGTTTAATGAATGCGGGTGTCCCCCGTTAATGATGAAGAGCC
>NZ_JAATNW010000014.1 GCF_012911815.1 Alteromonas ponticola | reverse complement strand
TTAGGCGTTGTATGGTTAAGCCTCTCGGGTAATTAGTACAGGTTAGCTTAACGCCTTACAACGCTTCCACACCCTGCCTATCAACGTCATCGTCTTTAACAACCCTTCCAGGACTTACGTCCAGGGATGACTCATCTTGGGGCCGGCTTCCCGCTTAGATGCTTTCAGCGGTTATCCGTTCCGAACGTAGCTACCGGGCAATGCCTTTGGCAAAACAACCCGAACACCAGCGGTTCGTCCACTCCGGTCCTCTCGTACTAGGAGCAGCTCCCCTCAATCATCCAACGCCCACACCAGATAGGGACCGAACTGTCTCACGACGTTCTAAACCCAGCTCGCGTACCACTTTAAATGGCGAACAGCCATACCCTTGGGACCGACTTCAGCCCCAGGATGTGATGAGCCGACATCGAGGTGCCAAACACCGCCGTCGATATGAACTCTTGGGCGGTATCAGCCTGTTATCCCCGGAGTACCTTTTATCCGTTGAGCGATGGCCCTTCCATACAGAACCACCGGATCACTATGACCTACTTTCGTACCTGCTCGACGTGTCTGTCTCGCAGTTAAGCTAGCTTATGCCATTGCACTAACCTCACGATGTCCGACCGTGATTAGCTAACCTTCGTGCTCCTCCGTTACTATTTGGGAGGAGACCGCCCCAGTCAAACTACCCACCAGACACTGTCCGTAATCCCGATAAGGGACCAACGTTAGAACATCAAACATACCAGGGTGGTATTTCAAGGTCGGCTCCATATGAACTGGCGTCCATACTTCGAAGCCTCCCACCTATCCTACACAAGTAGGTTCAATGTTCAGTGCCAAGCTGTAGTAAAGGTTCACGGGGTCTTTCCGTCTAGGTGCGGGTACACTGCATCTTCACAGCGATTTCAATTTCACTGAGTCTCGGGTGGAGACAGCGTGGCCATGGTTACACCATTCGTGCAGGTCGGAACTTACCCGACAAGGAATTTCGCTACCTTAGGACCGTTATAGTTACGGCCGCCGTTTACCGGGGCTTCGATCAAGAGCTTCGCCTAAGCTAACCCCATCAATTAACCTTCCGGCACCGGGCAGGTGTCACACCCTATACGTCCACTTTCGTGTTTGCAGAGTGCTGTGTTTTTAATAAACAGTCCCAGCCACCTGGTCACTGCGACCTCCAGCCGCTTAGAGAGCAAGTCTCATCACAGACAGAGGCGTACCTTCTCCCGAAGTTACGGTACAATTTTGCCGAGTTCCTTCACCCGAGTTCTCTCAAGCGCCTTAGTATTCTCTACCTGACCACCTGTGTCGGTTTGGGGTACGGTTCATATATTCATAAGTTTAGAAGCTTTTCCTGGAAGCAGGGCATCAACAACTTCGCCACCTTGGTGGCTCGTCTCGTGTCTCGGAATTGTAAAACCGGATTTACCTAATCTTACTTCCTACTCACTTTCACTTGGACAACCAACGCCAAGCTTGCTTAGCCTTCTCCGTCCCTCCATCACTGAATATACAAGTACGGGAATATTAACCCGTTTCCCATCGACTACGCATTTCTGCCTCGCCTTAGGGGCCGACTTACCCTGCCCTGATTAGCATGGGACAGGAAACCTTGGTCTTCCGGCGTGGGGGTTTTTCACCCCCATTATCGTTACTCATGTCAGCATTCGCACTTGTGATACGTCCAGCACACTTCTCAATGCACCTTCATCCGCTTACACAACGCTCCCCTACCCA
>NZ_JAATNW010000013.1 GCF_012911815.1 Alteromonas ponticola | reverse complement strand
GTAGTTAGTTTAACCTTCGGGAGAACGATTACCACTTTGTGTTTCATGACTGGGGTGAAGTCGTAACAAGGTAACCGTAGGGGAACCTGCGGTTGGATCACCTCCTTACCTTAAAGAATCGAGTTACGCTTTTAATGTAGTGCTCACACAGATTGTTTTGTTATTAAAGAAAAGAACGACCATATTTGGGGCTATAGCTCAGCTGGGAGAGCGCCTGATTTGCATTCAGGAGGTCAGCAGTTCGATCCTGCTTAGCTCCACCACTTTGCGCAGTTTGATAAAAGTCAGATTGCAAGCAGTTAAGTGTTAGGCAATCCCTAGCGGGCCGCGGCGGACTCAGAAAGCGAGTGAAGGAGCATACATCAGTATGTGACTGAGTGAGCGCCGAACCAAGCCGCAGCAAAACGCTTAAATGCGCAGCAAGCTGGAGGCTTGTAGCTCAGCTGGTTAGAGCGCACCCCTGATAAGGGTGAGGTCGGCAGTTCAAGTCTGCCCAAGCCTACCAATTTCTTGCTTATGCGGCGTCAGCGAATCGCTCATGTGCTACTTGCACACTACGCGCTCCGCTTCCTTGCCTAACCAAGAAATGCACTAATAAAATAGGTCTGATGGAATAGGATCCTAATGAATATTTACTTAAGTTTAGTAAACATTGATTAGGGTTTTTTACCCTGAAGCGCTGAAAAGCGTCGCCATCGGCAAGTCCGATGACGAAAAGCTGAAAAGCGTGCCAATCGGCAAGTCCGATTGACAAAAACGTTCTTTAACAATTTGGAAAGCTGATATTAATAGTAATCAATCAAAAGAGTAACTGAGATTGAATATCGAAAGATGTTCTTTCACGCTATTACTCTACTTGACTTGAATTGCTTGTTATCAATTAAAGCGCTGAAAAAGCGTGTCAATCGGCAAGTCCGATTGACAATATGATGACAAGGCAAATTCACGATTAGCTAGTCATCATACAGCAGAGAGCAATCTCACCTAACCCTGGACAAAAAGGCGGGGTAGGCGGTTGATATCCATCCTTTTAGGTTGTCGCAACCTTTGGGTATTCAACTAACAGCTATGGAATCTACTTCTTTCATGTGTAGTAGAGGAAATAGCGACGATTGAGGTTCTGAGCAAGCGGATACGACGAGCGCAGGCGGGAGCATACATCAGTATGTGACCAACTAAGCGAGGAAGAGACGCGCCGCGCAGGTTCTCAAGCGGAAGCTATTTAGGGTTGTATGGTTAAGTGACTAAGCGTATACGGTGGATGCCTTGGCAGTTAGAGGCGATGAAGGACGTGTAAGTCTGCGAAAAGCTGTGGTGAGCTGACAAAACGCATTTGAGCCACAGATGTCCGAATGGGGAAACCCACCTGTACCTCTAACCTACTTTAACGTTGTCGTTTACGACAACGGTCAAAGCCAACTATGACAAAATGCATAGTGGTAAGAGGTAAGTTAGAGGTACAGGTATCGTTGCATGAATACATAGTGTAACGAGGCGAACGAGGGGAACTGAAACATCTAAGTACCCTTAGGAAAAGAAATCAATTGAGATTCCCCTAGTAGCGGCGAGCGAACGGGGAACAGCCCTTAAGCTGTATAGAATTTAGTGGAATCCTTTGGGAAGAGGAGCGATACAAGGTGATAGCCCTGTACACGAAGAAATCTTTACAGTGAAATCGAGTAGGTCGGGACACGTGTTATCTTGACTGAATATGGGGGGACCATCCTCCAAGGCTAAATACTCCTAACTGACCGATAGTGAACCAGTACCGTGAGGGAAAGGCGAAAAGAACCCCTGTGAGGGGAGTGAAATAGAACCTGAAACCGTATACGTACAAGCAGTGGGAGCACCTTCGTGGTGTGACTGCGTACCTTTTGTATAATGGGTCAGCGACTTATATTTGGTAGCGAGGTTAAGCGAATAGCGGAGCCGTAGCGAAAGCGAGTGTTAACTGCGCGAATTAGTTGCCAGGTATAGACCCGAAAC
>NZ_JAATNW010000012.1 GCF_012911815.1 Alteromonas ponticola | reverse complement strand
CCATCTGCGCCGCACCGGTGATCATGTTTTTAACATAGTCAGCGTGTCCAGGGCAGTCTACGTGTGCGTAGTGACGGCTTGGTGTGTCATATTCTACGTGTGACGTAGAGATGGTGATACCACGAGCTTTTTCTTCAGGCGCGTTATCGATTTGATCGAAAGCCTGAGCTGAACCACCGTAAGTCTTTGCCAAAACAGTAGTGATAGCTGCTGTCAGAGTGGTTTTACCGTGGTCAACGTGGCCGATTGTACCCACGTTTACATGGGGTTTCGTACGTTCAAACTTTTCTTTTGCCATTTCTATTATCCCAGCAAAGTAGTGTAATAATTCGATTATCTAAACAAACATGAGCTGGGGAGAAACTGGTGCTGATAGGCAGATTCGAACTGCCGACCTCACCCTTACCAAGGGTGCGCTCTACCAACTGAGCTATATCAGCACGTATTTGGAGCGGGCAGCGGGAATCGAACCCGCATCATCAGCTTGGAAGGCTGAGGTAATAGCCATTATACGATGCCCGCAATCCTAAATTCTCTGGCCACCTCATAAAAGTGGTGGAGGGGGCAGGATTCGAACCTGCGAAGGCTGAGCCGGCAGATTTACAGTCTGCTCCCGTTGACCGCTTGGGTACCCCTCCTGAGATTGATGGTGCCGACTGCCGGAGTCGAACTGGCGACCTACTGATTACAAGTCAGTTGCTCTACCAACTGAGCTAAGTCGGCACTGCATCAAGTGGGTGCGCATTCTAGAGTAATGAGTTACTCCGTGCAATAGTCTTTTGTGAATTTTTTTAAAATTCTCATCTAAATGCTCAAATAATTGCCAGTTAGATGATTTGTTACGCAAAAAGCTGTTTTTTTGCGTAGCGGGCAAGACCTTGCACCACCAAATTCGCGGCGAGGATGCTACCATCGTTGCACGTAAATGCAAACAGATTTTTATCCCCTCCGGTAATAAAAATGTCAAAGTCCTCAAAATTGATTGAAATCTGTGCTCTCGCCCGTGCGTAAACTCCTTGCACCGCCGCTAGACAACCATTAGCGACGCAGCGCTCCGTAGTTGTACCCAATTGAAGTTGATTGGAAATTTCATCATCGGAAAAAACTTTTTGTGTAGAGGTAACCAATGCATTTTTCATGCTGTAAAAACCCGGTGCGATCCATCCCCCCAAATGTTGACCGTCAGCGACAAAATCTACGGTTATTGCCGTTCCCGCATCAATAACCACAAAGGGTTTGTGTGTCAGGTGGACTGCTGCAATCATTGCTAACCAGCGATCCACGCCCATTTTACTCACATCTTTATAGCTGTTTAGTAAGCCGAACGCGCTTTGTTCTGTGTTTATCTCATTGACTACAATCTTGTTCTGCCGGCAATACTCGCGTAATGGCTGTGTAACAGCCGTCTGACGGACTGAAGAGATAAATAGCGTAGTAACTTCCGGATTGCGGGTTAACCATTGCTCAAAGGCGTTTAGCGTTGATTTGCTTTGCGGAATTTCTTGAAAGTTGCTCAAGCGTAGAAATTTGATGCTGGTATTACCGATATCAACCAGTAATACCTGTTGTTCAGTTACCACGCAATGTCACCTCGCCACCATGAAAGCGAGTCAGGCCGTCCTGCGTTTCCACTAACAAGGCGCCGCTGGCATCTACCCCACGGTCGATACCTGAAAATCGCTTCTCGCCCATGCGTAACACCACGGTTTTGTCTGCATAGAGGTCAAGCAGCTGCCATTGATTGATAAACGGTTGAAACCCATGCTGAGCGAATTCGGGCAACAATTCCCACAGTGAATTAATAATTGCGGCTGCAACCACGTTTCGATCTGGAGTGTAGCCAAGATATGAGGTGAGATCTGTGTGGGGTTGCCCGACATCAAACTGAGCATCAGGCATACACACGTTTAATCCAATCCCAATGACGCAATGCGCAGTCGCACCAATCTGACCTTCAACTTCAATTAGAATACCTGCCAGTTTTTTGTTTTGAAGATAAACATCGTTGGGCCATTTCAGCTGGGTATCTGCCACACCACATTTTTTGAGGCCGTTACACACGGCCAGGCCAACTAATAGGGATAACCCCGCCATGCTCTGGTAGCCATCAGGAAATGACCAGTACAATGAAAGTGTTAAGCTGCCGCCCACGGGTGCTAACCAGCTGCGACCGTGACGACCTTTGCCTGCCGTTTGTATTTCAGCCAGCAATACGTCACCGTCAGCAAGGTTATGGGGGGCGACGGAAATCCGCTTTTTAAGCTCGGTATTGGTAGAAGCAAGCACTGATTCCACTTGAATGACAGCGGTTCTACTTTTTGTTAGTTGCTTCTTGATGCGTTCTGTATTCAATAACTCGAACGGGCGTTCCAGACGGTAACCTTTGCCCTTAACCTTAAAGACATCCAGCCCCCATTCAGAAAGTTGGCTAATGTGCCCGGCAACAGCAGTGCGTGAGAGTCCGACCTCGGTCGCAATTGCTTCCCCAGAATGGAAAGCCCCGTCAGATAACAGTGATAATATGTGTTGCCTGATTAACTTTGACGCATGTTTCACAATTCTATCAACCCATCTCTACCGATTAACCTAACTTCAGGTTCCAACTGTATATTAAATTTTGTATAGACACTCTGGGAAATCAACCTAGCAAACTCAAGAACATCTTGTCCTTTCGCATCACCTAAGTTAACTAAAACTAATGGCTGTTTTGGATGACATTGAACCCCACCCAATATACGCCCCTTAAATCCTAATTTATCGATAAGCCAGGCAGCTGGTACTTTGACTAGATTGTCACTCACTTCAAAATGCGGGATATCAGAATAATCACACTGGATTGACCCCAACACTTTTTTATCGATTATCGGATTTTTAAAAAAGCTACCAGCGTTTCCCCACACATTGGGGTCCGGCAATTTTTGTCGTCTTATCGCTTTTACTTCATCAAAAATGGCTTTAGGACTAGGTGCAATAAGTTTGGCTAACTCACCATATGAAGTCTCAAGATAGTTCTCTTTAGGCAAATTAAAATTTACGTGGGTAATTATAACCTTACCCAATAAATCACCTTTAAATATGCTGTCGCGATAGCCAAATTTGCACTCGTGATTTTTAAGTTTTAGCATTTTATGCGATTGCAGGTCGAGAAACTCTACAGATTCAATAAAGTTTTTAACTTCAAGACCATAGGCGCCAATATTTTGAATTGGCGCGGCGCCTACTGACCCTGGAATTAATGCTAGATTTTCCATTCCATACCAACTGTTGCGTAGACATGTTGATACTAGCTTGTGCCAGTTTTCACCTGCACCTACTCGTAGCCTTATCGAATTTTTTGATTCATTAAAGTCTAACCCCAATATTTTATTTTGTACTACTGTGCCATGGTAATCTTCAATGAAAATAGAGTTGCTTCCCTCGCCCAACAAATAGAACGGGCGTGGAAACAAATTGTTTAACGATATTTGCTGAGGATCACTAATAGAAATTAGTGAACTACAATTACTTGGAAGAGAAAATGTATGATATTGAGTTAAAGACTGCACACAAGACCTTCTTTACATAAACTTAAACTAAAGAGTTCTAAATTTAACCTTTCACAGGTACTTCCCGACGATTTTAAACTCTTTATCAAAATGTGACTCATATCTTCTTAATGATACAGGAAAGGTTTGTTTGATGTTTCTCACATTAGCACTCGATTCTGTTAATGGGCAGCCTAAAATTTCCTGTAATTGCACTAAGCTGTCTTGATTTTTGTGCACAGAGCCAACGAAATCAAACGCATTAAGTTCTACATTTTTGAAATACATAGAATATATATTAGTGAGATGAGGAACACTTTTTTCTTTGACTAAAATTTCGAACATTTCCTCCCTGTCGACTATTCCTTTATCTAAAAACTTTTTCTCCAAATAATTGTATATCCGTAATGGCTGCTTAAGAGCTAAAACGTGACCAATATGAGACCACATTCGTTCTAATGGATCTCTAACCCAGGTTAATCGTTTTGCCTTTGGATATATCTCAGATTGTTTTTGATGAGTCGTATAGTGGCCGAATAACACCTCGGCGCACCAAGGTGTTGATATTGGCAAACCTTTTGATAATTGGTTTGCGCCTGTATCAACATACACACTGTAAACTGCTTCATTGCCAAGTGATTGTTCGAAGGTAGCTCTAAGAGAGGTGCCCGCTGTTTTAGGTACGTGGTGCACGAGCCACTTCACCTTATTATTTGGACGTTTTGATGAATCTAATGTGGGCGAAAAATATTTTTTAAGTTTCCATGCATCAAGCATTATTAACCTATTTGAAAACGATAAGTCTTGAAGGAGGCACCTATAAAGGTGCATTCGTACTAAAAAGTAACGAATGGTCTGAGTTATTTGCCATTATACATTCAACGGAGCACACTGCCATTTATTAAATTCAAACTTGTGCCACCTATTACGTTACCTAGACTTAAACTTTGATGACTTTAACCTCGACTATTTGGCGCTTTTTTAACCGGTGATCTTCCCACTTAAAAACGAAGAACTGCCAAGCCTGGCAATGAACCCACAGCCGCGCGATACGACATCTTTCACATGGGTCTTGGCTGGTCATCAACTGGTAAGGAGTGAGCGCAGTGCGAGAAGGAAGCCGGTGACATGACGACAGTATAGAAGCGACAGTATGGATGCTACCGAAGACATTATATAATGGACGGATTGTCACGCTGGTTCTCATGCAGCAAAGCGAATCTGAACTGTTTCCTTATGAATTATGTCCTCCCTTCCAGATTAACACGCAAGTACTTTTCTAAGTGAAAGGGCTATCCTGAATGTGGTAACAGTGTGGTGAATTTTTCAAAGGCGTTAAATGCAAAAAAGGGCCATCCTTTCGGATAGCTCTCGCTGAGAAACAGTTTCTCTTAGAATGGGAGCCCCTTAGCCGGCAAGGGACAACTCCCGTCGTGACGAGTACCACTCTCACGTGCGGGTGATGAACGGTGAGCGCAGCGAGCGAGGGGTGCCTGTGGCACGCCGAGAGTGAAGAACCGGCAGCATGGATGCTGCCGTGGACATTCCACCAGGGACGGGTTGAAACCTGTCTTTCAAGCAGTAGCGCAACCCCAAACTGTTACCCGATGGGTTAGGTCTTGCTATGAGGGAGTGGCACCTTGGTGCTACTCCAAAAACAAAAAACCCAGCTTTCGCTGGGTTCTTTGTTTTTAAAATGGGAGCCTCGTAGCCGACAAGGGACATTGTGCTACTCTCACATGGGGTTTGGACCCGCACTCGGGCGGAGGTAGACCGAATGTCCGGTGGACATTCGCAGCTATCGGAGCGGCACGCCATGGATGGCGTGACTGGACGTAGCACCACGGATGGGTTGTTACTTTGAATCTTACGCAGCCAGACAACCCCAAACTGTTACCCGATGGGTTAGGTCTCCCTGTCAGATTAGCACGCAAGTGCTTTTCTAAGTGAAAGGGCTATCCTGAGTGGAACA
>NZ_JAATNW010000011.1 GCF_012911815.1 Alteromonas ponticola | reverse complement strand
AAAGCAAAATGGAAATTACCGGCGCGGTTAACGAATTTATTAGCGCAACAAATAACTATAATTCACCAGAGAAAAATGGTTTCCAAGCAAAAGGAAATGAGCCTTCTGCAGGTAATATGGATAATCCCGTTTCCAATGTGCCTGCTACTGGGAATTACGTTAATATCTCGCCAGAAACGATTGATGCTTCAAGTGTAACCGAGGTAACTGATAGTATTTCATCTGACACTGAAACGGTAGCGCAGGATGAGTTTGCGGGTGCTATTGTTCAATTGAACGAAAACGGGGAAAATTCGCTCAGCAAGATTGATACGACTAAAATAAGTGTCGATACTAAATTGGAGAAATACCTATTAAACAAAGAACATCCTGTTGGCGCGAGTAAAGCTAAGTGGTTTGAAGCAGCATTGGGCTTTAATATTGAAAATTCCAACGAATTGTCATCTCAAATAGTTTTTGATGAGCAGGCTGCAGTCAAAACAGAGCTAACCCAGCATGGGCAGAAGTACAATCAAATAATACCAATTATTGGAGCAAATGGGAGAACAATTGATGTAACTTTTGCTTGGATAAAAACTAGCAATGATAATGAAATTAAGTTAGTAACAGCTATACCAGCGAAGAAATGAAATGTATAAAGAATATGATGTTGTAATTGCGAATAAAGCTCTTTCTGAAAATATCAAATGCGGATATTTAGGTACTATTTTAATTTGTTATGATGATTCTTTTTACGAAGTCGAATTTTTAAATGAATTCGATGAATTCGTAGGAATCATGACTGTTTCAGAAGGTGACTTGAATAAAGCTTAATAATTTGTGGACGTAAGACAGCCTGAATGTGAGATGCTCATGGACACCCACACTCTGAGACTTGATCTTCTCAAATGTTTAAGCCATGGGTGTCCCATTGTTTCGGCAGTCAAACGCTGAAATGGAAGAGCAAAACAGACAGCTACAACTCTCGGGCTTAGCGAGCAAAATTTTTGGCGACTCAGTTGACCCGGGAAAATAATGGACACTCACACTCTGATACGTACGCTTGTCAAATAAAAGGATGGTTTTGTAGCTGCCTATCATCTTCCGCTGACTCGATAAACAAAGAAGGCCCTATCAAATCTTGTTCACCCTTACTCTGTATTCTGACATGTGAGCTTATCGATCATTTGACGGGTGGGTTAGTTTTACGAAAGGATGGTCAATGGACAAACTTTATGCGCAGTGATGGACACCCACACTCTTAGTATTAGAAATAAAAGTGGAAGATTTATATGTGAAAAGTTTAGAGGCTTATGTTAGCGAAACATCTCCAGAAAGAATCAGAGTGAAAGTTGTCGATGAATCAATATCCAAATTACTACAAAGCTATGGGTTTAGTTATGAGCCGGATTTTAAAGATTGGTGTTTAAATATAAAAGCCAATAAGCAAGCAGTTGCATTCGCGTTTTTGCGTGATAATGAAATTTGTTTTGCAAATGGTCCAGCAGGTTGGCCGCCAGGCGCGCTTTTTGAACGTTGGCGTGAGCAAGGTCTACTATCAGGAAAATACCTCTCAGTATCTTGGAAGGATAAAGAGCACTATTATATTGAGGAAAGGTAGAGAAATTAGCTTTAATTCAGGACCTTAATGAACACCCAACACTCTGTCTCTTGACATGTGAGTTTATCCAGCATTTGAAAGGTGGGTGTCCAATAGTCTATAACCTTACTGGCTAAAGAAGATGTCAACGTGTTTGCTGGCAAGCTAGACGCCAGTAACATTGTCGCCGAAGCTGGCTTTGGTAATGCGAACGCTAAAGATGCTGATATTAATATTTTGGGGGAAACCGAAACCACAGCACTCTACGAGCAAAATCGCAAAAATGGTTTATCGCTAGGCGTCGATGGTAATTTTGTTTCTGTGGCCAAAGAAACGGCAAATACCCACACCAGCATTCAAACTGATTACATAGGCAGTACCTTCAACGCCAGTGACTCAATGTCACTTAAAGCCAGTCGTGATGTAAATATCACTGGGTCATCAATTAATGCAAATAACAACCTGTTCGTGGGCGCAGGTAGAGACATTAATGTACTCACCGGACAAAGCGAAAGCACTGGATCCAGCACGCATTCAGAAACCAAAACCGGGTTTGAACTTAGCGCCGATAGTAATACCGCCAGTGTTTTTGTAGGTGATGACATTAACGGCAACACCCATACCGGCAGCGCTACCACGCAGATAAGCAGTAACATCAGTGCGGGTGAAAATGTCACTTTTGATGCAGGTAACGATATTGCGATTGAGGGTAGCAATATTGGTGCAGGTATGGATATATCGCTTAGCGCCATTAACGACATTAGCATCGTTAGCGCACAGGAGAGTGCTTCTCAGCAGTCAGAACAAGAGCATATTCGCGACGGATTAACGGTAAGCGCACATTATAACCTTGGCAACACAGCAGACGCGATAGGTAACATCGGAGAAGGTGATAACGCCGTTAGTCAGGCAAGTTCTGTCATGCAGGCTACTGACGCATTAAACAACGCAGGCCCCAGTGGCAGCGCTCACCTTGGTCGCACCACCACTACCGCCACTAATGCAATGCAGCAACAAACTGCACTGGCCAGTAATATTCTGGCAGGGCGAAACTTCAAGGTTAATGCTGGCGGTGATGCATTGTTTGAAGGGACCAATGTCAACGCGGGTAAAGACATCAGTGTCAGCGCCGAGAACATCACCATCATTGCCGCTAAAAACACCCAAACCAGCAACCAGAGCAGTGACTATTTACAGGTCGGTGCCAACCTTAACGCCAGTAACGGCAATGCCAGCCTGACGGTAGGGTTTAGCCAGTCTGACAGTACCCACGCCTCTACCAGCAGCAGTACCGTGGCCAGTCAGTTCGCTGCAGGCAATAACATGCAGCTCAATGCCAGAAACGACCTGACGGTAGAAGGCGCAGACATTGCCGCTGAAAACGACCTGGCGCTCATTGCCGGTAATGATATCGCCATCAAAGCACACGAAACCCAATTCGACAGCGCCAGCGAAGACAGCCATCTGAGTGTTAACGCGGGCATCAACTTTGGTGCAAATGGCGTTGGCGTTACCGCGAATATGGCGATGGGTGAGGGCGAACTTGACCGCACTGGCACTCAGTACCAGAACAGTCATGTTCAGGCAGGTAACTCACTTACCGTAATCAGCGGTAATGATACCACCATTGCCGGCGGTAACCTTGCCGGCAGTGATGTAGCGATGGACATCGGCGGTGATTTAACGGTGGCGTCGGTTCAAAACACCGGCGGTGTGGATGGCAAGCGCTGGGATGTCAGCGCCAGTATCACGGTGGGTGCCGGGGTCACAGGCAGTGCCAGTGTCGGCTACGGTGAAACCAGTGGCGAAACTGCATGGGTTGCACAGCAAAGCAGTATTATCGGCAGTAACTCGGTAGCTATTCATACCGATGGCCACACGCAAATAGATGGTGCGCTCATTGCGAATATTGATGAGCATGGCAACGACAACGGTAACCTTCAGCTCTCTACCAACACCATTGGCTACTCCGATATCCATGATGTGGATAATGAAACCAGCAGTTACCTCAACGTAGGTTTTAGCTCGGGTGACAACACCAGCACCAACCAAAAAGAAAGTGGCAACAACTACTCCGTATCTGGCAGCCACTATGACATCGACAAAGAACAAACCAACCTCGCCACCATTGGCACAGGAAATATCACAGTTGGTGGACAAAATGCTGAAAGCCTGGAAGGCTTAAACCGCGATACCAGCGTAGCCCAGCAAGTCACCAAAGATGACAGTACCAACATCAATCTGTACGCCAGTACGACGGCTGTTGATAGCCTACAAAACCTGGCCGAGAATCCTTCCGAGCAGTTAGGGCAATGGCAGGATAACGTCACCAGTGTGGGGGATGCTGATGCGTGGGAAGAGGTAGCAACAAACGCAGAAACCACCGTTAAAATAGCTGGGTATGTTGCTAGTGGTGGAAGTGAAGCGGTAGAGCAAATTAATAATACAGTTGCTCGTCAAAACGCGGTGAATGCCGGCATAGCAACTTATGAGAATGCGGAAGCGACTGATGAAGAGCGACAGGCTGCCGCAGAAAATATTGTCAATAATATCGTGCCATGGGATGAAAGCGACCCAGCGCAGATTGATACACGAAACCAAGTTGCCGCCGCCATAGGTGAACTGGCTGTCACTGACCCGGAAAAGGCGACTAAAGCGTTAGTAATGTTGGGGCAATCATCAAACAATAATTTGCAAAGTAACTTTCTACCGGCCATTCCTGTTACTTTAGAATTGCTCATGTTCCTTGGTATCGGTACCGCTGTCACCGCTTCTACGGATGAAGGTCAGGATGCCCTGAAAAATATTGCCAGAGAGACAGAAAATGCGATAGGAAATGCTGCCGGCTATTTTGAAGAAGTGCCTCCATTAACTGAGCATGAGGTATTTGGACAAACCCTGGAGTACCCAGAAGACGCAGCAAAGATGCTTGAAGTAGGGCAAGCCTACCAGATGGCTGATGGGTCAGTCGTCGCGATGACAGAAAATGGCATGTTTAAAACCGGGGAAGGAAACAGTGTATTAAACGGCTACAGCATGGTAACTACTGAGCAGTTAGGGCAGCAAGGGGGTTATATACCCACTGATCAGGAGCCAATAGCAGCTACGCCGAATCCAAGTTCGGATTTTGATAGCCCGACAGTCTACGATAATATTACTCCTGAATTACCTGAAGGGACTGATGGATACCAATCAGGGGAAACACTGACTGCGGATACTGAAACGGTAGTGCAGGAAAGTAGCTCGGAAGAAACTATTTATTTCAACAAAAATGCTGTTGACCTAACTAACGGTCGAGATGGCCACATTATTGCGAACCACGCCTATGGTGCTGGAAAAGCTGATAAAACTGAGTTTCCGTTAGAATGGGATAAAAATAAAATAGTTGAAAAAGTATCTGACATCGCTACTGATCCTAATTTAAACATGCTATCTGATAGTCGAGGTACACCTTACGTTGTTGGCACTAGAGACGGCATAACTGTTCGAGTTAATTTTTATCCAAAGGGTCACAAAAGAGAAGGACAGATTGCAACAGCCTATCCAATAAAAGAAATTAAGGGGAGGGGAGAATAATCATGAATGACAATAGCGAAATTGAGTTAATTGATATTTTTAAAATCATCGAGAGTGAGTTACAGGCTAATGATAAATGGTTACCTCTCAATAGGAGAGAGGATATTATTCATTACTTACATCATGGTGAGCCAAGTATGGCATTTGAATATTTATATCTTGAAATATTTGAAAGGAAAAATGCAACAATCACAGCTAATTTAGAAGATGTAATGAAAATAGCTAAATATTTTTCTTTGGATAAAGAGGAGGAATGCATGATTGATCATGAATTTATGAAAAAGCTCAATAATTTAATTAGTCGAACAATTGAGAAGCATTGAGAACAATAACCGAAGTTCTTTAAAAAGAATTGAATGATCACAATAAAGATGGCCTCACACACCTCATTGCTTCTTAATCTGCGATCATTGAGGTCACAGTTAACCATTCCTAATTAATTCCCAACAAAGACCCTGTGGGGTGCCGCAGGCGGCCCCACCATCAATGCCAGCATGGGCAGCAACGAGCAGCAGGATAAAGCCACCACTTACACCAACAGCAGCTTAACGGCCAAGCACATGAATGTGGTGACCAGCGGCGATGCCACCATCAGCGGGGGCAACCTGCATGGCGATGACAGCCTGAATATGAACATTGGCGGTAACTTAACCTTAGAATCGGTACAAAACCGCTACGCTGGTAGCAGTAAAGGAATGGGTATCAGTGCCGGCATGGGCTTTGGTAATGCCGGCAGTGAAAACAACACCCTGGATGTGAACAAAGCGGTGGCCAAGGCGGCAAGCAACCTGGGTGATACCAGTGCTGGCGCCGCCAGCGTCAATGGTGGCCTAAACGCCAGTAACAGCCGCTATCACAACACCGAAACCGTGCTATCCAGTATCACCGGTGGCAACGTGAATGTGGATGTTAACGGCAATACCGCCATAACCGGTGCCCTTATTGCAGCCATGGACAATAACGGTAACGACAACGGTGCGCTGACCTTAACCACCGGCACCATCAGCTACAGCGATTTAAACAACCGCAGCTATAGTAGCAACCAAAGCGCCAGTATCAATGCCAATGTCGGCCTGACCGCTGATGCCAAACACAACGAAAGTGGCACCGACACCAAACTCAACAGCAGCAATACGGCCTATCAGAACAACAGCAGCCAAAGCGTAAGCAAAACCATGGCAACCGTGGGTGAAGGCAATGTGACTGTGGGTGGAGAAAACGCTGAACTAGCAGGATTGAACCGTGACGCCGCCAACACCACCAACGAGATTTACGACGTAGACCGTCAGCAGGGCAATATTGAACTTACCGTTGACCATCGTTTGTTGAGTGAAGAGGGAAGGGCGCTGATTAAAGAAGATGTGAAGCGCACTGAGATTTTGGGTGAATCAGTTGCAGATGTACTAAAAGCAAGCGTCTCTATAACAGGAAGTGGTGATGGTGAAAGCTCACTGCGTGAGCACATTGGTAATAAGCAAGATTATTTCACCGCAACCAAAAACTTTATGCAGAATGAGGCTAATGCTGAGCATATTGCAACGTTAGGGGATGCCT
>NZ_JAATNW010000010.1 GCF_012911815.1 Alteromonas ponticola | reverse complement strand
CCCTTTTTTGCATTTCACGCCCGGAAAAACTCATTGAACTGTTGTTCCACTCAGGATAGCCCTTTCACTTAGAAAAGCACTTGCGTGCTAATCTGACAGGGAGACCTAACCCATCGGGTAACAGTTTGGGGTTGTCTGGCTGCGTAAGATTCAAAGTAACAACCCATCCTTGGTAGCTCGTCCAGTCACGCCATCCATGGCGTGCCGTTCATCGCTTGTCGAATGCCCAATGGCATTCGCCATGATTCTGCGAATCACCGCTCTTCACCCCCATGTGAGAGTAGCACAGTGTCCCTTGCCGGCTACGGGGCTCCCATTCTAAAAACAAAGAACCCAGCGAAAGCTGGGTTTTTTGTTTTTGGAGTAGCACCAAGGTGCCACTCTCTCATAGCAAGACCTAACCCATCGGGTAACAGTTTAGGGTTGCGTATCTGCTTAAGAACTGGCGTAACAACCCATTCCTGGTGAAATGTCCACGGCAGCATCCATGCTGCCGGTTCTTCACTCTCGGCGTGCCACAGGCACCCCTCGCTCGCTGCGCTCACCGCTCATCACCCCCATGTGAGAGTGACACACTGTCCCTTGTCGGCTACGAGGCTCCCATTTTAAAAACAAAGAAACCAGCCGAGGCTAGGTTCTTTGTTTTGGAAGTGGCATCAAGGTGTCACTGTTAATTAGGAGGATTCTCTTATCGGATAATGATGTATAGACGCCCTGTTACTAAAGGTCACTGTTGTTTACTTCGAATGTGAGACTTGAAAAGTAGGTTTCGAAGTCAGCCTGGCCATTGTTTGTCAACGGAACGCCCCAAATGACATTTAGCATTACCGGTCCGCTTTGGGAAAAATTAAACGTGGCTATGCCTTGGTTATCGGTTCTTGTGGATTGCTCTTTATGCTTAGCTTTTGCCAGCGGAGCAGCTTCTATAAGTGCGTGCTGAAGCGGTTTACCCTTAAACAGCACTTTCACTGCAAGAGCGCCCTTGTTGCCTAATTTAAGAGGATGTTGCTGCGGCACTATCTCCAGTGTATGGCCGATAGGTTTTGTCACACTCTCTGAAAGCTCATCACCAACTTGCACGATCGTTTTAGCCTTTCGTGAATAAAGTTCGATACCAGGGTGCTGCATTAAACCATTGGCTTCACGATATTCTAAAATCTCTTTTAACCCTTCTTCTTTGACATAATCATTAAATTTAGCTGATTCGAGTTCACTTAAACTGTGGTAACTCTCTAATCCTATAATGTAGGTACCAGTTGCCAGTTTCTCACTTTTAGCGAAACCGGGAAGTAAATTGGTTTTAGGAACTATGCTTGCCGCCATGTCCGCAACGCCGGAGGGAGTGTATAGCCTTAACGCCACTATTTTATCCCAACGTAAATTCCAATTATCAGCACTGTCTTTGTGACCTATCTTAAATTGAACGGGTACAGACGCTGATTCTTTGAATATGTATTGGCCCGGTTCAAGCCAAAAATCATGGGCAAAACCTGACGCCTGAAAACCTAATAAAAGACTGCATAGCACCAGTGCATTTCTTATCCGCATTATTATTATCCTTTTTTTGTTCCTATCAGACGCTAATAGTAACGCTCTGTGTAATCAGTTCATATGTTTAAAATGTCGAAGTCGGGTATTTTCACTTAACCGTGCGTTTAACCGACTAATGAAACAAAGAACCCAGCGTAAGCTGGGTTCAGTTTACAATTCGAATGCGTTAGGGGCTGGATAAATTACATTTATCGTACTGCAAAAAATGTAATAAACCTATTCACCATCACCTTTGGTTAATGTCCTGTTTTGGTAATTAGAAAACTCGACCATAGTAATTAACTGATCATTGTTTTCGTCCATGCGATTAAATTCTTCAACAATGCCGCTGCGCGCTGCTTCCGACTTAGACACTTCGCCGTTACGATCAATGTCCATCATTTCAAATTCACTAGATGCCAAAAGTTCTTCATCAGTCTCGGGTGAAAATTCATCTTCAGATTTGGCATTCATTTCGTCTACGTTGTACTCATTGTCGTCAGAGCGGATGCTATCATTGCTAAGTGAATTGTCTTCCAATTCAATCTTAGCTGCAGTTTGTACATTCTCATCGAATACTTCGGGTGTCGTAGTAAGGTAATCGTTAAATTCATTAACACTGATTTGATTATCTAAATCTACATCAATTTTTTCGAAATAACTTGCTATAGCCTGAGACTCAGTTTCATTTTCCGTGAGAAAGCCACTCTGATCTTTATCCAGTTCAGCAAAGTTGGTATTAATCTTCACGTTTTCATCAGCGGGTGTACATGCCGCCGCGACGGTGGAAACTGCAATTATGGTAAGTAGTTTGTTCATGTTAATCACCTTGGTTTCCTCAATTTTTCAGGAATTGTTCAATTGCTTACACCTCACTAATGCATCTGTCGCGCCAAGTGAGAAAAATAATGTAATACAATGGGTTATGTGAACGCGTTGGGGGCGGGCTATCTGCTTTGTTCCTAATTTGCAACACCTCATCAGCAAAAAATACACGCTCAATATATTTCCAGTAAAAAGCTACCTTAGCGATAGTCTGCAGGTTTCAACGACCATTTATCGCAGAATAGCTGCGATAAAAAACCTTTTCTCCGTTTAACTGAAAAACCCAGCCATTGGCAGAATTAAACTTTTTACATACTAACTGCGACATATAGTTATATCACGGGATTCAACTTCTAAAAGTATCACTATGGACATCACACGTACTGCAATTAAGAATGCTTCAGGCGTTACCATTGTCGTTGCTATTGTTGCAGCATTGGGCCTTTACAGTTTATTCAAACTGCCAATTCAGTTATTTCCTGAAATTGAACGTCCCCAAATTTCCATACAAACAAGCTGGCGAGCTGCATCACCTGAAGAGATTGAGTCTGAAATATTAGAACCGCAGGAAGAAGTTTTACAGGGCATACCCGGATTACATAGCATGTCGGCATGGGCGAATCAGGGCAATGCTTGGATTAATCTGCAGTTCGATCTTGATACTGACATGCAAAAAACACTTATAGAAGTGGTCAGCCGAATGAATCGCGTACCTCCGCTTCCACGCGACGCGCTATCACCCAATATAAATCTGGGCGGTGGGGGAGGAGATGAACCTGCGCTGACCTATTTTTTCTTACAGAAATTGCCAGGAAATCAGAATGAGATTAACCATTACGTTACTTACTTTGATGATGAAATCAAACCACAGTTAGAAGCAATTCCTGGCGTTTCCAGCGCACAAATGCAAAGCGGAGTGGGGGGAGAAGAAGAGTTTCAGATTGTCTTTGACCCCTATAAAGCAGCAGAGTTAGGTATCGACCTGACACAAATTACCGGGGCGCTGGGCAGTGCTACAGACGTATCTGGAGGCTTCGTTGAAGTGGGGCGCAGACGCTACACACTGCGGTTCGAAGGTAAGTACGAACCTCAGAAAATGGGCGACATGATTTTAGAGTGGCGCAATGGCAGTCCTGTGCATTTGCGTGATATTGCTGATATTCGTATTCAAAGGGCAGATAACGATAGTATCAGCATACAAAACGGCAATCCGGCCATTTCTGTAAGAATAAGCCGTGAAAATGATGCAAACGTACTGGCTACCTTACTGGCGGTAAAGGATAAAGTCGCCGATATCAATCAAAACATGTTGGCAGACGAAAAGCTCACCATGGTGCAGTCGTTTGACGCGTCCGTATTTATTTACCGGGCAATAAATCTGGTCACCAGCAATTTATTTATCGGTGTGCTTTTAGCGGTAGGTATTCTATGGTTGTTCATGCGACAAATGCGGGCAACGCTAATTGTTGCGATGGCGATCCCAATTTCTTTGTTGAGCACTTTCGTTGTACTTAATATTACCGGACGCTCACTTAATGTTATTTCACTGGCTGGTCTGGCCTTTGCTGTAGGCATGGTTTTAGACGCAGCAATAGTCGTGCTTGAAAATATCGTTCGACGACAAAAAAATAGTGCGAATGAGGCTGACGCGAGCTACGCCGGAACGAAAGAAGTGTTTGGCGCCTTAATGGCGTCAACTGCGACCACCGTGGCCATTTTTATTCCCGTCATATTTATTAAAGACGTCGAGGGGCAGTTGTTTGCTGATCTGGCATTGACCATAGCAATTGCAGTGAGTATTTCACTCGTTGTCGCCGTCACCGTGTTACCTGTCATTGCCAGCAAATTGCTCAGTTCTGATCACCCTAAAGACAAGCTAGAGGGGCTGTGGACCCGGATCGCCGCCGGAATTATGCGGCTGACAAACACTTCCATAAAGCGCGTTGTGCTGGCGCTTGCCTTAATGACCATTCCGATTACCGCCAGTGTACTCATGTTCCCTAAACTGGACTATCTTCCTCCCGTCAAGCGGGACGCGGTCGATGCATTCTTTAATTTCCCAGCTGGCGCTAGCAATCAGTTTATAACCGATGAAATCATGACCAAAGTGGTTGAGCGTTTACAGCCATATATGGATGGGCAGAAGTCGCCAGCTTTGAAAAATTATTACATCATTACCTGGACTAACGGTGGCACCTTAGGCGTCAGAGCGAAAGATCAAGCTAAAGTAAAAGAGCTTGAAACCTTAGTTCGCGATGAGATCCTTAAAGACCTGCCAGACACCCAGACATTTGCAATGCAAGGCAATTTGTTTGGTGGTTTCGGTAACGGTCGCTCTATTGACGTGCATCTGCAGGGTACCGATCAAGATGGCCTGGTTATCGCTGCACAAAGAGGCATGGAACTCATTCAAGAAACCTTTCCCGGCTCGCAAGTACGTTCTAATCCCCCATTGGAACAAGCTGAGCCCCAATTACAATTTATCCCGCAGGACAGCCGAATTATGGAAGTTGGTTACAGTCGTCAGCACATGGCCAATCTTGTGCGTGCGATGGGCGATGGTATGTACGTAGGGGAATACTTTGATGGAATCAAGCGATTAAATATTATCTTTCGCGCGCAGGACTGGGCTACGCCAGAGGAACTTGCTTCTACACCAATAGTGACTCCCAGCGGAGAGATGGTGCAATTAGGTGAGTTGGTCTCGGTTGAGCGCAATGTTGGCCCAACTCGAATTCAGCGTATTGATCGGCGCAGAACGTTATCACTTAACTTCAACCCACCTGAAGGCATGACACTTGAAGAAGCAATGACCATTATTGAGGAGAAGGTTGAACCGCTAATCAGAGCAGTTATGCCGCCTAACGGAAATATCAGTTACGGCGGCAGTGCCGATAGTCTGAAAACGGCAATTAAAACCATGAGCCAGAACTTCTTGTTGGCGATGGGGCTGTTAGTTGTGCTCATGGCAGGGCTGTTCCGTTCATTTAAAGACAGCATTTTGGTTGCGCTGGCGCTGCCTTTGGCTACGGTCGGCGGAATTTCAGCCGTTCAGATTATGAACCTATTCCAATTTCAACCCATGGATCTACTCACCATGATTGGTTTTGTCATTTTACTTGGGCTGGTTGTCAATAACGCCATTTTGCTGGTGCACCAAACCCGCATTGGCGAGCGTGAAGGGCTCAACCGAACTGATGCGGTACACCAGGCAATTCTGGTGCGTTTGCGGCCTATTTTCATGAGTACCCTGACGTCTTTGTTTGGCATGTTACCCCTATTGCTGTTGCCTGGTGCTGGCAGTGTGATTTATCGCGGCATGGCTGCCGTTATTGTTGGGGGCATGGCCGTTAGTACCATTTTTACCTTGTTGTTATTACCCACCCTACTGCAAATGGAGTTCAGTTTACCCTGGAAGAAAGGCGCAAGTTTTTCACGGCCGGGTGCAGGTCCATTACTTGATGCAAAGCAGCAAAAATTTGATGATAAATTTTGAGGTATCGTTATGAACAGGATTTTTATGAAGCCACTCGCAGTCTCCGTTTTTTCATTAGTAATGTGTTTTTCAGTGTTAGCGCAGGAGCCGCCTGCACCACCACCAACGCTGGTTGAAGTAGATCAGATACTGCAAGAAGAAATCGCAGAGCAGGTTTGGGTACCGGGAACGGTAGTGAGCCGGGTTGATGCACAAATCGCATCGGAAGTGGCGGGCAGGGTGCTGTGGATGGCCGATGTCGGGCAAAGGGTTAATACCGGTGATGTCTTGATCAAGCTTGACGATAAACGGTTGCAATTGAGTCTGGCTCAGGACAAGGCCAATATCGCTAAGTGGGAAGCGCGCGTATCGTTGGCCAATAGAAAACTCGAGCGCTTTATGTCCATGGCTGCACAGCAAAACGTGTCTAAAGACCAGCTTGATGAAACAGGTGCTGAATTGGAAATAGCCCGTCAGGAATTAGCTCAGGCAAAAGCGTCCAAAGAAATGACCGAATATCAGATTGCACAGAGTGAAGTCCGGGCACCATTTGATACATTAGTTGTTGAACGCCTGCAATCACCCGGTGAGTACATCAGCACAGGGCAAACGCTGCTTCGCATAGTCGATCCTACTCAGGTGGAAGCTGCAATTCGTGCACCGCTTACCGTTATTCCCTTCGTCTCAGATGGACTGCACGTGAAGGTTAAAAACAACAGTCGTGAGGTACTTCAGAAAGTACGTGCTGTGGTACCCGTGGGTAATGCTAACTCCAGAATGATGGAACTGAGAGTGGCGCTAAAACCAGCAGATTTTCCCATTGGCAGTGCAATTCGTGTCTCTTTACCCCATAGCGAAAAACATCACGGCATGACCGTACCACGTGATGCCCTCGTACTGCGCAAAACTGGCGCTTATATCTATCAGGTTAACGGTGAAAATGAAGCTCAGCAAATCGCAGTGACAACAGGCATTGGTGTGGGTGAGCGGATCGAAGTGTTTGGTGAATTTGAGGCGTCTCGGCCGGTTATTACGCGAGGCGCTGAACGCTTACAACAAGGTCAGAAGGTGAGACTAAGTGGGGGCGATACCATGATTACTGCTAAAACTAACGGCATTTAATCAAAACAACCCAAGCTGTGTGGAAGTCAGTTTTTCAAACTCGATACCGATAACAGGCAGAATGCTTTCTGCAATGGGTTTGATCTGCTTCTCAACGTAATGGTCATAATCAAGCGGACTGCTAACCGCAGAAGTGGTTTGCGGACCTTGTAAGGTCATAACATATTTGACCACAGTGGAGCGATTAAACTTTAACGGTAGTCCCTGGGCAAGACGAATTTCGTCTTCCTGTTTTGCCGCCCTCACGTGGGGCGGCACATTTTTTACGTACTGTTGAGTAGGCTTGCGTAGCCGCTTAGTGTAAATCAGATTGTCATCCAACTTACCTGCTTTAAGTTTATCAATTAAGGTCAGTATAAGCGGTTTTACAGGCTGATTGGTAAATACGCTGGTGTAGAGCTGGTGTTGAAACGCTCTTGCCATGGCCGTCCAGTCTGAGCGCACATTTTCTAATCCTTTAAAAATGAGTTTTGGCTCTCCTGCATACTCAACCAGACCTGCATATCTTTTTTTACTGCCAAGCTCTGAGTTGCGAATCGTGGGCATAAAAAACTGATGGAAATGGGTTTCGAATTCGATTTCTAAATGACACGCTAGTCCGAAACGGGTTTGTAATTCATTTTCCCAGCGCTGGTTAATCAGCTTTTGTAACTCAACCCCAACCGCATTTCCTTCTTCAAGGGATCGCTGATCGCCGATGTGCACAAAGGTTGAATCGGTGTCACCGTATATCACTTTATAGCCAGCGTCTTCGATCCACTGTTTGGTTTGTTGCATAATTTCGTGACCACGCAGGGTAATGGAGCTGGCAAGGCGTGGATCGTATAAGGGGCAGCCACCACTACCCAAAACCCCGTAAAATGAATTCATTAATATTTTGATGGCTTGTGAACGTGCCTGATCATTCGCTTTTTTTGCTTCGTCCCGTTCTCGCCATAACTGGGTAATAATGTCGGGAAGAAAATGGGTGTTGCGTGAAAATTTGGCGCCCCTGAAACCTTCGATAGCGTCATCAGCATTTGCCAGACCTTCGGCCAGACCGACGGGATCAATTTTGAATGTACGAATTATTGACGGATAAAGGCTTTTAAAATCGAGTACCAGCACATTCTTATACAATCCTGGAATGGAGCTCATTACATAGCCACCGGGACTGGCCAGTCCACCATTTTGCGGGCGCACTCCGCACACATAGCCAGCACGGTGCATACGCGGTAAATATAAATTCAAAAAGGCCGCAACTGAACCGCCAGGACGGCTCATTTCCAATCCAGTTAAACGCGACCTCAACACTAGAAAGTCAATGAACTGGGTATGAGCGGCTATTTGATTAACCAGAACGCAGTCTTCAAAGTTGTACTGAGCTAACTTTAACGGTTTGTTTTGATAGAGTGATTTGATAGCAGCTAGCTGGTCATCTTCATGCACCAGTTTTTGCTTTTTAAGCAGTGCAGTGGCAACAAATTGCAATGAAAAGGATTCGAAGAAAAACGCCATGCTTTTTAACGCTTCTATGCCATCAATGATAACGCGACCTGCGATATTGACAATGGTTTGACCCGATTCCCATTGGTTCACGCTTATTGCACTGCTATCCCGGCCCAGCACGAGTTTAACCGCGCATCGTTGCGCTCTTCTCTCGAGCACGGAAAAATCAAATTGCTTCACGTTCCAGCCTAAAATTAAGTCTGGATCTGCGGCTCGTATTGAACGACAGAGTGCTTCGAGCAGGGCTTTTTCTGAGTCCACCACGGTTAACTTATATTCACCGTATTGTTTATCGGTAACCGCAGCATGATTTATAATTACTTCGTTCCACGTCGCTCCTGCTAAGGCCACGGAATAGAGATTCTCGTGTTCATCACATTCAATGTCCAAAGACAGTGAGATTAGTGTGGGAAGATAATTGCCACCCTTGATTTTAACTTCGGGTGAGTCTTTATTAGCTGACGGTGTGAAGGTGTAATCGATTGAACCCTGCGCAAACCGTTCCATCAGATAACGATCGACTAGCTTTACATCTGCTTCGTACAACGTGATCCCTTCCGCATTTGCTTGCTTTCGTAGCTGTCGCATTTGCTGTTCACTACGTGTGCGAATCAACGTTACTGGCTTTTGTTCAAGCGTGCTGAAGGTACATGATTCAAATGTTACCGAAATCCCTGCTTGCGCACACACACTCTGAGTTTGCTTAAGCAGGGATGAACAAATAAAACACACATTTTCCTGTGGTTCACTGACAACTCTGACGCTACCTTCACTTGACGCAATCCAAAGCTCAACCCGCTCCCCCTCGGCAGATTGAATAATACGTTTGGTTAGTATAAACCCTTGTTTCACAATAGAGTAAGGAGCACTAGCTGCGCGGTTCCTCAGAAAGTGACTGATATCGAACAATACGATCACGACCTGCTTCTTTGGCCTGATAAAGGGCTTGGTCTGCCAACGCAATCAGTTCACTGGTTGATAATTTATCACGGGCTTCAATCAGACCGATGGAAACTGAAGTCTGCATCTCAGGGCAATGAATGTTTTCCGGAATAGTTTTTACTGTCTCCGCGAACTTTTGCAGCATTTCTTCCACCTGTTCTACAGACGTATGCGGAAAAGCAAACAAAAATTCTTCGCCACCGTAACGGCCCAGAATGTCGGTACTTCTGAATGTATTTGCGGCAAGAATACCAAACGAACGAAGAACATTGTCACCTGTTTGATGGCCAAATTTATCGTTTACGCGTTTAAAATGATCCAGGTCGAGCAACGCCAGTGAAATGGTTTCACCGTGTCGCTGCGCCAGTTTTAACTGCTGATCAACCAGATCCAGAGCTTTCCTGCGCGTCAACAGTGTGGTCAGCACATCTTCGTTGGCCAGCGCTTCGAGATGCTGACGATGGCGCTTGCCTTTGATATATAACCACAGCATCAGTAACGTGATAACAATTAATAAAAAGATAAGCATAAAACCGTATTTTTGGGTTTCCTGACGGGTTCTTATTTCAGCGCGCTGACGCAAATTTTGTTCCGTCAGTAACGCATTTTGAATCTGCTGCTGCTCCACTTCAAACTCAGTTTTAAGGCGTAGTAAACGCTTACTATTTCGCTCTTTAAACAATTTACCCTGAGCGGTGGCATTGTTCACCATCAGGTCGTATGCTGCAGAGAAATCCGCCTGATCTGCCAGCACTTGCGCCATTTTTCGGTTAATATCAATTCGTTGGGCTAAAAATGAATCACCCTCAGCTAACGCTAACGCGCGCTTTAAATAGTCTTTGGAGGTAGCATAGGCATCTTTTTGCAAATGGACTTCAGCCAGGGCCAACAGCACGGAAATCTGCATAAAAGGGTTGCGGCCGTCGTTGAAGATAATAAGGGCATCTTGTAGGAACGGTTCAGCCTGTTCAGCCTCGTTGCGCAATATCAACTGTTCAGCAATATGCCGGTAGCTGTTGGCGACACCCTGAAGATCCTGTACCTCTAATGCAAGCTCAGCAGCGTCCCTTAGCACCAGCAAACCCTCATTGGTCTGCCCCGTCGCGATCAACGCTTTTCCCAGACCAATTTCGGTGCGTACTTTTCCAATCGATAAAGATTGTTGCTGATAGTACTTCTGAGCCTCAGTAAAGTAGGGGATTGCCAGTTGTGGTTCGCCCTGATTTTCATAAACCATCGCAATCCAGTAGGCAAAATCAGCCGGTTTGAGTCTTATTGGATATTTCTGGGTTAGTGCATAGCCCTCCTGAAAGCGTGACAGCGCTTTGTCAGGAGAGTTTAATGTTAGCTGCACCAATCCCGCCACGCGTAGTGCATACGCCTGGATGTTAAGATTATTTTGTTTGCGAGCCTTGGCCAGTTCACTTTTCACTGAGGCTTCAATATCATCTGCCAGGCCCGATATTGCGCTGGCTTCAGCGATGGAAAGTGAAATATAACTTTTAAATTCATTGCCGGTGCTGTCATTAATCAGTGATTGCGCTTTTTGCGCTTCTTCACGCGCTTTGAATGGCAGAAGCAGTTCGCTATAAGCACGTGCGAGGACAAAATGCAGCTGACTTTTTTGTTGGTCGGTTTGTGCACTCTTTAACTTGTCTTGCGCCTGTTCGATGGCGTCAGCGGGATGATGCAAGGTCAAAAGTAAAAGCTGATTTACCTCTTCCCCGAAAATTGACTGACCTGTGACTTTTGCGTCTGCTGAAGAACTGATTCCAATAAGCATAAGCATTGCCAGCGAGGCGGCCAAAAAATGCGTAATTTGCCTAAAGTTTATAATTTTTATATGTAAAGCAGACACAACTTCTCGATCCAACGTGGTGATGACGAGTGCTATAGTAGTCGAGGTAGATGTCTAAGTGAATTGAAATATGAGTTTCATCCACTGAAGGTACCATAGTTGTCTGGGTCGTTTTCAATAGTGAGTAACTCGTAATTTTTGCTTACGCTGATCGGTTCGCGGGACGCCCGGAAAACCTGGGTTTTTAGTGTGCGCTTTACAGCATACCTATTGATTGTGTGTTAAGCCGTATTAAATAGATAGGCAACTTTACGTATCGTGTGCGCCTCATTAAGAGACGTAAGTTTCAGGTCGTCCGTGACCTGATTATAAGTAATTTCTAATCCATTAAATATTCATCAAATGACGAGTCTGTTGCATCTTCGGTGAACTCTCTGCCATTGACCGACAACGGTTTGTCTGTCGGAGCCTGATTGAAAGCGCGATCGAAAAAGTCAACAAACGAGACTTGTAGCACTTCCACCGTTATATCGATTTGGCCTTCAGCGGTGGCGTCGCCGTCCGACACTTTGAATGTAAACGAGTCGGAACCCGTAAACTCAGCATTCGGCAGGTATGAAAAGGAGCCATCGGCTGCAATTTCAACAGTACCATTGGCGGCTTCATCACCCAGCTCAAACGTCAATTCGTCACCGTCAGCATCGCTGGCAGATAGATTATCTGTAATCAGTGTATCAGTCTGTGTAATAAACGATTCTGACTCTGCTACCGGCGCAGTATTAAACGGCGGTGGTATTTCTACTGCATTGTCATCATCATCGTCCAGCCAGCATCCCGATAGCGCGAGACTGGAAGCGACTGCGAGTGTTAAATATCTCATACAATCCTCCTTATTCTGAACCAGCAATTGGCGTGGTTACATAAGGAAACGAGGTGTCAAACATGCTGGCATCAATAGGTGCGCCGTCGGTGAATGCAGCCGTACCTACTGGTGCATCAGCCGGTTCACAAAAGCCCAGATTGGTCGGGGTACCGTTGACGGGGATGTCGTGGCACAGCGCTCCCATTACAACTCGTAAGGCAATATCTACAACGTCATCGCCAGGTCGTCGTCCATTAGGGAAACCTGCTAAATCGTCTCCGGCCACACCCAATGCGGACTGATCTGCTGCCACTGTCGCTTCGATGCCGGTATTCAGGCGGATCATCTCAGATGCAGTAACAGTAGACTGTTGATTGACCCCTTCAACGCCGGTTAAGAACGCCGCAACCAAATCCGTTCTGGGGATGTTGGTAGGAGCAAGCGTTTCAAAGCTGGTACCTAATGTTGCATTGACCGGCTCTTTGAACAGAATATTTAATATTTCTGGTAGAACAGGGTGAGTGACATAATCAGCCAACGCACCGTCCTGAGTTGGATGAGCAGTAGAGAACAGGTCTTTATCTTCAAGCCCGATCACCACTTCGTTGACTAAAGGTGCCCCCAGTCGCGACACCTGCGTCATAGCCCCACCATTAACTTCTGGCTTGTCAAACGACGCATTTGGATTTAATACACGTGCCTGCGGTAAACTTGCCGTAGTCCAGGATCCGACCACGCCATTGCCATCACCCACAATACACGCTTTAGGTACTTCCACCGCGATAGAAGTAACGTTTTTATCAGCTAAATCATCGTTTGCACTATCCTGGGTAATCCCGCCAGAGAAGCTCTCTCCGTCAATCGGTACGTAATTTACCAAATCAAAGGTTTTTCCCAGGTTAACCACAAACGAATCTTTACGCTGACCGACAAACACTTTACCAGGAGCGTCGCAGCCGGGGATGGCAAAGTTATAAACAAACTGAGCGGCATATGCTTCGTAACCGGCTTTGTCAGTAAAGGTTTTGTTGCCAATGTAATCTAAAGGCTTACCAAATACTTCGGCTCCAGATGGCGCTAACTCGCTGCGTTCACCGTCCTGCATTGAACCAGAAACCATTTCGATTTTGTATGATTCAAAAAAGTTAACTGTGCCGGAATTATCACCGGTAGCAACACCACCGACATTTTTCAGTGGCACTTTAATCATTTTCTGGTTGTCGCCAGTCCCAACGGGAAGTGCAATACCTTCTCCACCTGCACCTAATTCTCTTGAAAATTTAAAGGCAAAACTGATGTCTTCCACCGCATCGCCGTCATTATCGATATGAATTGCGTATTCAGCATACTGATCCATTGAGAAATAATTAGGTCCGCCGTAGGCATCCTGCAGTGGAATATAGTTAGCTATCATGGTGACATAATCGCCACGACCTTCTTCATAGCTGTTAAAGATATAGTAATCCGTTGAATCAACTTTAGGATACTTGGTAATGTTTGGTGCCTCTCTGTGGCTTGAGGCAAATGCGCCGGTGCTGATCACCGCGCTTGCGAGTGCAATGACTAAGGGTTTTTTGTTGAACATGTTCACTCCTTGCTTATGAATTAACAGTGTTAACGCATAGGAATGTGATATAGATGCAAAAAATGTAAATTAATTGTATTAAACAAACTTAATCAGCGATGGATAATTGCTGCCACCTGAATGAGCACGGGGCCTACGCCGTGGATTAAGGTAAATATTTGTTGCGGAAGCAAAAATTAATATTTTCGAAAAATTGCTTTTTTTTAATATGTGAACTAAGTGAGCATTTCCGAGTCTCAGGGGCCGCGATTAAAATTCGCTGCGGCAAACCTGAAACTAATGACTGAAAATCTTCGCTTTATCTATTTTGTGTCGCTCGCGCGAGGAAGTTGCATATCAACCTGAATGGGTAGATGGTCTGAATAAACCCTGGTTTTCTCGTTTTTGATGCGTTTGCACTTGTGAACAACGATATCGTTTGTTGTCCACACTCTATCTAACGAGAACAGGGGAAATTTGCTAGGGAATGTCGCGCCCGTTCTGGAGGGTCTCAAAGTGTGATTCAACGCTTTAAACGCAGAGGTAAAAAATTGCCATTCATTAAAATCGCCCCCCAACACCAGCGGGCTTCGAAAGGTATTTAATCTCTCTTCAATATACTCATGCAACTGAGCAAACTGTGAGCGGCGCTCCCTTTTTTTTAGTCCTTTGTGGGTGTTAATTACCGTGAGGGGGCCTTTGTGTGTCTGCACAACTACCGTCTGGATATTTCGGGGTTGAAAGCCATCCTGACTAACATCCAGCGTTTCATTACTCACTATCGGATAACGACTCAGGATGGCATTACCATACCACCCATTCTCCTCATTAAGAGCGGGGGATGACGCCAGTTCAAACACGTTACCTGCGCAGATGTGTTTAACATCCTGTTTAATCTCCCGGCTTTCGGGACGCGTGTCCATTTCCTGTAACAGCACAATGTCAGCACCGATCTCAGCAAGGAAACTTCCTATTCGTCGATAATCCTGCTTTTTATCAGTGCCGACTCCACTGTGAATGTTATAGGTTACTAAGCGACACATTCTTCACTTTTTGCCTTTTCTTTTCTTGCCTGGTACCACTTAGCGAATTTCTGTGATCCCCAGATCATTAACCCCCACAATACAATGCCACCGACCAGATAACCGATGGTCTGAGGCGAAGGGTTACGAAATATTTGTGTGATTGAATCGCCCACCAACCCTTTCGCTATCATCGGCGGAAACATGCCCAAAAACGTTCCGGTTAGAAATTGCCACAGGGTTATTGAAGATATGCCGGCCACCAGATTGACCAAACTGAAAGGCGCAATGGGAAGCATCCTGATTGCTGCAACGCCTACAATGCCGGTAGATTTGAGCTTATTATCAAGCGCCTCCACTTTGGGACCGCCCACTTTTCTTAAGCCCGCGTTGCCCAATAGCATCCCGATCCCAAACATTGATGCTGAGCTCAGCAAGGCTCCCAGCATTCCGTAAATGGGACCCCAGATAGGCCCAAATATTGCGGCTACGGCAAGCGACAGCACCGTGACGGGGAAGAACAGAAAACCACCAACTACATACACCATCAACACTGTTGGCAAGGCAAAGTAGGTGCCCCGACTCTTTTCCAAAAAGTCGTTAATGTTCTCTGCATTCAACCATGGAATTGCGTGACTTGCGTACCAGATAGCGCCACCGAACGCCGCAAGTACTAATACACCTAATAAAATCATCACCGTTCTGCGGCGTGGATTGCGCAGTGGTGGCAACTTCTCACTGGCAACCTCGATTGCAGGAATAAGCGGTTCTTCAGGATCAGACAGGGCTTTAAAAAAGTTTTTGCCTGACTGATCGGTGAACACTTCGTCACGCACTTCTGTCAACACGTAGCCATGGGCAATTTGTCCTTGCATAATTGCTTGCGCCGGGTTGTCTTCCTGCATCAGTTTCGCGGTGCTTTCCACGTCACGACCCGTATGCTCGGCTAACAGGTCGTCACGAACCCGCGCAATCGCTTTACGATTATGCTCGTTGTTACCAAATAGAATGGTGTCCAATTCAGTATCCAGTGTCATTGAACGATTACTGATATTGGATGAGCCAATGACGAGATATTTATCATCAATACTCATTACTTTTGAATGAATGCGCTTGTAAGCCTTTCTCCCTTTAATATCTTCGATTGAAGAATACGTCATTATCACGCGTTCAGGGTCGATATCTTTTTCCAGCGCATTTTTGAAGTCTATTCGGCCTGCCCAGAATGCCTCACACTCAAATTTACCTTTAGGTTCGTATGAGCTGACCACAATTACATGCAGTGTTGGGCATTCATGCAAGCGCTTATTCAGGGCTTCGGCAATTTCCACCCGGCTGGTAAACTGGTTCTCGATGTAAATAACGTGCTCAGCCTGACTGATCAAATCTAAAAGCATATTGCGTACTTCCTGAACCGGTTCAGCGTCATCCATTAACGGAATGGTCCGGGCTAATGCGCAATCACACTTTTTCATCCAGCTGTCGACACCGTCTGGCCAGGTATCAGGTGTGTCAGCGTTAATATCGGTGTTTGCATCTGCTCTAATATCAATAGGTTCATGTTCCGAAACGCGAACCCAGCGCCAGCGCACCAGTTTACTAAATTCTTTCACCACTGGGCCACTGGAAACCATTTGTACGTCGTGCAGTGGCGTATAGGTACCGTCCGGGCCATCCCGGTCTTCTGATTCTACAGGGTGATCTCGCGTATCCCAGCGGTTAGTTGACACATCCATGCCACCAGAAAAAACCACCTCATCGTCAATTAGTGCAACTTTCTGGTGTTGGCTGCCTCCCATTGGGATGGTGTCATCTAACTCGGTAGTAACGTTATCAGGGGTTTTTTCTTCCCACACCTCTTTTGCCCACATCTCGCGCTGGGCAAAAAAGGCTAAAGACGAATCCCATCGCAACAGATAAATCTTAATATCGGGATTTTGTTCAGCTTTCCATTTAAGCAAATCACTAATTACCGAAGGCGCCTCGGCATTGGCTTCTTCTTCACCGTGTAGTAAACGAATGCGGCTATCTATATCCCATCCCACGATAAAAATACTGTGTTTAGCCTTGACGATAGAGGAATGCAGCGCGCGATAATAATCTGCTCCATCTATCAAAGGAGCGGCGTGAGCGACCTGGCTGGTAACCCAACAGTTTTCTCCTTCACGAAAAATGGAATTCATAGACGACATTAGGCCTCCTTTTGAGCCACACGCTGAAAAAATATCAAACAAAGTGCAGCTTGCAGATTTTGTTCCATCTACTCTAAACGCTGAAAACAGCATTGCGGGCCATTAAATTACAGCTATTTAATATTATTTTCAGGGAACGAAAGGCGTCGGCGCTGCTTCTAATTTGCAAGTATGTGGTGGTGGTATGAATATTTTTCTCACGGTAACGAGCAAGAACAGCGATTAAGCCACACCATCATTTTGTAGTAGAGACGTAAAAATTAGATCAAGGTAAATGGCCGTTCAGGAGGAAAAAGTATGAGAGGAAAAATGTTAATCGGTGCCGTCTCACTCTTTGCTGCTGCTTTTATAGTGGCCGGCGTGAGTGCCAATACGCAGGATAACTGGCGTGAAGCTGGTTTTACTGCACAGGAGGCAAAAAGGTGGGAGCAGGTGAAGTTTAATGCTGATGATGCAAAAAAATGGCGTGAAGCCGGTTTCGAGCCAATAGCAGCAATGCAATGGAAACGCTATGGAACATCGTTTGCACTTGCAAACGACTGGAATAAAGAAGGGTTTCATTTTCAGGAAGCGCGCTACTGGATAGAGCACCACGTCTCAATCGATGAGGCGATTGTGCGCCGAAGTGAGCGCGCAGGTCAAAGTTACTGAAAAGGAAGAAATTGAGAGCTGGTGCAGAACAGACGCATTTATCGCCATACATGCAGGGCGACGGGAGAAGTCGTATTCCCTTTTTTGCTTACAATCAGCAAATCGCCGCTACCAGCGGCTCGTCATGGATGGCGATGAGATTGCGGCCGCCATCTTTGGCCTGATATAATGCTCTGTCTGCACAGCTGTACAAGCTGTCCCAATCCCTCTCGCCCTGATGCGAAAACGCCACACCTATACTGACGGTTACATTCAGTAGATGATCGTTGACTGGAATTAATTGATCGGCCACGCCGCGCAATATCCTCTCAGCAATTTTTTTTGCTTCCGTAAAGTCTATTTCAGGCAGCAGTATGGCAAACTCTTCACCGCCTAGTCGACCGACAACATCTCGATGACGAATGTGGGCCTGCAAACTGCGGGCAACGCTTTTTAGCACCTCATCGCCAGCCTGATGCCCATAGCTGTCGTTGATGCGTTTGAAGTGATCAATGTCTATCATAAACAAGCAGCTTTTATATGTCGTTGAATTAGACAAATCAACCTGCTTCAAGAAAGCCCTTCGATTCAGTACTCGAGTTAACTCATCGGTGTTAGCAAGTCGTTCCCAATGAATTTGCTTTCGGGTCAGTTGTAGCATCGGCAGTATCAGGGCAGTAGACATCGTCATGAGCATATGTGTCAATAACATCACCTGTATCCAGGTTTCTGACAGCTGCATGTTTAGCTCAGCGGGTTGGGTCAGCAACATCACGCCCTGTAAGAACATCACCGCTGCGTGAACCATCAAGACCACACGCAGTGCTGAATAGCCAATAAATGCATTGGTTCTGCGCCGACAAAAGCACCCCTCTGTTAACAGCAAGAGCGCAGCCATTAACAGACATGTCACACCGTTTAACGTTTGCGGGTAAATGGTGGAGGCACCAATAGCAGCCAGCCCAAGTAAGTAAAATTTATTTATTTGCTTTTCTTGCTTCGCCGGAGACGTGGTTAATTCAAACCGATTCAAGCCGATGAACAGGCAATAGCAAGCTGTGAACAGTGCGATGCATGCCAGCGGAACCAGAAGCGGAAAAGTAAACAAATGATAGGCTGCAAAGAGACTTGAAGCGCCTAGTGAAAAAAGACCGCATGAGCTTGCCCAGTACAGATATGCAGGGCATTTCTGATGATATCGATTGAGCATTAGAAAATACAGACACACCATCAGGTTGGATGAGATTGCGACTGCCACGCCGAAGGGGAGAACTTGTTCCATTACCTGAATTCCTGCGAAAAGATGAGTCCATGTGGCATTTAAAATGGGAAGAAAAACCAAACAGTCATTCCAATGCTACTTTAGTTGAGTATAACAGCCGAATACGGCGGCGGTGCAGGACAGGCTCAGAGAAGATTAATACTTAAGTATAATGAGTAATACAATGAAGAGAGAAATTCCCCACCGAAACACGGTGGGGAAATAGCTTAGAAGCGGTATTCAACCCCGATGCTGGCTTGCTTCAGATCCGTATCGAAATTGGTGTCATCGATATCCTCGATGGCATCCTCCGCATCCAAGTCTGCATCGTACACAGTATATTCAGCGGTAATTAAAAATTGTGGGTTAATTTCGTAGGCAACACCCCCGCCGACGAAAAGACTTTCATCGTCGTATTTGCCTGTGGCATTACCCAGTTTGTAATCTGTCTCCCACCACAGTTGTCCCAGTTTCGCGTAAACTGAGAACTTATCAGTAATGGGATAACTCCCTTTAAGCGCAGTAGTAAAACCATCAGTCGACGCTTCGGTGATATCGTTGCCGTAGTCACCAAAATTAATATAGCCCCCTTCCAGAGCAAAATATTGATTAAAACGGTAACCGACTACCCCTTGCCATACATCCTTGTCGTCATCGAACTCATCATCACCGTCAACACGCAGCCAACCGTAATTGGCTCCCACGTAGACACCTTCGTCATAGTTACGATCGCTGTCATCTTGTACCTGAGCAAACGCAGTAAATGATGAAAGTGCTGCTAAACCAGCCATTGCCGTTAATGTCTTTTTCATTACTTCATTCCTTCTGTAGCTAATATGTCTTACTTTCGACACATGAGTTGTTACAAACTGCGTACCAGACGGATAATGGTGAATAATGAATAAACAGTTTTTAATCTAATTGCACGCTTATTTAATCTTTCTGTTCGAATTTTGTGCGTCAGTGAGTTTTTAGCAGCATTGAAGGTGGGGCGATGCCAGGCCACCCGCGGCCTGTCTGTTGCAGAGTTTACACATTAACTGTGCAAATTGTTTGTATCGGGGGCGGGATTTTGTGGCAGATTAGGAAACCAAAATAAAAACTTTGCCCCTGGTTCCGCTTTAGGGACATATTGAATACGCCCGGCTAACTTTTGGGTGATGAGGTTATAAACAATAGACATTCCCAGTCCGGTGCCGCCCCCACCACGATCGGTGGTAAAAAATGGTTCAAAGATTCGCGCCGCATGCTGTTCTGAAATGCCTGTCCCGTTATCTTCGTAAGTGACCATGTAACCCTCTGCCTCGAAATGAATGGATATATCAATTCGCGGTTGCTCTCCGTCGAAACTGGCAAACCCATGTTGGACAGAGTTCTTGCACAGATTTGCCAACACCTGAAAGTGGATGCCGGGAAACGTTTTTACCAAGTATTCGTTTTCACAGTTAAAACAAATTATGCCGTTGTTAAATTTGAGCAGCGGCGTCAGTGAATCAACAACTTTGCGGTAGTATTCACCCAGATTAATACTTTCGAGTGAATAATTGTGCTGGTCCGCGGAGATTTGTTTGAAATTGCCAATCATTGTCCCAGCACGCTCAAGGTTGGTCTCGACCATTTTAAGGCTGTGCTGACAGTCCTCGATAAACTTTTCCAGATTGGACTTTTTCAAATGGTTATCCCGCAGCATTTTTCCAATCTTTTTGCATTCGCTCTGCAAGTGCGACTGGGCGGTTATCGCAACACCTAGGGGGGTGTTTACTTCGTGTGCGATCCCGCTGACCAGATCGCCCAAGGCTGCAAGTTTCTCTGCTTCGACCAGTTGTTTCTGGGTAACTTCCAGATCACGCAGAGCTTTGGTCAATTGTGTGGTGCGTTCAGCCACCTTTTCTTCAAACTTGTTTTCAAGTAACGATAGCGATTTTTCATACTCCCCTCGTTCCAGCTCACAAGAAATTCGGCCTGAAAAAAGCCGTAACAAGGCCTGTGCGAGCGTGGGAGAATGAATTTTATGTGTGTACATCGCGGCCACCACGCCCATCACTTCGCCCGAAGTGTGTTTAAGCGATGCGCCTATATATCCATTAATGTTCATTGCTTTGAGCAGCAAATCTTTAGGGAATTGGTGTTGAACCTGGTCTGGAAAGATACACATGTCCCTAGTAAGCAGGTCGGCGCAAGGGGTATCCTGCATATTGTGAGAAAATAAATCTGCCAGCTTGCCATGAGCAGCTACTGCCAGCGAGTGGGATGTCTGCTGAGATAAGTTAAGCTGTGCAATAAAAATGTAATCTGCACCAATAATTTCATTGAGCTTGAGGCACATGCATTCAAAAAAATCCGTGCCATGTAAATTTTCAATGCCTTCACTTATTTGCTGAATATAGTCTGCTGTTCTCATTTGTGTTCGCCAACGTAAAACTTCTACCATCGGATAGGTTAAGTGTTGGTGAGGATGGTCAAATTCGATATAGGGAGTTTCCCCTATAGTGAGTAAATGCTAATTTACCGGTGATTTTGAGGATGCTGACGTGTTTTGCTGAGTGGGAATGCGCGGTTTGAATGATCGCCAGTGGTCCAGCAACGGGCCCACATAGGCATCGGTTAAACTGCGGTGCCCTTGTTGACGCCTGCCTAAGCCAAACCTTAGCGATTGCCCTTTTTGAGATAAGGCTAACGAGCCGTATAACCGATCCCACAGCGCCAGTGTAGTACCAAAGTTTTTGTCGAAATGCGCTTTGTTGGTGCTGTGGTGAATCTGGTGTTGAACAGGGCTGATAAACCACTTCTCCACCCAGTTGCCCCAATGCCACTTTACATGGGAGTGACGCAAATTCGACCCCAGCATATTAAAGATAAAGACAAATAAATTTGCTCCAAGAATATCTATCATCGATAAGGCGGGCCCAAACAGGTAATAACTCACCCCCACCGCTACACCTTGTGCGACAGCCATTCTCGATGCATATAGAAAGCTCTCGAGCGGATGTGAGCGATATACCGTTAATGGGGTCAGTACTTGTGCTGAATGGTGTACCTTATGGTAATGCCACAAAAACGGAACCTTATGCATCAACAGATGCAGTAAAAACCGGGTAAAGTCATCGAACAGAAACAAGATAAGCGTGAAGCTGACTAAAACAATCTCTTTTTGTTTTGAGAGAGGTTGAATATAGCCAAAAGTTGTTTCCAGTAAATCTGAAAAAGCCAGTGCGATGGGCACCATAGTGAGTACTATCGGAGCCCAAAGAAACGCACGAATCAGTCGGTTAACTACCAACAGTTGATAGTCAAGCCGGGCCGACCGGTGCCACCACAGCTTGCGGGGAAACAGAAAGCGAGCTAGCGCGCGCACTGATTTCTGCTGGTTTTGCGCAATAAAGACCAGTGCGGCGAAAACAGCTGCACCAACCAGATAGCCAAGAAATAACCTGCTATTCGCATCAAACAGCGAATTTGCTAATTGTTGAAATTCATTTAGCAGCAGGTCCATATCCTCTTACCCATTAAAAGCTATATTTGTAGCCTAACTGGAACTGGCGGGCTTTGTTAGGGCGTGCGCCATAGGGGCGACGACTGACAATATCCTGTTCTTCCAGCAGGTTATCCACTTTAAAATAAATCCGACTGTTACGATTGAAATTATATCCTGCACTCAAATCAACATTAATCGACGAATCGGTTTCTTTGCCGGCTAGTGCACTGTCATCACTTGAACCTGTCAGCATTTGCTGGGCTGATTCTGGCATGCTGTCTGCGTAACTGACAATAAGAGTAATATCAAACAAACTGGCCTTAACGCCTGCCGATAATGAAAGCATGTTTTCAGCCAGGTAAGGAACCGGGTTCCCTGCATCGACAAAACCCCACTGCTCAAACGCTGAATAAAAGCTTTCTTTAAACTCAGATTGTGTATGGGTGTAGGTGACAGACAAGGGAATTTGCCAGCCATTGTCTAAAAACAGAGTTTCCTGATAGCTGCCTTCCAGACCGTATACATCGACGTTTCCGGCTACAAAGGTCAAATCTGTATCACACCCGGCAGATTGAGAGCATGATTCAATCAGATTAGAATAGTCGTTAAAAAAGCCAACAAGCTCAGCGCGTTGCCAACGCTCAACGTGACGCCAGCCGAGCTCATAATTGACACTCTTTTCAACATCCACTGATGCAGCCTGAATTGGGCTGGTAGGAACAAAACCCTGGTGCACCCCACCGAAAATACCCTGGCTGTCGTTGATGGCATAATAGGCGTTTGCGCCAGGTAGCCAGATGCGGGTGGTTTTATTCTGGTAATCCTGCTCAAAACCAGGCGTTCGGTTTTGATAATAACCGTCGATTAGCTCACCTCTGATGCCAGCGCTCAGAGTAAGTTTGTTAAAACTGATGGTATCCGCTATATAAACAGATGTGGCTTTTGTACGTTCAGTATTTGTTGTCGTGGCAACTGTATCCTCACCGGCATTAGTTAACCTACCGTTTTGCATTAAAAAACTGGTTTCGGTGTGGTTGCGTTGAATTTCATCCTCGTGCCAGCGCACGCCTGCACTCAATTGGTGGTTCAGTCCGAGCAGCGTGATGTCCATGGTGCCATCAATAGCGATTCCCTGAGAGTAAAATTCACGATCATTGTTCCCCAGCACCAGTTTTTCTCTAACTGTACTGTCAGTGGTACCACGTAAAACGTCATAATACCGTTGATTTTCTTCAGTTTCAGGATGTGTAAGCAATTCCAGTAAGGTTGGGATTTGTCCGCCTAATGAACTGCCAAAACCATTTAGTTTAAACCAGGCCCTTTCAAAATTGTTGCGATAGAGTCGTGTTGTCAGGTCGAAGGTGCTGCCTGCCAGATAGTGGGTTAACTGGAATTGATTGTGCTGCCACTCCATATTATCGAGCTGGCTCGCTGCATAACGTTGGTAAGGATCTGCGGTAAAGTCTGCATCGGTTAAGCCCAGATACGTCTCGTTACTGTTTTCTTCACCATAACCCGCTTTTATCTCAACAAACTGGTCGAAGTGGTCGGTACTTAGGTCATAGCGGACCTTGGCTAAAAAGTCCTGTTTATCAAACCCAGTGTCCGCGCCGTTTTCAAGCTCTTTAAAACCATCGCTGGAGAGGGTCAGGGCTTCGATCAAAAAGCCCAATTTATCGATCGAATTGCCATAAAACGCATGCCCCTTGTAATAACCGTCTGAGCCTGCCGCTACATCCAGACCCAGTGCCTGTTTAGTTGGAACCTGTCGCGTGACCAGGTTTAACGCACCAGCAACGGTATTAGGGCCATATTTGATCATGGATGGGCCCTTGGTGACTTCAACCGCGGTCATTCTGCTAATCATTGGAAAATAGTAGGCAGCAGGAGCAGAGTAGGGAGCTGGACCAATCAATACGCCATCTTCCATTATATTAATCTTTTTGCTTCGCTCTGGTGTGACACCTCTAAACCCGATATTGGGGCGCAGTCCAAAGCCATCTTCCTGGCGAATGTTTACACCCGGTACGGTAGCCAACACCTGTGCAATATCGTCAAATTCCATTTTCTCCAACTCAGCGTTATCGATTAAGGTCACTGAGCCTGCGGCGGTATCAAGTTGCTGTTGGTTACCAATAATGCTGATGTGCTCAACTGAGGACACATCGTCTGCATAGGAAAGAAAACTGGTTAAGCTTACGGCAACAGTAAAAAATGAGTGTGTATACTTATTCATAATTATATTTAATCTAATCATTATCACCGGCTGAAGTGGCGGGAAGTTCCAGTGACAGACTTTCAATGAAATCTGTTTTCATAGTGTCAGTGACGGTTTTAACATCGTCGTGCAGCGCTTCAATCTGCTCAGGGTCGTCTTCCAGGGTAGTGCTGAATGACCCATTCAGGCTCTCTGCATAGGCAATAGCAGTGTCAATATCGGCGCGTAACCGTTCAGCCGTATCTAAATCGCCAACGTCAGTTAAAAAGTCGTCAAATCCGGTATTGGCTGCATCTCCACCCAGAAAGAGCGTTCTTAATGCTTTTAAGTTAGCGATAATGTTTTGTAACGAGTGGTCTGCATATACAGATTCAGCGTTTTGAGGGCAAGGAGAAGTGCCGCAATCGTTTGCCGCAATACCTACTGGTGTCGCTATTTTGGTGTCTTTAGTAACCTCTTTGACATAAAACATAGCATCAGAGATATCATTGACCGCTTCTAACGATGTGCTAAAGCGGCTGTCAGGTTTGCCTGCATCCTTGAGCACACTACCGTAGCCTGTTTCACCAGACCATTCAGTGAGCAACTCATTCGCGTTATCAACCAGATCCGCAGCTACAATTTCAGCGTAATCGCAGCGAGCCTGTTTGCGCTGTTCATCGCTTAGCTTGTCCCAGTTTTCAGGTTCAGTGCCAGCAACGGTGCAGGTATGCGCTAAATTTGTATTGAACAGGGAATACTCAAGTGCATCTAACCCGCGTCTGCTGGCTGTACGTGTACGGATATCATAGTCGTCAGCCTGAGAGTTAATCACTTCCTGATCCACGGCGCAAGTGCTCACATTAGGCCATGAGTAGATGCGGTTGCGTAAAGCAAAATCATTTTCTGCCAACGGGCCAATTTGCATGACTTCTGCCAACTGCCATTCGTTCATAGCTGATTTCCAGCTGGCTTGCGCATCTGATTGAGCGCTGGAAGGATTGCTATTTGAGCGTAGCGCGTCGCAATAGTTGCTGACCGACAGGTGCAGCGCGTCCGCCTGAGTAGCAAAAGATTGATAGGTGGGAATTAAAACATTGTCGACCACCGAAGCAATTAACGCAGATTCGTTGAAGTTATTATCTATCGGAGTGGTTGCTGGATTACCATACTGTGAGCCCGTTTCGCTACTGGTGCTCTCTCCACAGCCGGCTAACGCGACAGCCAGACTTACGGCAGACAGACTCATCGCAATTCGTTGTTGCATATACTTCTCCAAAAACGCAAAAAACGAAGTCACCGTATGACGGTAACTTCGCTGTCTTTCATTTCGATTTAAAACTATTTAAATTACCAGTTTTGCACATCTTCATCGCTGAATGAGTAAGCATCCTGAAGAATGTCACGTGCCTGTGCCAGCGCCGCAATATAAACCTCTACCGCCGCTGCATCGGTTAATACAGGCGCATCGCCCATCAATTCATGTAGCGTAACAAAGTCGGCGTCACTTACTGCAGAGCGCGGATTAAACTGAAGCCCTAACGCAAAACCTTTCATTTCAGACCAGTGCTTAGCCACATCAGAATAGCTAAATTCGTCCGTGCCAATTGCTTCAAGATCTGCCGTGGTATCGTTGATGTAATGTATAACAGTAGCTGCGATAGATTTTTCCCATGCCGCAACAGCATCATCCCGATGTGCTTTTAGCTCGGTCATTTGGTCAGCAGTCAGAGCGGTGCCCGCGGTGTCGTTAAGCAATTTGCGTCCGGCTAAAAAGGCGTTGATTGCATCCGCCGTAAGGTCGAATTCTGACGTTGCACCCAAATCTCTTTTCGCCGCATTAGTGGATTGACCAAAGTTAAACTCGCTTTCGAAATCGATTTCACCATCGCCGTTTGAGTCGTGGTAGCCCTGCCAGTCTTCGCGACCGCCTTTACCCGCTAATTCTTGGTCAGTGTAGGAAAGATAGTCGCGAGCGGCACCGAAATAGCCAAATCCTTCGTCAAACTGATGCTCCAATGAGGTGTAGTTTTCGTCCGCATTGGTATGGTCTGAATTCAGTCCTTTACCTTCCGTGGCGTCGTCCAGGTAATCATCGGCACCCTGAGAGTAACCTACTGACATTAATAAAAACTTCTGAATAAGCTGTTTCAGGTCACGGCCATCGTCAGTCAGGTAAATTTTAGTGATATCGTTACCAAAGGGATCTTGACGTACGGTACCGTCGAGTTGTGTCTGCGCGTTGTCCGCCAATTCTTCAAAGAAACTTCTGACCAGCGCTTCAGGTGTTGTACTCCCCACCGCACCCCAGCCAGCAAATTCGGTACTCCAGTCTTTATGTTGTCCTACTTCGTCATTACCGGCTATTTTCCCAACCAGGTTTTTGTCAGAAGATGAGACTTCGGCCAAGGTTTGCTGTACAGCTTCCGGATCGGTTGTGGTCAACAACGGGCGTTCAGACAATACTGCGTAGTCAGCAACATCAAAATAGGAATTGAGGGCCTCAATAACAGCTGCGCGGTCAGCAAACGGCATTTCTGCGTCAAAGGTGTTGATATCACCTAACTGGTTGCCGATTAAAACATTTAAATCGTTAATTAACAGGTGACGAGCCGTTTGGCCGCTGTAGGAAACCGCAGATTCACCATTAACAAACGCACTTTCGAAGTCGTAGTAGTCAAGTAGGTCATTAACTTCAATAGTCAACGTTTTGGTAAACGAAGCGTCGGCGCTGTCTGTTACCGTTATTTCAACTTCAACCGCAGATGCTTGCTCAAAATCAAACGACACATTTTCGGCTAATGATAAGGTGTCGCCACTGATAACGAAATTGTCATTATCAGTAGAGAAGGTAAAGGTATCATCGCTGTCGGCATCAGTCGCTGTCAGCGTACCGATTGTTACTCCCGTGCTGTTCTCGTCAACCGCCGCAGCAGACAACGCAATGTCAGTCGGCGCTGAATTTGCTGGAGGAGGCGTCGGCGTTGGTGCTGGTGTATCATCATTTGACGAGCCACCGCAGGCTGACAACGTCAGAAGACTTGAAATCGAGAGTGCAAGAAAAGTTTTATTCGGCATTTTAAGTCCTTTAATTTTGAAAGTGCGACTATTATGCCTAAAATCAAATGAGAATCAATATCAGTTGTATCAATTGTAACAATTGCATTTACAAGCCGCAGTGGCCAAAATTTCAATAAAGTGTCTGGACCCTCTCAGTGAGAGGGCCCATAACACAGAAGAAATGGTTACGGTGTAGTGTTGGTAAACGAAAGCGGCTTTTCGTTAAGTACCCGTACTTCACGTTGTGGAAAGGGGATTTCAATCCCATGCTCGCGCAGCGTTTCAAATACAATTAACAGTAAATCACCGCCCACTCGATTTTTGCCATCGTCAATACCCTCCATCCAGAATTCGACGAACATATTGACGCCCGAGTCACCGAAACTATCAATCTCGCAGTCGGGTCGCTCTTCAAACGGAACGTCATCGCCACTGATCACCTGTGGATGCTCTGCTACTGCCGCTTTAATAATTTCGCACATAGCCCGGATATCGGTTTTATAGGCAACCGAGAAATCAATGCGATAGCGCTGTTTTGGATCTTTATGGGTCCAATTGATTAACAGACCACTAATAAACTTTTCGTTAGGTACTAAAATGTCTTTGCCATCATAGGTTTCAACAACGGCATAGCGCATCTTAAATTCACGTACAAACCCTTTGGGGCCTTCTTCTAATTCAACAAAATCACCTACGGTTAGTGAGCGATCGAGCAGAATGATAATGCCGGAGATAAAGTTAGAGGCGATTGATTGCAGACCGAGGCCAAGACCCACACCAACGGCACCACCAAACACTGCGAGGGCAGTCAGGTTGATGCCCATGATATTCAGCAGCAGTAAAAAAGCGATACAGAAAAGGGCCACTTCGAACAATTTGGCCATCACTTCCTTGGTGGTGATATCAAGTGTCTTATGGCTCCGAATCATATCCTGGCCGAGATTATTTGAAGCTCGTCCTAGCCAGAATAATATAGCTCCGAATAAAACGACTCGAACGACACCGTACGCAGAAATATCCACGTTACCCACTTCGATGGAAATCGATTCAAGCGCAGATACAACCACGGGTAAAACGCCAATCATGTGTAAAAAGATAATTGGGAGACCCACCCAACGCAGCAGCAAAGCGACCGTTTTGCTGGCGACAAATGCGCGAATGAATGAATTGAGGAAGATTAGTACTGCAATAATGAAGGCAATTTTTAACAACCAGGGGTCAAGTTGATATCGTTCGCCCAAGGTCGCAGAGAGCTTCAGGAAGATAATAACCAATACCGGAAAAACCGTCCCACCTAATTTATACCCCAGCACGCGTAAGGCATGTGCACCGGATTCAGGAGCGTTATGCATAAATGGCACTTGGCGACGAAACATTCTGGCAATTAAAAATGCGCACAGATAAATCAGCGCAATGGCGAGTATCTGCCACAAAAAATCAGGACTGAAAATTATATCACGCATGGTCTTCAGCGTTTGCTGAAGTAAAGAAGTCACATCGTCGGTATTCATTTTTCTTTCTATTTATAAGTATTTGGCCGATTGAGGCAACTTTAAGCGCCCTGCCATAATTGTCAATCTTCACCTTTCTAAATATAGATTAACTATAGAGTTATTTTTATTGATCATGGAGGCTAATCGATCAAAAATATACTGTACATTTAAACAGTAATTCGGGGCGCAAGATGCACTTTTTACCCTTGTACGCACATGCGTCAATAATTGGATTTGAATCTCCTGCAATGGAATATGTTGAGTCCAGCTTAAGTTTGGATGAGCTGCTTATTGACTGTCCCCATGCAACCTACGTAGGTATTGCGAAGGGAGAGTCCATGATAGGCGATGGTATTTTTGACGGTGATTTACTGATTGTCTCCCGCGCCGAAAAAGCAGGCGAGAATAGTATTGTCGTGGCTACGTTAAATGGTGAATTTGTGTGTAAAAGGTTTATTAGAGCGGAGCGTTTGTTGGTTTCGTCTAATGTAATGATGCCCCCCTACAAATTGTCAGAAGACGATGCGTTTTGTATTGAAGGTGTAGTGACCCGTTCGATTCGCATGCATAAACGGTTGCGTTCTCTGCAATGATGTATGCATTAGTCGATGCGGTGAGCATGTACGCGAGCGCAGAGAAGGTTTTCGACCCGGCGATACGCAACCGTCCGGTGCTTGTGTTATCCAATAACGACGGCTGTGTCATCGCTGCTTGTCCTATCGCAAAACGTCTGGGTTTGAAAAACTTCGTTCCGTATTTTCAGATCGAAAAGCAGGCCAGGGCAGTGAACGCGGTCGTTCGAAGCAGTAACTATGCCCTGTACGCCGACCTCAGTAGCCGAATGATGGATGTCTGTGAATTGGCGTGTTCTGAAGCCCACATATATTCAATCGACGAGTGCTTTCTTAAATTTGATTTTAATGACGCAGAGCAAAACTGGTTTGCTTTCGGAGAAGCGCTGCGTCGTAAAATCTGGAAAGAAGTGAGGTTGCCGGTTGGCGTGGGATTTGGCCCAACCCCAACCCTCGCCAAAGCAGCCAATCACGCCGCTAAAAAGGTGCAGGGATTTAATGGCGTCGCGGTATTATCCGCGGCAGAAGAACGCAATCGGGTACTCAGTATGATGGCGGCTACCGATGTGTGGGGAGTAGGTAAACGTCTAGGTCGAAGGTTTGATGATATGGGTATCAAGACCGCTCAGGATCTCGCCAGCCACTGCCCTCTTAACATTGGCAAACAATTTAGTGTTGTGGTCGAAAATACCGTACGCGAATTGAACGGGGAACTTAGATTAAGCTGGCACGATGTAAGGCCAGATAAAAAAGAGTTGTACAGCACACGTAGTTTTGGTGAGCGTATAACCGAAAAGGAACAGCTGCGGTATGCACTTACCATGCATGCACAGATTGCGTGCAAAAAGCTGCGTAAACAAAATAGCGGCACGAAAAGCGTGGTTTTATTTGCGGCCAGTTCCCCGCATGATACGAAGGGATACTATAAGGAAACGGTTTTTAAACAATTTCCATTTGCTACCGCAGACACGCGTGTGATTGTTGCTGCGGTAAGTAAAGCGGTTGATAAAATATACAAAACAGGGGTCGACTTTTATAAGTGCGGAGTAGGCTTGTTAGATTTAACGGAACAGTTTCAATCTCAGGGTGATTTGTTCAGTTCGTCTCCAGACGATACGCAGCTCATGAGGTGCCTTGACGCCATCAACACAAAGTTCGGCCGTAATGCGTTGCAGTTTGCTGCGGTAGGTGCTGAGCAGAAATTTCACATGAAACAGGCTTTTCTGTCGCCACGTTACACCACCCGCTGGAGCGATATACCGCGCATTAAATGCTAAACCTACAGGCTTACTGCTTAATCAGAGTCTCGTCGATACAACGCAATTCCAATAAGTATAAACATGATAGCAGCAAAGGGTTCGGTGACATTGATAGGCACGCTGGGGAGGGGGCCCTCTCCCACGCCTTCGCCCACTTCATTGCTAATTGCGTAACTTCCATCAGGACCTGATGGGGCTTGTGTTGTTTGCCAGAAAAATCGAATACTTTCACCCGTATCCCAGTCAGCCGTCATGGTTTCCCAAATTATTTGGTCCTGCTCATTGACATTGATTTCAAACATTACGCCGGCATCCGCCGCATCACTAAAGCTGAAACCGGCGACGCCGTTAAATCCGCTTGCGCTGAAGCCCAGGTTAAATTTTTGCACATCGTCAAACGCCTCAACCGGTAACGGATTGTGAAAAGGCGGATCATTTGGCGCATCCTCTCCTGGTGTGATCACATGGATATAGGTATAAATTGTATTCGCTGGATTTTCGGCAGGAACGCATTGATTAAAACTGGCGGGACAATTAACGCTGCTGGATAGATCTCCGACACTGTTACCATTTTCATTGGTTAACGACGTTTCGACTTCCGGCCCTACAGGACCCACTATCGCCGGGCCTAAATTTAATCCGTCATAATCTGCAGCGGTGATGGGGGTTGCGAAGATATCTGTAGAGCAGACCAACGCAGCAAACCAAACGAGAGACCATCTGCGTGTGTTCATTTTTATTTTCCGTCTAATTCAAATGGTGTGCATACCACTGGATTACACATTTTCTCTCTATACGAAAAACGCATGTCGTAAGGTTCATTTCCTCAGGAGCATGCTCTGAGGTTTTTCACTCATTCGCTGAATTGACTTTACGGGAACGAAGGTTCAATCGGTCAAGCTGACTGACCAGATCTGTTATATGGACTAACGAAGATTTGAAAAAATCCACATTTATATTTTCGAATGTATCGCTGGGCTGGTGATAGTGCTTGTGTATATCGTTACCAAAATAAATATAATCAATGCCAACATTCGCAAACACAGCATGATCACTTGCTCTGCGCCAGTCAATTCTGCTTTCCAAAAGACTTCTTCGGTTTATCTTTCTGGGTTGGCCCGCCTTCAACCGAAATGTCGCCTTAGAATGCGCTGCAATATACTGATGAACAAGCGGAGTGAAATACACGTCTGGGGGCGTCAGCACATATAACTCATGTCTTTTGCCACCATTTCCAATCATATCAATATTAATATTCAACCTTATCTGCACCGCTTTAATGGGGGAAGATGAAAGAAACGCTTTTGCTCCCCTAAGCCCAGCTTCTTCAACATCGGTAGCCAAAAAAATGATTGAGTGATGTGGTCTGTGTACAGTGAAATAGTTGGCCAGGGCCAGCATTGCAGCCACACCAGACGCATTATCGTCAGCGCCATTAAAAATGTGCCGCCCCTTAATGCCTAAATGGTCGTAGTGGGCTGAAATGACAATATAGTCATCAGCAAACTCACTTCCCTCAATCAGACCGACGACATTAACGCCGGTTTTTTCGTTCCAGCCTTGCTCATAGGTAAAAGGCTGAAAATAGCCGGGGGAAAAGTGACCAAGCTGCATTGCTGAGAAAGCATCACTGATAAACCCTGCCGCGATTTTGTGGCCCGGTGTACCCGTTTTTCTTCCTTCCATTTTGTCGTCAGCAAGAATCTTTAAATTTTGTACTGCCTGAGTCAGTTGGTAATCTGTGGGCAACGACGCAGAGATGGCTTGAACGTGGACGCACAAGAGGAGTGAATATAAGCTCGGCGTTATATAACGATGATGAAACAATGTATACCCCACCTGTCATGAACCTACGTCATACTCTAATAGCATAGCATTTAAAGCCAGCCTTTTCGCTGCGCGATGCGTGCCGCGTCAATGCGGTTCGTTGCATTCAGTTTGGAAATCGCCTCAGATAAATAGTTACGCACCGTGCCGTCAGATAAAAAAAGCTGCCTGGCAATGTCCTGAGTTTTTAACCCATCGCCGGCGAGTTTTAATGCCTTGCGCTCTTTTTCGCTAAGTGGATTGTTGTCATCCAGTGCCATCAGCGCAAGCTCCGGGTCTATAACTCTTTCACCCTTACAAACCCGATGCATTGCATCGATTAGGTAGTGACTATCTGCTTCTTTAAGAATAAATCCTTTCACTCCCAGGGCTAACGCTTGCGTGATATAACCTGGCTTGGCAAAGGTAGTCATAAATAGCAGAGTGCAGGACAAATTCGAGTGGTGAAGTTTCTCAGCCAGTCCCAGCCCGGACATTTCAGGCATCTCTATATCAGATAACACAATGTCCGGGCTAGGGTGGGTTTCTAACCACTGCCAGGCATCTTTACCGTTTTTTAGTGTGGCAACGACAGTGAAATCATCTTCGAGCGAAAGTAAAGTAGCAATTGCATCGCGCACTAAGGATTGATCTTCTACTACAACAACAGAAATCATATTGGCTCCAGCGGAATAATCGCTTTAAATGAAACATTAGGTTGCCATGAAAACGAGACCTGCGCTTTAAGATGATCGGCGCGTTCCCGAATACCTGCCAATCCATTGCCTTCCGTGGGGGGCATTGCCAATGCACGATTCTCACTCAGGCTGAATATCGCGGTGTTTTTTGAGGTCAACAAGCTTAGCGTTATGTGCGTACTGCGACTATAGCGAAGGATGTTGGTGGTTAATTCTTTGATAATCAGAGAAAGTTGTGTGTGTTGTACAGCGTTTAACCGCTTCAGCGTGTCAGGCTCGACGGATACTGACAGCTCAATATCGTGTTCAGTTAATTTTGCTTGCATTTGGGCGATGGCTTCTGACAGTGATAAGGCCTTAATACCGCTGACTGTCTGTCTAATTTCGCTGAGTAACGTTTGCGTCAGCGTTGCTAGAGCCCGTACTTCTTGTTGCGCTGCTTCAATTTTGCCGTTGGCCAGTAACTTATCAGCTACCTGTGCCTTTAATGAGATAACGCTCAATGAGTGCCCTGCAATATCATGCAAATCCCGTCCTATTCGTTCACGCTCTTCTAACGCGCTTAAGGTGCCAATAGAATCGGCATGCTGGGCTTGTTTCAACTGAAATAAGGTCTCCTTTCTTTCCATCATGCCAAATATCAGCAGCACAACAATATTAAGACTGGCTAAAAGGGTAAAAAATAGCTCATTAGCAGAATTATAAATGCTAACCAGGATAATTGAAGAGACGATAAGCAGTGAAAAAATGAGTCCAATTTTAAATGGATAGTAGTAGCCGACGATGAAAGCGATAAAGCCAAAGATAATGGCGCCGCCCGGATTGATGAAGCTGGTGGCGTACGCCAGCATCAGCATCGCAACAGTAAAGTAAGGTACCCAGCGCACCGAGTGGTGAATGCAGGCTAAATAAACCAGCACAAATAGCAGATAACCTGCTGATAACAGCAGCACCGCATTAGCCGATACCTGCGTACCAAACAGTAATGGGACAAAATAAAAGAGCGAAAAAATAAGAGAGCTGTAGGACCACTTTTTTTTGCGGCCCTCAGCGAGTAGAGGCAACGTTTCAGTTATTGACATTCCTTGACTGTTTTCCATTAACTGCTCAATCTCTACTGAATCACAACGGCTGATTTACTAGTAATAAGTAGTGTACCCGAAATGATGAGTACTATACCCGCAATGGCGTAGAAATCGAATGTTTGTTTATACCAGAATACCGATGCAGCGCAGATTAACGCGATGCCCATGCCAGACCAGATAGCGTAAGCTACCCCTACCCCCATATGCTTAAGTACAAAGGCAAACAACATGCCTGAAATTGCGTAAAACAGGATGGACATCGAGCCGAAATGCCATTTTACCCAGCCATCAGAGGCCTTTAAAAAAAGCGTCGCGGTAACTTCCGTGAGAATGGCCAGTGCCAAAATAAAATAAACCATTTTAAACTCCTTGGGTTGTAGAATGAACGTAGTGGGTTGCTGAACAAACGGATTGATAGCGTTTTTCTAATGCGAAGAGGGAAACAGCATATATCGCTACGATTACCGCGGACACTGCTTCATACCTGGCCTCTGGAAAGAGATACCAGACTGTAACAATTCCTAGTGTGCGTGCAATCGTGTGAAAGTAGCCCACCCAATGTTCAATAATCCAGGAAAGCGGCATCCACATCAGCCCAGCCAGAATCCCGACAGTTAGGGGGAGCGTTGTGTGGTCAATTGACGCAATCGGTAGTGCAATGGCAAAAACCATTAACGACATAATAATGCTGACGAAGAATAGCGAGTCAAAAGTGGTGTTCAGACGCTTTTTAGAGAAGAAGTTCTCGCCCGTCAGATAGGACAATCCTGCGCCAATATAAAAAATGGCCCCTGTCCCCAGATACAGCATCCAGGCTTTGGTAACTTCATCGACGAACGGCGCTGTCATGCCAATTACGGCCCAGACGATAGTGCCGGCCAACGGCATTGCTACCAGGCGGCTTTGTTTAAAAATGTTTCGTTGTTGCTCCAACGGGAGCTGTTTTACTTTGTTCATCATCTATATCCTTACGTGCTTTTTACTTTTGATTTATTGCCAAATGAGGTTAAGTAAAGTATTGCCTGCGCCACGCCGGAAAAGTAGTCACAAGTGTCAGCAATTGAGCATGACAATTGTCATGAGAAAGAAATTAAGTGCTAGTTTTACCGATACATTAAAAAAATTTAATGATAAGTGATCTTTTTTACTTACTTAGCACGTTATAGTGAGTTGGATAACTTCTACTTCAGAAGTCTTGCATAGTGTTGTGACCATATCTCATGGTCTGTGACTAGTTATTATAAATATTAGAATTATAGTCGTGCGCCGTACCTATCATGCCCCCTTTGTTAAGGTTACGTTCTCACGGTAAATGAAGAGAACTTCATATGACATCGTCGAATCAGAAAGGTAAATCTACGCCTGCCAGTAAGGCAGCGTCTTCGAAAGCATCAACGTCAAAACAAACTGTGAGCGAGTCGGCAACGTCAAACACCACAGCGGTGCCGCCAGCAAAGAAAGCGGCGCCGTCACGACGTCCGACAAATCGCAAATCACGACGGGTATCCCATGATGATATGTTTCAGGATACCGATTATGTCCATGATCAGATTGACCGTTTGATCTTCGCCCTGGAATCGTTCCGGGAAGGTGATATCTCGGTTCGATTGTCGAAAGAACGAAACGATAAATTTGCCGATCTGGCAGAAGCGTATAACACCATGGTTGAAATGATCGGTGGTGTATCTACCGAAGTATCACGGATTTCACGGGTAGGGGGGATCGAAGGTAACCTCGAAGCCCGGGCCGAGTTTAAAGCGGCCAGCGGGGTGTGGAAAGAGCTTATTGATAACATCAACATTTTGATTGAGGCGATTTCAAACCCGGTACTGGAAGTAAGCCGAATACTAAACAGTATCGCCTCAGGTAACCTGCAGGACAAATTCAGTCTCACCGTAACCGGAGACTTCCGCGCCATGGCGGACGTTATCAACCGCACCCAGTACAGCTTGAACACCTTTGCCGAACAGGTAACCCAGGTAGCCAGAGAGGTAGGGGTTGAAGGTAAACTGGGTGGTCAGGCGTCGGTACCTAATGTATCCGGTACCTGGAAGGATCTGACTGACAACGTAAACCAGATGGCAAGTAACATTACCGCGCAGGTACGTGAAATCGCCACGGTAACTACGGCGGTCGCCCAGGGTGACTTGACCCAGAAAATTACCGAGCAGGGTAAAGGGGGCGAGGTACTGGTACTGTCCAGTACGATTAACCGAATGGTTGACTCACTCAACATCTTCGCCGCCGAGGTAACCAACGTTGCCCGTGAGGTAGGCGTAGAAGGGAAACTGGGTGGACAGGCCGTGGTACCTGATGTGGCCGGTACCTGGAAAGCGCTTACAGATAACGTAAACATGCTGGCCTCCAACGTAACCGCGCAGGTACGGGACATTGCCAACGTGGCTACCGCGGTAGCCGATGGTGACCTTTCGCAGAAAATCAACATCAACGTAAAAGGTGAAATTGCCGAGCTGAAAGAAACCATCAACCAGATGGTGGACTCGTTGAACATCTTCTCTGATGAGGTAACGCGGGTTGCCCGTGAGGTAGGAACCGAAGGTAAGCTGGGTGGGCAGGCAACGGTACCTAATGTAGCCGGCACCTGGAAAAATCTCACCGATAACGTAAACACCATGGCAAGTAACCTGACCACACAGGTACGGGAAATCGCCTCGGTTACTACAGCGGTAGCACAAGGTGACCTGTCGCAAAAAATTACCGAAGAAGGTAAAGGGGGCGAGGTACTTGTTCTCTCGAATACGATCAACAACATGGTTGACTCACTCACGCTGTTTTCTGCCGAGGTAACGCGGGTTGCCCGCGAGGTAGGTACAGAAGGTACATTGGGTGGTCAGGCGGTGGTACCTGGCGCGGCAGGAACCTGGAAAAACCTGACCGATAACGTAAACACCATGGCGAGCAACCTGACCACACAGGTAAGGGAAATCGCCAACGTGGCAACTGCGGTGGCCGATGGCGACTTGTCACAGAAAATCAAAATCAACGTAAAGGGCGAAATCGCCGATCTGACAAAAACCATTAACCAGATGGTTGACTCACTCAACATCTTCTCGGACGAGGTAACGCGGGTTGCCCGTGAGGTAGGAACAGAAGGTAAGCTGGGCGGGCAGGCTGCTGTACCCAACGTCGCCGGAACCTGGAAGAACCTGACTGAAAACGTAAACTTCATGGCGAGTAACCTGACCACACAGGTACGGGAAATCGCTAACGTTGCTACCGCGGTAGCGAAAGGTGACTTGACTCGAAAAGTTACCATCGACGCAGAAGGCGAAATTGCTGAACTGAAAGAAACCATCAACCAGATGGTTGACTCACTGAACATCTTCTCAGACGAGGTAACGCGGGTTGCAAGGGAAGTAGGAACAGAAGGTCGACTGGGTGGACAGGCCTTAGTACCCAACGTGGGCGGCGCCTGGATGGAGCTGACTAAAAACGTAAACACCATGGCGAGTAACCTGACCACACAGGTACGGGAAATCGCCTCCGTAACCAAAGCGGTGGCAAACGGTGACTTGTCACAAAAAATCACCGAGGAAGCCAAAGGGGGCGAGGTACTTGAACTATCGATTACGATCAACCGAATGGTTGACTCGTTGCAGACACTATCTGATGAGGTAACCCGGGTTGCCCGTGAGGTAGGGACCGAAGGTGTGCTGGGTGGACAGGCAGACGTACCAAACGTTGCCGGTGCCTGGCTCGACCTGTCTAACAACGTAAACACCATGGCCAGTAACCTGACTGCTCAGGTACGTGAAATCGCCGGGGTTGCGGCCTCGGTAGCAAACGGTGACTTGAGCCGTAAAATTTCAATCGATGCACGTGGTGAGATTGCTGACTTAAGAGACATCATCAACCAGATGGTTGACTCATTGAACATCTTCGCCGCCGAGGTAACGCGGGTGGCACGTGAAGTTGGTACAGAAAGTAAGCTGGGCGGTCAGGCGGTAGTGCCCAACGTCGCCGGCACCTGGAAAGACCTGACTGACAACGTAAACACCATGGCGAGTAACCTGACCACGCAGGTACGGGAAATCGCCTCGGTAACCACTGCCGTGGCCAACGGTGACTTGTCGCAGAAAATCTCCGAAGAGGCCAAAGAAGGTGAGGTACTCGAGCTTTCCACCACGATCAACCGAATGGTTGACGCACTTAACATCTTCGCCGATGAGGTAACCAACGTAGCCCGTGAGGTAGGTACCGAAGGTATCTTGGGTGGACAGGCCGAAGTACCGAACGTGGCAGGGGCCTGGAAAGATCTGACCGATAACGTAAATACCATGGCGAGCAACCTGACCGCACAGGTACGGGAAATCGCCTCGGTATCAACGGCGCTTGCCCGCGGTGACTTCTCGAAGAAAATCGAAGTACATGTACGTGGTGAGGTACAGGAACTTAAAAACAACATTAACGCGATGGTTGACTCATTTATCACCATCGTTAAAGCCGCCAACTCGATTGCAGAAGGTGACTTTGCCCTTGAGATGCCACTGCGAAGTGACGCCGACCAGTTGAGTATCGCGCTTAACTCGATGACGCGAAACTTAAAACGCATCTCGGAAGAAAATGAAAACGAAGCCTGGATCAAGAACGGTCAGGCCAACTTGAACGATAAGATGCGCGGTGAATTGGATCTGCATGCACTATCGAAAAACATCATCACTTATCTGACCAAGTACCTAAAAGCCCAAATTGGTGCTTTGTATCTCACAGAAAACACCAAAGAGGGCGAAGTCCTTAAACTGACCTCGACCTACGCGTATACCAAGCGTAAGGATGCAGTAAATGAGTTTAAGGTGGGTGAATCGCTGGTAGGGCAGGCTGCACTGGAAAAAGAAGCCATTGTCATTACCAACGTACCAGAAGATTACGTACTCATCTCTTCTGCCATTGGCCGCAAAGAACCTAACAGCCTGCTGGTGCAACCTTGTCTGATAGGTAGCGAAGTGAAAGGTATCATCGAAATTGGCTCATTCTACGAGTTTACCGACAACCAGCTAGAACTGGTGCGGGTGGTGGCAGAAAACATCGCGATTGCGATTAACTCTGCACAAGACCGTTCGAAGATGAAATTGCTGCTTGAAGAATCACAGCGCAAGTCGGAAGAATTGCTTGATCAGCAACAGAAATTGCGTGCGCAGTCTGAAGAATTGCAGGTGGCTAACGAAGATCTTGAGATCAAAACCCGCGACCTCGAACGTCAGAAAGAAGACATTCAGTCTTCACGGGTTGAAGTTGAGCAAAAAGCGAAAGAACTGGAGCTGGTCAGTAAATATAAATCTGAATTCCTGGCGAACATGTCCCACGAATTGCGTACCCCACTGAACAGCTTACTGATATTAGCCAAAGAGCTCACCAAAAACGATAAAGGTAATCTGGACGACGAGCAAATTAAAGACGCCAACATTATCTATGATGGTGGTAATGATTTGCTTAACCTGATCAACGACATTCTCGACCTGTCTAAGGTGGAGGCGGGTAAACTGCAGGTGCATCCTCAAACCATCAGTGTTCAGAAGTTGCTGACCAGCATGGAAAACAAATTTAACCCGATTGCGAAAAACAAAGGCTTAAGCTTTAACATTGAGATCGAAGAGGGGGTATCGAAAAACCTTTATACTGATGATCAGCGATTGGAACAGATTATTAAAAATCTGCTGTCCAACGCGTTTAAGTTCACCGAATCAGGTGAAATTATCCTTGCTGCGGAAAAAGTGCCTGAAGATGTGCAATTCAGAAAAATCACCACACCACATAAAGATGTGATTGCTTTCTCTGTCGCGGATACAGGCATCGGTATTGTCAAAGAGAAGTTTGCACAGATATTTGAAGCCTTCCAGCAAGCCGAAGGTGGCACCAGCCGACAATATGGCGGCACCGGCCTGGGCTTAACCATCTCGCGGGAGCTGTCGCGTTTATTAGGCGGTGAAATTCATATCTGGAGTGAACCAAATCAGGGCAGTAAATTCACTGTATACATCCCTATCGATTTGTCTAAAACCGGTGCGCTTGATGATGATACAGAAAGCGAAATTACCATTGAGTATCCGAAGTACGATATCAAAGAATCTCAATTGGCAAATTCATCAACGCCAGAATTACCTTCGCCCACCAAGCCTTTCGTCAGCGACGATCGCAACGATATTTCGTCAAAAGATGATTCGTTACTGATTATTGAAGATGATCAGAACTTTGCCGAGATACTTAAACGCGAAGTTAAATCTCACGGTTACAACGTATTAGTGGCCAGAGAGGGACGTGAAGGGCTTGATTTGGCGTCTCAGTTCCAGCCTAAAGGTATCTTCCTGGATATTCGATTACCGGATCTGGATGGTATGCGCGTGCTGGACCAGTTAAAGTTTAATCTTAAAACCCGGCATATTCCGGTGCACATCATTTCGGTTGAAGATAAGAGTACACAGGCGCTCAGTAAAGGCGCGATCGGCTTTTTATCCAAACCGGCTTCGTTAAGCAGCATTAATAATGTCATCAAGAAAATTACGGGTATTCAGGAAACCACCGTTAAAACGATTTTGCTGGTTGAAGATAACGAGGCAAGTATTGATAGCCTAAAACGCATATTATCCAACAGCCAAATTAAGATACTTACTGCAAAGACAGGTAAAAAAGCGGAAGAGTTGCTGGATGACACCCATCCTGATTGCATCATTCTGGACTTGAACTTGCCCGATACCACCGGTTTTGGTTTGCTGAATAAGCTGCACAGCAGCGGCGCCATAAAAGATGTCCCTATCGTCATTTACACAGGACAGGAACTAACTAAAGAAGAAGTCAAACAGCTGCGTAAATACACCGACAGTATCGTGATTAAAGGCGTGTCCTCGCCAGAACGTCTGCTCGATGAGGTGTCATTGTTTATCCACAGCATGGAGAGTAAATATTCTGATCAGCAACGGGCGATCCTTTCTGCGCTTCACGACCCTGAAAAATTGCTGGCAAATCAAAAAGTGCTGCTGGTGGATGACGATATTCGTAATACCTACGCGTTATCTAAAGTGCTCGCGGATGCAGGTATGCAGGTAGTGTTGGCGGATAACGGCATGATGGCGCTGGAGAAGCTGGAACAGGAACCTGACGTGTCGATAATTCTGATGGATGTGATGATGCCCATTATGGATGGCTATGAAGCCATGCGGCGTATTCGTGAAAAACATGAGCATAAAGAACTGCCAATTATTGCGTTAACGGCAAAAGCCATGGCAGAAGACAGAAGCAAGTGTTTAAGCGCGGGGGCGAATGATTATCTGACCAAACCGGTTGATGTAGAGAAGTTGCTGAACATCATGCGTGTATGGTTATACAAGTAGCATCAAATGCAAGACAAAGCGTTACAGGAACTTGAAACCCGTTTGTTGATTGAAGCAATACATCAGCGCTGGGGATACGACTTTCGTCAATATCGATTCGCATCCCTGGTGCAGCAAATTGACAAGCATGTACAAGTTCACGGTTATACCAATATCGCCGAATTAATACCGGCGGTATTGCATAGTCACGTTAAATTTAAACGCTTACTGTTTGATATTTCAGTGACAGTGACCTGTATGTTCAGGGATCCAGTATCAATTCGAGCACTGTACAACAGGGTGTTTCCAAGATTGGAGACCTATCCGTTTCTGAACATATGGCATGCTGGGTGTGCGACGGGCGAGGAGGCGTATTCTATGGCAATTTTGCTGGAAGAATATGGCTTGTATGACCGCACGCAGATTTATGCTACGGATATTAATGATCGCTCTTTAGAAACGGCCAATAAAGGCATTTATCCGGTCAGTGAATTACGGGTTGGTCAGGCGTTGTACTTTCAGGCAGGGGGTAAAAAGTCACTGACGGATTACTACCATGCGCGCTACGGGGCGGCAAAGTTGAATTCGAGATTGAGTAAAAATATCGTGTTTTCCAACCACAACCTGGTGACTGATGGCATGTTTGCGGAGATGCAGCTCATCGTTTGCAAAAATGTGCTGATTTACTTTAACCGAATGTTGCAGAACCGCGTGCTGAAACTGTTTGCCGATAGCTTATGCAGAGCGGGTTATTTGTGTTTGGGTGCGCATGAATCACTGGCATTGTCGCCAGTCCGGGATCAATTTGAATTGATTGATTCCGAACATAATATTTACAAGAAAATTGCCGTTTAGGTGTTTATGAAAGCAGATGACCCACTACAGGTACTAAAACAACGGCCCAAGGTTCTTGTTGTCGATGATCGCCAGACAGAACGCGACATCATGCAAAAGTTACTGTCAAAATTAGACGTTGATGTGCACACCGCCGATTCAGGACAAAATGCATTGCATCAACTCATCAGGCATGAGTACACCCTGATTTTGTTGGATATCCAAATGCCGATTATGGACGGGATCGAAACGGCACGTTACATCCGCACTAACCCGCTAACAGAAAATATCCCGATCATATTCCTAACCGCGTATGACAAAGATGATTTAAACGTATTGCAAGGCTATAAAATTGGTGCAATTGACTATTTAATTAAACCGATCAACGAAGAAATTCTGCTGTCTAAAGTAAAAACGTTCATGCGCTCTAATGTTTTTGAAAAACAAAAAGAATATGAAAAAATCCTGACTGAATTACGGCTGAAAAATGAGCGACTTGAAAAAGCTGAACAAGAAGCGCTGGTGCGCCTGAAAGAGGCTAATTTAGCTAAGGACGTTGCTCAGGATGCGCAGCAACAACTGGAAGAACAAAAAAAGGAGTTGTTAAGACATACGCAGAACCTTGAGCAATTTGCTTATGTTGCTACTCACGACTTGCGCGCCCCCATCATAAATCTGGATGGTATGGTCAAAATTTTTAGGAAACGTGGCCATGTAAATGGCGACAACAGCGACATTTTCAGACGTATTGAGCTTTCCATTTCCCGCGTCAAAAATACCCTGCACGATTTAATTGAAGTGGTCACCGCAAAAGAAGCATTCGAAGAAGAAGTCGAAAAACTTAGATTCTCCGATGTGTTTTCAGATGTCCTTGAAGATTTAGAAGTTCAAATAAAGGATTCTGGTGCGTCTATTCATTCAGATTTTTCTGAGGCACAATCGATAAATTATATTTCGCGCTTTTTACAAAGCATTATGCAGAATCTGCTAACCAACGCAATCCGTTACCGCTCACCTGAACGTTCAGCGCTGATCAACGTAGTTACTAAACAGCTTTCCGGATCGGTTTTACTGACCATTAAAGATAATGGAATTGGCATGGACGAAAGCCAAAAAGAAAAAGTGTTCGGGTTATTTCAGCGTTTAAGCAAAGATGCAGGCGGCAAGGGGATGGGGTTATATATTACCAAGTCACAAGTAGAGATGTGTGGTGGAAGCATAGACTTCACTAGCAAGCCCGGAGAGGGCACCACATTTATCATTGAACTACCGGATATGAAAAGAGAGTCAGATAAATAACATGCGAAGTTTTCAAGATGTGCTGTGTATAGATGATGACGACGAATATAACTTTCTCACTCAGGAAGCGTTTTATGATTACCATTACAATGGGAAACTGACGTTTATGACCAGCGCTGAAGAGGCGCTGGATTACCTGGCAGAGTTGGAAACGTTTCCCGATATCATTATTTTAGATATTAATATGCCGGCCATGAACGGTTGGGACTTTCTGGAAAAATATGAAGAAAAAGGGTTTCACAAACGGTTCTCGTCACTCATTTTCATGCATTCATCGTCGGTGTTTGAGACCGATAAAGAACGTGCCGCCCGCTTTGCCAGTGTTAAAGGCTTTATCGATAAACCCATTTTGCTAGAAGATCTGGAAACGATTTCGACCACCCATTTTGGTTAGCAGCGTCAATACAGGAACAATGCACTGCCGGTATTATCAGAATAAATTAACAATAAATTTACCGCGCATCAGTTGTTGCTGATCCACTAATCTGCCTCACCCCCTTCACCAACAGTATCCCTCTTGGCCCAGCCGCTTTCTATAAGGGCTGAGGCCGTCAACCAATCTACTCTTACCATTTCGTAGTTTTAACAAAAAAAAAACACTTGCATCACAAAATAGAAAAGACTAAATTATAAAAAATGTAAGCGTTTACAAAATACAATTTGCTGTCATCGGACGTCGTATCTGTCGATTTACGCTATGCTTTAACAGGTGATTTTTTGTCGGGTATTATCGATAAAATGAAAGTAAATCGAAGATGATATTTGTTAAAATTTGAAAGCGCATACATTTTGTAATCGAGTTGAGGCTTAATAGTTCAGAAGTATTGGCAACTAGATGCAACCGCATCAGGGGACACACATGAAACAACACATATTTAGAAAGACAAGAATCGCTACCAGCATGTCATTGTTACTTGGCGCGACGATGCATTCTGCGATTGCACAAGAGGCAACTGCCGATGCTAATGATGAGATGGTAGAGGTTATTGAAGTATCTGGTATTCGTGGCTCAGTCATTCGTTCAATGGATATCAAGCGCTCTTCTCAAGGTATCGTCGATGCAATCTCAGCAGAAGAAATGGGTAAATTTCCCGATACTAACCTGGCAGAGTCGTTACAGCGTATTACCGGGGTGTCGATTGACCGTCAAAACGGTGAAGGCAGCAAAGTTACCGTGCGGGGATTTGGGCCAGATTACAACCTGGTGTTGTTAAATGGTAGACATATGCCAGCGTCTTCACTGGAAGCCACATCAGCCTCAACTTCGCGTTCTTACGATTTTGCCAACATCGCCTCTGAAGGTGTTGCTGGCGTAGAGCTTTACAAAACCGGCAAGGCCCACGTGCCAACCGGTGGTATGGGCGCCACGATCAATATTCTGACAACCAAACCCCTGAATTCACCGGGTTTGAAGGCGACGTTCGGTGTGAAAGGGGTCGTAGATGACTCAACTGAAGAAGGTGACTCAGTCACGCCGGAGTTGTCAGGTTTGTACAGTAATACCTTTGCAGACGATACGTTTGGTGTAGCGCTTTCAGGCTCATATCAGGAGCGCCATAGCGGTAACAGACAAGCGGTTACAGGGGGCTGGCGAACGTTTCCGGGAACCGTAAATGGTTTTGACTGGGATGGTGGCAACGCTGACTGGGGTGGTCTGATTCCCGATGGCGATAATGCCTATCAGAATTATCCTGAGCCAACCGATATCTATTCAGTTCCACAAAGTGTCGGTTATGCATTTCATGAGATAGAGCGGGTGCGCACCAATGGTCAACTGACTTTGCAATATCGTCCAGTTGACAATGTAACAGCCACTCTGGATTACACTTATGCTAAAAACGAAGTTGAAGATCGTTATAACGATGTTTCAGCCTGGTTTAACTTTGGTCCTTCAACAGCAACCTTTACTGATGGACCTGTTGTTGCTCCGTTAGTCTATTCAGAAGCGTTCGCTGCACCTGGCGACTTAGCCATGGGTGCTGGCCAGTTTTCAACCATCAATGAGAACAAGTCACTGGGCCTGAACCTGGAGTGGCAAGCATCAGACAACCTGGAACTGGTGTTGGATGTTCACGATTCATCTGCCGAATCGCGTCCTGACAGCCCGTTTGGAAGCAATAACACCATTGGCACCGCAACCTGGGTGAGAGCGGTCACTTCTGTTGATTTTAGTCGTGATTTCCCTGTACTTGATATCACTTACCCGGATGGGGTGTCTAATATACGTGCAGAGGATGTAAGAGTAACAGGAAGTTCATTCCGCAACAGTCAGATGCGCAGTGAAATTCAGCAGGCTCAACTCAGTGGTAGCTATACCTTTGACAGTGGATTACTGGAAAGCATTGATTTTGGTGTGAGCAATTCAGAAATGAAGAACCGCTCAGCCTTTTCTAACGTTCAACAGGACAACTGGGGTGGACTGGGCGAGGCAGGAGACATCGATCCTTCTGTCTTTATGCTGGAAAGCATTGGCGATAAATTTGACGCGGATGCCAGTGGCGACCCCGCGCTTCAGGACGAGTTTTTCATATGGGATTTCAATACCATCCGCAGCATAGCTGATAGCACTTATGGTGCGCTGGGTGCGGTAGGTGATTGTGGTACATCATTCTGTGCATCATCTGATATGACCACGGACCGTCGGACTACAGAAGAAATTAATGCCGCATACGTACAATTTAATCTGGTGGGTGATTTAGGTGATATGCCTTACCGATTGTCGTTAGGTGCCCGGTATGAAGAAACAGATGTTAATTCCAGTGCCCTGGTTCCCACGTACAGTAACATTGCCTGGGCGGGTGATAACGAATTCTCTCTTATCGCTACAGGTGAACAAGAGTTTACCAACTTGTCAGGCAGTTATGAAAACTTTCTTCCCAGCATCGATTTTAATTTAGATCTGACCGATGACGTGATGTTCAGAGCATCGTACGGCAAAACCATGGCACGTCCAGGTTATGGCGACATTCAAGGTGGGCAGACCCTCAACTCGCTTGTGCGCATCAACGGCGGTAGCGGCGCGCGGGGTAATCCGGGGCTGGAGCCGTTTGAATCCACCAACTTCGATTTGGCGTTGGAGTGGTATTACGATGAAGGTAGCTATGCGTCAATTGGCTATTTCAAAAAAGACGGTGAAAACTTTGTTAACACGGGTATCGTGCAAGAGCAGACCTTTGGTTTACCTCACCCCGCGCAGGGCCCTCGTTATGATGAAGCTGTTGCTGAGTTAGGCTCGGGCGCGACCACTGCACAAATCAGACAATACATTATTGATAATTATCCGGAAACGATAAACGCAGATGGCTTTATTCTCGGTGTACCGGGGGAAGATGACATTGCTACCTTTGACATCGCTGTACCGGTTAACCAGGATGAAGAAAGTACCGATGGCTGGGAGATTGCTGTTCAGCATCTGTTCTGGGAAACGGGGTTCGGTGTCATTGCCAACGCTACAATTGTTGATTCAGACTTTGAATACGACGTCACCAGCCTTGAATCGCAGGGGGGCTTGTTGGGAGTCAGCGACTCTTACAACTTAATTGGTTTTTATGAGAAAGACGGTGTTCAGGTGCGTGTAGCTTATAACTGGCGTGATAAGTTCCTGTCGAATACCGTTAATGGTCAGGGCCTGCTCAATCCTGTTTTTGTTGAAGAGTACGGCCAATGGGATGTTAATGCCAGTTATGACTTTAACGAAAACCTGACCGTGTTTGTTGAAGCCCTTAACATTACCGATGAAACCAAGCGTGTGCATGAACGTTCGTCGTACCAGCTAGTCAATTACGCTGAATACGGACCGCGCTACAATATTGGTGTGCGCTATACATTCTAACTGTGTGCTCTGTTCGTAACAAAGTAGCCATCAACAGATGGCTACTTTTTATTGCGGCGTCATTGTATAGTAGTTTTGATGAATACTTCTGTGAAAAAGATATTAATCGTCGGCGGTGGTTCCGCTGGTTGGCTAACAGCGAGTTTACTCGCGGCGGATTATCGTTTTGACAAAAGTGTTCAAATCAGCCTGGTTGAATCACCTGATGTAAAGCACATCGGGGTAGGTGAAGGAACCTGGCCTTCCATGCGCGGGACTTTGCAGCGTATAGGTTTATCAGAAACTGATTTTATCGTTTCCTGTAACGCAAGTTTTAAACAAGGCTCCTGGTTTCGCAACTGGCATACGCATACGCACCCTAACCATTATCATCATCCTTTTACCCCTCCGGTAGCTGCCGCTGAGTTTGATATTGCGCCTTACTGGTTTCCTCATAGCGATAAGGTCGATTTTGCCCATGCAGTGTCAACGCAGGCGGCAATGATTGAGGCAGGGCTGGCACCAAAACAAATCACCACTCCCGAATACGCGTTTGTCAATAATTACGGCTACCACCTGGATGCGGGTAGATTTGTGCAGTTATTGCAACGCCATGCGGTAAACCAATTGGGAGTGGAGCATATTTTAGACAACGTCGTCTCGGTGAATGGTGACAAAGATAAACCGATTCAATCCATTCAAACTGCTCAACATGGGTTGATTGAAGCCGACCTTTTTATCGATTGTTCCGGATTTGCCTCCCTGTTACTCGGGCAGCACTACGACATCAATTTCCTTGAGCAGCGGCATGTTCTTTTCAACGACTGCGCACTGGCTGCTCAGGTCAATTATGCAGAACCTGAGACAGCAATTGCATCAGCGACGCTAGCTACTGCGCAGTCGGCTGGCTGGATTTGGGATATTGGTTTACAGACTCGGCGTGGAATTGGCCATGTTTATTCATCAGCGCACAGTTCAGATGAGAATGCCGAGCACACATTACGTCGCTATATTGGTGAGCAGGGTGCTGACGTTGAAGTCCGAAAAATTGCTATCAAGCCCGGTTTTCGTGAGACATTCTGGCAGCACAACTGTGTCGGGGTAGGCATGGCTGCAGGGTTTATTGAGCCTCTTGAGGCGTCAGCGCTGGTAATGGTAGAGCTGGCCGCCAAATTCATCAGCGAGCAGTTACCTTCAGGTCAACGGCAAATGGCGATTACTGCGAAACGATTTAATGAAACATTCAGGTACCGATGGGAACGAATTATTGATTTTCTCAAGCTACACTACGTGTTATCGAAGCGGGAAGATTCAGACTATTGGAGGGATAATCGCGATGCAGCCTCTATACCTGAGTCGCTGAGCGAGATGCTTGAAGTATGGCGGGGTCATTCGCCAAGTCGATATGATGTGCCGATGGCTGAAGAGCTGTTTCCAGCAGCCAGTTACCAGTATATTTTGTATGGGCTACAGCATTGCGCGGGGAAGAAAAGCAAACCGGTTAACCCACGTTTTCAACAACGTGCATTACAACAGTTTCAATACATGGCTGCGCAAAAGCAGCAGCTTAAGGCTGGCTTACCGAACAACCGCACGTTGTTGAAACAGATTGCGTCGCACGGATTACAAACCATTTAGGGTGTCATATGGCAACAATAGAACGATTAAATAACGTTAGTCACAAAGATGTAAAGATTAACACTGCGTATAGCCCTGAGCTTGGCGATAACGTGATGTTTTCGCTCACGTTTCCGGCTGAATTTCGCTCTGCCCAAGCTTATTATCCTATTGTGTTTCACAAAGATGCGCAGTCCGGTCAATTTTATCCAGTAGTGTTATTGGGTTTTCAGCAGCAGGAAAATTTGTTTCTCAATCAGGGGAAATGGGACGCTGGTTACGTGCCGATTAATGTCTCACGACAGCCTTTTTCTATCGGTGTGCAGGACGGGCAGCGTGTAGTGAATATCGACACAGACAGCGCGAAAGTGAGCGCAGACGGAGAACCATTATTTTTGGAATTTGGCGGGCACGCCCCTTATCTGGAAAAAGTCAGTGGCATGCTGGAAGCGCTGCACCATGGCGTAGAAGAAAATAAAGGCTTTGTTGAGTGCTTATTAGAGTTTAAGCTTATCGAATCATTTACGCTTGATGTAACGTTAAACGATGGTTCTCAGCATCAATTGTTGGGCTTTTACACCATTAATGAAGACACCTTAAATGAGCTTACTGATGAACAGTATCTGACACTGCGAGCAAAGGGTTACCTGACCTCAATCTATATGATGCTGGCATCACAGTCGCAGTTTGCTGACCTGGTTAGCAGGAAGAACAAGCAGTTGAACTTAGCCTGATGATCGCGGTTGATAAGCACGTTGCTGAGCATGCTGGTGTTAGCAGCCGAGAAATTGATCCCGGCTTACTGGAGAGCACAACACCGATAGTGTTGCGCGGAATTGCAGGTGACTGGCCGTTGGCGCAGGCGGCCAAAAACAGTGACGCGGCGTTTTTATCATTGCTTAACGACTATCACAGTGGTGAACCTGTTGTCACGTATCAGGGGCTGACCGAAGACGATCCCCGGGTTTTTTATAATCACGACCTTTCGGGCTTCAACTTTCAGCCTGTGCAGAGTGACTTCCCTGCTTTCTGCAACCAGTTAACAAAAGATAAAAAACTACTCTACATGGGTTCTACCATGGTGGATCGTTGGTTTCCTGAATTGCGCACAGAAAACCCGATAAGTCTGTCAGGCATTGACCCACTGGTAAGCCTCTGGCTAGGTAACCACAGCCGAATTGCAGCACATTGCGATTTTCCACAAAACCTGGCAATCGTAGTAGCAGGCAAACGGCGGTTTACCCTTTTTCCGCCCGACCAACTGGAAAACCTTTATATTGGTCCTCTCGACTTTACCCCAGCGGGGCAGGCGATAAGTTTAGTCGATTTTGATGCGCCGGATTTCTCGAAATATCCACGTTTCAAAGAAGCGCTGTCACACGCCACGATAACTGAATTAGAGCCCGGTGATGGCATCATCATTCCCAGCATGTGGTGGCACCACGTGGAAGGACTCAGTCAGGTCAATGGTTTAGTCAACTATTGGTGGCGAACTACTCCCGGGTATCTTGGTAACCCCATGCTGGCCTTGAAGCTGGCAATGCTTTCTGTTGGCCAGTTGCCAGACGCACAAAGAGAGGCCTGGCGAAGCCATTTCGAGCATTTTGTGTTTAATCGTGATGAAGCAAAGATGGCGCACATCCCGAAACAGCAGCAAGGTATTGCAGGCGAAATCAACGAATTACAAGCGCGTCAACTGCGTGCTGAATTGCTAAACAAGCTTAACCGATAATTTAATGAGCGAGACCTTTTCATGCAATCTCAACCAATCAAACGTGTAGTCATCGCCGGTGGAGGAACCGCTGGCTGGATGTGTGCAGCATCACTGGCCAAATTGATGGGAAAGCATCTTGATATTCAATTAGTCGAGTCTGACGCTATCGGTACCGTGGGGGTGGGCGAGGCAACTATCCCTCCTTTGCTAACTCTACATAAGTTGTTGGGTATTAATGAACAGGAATTTATGGCGGCGACACAGGCGACCTTCAAACTGGGCATTGAATTTGAGAACTGGAAATCGGTAGGCGAAAAATACATTCACTCATTCGGCACCACCGGGCAAGACCATTGGGCCGCAGGCTTTCAGCATTTCTGGCTGAAAGGGCAGCAGATGGGCTTAGCTAAAGAGTATGGGGTTTACTGCGCAGAGTTGCTGGCTGCTCAGCAAAACAAGTTTGCCGTCTTGCCAAATATGGGGCTGAACTATGCCTTCCATCTGGACGCCACACAGTATGCAAAGTTCTTGCGAAGCATGGCAGAGCAACATGGGGCAAAGAGAGTAGAGGGTAAGATTGATCAGATTGATTTATGTCATCAGTCTGGCTTTATCAAATCACTAACGTTGGCGTCAGGTCGGGTAATCGAAGGTGATTTGTTTATAGACTGTACCGGATTTCGTGCGCTGTTAATTGAAGAAGCGCTACATACCGGTTACGACGACTGGACGCACTGGCTACCCTGTGACCGCGCGATTGCCGTGCAAACAGCAAGTGTAGAAGCGCCTCGCCCCTACACTCGGTCGATCGCCCATGCTGCTGGCTGGCAGTGGCGCATTCCCTTACAGCACCGCACAGGCAATGGTCTTGTATATTGCAGCCGTTATTTAAGTGATGACGCGGCAAAACAATTGCTGCTGGAGAATGTGGAGGGTGACGTGCTTACCGAGCCCAGAGTGATCAACTTTAGAACAGGACAGCGTCGTTCGCATTGGAATAAAAACTGTATCGCGCTGGGGCTATCGAGTGGTTTTATTGAGCTACTGGAATCAACCAGTATTCATCTGATTCAGCGTGGTATTGTCAGGCTGCTGCAGATGTTTCCGTCCACCGGTATCGTGCAGGCGGATATTGATGAATTTAACGCGCAGACACAACACGAAGTGGTCAATATACGCGACTTCATTATCTTGCACTATCATGTGACACAACGAGAAGACAGCCCCTTCTGGCGCTATTGTAAGAATATGCCAATTCCCGATTCCTTAAGCCATCGCCTGGAATTGTTTAAGGAAACCGGAAAAGTATTTAAAGTGCCCAATGAGCTATTTGGTGAGAACTCCTGGGTACAGGTGATGTTGGGGCAGGGGTTAGTGCCACAGCAACATCATCCTGTCGCTGATTTGATGAGTGAAAAAGAAATGGAACATTTTTTATCCCAAATTGAGCAGCAGAATGTGCGCAAGGTTAACCAATTGCCTTCGCATCAGGACTTTTTACAGCATTATTGCCCAGCTCAAAATTTTTAAGGAAAAAAGCATGTCAGTGAGAAAGTACCATCGAAAATGCTGGTACCGGATGTTAAACATTAAGTGATACGCGAACAGGCATTAGCCTTTAAGGCTTATCGATTGTTAGCATCAACGCTCGTCTTATCAGCAATATCTGTTTCGCTCGACGATGCTTTGATGTTGCAACTACGGGGAATGAGCTCAGAGAGAATTAAAAATAGCAGCCCTATTTGCAAGCTTTCGTACAACATATTCCTGTCGTGAGAAATAATTAGTTGCCAACCGCTTTCAAGAAGAAAAAGAGCTGCAGCGAAACGAAGCATTGTTTTAAGATTAAAAAACAGCATAGTCTTACCTAATATGAAAGAGGCTACCGTTGCAGCCTCGAACTGATCTCAACGTGGCCAATGGTTCATATTGGTGTTGCCATATTGTTGGTAGATCGAATCATTTGCATTGGCGACTTGAGCAAAAAATTTACCCAAGTCATAAAATAATCCAGCACCAGCAATTGCCTCTACCTCAGCACTATTGAGCTCCCGCATGTGAAATTCATTTATATCGTTCATAGCCGCCCTTAATTCCTATTCTCTGAATAACCTCTATAAAAATCATAGGCCGCATCTGCAATTGCGATGGCAACGGCTACATGGCCCCATGAACCTCCTGCCACAATTTCAGTATCCTTTAAAACTAGTTCTTGCATAAGTAATTTCCTTTTAATTAGTACGACCCACATGGTCGAATTAAACTGTAACAATGAGTATTCAGGTTGCCTACTGAACCTATAGATAGTTTTTTTAGCGTGACGTACAAACTATGCTGGTCGCGATTAACTTGGTTATTCGCTATCATATTTATCGAGTTAGGTGCAACGAAAGTAAAAATTTGCTTGATAAAAAAGAATACTTGAATAACTAATATAGTTTGCTGCAGACGCAGCAACTACATACACAGAAACAGATTAATGCATTGAGGTAACAAAACTATCTTCGCCTGTAAACGCGCTAAAGACATTTTACTAGGCCCCATAATTCTCCTGTGGACAGTATTGCTCTGTTTTGACACATTCGCTCAAAGCAAAATTGAAGCCGGGATGGGAGGGTTTGCCATTACGCTACCGGCCTATCCCGGTTCTGAAGATCAAAGTAGCTATATTCTGCCTTTCCCTTATTTTTACTACAAAGATGACCGGATTACCGTGGATAGAGAAGGTTTAGTTGGCAGTTTATTTGAAGGTAACCGTTGGGAAATTGATTTGTCGTTTGCGGGAGGGATCCCTGTGCGCAGTGAAGATGCTGCTGTCAGAGAGGGGATGCCTGATCTTGACTGGACAGCTGAAGCAGGTCCGCGGCTTTTGTACTATTTTTCAGGAACTGAGGAAAGCGACAGTTATTTGCGCGCTCACACCTTTTTAAGAAAGGCCATCGCGACCGATTTTGGTTCGATTGACTCGGTGGGTCTGAAGGCGGGAGTAGGAGGCGAATTCGTGCAAAAAGCCCTGCTCTTCAACAAGGAACTGACGTGGACAAGCAGGCTTACGGTAAATTGGGCCAATGATAAAAACCTCGAGTACTTTTATGGAGTGTCTTCGCAGTATGCGACGTCATCACGTCCTCAGTTCGATACACATTCCGGCTACTCAGGCACAGAGCTATCGTCTGGCATAACGCTCAAATTTGATAATATCTGGCTTGGAAGTTTCATCCGGTATCAGCATTTCTATAATACAGCTCAGGCAGATAGCCCACTGTTGCAGGTTGAATCAAATTGGACTGTCGGTATCGGCCTCGTCTGGGTATTCTATAAAACCTATCGCACTAAGTAAGACTAACCTGCAATGACGAAGGCAATCGATAAACTCGCACCAAACTAAGCATACTTCAAAGTAGTGCACCCCACACATTCAGTCAGATAATCCTCTCCCAATTTTCCACTTTCGTTGTTGACCCGTTGATAGCTGCTACACTTGAATGAATTGAATGGAGGAACTGCATGAGCGACGTAAATTTCAACCACTATTTTGTTGTGAATAATGTCGATACCGTAGTAGACATTATCGAAGTACTTAAGCGCGCAGGAGTTAGCGAAGAACAAATAGGCGTGGTCAGCAGAGACAACGATATTGTACGCGCTGATTTGCCACAAGCTGATCTAACAGAAAAGTCTGCTATTCCGCAATCACTTAAACGCGGCGCGTTACTGGGCTCCGGTGCAGGGTTACTTGCAGGTGTTTTAGTGAGTGTTTTTCCCGTTGCGGGTATTGCTGCTGGCGGCGCTGCTATTGTCGGCATGACGGCGGGTGGTGCGGCATTCGGTTCATGGTCGGCTACCATGATTGGGGTAAGCGAAAGTAGCCCGGTGGTTAAGCAGTTTGAGGACGCCCTGGACAACGAAAGGACGTTGATTTTTTGTGAGCTTAGCGACAGCGAAAAGAATGAAGTCGTAGAGCAGCTGGAGCAGTTTCCCTCATCCCAATATGAGTTTGGTCAGCTTGAAAATAAGCACTAATATGGGTTAAAGCGACAACAGGCTGGTTTGGCATGACAGCCTGCCAGCCCCGAGTCCCAGGCCTTTTTAAAAAAGCGATTCGTTCTGTCAGATATTGTCTACTAATGACCTTGACTGTAACTTTTGCTTGATGAGATGGGTAAGTCATATTGAAAATTTTGCGTAATCTGTTGGTATGAAACTATTCATCAGTGCAGATTTTATTTCATTATTTATTGTGAATATTTTGTTTCTGCTGAAAATTCAAGAGCAAGCCTTAATACTATCGGTTGGCGTGATTTTAAGTGCGTCGCTCTCAAATCTATTAACGTTAAAATTGAAGAAGCTGCCGAAGCCTGCATCCGAGGCTTAAATTTTACTCAATTTATCGATTTAAAATACAGTGACAAAAAATTGTTTGCTGAACACGGAGTAATCGTCAAAGCAAGCTGTTCTCGAAATTTAGCTTTGAGATAAGAAGTAAGTTTGGACTGGCGAGAGCAGTGAATTAAACCCTATAAGACATAATTTTAAAGCGCATCTAAATTTTTTAGGTGTCATTTTCCTATAAACTAATAAGGACATTGATAAAACAATTGGTCTAGAAACCATCTTCGCACGTTATCTTCAAAGGGAAAACAAACTCGTAACGATTCATCTAAACCTTTCCTTATCGTTAACTGAATAATGATAGCTGTCTTCCCAAATATCTTGATAATATGTTAAGAATATTATCAAACCTATATTCGAACCGTTGATGTTGGCAGCGGTTATATCCGTAGTTTTTTCTGAGCCACGACAATAAAAACAAGAAGAGAGAAGCAAGGAAGGTTCATGACTATTTTCACTCTGACCCAGGCCGATAGGCGCTCAAGCGAAAATGAAATCCAGTGTAGCAATATGTCAGTGTTGCCGATTGGAACTCACTACTCATTATTATTCGATCCATTTGTGACCTCACGATCTGGCTCTGCGAATTGGGAGTTTATATGGTATGGCGAGCACAATACGCAACCTGATTTCAAGCGGGTTGAGAGTTTGCTCGAAGCGGAAAGTCTGACTGCGTTATGGGGCATGCGAGGGGTGCTGATTGCGGTAAAAAGAAACCACAATCTAATCTACATTTTTAACGACTGTTTCGGTGCGTTTCCCATATTCTTCAATAATAGTGAAGACTCAAAGAACGCACTTATTTCTGATTCACTTCAACCATTTACAGGCTCCGTACCTGACTGGGTGTCGTTTTACCAATTCTTGTGTTTTGGATACACCATTGGCGGTTACTCCCTATATAAAGACGTGCAAAGGCTTAAGGCTAACCATGGCCTCAAAATAGAAGTTAACGATTCTTACTTTTCTGCACGAAGTTTCCCGTTAAAAAACTTTTGGGTGGGGCGTAATTATGTTTCTACCAGAAGTGTTAATGACCTGATAGATATTGTTCGCACTGAAGCTAACATGTTTGAAGAACCACAACTGATGATGTCTGGTGGCTGGGATTCTAGACTATTATTGGCGGCACTGGAAAAACGAAGGCCCGAACTGTATACCCACGGCGATTTACACAGCAGAGAGATTGCTATTGTGCGGGATATAGCCCAACTTTGCGGGCTCCCGCTTGTGGAGCGGGCATTCGATCCAAGTGGTTTTGATAGTAATTTGTTTCGTCAATATCTGGCACGCAATGAATCGGCGATGTTTACTCACTGGGATGCAGCGGGTCACTATGCACAGAACAAGAATCTGGTGATGACAGCAGGGACATTCGGTGAAATGCTCGGCGGGCATTACGGTACAATCAATGTATTACCGGGTAAAAAGAAATACTTGTCTCTGCTCTTGCATATGATGGGAGTGGGTGGAAAATTTGATCACATGCTGATGCAGCGAGATTCGCAAGTGATTCTTAATTATCTTAAAGTTTCAAGTTACCACGTATTTTGGTTCTTAAATGAGGAACTGCGTGAAGCGCTTAAAAGCAAGAACCTGATCGAAGAGTCAAATCAGCGGCTAGAGGAACTGTTTACTGCTTATCAAAGTCAGGGAATGGATGATATACAGTTAATGTTTGAAAGGTACTACACCGAGCACCGAGGTGGTCAGTACATTAATCGCCAATTGACCAACGCTGCTCGTGGGCTCAATTACCGCAATATTTTTACCAACAAAGATTTGGTTGAAACTGTAGCGTCGATTCCCTTTTCGATGAGAGCACATAACAAACTGAATAAAGCCATCATTCAGAGGTTAAAACCCGAGCTGTTAAAATTTCCTATGGCGGCAACCCTCACAAGCGCCAAACGCCCTCTGTTAATGCAGGAATTATCGCGCGCAGCGAGAAAAGTTGTTGAGGGAAACAGTAGAGCTTACAAATTTTATAGTGCCCACTCGCGTTACGGCGACTGTCGATTTGGATGGAACAATTTTCGCGATATAGTACAACCAGAATGGATAGACGAGTTGATGCCATTGTTATCGCCACATCTATGGGATACCAACAAACTTAAACAAGCCATTGTTAATGGTTCGGGTGATGGCTCTTATCCTTTGTTTGACATGATCTCAAAGGCCATTACGCTGGGTTTCTTCAACCCGGCTGGCAGCGACTCGAATACGCAGAATTTAGCGCACAACTTCTGTGAGCCCACAGGCATATACTAATTCAGCCCAACTAATAAAAAAGAAGTCATTACACATGAAACTTGAGTTTAAACAATTACCTACTGAAGCGCTTCCTGCACTGGCTTGGGTTGCGCAACATACTGCTGGTGCACCAGAGCATCTCGACGTCTTTTGTGGTGAGCTTGTCGAGAAAGGAGACAATTTTGTTGTCGAGGGCGTTTGGCCCGGTGCTTTTACGGAATTAGAGTTTGTGGCTTCAGAACTATTCTATGGCAGTGGCCTTCGCGTGATAGATGACGAAGTATATTTTGTCAGTTCCTGTTCAACTGTTGACCGACTATGGGTACATCAGGATGCTGAGACTATCACGGTTTCTAATTCACTTCCTTGCCTGTTAGCCGCAGCAGATATCGATCTAATTGAGTCAAATTCCAATTATGCCAGTGCCGTCGAAACGATTGTCAAGGGACGCGATTATCAGAAAGATTTTCCGGTATCTCGTGGTACGCTGCAAGTGCACTATTTTGAAAATATATGCCTGACGAGTGGGATGCTTCAAATTAAAGAGAAGGGTCTTAACGTAGAGCCGTTTTTACAGTTTGAGGATTATTCTCGGTTTTTGTATGAAACAGCCCTGGCGATTGGCGATAACGCCCGCGACCCCGCCCGCCGTTTGCCTGTAGAGGTCATTACTACGGTATCTAAAGGCTATGACAGTCCGGTCTCCTCGCTATTGGCGAAAAAGGCAGGCGCGACAAAAGCGCTAACGTTAAAAGCTGCTCGCAGTGTGTTCCCGAGGGAAGACTCTGGAAAAGAGATTGCTGATCTACTTGGTTTGCAGTGCAAAGAATATGTTTTCGAGCGAAAGAATATTCTCGATGAAAAATGGTACTGGGCAGCTAATGGAAGTCTGCAAGACATGAACTTCTCTGTATTTAGTTATCCTAAAGGGCCTTCTGTATTATTCACCGGGTTTAACGGAGATATGGTCTGGTCAAAAGAAAAGAACTTACAAGCCGACTTTCTTAAACGAAAAGATTCAACTGGGTTAGGATTTTGTGAGCATAGACTAGTAAAGGGCGTAATTCACTGTCCGGTGCCGTATTGGGGAATAAGACACGTTTCTGATATTAAAAAGATAAGTAATAGCGATTATATGACGCCATGGTCTGTAGCAGGCGATTACGACAGGCCTGTACCTAGAAGGTTGGTGGAAGAGGTTGGTATCCCACGAACCCATTTCGGTATTCAAAAAAGTGCGACAACTATTGATGATCTTGTACTACTGCCTGTTTCTCCAAAATTGAAAAATGAATATCAAAAATTTCTAAAGCTCAACAATATTCCAACCCAAAAAGTAATGGGGTTTTCACCCATGAGAACAATGGTTGATGTTTGGAGAAGTCTTTTTAGGCAACGAATAATAGATCTGACAAACCCAATTCTAAATCTTTCCGCGAGTAAACGAACATTCGGCTGGGAAGACTATTTGTTTCCGTGGGCTAATCAGTCACTAAAACCCAAAAAACATTTCACCATGCGTGACTCGGAGTAGAGCAAGCTAAGTCAATGAATGTGTGAGCTGTAAAGTGAGCCTCTAATAAGTAAAAAAGAACAATTTGTTTTCGTTTGGTTCATTTGAGTAATATTTTTGCCTGCCAATTTGGTTCAAGGCGATATCGATTTGTGCAGGCAGGTAAAAATTGATTTATCATGCGGGTATTTTTGATGCACTCACGCGCACCTATTAGAATAATCGCGATCTGACATGAACATGCCTTTTAGCTATACCACCCGCTACAAATTAGACCGCAGTCACTTTGCCGAAACCTTTGACCAATCGTTCATTGAGTCCGGTTTTCTGCAACGTTACCTCAAAGCTATCATTCTGTTTTCGATAGGTGCAGTGATGCTCATCTTTACGGATATAACAGCCTATCTCAGTTGGTTTTTTGTTGCGCTTGGCGCATTAGAGGCGGTCAGCGTTCGCTTTAGAAGGCCGTGGTGGCTGGCCCGACAAATGTTAAGCAAAGCGGCTAATAGTGAGCTATCGCTGACAATTGACGATAAAGGTTTGAAGACGACATCGTCTTACGTAGAGAGTACGATTCTTTGGGCGCAGGTCAATCGCATTGAGAAAACAAGGCAGGGATGGTTGATTCATCACCAGGGAGGACGCGCATATGTATCCGACCGTTGTTTATCTGAGGAAGCAAAGCAATTTTTAGCTGAGCTGGACGTAAAGCAAACTTAGCGATGTCCAACTCGCTAAGTTGACCTTGCTTCTCAAGTAATCACTTTAATCCAGCTCTCGTACTGTTAATTTAATTTACGAACTGTAACAGCTTTTTAATTCGAAATTTTGGGGAATCGTCATACGATAACTTAATTCCATGATCAGTCAGCAGCGAACGGTTTTTTTCAGATAACCAACCTGTTCCAAAAAGCTGCTCACTTATAATGCCCCAGTCATGGTTGCCTTCAAGTAAAATCGGGCCATCTGACTGGATCAATACATCCCAGCCTACTGAATTGGCGTCAGGAAGTTTAATTGCAGCGTTAAGGCAGAGTTCGACAGCTTCTTGCCAAAACGGAAGTTGGAAGTTGAAAATGTCTTCGTTGGTATCGGGGTGATTTTTCACGGTTTCTGCGCCAATACGATAAGAATTTCTGCAGTGAACGATTTTACCCGTTTCAATGTCTATCTTGGCGACCATTCCACCGCTTCCAGCGTTACTCACTACTGAACCGACTCTACCTAATCGAGCTGAGGCGCTGGTTAATACGGCTTTGCCGCCAGGATGCACAACCGTTACAATTCTGACATTCACACAGGCGCTGGGAGATAATCTACTCAATTCTGGGTGCTGCTCAACACAGTCTTGAATAAGAAACCCGGAACTTTTTGTGTGAGAAAGCCTCGCTGACAAAAAGTCAATCATGGCACGCTGATCTAGCTGCTTATCTTTGAATTTGAACAGAAGTTCATTATCACCAATCTTTTCAACCTCGACTTTGAAAATATCGTGCCCATTAATTCCATCCACTGGTTTGGCAATGAATTGCGATATTTCTTGATTACGTATCAATTCAACAAGATTTTCCGGAGATCTTAAGGTGTCGCCATTTAAGGAAAATCCAGAAGCCGGATGAAACACTCCATAACACTTAGGAGTGGCAATTTTAGCCTCTCTAAAGTGGAGGAAAAATAACCATTTGTTTTCCAGGAGTGCTATCGACCTGCGACGGTTCAACTTAGGTAAAACCTGATTAAAATAAACTCTTGCAGGTAAGTATTGATGAATCGCGGCCTTTGGTTTGTCACGCATATGAAAACCATATACCCAGTATTCACCCGGTGAGAGCTCTCGCGTTCCTGCTAGCCTGAACATTTCCAAAAATTGAGTGAGCCTGTTTTTAGCACCAGCTTCACCACTTACTTTCCAAAGAACAGCTAAACGCTCTGATAATTCCTTTAAACTTTTCATTAATTTCCGAATGCAAATAACGCTTAAGTATGGAAGAAAAATAATACAAATCGTTATCCGCTGCAATGAGGTAAAAACAAATTAATTTAGTGGATTATATCTGTGATTGCAGACTAATCTCGAAGACGCTTTTAGAAGACAGCATCGCGTTTGAATAGGAAATGTTAAGTAAACCGACAAAGACGGTTGTTTTTACGATATTTCAACAAGATAGAGCCAGTCCTGGTCTCAACGAGAGTTATTTCATGAGGCAAAACATGAGGCGTCGAGCAAACTTTTGGGATATAGGCGCATCATTAACCCGATGGAGCACATGCTCATAAACCTGAAATTTAAATGGATACTGTCAACAGTCTACCCTTCGATTAATGAGAGAAAGCGGGTTGTGAGCTAAAACGTAATGAATAACTTCAGCTGGGAATCGCTCATCAATTTAAAAATGGACGAACAATAACAATGCGGAAGAATAAGCTAAAAAAGATGTACGGGTTTTATTTAATGCTAGACTGTTAATTGCTAAGAAATTGTGCAGCCTCTATTTTTAATTTATCTCAGTCCTGATAAGAAATGTCGACCATTGCCAGAACCTGTATTTTCATTTTTATTCAAAGTAAATTTACTTTAATAATTAAAAGCTATACAGACGGCTTAGACTAGCGTACTATCATCTGGCTTTAAAAAAATAATACCTTATCTGTTACTGCTTTTGCTTTTCTCTTTCTTCTTTAAGTTACTCAAAGTCGATTTAGTATTTACATTTGCTCTATTGGTTAATGTTTTACTCTTTTTATCGCGTTAGCGGTGGATAACCACCAAATTATTAATTAATAAGAGAATTTAAATATGTCTAAATCTGTAAATGGTACAGTAAAGTGGTTCAATGATGATAAAGGTTTTGGTTTTTTAACGCCAAGTGAAGGCGGCAAGGACGTATTCGTTCATTTTCGTTCAATCACCTCTGAGGGATTTAAATCCTTAGTGGAAGGGCAGCAAGTTCAATTTACTATTGAACAAGGCCAAAAGGGTCCACAAGCTTCTAACGTAGTCGCTGTTTAATACCTGTCCGTCCTCGAGGGCTAGCTTGAACTAGCCCTATATATTTTTCCCCTCTTAAATTCTGCTAAAGATTTAACTTCCATTTTTTATTTAACACCAATAATAAGATTAATTATGACGAATACTTTTAATGCTAATAGCATTAATGTGATACCCCCGTTACTAACTATTTCGGTCAATAAGTTCGCTGTTGCGTTTGAAGATAGTAAAGCTAAAAAATATGTGAATTTGGAAAATTCCATCGAAACAAAAAAGTTTGTCTCCTGGCTGCTATCTATTTAGAGAAACAATCAAAAAAAGCTGTAATATTTAGTTAATTATCAAGGTTGAGTCAATTTATCCGCTGTCTGATATCTGTGTTGATCAGGCGTCAGTGAAAAACGGATATTTTACTCACCCATGCCAAACACGAACTTTTCCTTTTTCCCCTGATCTTGACGTTAGCTTAATAAAGTCACATTTACCTGATGTCAGCGCAAACGCATTCGCAAGAAAGTGCAAAAGGCGCAACTAACAATTCGTTTTATAACCATCGGAAGGTGCGAACACTTTACATCCGAACCAAAATAAACCACACTGCGATTACAATAACTGTAGCTGCTTGTAAAATGTTTGAAGAAATCAGTTTCGCGCAAAAACAACGCCTTGCTTTTATCGACTTTTGTCTGCTGTTCAAAGGGGCAATATATCGTCAGGATTTAATAAATCGCTTTCAAGTTGGTTTATCCGCAGGTTCACGTGATTTCAGTCTCTACAAAGAGCTTGTTCCAAATAACCTGTCATATGACTCGCGCGAAAAACGCTACTTTCAGACTTCTGCGTTTAAGCCTTTATTTGAGCATGATGCTAAGCGAACCCTGACTAAACTTGCTAACGACATATCCGATGGTTTCGACGCCATCGGCGATATTCACTTTCCTGTTGAAGCTCCGTCTAGTCTGAACGTTCCAGATATTTTCATTGTTGCACGACTGGTACAGGCAATCCTCAACAACAAAGCGGTAAGTGTTATCTATACCTCATTATCAAGCGGTTCAGGTGCAAGGGAACTGGTGCCACATGCGATTGTCGATAATGGGCTTCGTTGGCATGTGCGTGCCTTCGATCGTAAAAGTCACAGTTTTAGAGATTTTGTGCTAACACGCATTAGTAAGGTTACGATAAAAGATGCACCTGATGAGGATGAATGCGCCCCGAAAGATACCGAATGGCAGCGACTTATTCCGCTTCAATTGGTGCCGCATCCAATGAATGTTGAGCATCCCACCGCCATCGAAATGGATTATGGTATGGAGAACAAACAGCTATTGATTGAAGTGCGCTCAGCAATGGCGGGGTACTTGTTAAGACGCTGGAACGTGGACTGTACTGAGCGCGGTACGTTAAAAGGGGCCGAATATCAGCTTTGGCTGCAAAACCGGTTTACTTTAAATAGTGTGAAAAATCTGGCTATTGCACCGGGGTATGCGTCCTCTTAGAAAGTGGGTTAAAGCTTGTGGAGAAACTTTTTAGCAATAGCAAAGCGTCCTTCGTTATTTAGTATTGATAGCAGGTACAATCACCTGCGTAGCCACCTATGTAATTTATTTTGTTTTTGCAGATCAAACGTTCTTTCATTGAGGTTTTGAAACGCAGCATTTAAGATTCGCCTCCAACTCGCGTTCAAAAAAATTCATACCATGTCTTCTGTTTTTAGGCGTTTAGCCATTCTTTTTATCATTTGGAGCGGCATTGTTACAGGTACACAGCAGTGTGTAGACTGTCATGCAGAAGCAGTCTCAGACTGGCAAACCTCTGATCATGCCAAAGCCATGGCAACAGCAACAGAGCAAACGGTATTGGGAGATTTCTCTAACCAAAGTGTCAATCACTATTCGCAAACAGCCCGATTTTATAAAAAGGATGACGAGTACTTCATTCAATTCGATGAAGGTGGCACTATCACCCAATACAGGGTGAGCTATACCTTTGGTCACTATCCATTACAACAGTATCTCATCGAAACTGAATCCGGGCGACTTCAGGTCTTTCCTTTCGCATGGGATTCACGCCCCGAACAAGAGGGTGGGCAACGCTGGTATCCGATTTACGCTGAGGAAGACGTGACACCTCAGGACCGCCTGCACTGGCTTCAGCCATTGCAAAATTGGAACGGTATGTGTGCTGATTGTCATTCGGATGGCCTCAAGCGAAATTATACTGCCGGTAAGGATCAATTCGATACTAAATGGGACAATATAAATGTTGGATGCCAATCGTGTCATTCCACCATGTCTTCTACCCATTATCGCGAAAAAACTTCCGATAGATCTGACCGCTCGCTGGGAATGACAGCAAATGAACTGGATGGACTGGGAAAGTGGCTACTGAACGATACGGAAAAAGTGGCCCATTGGAAGGGAGAAGCCCGTGATAATCGCTTTATGCAAAATTGTTTTGCCTGTCATTCATTGCGATCTCCGTTAACTGATGGATTTGAAGCAGACAAGCCCTTTCTTGATCAGTTCTCGCCTATTTTATTAAGCCAGCCTTTTTATCATGCTGATGGACAAATTAGTGAAGAAGTGTATGTGTATGGCTCATTTTTACAAAGCAAAATGTTTCGTGAAGGTGTGAATTGCCTCGATTGTCATGACAAGCACACCATGCAGGTGAAAACCGATACGAATGGCTTGTGCCTGCAATGCCATAACAGTAATGAGTACCAAACCAGTAGCCATTTAAATCACCCAATCGAATCTGAGGGGGCGCAGTGTGTAAATTGTCACATGCCTGAAAACACCTATATGGGTGTGGATTCCAGACGCGATCACAGTTTTAAAGTTCCTCGACCTGAACTTACCAAAGAGCTTGGGGTGCCAAATGCATGTAACGGATGCCATCAGGATGAATCTGTAAACTGGGCCATCGAGAAGGTGGCGAAAATGTATGGACACAAGAATCCATTCAGTAGCAATGAAAAAGCGTACATTCGACTGCAGCACGGAGAAATGCTGACGGCAGAACAACATTTGGCGATTATTAATGATGAGTCGTTAAATGAGATATATCGTGCGAGCACCATCGCATTATTACCGAATTCATTTCGAACTCTGAATGATAGTGATATCAAGGAATGGGTTACGTCGGAACTTCCATTGATACGCTTGGCTACGGCTCAGATTGGAAATTTATTGCCAGTTGAGCAACGCCTGAAAACGTATCGCCAACTGATTACTGATGAATATAAGGCGATACGTGTGGAGGCAGTCAGACACCTTGTTGGTGTAGAAGGCATTGAGTTGGCTTCAATAAAAAGTGCGTTTGACGAAATGATGACCGCGAATGAAATCAATTTGTGGCGGGGCGAAGGTGCTCTGAATATGAGTCTAATCCAAATGCAGATGCAACAATACTCCGCAGCCATCCAATCCTTGCGCCACGCTATTGACGTTGACCCCTACTTCGACGTTGCTTACATTAATCTGGCGGATATCTACCGTGCTGTTGGGGCGATACAGCAAGAACAACAAATTCTCGAACAGGGATTAGACGCCGTGCCTGGCTCCGCTACTTTGCATTATAGTTTCGCCATGTTCCGCATTCGTCAGGGGCAAAAACAGGCTGCAGTTGACTTACTTGCTAAAGCAATCAAACTCGAGCCACACAATGTGCAGTTCGCCTATGTGTATTTTATTGCATTGGACGATGTGGGCAAAACGCGTCAGGCGCTGGCGATGTTAAAAATGACACTCAATAAATATCAGAATAATCAGACATTAATTGAGTTAGGTTTATCTCTGGCAAGAAAGCTAAATGACCGCAAAACCTATAATGAATTAATTAAGCTGTTGAGACATTAGCTCTTGTATCCTTTTGCCAGTTTGGGAAAAGCTAATTGAAAAATGGTACAGGCAACGTTCATTAACTAACAATTATTGTAAACAACGGGGAATCAAAGAAATGAAATGGTGTGCGCTACTACTGATGGTAATGTTAAGTTTTTCGACGTACAGCCAAAGTAGTTTTGAGTTTGTTGTCATCCCCGATACCCAGACGTATGTGGAAGAGTTTCCCGATATTTATATGAAGCAAATGAAATGGGTAGCAAGTCAGGGGAAGCGATTTTCGTTTGTCCTACATGTAGGCGATATTACCCAGAACAACTCAGATGAAGAATGGCAGATCGCCAGAAAAGGATTAGCGTTATTAGACGGTAAAGTTCCTTACCATTTGGCTTTAGGCAACCATGATATGGGGAGTCGCCCTGGAAAATTTGCTGATACTCGCAATTCAAGTCTGGCGAATCGTTATTTTTCGTACAATAACTACGCAAAAAATAACAATATTATTGCTTCGTTTCCAGCTAATCAAATCGATAACTCCTGTGCCGAGTATGTACTGATCAAATTAAGCTGGTTAGTCTGTTCATTGGAGTTTGGTCCGCGCGATAAAACCATAGCCTGGGTAAAAAGTGTTATTAAAAACCATCCTCAGCACAGGGTGATTTTTAATACTCATTCCTACCTATATGAAGATAACACCTTACAGGATGGCGATGACTGGTATTTACCGCAGGGGTATGGTGTTGGCAAGGAAGAAGGAGACGAGCAGGTAAATCATGGTGGGCAACTGTGGAACAAATTAGTGAAAAGCACACCTCACAGTATTATGGTTTTTTCAGGGCACATTTTAGGCACCGGGGTAGGTCAGTTAGTTAATCAAAATGATAATGAAAAAAACGTTTATCAAATGCTGGCAAATTATCAGAAAAACGTAAAAGGGGTAGAACGGGGTGACTCTGGATACTTGCGCATTATCAAAGTGGACAAAGCAGCGAATACGATATCTGTTAAAACCTTTTCACCCTGGTTAAACAAGTACAAAACCGACCCGGAACACGAGTTCAGTTTCACTGAAGTGGATTTGTAAAAGAACAGTGTTTTTCAGACAACGACTTCCGCTACGCCGTGCGTAGAGAGTGACATTTAATTCAAGAGTTTTTAGTGTGACAAAAGAACAGCCTAGTTTGCCTTACTGGCGATTATCCAGCTTTTATTTTTTTAATTGTGCCGTATTAGGAGCCATATTGCCCTATTGGGGGCTGTATATGAGCTCTTTAAGTTTTGCTTATGCTGAAATCGGTATCATCAGCGCAGTGTTAATGGCGAGTAATATTGTCGCGCCCTACTTTTGGGGATGGCTTTGTGACCACAGTGGGCGAAGAATATCGATTATTCGGCTCGGAAACTTTATCGCTGCGGTAAGCTTCGCTTGTCTGTGGATGGACGATAGCTTTTACACGATGGTAGGGTTGATTTTTGTCTGCAGTTTTTGCTGGCAGGGACTGAACTCTCAGTTTGAGATTATTACCCTCAATAACCTGACCGGACGTGTGCACGTTTATAGCCAAATCCGGCTGTGGGGCTCAGTTGGCTTTATCGCTGCCGTTTCAGCACTTGGCTGGGTGTTCGAATCTCAACCCCTTACTTACTTACCGATAATCGTGCTTTCGCTTTTGTTATTTATGTGGGTAACAACCCTGCTGGTGGGTGATAGAAACGCATCAGTACGCCAACAAGCCAACACCCCCATCACTGAAAATATCCGCAACCCCCTTATTCTCGGGTTAATCGTTTCGGTGACACTCATTTACCTGAGTCATGGTACTTATTATGGTTTTTATAGTATTTATCTGGCTGAAAGTGGCATAGACAACAGCACAATAGGCATGCTGTGGACACTGGCAGTGATTGCCGAGCTAATTTGCTTTGCTGTTATGGCAAAGCTTTTTCATCGCATCGGCATCAGGCCGTTGTTCTTATTTAGCGTGGTGATGACAGCGGTTCGCTGGTTGGGTATTGGTTATTTACCTGAGTCACTGGTCATGCTGGCGGCGTGTCAGCTCTTACACGGGCTTTCATTCAGTGTTGTGCACGCGACCGTTATTGAGCTGATCAGACAACATTTCGGCGATCACAACCAAGGGCGAGGGCAGGCATTGTATTGCTCAATCTGTGTAGGACTTGGCCAGGCGGTAGGGGTTGGCTTAAGTGGCTGGCTGTGGGACTGGAGCCATGCAGGAACATTTTATTTATCGGCTGCTATTGCATTGCTGGCAGGCGCCATCGCATGGCGTTGGGTGTATCCCAAAACTCTCGAAAGTGCTATTTAGGTGCTGGCCCGGTACTGCGTCTGACAACTAACTGATGGGGTAAAATATTTAGCTTCTGTTTTGGTGCATTACCCTCAATCATATCCAAAAGCAGGGTAATGCTGAGTTGTCCCATTTCCTGAATGGGCTGGGCGATGGTGGTAAGGGGGGGATGGCTGTATTGGGTCAAAGCAATGCCGTCGACACCAATCACTGACACATCGTCCGGAACCCGGTACCCTAGTTCGTTCAATTCGTGTAATGCCCCGATTGCGACCATATCACCGAAACAAAAAATGGCTGTGGGGCGGTCTTTCAGTTGCATCAATTTCCGCACTCCATCCACGCCGGACTGGCTGGAATAGTCTCCGGAATACAGTAAGCGATCATCTAAGCTTATGTTGGACTTACTTAATTCTTCACGAAAGCCTTGTTCACGTTGCTTACAGCTTAAGATTTCAGGCGTCCCCATTATGGCGGCAATTCGGGTATGACCTAAATCCAGGAGGTGCCGCGTTGCGTCTCGGCCTATTGCGACATTATCAACACCCACCTTGGTGACGCCGTCGAACGCGCAAAACTCTGATGTATTTACGATAGGTGGCAGTTCTTTGTCCAGGGGATCCATGATATCAATATCAAAGGGCAGGCGCTGTGAATTGGTGATTACGCCATCAACCTGTCGGGTCTTTAGCATACTGGCAAAAGCACGTTCTAAGGCTGGATTATCTTGCGTGTCATTTAAAATGACTGAATATCCCCGCGCCTGAGCAATTTTCTCGATACTACGGACTAAGGGTGGAAAGTAGGGGTTGGTAATGTCAGGTAACATTATCGCTATATTTCTGGAACGCCCCTGTCGCAACCCTGCTGCCAATCTGTTCGGGGTATAACCTAACTCATCGACAACTTTCATGACCTTATTCAGGGTTTTTTCAGATACTCTGTCAGGTGTATTGAAAGCTCTGGATACAGTAGCTTTGCAAACGCCGGCGCGTTTAGCGATATCCTGCATGGCAAAATCTTTAGTATCTGGCATAAGTCAATTTTCTTTCGGGCATTTACCGTTCACAACCGGCTAAGTTTGTTAATAACAATGAAATTTCATATTAACGGTTTAGTTTGACACTAACAACTTATTAATGTTAAAAAAATGAAATCGGTATCATTTTGCCGGACACAGTTCAAAATCTACAACCACTGGACCTTTAGAATGAAAAATAAACTGCATCTTATGCTGATAATGCTTGTAATTCCCCTGATGGCATTTCCCTCAGATGCGGCAGCCAATGAGGCAATGGTTGTTGAAGGCAATGCCCGTTTCACCGTATTGACACCTCAGCTGGTTCGTTTGGAATATCAGGAACAGGGTATATTTGAAGACCGTCCATCCCTCGCATTTATCGATAGAATATTACCCGTACCAGAGTTGGATATGCGTGAGGACGATGGCTGGTTAGTCATCGAGACGAGTGCAATGTCGCTGCGTTATAAAAAGGACAGCGGTAAATTTAATGCTGAAAATTTAATCATTATTTTTCAGATGGAGGGAAAAGAGGTTAAGTGGCATCCCGGGATAGAAAATACGGCCAATTTAATGGGTACCACGCGAACCGTGGATGGATTCGAAGGTCGTACCAAGTTATCTGATGGATCCACACTTCACTTGGAACAAGGCCTCCTATCCCGTGCAGGCTGGAGCCTGATAGACGATTCTAAAACACAGCTGATTGAGGAAAAAGATGGTCACTCAGTAGCGATTAACCGCGACCATAAACAAATGGATTGGTATTTCTTTGCTCATGGTCAGGATTATAAAGCGGCGTTAAAAGACTTTACCCGGGTGGCTGGTAAAATTCCGATGCCTCCGCGTTATGCTTTTGGCTATTGGTGGTCGCGTTACTGGAGTTATTCTGACTGGGAGTTGCGTGAACTTGTAAAAACAATAGACGGCTATGATATTCCGTTGGATGTGCTTATTGTCGATATGGACTGGCATAAAACCATGAGGTTAACTTCCAAAAATCCTGAACCAACGCCTTTTAACGGGATGTTAGGATGGACAGGGTATAGCTGGGACAAGGCATTATTTCCTGACCCGGAACGTTTTTTGGACTGGACGGAACAGCAAAACCTGAAAGTCGCGCTAAACCTTCATCCCGCCGATGGCATTGCACCGTTTGAAGATCAGTACCCAGACATGCTTGAAGGGCTGAAAGATAAAACCACTGTGGACGGATGGATACCTTACCGTCTCGCTGATCCTGATTGGTCAGCTAACTATTTCGAACACATGTTGCGTCCCTTAGAGAAGCAAGGCGTTGATTTTTGGTGGCTTGACTGGCAGCAATGGCCAACCAGCAAATATGTTGAGGGCCTGTCTAATACATTTTGGCTAAACCACCAGTTCTTCACTGATATGAAGGACCAGTATCCACAAAAGCGCCCTTTGCTGTTTCATCGCTGGGGCGGACTGGGAAATCACAGGTATCAGGTAGGCTTTTCAGGTGATGCGGTGATCTCGTGGAATTCGCTGGCGTTTCAACCCTACTTTACCGCTACTGCGTCTAATGTAGGTTATGGGTATTGGAGCCACGATATTGGTGGGCATATTGTCAATGACAAGAAATTGGCATCAGATGGTGAGCTCTATTTACGTTGGCTTCAGTTCGGTGCCTTAAGCCCCATACTGCGCACCCATGCATCCAAAAGTGACGTTGCTGACAGGCGGATCTGGATGTACCCACAGCATTTCCCGATGATGCGTGACGCCATCCAACTGCGCTATTCACTGGTTCCCTATATTTATACTGCCGCCCGACAGGCTTACGATAGCGGCGTATCGATAATTCGACCGATGTATTACGACTACCCTGAAAAGCAGGCTGCATATAGCGCCGAACAACAGTATATGTTGGGTGACGATATGATTGTGTCACCGGTAACCACCCCCGTCGATGAAAGCAGTCAACTAGCTGAACAATCGACATGGCTCCCGCAGGGAAAGTGGTTCGAATGGTTCAGCGGTACGCTGATAGACGGTGGTGATTTGGTTAAGCGCAACTTTGCCCTGGACGAAATACCGATTTATATCAAAGCTGGGAGTATCATTCCGCGTTATCCACAGGTAAAGGATTTGCAAGACACCCCAGAGCAACTGGTATTAACCCTCATTCCCGGTGGCGATGACGCGATTCGGCTATATGAAGATGACGGAAACTCGCAGGCCTATCAACGCGGCGAAGCTGCCTGGACAGAAATCGGCAGTCAATCTCACAAAGGTGGTCTTAAGCTAAAAGTAAAAGCGGTGCAGGGGAGTTATAAAGGCATGAGAAAAATGCGCAGCTATCAGCTTGAGTTGCCCAACCGACTACCGCTTTTAAGTGTGAAAGTGAACGGTAAGCCTCTGCCAGACAACCATCTGAATTACGATGCACACAAATTACACGCGATCGTAGACATTCCCGCTATGTCAGTACAAAACGATGTGGATATTGAGATAGCGTATGCCAAATCTGGCGCAAACCTCAATGGTGTAGCTGGCACATTCAGGCGTCTGCAGTCGATGGGAAACCGATTAAAATTAATGGCAGCAGAGGACGATTGGGGAGCAACGATGCCTGAAGCGGTATCCCGCATCATAGAAGCGCCAATGCAAATTTACTATCAGCCTGAGTCAACACCCCAGGTAGTAGAGCGAATGCAAAAAGCATTACCGACCGTGGAAAAATTATTGGGTGAAATGCCCCAGATTTCTGAACAACAAGCCAAACAACTTGCTAATAGCTTACATTACGAAGGCCACTAATCATGTTTAAAAAATGTGTGTTCACCTTGCTGACACTATTCATGCTGCCCGCATTTGCAGTTGAAAAGAAAAATGTCATTTTTATTTTAAGCGATGATCATCGTTATGATTTTATGAGCTTTATGCCCAAGGCGCCAAAGTTCTTAAAGACGCCATCGTTAGATAAAATGGCCGCAGAGGGAGTTCACCTCAAAAATGCATTTGTCACCACGTCGTTATGTTCACCCAGTCGGGCATCTATTCTGACTGGTCGCTATGCGCACCATCATGGGATTGTAGATAACACCAGCCCAATACCAGAAGGAACCACCTTTTTCCCTGCAGATTTACAAACCGTAGGGTATCAGACTGCCTTCGTAGGCAAATGGCATATGGGCGAAGTGGATGATGAACCGCAAGCGGGATTTGACCGATGGGTGAGCTTTAAGGGGCAGGGGCGTTACACCGATCCGCTATTAAATGTGGACGGTAAAAAAATACCTCATGAGGGCTATACAACCGACATATTGACAGATTACGCACTGGACTGGCTTGATAAACGCGAGCAGGGCAAACCCTTCTTTTTATACTTATCTCACAAAGCCGTCCACGCAGAATTTGAACCAGCCCCCCGGCACAAAAATCAATATGAAGACGCGCAGCCAGACTACCCCAAAACCATGGACAACACAGAAGCAAATTACCAAGGCAAACCTGATTGGGTAAGAGCTCAGCGCGATAGCTGGCATGGTGTCGACTATGCCTATCATGGCGATCTGAAGTTTGAAGATTTCTATAAACGGTATGCTGAAACCTTGTTGGGCGTGGACGACAGTGTCGGGCGTGTCATAAAGTACCTCGAGCAGCATGGTCTGGATGAAGATACATTGGTCGTTTATATGGGTGATAACGGCTTCTTACTGGGCGAACACGGTTTGATCGATAAGCGCAATGCCTACGAAGAATCTATTCGTGTACCCATGCTGGCGTGGGGACCGGGTATGCTCAAAGCAGGCAGTAAATCTGAGGTTCTGGTTAGAAATATTGATATTGCCCCTACCATCTTAGAGTTAGCCGGTGGCAAAACGAACATTTCAATGGATGGTGAATCATTTTTAGGTTTGCTAAAAGAAAACGAAGATTCGGGAAAGAACCGTGATTTTCTTTATGAGTATTATTGGGAACACGCTTTTCCACATACGCCCACAACGTTCGCGCTTAGAGGGACGCAGTATAAGTACATTTACTATCACGGTATCTGGGACAAGAATGAATTATACGACTTAAAGAATGACCCCGAAGAGAAGCATAATCTGATTGACATTCCTGCTTTCCAGCAGATACGAAATGAGATGCGAAATGACTTGTTTGATCGGTTGGCAGCCGATGACGCAATGAATGTCCCCATGCGCCGAGGTAGCTGGCAAGCTGCAGATCGTCTGTTAGATTAACGATTGCTGCTGGACCAGCACTATGAGCGGTGTAATGAATATTCAGGTGGCATCAGTGATGCCACGCTTCGCGGGGGTGACAACAGTTCAACAATAAACTAGTTTTAATAAAGTTTTAACATAGGTAAATGAATTGTTGACACGTGAGTGAATGAATATTATCGTTTCTCACGTTCCCCTCGCGGAACTTTTTTTTGAAACAAAATGAAATCGGTATCATTAAAAATAGCAATAATACCTTTTATTTGGGAATCGGTTTCATTTGTTTGCGCTTTTATCTAGTCGCCAAAACAACGCTAAGAGCGCTCTTAGAGAAAACTAGAAGGTGAAACCATGAAGATTAAACCAGGATTGTTCAAAAGAAACGCACTCTCAGTGGCGTTGGCTGTTGCCAGTCTCAGCGTTGTATCACTGCCAACTTTAGCTGGGATTGATGATGCGACTCTGCGAGGGAAGATTGTAGAGCAAACTATTCCTAAAGCTGGAGTTGAAGTAGTTGCACGAGACGTTGAACGGGGCTACACAAGCAAAACGAAAACCCGTGCCGACGGTTCCTATATATTTACCGGTCTTAAACCTGGAACGTACCTGGTTACTGTCGCCGGAAGCAGCGAACAGGTGACTTTATTAGTCGGACAAAGTGCCAAAGTAAACTTTGATGTGGAGCAATCACCCGGCGACAACATTGAGCGCATCAGTGTTACAGGTGTTCGACTGGAAAGCTTTTCTGGCGGCGAAGTGGGCACAAACATAACTCCGGAAATGATTCAACGTTTGCCACAAGGGGATAGAAACTTTCTGGCTTTTGCTGACTTAGCTCCCGGTGTTCAAATCGAAAGGGGCGGTAATGGTGAAATCAACGTTCGTGGTGGCGCTCAGAATATCAATAAGATTAACGTCTTCCTTGATGGTGTCAGCCAGAAAGATTATGTACTCAAAGGTGGTGTAACCGGACAGGATTCCAGTCGCGGAAACCCCTTTCCTCAAGCAGCAATAAGCGAATACAGAGTTATTACGCAAAACTACAAAGCTGAATACGAGCATGTCAGCAGCGCAGCCATTACAGCTGTAACTAAATCGGGTACCAACGAATTCCATGGCGAAGTGTTTTACGACTTCACTGATGAAGGGTTACGCGAAGCAGAGCCTAACGAAGCTGATGGTAAAACGCCGTCATCGACAGAGCAGTATGGCGCGACATTTTCAGGACCGATAATTAAAGACAGCTTGCACTTTTTGACTTCTTACGAAGAAAAAGCGTATGAAACACCAAAAGACGTAGTTGGTGGCGACCAAATTACCAATTTTACCTTGCCTGCAGAATATCAGGCGATGCTGGGTTCTTTTCCTGGCGAATTTAACGAACAGTTATTCTTTGGAAAACTTGACTGGTCCATTGATGACAGACAAATGCTGGAAGGCTCAATCAAAATAAGAGACGAAGACAGCTACAATTTTGGTGGCGCCAGCACACTGAGTCATGCTGGAAATTCTCAAGTTGAAGAACAGCGTGTCAATCTCAAATATACTTACGACGGCGATTACTTTACTAACGAAGTACGTCTGACCACAGAAGATGTAGAGTGGTCACAGGCGCCCGCCCAGTTTGCACCTGCACAGTTACTTGAAACCGCCAGCCGTCAACGTTTGTTAAACGTAGGTGGAAACGGTGGTCTGCAAACCAAAGGGCAAAAAGGTTGGTCAATCCAGAATGATTTAACCATTTTCGACCTGGAGTGGAATGGTTATCACGTTATTAAAACAGGCGTTAAGTACAAAGTTATCGACCTTGAAATTCTGCAACAACACAATACAAACCCTCAATACAGATACAATGTAGAGTTTAATGGGGCGGGAACATTCAATCTGGTTCAGCCTTATCAGGTTGATTGGTTTGTTCCTGCTGCTGGCAGTGAAGTTGGCGGTGAGTTTGTTTCAGAACAGAAACAGTATGGTTTCTATATTCAGGATGACTGGGAAGTTAATGAGCGTCTTACACTAAACCTGGGTATTCGTTACGATTACGAAGACAACCCTACCTACACTGATTATGTTACACCTGCTGACTTAGTGGCGACATTAAACGGCTGGGATAACGTACAGAATACTGACTATGACATCAGTAAATATATTAGTACAGGCAGCGAACGCAGCAATTATAGCGGTGCTTGGGCTCCTAGAGTGGGCTTTACCTATTTATTGGATGATAATGGAGATCACAGCTTATTCGGTGGCTTCGGACGCTCTTACGATCGTAACCAGTTTGATTACATTAAAAATGAAGTGTTCCGTGGTTCATTCGCCACAGCTCAGTTCAACTTTCTAGGTGATCCGGACAACCCGTGTGATGTTGCTCAAAATAACTGTGTTGAGTGGGATCCTGCGTACTTAACACAAGCTGGCCTGGATAGTCTGGCAACGAGCATCGAGGTTAAGGATGAAGCTCACCTGCTTCCAAATGATCTTGACCTGCCTTACGCTGATCAAGCGAGCCTCGGGGTCAGAAGCAATCTGGGTGAATGGCAAACTGAAATCAGCATCTCCCGGGTAGAAAGTCACGACCAATTTAGCTGGTATTTAGGTAACCGTCGTGAAAATGGTGAATTCTTTGAGCCGGGTCAAATTTGGGGCCCTCCATGGGGATTTGGGTTACCTGACCGTGGCCGTTCCTTACTTATTGGTCGCAATGACGGCGAAACAACCACTGACAGCATTTTCTTTAAATTAAATCGCCCGCATACGGATAACTGGGGAATGAACCTCTCCTATACATTCTCTGATGGGAACGAAAACCGTCTGACCAATAATCTGTTCAATTTAGATTACCCTACAGATTTTGGCTATGGTTCTTACCCGGTTGCTGAAGTACCTGATCATGTACTGGTTATAACTGGTTCTTACGATTTGCCATGGGAAATCATGTTGTCAGGTAAGTTCACTTATAAGTCGTCACCGTATAAACAGTATGTTAATACCGCGAACGGGCCTGGTCAGCAGTTCTTTGACCGTATTAAGCCTGATGAAGCTGAATATCACAGTGTCGATGTGTCAATCAGCAAAGATTTTGCGACAGATTATGTAATCAAAGACTCTGCTCTTTGGGTGCGCCTTGATATCAGCAACCTGTTTAATCACAGTAACTACCGCGACTTTATATTGGGTGATAACAGTGATGAGTTTGGTGATCCCAATCTGAACAGCTCAACCTATGGGCGTCGTATGGTGAAATTGTCGGCTGGCTGGCGTTTCTAAAAGACAAGGGCAGCTTTATTTTTCAAGCGCCCTGAAATTAGCAGGCATCAGCTGTGAATCATCTGATGCCTTTTCACTTATCAATTTTTATTTATTACTTATTCATTATTACCCAGTGAGGAATCGTAATGAGACATAATCGATGGTTTAACAATATTGGGGCGATAATATTGTTATCTACCTTACAGTTGGTTGGGAGTCATTTTGTGCTCGCAGCAGGCATGACAGCAGAGGGGTACGACAGTCACGTTGAACTGGATTGGTCTGACATTTATCAGCAGGGTGCTGAATATGAGTTAAGAGTTTCTACAGGCGGGGATGACTGGGCTGTGCGGACCACGACGAAAGAATCCAAAGTAATCGATTTCGTCAATGACCTGGGCACCGCGCTATCCCTTAAATATAAGCTCTTTGACGTTAGCAATGGCAAAGAAAAAGAAGTTGCTGAAGCGCGCGCAAAAACGCGTGTTTTTAATGACGACGAACTGCTGGATATGGTTCAGCAATACACTTTCCGCTATTTCTGGGATTTTGCTGATGAAAAATCCGGGTGGGCAAGAGAACGCAGCCCTAATATGAAAGATGGCGATATCATCACTTCAGGTGGCACAGGCTTTGGCATTGCATCGGTGATAACCGGTGCAGAGCGTGGTTGGATAACCCGGGAACAGGCTGTTAACCGCATGCTCAAACTCACCAAGTCATTGCGCGAATTTGAACGCTTTCACGGTATGTGGGGCCACTGGTATCAAGCGGATACGCAGGAAATTTTTCACTTCAGTAAATATGATGACGGCGGAGACACCGTCGAGTCAGCTTTCATGGCACAGGGCTTACTGACAGCACGACAATATTTCGATGGTGACAGCGCAGAAGAGCAACAACTCCGAAAAGAGATTACCGAATTATGGGAAGCCATGGAGTGGGACTGGTATACCAAGGGTGAAGATGTTATTTACTGGCACTGGTCGAAAAACCATGGCTGGAAAATGGACCATCCTATTAAAGGATATAACGAAGCCCTGATTGTTTATGTGTTAGCTGCCTCTTCTCCAACACATGGCACCAGCGATAAGCCTTATCATCAGGGATGGGCGGGTTGGAATGTACCTACTTTCCGCAATTATGAGGATTATTACGGTATGTCACTGCCTCTTGGAAACAAGGAGCACAAAGGTGGCCCGCTGTTTTTTGCGCACTATTCTTTCATGGGACTTGACCCACGTGGGTTACAGGATCGCTATGCCAATTACTGGCAACAGAATGTCAGACATACGCTGATCAATCGCGCTTACTGTTTAGATAATCCCTATGGCTGGGAAGGCTATGGTGAAGATTTCTGGGGTCTGACCGCAGGAGATAAAGTACCAGAAGGGTACACTGCACATGCACCGGGTTTCCAACGCGATCACGGCACAATAACACCTACTGCAGCGCTATCTTCAATGCCTTATACGCCAGAAGAGTCGATGAAAGTGTTGAAAAATTTGTATCGAAATCATGGTCGCGAGTTGTTTGGTGAGATGGGATTTTATGATGGTATCAATCTGAGTGTCAGTGATGATCCATCAGAGCAAGTCAGAAAAACTTATCTGGCAATCGATCAGGGGCCGATTGTCGGCATGATTGAGAATCATCGTAGCGGGTTATTGTGGCGCTACTTCATGCGCGACCCAGATGTGCGTCGTGGTCTTAATAAACTGGGCTTTACTGTCAATAACGAACAGCCCTGATCCCTTAGAGCAATAAAATCCCGGCGTCACGCGCATTAATTTTTCATTTGGCGTGATGCTGGGTGCTCAGCGTAATTCTGCTTATTTAGTACGGAACCTTTTTATGAAACTTAATAAAATCACAAAACTTTTTGCTCTGGTCGGATTGGGCGCTTCCCTGACACTCGCCGGATGTATGGATACGCCGAATGCGTCAGTTCGACCTGCGAAGGAAAATAGCGTCTCGCAAACGATATGGAAAGACAATAGCACTCAGATGGACCAATTCATCAGTGAACTGATGGCAAAAATGACAACCGAAGAAAAAATTGGTCAACTTAATTTGCTAACCAGTAATTGGGACACAACTGGCCCCACCATGAGCGATGATTATCTGGAACAGATTAAGAGCGGAAAAGTGGGCGCTATCTTTAATGCTTTCACTGCCAAATATACCAAAGAACTGCAGCGCGTTGCAGTGGAAGAGACACGACTTGGTATTCCGTTGTTGTTTGGGTATGACGTGATCCACGGACATCGCACTATTTTCCCCATTTCTCTTGGCGAAGCGGCATCGTGGGATATGGACGCGATTAGAGAAGGCTCACGAATCGCTGCAACTGAAGCGGCTGCGGAAGGTATTCACTGGACCTTCGCGCCAATGATCGATATTTCTCGCGATCCTCGCTGGGGTCGTGTATCTGAAGGTTCAGGCGAAGATGTGTTCTTAAGCACTGAAATTGCCAGGGCGCGCGTTCAGGGTTTTCAAGGCGACGACCTCAAAGCACTTGATACCGTGCTCGCCTGTGCCAAACATTATGCTGCCTATGGTCAGGCCCAGGCCGGTCGGGATTATCACACCACAAACATGTCTGAACGCGAACTTTGGGACACCTACTTACCGCCGTTTAAAGCGACGGTTGACGAAGGTGCTGCCAGTTTCATGACGGCATTTAATGAACTCAACGGTATTCCAGCAACCGGTAGTAATTTCCTGTTAAATGACGTGCTTAAAACCCAGTGGGGATTCGAAGGCTTCGTTGTGACTGACTACACCGCGATCAACGAGATGGTGCCTCATGGTTTCGCAGCAGACGAAAAACATGCCGGTGAACTGGCTTTAAACGCGGGTGTTGATATGGATATGCAGGGCTCGGTTTTCACTAGTCACCTGAATGAGTCTTTAGAAGAAGGCAAGGTGTCTATCGAGAAAATTGACAATGCGGTTCGTCGCATTCTGGAAATGAAATATCGTTTGGGACTATTCGAAGACCCTTACAGATACTCAGATGAGGAACGTCAGGAACAAACTATCTATAAACCGGAATTTATCGAAGCTGCCCGCGATATGGCGCGCAAGTCAATGGTCTTGCTTAAAAACGAACAGCAAGTACTGCCATTGAAAAAATCAGGGCAAAGCATCGCTCTGATAGGGCCATTAGCTGACAGCAAACAGGATATGATCGGTTCATGGTCAGCAGCCGGTGAGCGTTGGAACAAGCCCGTGACCCTATTTCAAGGCTTGAAGGAAAAGCTTGGCGATCAGGCGAAGATTCATTACGCCAAAGGTGCAAGTTACGAATTCGATGCCAAAGGTACCGAAGGTTTTGATGAAGCCATTGCTGCAGCTAAAAAATCTGATGTGATTGTGATGGCTATGGGTGAGAACTGGCGCATGACTGGCGAAGCTGCCAGCAGAGTGGATCTGGATTTACCTGGTAATCAGCAGGCATTGATGAAAGAGCTTAAAAAGCTTGGCAAACCCATGGTTTTGGTCTTAATGAATGGCCGACCGATGACCATCAACTGGGCGGATGAGAATGTCGATTCAATCTTAGAAACCTGGTATGCAGGAACTGTGGGTGGACACGCGATTGCTGATGTGTTGTTCGGAGACTACAACCCATCGGGTAAACTGCCAATGACCTTCCCCCGTGCGGTAGGACAAGTACCGATTTATTACAATATGAAGAATACGGGTCGTCCTATAAAGCCAGAAGATCCTGAGCAAAAATATGTATCTCGTTACCTGAATACGCCGAATACACCCTTATATCCCTTTGGTTTTGGTTTAAGTTACACCACCTTTGGTTACAGTGATATCACCTTAAGTGCAGATACGTTAAGCAGTGGCGCCAGCATTAAAGCGTCGGTAACGGTGACCAACACTGGAGACTATGATGGCGAAGAAGTGGTGCAGCTATACATTCGTGATCGCGTTGGCTCTGTCACACGCCCAGTGAAAGAATTGAAAGGATTTGAAAAAATCATGCTGGCTAAAGGAGAAAGTCGTCAGGTAGAGTTTGAAATTCGACCAGAACAATTGGCCTTTCATGGTGCAGATATGAGCTATGGATACGAATCAGGTGAATTTGATGTTTATATTGGCTCCAGCTCTACTGATGTTAAGCAATCCAGCTTTACGCTGACGGAATCTAAAACATTACAACCTGCCAAAGCCCCCATGTGGTCATCAATAAAATAATGAGGCAAAGTATGTTGAATAAAAAACTAACTACACTTGTTGCCTCTGCTTTGATTGTCAGTGGTTGTGCGAAGGCAAAAATGGACCAGGCCGCACAGTCTGACAAAGCGGTTGAAACATTGCCTAATGTGGTCTTTATTTTGGCAGACGATGTGGGTTACGGCGATTTAGGTGCCTATGGCGGAAAAATGCCTACACCGAATATCGATAAGTTGGCAGAACAGGGCATGCGCTTTAGCGATGCCCATTCTCCGGCAGCCCTATGTGCGCCCTCGCGCTTTAGTTATATGACAGGCAGCTACCCTTATCGAAACGGTCGTGCGGGAGGAAGCTGGGATGTTAATTTTAGTTCGGGCTTTAGCTATAACGGCGACAAGACAAAAGCAGGAAAGCACCTGACTGTTGGCGATATTATGCAGCAGGCAGGTTATAAAACTGCATTTTTCGGCAAGATGCATTTGGGCGGCACTGTGTATGACAAAGACGGTAACGTCATCCGTGAAAAGAATAAGTTAAACACAATGGACTTTTCTCGCGGTGTTGACGATACGCTAAATCAACATGGTTTCGACTACTCGTTTGGGTTGCAAAGTGGTATCCAGCATGAACCCTATGCTTATTTTGAGAATGGCAAGTATGTACCCGTTGACCCTGAAAAGCCTGCGGATAACCGTTCCACTCACCTGGTAACAGATGGTTTTTACCGGGTTAGCGACAATGGGTTGTCAGAAATTGTAGAAGCGCCAAAGGGCAACCCAGCACGTGCTGACGTTGACTATGACTCAAGCCAGTCAGGGATTATTCTGACCTCAAAAGCATTGGATTTCATTGACGATCACACGGCCCAAACTGAAGCCGAGGGCACCGAACAACCTTTCATGTTGTATTTTGCTTCACAGGCGATACATGTTCCTCATACCGCACCTTTCGACTTTGATGGAGACCCTTCTACAATTGATGAGCAAGTCAAAGACAAAACGGGTGCTATTACCTCAGATGTGCTTTATGAACTCGACCTTCAAGTGGGTAAAATTATCGCTAAACTTGAAGAGAAGGGCATTGCTGACAATACTTTGATCATCTTTACCAGCGACAACGGTGCACTCTGGCCGAGAATTACGCATTATGGTGATCCTGCCCACGATAACAATGGACCGTTGCGGGATTATAAAGCCAGTGTGTATGAAGGCGGCCACCGGGTGCCCTTCATTGCCAAGTGGGGTGATGGCACAGAGGCAGGCTCTTTTATCAAACCTGGTAGTCAGTCAGACCAATTAATTGTAGGGCATGACTGGGTAGCTACAATGTATGAGCTGACTGGACAAGCGATGCAGGAAGATCAAGCTATGGACAGTGTTTCATTGATGCCTGTGTTAACTGGCAAGCATCCAGAAAATAAGCCGTTACGTGAATTTGTGCTTTATCAGGCAGGGTTTTCTCAGGTGGGTGCTATTCGCGAAGGCAGCCTGGTGTTAGTTGTAGATGAACATAACGAAGCGACTGAACTGTATGACCTGGCAACTGATCTTGAGCAACAGAACAATCTGATCGATAACCAACGCTATCAATCAGAAATCACGCGATTAAAAGCGAAATTTCTGCGTTATAACGATCATGATAACAATACGCTGGATGAACCCCGTACAACCGCGGTTTACAAAAACAAGATTTAAAAATAAAAATAAGAGGAATCGCTGTGAATGCTCAAACAATGAATAACGATGCAGAATCCAATCCCGGATATCGTCGGACGATTTTGCGTAATACTATCGTCGTCGCGTTAGCCGGATTGCTTTTCGGTTACGACACTGGCGTGATTGGTGGTAGTCAGCTTTATTTTACTGAGTATTTTCAGCTCAGTCCGGGTCAGCAGGGATGGGCCGTAAGCAGCGCAATCTGGGGCTGCCTTTTTGGCGCAATGATCGCGGGCATTCTCACCAAAGGCATCAGTCGTAAATACACGTTAATCCTTTCTGGTTTTTTATTTTCAATTTCAGCCTGGGGGTCGGGTGTTGCCGACTCCCTGGATATGCTGGTGATATACCGAATCATAGGCGGGGTCGGTGTGGGAATCGCATCTATGGCTGCCCCTATGTATATTGCAGAAATTTCACCTCCAAAAGAGCGGGGACGCATGGTGTCGCTGTATCAGCTTGCCATCGTAACCGGCTTTTTCGTGGTATTTCTTTCAACCTATTTTATTGGTGGCGGAAACACCGAAGGGCTATCACCTGAGAATATTGCACAGTTACATCATCACAATGTCGAGCAAGGCTGGCGCATCATGTTGTGGTCTGAATTGCTGCCGGCCTTAGCGTTTTTTATATTGCTGTTTTTCGTCCCCCACAGCCCGCGGTGGTTGATGATGAAAGGAAGGGAAGATGAAGCACGGGTAGTATTGCGTAAATTGACTGAAACCGCTGATGATGCCGAATCTGAACTGAATGATATTCGCATATCATTGTCGGACACATCGCGTCACCACCGTCCTTCATTGCTAACACGAAACATGTTGTTCGTGCTCTTCCTGGGCGTGATGCTATCTGTATTTCAACAGGTTACAGGTATCAATGCGATTTTGTACTATGGCGCGGAAATCTTCAGTAATGCGCTGGGATACGGTCCTGAAGACGCCCTGAAACAGCAGCTCTGGCTGGGCGCGGTAAATTTCGCCTTTACCTTTGTTGCTATTTTCACGGTCGATCGCTGGGGGCGTAAACCGCTGTTGATTACAGGTACTCTGGGGATGTTGTTGGGCTTGATGACCTTGGGGCTGACCATATACACAGGACAAATGGGCGTGATATCGCTGATTGCCATACTGACATTTATCGGTTCGTTTGCACTTTCCATGGGGCCGGTAGTGTGGGTAATGTTGTCTGAAATTTTCCCGAACTCCGTGCGAAGTGTCGCCATGTCGATTGCGGTGGCAGCACAATGGCTATTTAATGCCATTGTTGCCAATAGCTTTCCGTTGGTGAATGGCAGTCAATTAAATAACGAACAATTCAATGGTGCTTTGCCATACTTTATTTTTGCCGGCTTCTGCGTACTGACTATCTTCTTTGTCTGGCGATTTATCCCGGAAACCAAGGGATTAACCTTAGAAGAGATGGAAAACGTTTGGGTTAAAAATAAAAAGTCTTCTTCCTGATTACATTTCAACTTACAAGGTGTCCGAATAGGTCTTATTGCTACGTGATGGGGCGTGTTCGGACTTTTTTCTATGAGCATAAAAAATTTCTGTTTTATTTTACTGTTGGTTACCTTACAGGTAAGCGCTGCGTCTTCAGCACGTCAAATCCATTCGCTTAATGCTGGCTGGGAATTTATTTTATCTGAAAATAACGCCCCATTAACTGAGTCGACCCTGGGGTGGAAAAACGTATCAGTACCCCACACCTGGAATAATGCTGATCCCTTTACTGAAGGCCAGGATTACCATCGCGGAATGGGCTGGTACCGAAAGACACTATCGTTTACGCCGCAAAAGCAAAAACGATATTTACTGCGTTTCGAGGGCGTAAATCAGGTGGCCCAGGTGTATCTAAACGGGCAGAAACTGGCTACGCACAAAGGGGGGTATACTGCCTTTGTTGTCGATATCACCCCACATTTGAAGAGCGGTTCAGATAACCAGTTATTAATTAGCGTAGATAATCGACACGATGCCAATATTCCACCGTTGAAAGGCGATTTTAACTTTTACGGCGGAATATACCGTGATGTGTGGCTTGAAGTACTCAACCAGGTCCACTTTGATGGAGGGGAATACGCCTCTTCCGGTGTTTATGTGACAACGCCTGAAGTGAGTGCCGATGAAGCGTCAATTTCTGCACAAGTTCACATGCACAATCACGGTCAGGAACGACAAGCGAAATTGGTTAACCGACTCCTCGCTCCTGACGGGGAACAAGTATTTATTCACGAACAGGCACTTTCGCTGCAAGCAGGTCTAAATAAAGTCGATCTCACCTTGCCTGAAGTTGCGAAGCCCAAACTTTGGCACCCGGACCATCCTCACCTTTACACATTAGAAAGTGAAGTTTATCTCAATGATGAGAAACTGTTCGACAAACTAAGCACGCCGATAGGTTTCCGCTGGTTTAAATTTGACGGCAAAAAAGGCTTCATCTTAAACGGTGAGCAATTGAAATTAATTGGGGTTAATCGGCATCAGGATTTTGCCGGGTTAGGTAATGCTTTATCAAACAGCCAGCACCAAGATGATATAAAACTGATCAAATCATCTGGCAGTAATTTTTTACGCACTGCACATTATCCGCAAGATCCGGCGTTACTCGATGCTGCAGACCAACAAGGGTTGGTAGTAACAATGGAAATACCCTTGGATCACGATATCACTGATAGCGAAGACTTCTATCAGAATAGTATTCGCATGCAACGGGAAATGATCCATCAACACTTCAATCGCCCAAGTGTCGTTATCTGGGCTTATATGAATGAAATGCTGTTGGGGCGAAATTGGCAACGGGATAAGCCTCTCATAATGAAAATTACCGAGTTTGCTAAGGTTTTGGAAAAGGTTACCCGAGAAGCAGACCCCAGCCGTTACACCATGATCCCGAATCACGGTGATTTCGAGTTGTACAAAAAATCGGGCTTACTTGATATTCCTATGATTGTCGGGTGGAACCTGTATTACGGCTGGTACGAAAAAGACATCGATGGGTTAGGGGACTTTTTCGACAACTACCATGCGCATTATCCCGATACGCCGACGTTAATCACCGAATACGGTGCCGGATCGGATCCGCGGATCCGCTCGCTCGACCCGGTACGCTTTGATTTTTCAATAGAATGGCAAAATGAGTTCATGCAGCAAAACCTTAAACAGATTCAGCAAAGACCGTTTGTTGCCGGCAGTGCCGTGTGGAATATGTTTGATTTCGGCTCACAGGGGCGCAACGATGCCGTGCCTTTTATTAATAGCAAAGGGTTGATGACGTTCGATCGAAAGCCGAAGGACAGTTTTTATTTATTTGAAAGCTGGGCCAATAAAGAGACAATCCTGCATATCGGCTCAAAAAACTGGGTGGATAGAGTAAGCCAGCCTGCTCCCGGCGATGATGATGTGGTCTCCCAGACATTCCCGGTTTACAGCAATTCAGAAAAAGTAACACTTTATCTGAATGGCAGGTCACTGGGTGAAAAGCGTATACAGGATCATCAGGCTATATGGAATGTGCCTCTGGCTGAAGGTAAAAACTATCTGCGCGCCGTGACGGAAACCGCAGGTAAGAAATATAGCGATGAAGCAGTCATTAACATGGAATTGCTTAGCCGTGATGACTTTGCTGCGGAGGAATTCGAAGGCGTATTCATTAACAGTGGTAGCCCTTTCTATTTTTTTGATGAGAATGAAAACCGCCATTGGTTACCTGATGAGCCATATCAGCAAGGTCGTTGGGGCGTTACAGGAGGGGAAATTCTCATGACCCGGGATCGGGGAGTGGGCACGGATAAGAATATTCTTGATACATCCAATGAACCTGTTTTTCAAACGCAGCGTCAGGGTGAATTTGAATACCAGTTTGATATACCGGCTGGGCAATACACCGTGACCTTTTATCTGGCCAACCTTACTCATAACAATAGTGAGGAGATGACTATTTCAGCGAATGGCTCCGTCCTATTTTCAGGACATATTTCAGAATTTACAAAAAATACCGTCGCCTTTGAGAAGCAATTTACTGTAAAAGCCGGACAGGATGGATTGAAGCTTACCTTTTCTGGTGATGCAGCAATCAATGGTATAGCGCTTAACAAACTTGGCTCAAGTTGAGATGAGAGGGACTATTATGTTGCGTAGTTTAATGTTATCTACGGCATTACTTTTAATCACACTATTGGCAACGTCTGAAACGGTTGCAGAAGACTACTCAGCGTATTCATTTGAAACCTACGACGCGCCTTCCGGACAATTACTTTATAGGAAGTTGCTACCCACGGACTTTGATCCAAATAAAAAATATCCTTTAGTGGTGTTTCTGCATGGCGCAGGCGAAAGGGGAGCCAGTAATCAAAAACAATTAACCCACGGCGGTGAGTTGTTTTTGGACAAGCGCGAATCATTTCCGGCCATCGTCGTTTTTCCACAAATACCTGAGCAAGAATACTGGGCATCGATTGATGCTGATCGATCAAAGAAACCCTATACTTTTGAGTTTCCTTATCGCGGTAAAGATGCGGTTGAGCCGACGGCTGCAATGACGCGATTATTGTCATTTTTGGACCATTTGCAGGACGAAGCATATGTTGATAACAGCCGTATTTACATTGGCGGATTATCGATGGGCGGAATGGGCACGTTAGAGATATTAGCCAGACGGCCAAATATGTTTGCCGCCGCCTTTGCTATCTGTGGTGGCGCTGACCCCGCGCTGGCAAACGTCTACCGAGAGGAATTGCCACTGTGGTTTTTCCACGGCGCAAAGGATGACATCGTAGAGTATAAGTATTCGCGTCAGTTGGCAGATGCCATGTCCAAAAGAGGGCAGCAGGTGAAGTATACACTCTACCCCGAGGCTAACCACAATAGTTGGGATCCCGCTTTAGCAGAGCCAGATTTACTCTCGTGGTTATTTGCGCAACAATTAGGAACCGATTAAGAATCAAAAATTAAAACAGCGTGACGGATAACAACCTAACTTCAATCTCAACACTAACCTCTCATCCGCATTTTGTGACGTGGTGATTAACAAAAATGGTCTTTGATTTTATATCCGTCACGTTGTTTCCAGTCCTGTTTTTGTTGCTACTGGGCTGGTTACTGTTTCACTATAAAATGCTCAACGAAGGATTCGTCGAGTCTGGCGCAAAAATCGTTTTCAATCTTGCACTTCCGGCACTGCTGTTTTTTTCAATTAGCCAGGCCGATTTTGGCAGCACATTCGATACGAAGTTGCTGGTAATTGGTGTAGTTGGTACAGTCGCGTATTTTTTGCTACTAACACTGTTTAGTCACTTCATAGTCAGCGATGTTAATGCTCGAGGCGTCGTTATCCAGGGTGGATTTCGGGCTAACATGGGAATTATTGGTTTAGCCTATTGTGTCAATTATTATGGTAGCGACGGCCTGGCTGCAGCCTCGATTTACCTCGGGGGTATCACCATTGCATATAACGTGTTATCCGTTTTTATTTTGGATTTTTACAGAGACGGCCAAAGTTCGATACGACAAATCATCAAAAGTGTGGCGACAAACCCATTGATTATTGGCATTCTTCTCGCTGTTCCTTTCAACTATTTCCAAATACCTCTACCACAATTAGTACTTAAGACGGGTGAATATCTTACTCAGCTAACCTTACCCTTAGCGTTAATTTGCACGGGGGCCTCACTGCAACTTCGCTCATTTACCCAAAATGGCTTCAACATTGTTATCAGTACCATAAGTAAGTGTCTGATCTACCCCGCATTCATGGTATTGATTACTTACCTCGCGGGTGGTAGTGGAATGAGCCTGGGGATTGTTCTCCTTCTAACCGTGGCCCCCAGTGCGACGGTTACCTATGTCATGGCACGAAACATGGGCGGCGACCACAGGCTTGCTGCGAGCATCATCACCGTCACTACGCTGATATCCGCGCCAGTTACTTTATTCGCATTCGGTTTGTTGAGTTCAATGGGATTGATTTAACTGCTTTCACTGGTATCGGTAACTCGAAGACAACTTGAAGTGGGAAGGACTCTGCTTCTACTTTAAGTATATAGAAAAACTCGTCCTTATTTCATTACGTGTTTTGAAAATTGACGATGAACCTAATCATGTTCCAGTGTAACAAAGCATGCTTCGCGAGACCCTCAATGAGCTGACATAATGGAAACGGTTAACATAACCCGAGTTGGCTGCAAACGTTAAATATCAATGTAAATAATTAGGGGAGGTTTGCACAATTAGGTGGTAAAACTCACTACATCCAAGGTCTTTTTAATAGGCACAAATGACACCTTTAGTAAGCCTTTTGCGCACTAGACACTTTATAATTTTATAATTGCATAAACTTTGAGGTGTTTGCATGAGCGGAGAGCGCTACCCCGAAGAATTTAAAATTCAGGCCGTCGAGCAAGTTATCAAGCAAGGTCATTCACTAATGTCTGTCGCGGAACGATTAGGTGTCAGCTACAAATCATTGTCAGATTGGGTTAAACGATACGACAAGCCAGCGAGCCAATGAAAAAAAGATGACGATCAGGCTGCTTCACCGCGTAGACTCAGAGCAAAATTAAAACGAGTTGCGCAGGAACGAGACCTATTGAAGAAAGCCGCTGTAGGTTGCAGGGGAGCCAAAGAAAAGGACGCGTTCGTAAGGGAGCGGCTCCCGCGTTACCCGATTAAAACCATGTGTTATGTGTTCAACATAGAGCGCTGTGGCTTTTATGCGTGGCTGAAACAGCCGTCGAGTGCGAAAGCGAAAGACGACAACCGCTTACTGGGTAAAAGTACACAGTTTTGGCTGGAAAGCGGTTGTACCTATGTTTATCGCAATATTACGATTGATTTAAAAAGTGTTGGTGAAACCTGCGGCAAGCCCGTGCAGATATCTTCGACTATATTGAAGGCTTCTACAATCCAAGAAGAAACCATGGTGCAAATGGAGGACTACCTCCAATAGAATATAAAGAACAGTACTATTAGCAGCTTAAAGATATCTAGATTGCTGGGGTCTTACCACGTAGCACCATTACGGTTAACTATTTTTGGCGAAACATTTATACCTTGTTGCTATGCCGATTACTTTTCTTACAAAGACCAACAGCCTCTAGCGAACATGACTATCTCACTATAGTAGTTCGCGCACTCACTTAAGCCTTCTGGCTAGAAGACTCTCGGTTACCACTTCCAACTTCCCATTTACTACGCAGCTTCATCATTTTTAGTTACAGATTTCGGCCGTGCAACGGATGAGTTTAACTCCCAAAAATACTGGTGAGAATCGTACTGGAGAGAATTTAAGTCCATGCCTGTCATATTATTGGGATCTTTCACTTCAAAAACCCCTTCAGAATACGATTTTAGAGGAATAAAATTGGTTTTGCCGCTTACAAAATAAGATGTAAAGTCGTGTTCTATCGAGATAGATAGTGGATAAGAAAGTCCATCATCGGGCATTGATGCCTTATTGACCGCGAGAACCACATCGAGATCACTACCTGGCTTTACGCCATGTTCTGAAATCAAGTAACTTTTCACCTGAAAATAGAAAGCATTCCAACCACCTGGCATGCACTTATCAGAATTGAAATATTTTACAGCCCAAGTAATCAGCGGGAAATCTCCTGGATTTTCAGTGGCTTTCTCCAATAACCTTCTCAAAAATGTTGATGCTTGGACACCATATTCCCATTGCAAAAAACGAATAATGTAACGAAGCAAACCGTATCCGTCAGCCATTACATAAGTTTGATAGAATGCCTTCATATACTTCAAATCGTCCTCTGAAAAGCTAAAACTTGAAATCACAAAATTTTGTTGATCTACTTTTATTTTATACTTTTCAATATAGTCAGGATCGGCCATGGGACTATTAGGCAAAAGTTGAGTAGGGTATGCTTTTACAGTCACATCCATATCTATATAATGTTGTATATCTTTTTCAAACGCAGAAACGGTTATTCCTGGAAGCCCAATCATCAGGTCTGTTGAAAGAGGTAATTTTTGTTCAGCAAAAATTGCTGACAACTCATCATACCTCTCTGTCTTAATATTTTTTCTGTTAATAACTTCCAACGTTTTTTCATCAGTAGTTTGAATAGATATAATTCCTTGACTAATTATTCCACCTTCATTGAAGATTTTAATAATATCTACAAGTCGTTTATTCGAATTTTTTGTATAATTAACAACAACTTCTTTTGGGTATCCATACTTTCGCTTTGTAGCAACAATATGTTCAGAAATTTCGATATCGCGCTCATACATTCCATAATTTGCATCTGCAATCCAGATTACCTTTATCTTGTTATTACCAATCCAGGTAATCTCATCTAAAACTCTGGATAAATCAAATTTTCTGATTTTTTGATTTGTCGCTGAACCCCAATCACAAAATGTGCAGCCGTAAGGACATCCTCTATTGGATTCAATAATTGCAGCTTCTACCCTACCGCCATAATTATTAAAGGTGCCGCTTAAATAAGGTGAAGGAATTGCGTCGGGATATTTCATTCTCACTCTAGATTCGGTACGAATAATCTTATTTGACAATGCGTCACGGAACGTTATTCCCTGAACTTGACTCATTTTAAATGAATCAAAACCACTAGAACTATTTCTGGAATAGCTTAAAACATCAAAAATCTCAGTTATTGTTACTTCACCTTCTCCATGCACAGATATACTAACCGACTGATTTTCATTCATAAATTTTTCAGACGCACGTTCATAATCTGGTGTGCTAGGCCCACCATGAATCGTTATATTTTTAGGGTCATGCTTAAAAATTGCTTCGCTTATTTGCAGATTAAGTTCGATTGACCACATATAATTTGAAAATAGCCAGACTCCCCTTCCAAACTTTTTATATGGTCCATTTAAAAGCTCACCAGGTCCTAGATATTGCAAAGGTACCAGCAAAAAATGCTCAAGCAAATTTCCGTTTTCGTGTGAGGCTAGCGCATTAAATAATACACCTAATGCCAAGGGTAAATGATTTTCCATATGCGGAACAAAATAAACCGGTGTTCTTCCATCAGGTTTAATATTTTTCCAATCAATTTCTTCTGGTTTTTGTCCTTCTTCACTTTCCACAATAAATGGTTTACTAGCATCACTTGAAGTTAGCGATTGGGTTTCCACTATTTTTTTTACTAACAACCCCGCTTCAATCAGTTTCAGGATTGAAGATTTGCAATCGACCATATCGTTAATCTGGATATCGTCAATTGCTTGCTGGGTTGTTTTCCCACCCTGAAATGAAAATAAAATTGCTACATCAATATCACTTATTTGAAAGAATGAATCGTGTTTAGCTGACCATGTAACAAATCCATTATTGGTTAGTTCAATACTATGATTGTTGCTTAAATAGAAATTCTCTTCTGGCAACGTAGCGTTTTCAGCCACATTTGGTAACGCTAATATAGTTAATGTATTGCTATCTAAGTTAGGCTTAATTGCTGGCGCTAATGTCATAAATCGATTTGACACATCCGAATACCCTAATTTAGGTGCAATTACTTTTGTCAACGGGTTGGCTGTTACATAATCTGTGACTTTGTCAATATCGTGCGATGAGCGCAGTGCTGCGTAAATAAGAGGTAAATCCAGAAGCGTTAATTTTATTGGTTTAAGTTGGCCAGAAACGTTGGCAAGCATAAAACAAAAATTTCTAGATATGATTGAATAACCATGACCAACAGACAAATTAAGCATATGTAGTAGAGTTAAATTACAGTTTCGGAGAAGTTAACATTCCCCGCGATATATTGCAAAACTGGCCCGTCCTTTGTTACGTGAGTACCAGGGCAACCGCATTCTTTTAACCAAAAGTTAGTTCTGTTCGGTAATCACCCCCCCAATCAGCCATCTTAAGCTTACTTCGCATTCGGTTTATTGAGTTCGCTGGGGTTGATTTAACTGCTTTACCGTATCCATCACTTCTTTATGCATAAAACGGGTTTCTACTCCTCCCTCACAGTTTATTGACTCAAGTCTGTCGTCCAGACGTTGACAGTAAGCGAGGAACCTGGCGTGCCCCAGAATGCCCCGGACACCGGCGGAACTAAATGAGGCAATCGGCTAACTGCTACTGCAATATGATGAGCGCCTACCAGACATCCATGGGTTGGGTCAAAACCCTTCCACCCGGCCCCGGGAATGAATACTTCAGCCCATGCGTGAGTGGTCTCAGGCAGATCGCCAGAAGACTCGGTGTGAACGTAACCGCTAACAAATCTCGCTGCAAACCCAAGGTGACGGACAACATCAATGTACAGGCTGGCTAAATCTCTGCACGATCCTTTTTTGGTATTGAGGGTAATATACGAACTTTGTACACCCTCATCATCTCTTTTGATGTAGTGAATAAATTTGTAGATTTGTTGGTTTAATAGCAAAAGAAGTTCAAATGTCTGATTAGCCTGGCCTTGCACTAAAATATGTTTTATCCAATTATCTAATTGGTCATTATTGTCTGTGTTCTTAGCGCGCAAGTAAGGCTTTAACGTAATGCGGTCTTCCTTCAGATATTCAAATGGATAAGTCACAGCATAATCTGAAATTAAAAAATCATGTGGCGACACATCATATTTTTGGATAACCGTCGTGCTTTCTATCATTAAACGAGCAGTGGGGGCAGTAAAGGTAGCTATCGCAACTGAGCTGCTTTCCACGTCACGGTGCCATCTGAGCTCCGCGTGCGGACTGATTTTCAGATCAAATGATTCAATCTGTTGATCATGGTCTTCACGGGGTCTTAGCCGGAGCGTATGATCCTGTAACTGAACAGGGGTTGCATATTCATACACCGTTTGATGCAAAACTTTAAACCGTTTCATCCGCGGTATCCCCTATAATAGCTACCACTCAAATATAATCCCACTAGATATATATTAGTCTAGGTACGCATGATTGTTAGTATGAATCGACACAGTGTGGAAAAAACTGTAGTTCGATGAGTTTTTCAATTTCTAAGCAAAGATAAATAATACAAAATCATTAAGAAGCGATACCATCACTTCAGACACAAAAAAACCGACTTTCGTCGGTTTGTGGGCTCTTCATCATTAACGGGGGACACCCGCATTCATTAAACTGATTTTGCGAAGAATCATTTAATGGAGAATACAAGTGTCCCACGCAGGTACTATTTTAGGCATATCTGAACTAGAAATCGAACGT
>NZ_JAATNW010000001.1 GCF_012911815.1 Alteromonas ponticola | reverse complement strand
GCCACGTCAGGAACGTGGCAGAACATGCTTTAGCATGGCCCGCAGGGCAGCATACAGGGATGTATGCTGTAATCCCCTAGGGGACGCCATATATAAAACCAGCCTTCGGGCTGGTTTTTTTATGCGTACTCGTCAGGGGTGAGAAGCCCTTATTCAAACCTTTTCGCTTAAATTTACCTGCATCTCTCAACTAGTCAGGGGTTCGACTGCCACGTCAGGAACGTGGCAGAACATGCTTTAGCATGGCCCGCAGGGCAGCATACAGGGATGTATGCTGTAATCCCCTAGGGGACGCCATATATAAAACCAGCCTTCGGGCTGGTTTTTTTATGCGTGCTCGTCAGGGGTGAGAAGCCCTTATTCAATCCTTCAACCTTAAATCACCTGCAATCCTCAACTAGACAGGGGTTCGACTGCCACGTCAGGAACGTGGCAGAACATGCGTTAGCATGGCCCGCAGGGTAGGGTGATTGGCGCTATCGTGTTGGTCACATCTTCTAAATAACGCGATTCCGGCTATTGGGTTAAATGACTCATCCTCGAATTCTTGTTAGCATATCGGCTTTGAATAATCGTTAAATTTGCAGGAAGTAGGAGCAAGAATGGAAAATTATCCAATTGGTCGTCCCGGTAAACCTTGGTCTGATGAAGAGAAAAAGCAATGGCGTGAATTGCAACAGGTTAAGCGCAGTTATCAGGATGAAGTGTTAGCGAAACTCCCTGAAAAAATAGATGGCTTTTCTATCTTTCAATACGGCGCACTACCTTATGATGAAGCGCGTTATCCGCTCTATGCTGTGGTCAGTGAGTCGATGGATGAGAGTAAGCCTACCATTCTCGTTACAGGCGGTGTCCACGGTTACGAAACCAGTGGCGTACAAGGCGCACTCTTATTTATAAACCAACACCTCACACATTATGCTGATGATTTTAATTTCATTGTCGTGCCGTGTATCAGTCCCTGGGGCTACGAAACCATCAATCGCTGGAATCCGCTGGCACTGGATCCAAACCGCTCCTTTATGCCTGATTCGCCAGCATCTGAATCTGCTCAGGTGATGGCATTTGTCTCCTCTATGACGTTGCCAATTGCAGTGCACATTGATCTTCACGAGACCACCGATACCGATAACTCTGAATTTAGACCCGCACTTGCCGCGCGCGATGGGGTAACCCACGATGAGTGGGAAATTCCAGATGGGTTTTATACGGTTGCCAATACAAATAATCCGAAGCTTGAATTCCAACAAGCCATCATAGAGAGTGTGCGCAAGGTCACCCATATCGCGCCGCCTGATGCAAACGGTAAGATCATCGGTGCCGATACGGTCTCTGATGGTGTTATCTGCTATGACAAAAAGAAACTCTTTCTTTGTGGCGGTATGACGAATGCGGACTATGTGACTACTACCGAGGTTTATCCTGACAGTCCAAGCGCCACCGATGAGGAGTGCAACAAAGCGCAGGTTGCGGCAATTGTGGGTGCGCTTAATTATCTGAAACAGCACTGAACTAAGCCATAGAACGGCCAGTATGTACTGGCCTTTCCCGTTGAACCGGGCACTTGAGGCACTCTTTAGAAACACAACGTTTTTAATTAACCTAAAATATTTCACGCAGTGTCTGCGCATTCGTTTGTTGGTCAATTAATCAATTTTTGCTAAACTCCGCCCCGCTTTTATTCTGTATATCTGGTGAGTTCTCTTATGAAAATTATGCTTGCGCCCATGGAAGGTGTTGTAGACCATCTAATGCGCGACATGCTGACCCGCGTAGGAGGATTCGACTTATGTGTAACGGAATTTATTCGCGTGGTCGATCAAAAGCTTCCCAAGCGTACCTTCATTCGATTGTGCCCTGAATTAGAAAACGACGCTAAAACGCCCTCCGGCGTGCCTGTACGCGTGCAACTATTAGGTCAACATCCTGAATGGCTGGCAGAGAATGCGCTGACTGCAATCGAAATGGGCTCACCAGGCGTTGACCTGAACTTTGGTTGTCCTGCCAAAACAGTAAACAAAAGTAAGGGCGGGGCGGTGTTATTAAAAGAAACACAAACCCTGTTTGACATTGTCAAAGCGGTGCGTGATGCAGTACCCGACACCTTACCTGTCACCGCTAAGATCAGATTGGGCTATGATGATAAGTCGTTAGCCGTTGAAAATGCGCACGCGATCGCACAAGCAGGGGCCAGTCACCTCGTTGTGCACGCGCGTACAAAAAAAGAAGGCTATCGCCCACCCGCTTATTGGGATTACATCGCAAAAATAAAGCAGCACATTGATATCCCGGTAATTGCGAATGGCGAGATATGGAATGCCAGTGATGCGCTCAATTGTATGCAGCAATCGGCGTGTAGTGACCTGATGCTGGGAAGAGGAGCATTAGCAATGCCGAATCTGGCGCAGACGATCAAGCAAGGGCATGCCCCCATGCCATGGGAAGAAGTGGCTGATTTACTTATTTCTTATTCAGGTTATGAGATCTATGGAGATAAAGGGCGTTACTACCCAAACAGAATCAAGCAATGGTGTGGCTACCTTCGCAGACAATACCCTCAAGCTGATGTTTTATTTAGTCAAATCAAACGATTAAATGACGCTAAAAGCATTGTCACCGTATTGGCCAGCCAATCCTCGCATGCTGATATTGCTTAGTCGATATTCTTCATCATTAACTTGTTAGATATGAACTGATCGGCTAGTTTATTACGTTAACGTTATGTTCCGCCATTCAACATGGGCAGAACATGTAAGCCTCCCACTCACAGTAGAGGAGGTGAGTTTGAACTCAACTTAATGGAAAAACTATGCAGCGAGTACCCTCACGTCTTAGCGTTGCGGTGGCATGTTTGTTTTCTCTGGCAATAGTGGGATGCAGCACCACCCCCAAGAAAGAACAACAACCGAATGGTAAGAAAGTTTCGATTAACCCTGACCCCTATCCAAGCACATATAGTCCTATCGACGGACAGCCCACGATCATCAGAAATGTCACCATTTTAACGGGGACAGGAGAGAAAATAGACAATGGTGCTATCTATTTTGCCGACGGTAAAGTAGTCGCATTGGGCGCCGATGTTGATGCCCCTGCAGATGCGCAGGTAATCGATGGTAAGGGCAAATGGGTAACCCCGGGAATAATCGATACTCATAGCCATCTGGGTGTGTATCCAAATCCCTCCACTCGCTCACATTCTGATGGCAATGAGATGGTGAATCCGGTAACCGCGGGTGTATGGGCGGAACACGCGGTGTGGCCTCAAGACCCGGGATTTGGCCGGGCACTGGCGGGCGGTGTAACCTCAATGCAGATATTACCAGGCTCAGCCAACTTATTCGGCGGGCGCTCAGTTGTTTTAAAAAACGTGCCTAACCGAACGATGCAGGACATGAAATTTCCTGATGCACCACATGGCTTGAAAATGGCATGTGGAGAAAATCCTAAGCGAGTATATGGTGAAAAAGGAGGGCCAATGACCCGAATGGGCAATGTAGCTGGATATCGCCAGGCATGGTCTGATGCGCAGGATTACATCGTTCAATGGGAGCGTTACGACAGAGAATTTGATGAAGGTAAAAACCCTAAGCCACCTAAACGTGATCTAAAATTAGAAACACTGGCGGGTGTACTAAAGGGCGACATTTTAGTTCACATGCATTGTTATCGTGCCGATGAAATGACCGTCATGATGGATGTGATGAAAGAGTTTGAGTACAAAATTGGTACCTTTCACCACGCCGTAGAGGCTTACAAGGTTGCCGACAAACTAAAAGAACAAAATGTTTGTTCGGCGATGTGGGCTGACTGGTGGGGCTTCAAGATGGAAGCGTATGACGGCATTCGTGAAAATATCCCGCTGGTGCATCAGGCAGGTGCGTGCGCCATTGTTCACTCCGATAGTGATCTAGGTATCCAGCGTCTAAACCAGGAAGCCGCAAAAGCATGGTCGGATGGCAAGCGTGCTGGTATAGAGATCTCACAGGCCGATGCGTGGCAATGGCTTTCCGCTAACCCCGCTAAAGCACTGGGAATTTATGACCACACCGGGTCCCTGGAAGCCGGTAAAAATGCAGATGTAGTGCTGTGGAGTGGCGATCCGTTCTCGACTTATTCTCAAGCAGAAAAGGTCTACATTGATGGCGGTTTGGCCTATGACAGAGCGAACCCGGAACAGTGGCCGGTGAGCGATTTCGAGTTAGGTCAGGTTGGCGAAGGAGATATAAAATGAAGTTAATGCTCAGTTTGTTAGCCACTGCAGTTATGTCAACATCTGTGTGGGCCGAAAACATCGCAATAATGGGCGGTAAGGTACATACCATGACCCAATTGGGGACAATGGAAAAGGCCACTATTTTAATTAAAGACGGCAAGATTGCACAAATCGACAGTGATTTGCGAGTACCGGATAACTATCGAAAAATTGATGCGACGGGAAAGGTCATCACACCCGGTTTCGTGGGCGCATTAACCACTCTCGGATTAGTTGAGGTTTCGTCCTCAGCTGGCGTGGTTGACAGTACCGTGAAGAAAGCTGGTATAACCAAAACTGGAGCAGCCTTAGATGTTAGCTATGCGCTTAATCCAGACTCATCGCTGGTTAACATTTCTCGGGTTGAAGGGGTAACGTCAGCCGCCACGACTATCTCTAATGTCGATACACTTTTTTACGGGCAGGGTGCGGTGATGTCGCTTGGCGAGGAGCCGTTGCTTAAAGCGCACGCCTTTATGAAAGTTGATGTGGGTAGTAAAGGAGCCGAAGAGTCTGGCGGTTCTCGCGCTGCGTTGTGGGTTGCGCTTGAAGCGGCATTGGCGGAAGCTGCTTCGGTGGAAGGTAAACTCGATGCAAAAGACGACTGGGATGGTATAAACTCGCGAGCAGATGTGGCCGCCTTGAAAAAAGTATTGAGCGGTAAAATGCCTCTGTTTATGCAGGCTGATCGTGCAGCGGATATCCGTCAGGTGATTGCTTTTAAAAAGCGTCATCCAGATATCAATGTTGTGCTCGTGCACGGTGTGGAAGCATGGCGAGTCGCAAAACAGCTGGCTGCACACAAAATTCCCGTGATTATCGACCCTGAATTTAACCTGCCTGGCGGATTTGACCAGCTTGGGGCGACACTAGCGAACGCGGCCAGGCTGGAAAAGGCGGGTGTTATGGTTGCAATTGGCATGGATACGCACAATATTCGGCTCGCTGCACAACATGCCGGTAATGCGGTAGCCAACGGATTATCGCATGATGCAGGGTTGGCCAGCCTGACTTCTGCACCAGCAAAAATACTGGGAATGCAAGATACCATTGGCTCCATTTCTCAGGGCAAACGTGCAGACATCGTTATCTGGAGTGGTGACCCACTCGAGGTAACAGAAGCCGCTGAGCAGGTGTTTGTAAACGGCGAGCCAATTAAGATGGAGTCAAGGCAGACCAAGTTACGGGATCGTTATCTGTCTTCGCAGAAGGAATCACATGCACAACCAACGCAATACCTTCGACCTTAGATGAGTAAAAAAATGGCCCGTTAACGGGCCATTTTTTATTCAGCAGTGTTAGTACGTAAAATGATGGGTTTAAGTTGTTCATTCATGAATGCAGCAATTACTGGCTGTGCGTCTTTATTTGGATGGATACCATCCCGCTGCATCATATTTTCTTCTGTCGCCACATTTTGTAAAAAGAAGGGGATGAGCGTAATTTGATGTTCTTCAGCAACGGCCTCAAAGCTATCAGCGAACATAGAGGTATACTTTCGCCCGTAATTGGTTGGGATTTCCATGTCCTGCAACAGCACATTGATGTTGGCCTGTTTGGCTAGATCGACCATCCTGGCCAGATTAGTGCGCATCTTGCTAACTGGGTGGCCTTGTAACCCATCATTTCCCCCCAATTCAATCAACAAATGGCTTGGTTGATGTTGTTCCAATAATCGCGGCAAACGCGCCAGACCACCATCGGTGGTTTCGCCGCTGATCGCAGCATTCACCACATCAATCTGAACTGACTCGTCTTTCCAGATATTTTGTAACAAACTAACCCAACCTTCTTGTTGCTTTAAACCGTAAGCAGCACTTAGGCTATCTCCCAAAATAAGTAATTTAGGTTTTTGTGTGTTTTCATTTTGTGTACCGGCGTATAAATGATCTGAAAAGACCAGTAGCGGTAACAAAAATAACAGGAATGTAATTTGAATATGGCGACGACTTTGAAAGACCAACACGACAGCAACGACTCCTCAATAATTAGAACCAGTGAGATTACTAAAACAGTTAGTACGAGTGAAGGGCATTTGCAGATTCTTCAACCGATTTCCTTTCAGGTCAAGACTGGTGAGTCGGTTGCTATTGTGGGGGCGTCAGGCTCCGGTAAATCAACGCTGCTTAGCTTGCTCGCAGGGCTTGATGAAGTCAGTTCTGGTGAGATATGGCTCGACAATGTGTCATTGCACGATTTGGATGAAGAGGGCCGGGCCCAGCTGCGCGGAGCTAAAGTAGGCTTTATTTTTCAAAGCTTTATGTTAGTACAAAGCCTCACTGCGCTGGAAAATATCATGCTTCCTGCCGAAATTGCAGATCTGCGGGACCCTTCAGGAAAAGCGAAGAAAATACTGGAACAGGTAGGATTGGCCCACAGAGCTCATCATTATCCGAATCAGTTATCAGGGGGAGAACAACAACGTGTGGCTATTGCCAGAGCATTTATCGGTCAACCAAAAATTCTTTTTGCAGATGAGCCTACCGGAAACCTGGATGCTGCTAACAGCCATAAAATCGAAGACCTGCTATTTAATCTGAATAAAGAGCAGGGCACTACCCTGGTGTTGGTCACGCATGATGAAACGCTAGCGGCCAAATGCGATCGCCAGTTAGTGATGCAGGCTGGTACCCTGACCGAAAAGAATAAAATAACAGCTGACTATTCTCGCGAGGCAGGTTAAATGAATATGGTGATGAACTTAGCCTGGCGCTTATTCAAGCACGAGGCGAGACGAGGTGAGCTTACCATTATTTTACTCGCTATCGTGCTATCCGTAAGCGCCGTTCTATCATTGTCGTTGTTTAGTGAACGTTTACAAAGCGCGCTAACCGATAAATCGGCAGAATTTCTGGCCGCTGACGCACAGATTCGCTCGAGCGATCCTATTCCTGACGCGTGGTTTGACAAAGCACAGAGTGAAAATCTTGAGATCTCACAGCAGATACGCGCCCGTTCAATGGTATTTGGCGGCGAAAAATTAACCCTTGTTGACTTGCGTGCAGTTAGTAACAATTATCCGCTTAAAGGCGCTATAAAAGTAAGCGACAGCCCGTTTGGCATCGAAAGCGACATTGATGTTGTGCCTGAATCGGGTAAGGCATGGCTGGATTCAAGATTGTTCCAGCTGCTGGGTGTTGAGCTGGGCGATACGGTTGAAATTGGTGATGCGCAATTTGTCGTCGATAAAGTGTTAGGGGGGATACCGGATGCGGGTTTCAATGTTTTTGCCACCGACCCCCTGGTATTGGTGAATATAGCCGACATTCCTGCGATGCAGATCACCGGTCCCGGCAGCCGCGTTGGTTATCGTGGCTATTTTGCCGGCGATGAAAGTGTGATAACCCGTTTTTACGACTGGTTGCAACCCCAACTTAATGACGATTTGCATGGTTGGAGCACGATCAAAGATGACCAGTCTGCAGTGGGTAGATCCGTTGCTACGGCTGAACGCTATTTTTTACTTGCCAGTTTATTAGCGATTGTTCTTGCAGCCGTTTCCATCGCTGTGGCGGCGCAACGTTACAGCCAACGCCATTTCGATCCGGTTGCCATTATGAAAACGTTGGGCGCTACACAGAAAATGATACGTCGGGTTTACACTCTGCAAATCTGTTTTATCGCGATTGTGGGCATAGTTATCGGCATCGCCTTCGGGATGACAATTCAGCAGTTAGTAGTCATGTTTCTCGCTGACAGAGTTGAAGTGTCTCTGTCCGTCTGGCATTGGCGACCACTTTTAATTGCGGTATTTACAGGTGCCGTTTGTGCGGTTCTTTTCTCGCTCTACCCACTGCTGCGATTGTTTTCTGTACCGCCATTGCGCGTACTACGGCGTGATATGGACGCCGGTTTAAGTTCGCGTACATTACAATTTGGTGCCGCTGGTGGTGCGGTTTTTCTATTAATGTGGATCTACAGTCAGGATTTAAAAATCAGTGCGATACTGTTTATCTCCGGCGTTGTTTTAGTGCTGAGCTTGTTGGTGGTAACCTTCGGCTTGATTTGGTTGGGTCGCAAACTAGGAGGCGGCCGAATTGGCCCCTGGCAATTGGCTTGGGCGCGCATCAGGCGCAGGGCAATGGATAACAGTGTCCAACTGATCAGTTTCTCCATCACAATAATGTTGCTACTTGTGGTATTGGTCATGCGCAATGACATGGTCGCTCAATGGCGCGCTCAGCTACCTGAGGGCACACCAAATTACTTTATGTCAAATATAACCGCGCAGCAAAAAGATAACCTTGAGCAACACTTTGCTGAGCGAGACGTTAATGTCGAGTTTTTTTATCCAGTGGTACGTGGACGCTTTGTTGCGGTTAACGACGAGCAAGTTAACACGCGCGTTAGTAAAGAAGACGAAGAACCGTCAGAAGGTAGAGACGGTCTGGGTCGGGAAGCTAACCTAACCTGGAGTAATCAGTTACAAAGTGAAAACGAAGTGGTTGAAGGCATGTGGCATGGCGATGAGGCCGTCAAAACTGAAGCCGGTTATTTTCCGGTGTCAGTCGAAGCTGAGGTGGCTGAACGGTTAGATATTGAAATGGATGACAGGCTTACCTTTAACATTGGCAGTGAAATAGTTAAAACGCAGGTAACCAGCTTACGTAAAGTCAATTGGCAGAGCATGCAGCCCAACTTCTTCTTTATTATCCATCCCGACGCGATGGCAGCATTCGAACCGACTTATATTACCAGCTTCTATCTGGAAGCTGAACGCAAAGCCGACATCACAGGATTGATGCAGCCGTTTCCGTCAGTTACGCTATTCGATGTTGATGCGAGTATCAATCAGTTACGAGAAATTGTTGATCAAGTTTCGATGGCGGTTGAGTTCATTTTGGTTCTCGTGCTAGCGGCCGGTTCGTTAGTGCTGATCGCACAGGTCCAGGCAAGCATGGATGAACGACAGCAGGAATTGGCGATTTTACGCACGTTAGGTGCTAAGGGCAGCTTAATCCGCTTGAGTGTGGTGTTTGAATTTATAATTATCGGCTTGGTCGCCGGACTGATGGCCGCCATTGCCAACGAATTAAGTCTATATTTACTGCAGACCCAGGTCTTTCAAATGGATGCGCGTATTCACCTTGAATACTGGGTGCTGGCGCCGGTGGCTGGTGCGCTGGTTGTAGGGTTGCTGGGTGCGTTGGGATGTTGGCGATTACTTATGCTCAATACAACAACCCTGTTGCGACGAATGGTTTAACAGCCATATAGAAAAAAGGTGGCTAAGGCCACCTTTTTAGCTATTTACTGCAACGAATATTAATGGGCAAAGTAATCATCTACTTCACGTTCAGCTTCATCCTTGGACTTACCATAATGTTGCTGAATTTTGCCTACCAGCTCAGTGCGTTTGCCATCGATACGATCAAGATCATCGTTGGTCAATTTACCCCACTGCTGCTGAACTTTACCTTTCAATTCTTTCCAATTACCTTCAATACGATCATTATTCATAATCTATCTCCTTGTAGATAGCAGTAAAAAAAACCATTTTGAGAAATGGTGACGATACTATTGCAAGGCATGTACCAATCTAAATGTAAATATATGAAAGTGTAAATTGTTGAAAAATATCGTTTTTTAAGGGTGTCGGTATGGCATTGCTAAAAGTTAATGAAACGGTGCGCGTAATAATTTCATGGCTTTATAAAGCAATGAGTTTAACGCTACCGATATATCGCATGTAATGCTTTCTCAAGTGACGGGTATTGAAATGTAAAGCCTTCAGCTTGTAGCCTGGCAGGCAAAACACATTGACCGGTCAATAAAATGTCAGCGGTTTCGCCTAACATTATTCTTAGCGCAAACGCAGGGACCGTAAATAAGTTTGGGCGATGTAATGCTCTGGCAAGTTGATGGGAAAATTCAGCATTAGTTACTGGAGCTGGTGCGGTTAAATTGTATGCACCGGCACAGTTTTCATTATTAAGTAAGAATAAGATTGCAGCCACTTCGTCATCGATATGGATCCACGACATCATTTGTTCGCCATCACTCAGCTTGCCGCCAATCCCAATTTTGAATGGGACGGCCATTTTACCTAACGCACCTTTACCTTTTGCCAGCACGATTCCTGTTCGAATAGTACAAACCCGTGTATTTTCACTTTTTGCCTGCTGTGCGATAGCTTCCCATTCCTTGCACACCGTATGAGTGAATTCTTCGTGCACCTGGTGATCGTGTTCAGAAATTTTTTTCTTACCTTGACGACCGTAATAACCCACCGCCGATCCTGATATGAACACTTCTGGAGGCGTGGCCGCTTCGTTAATTTTTTTTACCAGTTTCTGCGTGATCTGCCAGCGACTTTTACATATTTTCTCTTTTTGATGTGACGTCCAGCGCTTGTCAGCAATTGGTTCTCCGGCAAGGTTTATCACCGCATCAAATTTTGAAAAATCATTGATTTCATCTAAAGACTGAATGAACGAAATGTTCTGTTTTAGAATCGTTGAAGCACGTTCGGCATTTCGGGTCAAAACGGTAATATCGTGTTTAGTGACTAGTGCTTTTACCAGGTGTCGACCGACCAACCCCGTACCACCCGTGATGAGGATGTGCATTCTTTTTCCTTACTTAGAGCAAGATAATGTAAGTGACACTGAATCAGAAAAACGTAACGCATGCGGTTTATCCACTTCGACTTCTGCAAATGTCACCCAATCGTGGGAAGCCGCAATTTCCAGCACATCTGCGGTCAGCTTTTCCAATAGCGCGAACCGGTTATCTTCAACCAGCTTAATAATCGCTTTAGTCACTGTTTTATAGTTTAGCGCATCCTGCATATTGTCGCTGTCGGTTGCCCGTTTAGCGTCATAAATAATTTTTGCGTTAACAACAACATCCTGTTTGTTGGCAATTTCATCTTCGTTAATGCCAACATAGGTTCGCAGACGCAAGTTTTTTATTTTTATCGTAGCCTCATTCAACGTCATTGTTTTCTCTTAAAAAATTGTAGTCGACCGCAACTCGCGGTAAATTAGGAAACGAATTTTAGGATAGCAAAAAAACGTAATAAACAATATGGAACTTCGATCTCCTACAGCGAAAGCGCTCGTCGTACTCGCAGCACTTGTCATCGTCTTCGCCGGCATTAAGGCTGCAAGCGCTATTATGGTGCCATTTTTTCTCTCTGGCTTTATCGCAATAGCGTGCAGCCCTCTGATTAATTGGGCTACACAACGAAAAATACCCAAATGGGTTTCCATTACCTTAGTAATACTGATAATTGTGTTTATTGGCTTTCTTCTTGCCGGACTGGTTGGACAGTCACTCACAGAATTTAAACAAAACCTTCCTGCCTACAAATTAAAACTGGGTGATGAGTTTTCATGGATTGCTGAGCGCCTGGCAGCGTTTAATATCTATGTCGATAGAAACCTGATTGCGTCTTATCTTGATCCCGGTATGGCTATGTCTGTGGCAACTAACTTCATTAGCGGAATGGGCGGGGCGCTATCGAACCTGTTATTAATTTTGCTGACAGTTATTTTCATGCTGTTTGAATCAGACAGTATTCCGAAACGTCTCCATATTGCCTTGGCTGATCCCGATATGAAAATGAAACATGTGGATCGTTTTATTAAGTCGGTTAACAGTTACTTAGCGATTAAAACGGTGGTGAGCTTGGCCACGGGCTTGTTTATTGGGGTTTGGCTGTACGTGATGGATATTGACCACTTTTTACTGTGGGCGGTGCTCGCCTTTATGCTGAACTACATTCCCAACATTGGCTCAATTATCGCAGCCATTCCTGCAGTCATCATCGCGTTTGTACAGTATGGCCTGGCTTCTGCTGGGTTGGTGGCCCTGGGATTCGTGTTGGTCAATACAATCATGGGCAATATGGTAGAGCCCAAGTTATTAGGTAAAGGGATGGGTCTTTCAACGCTGGTTGTATTCTTGTCGTTAATTTTTTGGGGCTGGCTGCTGGGTAGCGTCGGTATGTTGCTATCGGTGCCGCTAACAATGATTGTTAAAATTGCACTTGAATCCAGAGAGGAGAGTCGCTGGTTAGCTGTACTGCTTTCCAGTGAAGGTGAAAAAACGCGCCCACAGTTTTAGTGAGGATAAATGCATTGTGTGGGCAGTGTTATCATCTGAGAGGGTGGTAAACGATGGCGGATAAGGGGCATTCCACAAGGTTTGCCCATTTGATTATAACAATTTTTCTGACTTCGAATAAGTTCGCCTGATCCTTACGAACACATGTGGGATACTCCAGCAGATCAATGCCCAGGCCGTGCCTGCTGCCCACCCCGCCATAACGTCTGTAGGGTAGTGCACCCCTAGATAGACGCGGGTAAAGCCGATAGCAAAGCTTAAAAATAACGCCGTAGCGATAAAATAGGCTTTTTCCAGATTGTTGGAAACGGTCTGCGCGAGCAGCGCACCCAAGGTCATAAAAACAATTGACGAGGTCATCGCATGACCACTGGGAAAACTGTAGGTCATTACATCGACCAGTGCAGAAACCTTGTCCGGTCTGGCTCGCTCAAAAATGTCTTTCAACAGGAAGGTAAGGGCGCCACCCAGAACAGTGGAGAGAGTAAGTAATATCGCCATCCCATACTTCCTAATCAGTAACATGTGCAATACGCATAACACCACAATAAGGGTAAGAACAGGAATTGATCCCAATGAGGTGATTTCCAGTGCCGTTTGCTCTACCCAGAAAGGCCCGATCGCTTGTTCCGGGTTTTCTGCGCTTCTAAAAAAAGTGAGTACTTTGTTTTCGATTTCAAGATAATCACCTTCAGGTGCATCATCGGCAAGCTCGATAAACGTCCAAATTGCAAAGCAGCATATAGCGCTAACGATAATAAATGGAAGGTCAATTGATGCGGGAAAATGTTGCGTTAATTTTTTTAATCTCATTGGCATAACTTCCTTTGCTTAGGGACGTTCAACGTACCTCTTTTCATACTTTCGAACTACACAGGCAGATTATTCTCCTTACTCATTTTCTGAAAAGTGCGATCCTGAGGTTGGTCTGAAATACTCAATTTGCGTTGTTCGCAAACCGATTTAATTAGACCTGCTGCATACATCTTGCTACTCTTTTACATCGTATTTTGTTGCTGTAAGCCAGCGAGGGCTTGATGAACGGAGTTAAAAAAGATAGAACGCCACTCATTGTTGGCGTTGGTGCTTCTGCAGGTGGATTGGACGCGCTAAAACTCTTTTTTGACCATGTTCCAGCCGACGCCAACATCGCATTTATTGTGGTCCAGCATCTTTCTCCAGATCATGAAAGTATCCTCGCTGAAATACTGGCTCGCAAGACCCCGTATAAGTTTTGTCAGGCAAAAGATGGCCAAAAAATTGAATCTGGACACGCATACGTTATCCCTCCGGGCAAATATATTGAAGTTAATGAACATAATATCCGTGTAGTAGATCAGACAGACCATCGTGGTGCGCGAATGGCGATTGACCACCTATTCCGTTCCATGGCCGAAGTTTATAAGTCAAAAGCCGTGGGTTTAGTTTTTTCTGGTGCCGGTAGTGATGGGACCGCTGGATTGAGAGCGCTGAAAGCGGCTGGAGGGCTTGCAGTAGTTCAGGAACCAGACACCGCAGTATATTCCAGCATGCCTATGTCAGCGATCGATGCGGGCGTGGTAGATGAAGTTCTCCCTGTTGAGCAAATTCCGCAATTTTTGATTAAATTCGAGGCGCACCCGTACCATGAATTGGCTAAAGATGACGATTCTTCACTCGATGACCTGAATAAAATCCGTGCGCTGCTTAAAACCCAGGAGAATTTCGACCTGGCACAATATAAGGATAGTACGGTTAAGCGACGCATTTTCCGCAGAATGAGTTTAACTGGGAAAAAATTCGCCAGGGATTACATCGATTTACTGCGAATAAGTCAGGATGAGCGAGATTCGCTAATGCGAGATTTACTGATTAATGTGACTGATTTTTTCCGTGATCGCGAAGCCTTTGAAATGTTAGACAGTAAAGTACTGGCTAATATTGTAGATGAAATTGATGAAGGTGAGGATGTCAGGGTATGGGTAGCGGGTTGTGCAAGTGGTGAAGAAGCTTATACGCTCGCCATGCTGTTAACCGAGCAGATTGAAAAGTCGGGTAAAGATGTTGGGCTGCGCATTTTTGCCACTGACATCGATACGGATGCAATACAAACTGCACGGCGTGGGAGTTATCCCAGTAGTATTATTGCGGAGTTACCGAAGCCATTTATCGACAAGTATTTTGATATGACCAGCGATGGTTATGCCACCATCAGAAGTAAAATTCGCGATAAAATTTCGTTTGCGCAACAAAATGTTTTCAGCGACCCGCCGTTCTCAAAGTTGCACTTGGTAAGTTGTCGTAACTTATTAATTTACCTGCAAAAGACAGCGCAACTGAAGGTGTTGAAGTCATTCTTCTATGCGTTACTTCCGGAAGGCTATTTATTTCTTGGTAGTTCTGAAAGTATTGGAGAAAGAAAGGAACTATTTACTACGTTATCGGCGAAATGGCGAATCTACGGTCGTAAGGAGCGAAATGGGGTGAAAAATTACCCGTCTATTTTACCTACTTTTTTTAGTGATAAAAGTGATAAAAATACATTGCGGAATAAACAACGTCATAAGCCAAGTGGTGATGAAGAACGTGCCATGCAAACGCTTTTACTGGCGGTGAAACCTTCCATCATCGTCGATGAGCAAAACCGCGTCTCGTACTTTCACGGTAACGTAAACAAATTTTTAACCCTGCCCGATGGTCATGCTGGCCTGGATCTTTATTCAATGGTCAATCCGGCTATTCGCACCCGCTTGCGCAGTGGCATTTACAAGGCCAAAAAGACAGGTGAGCGTGTCAGTATTGGACTCCCACGAACGTTGTCACAAACTGGGCCCGAGCTAAATTTTCGTTGCACCATTACGCCCACATCGAGCGGTAAAAAGGAAGATGGGCACGTTATCATCACTTTTGAAGAGCTGCCGTCGACAACTGAGCATACCGATTCTGTCAGCCTTCAGGTCGATCACCATGATCACGACAGTATGATCGATGCCATGGAAAAAGAGCTCAGGGAGACAAAAGAGGAATTACAAAATACGGTCGAAGAGCTGGAAACCAGCACTGAAGAGTTGAAAGCTGCACACGAAGAGGCATTGTCGACCAATGAAGAATTACAATCTTCCAATGAGGAGCTGGAAGCAAGTACCGAAGAACTGCGTTCGTTAAATGAAGAATTAACAACGGTTAATGCACAGCTCAAAGATAAGATCGATGAACTTTCATCGACGCATGATGACATTAAAAACTTTTTCGGCAGTACCAATTTAGCCACCATCTTTCTTTCCAGTGATATGAAAATCAAGCGGTTCACACCTGCTGCGGAAAGGCTACTTAGAATTGGCTCACAGGATATAGACCAACCCATCAATGAGCTTTGTCGCGATTTGATTGATGAAGATACCCTTGAAGAAGCAAAAAGGGTTTTAGACAGTCTGGAGTCAACTGAAAAGCAAATTCATACAGATAATCGCTGGTACGTCAGAAAGATTCTTCCTTACCAAACTGAAACAAGAAAGGTGGATGGAGTTGTCATCACATTTATTGATGTGACTAAATTGAAAGTGACCGCAAACCGATTAAAAGCCAGCAGTGAGCAACATGCGGTTATTGCGAAGCTCGGTCTGAAGGCCCTCAGCAGTGAAGATACAGCGAATTTGATGGACCAGCTTGTGAGAGAAGTGACCCATACACTAAAAGCTGATTTTTGTAAGGTGCTAGAGTATCAGCCTGAACAGGGACAGCTTGTTGTGAGAGCGGGGATCGGCTGGAACAGCGGTGTTGTTGGCAATGCGGCGGTACCCGCTGATAGCGGTTCCCAGGCGGGGTTTACATTAAATACAGCAGAGCCGGTGGTGGTTACCGACCTGGCTACGGAGCAACGTTTTACCGGACCAGACTTGCTTATTGATCACAAAATAGTCAGTGGCATGAGTTGTATCATTGAAAATGGAGACAAACCCTTTGGCGTCCTGGGCGTGCATACCAAAGAGAAGCGCTCCTTTAATCAAGAGGACATGCATTTTCTGGTCTCAGCAGCGAATATCCTCTCTGTCGCATTGCATCGTAAAAGCATGGAGTTACAGCTTAAAAATAATGAGAACCGCTTGCGAATTGCTAAAGACTCCAGTCATATGGGCGCGTTTGAGTGGGCGATGGATACGAACATGATATACTGGGACCCACTCCTGTATGAAATTTGGGGCCTTCGCGGCAATTCTATTACGCTAGATGACTTTTTCAAAGGCGTGCATGAAGATGACAGAGACGCCATTCAACTCGAAATTGAAAGTGCCATGAACCCAAAAAGTGATGGTCATTATCACGCTATTTACCGAGTGGTTCACTCGTTCACTCAGAAGGTCGTCTGGGTAGAAGCGAATGGACAAGTATTATTCGAAAACGACAAACCAGTTAGAATGATTGGCATGGTAGGAGATATTACACGCCAACGGAAACTGGAATCCTCGTTGAAAAATGCGATAAAAGAGTTGCAGGAAGCGGATGAAAAGAAAAACGATTTTCTGGCGACGTTAGGGCACGAAATCCGCAATCCGCTGGCGTCGATTAGCGGGGCGGTACAGATTTTAGAACATGATAAATCAAAGCTGGATTGGGCACTAAATTCGATGAGGAGCAACGTCACTCTTGTGTCTTCCTTGCTGGATGAGCTACTTGACCTGACGCGTATTTCCCGAGGTGAGGTAAAACTGGACAAATCACTGGTAGATATTAACCAGTTATTAAGAGAAATCGTAGAAAACTTCTCATCCGCAGTGCGTCAAAATAATCAGACTATTAATTTAGCTTTACCTAAAGAGACTATTGAGTCGAAAATCGATCGCACGCGCATACAGCAAGTCGTTAACAATGTGATCAATAACGCGTCAAAATTTACCCCTGAATTTGGCGTTATTGACGTTGAACTAGTTCGTTCTAAAGACCTCTTTATTATCAATGTCAGAGACTCCGGGATTGGTCTTGATATGGAATATAAAGACAAGGTGTTTGAACCTTTTCAGCAGATTAAAAATGAAAGTGAGAGAAAAAATACGGGCCTAGGGATAGGGCTTTCATTAGTAAAACAGATTGCTGAATTGCATGGTGGTTCCGTTTCAATTCATAGCGAAGGCAAGAATAAGGGCGCGTTGGTTTCACTGATCCTGCCCATACTGGCTGATTTTACCGACAATGATAGTGTTACCATTCATCCCTACGAAAGTAAAAAAGCGTCAACCTTAAAAAACATGCAAAAATTGCGCGTCATGTTGGTGGACGACAATGAAACGGTAGCCGATGGCCTGGGGATGATTCTTGACCTTAAGGGGTGCGAAGTTAAAGTGTTTAATACCGGCAGCGAAGCGGTGCAAAATTATAGCGCGTTTGAACCTAATGTGGCTTTACTGGATATCGGTTTACCCGATATGAGTGGGATAGAGCTGATCAAGTTGCTAAAGCCTAACCTGCCCGAAAAAACGTTGTTTCTGGCGGTCACAGGGTATGGTCATCTAGAGGCGAAAAGAAGTACACAAGCAGCAGGTTTCGATGGACACTTTAATAAACCGGTCAGTGTTGAAACCATTTTAAACGAATTGGAAAGGTTTGCAGAATCGCTTTAACGCGCGGGGTGCAGGCACATCAAATAAGTAGCGGCCCCGAACAATGCTGGTTTCGTTTTAAAACTATAGTTTGAGGTGAACGGGCAGCTGTAGCGTGATTTTCGCACCGTCAAGCGATGATGTTTCAATCAGCAGTCTGCCCTGATAAATGCTAACTAAATCCGCCACTACAGCCATGCCTATACCTTGACCTTCGGCATAGGTGTCGAGTCTCGTTCCACGTTGCAATAGTTTTTCACGTTGATCTTCAGGAATTCCAGGTCCATCATCTTCTACGCTGATCTCAAGCCAGTTATCTGAGTGTGTCAATGATACGTGAATGTTTGTTTTGGCTGCTTTTGCGGCATTATCCAGCACATTCCCGAGCATCTCCATCAGGTCCGTTTTATCGCCATGGAATACAGTGTCCGCCCCGGACACCTTTATCGAAAGAGACTTTTCTCGGTATATTTTTGCGATTGCCTGCGTGACCTGATTGACAATGGGGAGAATACTTACCCCTGCTTGCCAGCTGGATTTTGCGATAGTGGCACGTTTGAGTTGACGACGAATAAGATGGTCTATCTGCGTCAGCGCGTCGCGCGCTTCCTCGGGTAAATGCGGTGTACCAAGTGCTACCGCTAACGGTGTTTTCAGACTATGGGCAAGATCGTCCAGACTATTTTTATAGCGTGTGCGTTGATCTTCTTCAATCTGAATTAATTGATTGATACTGGATTGCAAGCCCGAGAATTCAACGGGATAATGATGCGTAAGCCGAGTTTGTTTTCCCCTTGCCATTAAGCTGATTTCATTAATTAATTCTCTGACTGGCGCAAGCAACAAGGCCATGCCAATTAACATCAATGTAAGCAAAGCAAAGGCAAGCAATGACAACCATTGCCACACCGTTTTGAGAAACGCGTCGCGCTCCTGATTAAATTCGGTTTTATCATTGAAGATATAAAAGTGCACCGGCTCAAAGTCTTCCGCCCCGGCGAATTCGGCGGTAAACGCATAGGCGAAGTGACTGCGTTTTCTGTCGAAGCGAGCAGTGTAATCGACTAAAAATAATTCGTCACCTACGGCCGGTGACAGCGGAGGCTGAGTAATATCGTAGTGCAATGCAGAAGCAGATTGCCAAACGGTTTTATTACGAAATCGAATTAGGCCGATATAACCTGAATCGGGCAGGTTGAGCTGTTCCTCATACAAGATTTCCGGCATGTAGGGGATATTGCCATCAAGCTCGAACGCCGAGATTAATGCCAGACTCATTAACTTAAGTTCGTCCTGCTTGGCCTGGGTTAAACTGGCGGTGTACGCCTTATCGAGCGTTAAAACGGTGAGGGGAATGAACAGCGTGAGTGCAATAAGCGCCAGAATAATTGCACGAAGCTGAAGGGACAAGCCCTTCATAAGTCTCTATTTATCCTGTAACCCCGTCCTCTCAATGTTTCAATGGGCTTAAGGGTATTTTCCGGGTCGATTTTTTTACGGAGACGTCCAACAAACACTTCTATCACGTTGCTATCTAAATCAAAGTCCTGATCATAAATATGTTCAGTTAATTCAGTTTTAGAAATGACTTTCTGGGGGTTCATCATCAGGTATTGCATGACCCTGTATTCGTAAGCGGTCAATTCAAGTGCCTGACCATTTACCCGAATTTCTTCACTGACCGTATCCAGCTCTATCGGCCCCACCTGAATAACAGGGTTTGCTTGTCCTGAAGAACGACGGATAAGTGCTTTAACGCGCGCCAGCAGCTCTTCTTCATGAAACGGTTTCGTCAGATAGTCATCGGCACCAGAATCAAGGCCTTCTACTTTTTCCTGCCAGCGATCACGCGCCGTTAATATAAGGATAGGGCAACGCACATTATTTTGACGGGCGCGCTGGATAACTTCAAACCCATCTAATTTGGGCAAGCCAATATCAATAACCGCTAAGTCATAGGGGTATTCATTCAAGTGAAACAGCGCACGTTCGCCATCATCGGCTAAATCGACGCTGTAGCCATTGCGTTGCATAAGCCGGTCGAGTTGTGTCAGTAGTCTACTATCATCTTCAGCTATGAGAATACGCATTAACGTCTTTTATCCTTTTCCTGAGGTGGGCTGACTTCACCGGAGCGTCTGTCTACATCCACAGAGACAACGCGGCCTGACTTTTTCAACACCTTGACGCGAAAATTGTCTTTATTTTTTTCAACCCGTAACACCCGGCCGTTAACCTGCTGTGTGGCGCGCTCAGCAGCCTGGGCTTTATCTAACTGGTCATCATTTGTATTTTGCTGTTGGGCATAGCTCGGCACGCTGATAAAACACAACAGCACGGTTAACAGCAATACACGCCGAATCAACGATTTCATAACCCCTCTTAAAAGACCTGACATCACCTTTCTGGTAATCGTATCTTATGTCGCCCGCAAACAAGCTCTTTTGCTAATCCTAGCATAGAAAATTTTGATGAACATATGCTGAATTGTGCAATTTTAAGTGGGTCTAATCGGAATAGTAATACTTAAAAGTTATTAATGAGCAATCTGATCCCCTCTTTATCTCGTTTACATTGCTGAACATCGTTTACAACTACGCTTTTTTCAACAAGGAGTGCGAAATATGTCAACAGATATTCGAACGAAAATGTGGAAAGCCATGGCAGAAAGTCCCAACGTAATGGTGAGTCTGGTCAATGCAAAAGATCACGCAGAACCCATGCATGCTCAACTGGATAAAGACGCAGACCATGAGTTTTGGTTTTATACAAAAAAAGATAACCGAATCGCTCCGGGTGGACCTGCAATGGCCTGTTTCAGTGGGAAAAGTCATGAAGTTTTTGCCTGCATCAAAGGGCGCTTGGTGGAAGAGACTCGCCAGGAAATTATTGATAAATATTGGTCGAAACAAGTCGAGGCCTGGTATGACGAAGGTAAAGACGACCCAGCGTTAAAAATGATGCGTTTTGAGTTGGATAATGCTGAAATCTGGAATGCTGACCCGGGAATTAAAGGAGTATTTAAATTAATGACTGGCAAACGCATGAAGGAAGATGACATGGGCGAGCACGCAAAGGTTAACTTGTAACGCGTTAATCACTGGCAAAAAGGGCGCACGATAGAACCTTGCGCCCTGTTGTCCGTTTTATGACATATCTGGCAGAGCCTGAATTAGTTAATTGCCAGCTTATGAAGACCAGCGTGCATTTACAACTTAAGGTAACACCATTTTAAAAGGTTTAACTTCCACTCTTTCGTATACATCGGCTTTGATGTAGGGATCGTCATCTGCCCAGGTTTTGGCGGCGTCCAACGATTCAAACTCGGCAACAATGAGTGATCCAGTAAATCCTGCTGGGCCAGGGTCAGCAGCATCCAGAGCGGGAAAAGGACCTGCTAAGACCAACCTGCCTTCATCCTTCAGAGCATTCAGCCGGACTAAGTGAGCAGCTCGTACCGCCAGTCTTTTGTCAAGACTATCTTTCTTATCCGTTGCGTTGATCATATAAAGCATATTAGTCCTTCTGTGTCGCAGCTTTCATTGCGTGCACAAAGTCACTGAGCTTATTCAGCATCTGTTGCTTATCATGCAAATTATTTTCAATTATGTTCACCGTAGCAGACCCACTTATTGCGCCAGCAGCGCCTTCTACTATGGCTTGCTTGACCTGTTCAGGCCGCGATATGCCAAAACCCAATAGACTTGGTGCGCTGTTGGCTTGTTGCAGCTTATTCAACAGCGCTCGTGCGTCAAGGTTTGCATCTGTTTCTGCACCAGTAACCCCTGCACGGCCCAGCACATAAGTATAGCCAGTGGAGGCCGCAGCTACTTCTTTTAGGGACTCATCCGATGCATTGGGAGGCGCAATTAAAATTTGCTCAATTCCCGTGTTATCAGCAGCTTGCTTGAACGGAGCCACTTCCCTTAACGGGACATCGGCAATCAAAATAGAGTCGACACCTGCATCCCTGGCACGTTGGTAAAATGTTTCGATCCCTTTGGCTAAAACCAGATTGCTGTAAAGAAGTAAGCCGAACGGAATGTCAGGATATAGGGCGCGAACTTTTGTTAAGATTTCAAAACATTGAGGAGGGGTTGCCCCTTCTTTTAACGCCCTGATCGCGGCTTTCTGAATAGTGGGTCCATCCGCAATAGGATCAGAGTAGGGGAAACCCAACTCCAAAGCATCAGCGCCGCTATCAATAAGCTGGCAGATGATTTCAAAAGAGGTGTCTGGATCAGGATCACCAATCATGACGAAAGGCACAAATGCCCCTTGCTTGCGTTCATTTAGCTGCTTAAAAAGTGTTTTATATCTATCCATTGACTTCGTCTCCCAAAATTTTGGTAACGTGCGCAAGGTCTTTGTCGCCACGACCAGAAAGGTTTACAACCAGTATGGTTTCTTGTTCTGCTTCGTCGGCCATATTCAGTGCATGTGCCAGCGCATGGGATGACTCAAGTGCGGGAATAATGCCTTCTTTTCTGGCCAGCAACTGAAACGCATGCAGTGCCTCTTCGTCGGTGACCGCAACATATTCAGCTCGGCCTGTTTGGGCTAGATGGGCATGCTGAGGGCCAACCGCAGGATAATCTAATCCAGCTGATACGGAATAACTCTCCTCAATTTGTCCCTCTTGATCTTGCATGATAAAGGTATGAGAACCATGCAAAATACCTTTGCTTCCTTTACAAATTGTCGCCCCATGCAAATGGGTGTGTAGTCCTTTCCCTGCTGGTTCTACGCCTATCAGTTTAACTTCAGGTTGTTCAATAAAGTCGGCAAACATACCGATGGCGTTGGAACCACCGCCGACACAGGCGATCAAGGCGTCAGGTAAACGTCCCTCTTTATCCATTACCTGCTGGCGAATCTCTTCGCCCATCATGCGATGGAATTCACGCACAATAGTTGGGAAGGGGTGCGGGCCTGCAGCAGTACCCAACAGATAATGGGCTTTGTCGTAGTTGGCTGACCAGTCACGCATAGCTTCGTTAACTGCGTCTTTGAGCGTACCCGAACCCGCACTGACCGGGATCACTTCAGCGCCCATTAAGCGCATGCGAAACACATTCGGTGCTTGCCGCTCAACATCTTTTTCGCCCATATAAATTCGTGCTTTAAGACCCAGTAATGCGCAGGCTAACGCAGTCGCTACGCCATGTTGTCCGGCACCGGTTTCAGCAATGACTTCGGTTTTACCCATCCGTTTTGTCAGCAGTGCCTGACCTAACACCTGATTGGTTTTATGCGCACCACCGTGCAACAGGTCTTCTCGCTTCAGGTACAGTTTTACCAACGGATTACTGACCAGATTTTTAGTCAGGGTGAGTGGCGTTGGCCGACCCGCGTAATCATTAAGTAATCCGGTAAACTCCTGCTGAAAAGAAGCATCCTCACGGGCGTCAATAAATGCCTGCTCTAATTGGTCTAGTGCAGGAACCAATAACTCAGGGACATACATGCCACCAAATTCGCCGAATCTTGACTCAAGTTTGTTCATGTTAAATCCTGTATTTACTAATAGTCGCGTACACTGTCAAACAGTGCTTCGATTTTGCTGGTTGACTTATCACCTGGTTGGTGCTCAACCCCTGAATTCACATCAATAATTGCAGCTCCTGTGGCCACTGCGGCTTTGACGTTCTCAGGTGAAATACCTCCAGCGAGAATGATTTTTTGTTTATTTTCAATGTGATTGATTAGTTGCCAGTTGAACTGATTACCTGTGCCACCGAACGAGTCGTTGACCTGACAATCGAGCAAGATCATGTCAATCGATTCGCAATGCATAATTGATTCAAACTGATCCGGTAACGTATCGGTTACCCCTACGGCTTGCCAGATCTCACACGTTTCTGGTAGCAATTGTTTTAAATTACCTCTGAATTCAGCCGATGTGGCAAAATGTAACTGCACCGCATGCAGCGAAAGCGTGCGCGCCTTTTGCGCGATATCCGATTCCGAGGTAGCGGTAAATACACCCACGTAGCGACCAGGAGCGGTCGAGGTAATATGTTGCGCCTGCTGCTCTGAAATGCAACGAGGTGATTGTCGGGCGAAGATGAGCCCAGCGTATGTTGCGCCACTATCAAATACGCATTGGGCATCGGCTGAGGTGGTTATTCCACACACCTTGAAAGCGCCGAATACCAGTTTGCGTACAGCAAGTGGCAGGTCTGCTTGCGCCATTAACGAACTACCCACCAAAAAACCGTCACAATAAGGAGCGAGAGAAAGTACATCTTGGTGGGTATAAATACCTGATTCTGATACCACTACAAACTCGTGACTGGCGTTTTTAAGCAAAGGAACCAGTCGCTTAGTCGTATTAAGGTCGGTTGAGAGGTCACGCAGGTTACGGTTATTGATGCCAATAATGCTGGCTTTAAGTTCAATAGCACGCGACATCTCTTCATCATTGCTTACTTCGGTCAGGATATCGAGGTTAAGCGCTTCAGCTGCTTTTGCGAGCTGTCTGTATTCGTTATCGCTAAGAACACTGAGCATCAGCAGGATCGCATCGGCCTGATAATACCGGGCCAGATAAACCTGCATTTCATCAATGAAAAAATCTTTGTTAATAACAGGTACTGACACTCTGCTGGTAACGTGACCTAAGTATTCGTATTTGCCCTGGAAAAATTTCTCATCGGTAAGCACCGAAATTGCATTGGCATAAGGTTCATAGGCATCAAGAATCTCATCAAGATCGAAGGGTTCACGAATTAACCCTTTAGAAGGTGATGCTTTCTTACATTCCAAAATAAAGCTTGCAGGAGAAGATTTAAGTGCGTCGAACAAACTTCTCTCCGAAGGTACTAACGTAGACTTAATCTGCTCAATGTCTAAGTCGCGCTTTTTAAGTGCAAGCTCTTTGCGCTTGTTATCAACAATCGTTTCTAAAATATTAGGCATTTTTCACCTGCTGTTGCGACAATGCTGCTACGGTTTCTAAGGTGGTGATTGCTTTGCCCTCTTGCATAACTGACATAGCTAATTCGGTGCCTTGCTCAAACGATTGCACCTTGTCAGTTAATTTTAAAAGGGCAGCGCAGTTCATTGCGATAGCAGCACGATGCGCTTCTTGTCCTTCACCCGCCAGTGCTGCTTTGATCATTTCATAATTGTCGGCAGGATCGCCACCTTCTATTGCCTTGATGGGGTACTGCGATAAGCCGAAATCGGCGGGAGTCACGGTTAAACGTCGAATATCGCCATGCTCAAGGTCTAGGATAATAGACTCGCCGTGCAAGGCAAGTTCATCCAGCCCACTGCCATGTACAATCATCGCCCGATGCTGGCCTAACAACATCAAAGTACGGGCATATTTTTCCAGTAAGTCCGGGCTGTACACACCAAATAAACCATGACTGGGACCAGCTGGGTTGGCGAGTGGACCGAGGATATTGAAAATTGTCCGGGTTTTTAATTCCGCTCTAACTGGCGCCGCGTGGCGCATGCCTGCATGATACACGGGTGCGTATAAAAAGCAGAAATTGGCATCGTCAAGGCAGCTTCTGGCAATAGAGGGAGGCATTTCCAGTTCAATGCCACACTGACGAAAGAGATCGGCAGAACCAGAGCGACTGGAAACACTGCGGTTTCCATGTTTTGCTACTTTCACTCCACATGCGGCGGCGAGGACGGCTGCGGCGCTGGAAATATTGATGGTATTGTGTCCATCGCCCCCGGTGCCAACAATATCGGCAAAGGCGTAATCTGGTGTCGGGAAAGGCGTAGCATTCGCTATCATGGCACTCACTGCACCGGCAATTTCATCCGCCGATTCGGTTTTGAGTTTTAAGGCGGTCAGCACTGCCGCGATAATCGTATCCGGTTGTTCGCCGTGCATTATGCTGTTGAACAGCGTGAATGACTGCGCCTGTGTCAGGTTTTCCTGAGCATACAGTTTGTTCAATATGGGTGAAATATCAAGCATGTGCACTCTCTTTAGCGGTTAGAAACGCGATACTTTGACGCAATAAGGTGCTGCCTGTCGCGGTTAAAATTGATTCAGGATGAAATTGAAAGCCCAGCATTCTATCTGCCTCAGCTAACACGGCCATTGGACTTTCTTCGAAATCAGCAATACAACGCAGGGAAGGGGGAAGTGATGTGGCTACCAGTGAGTGATAGCGGGCTACCACCAGTGGCTTGGGTAAATTGGCAAAAGCACCTGAACCATCATGATTAATTGAAGAGGCTTTCCCATGCATCACTGTTGTGGCCCGACTCACTATGCCACCGTAATGCTCCACGATTGCCTGATGACCAAGGCAGATACCCAATACGGGAAAAACACCGGCGACGGACTGTAATAGTTCTGGCACACAGCCAGCCTGATGAGGCGCGCCCGGCCCAGGTGAGAGCATCAATAATACAGGCTTTTCTGCCGCTTTGCGCTGCATTCTCTCAAATATGTACTCGGCACTTACCGTGTTGCGATAAATGATAAGTTCGAAATCCAGTGCGCGTAGTTCATCTACCAGATTGTAAGTAAATGAATCGACATTATCGATAAGGAAGATACAGATATCGCTATTCATCAGACTGCTCCCTGCATAATATTGGTGGCTTGAACCGCGCTGATAACCGCCTGCGCTTTGCTTCGTGTTTCGTCGGCTTCAGCCTGAGGATCAGAATCATAAACTACACCAGCTCCTGCTTGAATGTAGGCAATTTTATTGCGCACGAAGGCGGACCGGATCACGATGCAGGTATCCATGTCACCGTGTCCATTGACATAGCCCACAGCCCCACCGTAGCTGCCCCTTCTTTTTTGTTCGACCTCACGAATTAAGGTCGCGGCACTCACTTTAGGGGCGCCTACTAATGTACCCATGTTCATACAAGCCTGATAGGCATGCAGAGCATCCAAATCGTTTCGAAGCTGTCCCACTACCCGCGAGACCAGATGCATAACATGTGAATAGCGATCCACTTGCAATAAATCTTTTACAAACCGGCTCCCCGGTTCGCTGACTTTGGCCACATCATTGCGCGCTAAATCCACTAGCATAATATGTTCTGCTTTCTCTTTGTCATCGTTTCTAAGGTCAAGTTCAATGCGACTGTCCAAATCAGCGTCAATGCTGCCATCGGGTCGTTTGCCGCGCGCCCGCGTGCCTGCAATCGGATAGATTTCCACCTGATTAGTTTGCCTTTCGTACTTCAGCGCTGATTCAGGAGATGCACCAAACATGGAAAAATCTCTATCCTGCAGGTAAAACATATACGGACTCGGATTGGTTTGTTTGAGCCTGGCGTAGGACTGTCGTGGAGAAGGACAGGGCAGAGAAAAGGTACGTGAAGGCACAACCTGAAAGATATCGCCGGCCAGAATATGCTCCTTTAAATTTAACACGTCCTGTTTAAATGTGTCGTCAGATTTATCGACGGCAACTTCTGAACCCGTTTCAACAGCTAACGAGTGGGTGTCAGTAGTGACCAGCTGACCGAGTTGATGACTTATCTGCTCAAGCTTCTGAGATACAGAAAAGTAGCTCTGAGCCACGTTTTCCCCACTGAATACACTGCCTAATAATTCAGTTTGTTGTGTTTTGTGATTGGTGATCAGTAAGGTTTCCGCCACATAGAAAACGTAATCTGGGCAACTGTTTTCACTGGATTCTACGCTAGGCAGGGTTTCAAATGTGGCCAACAAATCATAAGCGAATGCCCCACCTAAAAATAGCGCATGGGGATGCTCGCGAAGAGCAGTTATTGATTGTAACAGCACTCTCAGGCCATCAAAAACGCTGACAGCTTTTAGGCGGTTATCTTCATCACAATCGGCTGCGGTGCGGGGCACCGACAGATACAATGTATGCTCTTCTTCGGTGATGTTCACCCCTTCCGGGCAATGTTTTCTGAACAGAGGAAGTACGCTCAGCCCATTGTCGTTTAATGCTTCGCAGATAATTATGTTCTCATTACATTCGATACGCAAAGCAGCATCAATTAACAGCAAACTTTGCAATTCGTCCTTGCTTTCAATTTCTGCTGACTCCAGTAGCAGTGAAGGCTTGCCTTCTTCACATAGCATCTCAAATGCCTGCAGAGGATCATTTACGTACTGACAAGGTCGAATGATAGTTTCTACCATCCCTGGTTGACTGCCTAACTCGGCTAAACTCATTTTATGCAACTCCTGAATCGTAAAACAAAAAAAGGCCCGTTAAAACGGGCCTTTTCTTAAAAAACACACACCAACGCATGCTCCGCCCGCTAAGAGAGGGAGTGCCACCACCAGTTAATTAAAGTCATTGAGGAGACCGCGGCTATTTGCATGGTTACTGACTACCTAATTCTAAAAAATGGGTAAACTTGGTTAGGATTCAACGTGCTTAGCACGTATACTGTTATTAATAGAAGAAAACAAAAAGGCAGTTGTGTCAACCGATAATTTGCAAAAACAGTTAAAAATTGATCTGCACAGTCATACCAAACTTTCTGACGGTCACCTTTCTCCGGAAGAATTGGTTGCGCGTGCGCACACCATGCAAGTAGATGTGCTAGCGATAACCGACCACGATACAGTAGCAGCTCTGAAAGCGGCGCACGAGTTTCAGCGTAGTCAGAGCCGTCACCTTCGTATTGTTAACGGAGTAGAAATATCGTGTAGCTGGCATGGGTTTGATATTCATGTGGTGGGCTTAAACATTGAGCCGTTAAATGCAGACATACAAACGTTTTTAGCGAATCAAGCTGATATTCGCCATGAGCGTGCACTTAAAATTGGCGAAAAGCTGGCTAAGTGTGGCTTCGAAGGTGTTACCGAAAAAGCGCTTGCCCTTGCCGGAGGCGGGCAGGTAACACGGGCACATTTTGCCAGAGTGTTGGTGGCCGACTATCAGGTGGCTTCAATGGATACGGTTTTTAAAAAATATCTGGGTAAAGGAAAGCGTGCATTTTACAAGGCACAATGGCCTGAGATTAAACAAGCGGTGGCCGTGATAAAACAGGCGGGTGGTCAGGCCGTGCTTGCTCATCCTGCACATTATGATATGTCAACTAAGTGGTTGCGCAGATTGGTCGCTGATTTTAGCTATGCAGGTGGCGATGCTATCGAAACAGCGTTTCCTGGCATGGCTGCGGATAAGCGTCGCATCATCAATGAACTGACGACAGAACATAATTTACTGGCCTCAGCAGGTTCAGATTTTCACTTTCCCTCACGATGGACAGAGCTGGGACGTAATCTGCACATTGATGACGCCTTAACGCCAATCTGGCATAATTGGAACATTGCATATTCTGGATAATTTTATGAGTCAGTATTTTGTGATTCACCCTGACAATCCTCAGCAACGATTGATAAATCAAGCCTGTGATCTCATTCGCAGTGGTGAAGTGGTGGTTTATCCCACCGATTCAGGTTATGCCATAGGTTGTCAGATGGACGATAAAAAAGCCCTCGACAAACTCTGTATGGTTAGACGTATTGATATCGAGCATCAATTTACGCTGATGTGTCGGGATATGTCTGAGTTATCTGTTTACGCAAAGGTGGACAACACCGTTTTCAGATTAATGAAAAATAATACCCCCGGACCTTACACCTTTATCCTTAAGGCTACGCGGGAAGTACCTAAACGTTTGCAAAATCCCAAGCGAAAAACCATAGGTATGCGGGTTCCGGGCAATAATATTGCACAACGCTTGTTAGAAACACTGAATGAACCGATGATGTCTACCTCACTGATTCTGCCAGGTGAGACAATGGCAGAGTCGGATCCAGAAGAGATACGCACGAAGCTGGAAAAACGCGTCGGTCTTATCATCGATGGGGGGTGTCTTGGTGAGCAACCTACCACGGTAATTGACCTGTCTGAAGATGAGCCAGTGATAGTGCGTGAGGGGGCCGGGGATACGTCACCCTTCCTATGAACCCGCGAGCGTCGGACGATGATGTCCAGGAAGTGACGCCAACTGAGGCGCAATCCCCCTCTCTTGCTGAGCCGGTGCAACAACCGTTGCCACTGGCGTTCATCAATGGTGAAGCGTTAATAGAAAAACCGCAGGACCTGTACATTCCGCCAGATGCACTAGAGGTCATTCTGGAAGCGTTTGAAGGGCCATTAGACTTGTTGCTGTACCTCATTCGCAAACAAAAATTTGATATCACCACGTTACCCGTTGCACAGATAACCAGTCAGTACATGGAATACGTCGAGGTGATGAAGTCAGTTAAACTTGAGCTGGCGGCAGAATATCTTCTGATGGCGGCTATTCTGGCAGAAATCAAATCGCGGCTGTTGTTACCGCGAAGACCTGATGATAGCGACGACGAAGATGATCCACGTGCGGAATTAATTCGTCGCTTAAAAGAGTACGAGGTATTGAAAAAAGCGGCTCAGGAACTGGACGAGCAACCCCGTTTGGAAAGAGACGTATTTTTATGTGAGGTGATACTGGATGAAGCGGTACAGCCGATTAAAATTTCCCCCAGTGTCAGCTTACAAGAGGTAGTATTGGCATTTAGTCATGCAATGAAGCGAGCTGCCGCGTTTGAGCATCACACTATCGAGCGTGAATCACTCAGTACGCGAGAGCGCATGTCGGCGATCCTGGCCACCTTAAGCGAACATGAATTTACCCCAATGGAACGCTTATTCACGATAAACGAAGGCAAGCCGGGCGTTGTCGTTTCATTTCTGGCAATTTTAGAATTGGTAAAAGAGCAGCTGATAATTTGTATACAGGCAGGGCCTTATAACAAAATTCATGTTAAATTAGGCAGCCATGAAAAAGATTAATCATCAACAACTGAAACAGCTAGTTGAGGCGACAATTTTTGTTGCTCAGAAATCGGTTTCTGAAAAGCTTTTACGGGATACGGTGCTAGCAGATTTTACAGTGAGTGATCGGGCGCTTAAAAAAGTGCTCAAAGAACTTCAGTTAGACTATCGGCCTCGAGGTATCCAATTGATTAAAGTGGCTGGAGGGTACCGGTTTCAGTCATTAGACAGTCTCAGTCCGTTTCTTAGCTTATTGTGGCAGGAGAATGCGCCCAAGTATTCCCGCGCAATGATGGAAACGCTTGCTTTGATCGCCTATCGGCAACCCATCACCCGGGGTGAAATTGAACAGATTCGCGGCGTAGCTGTCAGCAGTAATATTATGAAAACATTGGCAGAGCGCGGTTGGGTGCGCAGTGTTGGGCACAAGGAAGTACCGGGTCGACCGGCTTTATACGCTACCACCACTGCATTTTTAGATTATTTTTCATTAGGTTCGTTAGCGGAATTACCTTCGGCCGATGCATTTGATGCCCTGGCACAACAAAATGATCAGGCCAAAACGAACCACGTATTAACAGAGTCGGCTAATCAAGAACATGCTTCATTAGCCACTATATCAGAGTAAAGAGCCAAAGCACCAATGAGCGAAAAATTACAAAAAGTTCTGGCAAATCAAGGTTTAGGGTCCCGTCGTGAGATGGAGCGCTGGATCGACGAAGGTCGCGTGTCAGTTGATGGCAAAGTGGCGACACTGGGTGATCGCGTAGAGCCTGCGGCACAGATTCGTGTGGACGGGCATTTGCTTTCACGGCAGACTGAGAAACCAGTGTGCCGGGTGCTGATGTATAACAAACCCGAAGGTGAAATCTGTACTCGGCATGACGAAGAAGGACGCACTACGGTGTTTGAACGATTACCCACCATCCGCCTGGGACGCTGGATTGCGGTGGGACGCCTGGATATTAACACCAGTGGGTTGCTTTTGTTTACCAATGATGGAGAGCTTGCCAACCGTTTGATGCATCCCAAATGTGAAGTCGAAAGAGAATACGCAGTTAGGGTATTCGGAGAGGTCAGTCAACAGACTTTAAATACACTGCAAAAAGGGGTTCAGCTGGAGGATGGCGAAGCTAAATTTACCAGCATTAAAGCGCGTCCGTCTGACGAAGACAGCATGAATCACTGGTATAACGTCACTTTGTCAGAAGGCAAAAACCGCGAAGTAAGACGGCTTTGGGAGTCACAGGGTGCACAGGTAAGTCGGCTTATTCGGGTCAAGTACGGCACCATAGAATTGCAAAAACGCTTGCCTCAGGGCGCATGGGTCGAATTGCCGCTTGAGGAAGTCAACTCATTACGCAAACTGGTTCAGTTGCCAAATGAAACGGACAGTCTGGTGGATGCCCGCCAGAATAAACTTGATCATGCTCGTCTTAGCCGTATGCGCCGCTCGGTAAAAAAACATCGTACGCGCAATGCTGAAGGCAAAAACAAGCAAAGCACCCATTCATTTGAACCGGCAGTGGCACCGCGTAAAAACGATAAAAAAAGAAGAAAATCACGTTAGTTCTAAGCGTGGCCTGAGTTCACGCGCTCATTCATTTTTCTATAAGGATTGGCTTTGACACAACTCAATGCACAACTTGCATTTATTCGCGAACTCGATCGTCTTAAAAGCGTTCGTCGACAGGCGTTGATCAAATCAGATAACAATCGTCAGGAAAACAGCGCTGAACACAGCTGGCATATTGCTTTAACTGCTGTCACGCTGCAAGAGTATGCTGAAGAGGATATTGATATCAGCCGAGTGATTCAAATGCTGCTCATTCATGATGTGGTCGAAATTGATGCCGGTGACACCTTTGCTTTTGCAGCAATCGACGATTTGAACGCACAGGAAGAAAAAGAATTGCAGGCCGCCCACCGCATCTTCGGCTTGTTACCTGAAGCTCAATCGCAATCCATGTTGGCCTTATGGCTGGAATTTGAGAAGGCCGAATCGGCTGATGGTCGTTTTGCCAAAGCGATAGATCGTATATTACCGTTAATCCAAAACGTGCAAAACAGTGGTGGAAGTTGGGCAAGACACAAGGTAAAAAAATCGCAAGTGCTCGCGAGGAATCAATATTTAGACGGTCTGGCACCTAAATTATGGGACTATGTGTGCGAGCAAATTGATGTGGCTGAAGCGAAAGGGTGGTTGATCAGTTAATTCCTTTTACTTTTCATTTTCGCTCTCGGGCCAGGTCTGCTCTATCATAGCTCATACTTACAGTCACTATTACTCAGGACATCAAAGTTCTTTTTAATAGTGATTATTTCATCACGATGGTTCTGCAAAAAATCATTAAACTGATTAAGAATACCTTCGTGATGGAGAGTAGACATCTGATAACTGACTAACGCCTGACTGACACTACGATACACGTCAACTGTCTCTACATCGTGCCCGAGCTCTCTTACCTCATGTCTTATTGCGCTGTAATCTAAATCCAGGCCATCCACCATCTCGTTTAGCAACATGCGGGTCAGCACTTTGGTAGAGCTGTCAGTGATCAGCTCCATCTCACCCCTTTCAATCCGTGAACGCCAGTGATTAGAGGGGGTAAAGCCAAACAAGGTACCAATACTTTTTATTTCTGACGGCGGTTTATCGGCGTTCTTTGCCAGCACGATAGTGGAATTGCAAAGCTGCAGTACAGGACTACTAAATTTTAATTCAGGGTGTAGCTTGTCCGTCCACGTCGGATTGTCTGGAATGCGAAAATCAATGCCTCCATCATCGTACCAGGATGAAAATCGGTGGATAGGCAACGGAATAAACTCGATACTAATGCCTTGTTTTTCTTCAAATAAGCGCAAGATACTGGCAAGTACGCCTTTATTTTCAGGCGCTCTGAAGTCTTGTAATGGATAATAAGGCACATCTTCAACCCCAACACGGTATATACGTTCGGGCTCAGCGACAATGTGAGTAGAAACAATAAACAAAGCGAGCAACGAAGCTACCTGGTACTTAAATACATTCATAAGGCGAGCGGCCGCTCCTTCACAACGAGACTCATAAATAGCGTGGATCTCAAGAGACTACCTCGACGTAGGCATAATGTCTTTTATAGTTTTAAAATTTAATCATAGCGTAACATTCAACGATGACCTAGGAGTTCTACATGGAAAAAATGCCACAACTTGGAGTGGGAACATTTCGCCTCGAAGGTAAAGTCGCCAGACAGTCAGTGATGGATTCGTTAGATATCGGCTACCGACACATTGATACTGCCCAGATATATGGCAACGAAGAAGAGGTAGGAGATGCAATACAAACCAATGGAATTGACCGGGAAGAGTTATTTGTGACGACCAAGGTATGGTATGAAAAACTGGGTAGAGATCACTTTATTCCAAGTGTGCACACCAGCCTGTCCAAACTTAAAACCGACTATGTTGATTTACTGCTAATCCATTGGCCGTATCCCAACAATGATATTGCTATGGATGAATACCTGAATTGTCTGGCAGAAGCGAAGGAGCAAGGCTTGTGTCGCCATATTGGGGTTTCAAATTTTACCCTGAGTCAGATGCAGCAGGCTGTTTCGATTCTTGGTAAAAACACCATTTACACGAATCAGATCGAGTGTCACCCTTACATGCAAAATAGACAGGTGGTTGCAGCCTGTGAAGAACACAATATGAATGTAACTGCTTACATGCCACTGGCGGTTGGTAAGGTGATGAAAGATGATACGCTGTTGGCGATAGCTGAGAAGTATGCTGCCAGCCCGGCGCAAGTGACGCTGGCTTGGTTAGAGAGTAAGGGCATCTACGCAATTCCCTCTTCAACCAGCAGGAAACATTTGCAGAGTAATTTCGATGCACAAAAGGTTCAACTGGATGAACGGGATATCAGTCGAATTAACGAGCTGGATAACGGTGAGCGCATTGTTGACCCTGACTTTGCACCTGACTGGGACTGAGATTTATACCAGACATTTGCAGTAATGCTCCCAGGTCGTATTGATGTAATGAGGAACGCAAATTGGACCAGTCAGTCAGAGAAAACGCGTTAAAGCACTCTAAGCGCAGAGCTTTGGGCTGGTTAATTGCTGCGGCCAGTTTGTTTCTTTTAACCAGTGTATTAAAACAGTCACCCCTGGCAGTGGAGTTTGGCTTTTTAATTGGTTTGATTAAAATGTCGAGCGAAGCAGCGCTGGTAGGGGGGCTTGCCGACTGGTTTGCGGTAACCGCATTATTTAAGCCGATTCCTTCCCGTTGGCCTATTCCACACACCAATATAGTGGCCAACAACAAAGCCGTGATAGCAGAAAACCTGTCTGGCTTCGTAAAAGAGAAATTCTTCAACCCTCAGGCAATTGAAACCCTTATTGCCGAAAGCCAGCCGGCCCAGGGGGCTGCACGTTGGTTGATGGTTGAAGCCAATGCCGCAAAAGTCAGTCGCTATGTAAGTGATATGGCTGCGGGTGCGTTAAACGTGATCGACGATAAACCTATTCAGGCATTTCTCATCGCGGGATTTAAACGTGCAATTTATCGCATAAATCTGGGACCGCTTGCCGGCGGCACCCTCAGTGTACTTACTCGCAATAATCGCCATCAGGAAATTTTAAACCAGATTATTAGCCGCATCGCTAAAGTCTGTGAGCACCCAGAAACGCAAGCGATGATTGCCTTGAAGCTGCATGACTGGATGCGCACCGAGCATCGTCGATTAGAAAAATTTCTGCCCTCAACCTGGCTAAGTGAAAAAGGCGCCAACATTGCGGTCAAGGCAATTGCCAGCATGATTATAGATATCAATGAAGATCAACAGCATCCGGTACGGATTGCCTTTGATGAATATCTTCATGATTACATTAAGCGCGTTAGTCAGGAGCCTGAACTGGCGCAAAAACTGGATGAATTGCGCGTCCAATTACTCGAGAACCCATCGCTGCACAAATATCTGACAAAAATCTGGGTGGAGCTTAATGGGCGTATTAAACAGGACTTAAGCGAGGATGATGGTCATTTTCGAACCCATCTCACCCGGGCACTTGCCAACTTAGGTAAGGCGATAAACAGTGATGCAAAACTCGCTGCTTCGATAAACCGCCATATTGCTGAGGCGGGGCGATATATGGCACCTGAGTTAGCCGACTTTCTCACCGATCACATTCAGCGCACCATTGAAAGTTGGGATGAGCGTGATATGGCCTATCAGGTGGAGTTAAATATAGGGCGCGACTTACAGAAAGTGCGGATTAATGGCACCCTCGTGGGAGGCATTATTGGTGCATTGCTTTTTCTTATCGAAGTGGGAATTGAGCAGTTTTATTAGACGTTGTGGTAAATCAAATACAAATGCCCTGAGTCAGGGCATTTGTATATTACAAGTTTTGGTCGGGCTATTCGTCGGAGTAAAGACGACGGACTTTATCGTTCAGCGAGGCGTTTTCTAAAATTAACTCAACTTCGCGGTAGAGCATGATTTCACCTTCAACAACGCTGTCTGCACTGATTCTCAACCTGGGGATATTGTCGTTTCGCAACCAGCTATCATCATCACGCTTTTCCCATATGATGTTACCTTTTACCACCGTTGCATCAGCAAGCTCAATATCGCCGTTGTGGGTGGTAATATCCCTGCCAACGGTCGCGCCAGTCAATTGAATATCGCCATTTACCGTTTCTATATTACCTTTAATGTTTGCACCTGACTCAAAGTTCACGTCACCGTTTACGGTGGTCACATCACCATTAACATGGAGATTAGTGCCTGCTTCAATATCACCATTTACCACACTGGCATCTTCTATAGTGACATTATCGCCCATCTCAATACCCCCGTTAACGGTATCGACATCCCTGGCGATAACATTACTTGCCAACTCGATACCACCATTAACTGTGGAAAGGTCGCCTACTGAGTGCCCTTCATCAATATCAATGCCGCCGAGTACTGTACTAACTGAACTGCCTGGTTTATCACGATAGTCGCCGCCCACATGAACAATACAACCACTCAACGAGGCTGCAACGAAGAGAGTAGATAGTAATTTTAGGTGCATAAAACGTCCTGGATGTTCACTTTATAAGTTTGAATTTGTATCAAACTTTAGCAGACCGTATGCCAAAAATTAATCACTTTAAAATCAAAATGTTAGGATTTGCTGAAAAGATAGAAAAGCTGAAAGTAGCCTGAAATGCCAAAACTTGGCATTTCAGGCCAAAAATGGAGGATTATTCGTCTAATGGTGTGTCAAATTCTTCAGAAAGCTCGAAGTCGCCCTCAACGCTAGCAATTCTATCATCGTCAAATTGGATAATGAGCCGTTTTTGAAAATCTTCACCGCGTTTGCTCATTCCGCGTTTCATGTCGTAAACATAATACCACGTATCATGGTTAAAAGAGTCCTTCACAACCGGACGGCCTAACACGTAAATGACTTGTTCCTTAGTCATGCCTATACGTAACTTTTTGACGTCTTTCTCCTCAAGAAAATTCCCCTGAGGAACATCAATGCGATATATCCAGTCTGTGCAGCCTGCAAGGCCGCTTATAAACGTAATTAATAACAGTGATTGCAACAACTTCATGATATACAGATCCGCGGACTAGCCTTATCGTTAATTTTCTATTTTAGCGGGGAAGCATGCTACCCCGTACGATAGGACCAATCAACTGCTTATTAGTTCGATTCGACACTTTTCAACAATTCTCGGGCGTTGGCTAATGCTGAATCAGTAACTTTGTCGCCTGCCAGCAGTCGCGCCAACTCATCTATGCGATCTTGTTTAGTTAACGGAAGAATGCGAGTTTCAGTCTGATTTTCAGTACTCACTTTGGTTACAAATAGTTGATTGTGTGCCTGCGCCGCCACCTGAGGCAAATGGGTAACGCACATAACCTGAGATTTGCGCCCAAGCTGACGTAATAAATTGCCAACAATCGATGCCGTAGGGCCACTTATTCCCGCATCTACTTCGTCAAAAATCATGGTAGGTGTCACCTGACTATCCTGCGCAATCACCTGAACCGCCAACCCTATTCGAGAGAGCTCGCCACCCGAGACAACTTTTTCCAGCTTCTCTAAGCCTTGACCAGGGTTGGTGGATACCTTAAAGGAAATCTCATCTACGCCACTGGGCGTCGGACGCGCCTCTTCACGTTGAGTCACATCGATACTCACGATGGCGTGTGGCATATTCATTTGTTTAATCTGCTTTTCTACCTGCGAAGCCAGGGTTTTCGCCGCAACCAGACGTGATTCAGAGAGCTGGGTCGCCTGAGTGCAATAATGTGACCATGCATCATCAACCTGCTGCTGCATGCCTTCTAACTTCGACTCATCGGCCTGAAGCGCATTAAGCTCAGTTAAAATGGTCTGATGATGAGAATACAAATCTTCAGGTGCAACCATATGCTTTCTGGATAGCTCCATAGCTTTAGCAAAACGGGCTTCAATTTCCTGCATCGCTTCAGGGTCCAGATCGAATCTATCGCAATAACGTCGCAACTCTTTGGCGGCTTCTTCTATTTGTATCGATGCTTCACTTAGCATGGAGACAACTGGCGTCAGGTTGGCGTCGTTTTCCTGTAGCTGTTCCAGACCGTCCAAGGCACTTTGGATCATTGCTAATGCATTGCCTTCATCATTTTCATATAGAGTGAAAACACTATGTTGCGCTTCTTCAAGTAACGCCTGACTATTGCTGACGCGTTTGTGTTCCACTTCGAGTTCTGCAAACTCATCTTCCGCCAGACCAAACTCATCGAGTTCAGCCACCTGATAAGCTAAAAGTTGCTGACGATCAATGCGGGTCTGTGCTTCGCTTTGCAACCGGGAGAATTCTGATGTTATTGATTGCCAGTCGCGGTAAGCCTGTTTAACAGCGACAAGTAAGCCATCGTGTTTGGCAAAACTATCCACCAGATGACGTTGATGATCTTCTTTAAGCAGCTGCAGGTGCGCATTTTGCCCATGAATGGATATAAAATATTGGCCCAGCTGCTTTAACTGCTGTAAAGAAACCGGTGAACCATTGATAAAAGCTTTAGAGCGCCCCTCACGGGAAATGACTCGTCGAATGAAACAGCCATCAGCGACCTCTTCAGAAAGTAGTTCCAGCTCATCCAGCCAATTAATGGCTGGTTGGTTATCAGTCAGTGAAAAATGTGCAACAATTTCAGCTTTCTCAGCGCCACTTCTGACCGCGTTGGCGTCAGCGCGTGCACCTAAACACAAGCTCAGTGCATCAATAGCAATGGACTTACCAGCACCGGTTTCACCGGTTATTGCCGTCATGCCTTGTTCAAAACTCACTGAGAGCTGCTTGACAATAGCGAAGTTTTTGACTGAAAGATGAACTAACATATACCCACAATACTTTATAAATATACAGTAAGTGTAAATATATACAGTAGTGAGTGTTTGTAAAGTGATTTTTTAACTATTTATGTTGTATCTTACAGTAAACAAGCTAACGATGACTTCATAAACCTCGACCGCTGCAGCAATTGTGACACTGCCACAAGTTCAGTTTTCTCCCTACCGCGCATCCAAAGATGCGTTAGCTAAGTTTCCAGCTGGCTGAAAACCAGTTTATTTTCTACTCACCTTAAAAATGAGTGACTCTGTCTGAATGCAGGATTAATTTACTTCTAAAATCCTTAATCTTCACCAATAAATACGACACCTGGCAAAATTAAGTAGTACCAGGACTATTCAAGGAAGGATGCATGTTTAAGCTCAGGTTTGTGTTATTTTTAATCCTAATTTCGCTAGCAGAGACGAACGCTAGCGACGCGCTTTCCTTATCTGAAAAACTAAATCAACATGTAAAGAGTTACGTCGAGCAAGAGCAGTTTCAAGGCGTAGTTTTAGTCGCTCAAAAAGAAAATGTGGTCTTCAAAAAAGCATATGGTTACGCAGATATTGAAGGGAAAATACTCAACACTGTCAATAATCAGTTCTTAATCGGCTCACTTACCAAATCGTTTACCGCCGTCGCCATACTTAAGCTGGTGGAATTGGGCAAGCTTGATTTACATAAACCAGTCCAAACGTATATTCGCGAACTTAATCCAGCGCTTGCTGAAGGGCTCACCTTGCATCTGTTGTTAAAACATCAGTCTGGTTTATTACCTCATTTAGAAAGGTTGGTTCAGTTCGAAAACAAAGATGTGTCATCAAAGGAAATTCTGCACATCATTAACCAATCTAGGCTGTCTTTTGTTCCAGGCTCTTCGTACCAATATTCAAACCTGAATTACCACCTTGCAGCAATGGTGATTGAAAACGTAACCGACAAAAACTATCCGGAAGCGATGAAAGATTTGGTTTTTGTGCCTTTGGGGATGGCCAACTCCGGGGTAGAACGATTAAACCAGCTCCCTGCTAATAGAGCGAAAGGATACAGAAAAGGTTTTTTCGGCGTGAAGAATGATGAGAACATTGTATCTTACGCATTGGGTTCGGGTGATATTTACTCAACCGTCGGTGATCTGCTTAAATGGGACCAAGCGTTATATGGTGATGATTTTCTTTCACAGGAAATTATTCAGTTAGCCTTCAAAGAAGAGTCAAGTGCGTTAGGCAATTACGGCTATGGTTTTCGTATCAGAGAGTATCAACGGAGGGTAAGCGAAAACACAGGGACGCTGACTCGTCATGGTGGCTCTATGGATGGATTTTACTCAAATCTGCATCGCTATACAGACGATGAGTTGACCGTGATAGTGCTGGCAAATATACGTGCATTCCCCATCCGCGATTTGACGTTCGAATTAAAAGAAATTGCCTTAGGTGCCGAAATGTTAAATCGAAGTAGAGAAACGCTGGAATAATTTGGCTTACCTAGATTGTTCGCAATGATTGGATATGCGCATAATAACGAGTAGGGAACAGCTATCCCTACTCATGGTGGGAGAAGGTAGACCACTATAATTTCAACAACATCTTACCGGTATTTTTACCTTCGAACAGCATGTTGAGGCCATCGACTGCATTTTCCAACCCTTCAATCGTGTGCGCCCGGTATTGAATTTTACCTTGCTGAACGTACGGGGTCAGTTTTTGCAGTAGTTGCGGAATCTCGTTCCAATGATCCGGCATGGCAAAACCACGAATATTAATGCGCTTTTTAATCAGCGGTATCCAGTTCGGGCCAGCAGAAGGCTTTTCTGCCTGGTAGTCGGCAATCATGCCACACACTACGATACGACCATGCGCATTCATGCGATTGAATATGAGCTGTTGGATTGGGCCGCCGGTATTTTCGAAAAACACATCCACTTTATCAGGCGTTAGCTCTTCAAGTTTTGCTTTCAGGTCATCTTTTTTGTAATTAATAGCGCCATCAAAGCCTAATTGGTTAACGATCCAGTCCGCTTTCTCATCGCTGCCGACCACCCCAATTACCCGCAAGCCATCAGCCTTCGCAAGCTGGCCTACAATTGAACCTACTGAACCGGCAGCACCCGTGACAACGAGTGTTTCGCCAGCTTTGGGCTCACCGAAATTATATAAGCCCGTGGTTGCAGTCAGGCCGGGCAGGGCAAACACACACAACGCCATTTCTTCGGTGACACCGGGCTGCAATTTATTAAAGCCTTGTCCATCGCTTATCAGGTACTCCCGCCAGCCGGTCATGCCCATGACTTTGTCGCCAACGTTAAAGTCCGGGTGATTTGATTCAACCACTTCGCCCACGCCGCTGGAGCGCATCACTTCACCAATTTCAACCGGCGGGATATAGCTCTCTTTATCTTCGCTCATCCAGCCCAGCATCGCCGGATCCAGCGACATGTAAGTTTGTTTGATCAGCATTTCACCCTCACCGGGCGAAGGAATAGGTTGTTCTTTGAGGGTGAATAAGTGCTTTCCGATTTTGCCATCGGTAGGGCGCTGCTTAAGTACTAATTGCTTGTAAACTGCCATAAAATGTCCCGAATTATATTGTCTGATAACAATACGTTGTGGGGATGATGCCAGACGAAACAAGAGCTACAGTTTATCAATTACCCATGTTTACTGTGCTTTTTAATTTAAACGCATCAATACAGCTTGCTACCCCAATCCAGCTTGTTACGTAACACATTAAAATAGTTGTACCCCTTGGGATGAACCAATGCCAGCGTATCGGCACTTTTGCGTACGCGAATTTCATCGCCTGGCAGTACAGGCAAAACGATATGACTGTCACAACTGACCTGTAAACTGTCACTGTTCACTTTGGATACGCGCATAGAAACTTCACTGTTGGCATCCACCACTATGGGGCGGGAACTCAGCGTATGCGGGAACATGGGCACCAGTGTCAACGCATCTAGTCGCGGCATAATGATGGGGCCGCCGCCAGAAAGAGAATAGGCAGTAGAACCGGTGGGAGTTGCGACAATTAATCCGTCTGAGCGCTGGCTGAACACAAACTGGTCGTCAATATAAATCTCAAACTCCATCATATGGGCCACTTTACCGTGGTGAAGCACCACTTCGTTTACAGCGCAATTGTTGCTTTTGAGCTGTTCATGACGATAAACCCCCACTTCTAACAGAAAGCGCTGCTCCACCACGGTTTCACCAGCGAAAATCAGATCCAATTGTGAGGTGATTTCATCAGGGTTGATGTCAGTTAGAAAGCCTAAATTTCCACGGTTGACGCCCACTACATGAATATCGAAGCGTGACAACACGCGCGCGGCACCTAACATGCTACCGTCACCCCCCACAACCACAGCCAGATCAGCCTGTTTACCAATGGTGACCAAATTGGCAAATTGACTGTGTACATCGTCCATCTCAGCAGCAAGGCTTTCTTCTATCAGAATTTCACACCCCTTCTTTTTTAGGTAGGTGATCAGTTCATCGAGGCTGTCATGAATCGCTTCATGGCTGGGTTTGCCAATCAAACCAACAGTTTTATATAACATTAAGGTGCTGATGTCCGTAATAAAATCAGTGTTCTACCTTGGACATTAGCACATTTGAATGGAAAGTAGGAAGTGTTAGCGTGCGGTCCAGCCACCATCCAGGATCATAGTTTGGCCGGTAATGTTACGTGCGTGATCACTAATGAGAAAGCTCGCCGTAGCCGCTAATTCATCAATACTGATAAAGGCCTTTTTCGGCATGGGCTCTAACATGATTTTGTTAATCACCTCTTCTTCAGATATACCGTTTTCTTCGGCCTGAGCCTTTATCTGCTGTTCGACTAACGGCGTTTTCACATAGGCAGGACACAATGTGTTAATCGTGACATCACAATCACCGGTTTCTAGCGCGACGGTTTTGGCGAAGCCCAGCAAGCCGTGTTTGGCGGCGACATAGGCCGATTTGAACGGCGATGCAATTACCGAGTGAATGGAACCGACGTTAATGATACGGCCAAAATTGCGTTCACGCATACCGGGTAAGAATGCCTGTGTAAGCAGGGCAGGGCCAACCAGCATCACGTTAATTAGCTGCTGCCACTTTTCCGCTGGAAAGGCTTCAAGTTTTGCCACATGCTGAATGCCGGCATTGTTAATTAAAATATCAATAGGCGTAGCTGCCAAGCTTTCAGCGGCTTTGCGCACCTGATCAGCATTGCTGACATCAAGCGCAATAGGGGCGGCACTTAACTGCTTTGCGATTAATTTGTCACAGGCCGCAGTCGCCGCGTCGAGATTAATGTCGGCCAGCACCACGTGGTGTCCCTGCGTGGCCAGGTGTTCTGCAATACCAAACCCGATACCGCTGGCGCTGCCGGTGATGAGAATGTTTCTTTTATTCATGGTTGCTTCCGCTGTTTAACTTTTCGACGATGGTCATGACTGCCTGGATCTGGTGGCCCTCGGCGGTCGCGTAGTCTGCTGATGTATAACCCCACCAGTCCCAGCAGCCTTGGGGGTTTAATGGCATAAACATGGATTTTTTCGTTTGCGGATACACCACTACCATATTATTCGAGTCCGCCCATTCATTAAGGCCGGTATTCTTTACGTATTCGCTGCCCACTGCTTCAGCATATTGATTACAGCCGTGGAAACTGATGTGGACCTTACATTCAGCCCCTTCTGCGCAGCTTTTGGGAATGTAGGTGTAGCCAGTCTGGGCCATGGTTTTGGCCGCCTCACCGGCTAACTCTGGTTGACTAAACGAAACCACCTGACCGGAGAGTTCAGTAGATGGTGGCGTTAGGTTGCCCACAATTGAGGTTAGCATTTCACCTGCCGCATCATAATCGCAGTTGCCCAGATAGGGCGCATCGGATGACAAGCATGACCCTCCTTTTTCTCTGGTGGGAAATAAATGTGCGAAAGGCTTGTTGTCAATGTAGGTGACATTCTGTTCACCGGCCCATTGTTGATATTGCTGGCTCAATAAATCAGACGCCTCAGCCGTCACTTTGGTATCTTTGCTTCCATGGAATAACCAGACTTTATCGCCTTTGAGATTTTCCAGTGGCGCAATTTTGCCTTGTTCTGCCCAGGACGCGGCGGATTGATTCAACGAAGACAGATCTACCGGTTCTTCCATTTTGCTGACACATTGGTTCAGGGCCACGGTAATATCGTTCTGCCCACAATAGTAAGGGCCTGCCGCAATCACACCGGCACCGTTTACCGTGTCGCTGTGGGCGACATGAAATTGCGTTGCCATGTAGCCGCCCGAAGATAACCCGGAAACCGTCATATCAGACAAATCCAGATTCAATTCAGGCAAGGTGTCTTGTCCTAAAGCATTCAGCGACATTGACATCGCTGACAGTAACGTAAGGTGCGCCATCTTCATCATAAGGTTACCTGACAGGGTGAGTTAAAAATGTAGTGATCGTCTTCGCGTGCTGCTGAATATTCAATACGCCTTCAAGATGACCTAATTGACCTTCCAGCGTAAGTAATTTGCTTGATTGGCCTAACTGTTGGTTTGGACTGTCTGCCAAATAAGGCATTAACAGCAAATCGCTTGAGGAAGGTAAGAAAAGACTGGGGGCAGTGACTTTTTTAAGCCCTTTCGCAAGTGAATTATCATGACCTGCCACGTAAAGCTGACAGGCACGCGCCAGATAAAGCAGTGAATTGGGATCCATGTTTTCTGCGCGCGCTGCTGCGCGTTGCCGTAACCAGTCGACGATGCTGTGTGAACTTGCAATACTGTTAAGCGGTGCAGATTCCAATGGCATGTAATTTAACTGCTTGCCCTGGTTATTGAAAAATTCCGGGGTTAATGCCTGCTGGGTAATCAGCATCAGAGCCGCAGTTAAACCCGCCTTGGGTATATCATTAAGAGAATAGTGACCATTATTCCACTTTGCGTCTAATTTTATCGGTATGGTCCATTGCTCTAACAGGGCGGTCGTCCAGGCATCACTTTCACCTGAACCGATCACAGAAATTACCCGCTCAACCATTTCAGGGTAAGCCGCTGCCCAGTCAAGCGCCTGCATTGAGCCCATTGAGGGCCCAATCACGGCATGTAGTGAGTCAATCCCCAGACTTTGCAAGACGGCTTTTTGAATGTTGACAAAATCGCGAATGGTGACAACCGGGAAGTCGGTTCCCCAGGGTTTGTTGGTTGCCGGATTAATGCTGGCAGGTCCTGTGGTCACTACGTTTTCATCAAAAACATTCAGATTGGCCAGTGAATCGACACTGATAACAAAAAACTTATTGGTGTCAATCGCTTTGCCGGGGCCGATGATGGCGTCCCAGTAACCCGGTGCTGGATCATCCGGGTGGTACTTACCCGCGGCGTGTGAGGTACCGGTAAAGTAATGGGTAATTAATATGACATTGCTTTTATCCGTGTTGAGCTTGCCGTAGCTTTCCCAACCCACTTTTACTTCAGGCAATACTTCGCCATTGAACAAAGCAAACTCCTGAGTAGTAAAGGTCTGCTTTTCAACTAACAGTTCATCTTTTGCGGGTCTGGCCTCAGTAACAGCAGACAGGCAAAGGATAAGACAGATAAAAACTATTTTTTCCATGGGAGACCTTACATTATTGAAAACAGACCGATTGCCATCGCCAGACCGATAAGAGGCACAACCACTGTAAGCGCAGCCACCGCATTGTAGGCCGCTTTATGAGTCTCCTGACAAATGGCGCGTATAGTGGTAACCACGTAACCGTTATGCGGCAAAGAGTCGAGCGCGCCAGAAGATATGGACACGATTCGGTGAAGTTCTTCTGGCTCAACGCCTTGATCAAGATAGTGCGGAGCAACCAGAGGCAAGGCAATTGCTTGTCCACCCGATGCTGAACCCGTTAAGCCTGCAATCACACTGACCGCAATCGCTGCACCGATTAACTCGTTACCGGGGATCTGCGTCATCAGTTCTACGGTTTGTTGAAAAGCCAGCGTGCTTTTTGCGATTGAGCCAAAGCCGACTACCGCTGCGGTATTACCAATGGCCACCAACGCCCCCGTTGTGCCAAGGTTGATCGCTTGCGGCATATTGTGGAAATGCTTGTAGTTAATCAGCATTATCGTTAACACGCCACCACCCAGAGCGACAATCAAGGCAAGTTGCGCCAGCGCTTCGTGTAGCGTAAACGAGATAATAAGTACAACAAACAATGGAATTAAGCCGGTTATGGGATGCGGGTAGTCGCGTTCTGGAATGTGTGGATCATGCTCTCTGCTATCGAACGCCTCACCATTGGCAATGGCCTTGCCAATCATTTTTTTAAGCCACCAATAGCCAAAGGTGGCCATAAATATCGCCACTACTAGACTGACTTCCCAGCCAGCAAAAGGGGATGTACCTAAATATTTAATCGGGATCCAGTTCTGGATTTCGGGCGACCCGGCTGAGGTCATGGTGAATGTTACTGAGCCAAAGGCTAAGGTTGCAGGTATGAAACGTCTGGGCAGGTTAGCGTCTTTAAACAGGCTTAACGCCATGGGGTACACAGAAAAAGCGACCACAAATACGCTGACGCCACCGTAGGTCAGGATTGCACAGGCCATGACCACGGCTAACACCGCGTGCTTAAAGCCCAACTTGCCAACAATCCAGCGGGCGACCGAGTCAGCAGCGCCGGTATCTTCCATGAACTTACCGAAAATGGCCCCCAACAAGAACATGAAAAACCAACTGGCGATGAAGCCAGAGAAGCCACTCATGTAGGTTTCGACGAAATTATTGTCGCCGACAAATACGGGCAAACCACTGGTGAGTGCAACTATCAGCGCACAGGACGGCGCTGCGATGAATAGATTCATTCCACGTATGGTGAGTATAATCAGTAAAACCAGACCGCCTATCAGGCCTATCAAACTTAACATAGTGTATTCCGCTTATTGTTATTCTCGTTATCTGTAAGAGACAGATAGTCAGAATTTGAGTAAATTGTGAAGTGAACTCAGACACTTGCCCATAGTACGATGGTACTACATAAAAAAAATATCGCTTGTTTTAAAGTGAATGCAGAAGTACTCAGTTTCGATGCTGTCGTTACCGTTGTACCAGCGAAAATAAAACAACCCGATTAGCCTTATTAAAACAAAAACGAATAGGGAACCGATATGCAACACACATTAAAACACGCCAGAGGCTTTAACAAGACACTGTGCGCAAGCGCTGTCGCGATTGCCTGTTTCAGCGCTCCTATGGCCACTGCCCAAGAGCAGACGGCTGCCGTTGATAACGAAAAAAAGCTTGAACGAATTGAAGTTACCGCACGAAAAACGACTGAGTCGTTGCAGGAAGTGCCGGTGGCGATCACCTCGATTGGTGCCGGTGAGTTGTCTGAAAAGGGCATTAGTGTGCTGACCGAAATCCAGCAATTTTCACCGAACACAACGTTGCAAACCAGTCGTGGTACCAATTCAACGTTGACAGCGTTTATTCGGGGACTAGGACAGCAGGATCCGCTCTGGGGCTATGAGCCAGGGGTGGGTATTTACATAGATGATGTCTACATGGCGCGTCCACAGGGTGCCGTGCTGGATCTCCTTGACGTGCAAAGAATTGAAGTGTTACGTGGTCCACAAGGAACGCTGTATGGCAAGAATACCATTGGTGGTGCAGTAAAATATGTTACAAAAGAAATGTCGGGTGACACCCAATTTACTGCTGAGGCTACAGTAGGAAGCTACAGTCAGCGCGACATGAAATTAACCGGCCAGGTTCCCATTATCGAGGACACCGTTTATTTAGGCTTTGGCTATGCCAACTTAAATCGCGATGGTTTCGGTCAGTATCTTCAATCTGCATTGCCTGATCAGGATCGTGAAAACTACAACAAAGACCTTTGGGCGGGTCGATTGACCCTGGAAATTCGTCCTTCTGATGATCTTTTCTTCCGCCTGGGCTGGGATAAGACTGAGGACGACTCCAATGCCAAGGGGGGGTACCGTCTATTACCCAGCGTGTTGACTGACGCGCCCGTGCCCGATTCAAAATATGATTCGTACACCAGTTTACCTACCTGGAACAAAGTAGAGCTGGAGGGCTACAGCTGGCTTGCACAATACAATATGACCGATGCACTGGAACTGAAATATATCGGTTCGCATCGGGAAAGCTATTCGCCCACCAATATCGACTTTGATAACACGGCGTTGGATATTTTTGACGTGCCTGCTGAGTACGACGATTCTAACGACACCCACGAGCTTCAGGTTAACTATGTAGACACCGATTTTACACTTGTGTCTGGTTTGTATTATTACGATGGCGAGTCCTGCGGCAATTTTGACGCCATACTTGGCGTTCTGGGCCGCGCGGCTTTTGGTACACCCGGCCTGACCCGCGAAGTCAGTGGTTGTAATAACAGTGAAAGCTGGGCGGCTTACGCGCAGGTCAGTTACGACATAACTGAGCAATTATCTGTGTCCGTGGGTGCGCGATATACTGATGAAGAAAAAACCGCGAACGTTAATAATGGTCTGGTTTTCTATAATCTGTATCCATACTCAGGCTGGATCGATGGCTTTGTGCGCCCGGAAGGCGAGTTAGTACCTCAGGTGCTAGGTAACGATCCTGATGGCGATGGGGTGTTTGATGGTCCTGCAGTTGAGAGCTGGTCACAATTTACGCCGCGGGTCGGGGTGGAATATATGATGAGCCGTGACACTATGTTTTTTGCCAGCTATGCGCAAGGCTTTAAGTCAGGTACGTTTAACCCTCGTGCAACCACCAATGAGCCGGGTGTGGAGCCTGAAATTGTTGATTCCTACGAATTGGGTGTGAAAAGTGATCTGACAGACAGTTTGCGTATGAACGTCACTTTGTTCTCCTACGATCACAACGATCGTCAGTACATTGGTATTGGCAGTGATTTGAGCGATCCGACTGCGTTGAATCAACGCTTGCGAAACGCTGCAAGAACCGCCGCAAAGGGTGCTGAAATTGAAATGACCTATGTCGCTTCGGATAATTTACAATTTGATGTGGCTTATGGTTATCTTGATTTTGAAATCAAAGAAAACAATGCAGTACCTCCTATTATTGCCGCGGCGAGTACACCGGAAAACACCTTGAACGTCAGTGCAAGCTATCTGTTTGAAAGTGATATTGGCGACTTCATCTTTAACGCCAATTATTACTACCGTGATGACTACTTCTTATTTGAAACCAGTGACCTGATCCAACAGGATGCTTATGGCATGGTTAACTTAAGTGTGACCTGGGAAAGTCAGGACGGTAACTGGTATGGTGGCATTCACGCCAAAAACCTGACCGACGAAGAATACCTGGTGGGAGGCTACGATTTCGTTGTTCCCCTCGAAGGCGGTGGTTTTGGTCCTGGCTTAGGGGGTGATACTACCCTGATTGGCTACTATGGCGATCCACGTACGGTGCATTTAACCGTTGGTTATCGGTTTTAACATGACCCTGATGGGGCGGCATTAGCCGCCCTTTCTTTTACCGCTTGCAATTTACGCGCAGTTTCTCCACAGTGTAAAAAAAGAATTCTGTATTCCCATGCGTCCCAAAATACTTATTGCCGATGACCATCCTCTTTTCCGTGCTGCCATGCATTATGCGCTAGCGGATATCGTAGGCGACAACCTTATTGAAGCAGACTCTTACCCGCAAACCCACGCACGACTTAAATCTGACACAGAGATCGAGATTGTTTTTTTAGACATTAATATGCCGGGAAATGAAGGGTTGACTGGATTAAGCGAAATCAGGGCCTGTTTTCCTGACGTTATTGTGGTGATGGTGTCGGCTGAAGAGAGTCCGGATTTAATCCGCAAAGCAATCGACCTGGGGTCCAGTGGCTATATACCAAAATCTACACCACTACCAATGCTTAGTGATGCGGTGAAAAAAATTATTGAGGGCGAGCAGTGGTTACCCGATAACATCAGTAATGCATTATCAGAACTGCAAGACGATGAACAGAGCGACTTTGCGCATCGCATGGCGCAATTAACGCCGCACCAATTCACCGTGTTAAAGCTCATCTCCGATGGGTTGTTAAATAAGCAGATTGCCTATCACTTAACGATTTCTGAGTCCACCGTGAAACAACATGTGTCGGCGGTTTTGCGCAAATTGAACGTGATCAACCGCACCCAGGCGGGGATCATTTTCAAACAGCTAATGGGTAATAAATAAAGAGTGCACATCTCAACAAGCGCTTTCACTGGACCTGAACATCGTAAATATAATATGGGAGTGTCGGCCTCTTATCCGCTGTCACGCTTTACATTGTCAGGCATACATCGAGATGTTTTCGATATTGGCAACCTTTAAGAGAAAAAGAGCTGGACTGTGATATTGATTTAACGAACACAGGGGTAATTCCCATTTGTAAACCATTGATCGTTGATCTAAATGAAAGTTATTCAGCTACTATTGTTCTATGAATAGCTAAATGGGAATCGGATTTTAAATGATCCGTATTGTCAACGATTGGTTAAAACATGAAGCCGCTGGTGGCGTCATTCTTGTGTTTGCTGCAGCACTGGCGATGGTATTTGCCAACACGTCGCTACATGAGGAGTACAATCAGTTCCTCAATATTCCCGTTATCGTTAAGTTTGGTGCGTTTGAAATCGCTAAACCCCTATTGCTGTGGGTTAACGATGGCTTGATGGCCATCTTCTTTTTTCTAATAGGTCTGGAAATTAAGCGCGAGCTATTAGAAGGCCACCTTTCAGATTTTTCACAAGTGGTTTTCCCCGGGGTTGCTGCTATTGCAGGAATCATTTTCCCTGCCATTATTTATTACGGGCTAAACGTCGACGATGCAATTGCCGTTAAAGGGTGGGCTATTCCGTCAGCCACTGATATTGCGTTTGCGCTGGGCATTTTCCTGCTGATAGGCAATAAGCTGCCAACCACCTTAAAATTGTTCTTATTGAGCGTGGCTATTTTTGACGATATTGGTGCTATCGTTATCATCGCACTGTTTTATTCTCAGGAGCTGTCTGCCCTTTCCTTACAAGTCGCATTTGTAGGCCTGGTGTGTCTTTTCATCCTCAATCGATTCAACTCCAGACGTCAGGCAGCCTACATTCTGATTGGTGTAGTGGTGTGGGCTGCAGTACTAAAATCTGGGGTACATGCAACACTGGCCGGATTTGCGTTAGCCTGGTTTATTCCGTTAAAACTAAAGAACCAGGACGACCAGCCTATGCTTCCTCACCTTGAGCATACACTTCATCCGTGGGTAGCCTATTTTGTGCTGCCTCTGTTTGCTTTTGCAAATGCCGGGGTACGTCTGATTGATGTGGGCATGGAAGATCTCTTCAGCTCAATCACTGTCGGTATTGCACTTGGGTTATTTGTCGGCAAACAGGTGGGCATTTTCACAGTGTGCTGGCTCGTCGTTAAAATGGGGTTGGCGAAGCTTCCGACCGGCACAAACTGGTTGCAGGTTTATGGTGTTTCATTGCTATGCGGTATCGGTTTCACCATGAGTCTTTTCATCGGTACTCTGGCATTTGAACAACAGAGTCTGGATTATCAGCAAAATGTAAAAGTAGGCGTACTGTTTGGCTCAGTGTTATCAGCAATAGTAGGTTCAATCATTTTGTATCGCTGTAATGCTAAAAAAACATCCTCTTTTAATCAGGGACAAAAATGAAAGCAAAAACTGACGACCCACTGATCTCCCGAATTTATACCGTTGTTAGAGTGATGGTGAGACTACTTGCAATTTTGATGGCGTTGGTCATTGTGATGGGGGTAATTGATGTAGGCTGGACGATCTATCAGAAACTCATCACGCCCCCCACGTTTATTCTGACCATTTCCGATATGCTGGCCTCGTTCGGGGCCTTTATGGCGGTTCTTATTGCGATTGAGATATTGATTAATATCACAATTTACCTCAGAGAAGATGTCATTCACGTAAAAATTGTAATGGCCACGGCGCTTATGGCCATCGCCCGAAAAGTTATCGTGCTCGATTTTGCAGAGGTTTCGCCCGAATACGTTTACGGCATTGGCGTGGTGGTAATTGCCATGAGTGTCGGCTATTGGTTAATCCATCAAATCCCAAGCGATAAGCATGTTGAATAACCATGTAGCTGCACAACGGTATTAGCGTGACGCCACCAGTTCTCTGATTTTTTGCTTAAGCGCTAGCGGTTTGATGGGTTTGGGCAAGTAACCCAGCTGGGCCGAGTCGGCTTCTTCTCGAATACCCTCATTGCGATTAGCCGTTATCAGAATTCCTGGTACCGCTTGTTGCCAATGTTTTCTTAGCTGACAAGCCGCATGCGTGCCAGTTTCACCGTGATCCAGGTGGTAGTCCAGTAACATCATGGTGGGGGCGACCGGGCTTCTCGCCAGGGCTTGTGTCAAACTGGTGGCGGCAATCACCTGCGCTCCCCAATCAGTGAGTAATGCTGTCATAGCCGTGACAATTTGAGGATCATTCTCGAGCACCAGAACCGTGTCTCCCGCAAGTGGGGCAACGATCTGGTGTACTGCTTTTTTGGTGGCATGGCCGTGACTTAAAACAGCAGGAGCAGCAATCCTTGGCACATTTACCGAAAATTGCGTTCCTTGATTGACCTTTGAGTCCAATATGATCGTGTGATCTAATAACTGGCTGATGCGTTCAACAATGGTCAGCCCCAGGCCCAAGCCCTGATTTCCTTCACTGCCCTCGAGCTGATGAAACTCGTTAAAGATTTCCTTTTGCTGATGTTTGGGAATACCGGGGCCGCTGTCGATGACACAAATGTTGATGGAGTTCACTCCGCAACGTCTGACACCAACAAGGATGCCGCCAGCGCGTGTGTAACGAATAGCATTGGAGATTAGATTCTGAATAATACGACGTAACAGATTTTTATCAGAACGCACCCACACGTTAGTGCGAACGTAATTGAGATTCAGCAACTTTTGTTGTGCAATAATAGAAAACTCGGTTGCAAGGGGTTCCAGTACGTCGTCCAGCGGAAATTCGGTTATGCTGGTTGTCAGCACGCCCGATTCTAACTTTGTCATATCCAGTAACATCGATAGCAGGCCCTCCGCGCTATTCAGAGAATTCACCAGTCCCTCGGCGATTTGCGCTGTTTCGGTACCACTGGTTTTTTGCGCTAACATTGAAGCAAATAATGTCGCGGCATTAAAAGGCTGCATCAAATCGTGTCCAGCTGCTGCCAGAAAGCGTGTTTTACTCTGATTGGCTTTGTCCGCTTCCAGTCTGGCCTGATGAAGTTCCAGTGTGCGTTGCTGTACCCGTTGTTCAAGGTCATTTTTCGCCGCTTTCAATTCATCTTGAATCTGGATATATTCGGTAATGTCACTATAAGTGGTCACGTATCCGCCCGCGGGAAGAGGGTGACCGTTTAATTCAATCACTTTACCATTGTTGTGCTTGCGGACATGTTTATAACGGCTACCCGAACGCATGTAATTAACCCGTTTCTCTATTTCCGCATTTACGTCACTGCCAGCCGCCAGCAGTCCCCTCTCTGCATTAAAGTGAAGCAGGGTCTGGATGGGCATACCCACTTGCAAGTAATCCTTAGGGTAATCAAATAGTTGGACGTAGCGGGGATTCCAGGCAAGCAGACACAGCTGTTGATTTAATACACAGATACCTTGTTCAATATTTTCGACCGATGACTGTAACACTTCATGGTTAAACTGAAACGACTGTGAGGCCTCTTCTACCCATTCAACCAGGTCCGGGATCGTATCGTGCTGTGAATCTGCCAGCGCCGTTAGCAAAATGCGGGCACTGGGGTTACCCACTTGAACAGTCAGTAGTTTTTCTACTTTCAACAGTAGCGTGTGGCTGGCAAACCCCGAAGAGGTATCAGTTTGCCCACTGTAGTTAAGTTGTTTTAACAAGGCCTCGTTTGCGGCGGGCTCCAATACCTTTTGAGTGAGTTGCAACAGATCCTTAATGCGAATTGCCAGTTCCGGGAAAGGGGGATCTTTCTGCTCATTGGATTTTGTAGCGGTTTGGTGTGGAATAAGTAAACTCACTGAGACAAAAACAATACAGTTAACGACCAGGCTTAATATAAAACCATTTGCCAATTCGGTATCAGTAAGCGGCGGATCGAAATAGTAACTGGACAAGAGGCTAGGGTAAAACAACCACATTACCCAGCAGATAAATCCAGCAATCAATGCGCACTGGGCTGCAAGACGAGTACTTTTCTGCCAGTACAAGCCAAACATCATGATTGGAAAAATTTGCGCAAGTAAAGCAATGGCCACACTGCCTGTTTTAACCAGCGGTGCTGACTGACTCACGTTGATATGGTACCAGTACGCAACACTCAATACAGCGATAATGGTCACCCGACGAATAGTTAGCAGGCTGGAGGCTTGCATTGATGCCTGACGATCGCGGGTAAATGCCAGCTTTAACCATATGGGTGTGAAAAGATTATTCGCCATCATCACACCCAATGACAATGTCGCTACAATGACCATGCTGGTCGCAGCAGAAATGCCACCCAAAAATGCGATGATCGAGATTGAGGTTTGCTCGAATTGAATTGGTAAAGCAAGTACAAACGCATCTGTTTTAATGGTGTTGGTGTCTAATAAAAGCTGTCCGGCCAAAGCAATTGGCAGGATAAAAACCGTCATACCCAGTAGGTAAAGAGGGAACAGCCAACGCGCCTTACGTAATTCGTTGTCGCCATTTTGTTCGATAAAATTCATGTGAAACTGACGGGGGAGCACGAACATTGAACAAACCCCCAGCAACATGTGGCTGATGTAAACCCAGGGGGCTGCGTCAGCAAATAGAACCTGTTGACCTTTGGGCGACCTGGCTGCCTGGGCAATCAGATCAAACACGCCATCATACAAGCTGTAACAAACGAAAATACCTACCGCTGACAACGCCATTAACTTGATTAACGATTCTGCTGCAATGGTAAGGAGGAGACCAGGATGCTTGCGGGTGAGATTTAACGTTCGGGTGCCAAACAAGATTGCAAACAGCGCCATTATCGCCGCTACGTAAAGTCCCACCGCGTTCACCGTGCTGTCAGAGCCGGTTATTAAATTTATACTCTCTGTGATGGCATCCAATTGAAGCGCAATATAGGGAACGACCCCAATAAAACAAAGAAGTGAGACAATGGCGGCCAACAGATGGCTATTGCGGTACTGTAGTCCAATCAGATCGGCGAGTGAACTGACATTGTGTTGCTGGCAAAGGCGACTGACTTTTCGCAATACACCGAAACCTAACAACATTGTCACTATGATGCCAGAATAGGTGGGCACGACCGCCCAGCCGTACTGAGATGCCTGCGTGATAGTGCCGAAAAAAGCCCAGGATGTGCAGTGCACGCCAAGACCCAGACTGTATAAAACAGGGTGTTGTTGGTTATCCCTGAGGTTTTTTTCGCCCCAGAATGCAATCAGAAATAAAACGACCAGATAGGCTACAACCAGCAGGCCGACGGTCCAGAGAGTCAACATCGTTAGCGTAAATCAGCTTTTTTTATTATCGTTTCAACCTAGCATAATTTAATCAATGTGTATTGAAATTAATTCTCTTATGCTTTTTTCAAAATTCCCGGTAAACCGACTTTGCTGACAGTAGTTTATGGCTGAACAACCTCTATCGATTTTTCTGCAGCTTGCGGTTAGTCTATTGGCATTCCGAGGAAGGCTTTTCGCTATTGCGATTAGATAGAGTGTGAAGTTGTAAATAGGATGCACTGGTGTGGCAAAAATGAAAAAACGGCTTCCTATGGAAGCCGTTTATCAAAACCAGGTTAAGGACCTGGGACCATGTTGACCTTATAACGAAAATTTATTCGGTCATTTTTAAACGAACTAAATACGGTCGTTTAATTCACTAGCAAGAGCCGAATCCATCAAGCCATTCTCTGAAACCCATGCTCGCAACGTTTTGCCGTCATTCTCAGGGCTGTTTAATTGGCTCTTAGGCATTTTCTTGACCAGCAAGGTACCAGACTCGACTGCGTTGTTTAGAAAAGCAGTACGTAACAGGCTTTGCCCATCGCAAGAAATGCCAGTGTAATAATCTTGTAGTTTCAGGCGGTAATCAGTTTCCACCTTTTTCATTTTTTTACGCAGCTCACCTTTATCGTCTACTTTCACGATATTACAGATGTTGGCTAATTCAGATTCAATATTGGCTTGTGCTGCACCAGCAAAAACTAAAGATGCTGTAGCGAAGACGATAGAAGTTTTAACAATTTTCAACATAGTCATTTCCTCAAAAATTTATTCGTCGTTTTGTCGACGACGCGGATTAAACTGGAATTTATAGGTCAAGCAAAAGCAGTTAAGCGATACATTGTTATAAAGCCAAATACCCATTGTGAGCAGCGGGAGCAGCTGGTTCAGACCAAAAGCACTGTTGCTGACAAAAAATGCAACAGTAACCTATTGCAACACTTCGCATTTATTCAACCGACAGCACGGCGTCATTCTTAAGAAAAAATATTCAGCAGGGCCTGAACAAAAATAAATTTTTAGCGACAGCAACTAATTTTGTTTTTAGCCGGCTTAAAAAAACGCCGTTATTTCAGCGACTGTTAAGAGCAAGAAAATGGAGGGTACGGTGACCCCAGCTCTTCTGTCACAAATTGAGTAACGCGTCATGACCAGTGACCAGACGTAACCCCTTTCGATATCCCCGTATAATTTCCACAAAAATTTCAGGGTCACACTTGAAGCCCTATAATCTAACCCCATTAATAGGCCCAACACAGATTTTGAACCTGTTTTATGCAGGTTCATTTCGATGAAATTTAAACGTAAGCAATTTTATGCCGATGATCGCACTATCCGGAGGTAAACATGAGTGACAAGCGTGATGAGCAGGCGCAGACCGAAGAGCAACCAGTAGACTCTGTAGAGCAACTTGCTGAAGAAAATGACGCGGCTCAGGGTGCACAAGGTGAAGCAGACGTTGAGATGCGTGACGAGGTAAGTCAACAGGTGTACGAACTGCAAAACGCATTGAATGACGCGCACAATACTATCAAAGAACAGCAGGAAAGCGTGTTACGTGCCCGGGCTGATATGGAAAATGCCCGCCGTCGTGCTGAAACAGAGGTGGAGAAGGCGCGCAAATTTGCACTTGAGCGTTTTGCCGGCGAACTCCTACCGGTTATTGATAATCTTGAGCGCGCTATCGAAGTGAGTGATGCCAGTAACGAGGCGATCAAACCCCTACTTGAGGGTGTGGAGATGACGCATAAGTCGTTTCTATCCACTATCGAAAAGTTTGGAATGACATTAATTGACCCCCAGGGTGAACAGTTTAATCCTGAACTTCATCAAGCGATGGCGATGCAGGAAAGTGCAGAGCATGAGCCAAACACAGTTATGGCTGTTATGCAGAAAGGCTATGAAATCAATGGCCGCCTGTTACGCCCCGCGATGGTAATGGTATCACGAGCACCTAGCAGCGGCGTTGATACAGAGGCCTAATTGAAGTTTTTTTCATTAGTAACTATTGAAATCGTGAGTGAATAACCCCACTCACAATGCAGCATTAAGTACGATTTTATTGGAGACACGTTATGGGTAGAATCATCGGTATCGATTTAGGTACAACGAATTCATGTGTCGCAGTTCTAGACGGCGACAAACCGCGCGTTATTGAAAACGCTGAAGGCGACCGCACAACGCCTTCCATCATTGCTTATACCAATGATGGCGAAACATTGGTGGGACAGCCGGCTAAACGCCAGGCGGTAACAAACCCTAACAATACTTTATTTGCCATCAAACGTCTGATTGGACGTCGTTGGGAAGATAAGGAAGTTCAGCGCGATATCGACATCATGCCTTATAAAATTACCAAGGCGGATAATGGTGATGCCTGGGTTGAGGCAAAAGGCCAGAAAATGGCTCCTCCTCAAGTATCTGCTGAAGTTTTGAAAAAAATGAAGAAGACCGCCGAAGATTTCTTGGGCGAAGAAGTAACTGCAGCGGTAATCACGGTACCTGCTTACTTTAACGATTCTCAGCGTCAGGCGACAAAAGATGCGGGTCGAATTGCCGGGTTAGAAGTTAAGCGTATCATCAATGAGCCCACTGCGGCTGCGCTAGCTTACGGAATGGATAAGAAAAAAGGCGACAACGTCGTTGCGGTTTATGATTTAGGTGGTGGCACCTTCGATATTTCCATCATTGAAATCGACGTTGTTGACGGTGAGCACACCTTCGAGGTATTAGCCACTAACGGTGATACTCACTTAGGTGGTGAAGATTTTGATAACCGCATGATCACGTATCTGGTTGAAGAATTTAAGAAAGATCAGGGCATAGACTTACGTAAAGATCCATTAGCTATGCAGCGTCTTAAAGAAGCCGGTGAGAAAGCAAAAATCGAATTGTCTTCAGCTCAGCAGACAGAAGTGAACCTGCCATATATCACTGCTGACGGTTCAGGCCCTAAGCATTTAGCCATTAAGGTAACGCGTGCCAAGCTCGAATCTCTGGTTGAAGACATGGTTAAAAATTCACTTGAGCCAGTTAAAAAAGCGCTTGCTGATGCAGACCTTTCTGTGAGTGATATTCACGATATCATTCTGGTAGGTGGACAGACGCGGATGCCGTTGGTTCAGAAATACGTAACCGACTTTTTCGGCAAAGAGCCACGTAAAGATGTAAACCCTGATGAAGCAGTGGCGGTAGGTGCGGCAATCCAGGGTGGTGTATTAGCTGGTGATGTTAAAGATGTATTGTTGTTGGATGTAACCCCGCTTTCTCTTGGTATTGAAACCATGGGCGGCGTGATGACAGCATTGATCGAAAAGAACACGACTATCCCGACTAAGAAGTCGCAAACTTTCTCAACGGCTGAAGACAACCAGTCGGCAGTAACTGTGCATGTACTTCAGGGTGAGCGTAAACAAGCGTCCGGCAACAAGTCTCTGGGTCAGTTTAACCTGGAAGGAATTCGTCCGGCTGCTCGCGGGGTACCGCAAATCGAAGTGACCTTCGACATTGATGCTGACGGCATTTTACACGTATCAGCGAAAGATAAAGATACGGGTAAAGAGCAGAAAATCACTATCAAGGCGTCTTCTGGTTTAAGCGATGAAGAAGTCGAAAAAATGGTAGCGGATGCCGAAGCCAACAAAGATGCAGATAAGAAGTTTGAAGAGCTTATTCAGACGCGTAATCAGGCTGACGGCATGATTCACGCAACGCGTAAGCAATTGGACGAAGTCGGCGATGCACTCAGTGCTGAGGACCGTGCACCTATCGAGTCTGCGTTATCAGACCTTGAAAGTGCCGTTAAAGGCGAAGACAAAGCTGCTATCGAAGCTAAGACGCAAGCATTGGTTGAGGCGTCAGGTAAGCTGATGGAAGCGGCGCAAGCGAAAGCCGGTCAGCCGGGTGCTGAGTCCGGCGCACAGGAAGAGGCAAGCGCTAAAGCTGATGATGACGTTGTTGACGCTGAATTTGAAGAAGTGAAAGACGACGATAAGAAGTAAGCTGAAAACTCGCTCGGCAGTTAATCTGGCGGGCGAAATCAGTTAGGCGCAGCAGGGAATGCCTTGTTGCGCCTTTGTTTTGTTTAGCTTTACGACGCCAAAGAGCAGTTAAAGTACATATCCGGACAGGGTATGAAGAAAGGGTAGGAAAGTAACCGATATGTCTAAACGTGATTACTACGAAGTCCTGGGAGTCGAGAAGGGCGCCGGTGAACGCGAGATTAAGAAAGCGTATAAAAAACTGGCGATGAAGTATCACCCGGATCGCACACAGGGTGACAAGTCTCTCGAAGAGAAATTCAAAGAAATCCAGGAAGCGTATGAAATCTTAATGGATCCGAGAAAACGTGCTGCCTACGATCAATACGGGCACGCCGGCGTCGACCCTAACCGCGGCGGAGGCGGTTTTGGCGGTAGTGCCGATTTCGGTGATATATTTGGCGATGTATTCGGTGACATTTTTGGCGGCGGTCGAGGCGGGCGTCAGTCTCGCGCACGACAGGGTTCAGACTTACGTTACAATCTCGAGCTGTCGTTGGAAGAAGCGGTGCGTGGTAAAGACGTTGAGATTCGCGTACCCACCCTGGTTGAATGTGATGTCTGTCATGGCTCCGGCGCGAAGAAGGGGACGTCACCGACCACCTGTCCAACTTGTCATGGTAACGGCCAGGTGCAAATGCGTCAGGGCTTTTTTGCTGTCCAGCAAACCTGTCCTACCTGTTCAGGAAAAGGCAAGATCATTAGTGATCCCTGCAATAACTGTCATGGCCATGGACGCACTGAAAAAACCAAAACCTTGTCGGTCAAAATACCACCAGGTGTGGATACCGGCGATCGCATTCGCTTAACCGGTGAAGGTGAAGCGGGTGAAAATGGAGCGCCAGCAGGCGATCTTTATGTTCAGGTGCACGTTCGAGAGCACAAAATTTTCCAACGTGATGGCAGCAACCTGTTTTGCGAGGTACCACTGAGCTTTACTACGGCGGCGCTTGGTGGCGAACTGCAGGTGCCAACACTGGATGGTAAAGTGAAGTTGAAAGTCAGCCCTGAAACGCAAACCGGACGTATGTTCCGTTTACGTGGCAAAGGCGTTAAGTCTGTGCGCAGTGGCGTCACGGGTGATTTAATGTGTAAGGTTGTCGTTGAAACCCCTGTTAATCTGTCTTCACGCCAAAAAGAACTGCTCAAAGAATTTGAAGAATCAATGGGCAGCGGCAGCGATAAAGCTAAGCATCGTCCCAAGGAACAAGGATTCTTTGATGGCGTTAAGAAGTTTTTTGACGATCTGACCAACTAAACACAATAATAAAACGTTGAAAGCCCTAATTTTTAGGGCTTTTTTCGTTGTACGGCAACAACCTTATCTCTTATTATGGGGTATACAGATTGTTTAGATAATAAATTCGATAAAGGAAATAAGATGAAAATACGGAGCAAGTTTTTAGTCGTTTCGTTATCAGCGCTGGCGCTTGCGTTACCTGTCGCGGCAAAGGTAATTGAAGTGAAATCAGAAAAAGAAGCGCGAAATGCCGTCGAGAATCGTAAAGCGCTATTTACGCTGATGAAAGACAACATGGGCCCCCTGGGGGCCATGGCAAGAGGCAAAATTCCTTACGATGAGGCAGTACTGCAAACGAACAGTCTCAGGTTGCAGCAACTTGGCGACATGATGTATGACTATTTATTAGTTGATACGCGCAAGTTTGATGTTAACTCCCATGCTAAACCTGCTTTGTGGGAAAACGTCAGTGATGCTGAAGAAAAGATTGATGGCTTCAAAAAAGCGGCGAACAATCTTGGCCGCGTCGTTGCTGCAGGCGATGACTCGCAATATCGAAACGCAATCGGTCAGGTAGGTAGCGCTTGCAAAGCCTGCCACGACGACTACAAAGATGACTAGTAAAAAGAAGCGTCAATATACTTAAGTTAACTACATCAGCGTCAGGCGGAAGCCGGAGGCTGGTGGTCTCATGTCTCCCATACGTAATTCAGCCTTCATGTATATTAAAAAGTTATACCCTGACTTGCAGCCATAATTATATCTTATCGTATTAACGGGGATACGCCCTAATCCACTGGCATACTCATAAACCAGTAAATATGTCTTTTGTTTACGCTTAACCAATTGAAAGTCAACACCAATCTGTTCTATCCTTTTTCTATACATATTAAAAACTTAATTCTCTGAATTTCCGTACAGAATAAACTTCGTACAATGACTTTTTTATGTCAGCTTAATTGTTTTCCATAACTAGATTAGTTACGTTTGAACAACTGCCAGCACTAAACTAAAGGCTAAGGAAATAAATTTTGTGAGTAAATCTGAACGTTGGTCGCGATTAACTTCACTTATATCTGATGTCATTCTTACTTTGGACGTAGATGGCGCTCTGGTTGTCACCATGGCGGATCAGCTTGACGAAGGAACCGTCCTTTCTGGGATGATGAATAACAATGCGGCTGCGGGAAGAATTAAGCTGTCAGGCGATGCCAGAAAAATTTGTGCACGCGCTGTTACATCAGTCGACATAGCTGGCGAATTGATTGACTGGCCTGAAACGTTAACCTCAGCTGCGTCTGCATTTATTCACTTTATAAAACTTCCCACCTATTGCAGCGGCGACGGGTTATATGTGGTGGTTATTTCATCGAAACCACTTTCTACTCAACAGTTGCAGAACTTGACGAACCTTGTAGACACATTCAGTGCAGAGAACCGGCAAGTTGATGAAAACGAAAATAATCTGTTATCACTGCACAAGCGTGTAGCTGAACTTACTCAAACCGGAGGCTGTCAGTTTTTCGTACAATCAGCGGATTTTCTCGTTACGCAAGAATTTGCCAACTTGCTCAATCTGACCAGCCGTACTTATTTCTCGTTGCGTCATGGATTGAACAAGGTTTCACCAACTGACCGCAAAAGCATTGTTACCAATATTCGCCATGTAATGCAGAACCAGCATTCTGCCCAGCATGATTTCAAACTAAGAACAAACGAAAAAGAACGCTGGTTGCGACTAACGCTGACACCATGTCTGGAAAAGCAACACCTTGTCAGTGTTATCGCCACCTTGCAGGATATTACTGAGGCTTATCAAAAAACGTCAACCGAGCAAAATTACACAGAATATCTGATTAATATTCTGGACAACCTAAATGATGCGGTGGTGACGCTGGATGGCTTCGGTACCATTATTATGGTCAACCAAACCATCGAAAAAGTGTTTGGTTTTTCTCCCGACGCCCTGTTAGGGCACGACATTTCGGTGCTTATTCCTGAAGAATTCTCTGATATTCAGTCGACCAGCATTAATAGCAATCAAGCTAAAACCAAGTCTCTTTTCTTTGCCCCAAACAAAGAGCTGACGGCACGACACAAAAACGGCCACACTTTCCCGATTGAGCTGTCACTGACAGAAGTCATCCTGGACGGCCAACGACGTTATATAGGGATCATTAGAGATGTTACAGAACGCAAGGAGGCCATTGATAACATATTTAAAATTGCCTTTTTCGACGATGTGACTCAATTGGCGAACTTTAAATCGTTCGAAAAAGATTTAAGAAAGCTGATTGCTCAAGCCAGGGTGGCGAATGCGCAAATTTATTGCTGTATGATTGATATCGATAAATTCGCACAATATAACCTGTTATTCGGCAAGGAGACGGGTGACCAGATTCTGAAGATAACCGGGAGCAGAATTAAAAAATTGTTGAGCTCCAGTTTCCGTGCCTACCGTAAAAATGCCGATCGGTTTCTTATTCTACATTTAAGCCCCATTGTTACACCCGCGAAAGAAACGAATCAACAACGGCTTTCGCAGCTGAATCTCATTGAAGAAATTGAACAAAAATTGTTACACGATCTCGCTCAGGATATTTCTTTCCAGGGGGATAACCATTCGTTAAAGTGCTCTTTGTCATCGGTGCATATCGATAGTCAGCAATCTTCCTTTGAGAAAGTGATCGGCGTATTAGAATTTGGCAGGAAGCGGGCCAAGCAAAGCGGCCATGTTGGTCCAGTTGCTTTTGAAAAGTCAGCATACGAAGAGTACGAGCGCCATCAGTACATCGCACAATCGTTTAACCGTGCACTTACCGAGAACGAATTTTTTATTGTTCTGCAACCACAGTACAATCGCAATGGAGAGCTTATCTGCTCTGAGGTGTTATTACGGTGGCAGCATGCTGCGATTGGAATGATAAGTCCGGCAGAATTCATTCCTATCGCTGAAGAGAGTGACGCGATACTTGAAATTGGCTACTGGGTACTCAATGAAGCCTGCAGAGTGCTGGCTGAGTGTCATGAAAAAGACTTGTTAGTTAAACTTGCGGTGAATATCAGTGCACAACAAATCGCTCGTGCAGACTTTGCTGAACGGCTTATTGCAATCATCTCAAAATGGGGCGTCGATTCCGCCAATCTGGTGTTAGAACTGACAGAAACTACGCTGGTAGAGAGTATTGATAAGGTCAGACTGCACATAGAAAAGCTCTCAAAAATGGGTTTTTCATTTTCTATCGACGACTTTGGCACTGGTTATTCCAGCTTGAGTTATCTTAAAGCGTTACCTATTGCTGAACTCAAAATTGACCGTTATTTTGTAGACGAGATCACGTCTACCAATCAAAATTTTCCTATTGTTAATACGATAATTGAGATGGCCCAGGCATTGGGTTTAAGAACGGTCGCTGAAGGAATAGAAAATGATATTCAAATGGATTACCTGATCCAGCATGGCTGTGATATTTTTCAAGGCTTCCATTTAGGCATGCCCATTCCCGAAGATAAATGGGTGTCACTGATGAGTGCGTCGTTTATCAACAGTGAGAACTATTAGATCGCTTCAATTGAAAAATTGTTTTTGCCCTGACGCTTGATATCATACATGGCAGCATCCGCCTTGTTGATCAACTCCTTTGCCGAAGCCTTATTTCGTTCGGAAACGGCGATACCGATACTGGCACCTAACTCCACTGTTAGGTTATTTGAACACTGATATTCGGAAATGGCCTCCAGCATACGCTTGGCAACTTCTGTTGCCTGGTTGGCCGATTCGATATCAGGCAGCATTACCACAAACTCATCACCGCCCATTCGAGAAACCGCATCACAGGCACGCACTTCAGCTTTTAAGAGCTTTGCTACCGTCTTTAGCACTTTATCACCCTCTGCATGACCATAAGTATCATTGACCATTTTGAAGCCATCTAAATCGATGAATAACACAGCAATAAAGTGGTTTTCTAACAATTGAGTACAGGCTTTTTCGAGCTCACTGTGAAAGGTAGTGCGGTTCAATAAACCGGTTAAGGTATCTCGTTGGGATGCCAGCGCCAGTTTTTGTAAATCACGTTGTCTGGCCATCTTCTCTTCATGTCGCTTGATGGCATGAGAAATGTTGTTGGAGACAAAGGTCAGCAAGTTTACATCTGACTCATCGAACTGTACTTGTTCGGTATAGCTTTGAATGACTATCGCACCAAATACCTCGTCCGAGGTAATCAGTGGTACGCCAAGCCACGAAGTGGCATTTAACTTATTTGCTACCCGTTCACCCCTTAAACAAAGCTGGCGAATGTCCTCACCGGTTAGCAACGTAGGTCTACCACTATCCAGTACTAATTCTGTAAAGCCACGTCCTAATGGTCGCGCGGGAGGCTCACCTGTTAAATCATCAAGCAACCCTGCGGTATCGCGAAAATAAACGAATTCGAGTTCCTGCCGTGCAGAATTAAGCCGCGCAATAAAAAAGTTTGTGGTGTCAACGATACTTGATAGTGAGGTGCATATGCCTTCGTAAAAAACACTGATATCCAGCGTATCATCATGCGATAGCTCAGAAATTTCATACATCACATGTGACAAGTCTTTAGCGCGTCGATTAGTGCTGACACGTTTTTTAAGTGCAGAAATTATCTCCTTATATTCCAGAGCTTTATCAGCAATTCCTTGCTGGTAACCATCTTTATACCCGAGCTGGTAATCATCCTTTTTGTTCTTTGAAGGTGGGGTAGTAAACTTCACTATATACAACTTCTTTTAAGGTAAATATTGACTCATATTGAACTCACTCATGGTGACATTCTGTAACGACGCGAAAAGTAAGCATGTTTGGACTATTCACACTCTTACCCTCCAAACCAACCAAGATCATTGAGCAACGTTTAATAGAGGTTCAGAATATTTATTCATTACGAAAAAAACATGAAAGAGATTAATAAAAGAAGGTGATAAAATCGGTAAAGTGAAAACGCGTCGATCGCCGCCGACTAAGGCGCTGAATGGCGGCGATGGTTAAGGGGAGAAATCATATGACCTGGAAGGCGATAATATCGCATCTGCGGTCAGCAATACTCCAGAAGTTCGGGTTTGGTTACCACGTCGGCGCGTTGCTGATAATCCAGTAAATTACCACAGCAATAACTGCACAGATAAACAACGCACGACCTGAATGAGAGGAATCTATCGGCGGAGCGTCAGTGGCTTTTTTACCATGAATCATGGCGTTGATTAGAGGCTGCTTTTTGATCAATACGTAAAACAATACCGCAGTAATGTGCAAAGCGACTACAGCTAAGATTACGTCAAAAAATGTATGATGTACCCAGCTGGCGTAACTTTGAACCGAAGCGTCAACCAAATGATAAAACGGCCCATCCCAGAATATTTCGTCAGACATAAAAAGTCCGCTGACAGCTTGCGCTATCAGCAGCGTAAGCATGATGATGACAGACCAGCCGCCTACCGCGTTATGACCTGCATTTGCACGCCTGGCAGCTTTTCTGCCAGCCACATAAGCTTTGATTTTGCCGGGTCCAACTAAAAATTGAGCAAAGCGCGCGTAAAGTGGCCCTGTAAATCCCCATATAAGGCGAAAAATTAGTAATCCGATGGTAAAGTAGCCTAGATAGAAATGCCACTGCATGGCATTGTCCATTACTTCTGCAGTGATATACTGGCCAGATAAACTGGCAACCAGCAACCAGTGAAATGCGCGTGTGGGCCAATCCCAGATAAGCTTTATTTTCATGCTTTTTTAGTGTACATACTTATTCGATAATGACAGCTTACCACAGCTTATCAACGGGCTACCGCTAAAGCTTAGTTTTTTCTCCCCGCAATCCATAGTTGCCGTGTTACTATCTTTGCTTTATTTTTCCATTCAGTTTTTGATAACAACAACGGCAAATAGAATGAATGTAGGTATTTTTGGCGCGAACGGACGTATGGGCCGGGTGTTAATTGAAGCGGTGCAGGAGAGCAGTGAAACTACTCTTACACTGGCTACGGTGCGCGACGACTCTCCCTGGATAGGCATGAACGTAGGTGATGTGGCAGGCGTTCGCAATCAAACGATAGCCTGTACCGGCATTTCCACCATACAGCCTGACGATGTGGACGTCATGATTGACTTCACATTGCCCGCAGCATTCGAACACAACGTAAATTGGTGTGTGTGCAATGTCGTTCCTTTAGTGTTAGGCACAACTGGCTTGAATCAGGCTCAGGAGCAGATACTTAAGGATGCAGCCATAACCATCCCAATTGTTTACGCAGCTAACTATAGTGTAGGCGTTAATGTAATGCTTGCGCTGGTTAAACAAGCGGCGAAAGCGCTGGGCGAGACTGCAGATATTGAAATTAGTGAAGCGCATCATCGTTTCAAGCAGGATGCGCCCAGCGGTACTGCAATCGCGATTGGTAAAGTGATTGCAGATGAGCTCAAGCGTGATTTAGATGACTGCGCGGTGTATGGCAGAGAAGGCAAGTCACCTGTTAGAGACCACAATACCATAGGCTTTGCCACAGTGAGAGCGGGGGATATCGTCGGCGAACACACCGCGTTGTTTGCTGACATTGGTGAACGCTTAGAAATCACCCACAAAGCATCCAGTCGTCTGACGTTTGCGAAAGGAGCGGTGCGGGCAGCCGAGTGGCTTGTGCAGAAAAAACCTGGCTTGTATTCAATGTCAGATGTTCTGGGGTTAGCAGAAAGTTGAGTGTAATTGGTACTTTTACGGCTCAAAAGTGAAAATGACAACAAGCCGCTTGTTTTTTACAAACTTCGAAATCCAATTAGACCTTCTTAATTAAGTCATATATAATAATCGGAATTTGCCAAATTTCCGCGCTGAATCGCTGTACAGCGCAATTTTATTAGCTGCAAAGTTCTGTAAACGGGATGTAACTTCACCATTACCTCCCGTTTTTTATGAGGTTTAAGTTAGATACATGCTTAAACCCTTGATTATGATTAATCTGGAGGTTGACTTGGCTAATTCTGCCCTTTTGGTGCTCGAAGATGGGTCGATATTTAAAGGCACTGCTATTGGTGCTGAGGGGATCGCCGTCGGAGAAGTGGTTTTTAATACTTCAATGACTGGCTATCAAGAAATTCTCACTGACCCCTCCTACGCTGAACAAATCATCACACTCACTTATCCTCATATTGGTAACACCGGAACAAATCCTGAAGACGTTGAAGCAGATACTATCTGGTCAAAAGGACTAGTCATTCGCGATTTGCCGCTTGTTTCCAGTAATTTTCGCAATCAACAAAGCCTGACTGATTATTTAAAAGCAAAAAACGTCGTCGGAATTGCTGATATCGATACGCGCCGTTTAACCCGCATATTACGCGATAAGGGTGCCCAGAATGGGTGCATCATTTGCGGAGATAATCTGGACGAAGCGCTTGCATTGGACAAGGCCAAATCGTTTCCCGGCTTGAAAGGGATGGATTTAGCCAAAGAGGTTTGTACTAAAGAAGTCAAGCAGTGGACGGGTGGCGCCTGGGTACTGGGCGACGGTTATCAATCGTTAACTGATGCCAGGTATCATGTTGTGGCCTACGATTACGGGGTTAAACACAATATTCTGCGGATGCTGGTCGATAGAGGCTGCAAAATTACCTTGGTGCCAGCGCAAACCCCAGCATCAGAAGTGTTAGCAATGAATCCTGATGGGGTATTTCTATCTAACGGACCTGGTGACCCAGAGCCGTGTGATTATGCGATAAATGCAATCAGAGAAATTGTTGAGAAGAATGTTCCTACCTTTGGTATTTGTCTGGGACATCAATTACTGGCACTGGCCAGTGGTGCGAAAACCACCAAAATGAAATTTGGCCATCACGGTGCCAACCACCCGGTTCAGGATCTGAATAGCAAGAAAGTGATGATTACCAGTCAGAATCACGGCTTTGCTGTTGAAGAAGAAGGGTTGCCGGATAATCTGGAGGTGACGCACATTTCGTTGTTCGATAAATCTTTACAAGGTATTCACCGTAAAGATAAGCCTGCCTTTAGTTTCCAGGGGCACCCGGAAGCCAGTCCTGGGCCACAGGAAGCCAGCGAGCTTTTTGATCACTTTATCGAATTAATTGAACAATCAAAGCAGTAGGACACGCCAGCTATGCCAAAACGTACTGATTTAAAAAGTATTCTTATCTTAGGTGCAGGCCCTATTGTCATCGGTCAGGCCTGTGAATTTGATTACTCCGGCGCGCAAGCATGTAAAGCGCTACGCGAAGAAGGGTACCGGGTAATTCTGGTTAACTCTAATCCAGCGACTATCATGACCGATCCCGAGATGGCTGATGCCACTTATATTGAGCCGATCCACTGGGAAGTGGTACGTAAAATAATTGAAAAAGAGCGTCCTGATGCAATCCTGCCAACCATGGGTGGGCAAACGGCACTCAACTGTGCGCTCGATTTAAATCGTGAAGGGGTGCTGGATGAGTTCAACGTTGAACTTATCGGCGCGACCGCTGACGCCATAGATAAGGCTGAAGACCGCGAACGTTTCGACCAGGCGATGAAATCAATTGGGCTTGAGTGTCCACGTGCAGAAATCGCACACAGTATGGAACAGGCACATGATGTGCTAAGCCGTATTGGCTTTCCGTGCATTATCCGTCCTTCGTTTACCATGGGCGGAACCGGGGGGGGAATCGCCTATAACATAGATGAATTCAATGAGGTCTGTCATCGCGGCCTGGATCTGTCCCCTACCAATGAGCTGTTAATCGATGAATCACTGATTGGTTGGAAAGAGTACGAAATGGAGGTGGTGCGCGACAAAAACGATAACTGTATTATCGTTTGTACCATCGAGAATTTCGACCCAATGGGTGTACACACTGGCGACTCAATAACCGTTGCCCCAGCGCAGACACTTACCGACAAAGAATTCCAAATCATGCGAAATGCTGCCATGGCAGTTTTGCGGGAAATTGGCGTTGAGACCGGTGGTTCAAACGTGCAGTTCGGCATCGATCCTGAAACAGGTCGCATGGTTATCATCGAAATGAACCCGCGGGTATCGCGTTCATCAGCGCTTGCATCCAAAGCAACCGGTTTTCCGATTGCCAAAATTGCCGCTAAATTAGCTGTAGGCTACACCCTGGATGAGTTGGAAAATGACATTACTGGCGGTTTAACACCGGCTTCGTTTGAACCGTCAATCGATTATGTCGTCACCAAAATTCCTCGTTTTAACTTCGAGAAATTCGCCGGCGCAAATGACCGACTGACCACGCAGATGAAGTCAGTGGGCGAGGTGATGGCGATTGGCCGTAACCAGCAAGAATCACTGCAAAAAGCATTGCGTGGGTTGGAAATTGGCGCAAGTGGACTCAATCCCATGGTGGATTTAGAAGATTCTGAAGCACGTAATAAAATTGTGCGCGAATTGCGCGAGCCCGGTGCTGAGCGAATCTTTTACATCGGTGACGCATTCAGACTGGGTATGTCAGTGGATGAGGTCTATTCACTGACAAACATTGATCGCTGGTATCTGGTACAAATTGAAGATCTCATCAATCTGGAAGATCAGGTTGCCGCAGACGGCATAAGTAGCATTGACGAGAACCTGATGCGCACATTGAAGCGCAAAGGTTTCTCTGATGCCCGCTTAGCCGAGCTGACAAATGTTGGCGAAGACGATATTCGCGAGCGTCGCCACAAATTCAATATTCGCCCCGTGTACAAACGTGTCGACACCAGTGCTGCAGAATTTGCGACCAGCACTGCCTATATGTATTCAAGTTACGACGAAGAGTGTGAAGCGAATCCATCTGACAAAGACAAAATAATGGTCTTAGGTGGCGGTCCAAATCGAATCGGGCAGGGCATCGAATTTGACTATTGCTGTGTGCACGCTGCGCTTTCCATGCGTGAAGATGGCTATGAAACGATTATGGTTAACTGTAACCCTGAAACCGTTTCGACCGACTACGATACCTCAGATCGTCTATATTTTGAGCCAGTTACACTGGAAGATGTACTTGAAATTGTAGCCAAAGAGAAGCCCAAAGGCGTTATCGTGCAATACGGTGGTCAGACACCGTTAAAACTGGCTCGAGCGCTTGAAAAGAACGGCGTGCCTATTATCGGCACCTCTCCGGATGCCATTGACCGTGCAGAAGATCGCGAGCGTTTTCAGCACATGGTAAATAAGTTGGGGCTTAAACAGCCTGCTAACGCCACCGTGACTAACGTTGAACAAGCGCTGACTAAGGCCAACGAAATCGGGTTTCCACTGGTCGTTCGTCCATCTTATGTATTGGGTGGCCGCGCGATGGAAATTGTATATGACATTAAGGATCTAAAACGCTACCTTAATGAAGCCGTTAAAGTGTCTAACGACGCACCTGTATTGCTCGATCGCTTCCTGGATGATGCCATTGAAGTTGATATCGATGCGGTATCGGACGGTACCGAGGTGGTCATTGGTGGCATCATGGAACACATTGAGCAAGCAGGGGTTCACTCTGGTGATTCGGCTTGCTCGTTACCACCGCATTCGTTGTCGAAAGACATTCAGGATGTTATGCGTGAGCAGGTTAAGGCCATGGCACTCGAGTTAGGCGTGGTAGGTTTAATGAATACCCAGTTCGCCATCAAAGATAACGAAGTGTACTTAATTGAAGTTAATCCGCGTGCTGCACGCACCATTCCCTTTGTATCAAAAGCGACTGGTATTCAATTGGCGAAAGTGGCTGCGCGGGCCATGGTAGGAATTTCACTAAAAGAGCAGGGTATCACTAGTGAAATCATTCCACCGTACTATTCGGTAAAAGAAGTGGTGTTGCCGTTCGCTAAATTTCAGGGCGTAGACCCGTTGTTAGGCCCGGAAATGCGCTCTACTGGTGAAGTAATGGGCATTGGCGATACGTTTGAAGAAGCCTATGCAAAAGCTAACCTGGGTGCGGGTTCACCGCTGCCACGTTCAGGCAAGGCCTTACTGTCGGTGCGCCTTAATGATAAGAAAAAAATCATTGAGCTGGCCAAAACGCTGGTTGAAAACGGCTTCAGTATCGAAGCAACTCGCGGGACGGCAACAGAACTGTATGATGCTGGGGTAATGAGTACGGTAGTGAATAAACTTTCGGAAGGTCGCCCTAATATAGTAGATGCCATCAAAAATGGTGAATACAGCTATATCGTGAACACCACCGAAGGCAGACAGGCTATCACTGACTCTATGTATATAAGACGCGAAGCATTGCTGAATAAGGTCACCTACACCACAACCTTAAATGCTGCGTTTGCTACGATCAGAGCAAAATTTGCGGATGATCGTGACAAGGTTGCGTCTGTACAGGAGTTGCACAAACGCATCAAACACTAATGACAATAGCCTGGATACAGGCTATTCTATTTGTAAGTGCTATATAAAATATCAGTGCGCCCAGAGGGCGCACTTTTTTTCGCCTCTTTGAGGTGGATATGGAAATTAGTTAGAGTGAGATAAGAATGAGTCAGTATCCAATGACTGCTCGCGGCGCAGCCATGTTGCGTGATGAGCTGAACGAATTAAAAACCAAAACACGTCCACGTATTATAGAATCCATCGCCGAAGCGCGTGAGCATGGTGATTTAAAAGAGAACGCTGAATACCATGCGGCCCGTGAACAACAGAGTTTTTGTGAAGGCCGTATTCAGGATATCGAAGCGAAATTATCGAATGCGCAAATCATTGACGTGACGAGGATGGAAAATACCGGGAAGGTGATATTCGGTACCACGGTTACCATCATGAATTTGGAAACCAGCAAAGAAACGACTTACCGCATTGTCGGTGATGACGAAGCAGACATCAAAAAGAATCTGATTTCCGTTAATTCTCCCATTGCCCGCGGACTCATCGGCAAAGAGCTTGATGACGTAGTTAATATCGCCACCCCTAACGGAACGGTGGAGTTTGAAATTACAGAAGTTGAATACGTTTAGTCATTTCTACGATGAAGACGTTTTACACGTCTTCATCATCTTCTCCTAACCCCAGACTACCCCTGCTCACTCGTTTCTTCAAAAACTGCCTGAATATTGTTCCCCCTGGCAACCAATTGTCTTTGTTCTGGACTCAGACAGGCTAACGCATTCGCCCAAATCTGCGCTCTCACTGCATCGTCATGATATACGATAACGGCGGGAAACCTGCTTTGCTCTCTATCTGTTAGTTCCATGCGGCTATCCTGGTTTGATGAGGCCGCCGCAATTTTATTGAAGTTCCCTTGGGTCAGTTTTTTTGCTTCGACAAAAGCATGGGATTGGGCTTTCTCAAACATCACATCCGTCGCTTTATACTTGCCGGATATAATTTCTACCTGCTTTGCAGAAACCTTAAAATTGTTGATACCTTTGGCACTGAGTTGATCGGCAATACTTTCACTGACGATACTGTTAAATAAGGGCGCTAAATCGATTTTAGCGGCAGGGTCAATTTTGCGTACAAATCCGCCGTAAGCTAAAAACACCTCTTTTGCTACGTTTGTTTCGCTGACATCCGATCGCTTGTTCATGTCGTCTGGCCACGACGACGCAATACTAAAGCAACCGTCGGCAGTGTCAGAGATCAACTTGGTCATGCGTAAAATAGCGCTAAATTCACTGGGAACAGTCAACTGGTCAGAATTCTCTGCCTGATTAAACTGACTAACCCATGAGTTGCTGACATTTGACGCATAGTCATCGTGAAGTTTCGCCAAGTGTGCTTGTAGAACAGGCTGTATGGTGTCATTTGACAAGTCTTCAGAGGTAGTTTCATAGGTTACATCCACGCTAAAACCAGCATGGGAAATGGTGAATTGGTACTCATTAATATACGATCTGCATGATGCCAATATCAACGAAAGTAACAATAAAAGAGAGATACGCTTATTCATTTCATTACCCCCAGAACCAAATAACTGTTATAAGCAAGGTAGCCTAGCAGCAATATACCGCCTTCAAGACGATTGATACGCCCCTGACGACCAATCCCAATAGCCATAATTGTCAATGCAATAGTGAAAACCAGCATGGTGGTCCAGTCTCGCGTCAGCAGGCTGGCTGAAACCGGAGAGCCGGGGGAAATCGCCGCGGCGATACCCATGACCGCTAAAATATTGAATATGTTGGATCCCACTACGTTGCCAATTGCAATGTCATGTTCTCCTTTTTTGGCCGCCAAAAATGATGTCGCTAATTCGGGTAACGACGTGCCGATTGCCACGATCGTTAAACCGATGACCAGATCGCTGACCCCCAGGCGGGAAGCTACTTCTACCGCACCCCAAACAAGTGTCCGCGAACTGACAATTAACAGTATCAGCCCCACGACCAACCAAAAGATGGCCTTGCTTAGCCCCATTGTATTTTGTTTGATTTCTTCATCAAACTCGCTGTTCAGTGCATCCGCTGAATGTCGTTTACCGGAATAAACGGACCACACCACAAAGATGATAAAGCCTGACAACAAGCAGAGTGCGTCGAATAGTGAGAGTTTGTTGTCATACAATAACGCACCACACAGCAGGGCAACAGCCAATAAAATGGGTAGCTCTTTTTTAACAATGGTCGACTTTACAACGATCGGAGCAATAAGCGCAGTAACACCCAGTATCAGACCGATATTAACAATATTTGACCCCAGGGCATTGCCAAGCGCGAGATCTACATTGCCTTCACTGGCAGCGATTGCTGAGACCACCATCTCTGGTGCCGAGGTACCGAAGCCGACGATAACCATACCGATAAGCAATGATGAGAGACCTGCGTGACGGGCGGTTGCGGCAGCACCTTCGACAAAACGGTCAGCACTCCACACCAGCAGTATAAGCCCAATAGCAATAGCAACAGCGGCTAGTAACATAGGTCCTCCGTACCACTTGCCAGAACAGGGTAAGTTGCGGTTGCCTGCTTGCGGGAAGGCATTGCTCGAAATGGGCACAACGGAAATGGGATAAGGTGCATATCATTATTCTCAGGGCAGACATCGACATAAAATAGCCTGTTACACCTGCCCAGTGTAATGGGTTATCTTAAGTCTTGTCAGAACGACTAATGTCCGAAATTGCCATGAACCTTAACGGTTCAGGGATTGTTGGCAATTTCCCTGCGCAAAGCCAGGAGACTACTCCCCTAAGTACCACTAATGTAGTGCTGGTGTCAGACATTTTAAAGTGTATTTTTGATTGTGAATTAAATTTAATCTCAGGCTGTCTGGATCGCAATATAAAAGCTTGCATTCACTCTTCATAAATCATTTTTTTCGTCATACCACCATCGACCACTAAGACCTGCCCGGTGACAAAATCAGCCTTGAGCAAATAGTCTACGGCCTGATAGACGTCGAGAGGTTTACCTACCCGCCCGGCTGGGTGTTGCTGATGATCTATTTCGCGCAAATCGGACTCGTCACTGATCCAGCCCGGCGCGATGGCGTTAACACGTATGTCTGGCCCCAGCGAAATTGCCATAGCCTGTGTGAGCGAAACTATACCGCCCTTGGACGCACCATAAGAAAAATCACCCGGTTCGGACATGAAAGCACGGGTAGACGTGATATTGATGATATTGCTACCGGATTGCATGTGCTTCACTGCTTCACGGCTCATTAAGAATGTACCATTGAGGTTGGTATTGATGACCTCTTGCCAATCTTTATATGACTGTTCTGCTAACGGTTTTTTACTGTAATCAGTTTTACCGGCGCAATTGATAAGTAAATCCAGATTTTGCCAGCCCAGTGCAGCGAAACCGTGCTTCACTGAATTCTCGTTACCTACATCACAGCAGACGCTTTCTACCCCTTTTACACTGTCATTGGTATCGAAGCTGGCAACTTGCCAGCCCTGTTTTATAAGTTGTTGGCATAAGACTTTACCAATAAGTCCGTTACCCCCGGTGACGATTGCTTTAGGCATGAAAAATCACTATAAAAAAATAAGCCATGATGTGAGATAGTAGTGTAAATTTTCAGGTTTTTAAAACCATTGGTGGGTGGAAATTGTGGTTAACGTTGCGTTATCTTTAATAGATAATCAGCAAATTCACCGACATTCGCGTCGACAATTTCGTTTCCCGCTGTGTCGGGTATGGTGATTTGCAGTTCTTTTTCAAAATGGGCAAAAAGTTTATTTATTAATTCATTGTCCAGTTCTAAGTCACTTACCAATTTGGTCGATGAATTAATATCGTCATTAGGGCTATCCACGTGCTTTTTAAGCCAGGTTTCAATTTTTTTCACAAGTGCTTGCTTGTCCATCTAATTTTTCTTCCCATTGTTTAAATTCCATAGATATTTAAACACGGGAATGTGCTGAATTGATCAGTCGAGAGCTAACGAAAAAAACGCGGCCAGGGAGAGCCGCGTTAAACATCAATGGGAGACGTTTAAATTAATGAACGCCAATTGCAATCTGTTTTGGTTTTTTCTCTTCAGGGATCACCCGCTCCATATCGATATGTAACAAGCCGTTTTCAAACTCAGCTTCACGAATCTCAATATGTTCGCCTAGCTGAAATTTACGCTCAAAGTTACGTTGCTCTATGCCGCGATGTAAAAAGCGGCGCTTTTTATCATCGCTGGATGGTTCCAGTTTAGCAGCCACTGTTAATGTCGTATCTTCAATAGTAAGGGTAATATCATCCTTACTGTAACCGGCTAATGCCATCGTTACGCGATAACGGTTTTCATCTAGCGATTCAATATTGTATGGCGGATAGGTTTCTTGCGCGGATGATGCAGATGATGTATCAAGCGCTGAAGCCAAACGGTCAAAGCCAATGAATGAACGGTAAAGTGGAGATAAATCTAAAGTACGCATAATCATATCCTCAATAGTAAGCAATATGCAGGTTTGTCGCCCCGACCATTCGGCAACGACATATCAAGGGGCCTGCAGTGCAGGCCCGCTAAGGGTTATTTGTTTTCGATTAAACGGCTGCCAATTTCGATTTGACGCGGCTTTTTGGCTTCTGGAATCACACGCTCCATATCAATGTGGAGTAAGCCATTTTCCATATCAGCCGATAACACTTTAACGTGGTCACCTAGCTGAAACTTGCGTTCGAAATTGCGCTCTGAAATGCCTTTGTGCAGAAACTTGCGCTCAGCGTCTTTATTTTCGCTTTCTTTCTTACCGGTTACAGTAAGGGTATTTTCCTGCACTTCAATGGTAACATCATCCTGACTGAAACCCGCGATCGCCATAGTGATGCGATACTTGTCTTCAGCAAGTAATTCAATATTGTATGGGGGATAGCTGCTTTGTTTCTCTGCACGTGTGGCAGCGTCAACAAGCGAAGCTAAATGGTCAGAACCAATAAACGAACGGTATAGTGGAGATAGATCGATAGTACGCATGGTCATATCCTCAATAATAAGCAATATGGTTAAATTAAGTGCCCCGAACTTCGGCGGCGTTGTTGTCAACCTGACTGTTCAGCGTCGACAATTCAATATATCGGGATACCAAAATCTTTTTCAATAAAAAATTTTAATAATTTTTCATTATTTATACTATGTGTATGAAATTTAACTAATTATTTTTTCTTTTTTCATGTAGACAGCAAACCCGAATAACAGGGTCACCCATGTAAGTGCAGCAAAGTCTCCCCAAAAGCGATAGGGCGTCTGACCGCGAGTGATGGCAACGGGCGAAGTGAGCGAACCCGCTTCAAATTGTGGAAGTCTTGAGGTAATAACTCCAAAAGGATCGACAAAGGCAGTGATGCCATTGTTGGTTGCACGTATAACGGATTTACCTGTCTCCAGCGCACGCATTTGAGCGATTTGCAAGTGTTGAGCTGGCCCATGCGATCGACCAAACCAGGCATCGTTACTAACAGTTACAATAAGGTCAGTGTCAGCATGAATATTGGCTAACACCTGACGAGGAAAAGCAATTTCAAAACACAACGCTGGCGCTAGTTTTAGACCGTTGGCAATTAGGTTGGGCTGTTGAAAGTCACCTCGGGAAAATGATGACATCGGTAAATTGAACAGAGGCGCGACATGACGTAGCCAATCTTCAAAAGGAACAAATTCGCCAATGGGTAACAGATGATGTTTTGCGTAGCGATTAAGATGGGAATAGTAATACTGCCCCCGGTGGGAATCCGCCTCTTTTTTGCCAAGCACTATGATATTATTCCAGGCGGCTTTCGACTCATGATTGTAATTAACAATGCCTGTCACCAAGCTGGTATTATATTTCGCCGCGACTTTGTCCAGATTGGCCAGATAGTCGATTGCCAGTGGTTCAAGTTTAGGAATCGCTGCTTCTGGCCATAGTATCAGATCGCTTTCCCATAGCGGCTCAGTCAGTTTGCGATACTTTTTCATGGTGGGCCGATCCTGCTCAGGCGTCCATCGCAACGATTGCGCGATATTGCCTTGCACCATCGAAACCTGCACAGTCTTCTCCACCGTCACCCAATGGTAATTGCTGGCGATATAACCACTTAAAAATATAACTGCGTAAACCAGACTTATGCGCATCCAGTTAGTTTTGAGAGGATAGACAGCCAGCGCCGTTGCCAGCAACACTAACAGCGCGGTAACCCCCGTTTCGCCGAGAACCGGTATCCAACCATTCAGTGGGCTTTCAAGCTGGCTGTAACCGAGCGACAACCACGGAAAACCAGTCAGCACCCAACTACGCAGCCATTCGCCAATAAACCAGAAAAACGGTAAGGTTAACGGCCACAATTTAGGCGTGAAGTATTTTTTCGTCAGCCAGAATGCTAACCCGCTATAGAGTGCCAGGTAGGCACTTAATAACGCCATCAGGCCAATTGAGGCAATTAAAGGTAATCCACCATAATCAGCAATGCTGACGTGTACCCAACTGATACCTGCACCAAACCAGCCAAAGCCGAATAACCAACCGGTTAAAAAACCTTTTTCGCTACGAATAAGCTGGTAAACCGCCACGGCTACCGCCAGGAAGCTAATTGGCCATAAATGAAAGGGGGCAAAGGCAAACGTTAAACTTGCGCCGCTCAATAGAGTCAGCGCATGAGACAACATCCGTTTCAGGGCGACTTACTCCAGTGAGGGGATGATAACTTTTAACTGTACTAACCTGCGTTTATCACAGTTGGTCACTTTAAAATGAATATCACCGATGGTGATCTCATCATTGGTGCTGGGCATATGGCCAAACGCTTTTAACACAATACCGCCAATGGTATCAGCTTCTTCTTCACTGAAGCTGGTTTCAAAAAATTCGTTGAAATCATCCACCGCGGTTAACGCTTTAACAGAATAGGTATATTTGTTTAACGGCCTGATGTCATCGGTACCGTCTGCTTCGGTATCATATTCGTCTTCTATTTCACCCACGATGAGCTCAAGAATATCTTCGATGGTGACCAAACCAGAAACGCCGCCGTACTCATCAACCACAATCGCCATATGGTAACGCTGTTGACGAAACTCTTTGAGAAGTACGTCTACGCGCTTACTTTCAGGTACAATTACCGCTGGGCGAATTACATCTTTTAAGCGAAATTCAGTCTGGGAATTGAATGCGTAACTAAGCAAATCCTTCGCCAGTAAGATGCCTTCGATGTGATCTTTATCTTCACTGATAACAGGAAAACGAGAATGAGCAGATTCTAATACAGTAGGTAAAAATTCTTCCACACATTGGTTGATATCGATGGTGGTCATTTGCGTGCGCGGGATCATGATATCGCGAACCCGCATATCATTTACGCCAATAACGCCTTCTATCATTTCGCGGGTTTGCGGGTCGATCAGCTCACGCTGCTCCGCTTCAGTAATAACCTCAACGAGCTCTTGTTTGCTTTGCGGCTCTCCTGAGAAGGTTAGCTTTAATTTGTCTAACCAGTTTCTGCTCGAAGAGCCGTTGGTAGAGTGGGGGTTGTCGTCGCTCATAATTTTCGTTTTCAAACTAATTCAAAAGTTACGTTAATGTTCTTGATAAGGGTCGTCAATGCCTAATTGAGACAAAATGTGTATTTCCAATGCTTCCATTGTCTCAGCGTCGTCATTTTCGATGTGATCATAACCCAGCAAATGAAGCGTGCCGTGCACGATCATATGGGCATAATGGTGGATAATTGTTTTCTTTTGTTCATGCGCTTCCCGTTCAATTACCGGGGCACAGATGACCAGATCGCCAAGCAAATTCAGGCTTACTCCCGGTGGGGCCTCAAACGGAAAAGACAGCACATTGGTCGGCTTATCGATGCCGCGATAGGTCTGATTGAGTGCCTGTGACTCATCATTGTCGACAAAGCGAACTGTGAGTTCATGCTGACTGATTTGCAAATGTTTTAATACCGCGCTCACCCATCTCTCTACTTCGGTAGTAGACGGAAAGTTTTTTTCATAAAAACTGTTTTCACAGGCAACCTGATAATCAACGATGGCATTCATAATTCAAAAATAATCGTACTAGGAGCGTGTACTTTCGGCAGATTGTTCATTTTTTAATGCTTCCTGCTTACGTTTTTCAACCCGTAGCTTTTCCTGTTCAGAGTCGTGCTCTTCATAGGCGCGCACAATGCGCGCAACAACCGGATGACGTACCACGTCATCCGCATTAAAGAAGTTAAATGAAATGTCGTCGACTGATTTAAGCACTTCTATGGCGTGACGTAAACCTGATCGAGCTCCACGAGGCAGATCGACCTGGGTAATATCGCCGGTGATGACGGCTTTTGAATTAAAACCGATACGGGTCAAAAACATTTTCATCTGCTCAACCGTAGTATTCTGGCTTTCATCCAAAATAATAAAGGCATCATTTAGCGTTCGCCCACGCATGTAGGCCAGGGGAGCAACCTCAATAACGTTGCGCTCCATCAGTTTTTCTACTTTCTCAAAACCCAGCATTTCAAACAGGGCATCGTAGAGAGGACGTAAATACGGATCGACTTTCTGTGATAGATCGCCAGGCAAAAAGCCTAATTTCTCACCCGCTTCAACAGCAGGGCGGGTTAACAGGATGCGACGAATTTCCTGTCGCTCCAACGCATCTACTGCACAGGCTACAGCGAGATAGGTCTTGCCGGTGCCAGCCGGGCCAATCCCAAAAGTGATATCGTGATTAACGATATTAGCAACGTATTGACTCTGGTTTGGGTTGCGCGGCTTAATTACCCCGCGCTTAGTGCGTATGTGCACTTCTTTGCCATATTCACCTGAGTAAGAACGTTCAAGGCATTGACTCTCTTGAATGGCAAGGTGTACCTGCTCGGGCCCCACTTCCTGCACCACCCCTTTTACCGGCTGTGTTTCGACGTACAGAGACTTAAGTATGTCGGACGCACCTTTTGCCTGTTGCTGCTCACCGAGAACTTTGAACACATTGTTGCGATAGCCAATTTCAACACCCAGGCGGCGTTCAATTTGTTTAATATTGTCATCAAAGGGGCCACATAAATTCGATAAACGACGATTATCAGCCGGTTCTAGTGCAACTTCTACGCTTTCAACAGTGCTCAAGTTTCTTTTTACCTCAGTGTTAATTATACAGTTGGAACAAATTGGGCTACGCCCAATTGATCAGGTTGGTTCACCTGACGTTTCGCCGTAATAGATTGGGGTGAAATTGCGACACGCAAGCCCATGTCTCTCTCACGGCGAACTACCTCACCACGTAACGAGTTGGAAAATACATCAGTGATACGAATATCAACGAATTCGCCAATCATGTCGGGTGTTCCCTCAAAATTCACCACGCGGTTATTTTCAGTACGGCCAGACAATTCCATTGGGTTCTTTTTAGAGGGGCCTTCGACCAGAATGCGTTGCTCAGTTCCTACCATGTTTCTGGCTATGCGCAAGGCCTGTTGGTTAATTCGCTGCTGTAACAAATACAAACGTTGCTTTTTGGTTTCCTCACTAACGTCATCAATCGCGTCAGCTGCAGGGGTACCCGGACGTGCGCTGTAAATGAAGCTGAAACTTAAATCGTAATCTACAGCCTGAATCAAATCCATGGTTGCTTCGAAATCGGTATCAGACTCACCGGGAAAACCAATGATAAAGTCCGACGACATGCTGATGTCAGGACGGATTTTACGTAATTTACGTATCTTGGACTTATATTCGAGCGCAGTATGACCCCGTTTCATCAGATTCAGGATGCGGTCTGAGCCACTTTGTACTGGTAAGTGCAAATGGTTAACTAACTCTGGAATGCTGGCGTAGGCGGCAATAATGTCATCGGTAAATTCTACCGGATGCGACGTGGTATAGCGGATCCGATCAATCCCATCAATTGCCGCGACCAATTCCAGCAACTCAGCAAAGCGGCAGATAGTGCCGTCATGATGCTCACCGCGAAACGCATTAACATTCTGTCCTAACAGATTAACCTCACGCACGCCTTGCTCTGCCAATTGAGCAATTTCTAATATCACATCATCAACCGGGCGGCTGACTTCCTCACCCCGGGTGTAGGGCACCACACAGAACGTACAATATTTTGAACAGCCTTCCATAATTGACACAAATGCAGTCGGGCCTTCTGCTCGAGGTTCGGGAAGGCGGTCAAATTTTTCGATTTCAGGAAAGCTGACATCCACCACTGCTTTCTCACCACTTTGTATCTGATTGATCATTTCCGGTAAACGATGCAGCGTTTGAGGGCCAAACACCAAATCTACAAAGGGTGCACGCTGACGAATCGCGTCGCCTTCCTGAGAGGCCACACAACCACCCACACCAATGATCAGGTCCGGCTTGTCCTTCTTTAGTGTTTTCCAGCGGCCAAGCTGATGAAACACTTTTTCCTGTGCCTTTTCACGGATCGAACAAGTGTTCAACAGGATCACGTCTGCGTCCTCGGGCTCCTGTGCCAGAGAGTAGCCGTGTGTTGAATCTAACAGGTCTGCCATTTTTTCTGAGTCGTACTCATTCATTTGACAGCCCCAGGTTTTAATGTACAGCTTTTTGTTCATAATGACCGTTTGTGTAAAGTGTTGGTTAGGATATGCCAGCGCCACATCGAGTGAAGCCACTGACGAAACCCGAAAGTGAATAAAATAGCCGCATATTTTACCTGCTCTGGTGCGTATTTCCCAGTGATAACTTATATAGAATGTGAAACTGCGTCGAATTTGCTTTACACATGACAGTTCGACACCCACGCGCCATAATAGAAACTGACTTAAAGGAATGATCATGAAAGATTTTTGTATAATGGGTTCGGGTATGGTGGGCGCCACATTAGCCTTGGGGCTGGTTAGCCAGGGCCACAGCGTGGTGTTGATTGAACCCCACATGCCCCAGTCATTTTCGCCAGAACAGCCGCCAGATCTGCGTGTCTCTGCACTCTCTGTGGCAAGTGTCGACTTGTTGAAAGCGTTGGGGGCGTGGGAATTTATTGAGCAAACGCGCATGCGGGCTTATCGTCAGCTATCTGTATGGGAAGCCGAAAATGCCAGAACAGATTTTACCGCAGAGTTAGTGAACTTACCTGAATTAGGCTATTTTGTCGAAAATCGACTGTTACAGCTGGGCTGTCTGCAGGCGTTGGCAAATAAAAGCAATTTTGAGCTGATTACATCCAGTCAGGTAAAATCAATTGATTTAAGCGACAAACAGGCGGTAAACATTGAGCTGAATGATAAGCAAAAAGTGTCTGCACACTGGTTGATTGGTGCTGATGGCGCGCGTTCTCAAGTGCGAAAGGCGGCCAGGATAGCGTGCTCTGGATGGCAGTATGAACAGCAGGCATTAGGCATTATTGTGTCAATGCATGAACCACAGACTGACATCACATGGCAGCAATTTACCCCGGCAGGGCCGCGTGCGTATCTTCCCATGTATGACAATTATGCCGCTTTAATCTGGTACGACAAAGCCGACCGGGTAAGACAACTTGCAGCAATGACGCCTGCGCAGCTCAAACAACCGACCATTGAGGCCTTTCCTGACTTGTTGGGAGATTTTGATGTGGTGTTTGCAACCGGGTTTCCGTTAACGCGCAGTCACGCGAGTGACTATGTCAAAGGCAATGTGGTACTGATTGGTGATGCCGCCCATACAATTAATCCATTGGCAGGTCAGGGGGTTAACCTCGGCTTCAGAGATATTGAAGCATTACTGGCTATCACGGCCGACGCTGATACTTCTGCGCATGACGCACTTCGTAGCCGACTGCAAAAAGAGTACGAGCGACCCAGAAGGCGTGATAATTTAATGATGATGTCAGCGATGGATGGGTTTTATACGTTGTTCAGCAATGATATCTTGCCGCTGAAGCTGGCGCGGCAGTCTTTACTGACGTTGGCACAACACCTGCCTTTTGGTAAAAAGCAGGTTCTAAAATATGCATTGGGATTAAACGAATGGAAGTTTTAGTTATTATTGGGATACTTTTCCTGGCGTTGTTTGTAGTAGTTCCATTGATTGAACGCTCCAAAATGCGTATTAGTAGTGAAGAGTCGGCCAAAATTGCCCGCTGGATTTGGCCGCTTATTATGATTGCTCTGGTCATTCAGCTTATCATGATGATGATGATGAGGGGGTAGGCTGGGCTCCCCCATTAATTGATACCCTACCAAATATCTTTTTCAGTATTTCCCTGTATTTCACAGTCGCCGGTCTTGTATTCAGGACGTTCACCTTTTTCATGTTTGGTAAAGTAATCCTTGCTGATGGCGACGATGGTCGGTGTAAGCCAGACGATAGCCACAATATTAATTACCGTCATCAAACCCAGTGCCATATCAGCCATAGCCCAAACCTGTGGTAACGCTGCCATGGAACCCCAGAAAATCATTGCAAGATACCCTACGGTATAGGCCGCTCTGCCTGGCTTGTTGTCCAGTTTGAACATATGCAGATTACTTTCACCATAAGCATAATTTGCCACCACTGAGGTAAATGCAAACAAACAAATGGCGGCAGCGACAAAGTCGGTACCACCGCTACCAATATGACTGCTCATGGCATCCTGAGTCATTCGAATGCCTTCCATCTGGTCCTGCGCAGAACCGCCTGCCAGTAAAATAATAAAGGCGGTAGAGGTACACAAAATCATGGTATCTAAAAATACCCCTAGCATTTGGATGTAACCCTGCGATACAGGATGGTTGGGGTTGGGAGAAGCCGCCGCCGCAGCGTGAGGCACGCTACCTGAACCCGCTTCGTTTGAGTAAAGTCCGCGCTGAATGCCGTTCTTGATTGCCGCACCCAGGGCACCGGCACCCGCTTCTTCTAACCCGAAGGCAGAACGGATAATGTGCATTAACAAATCAGGAACTTCATTGATATGCATAAACGTCACTACCAACGCCGCGATCACGTATCCGATGCCCATAAACGGCACGATCCACTCGGCAAAACGGGCGATTCCGCGAAAACCTCCCACCACAATAAGGGCAGCAAGGGCAATGATTGCCAAACCTGACCAGAAAGTTGGGATAGCGTAGGCATTATTTAACGCATCGGTAATCGTATTGGCCTGTACCGCACTAAAAACAAAGCCGTAACCCAAAAACAGACAGACAGAAAACAACACGGCAAGCCAGGTTTTGTTAAGACCCTGTTTGATGTAGTAAGCCGGACCACCCCGAAATTCTCCGTTGTGATCACGTACCTTGTAAAGCTGACCCAGTACACTCTCAGCAAAGCCGGTCGCCATACCTAAAAATGCGATCACCCACATCCAGAATATAGCCCCCGCGCCGCCTAGCGAAATGGCGACCGCTACACCGGCAAGATTACCTGTACCTACCCGCGCAGAGAGACTTGTACACAGCGCCTGAAATGAACTGATGCCTTCTTTGGTGGCATTGCCGCTGCCCTTTAGCAGGCTAAACATATGAATGAAGTGTTTTAGCTGAACACCGCCTAATCTCACGGTAAACCAGATACCGCAAGCGACCAGCATGAAAATGAGGATTTGCCCTTCGCCCCAGAGCACATTATTGATTGCGCCAACAACCTGATTAATCACGCACTTTTATCCGAATTAGTGTAGTTGAATAACAGTCTGCCGACCTTTGCAGGGTGTGTAAAGCAAAAAAGCCGACCAGATGGTCGGCTTTAGAATATGGCTGGGGTAGCAGGACTCGAACCTACGAATGGCGGGATCAAAACCCGCTGCCTTACCAACTTGGCTATACCCCAAGAGGTAACCGCGCAACTTAATTTGTAAATTAATAAAACGCCATTACTCAAGAAAAATGGCTGGGGTAGCAGGACTCGAACCTACGAATGGCGGGATCAAAACCCGCTGCCTTACCAACTTGGCTATACCCCAACAATGGTGCGGAAGGAGAGACTTGAACTCTCACGCCGTGAAGCACTGGAACCTAAATCCAGCGTGTCTACCAATTCCACCACTTCCGCCAGGTAAACAATTTTCTTTCATTGGGCACAACAGAAAGAAAATAAGATTGGTGGCTACGGCGGGACTCGAACCTGCGACCCCATCATTATGAGTGATGTGCTCTAACCAGCTGAGCTACGTAGCCTCCGAAATCTTTACTCCCTCAGGAGTGGCGCGTATTATGCTCATCTGCCTAAGGGTCGTCAACCCCTTTTTATGACAACTTTGTCTAAGTGGCGATTATGTGAACGCTTGCGCTTAATAAAACAACGAAAAGCATACTCGTTTGTCGCCATTAAGGGCTAAAGTTCTTCAATTTGTGTCTGGTAATAGCACACATCAATTGCTCGGGGCGCTAATTCACGATCCACATAAAAAGGATTATCCAGGTTTTTTGCCATATCTAACTTTTTTAAGTAATCAGGATGGCTGGGCAATTGAATTCGAAAGTGTCGTTGCGCGCCTGAAGGCAGGGTATCGCCCATGCGGATAGAAATAATTTTATTGTCTTCATTTGCCTCGGCGGCAGCAGTTGAGTGCATGTGTCCGCTTCTCGGCAGCTTTTGTAATACGTCTAAGCCGGCGACAACCCGCCCGAACACCGACATATTTCTGTCGAGGTGACGCGGCGCCTGGCCAATTACTACATAAAATTCCGTTGCGGCGGTGTCTTTTTTATTATCGCGAGCCATGGCTAACATACCGGGACAGTGAAGCAGCCAATAGCTGTTTCGCTGCATCGTAGTTGCAGCTGGGAAGCCGTTGATAAAGCCACTGACTGGCGCAAACATATCCGGACGCTCGACCTCATAAAACCCTTCAACCGTTGGCGCAGTAAATTCTGCCTTTAATGGTGACGTAGACTCACTGGGTTCGTGATTACCATTACTGCCACCCTGTGCGACAAAGCCATCAATGACGCGATAAAATGATTGGTCATCGTAAAATTGACTTTTTGCCAATTGCTTAAAACGCTCAACATGATGAGGGGCAATGCTATCAGTTAATGCTACCACAGCCAGACCCTGGGGCAGGTGAATATAGGCCAGGTCTGACTGTTTTGGTGTGTACCAGTGTTCGTCATTTTGCGCACTGGCAGTTAGTGAGAGCATAAACATGAACAGAAGAAGTGATTTAAGCATGGTTTTGCGTCTTCCTGAGGCAAAGTGTTAATACAGACAATTATTTTCAATAGGCCACGATGTCGGTATAAGTTATATCAAAGGCGTTGACCGAATACAAAAAAGCCCCGCAGAAACGGGGCAATATTTATGGCTACCAATGACTACTCGCGCATCAGTTCTGCACGCAGTTAAACATTGAAGCGGAAGTGAATGACATCACCATCTTTAACAATATAATCCTTGCCTTCAAGACGCCATTTACCTGCATCTTTGGCACCTTGCTCGCCATTAAACTGGACGAAATTATCGTAGCCAATGACCTCAGCGCGGATAAACCCTTTTTCAAAGTCGGTGTGAATTTTACCGGCAGCCTGGGGAGCGGTTGAGCCTTCTGGGAAGGTCCACGCACGCACTTCTTTAACCCCGGCAGTAAAGTAAGTTTGCAGAGTAAGTAAGTTGTATCCTGCGCGAATTACACGATTTAAGCCAGGTTCTTCCAGGCCCATATCTTCCATGAATTCGGCTTTTTCTTCTTCATCCAGCTCAGCGATCTCAGACTCGATAGCCGCGCACACGGCAACCACCACAGCATTCTCTTTCTCGGCAATGGCTTGCACCTGTTCGAGATAAGGGTTGTTTTCAAAACCGTCTTCGTTGACATTGGCGATGTACATGGTGGGTTTTAAGGTCAACATGTTCATGTAGCTGATTGCGGCTAATTCTTCTTTGCTCAACGACATTGAGCGAAGCAGGTTACCTTCATCAAGATGCGGCTTAATTTTTTCCAGTACTTTTAATTCATACTTGGCATCCGCATCACCGCCCTTAGCACGTTTACCCACGCGAATTAACGCCTTTTCAGCGGTTTCCAAATCGCTCAAGGCTAATTCGGTGTTGATAACATCGATATCATCCTGCGGGTTGACTTTACCGGCGACGTGCACGATGTTGTCGTTATCGAAACAACGCACTACATGGCCAATAGCATCGGTCTCGCGGATGTTGGCCAAAAATTTATTGCCTAAGCCTTCGCCTTTTGAAGCGCCTTCAACCAGACCGGCGATATCAACAAATTCCATGGTGGTTGCGATAACCCGCTGAGGATTAACAATCGCGGCCAGCTTATCCAAACGTGTATCTGGAACGGGTACCACGCCAGTATTAGGCTCAATGGTACAGAAAGGGAAGTTAGCTGCTTCGATGCCTGCTTTAGTTAATGCATTAAAAAGGGTCGACTTACCAACGTTTGGCAACCCTACGATGCCGCATTTAAAACCCATGGGATGAATCCTTATAAATCGTCAGTCTCAGGCAACGGTAGCTGAGAAGGAATGTAATCTGTTTTGTGCTTGTTTCAAATCATGCTTGATCAGCAATTCTGTGCAACGAACGGCTTCATCGATAGCTTCGTCAATGGCCTGTTTTTCTGCTGCAGAAGGTTTTCCCAGCACGTGGCCGGTCACCTTACTTTTATGTCCCGGATGACCAATGCCAATCCGCAAACGTAAAAAATTCTTGTTGTTTGCCATTCTGGCAACGATATCACGCACCCCGTTCTGACTTGAACTGCCACCAACTTTAAACTTTGCTACGCCAGGCGGCATATCCAGTTCATCAAAAGCAACCAGAATTTGTTCCGGCTCAATTTTATAAAAATTGGCCAGCGCTGCCACCGATTGGCCACTTCGATTCATGAAAGTGGATGGATAGAGCAAGCGAACGTCTTGTCCACCAATACTGATTCGTGCAGTGTGTCCTGCAAATTTTGATTCTGGGGCTAGTGGGGTATTAAAAGCCGCTGCGAACTGATGGAGAAACCAGGCGCCGGCATTATGGCGGGTGTGCTCGTATTCGGGGCCTGGATTACCCAGGCCCACGATAAGACGAATATCAGCCAAGCTGATTATTCCTTGTCTGCTTCTTCTTGTTTAGCCGCTTTTGCTGCTGCTTGTTCAGCTTCTTCAGCATCAATCACAGGCGTCTTAGGTGCTGGCTTAACAGTCACCACGGCCAGGTTGTGATCTTCATCACCACGAGCCAACTCAACAGAAGATACACCCTTAGGAAGTGTCAAGTCAGATAGGTGAACGGTTTGACCCATTTCAACACCAGCCATATCAACTTCTACAAATTCAGGAAGATCTTTAGGCAGACACGTAATTTCAATTTCGTTTACGTGGTGCTCAGCAATACCGCCTTCGCTCTTAACCGCTGCGCACTTATCTTCATTAATGAAGTGTAGTGGTACGTTAGTGTGAACTTCCTGGCCTGCGATTACACGCTGAAAATCGATGTGTGTAATTTTGGGCTTGTACGGGTGACGCTGCATGTCTTTCACTAGCGCTTCAACTTTTTCACCGTCGATGTTTAATGTTAAAACATGCGAGTAAAACGCTTCAAAATCAGCAGCATTGTTTACTTTGTTGTGGTCTAAAGTAAGCGCAACTGGCTCTTTGTCACCACCGTAAAGGATCGCAGGTAAATTATCAGCACGACGTAGGCGGCGGCTCGCACCTTTCCCCATATCTGTGCGAACTTGCGCATCCAGATTAAAAATTGCATCAGACATTGAATGTCTCCAGAAAAATAGTAATTAAATAAGCACGGATTTTTGCGACCAAAACCCGCATAAAGAACCCTCATAATTTGAGGGCGGCGAATTCTACCACCATGCCGGAGAACTTACAATTACAAAGACGGAAAAACGCATTTCATCTCATTTGTTTACGTACAAGGTTTTCACAACTGCATTTTTAGCATAGGGTTAATGACATATAAAAAAAGGAATAAAATGAATATGTTTTGTAGACTTATCGGTTTAATACTATTTATCGTTTTGTCATTTTCTGTATGTGCAGAGAAAACCGCACTGGTAGGCGGAAGACTTATTGATGGATTTGGGCATCAACCCATACAAAATAGCGTCATTTTGATCAATGGTGACACCATCGAAGCGATAGGAACAGTCGCTACCCTAAATGTGCCTTCTGATTATAAAGTGGTTAGTACGGAAGGGATGGACTTGTTACCGGGTTTATGGGAAAACCATGCACATCTAATGCTCAATGGCCATGCCGACTATGAACACTGGCAACCTACTTATCGTGATCGTCAACAAAGCGAAATAATGCCAGCTAGCGCATTGCAACTATTACTTGCTGGTGTCACCAGCGCGCGAGATCTGGGCGCACCTCTTGAAGAATCCATTGCCATTAAAAAAGGTATTGCAAAGGGCGAATTAGCTGGCCCACATCTGTATGTATCAGGACCTTTTTTGCAGGCAGAACCTTATCCAGGCACACAACATTACCGCTGGGGAGTGAAAAATGTTGAAGAAGCCAGGCAAAAAGTTAATCAGTTGGCTGATGCAGGTGTCGATATCATAAAATTAATAGACCAGGATAAAATGCCGTTAGAGGCAGCCAAAATGGTTGTTGAACAAGCGCACGCCAGAGGACTGAAAGTAGTTGGGCATTCCCATCGTCCTGATGAAATTAGAGTGGGTCTGAAAATAGGTGTGGATAATTTTGAGCATACGGGGTTAACCACAGCACCAGAGTATCCACAAGACATTATTGATGCACTCCACGCTAGAACGGCTACAGGAAGAGTTGCTGGTGGACCGTTATTCTGGACACCCACAATCGAAGGGTTATGGAATTACAACCTCACGGTGGCAAACCCTGAAAAGCTGGATAATACGTGTTGGCATCGTGGGCTGAAAAAAGACACGATAGAGGATATCAGGCAATCATTAGAAGCGCCCGGGAAACTGGCTTACATGCAGTTGACCCCGTTACGTAAACCAACATTAAAGCGAAAATTCACGCAATTAAAAGAATCGGGAGTAGTACTTTTAACGGGAACTGATAGTGGTATACCTACCAAGTTTCATTGTCAAAGTACATGGAATGAATTAGCAATCTGGGTTGAGGAAATGGGAATGACTCCCATGGATACAATTCGCGCTGCTACCTGGTGGCCCGCGGTGATGATGGGTGTCAGCGACCGCTTTGGTTCAGTTAGCGAAGGAAAAAGCGCTGATATTATTGGTGTAAATGGGGATGTGTTGCGGTACATCAATTTACTGCAGAATGTGGATCTCGTTATGAAGTCCGGTGTCATGTATAAGCAAAATGGTGACGTCGTAGAAAGCGCTATTCCAAAATAATAAGGGCTACCGAGACGTCGAGGAAAAGTCAATTGATGCGGGTTTAAATTAATGATTTCATATTTAAAACAGCGCCTTAACAAGGATAAATCCGACCTGGTTGTTTATCCCCTTATTAAGAATCGCCTTTTTTTGCAGAGGCTTGAATCTGGAAATCAGCCGCATTTAGAGGCTATGCCTTTTTGTAAAGCTATCACGCCTGATTTACTACTTACATTTGCTATAAATGACGGACAAGATTTCACCTCTCTTAACCCTATTTTATTGGCTAAATATAATATCAGCGAAGAACAAATGTGGGACCGGGGGTTAGATACCGGCTTTGCGGCAATTCAAAACAGTCAGGTCATTGCCAGTGAAGCCGTATGGGAAATACGCCTGGATGAAATGGCCGCCTGCACAATTTTATATCCCAGCTTCTGGCATGGCGTGGAACAACAAATGGGTGGGCCGGTGGTCATTAACTTTGCGCATAAGAATTTTGTATTGTGCGCACGCAAGAATAATTCTGAACATCTACGCACATTAATCAATGTTATTAACGAAATCGGATTCGAAGACACCCACTCGTTATCTTCCGAGCTCTATACCTTTGAAGGGGATGAGATACAGCGGGTTGAACTTCGACAAATTGATAGTTGAGCAGTGGGTGATACCCCACTAACATCAATAGCGTTCGTTAACCGGTTTCACCTGGGAATCATCTATAACTTCCACTTTTTCCACCTCAAACACGGTGCCGTATTGGGTAAATGTCATTACGTCCTTACGTGGTTTTCCCCAAACCTTTATTTTTAGACCGTGCTTGTTGAATTCCTGGGGTAGTTTTCGGAAGGTGAATTTTTCGTTGCCTTCACTGATGAACCCATAAAAACCTCCTTCGAGATTTTTATATACCACCGTGCCTGTCATGCTTTGGGATTTCTGCATTTCACCTTTTAGCTCTTCAGGTTCTACCATTTCTACCTCCTGTGGCTGTGCACTGGCCTCTTCAACAGGAACGGGGGGGTTAGTATGTGACGACAGCTCCTCAGAGCAGCCCAGTAAGGCGATTCCCACCGAAATTGTCAGAATTGATTTGGTCATGATGTATTTTACTGCCTTTGTTTGAGCGATGTCTTATCTTAGGCAGAGGGGAGTGAGGAAATCAAGCCAGGAAGTAAAAGCCACCGGTTTAACACCGGTGGCGGTACTACATTAATATTCGAACATTGCCGAAATTGATTCTTCGTTACTGATACGGCGAATAGTTTCAGCTAGCATTTCTGAAAGCGTCAGCTGCTTAACTTTGTCAATCGCGCGCATGTCATCGTGCAGAGGGATGCTGTCGGTGACGATAATTTCGTCAATCATCGAATCCTTCAGATTCTTTGCCGCATTGCCTGAGAAAATGGCGTGCGTGGCGTACGCGTAGACTTTTCGCGCGCCGTGATTCTTTAACGCTTCAGCGGCTTTTGCCAGAGTGCCGCCGGTATCAATCATGTCATCTACGATGATACAGTCACGATCTTTCACATCACCAATAATATTCATCACCTGCGCAACGTTGGCTTTGGGTCGGCGCTTGTCGATTATCGCTAAATCGGTATCGTTCAACAGTTTAGCTGTTGCACGTGCGCGCACAACACCACCGATGTCAGGAGAGACGACAACGGGATCAACAAAGTCACGCTTCATCATATCCGCCATCAGGATTGGTGTACCAAATGCGTTATCCACCGGCACATCAAAAAATCCCTGAATCTGCTCAGCGTGCAGATCGATAGTCAAAACCCGATCGACGCCAACGTTAGAGAGAAAATCTGCGACCACCTTGGCGGTGATAGGAACGCGAGCAGAGCGTACCCGTCGGTCCTGTCTGGCGTAACCGAAATAAGGGATAACTGCTGTGATCCTTCCAGCCGATGCTCGACGCAACGCGTCAATCATCACTATCAGCTCCATCAGGTTATCGTTAGTCGGTGCGCAGGTAGACTGGATAATAAAAACGTCCGATCCACGGACGTTTTCATGTATCTCGACGCTGATTTCACCGTCGCTGAATCTGCCTACACTGGCTTTACCGAGTTTAGTATAAAGGCGGTCAGCGACCTTCTGGGCAAGTTCTGGTACTGCATTACCTGCAAAGAGCTTCATGTCTGGCACAAGTTTTTCCTCAGTGCGTTTTTGAGAAGAGGTGGCTGGGGTAGCAGGACTCGAACCTACGAATGGCGGGATCAAAACCCGCTGCCTTACCAACTTGGCTATACCCCAATTGTAAAAAAACTACATGTCTGATGCGGCGCGCACAGTTTGTTGTTTTATTTTTAGTGGCGACTGATCGACACCTTTTGCAATAAAACTAGTCCATTCTATTGGTAACCTGGCCTGAACTTCCATAGCCTGCGCCTGGCTTGCAAATGTGGCGAACACACACGCTCCCGTGCCCGTCATCCGCGACGGTGCGTAGTGTACCAACCACTGTAATAATTTTGCAACTTCAGGATGCCTGTTTGTGACTAAAGTTTGGCAATCGTTTCGCGTTTCTTCAAATTTATAATCGTGCCAGTTTATGGCACTTGAATTGCGCGGCAGTTCAGCCGCGGCAAACACTTCAGCAGTACTGACATGAATCCCCGGGTTGGCCACCAGATACCATTTTGGCGCAATTTTTACAGGAAAAACTTTTTCACCTACGCCGCTGGCAAACGCCGTCTCACCATGAATAAAAATGGGCACATCAGCACCTAGCGAGAGTCCTAATTCGGCCAGCTGTGTGTTATTAAGTTTACACTTCCACAACTCATTTAATGCAACCAGGGTAGTCGCCGCATTAGACGAACCACCGCCAATGCCGCCTCCCATAGGGAGGTGCTTGTCCAACGTAATGGTCACACCCTGCGTCACTTTACACGTTGTTTGGAGTAATCTGGCCGCACGAACAATCAGGTTATCTTCATCGGCAACGCCTGCCAGCGGATTGGTTAAAATTATTTTTTCATCGTTAGTAAGCCTAAATGCAAGCTTGTCGCCCACATCCAGCATTTGAAACAAGGTTTGCAGCAAGTGGTAACCCCGCTCATTTCTGCCCAGAATATGCAGAAAGAGATTCAGCTTTGCAGGGCTAGGCCACCAATCAGTCAGTTGATTGTCCATTCAGAAATCCGAATTTTTATAAATTGCTTGGGGTCATTGTTGCGAGTCATTACCAGGCTATGGGGAAGCCAGACGTCGCCTATTTTGTCATAATTGTCGTAGGCCACCTGCCAGTCATGACAGCCTGAACAGGCCGGAGAAAGCGTTTGTAACAGGCCGTGCTCAGTTAAGTTGTAGGTGTCACTTTGCTTGGGTAATCCTTTTACCCAGGCCAGTAGATCGGCAAGCGGAATATCCCAGCCGGTGACTCGGGCGATGAGTTCACTGGCATCGTGATGGGAATATTCTTCATCATTGGTGGTCAGTTTCGCCGAGCCAGGTTCGGCCACCATGTCAACCAGCGTTATGCCCAAAAAATTAGTGAGGGTAAAATGAAAGTTGGCGTTATCAACATCCCATTTTACGTTTGCACTGACCGCTTCCTGTTGATTTCTTATGGCCATTTTTCCTTTTAACTGCCAGGAAGTCACTTTGGCTAATTCGGCCACTTGCTCTGGCAGGTTAACTGTTTCTTCTGGGCCGTCAGGCAAGGTAGTACAGCCATAAAGGGTGAGTAAAAAGGTGATGACAATGTATTTCAACGAACTCGACATAACGATAGGCTGGTTTATAACGGCTTTTGTTGCCTTAATAGGAACACAAATACATCGGTACTTTCAATCAATTTGCGTTTTTCGTACAATGCGCTGCGACTCTGTCTGTATGAAATTGAATGACCTTATTAGCCCTCGGAATTAATCACACAACTGCACCTGTTGAACTACGCGAGAAAGTAGCGTTTACGCCGGACTCGATGGTGGCTGCGTTGGCGTCGCTAAAAACCCTGCCAACCGTGCAGGAAGCGGTGATTGTCTCAACCTGTAATCGCACTGAAATTTATGTGGAAGCACCGCAGATGTCGAGTGAAACGGTAACCGCATGGCTGGCGTCATTTCATAATCTAGCGCAACAGGAGGTTGCCGCACATAGTTACTGTTATCTTGATCAGCATGCCGTGCAGCATGTCATGCGGGTAGCCAGTGGATTAGACTCATTAATTTTAGGTGAGCCGCAAATTTTAGGTCAGGTCAAGCAAGCCTACACGGATGCCAAGCATTCAGGGATGGTCGGTTCGGGGTTTGAAAAGCTGTTCCAGCACACGTTTGCGGTGGCCAAAAAAGTGCGCACCGATACTGAAATTGGTGCCAATGCGGTCTCTGTTGCCTTTGCCGCCGTACAACTTGCCAAACATATATTTTCTGCGTTGCCCAAGCGATCCGTTTTACTGGTAGGCGCCGGAGAAACCATTGAATTGGTTGCCCAACATTTAAAAGAGCAGGGGGTTGTGCAAATCGCGGTAGCTAATCGCACCGTCGCTCGCGCACAATCACTGGCGGATAGATTAGGTGCCAAAGTGCTGACCCTGTCACAACTGCCCGCACAATTGAAGGAATATGACATTGTTATCAGCTCGACCGCCAGCCAGTTGCCCCTGATAGGGAAAGGCATGGTCGAAGATGCGTTGAAACAACGCCGAAACAGACCTATCTTTTTCGTAGATTTGGCGGTGCCACGTGATATAGAGGCGCAGGTTAATGAACTAGGCGACGCGTATCTGTATACCGTTGACGATTTACAGCATATTGTGGAGAAAAACCTGGCCTCGCGCGAGATGGCAGCGCAGGAAGCAGAAAAAATTATCGCGGATTACGTGGACAGTTATCTTACCTGGCAACAGGCGCAGCAATCCATTGATTTAGTAAAACAATACCGTCAAAGAAGCCTGGCGCAACGAGATCAACTGGTATCGCGCGCGGTCAATCAGTTGCAGGAAGGCAAAGCCGCTGACGATGTTATGCAGGAATTAGCTTATAAATTGACCAATGCATTGATGCATGGGCCGACGCGGGTATTACGCGAGGCCGCTGCAGATAACAACGCAAGTGTTACCCATTGGCTCGAGCAGGCATTGGAACTGTCTTCTGAAATTAATCAGAATGAAAAATAATTGATATCACTATTTTGTGAAAGGTTTAGTACTTACGTATGAAAGAATCGGTCGTTAGAAAACTTGAAAATCTGGTAGAGCGTTTTGATGAAGTGCAGGCGCTACTTGGCGATCCGCAGGTCATCGGTAATCAAGATAAATTCCGTAATCTGTCAAAAGAGTTCAGCCAGTTAGAGGATGTCGTGGCCGGCTTTAATGCTTATCAGCAAGCACAAAGAAATCTTGAGTCAGCACAGGAAATGCTTAACGAAGATGATGCTGAAATGCGTGAAATGGCGCAGGAAGAAATAAAAGAGGCAAAAGCCCAGTTAGAAACCCTGGAAAGTGAACTGCAAGTACTGCTTTTGCCTAAAGATCCTAACGATGATCACAACTGCTTTTTAGAGATTCGTGCTGGCGCGGGCGGCGATGAAGCCGCTATTTTCGCAGGCGATCTATTCAGAATGTACAGCCGTTACGCCGAATCCCGCGGCTGGAAAGTCGAAGTGGTGAGCGCAAATGAAGGCGAGCATGGCGGTTTTAAAGAGGTGATTGCCAACCTGTCGGGTGAAGGGGTCTACGGGGTCATGAAATTTGAGTCCGGCGGGCATCGGGTACAACGTGTTCCCGAAACTGAATCGCAGGGACGTATTCATACCTCAGCGTGCACTGTGGCCGTACTGCCTGAGGTGCCGGAGTCAGAAGCAATCGAAATTAATCCTGCTGAATTACGAATTGACACCTTTCGCGCATCAGGGGCAGGTGGACAGCACGTCAATAAAACCGATTCAGCAATTCGTATCACCCACCTACCTACAGGTTTAGTGGTGGAATGTCAGGATGAACGTTCGCAGCACAAGAACCGCGCCAAAGCGATGTCGGTGCTGCAGGCCCGGCTAAATCAGATAGAAGAAGAAAAACGCGCCAAAGAGGAAGCGACTACCCGCCGTAATCTGGTCGGCAGTGGCGATCGATCAGAGCGTATCCGTACTTATAATTTCCCCCAGGGCAGAGTAACCGATCATCGAATCAACCTGACGCTTTATAAGTTAGATGAAGTGGTGGAAGGTGATCTGGCGGGGCTGGTTGAACCTATTCGCCAGGAACATCAGGCTGATTTGCTGGCATCATTGTCAGACGAGTAATATACCATGCGCATAGAGCACGCGCTTAGCTGGGCTCAACAGGAGCTGGCCGGTACAGAATCTCCTGTCGTCGATGCCCGCGCGCTTCTCAGTCATTGTCTGGGAAAGACAACCAGCTATTTGTACACCTGGCCAGAGCGTGAGGTTTCTGCAGCGCAGCTGACTGACTTCAAATCATTGGTGCAACAACGCAAAAATGGGACGCCTGTTGCCTATCTGCGAGGTTATCAGGAGTTCTGGTCACTTAGCTTGAAGGTGTCGCCGGCAACACTTATTCCTCGCCCTGATACGGAATTACTGGTAGAAAAAACGCTTGAGTTTAATACATCTTCCGCACCGTCTATTTGTGATTTGGGTACCGGCACTGGCGCAATAGCTATCGCCCTGGCGACTGAACTTCCTTACTCGCAGGTCGTCGCGGTGGATAAAGTGGCCGAGGCGGTTGAGCTGGCGAAAGTCAATGTGACGTTGAACCGCACTGCCAATGTAATAGTGAAACAAAGCGACTGGTTTGCCGCCGTGGGTAATGACACCTTTGATATCATCGTCAGTAACCCACCATATGTGGAACCGACCAGTGACTATCTTGCGCAAGGTGATGTGCGATTCGAACCTGCGTCAGCATTAACATCCGGCGTGGATGGTCTTGAGGATATCCGGCGGATCGTCGCAAAAGCCTCTGAGCATCTTAATTCTCACGGCATGGTTTTGATAGAACACGGCTATAATCAGGGGGCCGCGGTGGCGGAAATTTTTGCCCAGCATGGCTACACTGAAATAGTTACATTTAAAGATATCAATGCACTCGATCGCATTACCTTAGGTCGCTGGCATACTTGCGAATAATTGAACTTACAGTAGTATTCAATTAGCAAAGCGGTAAAAAGAGTATAAAAAGCATGAATGATGACCTGTTATTTGCTGAAGATACCGATGAACCCCCCATAGAAGAACTTGGTTTTTGGAAGGTTTTAGTGGTGGACGATGAACCGGAGGTGCATGCGGTCACCAAGTTGGCACTAAGTGACTTTATTTTAAATGGAAAACGCCTTAAATTCATCAGTGCCTATTCTGGCTCAGAAGCTAAAAAGCGGTTTATAGAACACGACGATATAGCGGTGGTTCTGCTTGACGTGGTAATGGAGACGGATGAAGCAGGGCTGGAAGTGGCACAGTATGTCAGAGACGATCTGGATAACCACTTTACGCGGATTATTCTGCGCACCGGGCAGCCTGGTCAGGCGCCTGAAAAACATGTCATTATTAACTACGATATCAACGATTATAAATCTAAAACCGAGCTGACTGCACAAAAACTGTTTACCGTTATCATTGCAGCACTACGTTCATATCGTGACATTGTCGCCATCGAAGAAAATCGCGCTGGGCTTGAAAAAATAATTGATGCTTCAACCGATTTATTTGCCACACATTCCCTGGAAAAATTCATGCAGGGGCTTATCCAGCAAGTTTCGTCTATTTTGGGATGTGCTAAGGACGCCGCTTATATCACCACCGCCGTTGCCGCACCTAAATCCTTCAGTCAGCACGCCAGCGATGAGTTGTACGTGTTCGCGGGTAATGGAGAATATTCTGAAAAAGAAGGGAAACGGCTAAAGGACGCAGTGGATGAAAATGTATATGCTTTGTGCAAAGAAGCCTTGCGTTCAAAACAGATTGTATATGGCGATGATTACGTGGTGGCGTACTGCGATAGTAAAAACCAAAACGGCTCAATTTTATATCTCACCGGGCTGGCAAGAAGGGTCGGAGAGACAGACAAACGGTTGATTAAGCTTTTTTCTGATAATGTACAAATAGCTTTTGAAAATCTTTTGCTAACTAATGAAATTGAAGGGACACAACGAGAGGTGATTGAGCGATTAAGTAAGGCGCTGGATCATGAATCGCAAGGTAACCGTCACATTGAACGCATGGTCAAAATGGCGGAAATATTGGCGCGGGGCTTGAAATTGGAAGACCGCAAAGTAAGAATTCTCAAGCTCGCGATACCGCTGCATGATGTAGGTAACGCGTTAATTTCGCCCACCCTGCTTCAAAAAACCGACCCATTAACAGAAAATGAAATATTCCAGATCCGTCAGCATGCCGAATTTGGTTACCAGATACTGAAAGACTCAGATAAGCCCACCATCCAAATTGCCGCAATGTTGGCCAAACAGCATCATGAACGTTGGGACGGTGCAGGTTATCCTGAGGGGCTGAGAGAAAAGGAAATCGCAGTGGAAAGCCGTATCGCTGCGTTAGTCGATGTGTTTGATGCCTTAGTAAATAAGCGGCCATATAAACAAAAATGGCCGCTAGAGAAAGTCATCGAAACCTTGAAAAAAGAGTCCGGGAAGCATTTTGATCCCCGATTAGTGACTTACTTGCTTGAAAATATTGATTTATTCATGCAGGTACAACATGATTACGCCGATTTAGAACAACAATAAGGTCATTGCAATGTACGCAGCTGCCAAGCACATTCACTTAACTGCTATCGGGTTAAGTATCCTTTTATTTATCGTAAGGTTTATCTGGTCACAATTTAACCCCGCCTTTTTACACAGAAAGTGGGTAAGAATTGTTCCTCATATTATCGATACTATTCTTTTACTCAGTGCAATCTGGCTTTGCATCATTATCTCGCAATATCCGTTCGTGCATGCATGGGTGACATTCAAGGTGGTGGGTTTAGTTGCCTATATTCTGCTAGGAATGTTCGCCTTAAAATGGGGTAGAAATGCGCCTATGCGCTGGATTGGTTTCATCGGTGCACTGATCTGGTTAGTATTAATTGCTAATGTTGCTATTACTAAGCAACCCATGTTTTTCTAGGAGTGTGAACATTATTTATGAGTGAATCCAAATCCGTGGTTTCAATCAACACAATTGACGTTTCCAACACAACGCCTTTTGTGCTTTTTGGTGGCATGAATGTGCTCGAGTCTCGCGACTTAGCTATGCGTATCGCAGAACACTATGTCAGAGTGACAGAGAAACTGGGCATTCCCTATGTCTTCAAAGCGTCGTTTGATAAAGCCAACCGTTCATCAGTACATTCTTTTCGTGGACCAGGAATGGAAGAGGGGCTCAGGATTTTTGAGGAAATCAAGAACACCTTTTCTGTTCCCCTCATTACTGACGTTCATGAACCTCATCAAGCCGCACCCGTCGCTGAAGTTGTTGATGTCATTCAATTGCCGGCATTTTTGGCCCGCCAGACTGATTTGGTTGTGGCAATGGCAAAAACCGGTGCAGTAATCAATGTGAAAAAACCGCAGTTTTTGGCGCCGCATGAAATGCGCCATATCATAAAAAAATTCGCCGAAGCAGGGAACGACAATATTATCCTGTGTGAGCGCGGAAGCTGCTTTGGTTATAACAACCTGGTGGTTGATATGCTGGGAATGGATGCAATGAAAGCCTATGCGCCGGTTATCTTTGACGCCACCCATGCCTTACAGATGCCCGGGGGACGCGAAAGTTCTGCTGATGGACGCCGTGCACAAGCTGCGCAGTTAGCACGTAGCGGTATGGCATTAGGATTGGCTGGCTTATTTATTGAGGCGCATCCAGACCCTGATCAGGCTAAGTGTGACGGACCCTGTGCGTTGCCACTTGATAAGCTGGAGGCTTATTTAGAGCAGATGAAGGCATTGGACGATTTAATAAAAGGATTTGCAGAGCTTGATACCAGTCAGCGATAATAGCGAACAGGTGGTAAGTAATAAGTAATAAGCAGAACTGGCGGCGCAGGCCGCCAGTTGCTCATCAGGTGTGTAAGTTTTATTATTCGCTACGTAGGCTCGTGGTTTTACGAGATTTACGTTTGTCGTTTCTTACGAACAATGTGTCTTTGCTCATTGTAGAAATTTCGTCGGCAAACGCCTTATCCACCTGATTTTGAATGGTTTCTGTCAACTCCACGACAGGCTTGATTGAAGCAAGATCAATGGTATTGAAAGCCATTGTGTTAAGTGCCGAAGCGTGGCTTTGAGGCTGCATTTCACTGGCATTGACTGCCGCTGACGCAAAAGCGACAACAGAGACCGAAGCTAAAAGTAATTTTTTCATATCACACCTAATATAAGTAATTTAAAAATAGTTGCTGAAATGTTAAATTCTTAACAAATCGTTACAGCGTTACTCTATGAATAAAAAGAGTATTTTTTTACTGCGGGGAAATAATAAACAACTTTTCGCAAACTTTAAAACGAGTTAAAGTATGTCATATGCATTAAAAAAACTAATGGATTTGTAACCTTATTTTCACAAAGTTGAATTATTCTGATGCACCGAAGATTACCCCCACTAAATGCGCTCAAGGCCTTTGAAGCCGCGGCCCGACATCTGAGCTTCACGCGTGCGGCTGATGAGCTTTTTGTTACTCAGGCCGCGGTAAGTCACCAGATAAAAGCGCTTGAAGATTACTTATCCATGAAACTCTTCCTCAGGCGTAATCGCACCTTACTGTTGACGGAAGAGGGGCAGGCTTATTTTCTCGAACTCAAAGATATTTTTAAAAATCTGCAGGAAGCCACTGAAAAACTGCTGGCGAAGGGCTCTAAAGGTGCGGTTACCGTAGCCATGCCTCCCAGCTTTGCCAGCCAGTGGCTGGTTCCCCGTATCAGCAAGTTCAGTCTGGCTCATCCTGACATCGACGTACGAATAAAAGCGGTAGACTTTGATGAGGGCTTTTTAGATGATGATGTGGATGTGGCTATTTACTACGGTAAAGGCCGCTGGAGTGGGGTGAGCGCAGATAAACTGCATACTGAGTTCCTCACGCCGTTGTGCTCGCCGCTTTTGTTCAGTGGCCCTAAACCGCTAAACCAGTTATCCGATCTAAAACATCATGTTTTGTTGCATGACTCCAGTCGCGCCGCATGGAAAGACTGGTTAAAACATGTGGGTGTGCATGGGGTCAATGTAAATCAAGGGCCGGTGTTCAGTCATTCCATGCTGGTTTTACAAGCCGCGGCCCTGGGGCAGGGTATCGCGCTGGGTAATACCGTGCTCGCGCGTCCTGAGCTCGATGCAGGACGTCTGGTCATTCCCTTTGAAGAAAAAGTAGAAAGTCGTGATGCGTTTTATCTGGTGTGTGATCAGGCGCAGGCAGAGCTCGGCAAAATAGCGGCATTCCGGAGCTGGGTGTTGACCCAGGTAGAGGAAGAGCAAGATGTCCTATAGCCTGGAGCTGAAATCAGCACGCCACAGCGCCAGCGCCCGAATGATCATTGCGCACGGCGCCGGGGCAGGGAAATCCTCAGCGTTTATGCAAGATTTGGCGAACGGCTTGTCAGAGATGAATATAGAAGTCTTGCTGTTTGATTTTCCCTACATGCAGCTTATTGAGCAAACTGAAAAGCGCCGTCCGCCCGACCGCATGCCGGTGCTGGAAGCTCACTACCGCGAAATCGTTGAACAAAGTAAGCTGGATCGCAGCACCCTTCCCACGTTTATCGGGGGCAAATCCATGGGGGGAAGAGTTGCATCGATGATTGCTGAACAATGCGCTGTGCAGGGTATCATTGTGTATGGTTATCCATTTCATCCGCCAGGTAAACCAGAGAAAACGCGTACCGCGCATCTTGCGAACCTGCAGACCCCATTGTTGATACTTCAGGGCGAGCGTGATCCTTTTGGCACCGCAGATGAAATTAAACACTATTCGTTAAGTCCAGCCATCCATACCTCGATATTGACCGACGGTGAACATAGTTTTAAGCCACGAAAAGCCAGTGGTCTGACTCAACAGGACAATATTCAATCAGCCATTGAGCAAACTGTTCAATTTATAAAAGAGTGGAGTAAATGAGATTATTTTTTGTAGCAGGGACACTAAGTGCATTTTTAGCGGTAGTGTTAGGCGCATTCGCAGCTCACGAATTAAAGGATTCGTTAAGTGCTGATGGGTTAAAAGTATTTGAGACCGGTGTGCGTTATCAGATGTACCATGCGCTGGCGATGCTGCTGTTACCCGCACTCTCTGCCTTTGGTCATCACCGTTGGCTTAAGCGTGCAGGCTGGGGCTTTCTGCTGGGCAGCTTTTTGTTCAGTGGTAGCTTGTATATGCTGGCGACAACCAACCAGCCCATATTCGGACCGATAACGCCAATTGGCGGGGTCGCGTTTATTCTTGGCTGGCTATGCATGTTTGCCGCCAGCTTGCGTGGTTTTAATAATGACTAGTTTACTTGCGTATTGCCGCAGCGGCTATGAAGCGGATACAGCTAAAGAGCTCGCTGACTTGACAGCACAGCATAATGTGTTCGGTTACCCACTATTCAAACCGAATCAGGGCTTTGTCGAGTTTCCCTTGTATGAGCCGCCATCTGAAGCGATCAAAGCTAAACAATTTGAGCTTAAAAAAACGGTATTCCCACGCCAGTTAAGTTGGGTGTTTGCACAGCTCTCTGAACTGGAGTCGAGCGATAGAATTTCACCTATTCTGGAGGCGGTGGCAGCGCAGGCGGTTAAATTTGGCGCGGTATGGGTTGAGTACCCAGACACTGATGACGGCAAAGAGCTGGCAAAATTCTGTCGCAAATTTGCCGTACCGTTACGCCAGGCGTTACGCAAACAGGATTATCTGAGCAAAAAAGAAGCGCTGAAGCAGCCTGTGCTGCACGTGTTTTTTACTGCGTTTACAACCTGCAAATTAGCCATCAGTTACCCGCAAACACGCAGTCCATTTGAATTAGGTGTGTGTCGCCTTAAGTTTCCCGCTAGTGCACCCAGTCGCTCAACATTAAAGCTGGAAGAAGCTATCCTAACCATGTTAGATGAACGCGAACGCCAATACGTGTTCAGGCCGGGAGCGCGTGCGGTTGACCTTGGTGCCTGTCCCGGTGGCTGGACATATCAGTTGGTCACTCGCGAAATGTACGTGGAAGCGGTAGATAATGGAGCGATTGATGAAGCGCTGATGGCCACCGGTCAGGTAGCACATTTTGCCGAAGACGGTTTTACCTATAAACCACAACAGCAAAAAGTGGACCTGCTGGTTTGTGATATGATTGAACAACCCGACCGGGTTGCAAAATTAATGGGTGACTGGCTAGTGACGGACCGCGCTCTTCACGCTATATTTAACTTGAAACTTCCAATGAAGCAGCGTTACGAAACAGTTTCAATGGCGTTGTTGTCCCTAAAAGCACGGTTAGCAAAATTAAACGACTCATTTAGCATGACTGCCAGACACCTTTATCACGATCGTGACGAGGTTACGGTAACGGTTATCCGTCAAAGTCAGTATTTTTAAAAAATCAGTAAATTTAATTTATTTTGCTTAACGTTATGATTTTTATATAGTTATTATATTGTTGCGGCGGTTTTTGCGCGCAGAAATTAACCTTTCTGCGGAAAAAGGTATAAAAGTAGTAGCAAGATCCTTTATAATCCCGCCGTTTTTTTACACTGAACCAACGAAAGTGAACCAATGGCAGACTTATCTCATTACAGAAACATAGGTATTTTCGCTCACGTAGACGCGGGCAAAACTACCACTACAGAACGTATTTTGAAGCTTACCGGTAAAATCCATAAAACTGGTGAGGTACACGACGGTGAGTCAACAACTGACTTCATGGAGCAAGAAGCTGAGCGTGGTATTACCATTCAGTCAGCTGCAGTTAGCTGCTTCTGGAAGGATCACCGTTTAAACGTAATTGACACTCCCGGACACGTTGACTTTACCGTAGAAGTATACCGCTCTTTGAAAGTACTTGATGGCGGTATTGGCGTTTTCTGTGGATCGGGTGGTGTTGAACCACAATCAGAAACTAACTGGCGTTACGCTAACGAATCAGAAGTTTCGCGCATCATTTTCGTCAACAAGCTTGACCGTATGGGTGCGGATTTTTATCGTGTAGTTGGCCAGGTGAAGAAAGTACTTGGTGCGACGCCACTTGTTATGACACTGCCTATCGGCATTGAAGACGAATTCTCAGGTGTTGTAGACGTACTGACTAAACAGGCGTACGTTTGGGATGACACAGGCCTGCCTGAGAACTACTCGATTCAAGACGTACCTGCAGACATGGTTGATAAAGTCAACGAATACCATGAAGCGCTGGTCGAAACTGCGGTAGAACAAGATGACGAATTAATGATGGCTTACATGGATGGCGAAGAACCATCGATTGAAGACCTTAAGCGTTGTATCCGCAAAGGTACCCGTGATCTTGCTTTCTTCCCAACATTCTGTGGCTCGGCGTTTAAAAACAAAGGTATGCAACTTGTATTGGATGCCGTTGTTGATTATTTGCCAGCTCCAACAGAAGTTGAACCTCAGCCGCTTACTGACGAAGAAGGTAACGAAACAGGTGAAGTTGCTACCGTTTCAGTTGACGAGCCATTAAAAGCGTTAGCATTCAAAATTATGGATGACCGCTTTGGTGCCCTTACGTTTGTGCGCATTTACTCTGGCAAGCTGAACAAAGGTGACACCATCTTGAATTCAGCCACAGGTAAAACTGAGCGTGTTGGCCGAATGGTAGAAATGCAGGCTGATGAGCGTAATGAACTGACTTCAGCACACGCTGGTGACATCATTGCCATCGTCGGTATGAAGAACGTACAGACTGGTCACACCCTGTGTGACGTGAAGCACCCTTGTACGCTTGAAGCAATGGTTTTCCCTGAGCCGGTAATCTCGATTGCTGTAGCACCTAAAGATAAAGGTGGCTCTGAGAAAATGGGTATCGCAATCGGTAAAATGGTTGCAGAAGATCCGTCTTTCCGCGTAGAAACTGATGAAGATTCAGGTGAGACTATCCTTAAAGGGATGGGTGAACTTCACTTAGACATCAAAGTGGATATTCTTAAGCGTACCTACGGCGTAGAACTTATCGTAGGTCAGCCTCAGGTTGCGTACCGTGAAACGATCACGCAGCAAGTTGAAGACAGCTACACGCACAAGAAGCAATCTGGTGGTTCTGGTCAGTTCGGTAAAATTGATTACCGTATCCGTCCTGGCGAACAGAATTCTGGCTTTACGTTCAAGTCAACCGTTGTTGGTGGTAACGTTCCTAAAGAATTCTTCCCAGCCATCGAAAAAGGTTTCAAGAGCATGATGGAAGTGGGTCCTGTTGCAGGCTATCCGGTTCTTGACGTTGAAGTTGAACTGTATGACGGTGCTTTCCACGCCGTTGACTCGTCAGCTATCGCGTTTGAAATCGCTGCGAAAGGTGCATTCCGTCAATCTATGCCAAAAGCGGGTCCTCAATTACTTGAGCCGATCATGAAAGTTGACGTGTTTACCCCGGAAGATCACGTTGGTGATGTTATCGGTGACCTTAACCGTCGTCGCGGCATGATCAAAGATCAGGAAGCAGGTGTAACAGGTGTGCGTATTAAAGCTGACGTACCACTGTCAGAAATGTTCGGTTACATCGGCCATCTGCGTACAATGACATCAGGTCGTGGTCAATTCTCTATGGAATTCAGCCACTACAGCTCATGTCCACAAAACGTAGCTGACAAAGTAATTGAAGAAGTGAAAGCTCGTAAAGAGAAAAAGTAGTAGTACACTTTTTCCAAGATGCCAAGCCCGCTCATTGTAGCGGGCTTTTTTTTACCTGATCTAAAGCTGGACTTGGATGAATGCTGTGCGTGTAAGATACTGCTGACAACTCGCGATGATACGCACTCCACTCATGGCGGAACCTTTAAATCTCAATCATCCGTGGTGAAGGCAGCTTTGATTATTGAATTATTCAATACCAGTACGACACTGTTCAACCATCTCCTTCTGAACGTCGCAGCCACCCTGCTGTTTGAAGGAGGGCTATTAATTGTTGTGTGTTTCTTATGGTGGCGATGCAGTCTGTTTCACTCATTACTTACACTACAAACGCGCTGCAAAAACCAGGTTATCATTATACGCCCAGTGTGTTTGAGCGATGCGGGTGAATATAGAGCCGTCGCTATATCTGTAAGCATGGTAACTACCATTGTTTGTCATCAACATGCCGTAAGCTTTAAATCCGGACCTTTCACTGTCATTACCCTCGTCGTGCCCGCCGATTGGGTGGCGAAACTGGCTAAAAAGGCTAAAAAAGTTTTCCCCATGGCTCAGGTAGTGGATGAGCGCTGCCTGATAATGGCAGTTAAATGATTCGGTTTACCATTGATTTTTCAGTTTTCGTTGTAGCGTATTAACCTCTTTGCGCATCTTTAGGTGTTCTCGCTTACGCGTTTTATCCTTCGTTGCCGCCGCTTGATACTGCTGTGCAACAAAACAGTGAGTAACAACGCGGAAGTGCAAATTAGCCGGCGCAGTGAGATGTTTTTCGGCCTGCGCTAAAAAAGCCAGAGGCGGTTGATTATGACGCTCTATTCCTGTCGCACTGCTCACTAAGCTAACCGCTTTTAAATAGTAGCGAGTACACGGGTCAATCGTTTTGCTGCTCCATCGAGGAATAAAATAGAGCGCAAGTAAGCAGCTTATGGCGACTAAGCAGCCTAAGATTAACAGGGTCATATTAAGTGGGGTAATGTTACCTAGAAGTAAGGTAAACAGATTTTGTTGCTGACGATTGTCGAAGCCGAGGACCCACCGACTCCAGAAATAATTTAAATTGGCAAACATCAAACTGATTTCTCTTACCACACCAGTCTTTCCAAAATCAGAGAAAAGCGTGTACTGCGCTAACTCGCCTGTTGCATCCAGCGTATTTCTCAACCCGGCATTGATTCTGGATGGCGCCACCACGGCGGTGGGGTCAAAGCGTGTCCAGCCTTCGTCACTGACGATTGCTTCTACCCAGGCGTGGGCGTCGTACTGATAAACACTGATGACCTTGTCTTTCAAGCGCTCGCCGCCCTGATAACCGGTTACCATGCGTGCCGGAATACCAGCCAGTCTGAGTACATAAGCCATAGCACTGGCGTAATGGGAACAAAATCCGGCCCTTTCATCGAACAAAAAGGTATCAGCAAAGTTTTCACGCATCGGCGGCGGAGACAAAGTATAAATAAAAGGTTGTTGGCCAAAATAGGCTAAAACCGCTTCAATAAATTGCTGATTATCCGGGTAAGTGCTGCGCAAATCCGCTACCCAACTAATCGTCCGTTCGTTACCCTTTTTAGGAACCATCAAATTTAGCTGACGTTCCAAGTCTAAATTGGGCGAGGGCAGGGGAGAAAGTGGAAAAGAGCGTACATTATATGCGCGTTTGCTCATTAATGGCTGATTGGCAATCAGCTGATAGTCTCTGGATGACCAAATCTGATTTTTATCAGTGCTGGTGGCAGGAACTGCTATATCAATTGCATACAACCAGGGGCGGCCACTGGCTTCTGCGATTATCTGATAATCGTAACTGCTTGTGAGTAATGCGGGTAAAAAGCGATTGTTGACTCGTTGGTTACGTTGCCGAAAGCGCTCTCGGTGCGGGCTGATTTGCCATGTTTTACCATCGAACTCTTCGAGCGTCATTGCTCGCCAGTATCTTTCACTGCGTACTGGAACTCTGCCTTCAAAGGTTGCGTGGAATACCAGTTCATCAGATTGACTCAAATTGGCAATATCGCCGGGCGTGACTCGTTCAGACAATCCTGTTTTAGTTGACTGGCTGGTGGGCATTTTCCACAGCGGTCCTAAATGGGGTAGCAGTAAAAATAAAATAATGGCAATGGGGGAGGCCTGTAAAAGTTGATAACTGATTACCTTGGTCCGCTTTTTCCAGTAGAGTTGCGGAGAATAAAAGCTGATCAGCGCAAATAGTAAAAACAGTAAGGTAGCGAAATAAAACAGCGCGCTTAGTATGCCCTGTTGAAAGATAAAGCCGACGCCAATCAGAAACAGCCCACAGGCGAACAATTGTAAAAAATCTCTTCGTTTGCTTAACGTTATTAATTTCAACGAACAGGCAACAACCAGCAGATTTATCATTGAAAATAGCAGGCCCAGATTAAGGCTAAACCAGGCCAGAGCCAGTGAAGACAGCACGGCCAGCAGATTTATAGTGCGCTGATTGGGTGCATTCTGATACCAGCCCAGGTAGAGTGAAATGCGCACAAACAGGGTACACAGTGTGAGCAAAATGACCCACACCATGAGCGGTTCAAGTAAGCTAAGTGACAATACACTGATAAGCACCGCAATGCATAAGCTGGCGGTGTGGCCTGCAATGGGAAGGCGACCTGCAGTCATAATGGGAGTTCTCTTGCGGGGTAACGCGCCAATGCTGACAAGCAACGATGCTTATGTTGCTCTCCCTGCCCGGGTTCGATCACCGCATCGCCCAGGGTTAAACCAAATTGCAGGTTTTTTTCAGTTAGCTTGATAATCTGGTAGCACAAGCGGCTAAGTTCCAGCTCCAGATCCTGACACGGTAGAGGAAGGATGAGAAAACCGGCTTCAGACTGTTGATGACTGAACGACTTACTTACCCAGTCACCCCCCTTGGCAACGCTTTTCCAGGCAACCCGATGCAGCGGCTCACCCTGTTGATAAGGGCGTAGCGCATAAAAGTCATCGTGACCTTCTTGCTCGGTGGAGGCGCGTTCTCCTGCACCTGCTTTATACTGCAATTTAACGGCACAGGTGTGTGGGGCAGGATAAACAATAACCTGCTGGGCTAAATTCAAGTGCGTCCAGCAGCGGTAAAGTCCCAGCGGATATTCACTGAACAGGGTCACTCGGGGTAAGGGATGAACCCCTCTTGCTGGAGTAAAATAAGGCAGACACAGTTGAGTTGTCTTCGCGTCTAAATCTACGCTGTGCACATTGTTGTCTTTCCACCAACCGGCATTGATTATGCCGTGGGCTGAACGATTATCATCATTAGGCAAAAGGTGGATCGTCAACGAGGCATGTCCTTGTGCAAACACAGCCTGAATTGGCTGCGCCTTTATTTGCAGGCGGGCAAAGTTTAAATAACTGAAAAATAGATTTAGCAGGAACAGGCCTAGTAAAAAATCAAACAATAACAACATCAGATTGTTCTGGTAGTTGGTGCCTAAAATAAACAGACCTGCGCAGGTAATGAGAAAGCCCAGCCCGAACCAGGTAGGAAATATAAAGATAGAGCGCACGTTCAGCTTTTGCTTTGCTGAGGCGGGAATACGCTTGCTGAGCCAGTGATTAACCCGGTTATCCCAGATGTGCTTTACGTTACTTAGCATGCTGTTGACCTAGGCTGCTAGGGGGTCGACACTTTCCAATAAGCGTTCACTCAAAACCTTCTGTTCTTGCGGATCATCACGTTCAGAGCGTAAGCGATGTTCGGCCACTGCCACAAAAACTGCCTGTACGTCTTCGGGTACCACAAAGTCCCGTTCATGCAAATACGCCCAGGCTTTCGCTGATTGCAGTAAAGCCTTACTCGCGCGTGGAGAGAGCGGATTTGGGTAAATACCTTCTTCACGGCTTTGCGTTACCAGGCGTAAAATATAGCTGATAACATTATCACTGCAGTGAACCCGGTTAACGTCTTGTTGATAGGCCAGCAGATCAGCAGAAGAAATGACTTCGTTCATGGCGAAAGATTGTCGGTTGCCCCCTGCCTGAAGCATGGCTTTCTCCGCGTCCCAGCTAGGATAGCCAAGTGATATGCGCATAAGAAACCGGTCCAGTTGAGATTCTGGCAGAGGGTAGGTGCCTGATTGATAACTCGGGTTTTGGGTGCCGATAACAAAAAACGGATCAGGCAGCGAGTACGTCGTGCCATCGACGCTGATTTGGTGTTCCTCCATAGCTTCTAATAAAGCGCTCTGCGTTTTAGGACTGGCCCGGTTGATTTCATCGGCTAACACCAGTTGATTAAACAGCGGACCGGGTTTAAACGAAAACTCGTGACGCTGACTGTCAAAAATGTTCACCCCCAGCATATCGGCAGGTAACAGATCGGAAGTAAACTGAATTCGCGAAAAATCTAGCCCAAACGCGTTCGCCAAACCATGTGAAAGCGTTGTTTTGCCCATTCCGGGCAAGTCCTCAATAAGTAAGTGGCCATTAGCGATCAAACAGGTAATGGCCAGTTTGATTTGCTCTTGTTTACCAATAATATGCTGACCCAAAGCTTTTACTACTGCGTGAAAACGCGCGTTCATATTCATGTCCAGACATCAACTCCAATTGGTCACATCCTAGCAAGTTGTTTGCAAGAATAGGTGAGTGCACTAATACCTGAGTATAGGGTATGCCCACTGTAAATGATGAAAATCCAACGCAGTATCTCGCCAACCCACTGACAGTGTTAGCTTAAGGTTGCTAATTTGCACACGGTAAACCCATCAATTTAGCCTTGCTGAATAGGCACCCACTTCCGTTTAAATTAGCGATGAACTACCCTTTGTGTGAAATTGATTGTTTTAACTACTGCAGCATTTTTTCAGGTTGTCTATAATGGGGCGTTCTCAATAGGAAGTATTTATGAAAACAATTGATATTGATGATGATTTGTACGCATTTATCGCAGCCCAGACTAAACATATCGGTGAAAGTGCGTCAGATATTTTACGTCGCCTGCTCATGCCGGAAACACCCGCTCCCGTGCATAAAGATATAGCGGCTAAACCTGCGCTAAAGGTTGAGCAAACTCGACATGAAGCACCTACCAAAGCAGACGGTGACAGTGTCGACAGTACTGACGTGCTGGATACAATTTCTACCACTGCGTTGGCCAGATTCACCAAGCGCGTCGACCAGTTTTTATTTGTGTTAGCACAACTGTTTCAGCATCACGGCGACGACTTTGCAAAAGTAGAACAGATTCGGGGCAAAAACAGAATCTACTTTGCCCGCAGTAAAGAGGCATTATTGGAAAATGGTTCTAGTACTAATCCGAAGCCTATCCCTGATAGTCCGTTTTGGGTGGTAACCAATAATAACTCAGCGAAAAAAGTAGCCATGTTAAAGGAAGTGTTAGAAACACTGGGCTACGCTCATCAGGAAATTGATGAAATAATTGGTCGCTTTGCGCCGGAAACCGTAGACAAGTAACTCAAAAACGCATTAAGGGAAGTGAGATGGCATTACACGAAAAGGCCGGGCAACCAGCCGCACCAGAACAACTGATTAATGTCGCTGAACTGGTAAGTCAATACTATACCTTGACGCCTGATGCGTCTGCTCCTGAGCAAGCGGTAAGTTTTGGAACCTCTGGTCATCGCGGTAGTGCAGCCAATCGTACCTTTAATGAAATGCACATTGCGGCTATCTGCCAGGCGTTAGCTGAGTATCGCCACGCAGAAGACATTAACGGCCCATTATTTATTGGTAAGGACACCCATGCGTTGTCTGAACCCGCCATGCTCACCGCCATTCAGGTGTTGGCAGCGAACGAGGTTGATGTTGTCATTCAATTGAAGGATAACGCCAGTCAGGGTTTTACCCCAACCCCGGTGATCTCGCGCACCATAATTCGCCACAATCTTACTGCTGACCATGCCACAGCAGATGGTGTGGTGATCACACCTTCGCACAATCCACCGGAAGATGGGGGCTTTAAATATAACCCTCCGCATGGCGGCCCTGCAGACAGTGAAGTGACAAACCAGATTCAGGCCAGAGCTAATGCGCTGATGGCTGAGCAGAATAAAAATGTGAAAATGTTGTCGTTACAACAAGCCTGGTTATCAGGGCGGGTTAAGGAAGATGACTTTATGGACCCCTACATCGATGACCTGGCGAAAGTCATCGATATGCAGGCAATCGCAGACGCCGGCCTCAAATTAGGCACTGATCCTTTGGGTGGCGCGGGAGTGGGCTACTGGGAGCGTATCGCTGAAAAATACGGTCTCGATATTACGGTCGTGAATAAAAACGTTGATCAACGATTTGCCTTTATGCGCCGCGATAAAGACGGCAAGTTGCGCATGGACTGTTCCTCTGCTTATGCCATGGCAGGGTTGATAGAACTTAAAGATAAGTTTGATCTTGCCTGGGGTAACGACCCAGATTTTGACCGCCACGGTATTGTCTGTAAAAGTGTCGGTTTGATGAATCCCAATCATTATCTGGCAGTGGCGATTGATTATTTATATCGCCATCGCAAACAATGGCCAGTGACCTTGAAAGTGGGTAAAACGCTGGTTTCAAGCAGCATGGTTAATCGTGTGGTCGCGCGATTGGATAGACAGCTGGCCGAAATGCCAGTGGGCTTTAAGTGGTTTGTACAAGGGCTGGCAAAATGTGACATTGGTTTCGCCGGTGAAGAAAGTGCAGGTGGCATTTTTCTGCAACGGGATGGCGATACGTGGGCAACCGATAAAGATGGTTTTATCATGTGCTTACTTGCCGCTGAAATTCTAGCGGTAACCGGTAGCGATCCTGGATTGCACTACCAGGCGTTAACCGCGCACTTCGGCGAACCGGTCTATTTTAGAAAAGATGTCGCGGCGACATTGGAGCAAAAAAACAAACTCTCAGCCATGGATGCAACTGTTATTAAAGATAAACAGCTAGCGGGAGAAGCAATAATGACGGTGCAAACGCACGCACCCGGTAATAACGCCGCCATTGGTGGCGTAAAGGTAGTTACAGAAAATGGCTGGTTTGCAGCAAGGCCATCGGGAACCGAGCAAATATACAAAATATATGCGGAAAGCTTCAAGGGCCAGGACCACTTGCAATTACTGTTAGACGAGGCGCAAAAGTTAGTCGACAGTATTATCCATTAGGGATTTGTAACAAATTTACATCACTTATGTTAATGAGAAGTTAAAAATTGAGGTTTTGCATACGTTTTCATGCAAAAAAATGCGAATTTTAACTTTTCATTAACACATTTTGTGCGTAAACGCTGCTATATTGATTTTCATTGACCAGATTTCGTAACTAAATTACCACTTTCACGATGGTAACTAACACGGTGAGAATCATTTCATGAGTCGTAAAGCAAAAGCTCCATCAAAAATAGCCGAAAATGCCAATGACAAAAATGTCTTCAAAGATGCGGTCATCCGTCATCTTCATTGCACCTTAGGCACAGACGAAAACAAAGCCAACAACCATGCGTGGTGGAAAGCCACTTGTTCGGCTATTCAGGAAAATGTCCTGGAAGGCTTACGTAAAACGCAAAAAACCCACTACCTCAACGATACCCGTGCAGTACATTATCTGTCTGCAGAATTTTTAATGGGGCGTTTACTGTCCAACAATATGCACAACCTGGGCTTGTTTAATACTGCACAGGAAGCGTTAAAGGAATTGGGGGTCGAACTTACCGATATCATGGAAGAAGAACCAGATATGGCGCTGGGCAACGGCGGTCTGGGTCGTCTGGCCGCGTGTTTTATTGATTCTCTGGCAACCATGGAACTACCCGCCATTGGTTATGGTATACATTACGAGCATGGTTTGTTCCGACAGGAAATCAAAAGTGGCGCGCAGATCGAACGTCCTGACAGCTGGCGTGATTACGGTAATCCATGGGAAATTTGTCGGCCTGAATCTATTCAGGAAGTATCGCTATATGGTTATGTAGAAACTAAGTACGGCGAAAACGGACGAATTCAAAAAGAATGGCACCCGGGTCTTACAGTTAAAGGCGTACCATGGGATATTCCCGTGGTAGGTTATCAAGGCAAAACCGTTAATGTGTTGCGTTTGTGGCAGAGTGAAGCGTCAGATTACTTCAACTGGGACGTATTCAATGCGGGTGGTTATGTGGATGCGCAACGGGAAAATGTGCATGCAGAAACCATATCCAAAGTGCTTTATCCCAATGACGAAACCGAAGCAGGTAAAGAGCTGCGTCTTATCCAGCAATACTTTTTCTGCTCCTGTTCACTGAAAGATATCATTCGCCGCTACAAACGTGCTCACGGCGATGACTGGAGCCGGTTTGTTGAGCAGGTAGTGATTCAGCTTAACGACACTCACCCCGCTATCGCCATTCCTGAATTAATGCGCATCTTAGTAGATCGCGCAGAGCTGGACTGGGAAAAAGCGTGGAATATCTCTACTCAGGTATTTGCTTATACTAACCATACCTTATTGCCTGAAGCCCTTGAAAAATGGCCTGCACGAATGATCGAAAAGATTCTGCCGCGCCACTTGGAAATCATCTACGAAATCAATCATCGCTTTATGGATTTGGTTGATAAAAAGTGGCCCGGAGACAATGAAAAGAAAGCCAAACTTTCAATCATTGAGGAAGGCAGCGAAAAAATGGTTCGCATGGGTAACTTGTCCGTTATTGGCTCGTTTGCGGTAAACGGGGTGGCAGAAATTCACTCCCGTTTGGTCAAACAGAATCTGTTTCCTGAATTTGAAGCACTGTGGCCGGGTAAGATTACCAATGTAACTAACGGCATTACACCTCGTCGCTGGTTAAAAGCCTGTAATCCTGCCTTGTCGGCGCTAATTGACAAAAAGGTTGGCGACGATTGGCCGCTGCATTTGAAAAAGCTGGAAGGGCTGGAAAAGCACGCCAACAATAAGACGTTCCAGAAACAGTTTATGCAGGTCAAACAAGCAAATAAACAGTTGCTTGCCAACGAAATAAAGCAGACCCTGGATATTGATGTCGATGTGAATGCGATTTTTGACGTACAAATAAAGCGTCTGCACGAATATAAACGCCAGCATTTAAATTTGCTTCACATCATGGCGCTGTATCGTCGTATTCTGGAAAATCCGGATTACGATATGCACCCGCGTGTGTTCATTTTTGGCGCCAAAGCTGCGCCAGGATACCGATTAGCCAAAGATATTATTTACGCCATCAATATGGTGGGTAATAAAATCAACAACGACCCACGGGTGAAAAACAAAATTAAAGTGGTATTTTTACCTAACTATCGTGTGTCACTGGCTGAAAAGATGATCCCCGCCTCCGATGTATCTGAGCAAATCAGTACAGCGGGCAAAGAGGCGTCCGGTACAGGTAATATGAAGCTGGCGCTAAATGGTGCCTTAACTATCGGCACGCTGGATGGTGCAAACATTGAAATTGCGGAAGAAGTTGGCGATGACAACATCTTTATTTTCGGTATGACCGTGGAAGAAGTTGAAGCCTTAAAAGCGAAAGGTTACAACCCGCACGATTACTACTATCGCGATGCTGAAATTAAAGCCATCCTCGATTGGCTCGAAACCGATTACTTCACCCCTGGAAAACCTGGTGCACTGGTATCAATCAAGCAAAGTCTGCTGGAACAGGGCGATGCTTACATGGTACTGGCAGATTACCGTGCTTATTCTGATGCTCAGGCCAAAGTGGATGAAGCGTACCGGGACAAGGAGCGCTGGGCGAAAATGGCCATCATCAACACCGCGAAAATGGGTAAATTTACTTCTGACCGCTCAATTCAGGATTACGTTGATAAGATATGGAAGCTGCGTGCTTGTGAAGTGAAGTAGAACTAAAATAAGGCGTTGGGAGGCATCTCCCAGCGCCTTTCTTACACTCATCGTTTACTTTTTCGATAACAAATTCCCTTTACCCTCTGCGTTAATCCTTCTAGAATCCCTTCGCCGACTTTGTAGTCATCATTTATAACGTTAATCGATGCGTCTGACTGTTCTTTGATTGGGTTGGTCTGGACAAGTAGTACCTAAGGATAAAATATGAAACGAGCTATTTTTGTGCTCAGCGCACTTACGCTTTCACTTATGGGATGTGGCGGCGGCGGTGGCAGTTCCTCAAAAAATGTTGTTCAAACGCCTCCTGCTGAAGAAAAACAAACTCTAACCATCAACGGTATTGCTACCGATGCCCCGTTAGCGGGTGCAGATGTCACATTAATGCTTGATGGGGTTGATACCGATATTTTGACGACTACGGATAATGACGGAAATTATTCAATTAAACTTGAATTCTTAAAAAGTGATTTGGATAAGTTTGTCAGCCTAAAAGCGATGGGTACCGGACCGCAAGCTACCGCAGGGTTGATCTCGTTAGTCGGTGAACTGGAAGAGCTGGTCGAAGATGCCGGAGCAGACGAAATTTTGGTCGCCAGCGAAAATTTCGCGGTTACGGTGAGTCATATTACAACTGCAAAGTATGGTTTACTTGTTGAAGCACATGAGAGCGAAGAGGTGCATTCGAAGGCTATACTCAAGCAGTATGCTGACAGTTTCTCGCAGCATAACATCCTTACTTTAGCGACGGCGATCAAAGTAGCTATCGATAAGGCAGGTAATAATCCCGAGCTAGCCCTGCCACCCGGGTTTGATCATACCCTGGAGCTTATGCGCTATAGCGAGGTGATGAACGAATACGTTAATTCCGTTCTGCTGAGTGACGAATTTAGTGAAGCGCAGAAAGAAACATTAGACGATCCCAGTATTTATGACAGTACGCTAACATTCCCTACCTCCTTCGAGCTGTATTTCGTAGATTTTGACGGTAATGATCAGGCCAACCACGCGTTTAAATTTAATGCTGATAATACTGGAAAATACCAGAACGTAGCATTTACCTGGGAACATAACGGCAGCACCATCGATATCGCATTTGCTGAACAAACCTACAAGGAAAACTTTATTTTTGAAGACAGTTCTCAGAAAAGTATCCGTCGTTTGACCGGTTTTAAAAATATTAACCTGAGAATAGTAAGCGAAACGGAAGAGACCCTTGGCTTGGCCGTGCAATATACTATCGAGTCTCAGTTTCCTGATCACCCCGAAAGAGACAGTGAACTACAGGAAACCTCAGCGCTGGTTACTGCTACCATGCAAACCTACCTCATTTCATTCGCAACGCCCAGTACGTTACACATCCCATTGGCGGATGCGGGTGAGCACAAAGGGTTGAGGCTCAATACTGATGAAGTCGATTATGATGTACTGGCTGACCGCTTCACCTTCAATGCTGACGGCACTGCAGTAGGTGAAGTAACAGGGATCACCGTTAGCTGGACGTTCGATGAAGATGCACTGGTTCTCGACTTTATCAGCAGTACCAATTCCTGGATCAGCGACTATGGTTTTCCATTCACTTCAATGGCGATACGGAAAGTCTCTAATGACAATTTTGTAGATAAAGTGCAGATCAGTTTCAACGACGCCAACGGTGAAGATGTTTTCGGTAATGTCTATCAGGCCAGTCTGAATGAAAAACAGGTCACCTGGAAGCCGGATGAAATCCCGGGAATTTATGCGTTTGAATTTGATTATGATGGCTCGCCATTGAATCAGCATTATTTTGTACTGCATGAAAATGGTGATGCCGATACCATTTACACTCAAGATCGCAACAAAGATGGCGCACTTGTGAAAGAGGAAGTAACCAGAGATTACGGGCGCTGGACACTTCAGGATAATCAGCTAATGATAACGCAAACGATGTTACGTGGCGGCGAGCGCAGTGAAGCGTGCAGAACGCCAGGTTTTCTTGCCGATCAGCAAGCATGCCTGCTGTACCACGAGCGTGAACTGGAACTGATTAATCAGCAAGATAATGCGTTTTTTCTGTTAAACAATGATCACGTCTATTTTGAAAATATCTATGGCGACATTGGGTCCACTGATGGTATACGCTGGGATCTTCGACGTTTGCACAAAACGCCCGAGGCGCCAGTGGATTTAACACACTTGTAAACGCGGATAAGCCCTTTGCATCATTTAGCTCACTTCCAATAAGCTAAGAATGCCGAGGGCGACTGTTCAGCTTCGTCATGCAGGCCATCACTGGCGTTTTTTGGCATATTGCCAGGCTCGTTGTGGCTAAGGGCGAAATTCCAACAGGGTTGGGCTTGCTACTTTTCTAATTAGTATTTATGCTGGCGTTCATCCGATATACGCTCGTATGCAGTTTAATACTTAGATTAAGTTGCTCAGCTATATATCCTCATGGTTTGATAAGCTATAGCTAATATTTTACTGCAATTTGTTGCGCAGGAAGTTTTCGGTCAATGAGTAGTTTGCACACATCGCTTGCCACTATACCCAATCGATATGCCTTTATCGATGCGGTCGACCGCTGTGCATCTGCTGACTCACATATTTCGTTAATGCTGATCGACGTGGTGCGCTTTTCTGATGTTACCACCAGTCTGGGGATTAAGGTAGGTGACCGTTTCCTGCTGGAAATTGCCAATCGTATCCGTTTTTTATTTGGTAACGAGGTTGAAATTGGCCGCATCAGTGGTGACGTTTTCGGGGTGATATTTACCGGCGAAAAAAACCAAACGCAATTGCGCGGCAGATTCGAGCGACTGGTTGAGCATTTTAAAACCCCAATGCACTACGATGACCACGCGTTTATTGCTGATTTCAATGTGGGTGTGGCAAGCGCCTCGACCCAAAACTTTAACCTGACAGCGTTTGTTTCTCGTGCCGAGACGGCACTTAAACAAGCGAAAGAAAATAAGTACGAAAATTACTATTTTATTAACGGTCACGAGAAGCCAGCCACAGGTAGAAGCCTCGCACTGAAAGCCGATTTGAAACGCGCGTTACAAAATGACGAGCTGGAGTTATATTTTCAGCCACAGGTAGACTTAGATTCGCTCAAAATTATTGGCGCTGAATGTTTGTTGCGCTGGAATCATCCGTTGGATGGGATCCTGTTTCCCGGGCCCTTAATTGAAGCGGCTGAGTCATACAACATGATGCAGGAACTGGCTTACTGGACATTTGATAAGGCATTTAACAGCGTAGCAGAATTAAATTCCAAAGGCATCGATATTATGATGTCGGTCAATATTTCGCCCACACAACTGTACGATAGTAAGCTTATTAATCACCTTAAATACCTCAGCCATTGCTATGGCGTCGATCTAAAACGGGTTGAATTCGAGCTTACTGAAGATATCGCGTTAACTAATTCATTGATGGTGAAAAAGCAGCTGTCGCAGTTGCGTCAATTGGGGGTGGGTATTTCGGTTGATGATTTTGGCAAGGGATATTCAAACTTAGCCTATATACGCGATCTCGACATCAATGCGTTAAAAATTGATAAAAGTTTTGTGCTGGAACTGTGTGATAACCCCATCAACCGGGCCATAATTGAAGCTGCCAGGGTAATAGGTAAAGCCAAACAGTGTGATGTTATTGCTGAAGGCATAGAGACCATAGAGCAACTCCACATCTTGCGCGATATTGGTCTGACGATGGGGCAGGGCTATCTGTTTTCAAAGGCCATCCCGTTAAACGAATTTATTGAACTAACCAATGAAGAAATTATCGTGGGTGACTCGCCATTGCGAAAGCGCCTGGGGTAACCAACCCGTACTTGCGTATCCTTTTTCTTTTTCATTTTGGCAATTCCCTGCGCTTACCGTTAAACTATCGCCATTACTTTTCTAGATGGATTAACGATGCAACGTCTGACTGAGACTGGAAAATTTCTGGAAATTTCCCGCCGCGAACCTGAACTTCTTAATACGACCACGTCCTTTACGCTAAAAAATGATACGCAGGTCGATGTTATCGCGCCGGGAATCATTCAGTTTTCGCCGCCGCTTGGTGCAGACTATTCTTGCAAGCATATTGTATTATCCAGTGGTGTCCATGGTAACGAGACAGCACCTATCGAAATATGTGATGACCTGGTTCAGCGTATCCTGACCAGTGAGTTGACGCTTAAGCACCGGGTGTTGTTTTTATTCGGGAATTTAGCGGCGATGGACATTGCTGAACGCTTTGTTGAAGAAAACATGAACCGTTTATTCAGTGGTGCGCATTCAGCGCCGCCGGGACTGGTGAATGACGAACGCAAGCGGGCGAAATTGCTGGAAGACTCGATTACCGCATTCTTTGCTGATGCAGGGCAGGGCGAAACTCGGATACATTACGACCTGCACACCGCCATACGGAAGTCAAAAAACGAGAAGTTCGCCGTTTATCCTTACCTGCATGAACGTACCCACAGCAAGTCTCAACTGGCCTTTATGGCAGCATGTGGGGTGAAGACCATCTTACTCTCAGAGAGCGCCACAACCACGTTCAGTTATTATTCATCGCATAAACATAATGCCCACGCTTTTACCGTTGAGCTTGGTCAGGTCAGGCCATTTGGTGAAAACGACATGAGCCGGTTCGAACAGGCAAAACAATCGTTAACCAGACTTATTACTGAAGAGGATTTTGCACCAGAATACCCTGAGAAAAATATGCTGATTTACCGGGTTAATCAGGTGATTAACCGTGAACATGAGAACTTTCAGTTGCATTTTGATGGCGATACGCCGAATTTTACCGACTATTCTGAAGGAACCGTGCTTGCGTCAGAGCCTGGCAAAATCTATAAGGCCCAACAGGATGGTGAAGCGATCGTGTTTCCCAATGCTAAAGTGGCGATCGGTCAACGTGCATTGTTAACGGTTGTTCCGACCGTGCTGGAAAAGTTTGATGTTTAGGCTGGATACCCGACTCGAACAAGACACTCTGGTGGTGGGTGACTTACCGCTTTGCCGCGTCCTGTTAATGAACGATAAGCAGTTTCCCTGGGTCATTCTGGTGCCCCGGCTTGCCAACGCCGTTGAGATTTGTCAACTCCACGCAAAAGACAGAGTGCAGTTGTGGGAAGAATCTCACCAGGTCAGCGAAGCTATGCTGGCATTGTTTTCGCCAGATAAGCTCAATGTTGCAGCACTAGGTAACGTCGTCAAACAACTGCATTTGCACCACGTTGCGCGTTTTGTTAATGATTGTGCATGGCCACAACCCATTTGGGGCAGGCAACCTGCAGTACCTTACTCATCAGAGCAGGCGTCAGTCCAATTAACACAGTTACGAAAAAAACTAAGCATGGAGGAGTAACTTTATGATTATTACCACTACCCCGAATATCGAGGGCAAAAAGATTGAGCAGTATTATGGAATTGTGGTGGGCGAAGCGGTTATGGGCGCAAATATTGTAAAAGACATTTTCGCTTCAATTAGAGACATCGTGGGCGGACGCTCAGGGTCTTATGAAGATGAGCTGACCAAGGCGCGTCAAATCGCTTTTACCGAGCTCACCAACGAAGCTCGGGGTATGGGCGCGAATGCCGTGGTTGGCGTAGATATCGACTATGAAGTGCTGGGTGACAAAGGTAGTATGTTAATGGTCAGTATCAGCGGCACAGCGGTTAAAGTGGTCGAAGCTTAACCCTCCACTAACTGCGCATACTTAATACCAATCAGATGGCCACACGACGATATCTACCAGGTATCGTCTTCATCCTTATCTTTTTGCGGTTTGGGTTTAAAATCTTTAGGGATTTTGAAACGAGCACTATAGCGTAACAGCATTACATTGCCTAACACCACACCAAACACCAGTAACACAATTAAAATTATCCAGCCAAGGCTCATAGCGTTCCCCGATTCAATACATAGCGTTCAAACAGTTCGTCCAATCGACGTATAATGGCATCTTTACCTCGAATGTCACTGTTAATCAGTACATCTTTCAGCGCTTGACGGTTTCTTACCTTTTCAAAATTGGATGCAGTCCGCTGATGACTCAGGTGCCAGGGCTCCTCAGCAACACCTCCTGTGTAAACCTCAAACGGCCTGAAAAAACCAAATTTACCGGCGTTTTCATTCAGCCAGCAAGCCAGCTCGTAACAGGGGCCCAGCTTTGCATATTCACTGACTACCAGCTCAAACTGCCAGTCACGTTGTTTTACCGAATCCCTATCGTAGACATCAAAATCGGTTCCCCAATGATGTCGACTCCCCCCGGGCAAAGCTGACCATGACAGAATAGCGTCAATTTTCTCATCTGCTGTCAGCTCAGCAGTATCAAGCAAATTGCCTTGCGTATCGTACAATGGCAATTCGCCCTCCCATTTTCTGTTCCAAATAGTAAGTTGGCGAGTAAATCCGCGGTAGCTGCTGACGAGCTGGCAATCCACGCCATCACTTCTGGCAGCTATTTGCATAGTTTTGAACGGTGTCACTACAGCCTGATGTAACTGGTGACGCTCATTCAGTCTGAGCAGGCGGGAGTGTGATAGCCCCAGCCATTCATCATCATTAATCATGCCAGCAACCTGACCAAAATGTGATAATACATCTGCGTTAGCAATTTTAGATCTTCTGCTTTAACGCACTCATTCACTTTGTGAATCGTGGCGTTTACCGGACCTAACTCAATTACCTGCGCTCCGGTAGGGGCGATGAAACGACCATCAGAGGTGCCACCAGCAGTACTTAGCTTAGTCTTTTTGCCCGTGACTTTAGCAATTGCAGCTTGCGCTGACTCAACCAGTTCACCACTACCCGTTAAAAATGGCTGGCCGTTGTGAGTCCACTTAATGTCGAATTCTAACCCATGATGATGCAGAATTTCGGTAACTCGCTTGATCAATTCGCTATCCGTTACTTCTGTGGAAAAGCGGAAGTTAAAACAAACGTGTAATTCACCTGGTATGACATTACCCGCACCGGTGCCAGCGTGTATATTAGAAATTTGAAAGCTGGTTGGTGGGAAAAAGGCATTGCCCTCATCCCACACAATCGATGCCAGCTCGGCCAACGCGGGGGTAGCAAGATGTACCGGATTTTTGGCCAGATGGGGATAAGCAACGTGGCCCTGGATACCTTTAATAATTAAATCACCCGTCAGTGAACCTCTGCGCCCATTTTTAATAACATCACCTACATTATCGGTACTGGACGGCTCGCCCACCAGACACCAGTCAATTTTTTCTTCACGGGCTTCCAGAGTGTCGATAACACGGGTGGTACCATTAATAAAGGGGCCTTCTTCATCACTGGTGATCAGAAATGCAATACTGCCTTTGTGATCAGGATAGTCGCGAACGAAGTTTCTGGTCGCGACTAACATGGCAGCAAGGCTTCCCTTCATATCCGCGGCGCCACGCCCATGGATGAACCCCGCTTTTTCAGTGGCGACAAAAGGCGGCGTGTCCCAGGCCGATTCCGGTCCACTTGGCACCACGTCAGTGTGACCAGCAAAACAGAATAGCGGTGCGTGGGAACCTTTACGCGACCACAAATTGGTCGTGTCTTCAAAGACCATCGTTTCATTTTCGAAACCCGATTCACTCAACCATTGCTGCATGAGTTGTTGACAACCGGCGTCTTCGGGAGTAACTGACGGCTTATTGATCAGTGCTTTAGTCAGTTCAATAACATCACTCATTCGTCAAAGGTGTCCTTAAACTGGGTGGCTGAAAAACCAATCAGGTATTGGCCTGCGTGCTCAACAATCGGGCGCTTTATCATTGCCGGGTTATCAGCTAACAGTGATAAGGCTTTTTCCTTGTCTATGTTTTGCCTATCACTGTCACTTAATTGTCTGAATGTCATGCCACGTTTGTTCAACATTTTTTCCCAGCCCAGATGGGGTTCGACGGTCTGCAACCATTCCAACGTGACGCCGTCTTTTCGATAGTCATGAAAATCGTAGCTGATTTGATGTTCTTCCAGCCATTTTTTTGTTTTTTTAATGGTGTCACAATTTGGAATACCAAAGATCGTTGTCATAGCGATGTCGTAAAAATATCTGTGTAAGTGTGGGATCAGTTTATCCTGCCCAAGTAACTGATGCAAAAAATGCAGCACTGCTTGCAAGCGTTACAGACCGCGCAAATTATTTTTCAGCAAATTTATTAAGGCAGTGCTGAGCAATATTATTTTTCGCATAATTATCATAGGGTTATTTTCGTTGCAGAAAAGCGGGCTAGCGGGGATAACCTAACCAAAATAAAGGCATGAACTGTGCAGCAACGTCGGGGACATGAATAAAATATAAGGAACTACTATGTCTATGGTTAGAACTGCAAGCGCCCAATATCAGCCGTTAGGTAAAGATGGTCAGGGGCACGTATCACTGGGTAGCGGCGTACTTTCTGAACAGCCTTACGGTTTCAACACCCGTTTTGAAGATAAGCAGGGCACTAATCCGGAAGAGTTGATTGCTGCTGCGCATGCAAGTTGTTATGCAATGGCGCTCTCCTTCGGTTTGGCAGAAGCTGGCTTTGAATCCGGCAAGTTGAATGTGGATGCCGCCGTCACATTGGAAAAAGATGGCGATGGGTTTACTGTTACTCAGTCAGCTCTGGTATTAAATGCAAAAGTAGATGGCATGGACGAAAAGGAATTTGAAGCCGTTGCCAATGATGCAAAGAACAACTGTCCTATATCAAAATTGCTTAACGCAGAAATTACCCTGGAATACAGTTTTCAAAACTAGCATAAGTGCATAATTGACATTAAGTATTGGTATTAACTGCCATGACGTAAAGCGACGTGCCTGAACGGGCATTCGTTTTATGTCTGTGCAGCTAACGGCTACCAATAAAGTGTAAATAGTGAATCTTCAAGGGCAACAACGTGTTTGCCCGTGGCAGGGACCAGGGCCCGGAGACTGGCACTCCCGCGCAGCGTAATGAAGCACAAAGGGTCAATACCCTTGGATTTCAGCCATACTGGGTTAACGTGCATCAATGGTTCACCAGCCTTGACGTGAGCTCCCTTGGTCACGCATTTCTGACACTTTTCTCCCATTAGGCGGTGGGCGGATGTGGTTATTTTTATTTGCAGCCTTAAGCCTGGAGCGATTTTCAGTGTAATGTCATAGCCTGTTTCAGGAAACGCGTCTACTTGTGCATTGAGTGGTGCAAACACGGTGTTGCCTGTTACGCGAACAGCGCATCCGTCTCCCAGCGCGCCACTGGTAAACAGCGCATTGGCGGCATCATCGGGATCGACTCGCGTGCCCGTTACCACAGATAAAATGGGCAGTTGATGGGAGGTTGTACCTGGTGCAACTGAGGCTAAGGGAAAAATAATCAGTACCTATTCGCTCTTATTCATTATTCAACATTTACGGTGTAACCCGCTTTACGAAGGGCACGAATAGCATCATTCAGTTTATTATTTTTTACCAGAAAAAAATCTGTTTCAAACGTAGAAACAATAAAAATACTGATTTTCGCTTTAGCAAGTACATCACCTATCTGCGCCATAATGCCAACCATGGATAATGCAAGCGGACCAATCAGTTCAAGTGCACGCCACTGTACGTCAGAGTCAAGTGATTCGACAGGTACGTTTGACGGTACAACGATGGATAGCTCTTCACTGGTTTTACCCAGAAAAAACAGCGGGCTTGATAATACTTCTTCAGGAATTGTCGCATCCGAGTCCAGACTATGTATTGTGAACTCCATAGGTAAAACGGCCAATGTCTGTTTTGACATATCATTCCTTTTTCTGGTGAATCAAAATCTTCGTTATTTCTGTTTTGACGACCCCATAGTTATCACCAGTTATCCACTTATTCTGTGGATAAGTTTGTTAAGTAGTATGGGGTTGATTTGTAACTTGCTGAAATGATTGAATTAAAATAGCTGATTATTCATTGTTCAATACAAGTGTATGTTACATTTCAACCATCTTTTTAAGCAGATGTCTATAATTATTGTAGAGTTTTTTTAGTTTTGTAGGTTATTGTTAGCCTTCTGGCACGAAAAAAGGAATCAAAAACATGTCAACAGAAACAGTCTCGTCCTGGCGCGATATAACGGTAAAAGACGCCGAATCTCTGGTAAGCTTTTATGAAAAAGTCATGGGGTGGACCGCCGAAGCCTGCAGTATGGGAGATTACGACGACTACATCATGAAAGACTCAAATGATAATGTCATCGGCGGAATTTGCCACGCCAGAGGGTCCAATGCATCGTATCCAACAGGTTGGATCCAGTATTTTACCGTGCCTGATCTAGCGGCATCACTTAACCATGCCGTGGCGAATGGCGGCGAACAAATAGGGCAGGTGCGTTCACACGGTGATGCACAGTTCTGTGTGATTAAAGATCCAAGTGGGGCCTACTGTGCGCTTTATCAAGCGGCTTAAAACAGTTGAATTGTCAAAGCGACCTGTTAAATTAGCCGACCCAATGAATTAAATAACGGGAAGGATAACGTTGGCAGCACCATTGGAAATCTACGCCGGGCCTTCGGCCCTGGCGACATTGAAACAACATGGATTTTACCCTCTACTCTTCAAGTATTTTCTCGGCGCATCAGGCGGACCGAAATGGTTTGTCCTGACGGGCCTGGATCGCGTTATTTTTCCCGAGTGGTTTCAGCGCCGGGGAGGTCAGGTTCATGTAATAGGGTCCTCCGCGGGTGCGTTTCGCGCAGCATGCTTTGTGCAGAACGATCCGCTAAAGGCAATCAATCGATTAGCTCACTGTTACGCAAATACTACGTACCCTAATAAAACCAACGAATTTGACATATCTAACAGTGCCAAACGAATAATCAACAATATGCTGGGTCGTGATGGCATTATGAACGTGTTGACGAATGAGCGCTTCAAACTGCATGTGTTTGTGGCCAGGTGCCACGGGATGATGGAAAATCAGGGTCGGTTAGCGCAATTAGGCGGATTGACGATGGCCGCCAGCGGGAACGCGATTAACCGACGTCACCTGCAACAACAATTTACCCGTTTTATTTTCTCAGCGCCGAAAAGCAGATTTGAGATTAATGATCCTTACGATCTAATGACTGAGCATCTTGAACTTGGCTATAACAATGTCAAAGACGTACTACTGGCTTCAGGCTCTATCCCTGTCATCATGCGAGGTGTGGAGCACATTGTGGATGCACCTGCAGGCGTGTATCGGGATGGAGGCATAATTGATTACCATTTTGACCTGAATTTTGGGCCTGAGCCTGGGCTGGTATTGTACCCTCATTTTTATCCACGACCTATTACCGGATGGTTTGATAAAGGGATGAAAGGCCGGTTACCCCATGCGAGTAGTTACGATAACACCGTAATGTTAGTGCCTTCAGCCGAGTTTATCGATTCGCTGCCATTTAAAAAAATCCCCGATCGCAAAGACTTTAAAAAGATGGATGATAAAACCCGCATAAATTATTGGGAAACTGTTATTCAGGAATCAGACAGATTGGGGGATTATTTCATGCAAATAACCGAAGACCAGTCAATTGTAGACCTGATCAAACCCCTGCCATTTGACTGTTTTCCAAGCGCAAAAAAGTCAAAACTGAGCGCCGTTTAAACAGTTAAACGGTTTCGTATTAAATTGTGCTTGCGTCACAGCGGGAGCATCGTTATTATACGCGCCGTTCCAACAACTCCCGTTGCCGGAACATCTGCAACAGATTTTAATGCGTCTATAGCTCAGTTGGTTAGAGCGCTACCTTGACATGGTAGAGGTCCCCTGTTCGAGTCAGGGTAGACGCACCATCTTCCACTTTTCAATCATGGTTTAAGTCGATTTCATCAATATTGCAGAACCAATGTAGTGCGCCCGATCGCCAAAAGCATCGCAATAACCGCTAGTAAATTTTTTTATCATTGATTGTCGTTTAATCAGCAGATTTAATCCTCGGTATTCACGTGCCTTGCCAGTTTTTACTGTTTATCGCTTTTTTATTTTATATTGATTATTTTTTAGCTGAATTTGTTTGCTGCTTTTTTAGCCAGTAGGGTGGGTGAGCATACATTAACCAGGGGAATCCTATGGCGTTACAAAAAGGCTATCGCACGCTCTTACAACAGGCAGCAAGTCAGGTTTCACCTGTTTCAGTCGACCAGGCGAGTCAGGGTATGTATAACCCCGACGTGGTACTTGTGGATATTCGCGATATCAGGGAATTAGAACAAGACGGACAGATTCCGGGGGCATTACATGCACCACGGGGTATGCTTGAGTTTTGGGTAGACCCACAGAGCCCTTATTTTAAACCGATTTTTGGCAAAGCGAAGTCGTTCATTCTGTATTGTGATTCAGGTTGGCGTTCAACGTTAGCCACTGCAACACTTCTGGAAATGGGCTTAACGTCAGTAAGCTACCTTGAGGGTGGTTTCAAGGGCTGGACGATGTCGGGTTTCCCGGTTGAACCTGTCGCCCGGGAAGCGCTGGTACTCAAATAGCAGGCCTGCATCAGGCCTAAAAAGCACTGCCAGGCTCATTCAAAAAAGCACTTTCCTCCTTGGACGACTCTCTGCCCAGCACAGCATTACGGTGAGGGTAGCGACCAAATCTGCGGATGATTTCGCGGTGCTGTTTTTCAAAATTTAAATGCATTTCCAGCCCTTCAGCAGCAAAAAGCTCCATTGCGATACCATGAATATGAAGTGACTCACTGTGCATAAAAGGCATGTAAAGGAATGCGCGCTGCTCACTACTTAGCAGCTTATCAATACCCAGGCTTATCGCTTCCTGCGATAGTGCCAGTGCCAGGGTATCATTGGCAAAGGCCCTGGCATCGTCGCGATAAATGTTTCTGGAGAACTGATCCAATACTATAATTTCGGCCAGTCGGCCGACGGGCGTCACGCGCCAGGGCCAGAGTTCACAGCGACTGGCCGCAGCATGAACGTGGCCATACCGCGTTTCGATCAATTTATCGACATTGCGATCTTTTTTAAACTTTTGCTCAGGAGAAAGTTCGTTAAACCAGAATGCTATCACACCCGATGCTTCTTCGATGGGAATACTTACTTTTTCAACCATATTCATTCATTTCCCAAAGTTACCAATTTCCAGCGCTGATGAATTTTTGTACCGCTGACTTTGTATTTGTAAAAAGATTAAATAGATCAATACTTTTGATACGTAGCTGAGATTTTGACGTAAATATATCTGATACGCCTGGCGGAAATAAGTTCACTGCACAGTTAAAAGGCAAGATTGCTTGCGCAATGTGACTAAGAGCAAATAGCTTAACCATTAAGGCATCGTTGTAGATAAGGGCCTGGAAGTTGCCAGTCAAAAAATAAGGGATGTGAATTGAACAATTTGACTGAGTTTGTAAAAGTAAAAGCACAAAACACGTTACTAACCGATGCATTCATCAACATTAAAGTGGGATTGCACGAGATTAGTATTTCCATATTAGAGCGTATCCCCAGTCTTGCATTAGGGGCGATTTTGTTACTCAGCCTGATTTTGCTGGCAGCGCCTTTATCCCGTTTAGTGCTTAAACCATTCAATTACGTTACCCAGAGTGATCTGATTCGGTCGGTATCGCGTCGCGCAGTTTCCCTGTTGATCATTTTGTTAGGGTGTTACCTGTTTTTAAAACTCGCTGGATTGACTGAGTTTGCTGTAGCGATCATCAGTGGAACGGGGGTATTGGGATTGATCCTTGGTTTTGCGTTTCGGGATATTGCAGAAAATTTTATTTCCAGTCTGCTGCTTACCGTGCAACGGCCATTTAAACTGGGTGATATCATCAACGTTAATGAGTATACCGGCGTGGTGCAAAAGGTTACCACCAGAGCGACGACACTTGTCGATTTTGATGGTAATCATATTCAAATTCCCAATGCGACCATCTACAAAGGGGTGATCAAAAATTTCACCACCAATCACAGGATGCGCGGAAGTTTTGTTATAGGCATAGGTTACGATAACGATGCAAAGTTAGCGCAACAGCTTGCAGGTAAGCTGCTTGCTGATCATCCCCACGTGCTGGACGAGCCTGAACCACAGGTGCTAGTTGACAGCCTGGGTTCTTCAACATTGAACCTGAAAGTTTATTTCTGGATAAATGTCGAAGTGGTCAGTGTGTTGAAAATGTCATCGGTGTTAATGCGCGACCTGGTGATTTTGTTCGACGACAATGGCATCAGCATGCCGGACGATGCGCGCGAAATTATTTTTCCTGAAGGTATTCATGTTACTCATTCGGATAAACCCGGACAAACTACAAAGGCCACCCAGCCCAAAGAAACTGACGTGATTTCGCGAGCGGTAGACGCGGCCAGGGCCAAAGCGCCCGCAAACGCTCTTGATGATGTAAGCAGCGAAGCCAATTCTATTCGCCAACAGGCGGCACAGACGACTGACCCTAAAAGTGGTGAAAATATACTGTAATTAGTTAGTGGCGGTAGCGACGTCAATACCACATTGTTTAAAGAAGCTTTGCCACATTTTGACGTGATCCTGCATGTGACTTTTATAGTCCGCAAAGCCAGCTTGCGTGTGTTTGCGGATGTAATCTTTGAACGGCATGCTTAAATAATCATTGTTTATCCAATTTAGCCACACCGGTTGCAGTTGATAGTGATAATGGTTTAGCTGGCTACCTACGGGTTGTATTCGTTGGATAAAAAATAATTGAAAGATATTGCGTAAGATCTCGGCCTTACTGAAATCGGTAGACTTGCTACAATCTAACGCTTCAAGTTTTGGCCGTATCACAGGCGTGATATTGGCTAGTTGCGTGGCTAGAACGGCCTGAGTTCGCCACAGTTTTGCCGGTAGTCTCGAAAGTTGTAAGGTTGCCAGGCTGGACTCGACTTCTTTATTCACCACTTCCAGTGGTTTATCTTTAAGCGAGTTTAAATACGAAAGCGCGATCACTGAATTCATGTCAGTGTGCTCTGTTGTATCCACTAATGTAGTATTGCTAACACTCAATGCAATTTTCACTTCATCGCTTTTTTGAATTAACAGCCCCCATAACGCTGAAAACTGTTCATTTTTTAAATCAAAAATGTCGCCAATTTTTCGCGACAGTGCAACGTCTGTCAGTGCCAGAGATATTTCGCAACGTTCGAGCAAGGTCAGTAATTTTGCCTCGTAAACGAACCGTTGAGACAAAGGCTGCACTTTGCCCAAAGTGGTGTTGCGTTGGGCAATCAATGATGACAACTCACAGTGGCTCAGTCGGCTGTAATCAATCAGGTTAATATTGGCTTCGGCAAAGTCTTCGGTATTGGCGGTAATTTTGGGAAACGTAAATTCAGTTCTGGGTACTGGTGTGATCACGTCGATATCAAGCACCCGTTGGAGACGCTGTTGATAATCTGTCAACGTTGTTTCCAGCGTGGGTTTGAAGCTACATGAGGTGAAACCTGCTAATGCGATGAGTAATAATTTAAGCCGTGGCATTGGATTGTACGCTTCTGCCCCCGTCAACGTAGAGCGTTTGTCCGGTGATGTAGTCGGCTTGAATAAGAAACTGCATGGCGTTCGCAATTGCTTCAGGCGTACCCAGCCTTTTTAGCGGAACTGTATTGATAAGCTGAGCTTTTTCATCGCTACTCATTTCACGTTCAGGCCATAAAATAGGGCCGGGGGCAATGGCATTAACGCGTACCGCCGGAGCTAGTTCCGTGGCAAGTGAGCGGGTCAGAGAACTTAGCGCTGACTTGGCTAAACAATACACCGAGTATGCCGGTAGCGGTCGATCAATGTGCATATCGGTCAAGTTGATGATGCATCCATTTTGGTGCTGCAAGGTTGCTTTTAGTGCCTGTGCCAGAAATAGTGCGCCTTTGACATTACTGCCAATCAGTTCGTCCCAGACCGTCTGATTAATTTCGCCCAACGGGGTAGGGTAAAAGGCGGAAGCGTTATTGATTAACACATCAACTTTTCCGAAGCATGCTAATGCCTGTGTTGCCATCGATTCAACTTCTTTAACATTACACAGATCAGCTTGCATAATTTCGGCAGAATCAGCACGCTTGGCGTTAAGCTGGGTTTTTAACGTTGCGGCGGCGTCACTCGACGCATGATAGTGCACAATTACACGGTATCCTGCCTCATGTAAGCTTGTGGCCATTGTTTTGCCAATACGTTTGGCCGCCCCGGTGATTAACGCTACGGGTGAATCGGTCATGCAGGTTCCTAATACTGGTGAAGAAATTGCTGAATAATAGACTGAGAGGATGACACATAATCGCCGCCGAATAAAAGGGCATGATTAAGCAAGTGATACAATTGATAAATTTGCTTGCGGGCCTCATAGCCAGGTTTAAGCGGTAGCTTGTTGTAGTAAGCGTTATAAAAATTGTCTTTGAATCGGCCAAACAGTTCAGTCATCGCAATATCTGTCTCCGCGTCACCGATATGGATGGCGGGGTCGAAAATCACCGGCCCTTGTTTGTTAAAGCCAATATTGCCCGACCACAAGTCACCGTGCACCAGTGCAGGCTGAGGTTTATGGTCGGAAAGGAAAATAAGTACGCGCTCAACCAGTTGGTCCGGGTTAATTATGCGAATATCTTTGCGCGCAAGCCGTTCCAGTATAGTTCCTATGCGCTGTTCAGCAAAAAAATGCGCCCAGCTTGCCCTTGGTGCGTTTGTTTGCAGGGTCGCACCAAGATAGTTAGATTGACCCCAACCAAAGTGTTGGCTCGGCGTAGTGGATTGATGCATGTCAGCCAGTTTTTCGCCAAAAGCCGACCATGCTGCATCGGTACCAGTCTGAAACTTGATATGTTGCAGCACCAGATAACGGACTGGAAACTCGTTTTTAGTGATCTCGCCAACGCATATAACGTTCGGGCACTCCAGCGTTTGTGTTTCGCGAATAGCCGCCAGCCCTTCGGCTTCCTGAGTAAACGCAATAAGCGGGAGAACTGTTGACGTTTTGACGAAATACCTATGCGTGTCATCCTTAACGATAAAGCAATCATGCGTGTCACCCCCTGCAACGCGATGGTAATTTTGTACTACAAAATCAATATGCGTTTGTTCACTGATATGTTCGCTTATGAAATGCCACATAGTTTGATGTTGTTATTGGTGAAAGATATTAGAAAAGTATGACAAAGATTGACTGCATTTCCAGCATGCCCAGCGTTAGTTTTAATGAATGTTAAGATATTCTGGAAATACCATTGCATAACGAAAGCTTACCGTTATAATCCGTTGTTCCCGGGCGTACTCGCCCGTACGTTTCGCAGTTAGCGGTAAATCAAATAGATAGAATACAAGTGGCACAGAGTAGGTGTCACCACTGTTAAGGAATTTTCATGCCTGTAATTACACTCCCTGACGGAAGTCAACGTGCATTCGACCACCCAGTTTCAGTACTCGATGTAGCCAAAGATATTGGTCCCGGTCTGGCCAAAGCCACCATCGCCGGAAGAGTGAATGGTGAGCGGGTTGACGCCGTTGATTTGATTGAGCACGATGCAAATTTACAAATTATAACTGCGAAAGATGATGACGGCCTGGAAATAATTCGCCATAGCTGTGCTCACCTGATAGGTCACGCCATAAAACAGCTTTGGCCCGATGCCAAGATGGCCATTGGACCAACCATCGACAATGGGTTTTATTACGATGTGGACATGGCGCACAGTCTGACTCAGGATGATTTGCAAAAGCTTGAAAAGCGCATGCTTGAGTTAGCTAAAACTGATTACGATGTGGTCAAGAAAAAGGTCAGCTGGGCAGAGGCGCGTGAAACCTTCGCACAGCGCGGAGAAACCTACAAGATTGAAATTCTTGATGAAAATATTAGTCAGGATGATCGTCCTGGGCTGTATCACCACGAAGAATACGTAGACATGTGTCGTGGTCCACACGTACCAAGCATGCGTTTTTGTCACCACTTCAAACTAATGAAAGTGGCCGGTGCCTATTGGCGCGGTGACAACGAGAACAAAATGCTGCAGCGCATCTACGGCACAGCATGGGCTGATAAGAAACAGCTGAAAGCCTATTTGAACCGTCTTGAAGAAGCGGAAAAGCGAGACCACCGTAAAATCGGCAAAGCATTAGATTTATTCCACTGGCAGGAAGAAGCGCCAGGCATGGTATTTTGGCATAACGATGGCTGGAGCATTTATACCGAGCTGGAAAAATTCGTACGCGGACTGTTACGCAAGTACAGTTATGATGAAGTCAAAGGGCCTTTAATGATGGACCGTTCGCTGTGGGAAAAGTCCGGTCATTGGGACAAGTACGCAGAGAACATGTTCACCACCGAGTCTGAGAAACGTGAGTATGCAATCAAGCCTATGAACTGTCCTGGTCACGTCCAGATCTTCAACCAGGGGCTGAAATCCTACCGTGATCTGCCGATAAGAATGGCTGAATTCGGTTGCTGTCACCGTAATGAACCCTCAGGTGCCTTGCACGGGTTGATGCGTGTACGGGGATTTACCCAGGATGACGCGCATGTTTTTTGTACCGAAGAACAGATTGAGGCGGAAGTGGGCAGTTGTATCGACATGGTTTACGAAGCTTATGAGACCTTTGGCTTTAAAAAGATTGCGGTTAAGTTGTCTACCCGTCCAGAAAAGCGAGTAGGCAGTGACGAGATATGGGATAAATCTGAAAAAGCCCTGGCTGACGTGTTGCATGACAAAAACATCGAATTTGCTTATTTACCTGGCGAAGGCGCTTTTTACGGACCTAAAATAGAGTTTACCTTGTACGATTGTCTCGACCGCGCCTGGCAGTGCGGTACGGTGCAGTTAGACTTCTCAATGCCAAACCGCCTAGGCTCTACGTACGTAGCTGAAGATGGGGAACGCAGAGTACCGGTGATGATACACCGAGCCATATTAGGGTCTATTGAGCGATTCATTGGTATTTTAACTGAAGAATTTGCTGGCTGGTTCCCACTTTGGTTAGCCCCGCAACAGGTCACGGTAATGAACATTACTGACAAACAAGCTGATTTTGTCAGAGAATGTGTACAAAAATTGCAAGATTCTGGCTTTAGAGCAAAGTCTGACTTGAGAAATGAGAAGATTGGCTTTAAAATCCGCGAGCATACTCTTAAACGAGTACCTTATATGCTGGTTATCGGTGATAAAGAAGTGGAAGCAGGCGAAGTTGCCGTGCGAACACGCAAAGGTGAAGACCTGGGTAAAATGTCACTGAATGCATTTATGGATAAAATTCAGCAGGAAATTGCTGAAAAATTGATTTAATATCTTAATCTGAAAATAGATTGAGATAAGTGGTATACTTGCTTTTACCACGACGGTGTCTGCAACCTGAAAGGATCGGGTTTTGGACGTTGAATATGAATTTTTGGAGGAATAGCACATTAAAGGCGCTAATAATAAGGCTCAGGGCGACAAAGCCCGCATTAACGATGAAATTAAAGTCAATGAAGTACGACTCATTGGTGTAGAAGGTGAACAGATTGGGGTAGTACCCATTTCAGACGCTTTGAAAAAGGCAGAGGAAGTCAATCTGGATCTGGTTGAAATTAGTCCGAATGCTGAGCCGCCAGTCTGTAAAGTTATGGACTATGGCAAATTCCTTTTCGAAAAAAGTAAGGCTCAGAAAGAGCAAAAGAAAAAGCAAAAGCAAATTCAGGTCAAGGAGATTAAATTTCGCCCTGGCACTGATGAAGGCGATTACCAGGTAAAACTGCGCAACCTGCGTCGCTTTCTGGAAGGCGGTGATAAAGCCAAAGTCACTATCCGCTTCCGCGGTCGTGAAATGGCGCACCAGGATATTGGTATCGATTTGCTAAATCGGGTTAAAGCCGAATTAGAGGACGTTGCTAACTGTGAGTCTTTCCCTAGAAGGGTAGAAGGCAGACAGATGATCATGGTGCTAGCCCCACTTAAGAAGTAGTTGTGGTCTAAAGTTTTCAGGATTCTGCAACCCTGAAACACCCTGCTGCAAATGTAACCGGTGAATGATGACTGCACATCACATAAGCCGAAATTAAACAATGCGGAGTTTTAGCAATGCCTAAAATGAAAAGTAACAGCGGAGCAGCCAAGCGCTTTAAAAAGACTGGCTCTGGTCGCTTTAAAAGCAAGCAGTCTCACCTGCGTCACATTCTGACGAAGAAGAGTACTAAACGTAAACGTCACCTACGTGGCAAGAAGCTGGTTCATGCTGCTGATACCAAATTGGTACAGCGTATGTTGCCATACGTTTAAGACGAGGAGACTGAATAATGGCTAGAGTAAAACGCGGTACCATCGCACGTGCCCGTCATAAAAAAGTATTAAAGCAAGCTAAAGGTTACTACGGTGCTCGTAGTCGCGTATATCGCGTTGCGGTGCAAGCTGTAACTAAAGCTGGTCAGTATGCTTACCGTGACCGTCGTCAGCGTAAACGTCAATTCCGCCAATTGTGGATTGCACGTATCAACGCGGCAGCACGTCACAATGGTATGTCATATAGCCGTTTTATCAACGGTTTGAAGAAAGCGTCTGTTGAAATTGATCGTAAGATCCTTGCCGACATCGCAGTACATGACAAAGCAGCATTCAGCGCATTAGTCGAAGCGGCTAAAGGCGCATTAGCTTAATTATTAACTAATTAAGTTTAAGTTCTTTCGGAAAACGGCGAGCCAGGATGGTTCGCCGTTTTTCGTTGTGACGGGGAAATAATTACAGAAAAATATCGAATATCTTGTTCAACAGGTAGCGATGGTCGCAGCCTGTCGTGTAAACTACGCTTTTTGAATTTTTAGGCTGACAATTAGCCGTTAGCATGCCAATCGGGGAAATCATGGAGCTTGAAGCAATTATCAATCAGGCCAAAGAGCAGATTGAAACTGCAAATGATGCAGCATCACTTGACCAGGTCAGGGTTGAGTTCATGGGTAAGAAAGGTAAACTTACCGATCTGTTAAAAGGGTTGGGTCGTTTATCGGCTGAAGAACGCCCGGCAGCGGGTCAGAAAATTAACCAGGCCAAACAGGAAATTCAGCAGGCAATTGGTGTCAAGGGTGATGCATTGCGTACGGCTGAAATGAACAAGAAATTAGCGGAAGAGGCGATCGACATCACCTTGCCAGGAAGGAGTGAGGTGGCGGGCAATCTGCATCCGGTAAGCCGCACGATTGAGCGCATCGAATCGTTCTTCTCTCAGTTAGGTTTTGCAGTTAAAAACGGTCCGGAAGTGGAAGATGGCTTCCATAACTTTGATGCCTTGAATATTCCTGCCAACCACCCAGCTCGTGCTGACCATGATACCTTTTACTTCAACCCTGACGTAATGTTACGCACGCAAACTTCAGGCGTGCAGATACGTACCATGGAAGTGGAAGCCCCCCCCCTGCGCATTATTTCTCCTGGCCGCGTATACCGAAATGATTACGATCAAACGCATACGCCCATGTTTCATCAGGTCGAAGGATTGATGGTGGATAAGAATGTCAGCTTCACAGAGTTAAAAGGGATTTTGCACGACTTCTTACACCATTTCTTCGAAGAGTCATTGGAGGTACGTTTCCGTCCATCTTATTTCCCCTTTACTGAGCCTTCGGCTGAGGTTGACGTGATGGGTAAAAATGGTCAGTGGCTGGAAGTACTGGGTTGTGGAATGGTGCATCCCAACGTACTTAAAGCTGTAAATATCGATCCGGAAGAGTACACCGGCTTTGCATTTGGTATGGGGGTAGAGCGCCTGACCATGCTTCGTTACGGCGTGACTGACCTGCGCGCTTTCTTCGAAAACGATCTACGTTTCCTCAAGCAATTCAACTAAAGGCAACAAGTACATGAAGTTCAGTGAAAATTGGTTAAGAGAATGGGTTAATCCGGCAGTAACTACGGCGACCTTGTCTGAGCAATTGAGTATGGCCGGCCTTGAGGTGGATGGAATTGAACCTGTCGCGGGAACGTTCAGTGGCGTCAAAGTAGGTAAGGTTGTTGAATGTGGGCAACACCCAAATGCAGATAAGTTGCGCGTCACCAAGGTGGATGTGGGTGAAAGTGAACTGCTGGATATCGTTTGCGGGGCACCAAATTGCCGTCAGGGACTCATGGTAGCGGTGGCTGTTGTCGGTGCAGTGTTACCCGGCGAATTTAAGATCAAAAAGGCCAAACTGCGTGGCGAGCCGTCTATGGGCATGCTGTGCAGCTTTTCTGAGTTAGGCATTAGTGAGGATCATTCCGGCATTATCGAATTACCTGCTGACGCACCGATTGGTCAGGATATTCGTGAGTATCTGAGCCTGAATGATTCAACGATTGAAGTCGATTTAACACCTAATCGTGCTGATTGTCTGGGTATCCGTGGTGTGGCACGGGAAGTGGCAGTGCTTAACGAGCTTGATCTACACGAGCCAGAGGTGGCTGCTGTTGAGCCTTCCTGCGATGATAAAATTAGCGTTACGCTTAAAGCACCAAAAGGTTGCCCTCGATATCTGGGACGGGTGCTGATGAATGTGAACGTAGCAGCGTCATCCCCCCTTTGGTTAACCGAGAAATTGCGCCGCTGTGGTGTACGCAGTATCGATCCGATTGTTGACGTGACAAACTTTGTTCTTCTGGAACTGGGTCAGCCCATGCACGCGTTTGATTTAGATAAGATTGATGGGGACATCCAGGTCAGAATGGCGAATGCCGGTGAGTCGTTGACGTTGCTGGATGAAAGTACGGTCGAGCTTTCAGACAATACCTTGGTGATTGCCGACGATAAAAAAGCACTGGCAATGGCGGGCGTATTTGGCGGGCTGGATTCTGGTGTTTCTGCGCAAACCAAACATATCCTGCTGGAAAGTGCTTTTTTCAGCCGCGATGTGATTATGGGACGTGCACGACAGTATGGATTACATACCGATGCCTCCCATCGGTACGAGCGAGGCGTGGACCCGCAGCTTCAGCACAAAGCGATGGAGCGGGCTACGGCCTTGGTGCTGGAAATATGTGGGGGTGAAGCGGGACCTGTTATAGAAGCGGTAGACGAGGTATCTTTACCTTCTGTGAATGAAGTCACGCTGCGTCAGGATCGGTTGAAGCGTGTTTTAGGCATAGACATCAATGCAGATAAAGTAACTCAACTGTTATCCCGCCTAGGGCTGGCAACCACATTCGCTGATGGAAAATGGCGAACGATTGTGCCGAGCTATCGATTCGATATTGCAATTGAAGAAGATTTAATTGAAGAAGTTGCACGTATCTATGGCTATAATAATATTCCAGACGTTGCTCCGACTGCGCACCTGAGTATGTTACCTGCACAGGAAGCCAGATTATCTGATGGTCAGTTCAAGTCGGTACTGTTGCAGCGAGGCTATCAGGAAGCGATCACGTACTCGTTTGTGGATCCCAAAATTCAACAGGCACTATTCCCAGATACACCCTCGTTGACTCTGCCTCACCCTATCTCTTCTGATATGTCGGTGATGCGGGTTAGTGTTATCCCTGGCTTGCTGGGCGCGGCTGCGTACAATCAGAAGCGACAACAATCTCGTATTCGTTTTTTCGAAACAGGATTAAAATTTGTTGCTGATGACACCGCCCCCAACGGCGTATCACAAACGCCCGTGATTGGCGGTCTGATCGTAGGCAAACGACATGATGAGCATTGGGATCTGGATGATAATACCTTTGATTTTTACGACATCAAAGGTGACGTAGAAGCTTTACTGGCGTTATCTGGACAAGCATCAGATTTTTCGTTCGTTATCTCTCATCATTCTGCGTTTCATCCGGGAATGGCGGCAGACATCGAATTTAATGGTAAAAAAGTTGGCGTGATTGGCGCAATTCATCCACAATTCATGAAGTTGCTGGGATTAAATGGTCGAGTTTTTGTGTTTGAACTTGATCTTAGCGAGATTAATACGCGTAATTTGCCACAAGCAAAACCTGTTTCTCGCTATCCCGCAAACCGTCGTGATATCGCCATTACAGTGAAAGATCACATCGCGGTAGGGGATATACTAAAATTTGTAGAAAAAATTGGCGTAAATCAACTAGTTGGCCTAAACTTGTTCGACGTATATAAAGGAAGTGGTATTGAACCTGGCTATAAAAGCCTGGCAATGACACTGATTTTGCAAGATACAGACAAAACTTTGGAAGAATCTGAAATACAACAAGCTGTTAATGTAGTTATTTCAGGGCTGGAGTCGGAGTTTGAGGCAGCGTTAAGAGAGTAAACTATGGCATTAACCAAGGCCGAGATGGCTGAACACTTATTCGAAAAGTTAGGCATAAACAAGCGTGATGCAAAAGATTTAGTAGAAGCCTTTTTTGAGGAAATAAAGGCTGCTCTGGAATCCGGTGAACAAGTGAAACTATCAGGCTTTGGTAACTTTGACCTGAGGGATAAAAATGAGCGTCCGGGGCGAAACCCCAAGACAGGCGAAGATATCCCAATTAAAGCAAGAAGGGTGGTAACCTTCAGACCGGGTCAAAAGTTAAAAAGCCGGGTTGAAAACACCAAACCAAACGAGTAATTTTCTACTTAAGTAATGGTTTTTCTTTTAAAGCAGTCGAATTAATTCGGCTGCTTTTTTCGTTTTATCCTTTCAGCACATCCGCCCCTTTTCGACTACTCTACTGATTTACTCGTTTAACAACGCAGGAGCAGACGATTTTTTATTTTCAAACTGTGGTAAATTGTCACCTCGATATTCAGGATTTGGGAGATTACATGAAGCGTGTTGCTCTGATTGGCTTGCTAATACTGGCGCTTAGCGTTGTAGGGTGGTTTGGCTGGTTATCTAGAGATTCAGCCTACGAGGAAGTGGTTCCTGTCATTACTGTGATGGACATCCTCCATGCCTCTGATTTGCAGGAAGGCATTAAGCAAGGTGTGTTGGAAGATGATCCTGACCAGGTAGAGTATTGGCTGGAAAAAGCGCGTGACGTTGCCAAAGAAGCGAAGCTGCCGGAATCTGATCTGGCGTATCTTAATTCTCGTCAGGCGAAAGAGTATGTAAAATTCAATGCTAAACGAACTTTGTTCAACGACGAATTCGAACAGCGCTTTTACACCCTCCAAGGTATTGAATCACTAAAAGACAAATACCCGGAAGCGAAAGATTTATTTGCTAACGCTGAACGTTTACTTGCTAAACGGGACCAGATTGTTATGAATATTGCTTCCACGCTTTCAGATGGCGCACAGCCTGGTCCGGCCGAAATTAAAAAAGCCAAGTCAATGTGGATGGAGCGTTACCAGCAGCAAACACAGAACGAGAAAAGTGACGAGTTAACTCAATAATCCTCACCCGCAAGGGGCGTTAATCCTTCCAGGCACTTGGCGTGAGTGACTTAGGCAGCGTGACGCTGCCCGTTCATTTTTTCGGTGTTAATATCAGCTTATGCGCTGACTTACCGGGCAACAATGGCGTTGACCGATGGTGTGCGTAATCGTTAAAACCTGCTTTATAAAATGGCGACAACGGATGGCCTGATTGGCCCCCAGGTAAGGCCATAATTGCGTTTTCAAGCTGTTTGGGTTGAATGAAGAAACGTTGTGAAGCGCCAAAATCGGGTGATTGCACGGCCGGCATATAACTATCTCCATAGCCTTTGACTGCGTCCATATTTAGATAGCCGCCCAGCAGCGGGACTTGCGACGCAAATGGATGACTGACTTTTAGCGTGTTGACATCTCCCCAACTTAAATCATCAAGGGAGGTAGTCTGGTGCCTTTCAAACAATGTCGTTTTTGTTTTGTCATACTGCGCCAGCATAAAGCTGGCCCAGGATGATTGGTTGTGCGGTAGCCAGCTAGCAGGCTGTTGTTCGAGTAGTTGCCAGACAGCTGGCTCTATTTTGCGATGTAACTGGGACGGGTTTATTCCCTTTTCTTTTAAAGTAGCAAATACAGGGTTAAAGAGCGCATCAATCAGGGTAGAGCGGTAGCGTCTTACCAACGTGTACCCGACAGACGAAGCACAGGCGCATTCCTGCCAATTCTGCAGGGCGACGATGTCTTCCTGATAAGTTGCTTGTTGGGTCCGTAATAGCTCCAGCAAGTGCGTGTGCCAGGGAATTAAGAACTCCGCTTTATTATCTAGTTGAATGGCATAGAAATCCTGCTCGGTAAATTGCTGTTTTTCAAATAAGCGTTTCTCAATCTGCTTGGCTCTGGCACCCAGGGCATAGCCGCCATCACCAAAACGCGCTAATTGCTCGACGGAAATCACCCGCGCATTGGCTGTCCAGATTCGATTGGTTAGCGGGTTCTTAACCACTGGCAGCATTTGTTCCCGTTGGCTCCATTCGCTTTGCCACTGTTTCTCACTTATTGCGGTGAAACTTGGGTTCGAGCGCGATGTTACTGCGCCGCCTGGCGTCCAGGCGGCATTGCCGTTTGCGTCCACAACGACCAGATTTTGTGCGGGTATCGCCATCGTTGTTGCCACATCAAGCGCCTCATCGACTGACCCCGCTAAGTCTAAATCGGTGATATTTAAATTTACGGCATAAGGAAAATGCGCTACCCACGTCAATGCATAACGTTGACCATCGATGTCCCTTACGGGGCCGTAGGGGCTGAGTTCCACTTCATATTCGTGATAGTGATTGCCCACGGCAATTTTTTCTACCACCGTGGTTGTTTGAGTGGACTCAGACAGCGCTACCCAGTCCACGTTATCCAGATTCGAATTTGTGAAGCCCCACGCCACCGTGCCGTTGGTACCTACTACAATACCCGGCAAGCCAGGAAGCGTGACGCCGGTAACCTGAACCTGCTGACCTAAACGCTGGTAATTTAGCTGAGTGCGATACCAGATAATAGGTACCCGTAAACCCAGATGCATGTCGTTAGCCAGCATCGCACTGCCAGATTGCGTTAACTCACCGGTTACCGCCCAGTTGTTACTACCGATATCCAGCGGCTCCTGGGTAGACACTGAAGTGGTCGTTGTAACGGCGTTCAGTTCAGGTATTGGCGCGTCGGCCTTTTTAATGAGGCTTGCATCCAACGCGGCTTGATATGGGCTCGGCTGAGTAAAAAAATCGAGCATCGACGAACCGAAATAACGGGCCAGACCGGTGCGTGCCAGGTCAAGCCCAACCTGACCAAGCTGCAAATCCATGTACATTGAAAAGGCAACCAGAATACTGTCCTGCGGCGTCCAGCGAGCAGGTGAAAAGCCGGTGAGCAGATACTCCATTGGCGGTGCTGACAGATTATCAATGATTAGGTTAACCCCGTTGGCATACGCAGTAAGCATCGCTTTATCGTCGTCATCGAGAGCGGTGAAAACCTCGTCGGCCCGTTGGCGAAATTGGTGAAAGCGCGCGTCTTCATCGATGTTAATCAATTGACTTCCAAGCCATTGGGCTAATTCGCCCGCGGCAACTCTTCGCTGTAAGTCCATCTGCACCAGACGATCCTGTGCGTGGGCCACACCAAGAGTGTAAGCTGCATCTTCACGGCTTTCAGCGACGATGACTGCCTGGCCAAGCGCATCCCGCAGTAGCGTACTTTCGGTCTCGATGTGCGAAGCTTCCAGCTGTCCGTCAAGCTGGGGTAAGCTCAATCGCAAGACCACCACAACGGTAACAGCAGCCGCTAAAATTATGCTGACGAATCCAATAAACAGCCACTTGATCCAATGCGTCACGTGTTAAACTCCCATTTTTTAAACTATCCTAACCAACACGTTACGTGATGAGAAGAATCTTTTTTAAAGAGGTAAGAGATGGGTCCTTTAATGATGGACTGTTCAGCAGAGTTGTTAACAGCGCAAGAACGAGAAATGATTGCTCATCCATTGGTAGGAGGGGTAATTTTATTTTCGCGTAACTATCACGACGTTTCTCAGCTCCAGGAATTAATTCGCCAGATTCGTGCAGCCACCGCGACTCAGGTGGTTATTGCTGTTGATCACGAAGGTGGCCGCGTGCAACGTTTCAAGCAAGGGTTCACTCATCTGCCCGCAATGGGCAAATTAAGTGAGCTTACCCGTTCTATCCAGGAAGCGGGGCAGCTTGCTAAAGCGTGCGGCGTGATTATGGCCTATGAGCTAAAATCAATGAACATTGATTTTAGTTTTGCCCCCGTATTGGATATTAACGGCATCTCAAATGTGATCGGGGATCGCGGGCTGGCAGACAACGTGGATGAAGTCACGGTGCTGGCAAGAGAACTCTTGGTGGGTATGCGGTTAATCAATATGCCTACAACGGGGAAACATTTTCCCGGTCATGGCAGCGTCGAGGCCGACTCACACATCGCTGTCCCGGTTGATGATCGTCCACTAAGCGAAATATTAGAAAACGATACGGCAGTGTTTAAAACCTGTATTAGCGAGAATTTGCTTGATGCCATTATGCCGGCTCACGTCATCTATTCATCCGTCGACAAAGAGCCGGCGGGTTTTTCTTCTTACTGGCTAAAGAGCCTGCTGCGTCAGCAATTTGGCTTTAAAGGCGTGATCTTTTCAGACGACCTATCGATGGAAGGTGCGCGTGTCGCAGGCGACTATTGCCAGCGAGGTCAGGCTGCCCTGCGTGCAGGTTGCGATATGATCCTGGCGTGCAATAATCAGGCAGGTGCCGTGCATATTCTAGATAACCTGTCGCATAGCTATATTGGTAATCCACGATTAAGTCAGCTCATACATCGAAACCTGCCTAAAAACAGCCAGGCGCTGTACGAAGCAGCGGTTCATACCCTGAATACGTTTAAACAGACTAGTAATTAAAAACCAATAGGTCGGGGCAAAGGAGAACTCAACCAGCCTTGCCCCACTTGGTGTGTTTTACAGACTGAACATGGCAATATTTTTGTCTTTACACGAGTATTTTTCGTTACCTGTGTCCGGCCCGATAATACGTACGAAGTCGTGATTGACGCCTTTCAGGAACGGCTGAATTTGCTTCTCAAACGCTTTGGCTCTTTCTTCAATGAGGCGCCCCTCTTTTTCCAGCGCGGCAAAGTCTGCCTCATGAGACTCTATCAGGGACTCCAGCTCTTTAGTAAGGGCCTCCTGTTCACGCAATAAGGCTTTGTCGATGTATAATTCGTTACCACTATCCTGGATAGCGCGATCAGTGAGTTCGCCTATCTGCGCGGTAAAATTGTCAATATCGCCTTGAATTAAATGGATTGGCGCAGAAATGGTTTGCATTCTGTCTTCAGAGTCTTTGAGCGCCAGGTACGCCTCGATCTGGCTTTGAGTCAATGTTTGATCTGCTACCACGTTACAATCATCGTAAGCTATCAGGTGATACTCACCATTATTGGCCAGAGATAGATGGGTAGTAAATGCCGCGACTACAGATGCTACAACTGCAATTTTATTCAATTTCATCATGATTATTCCTGTTCACGTTAATTCAAGCTATTAACTAAGTCGCAGCCAGTATCGTGAAAGTTGTAGCAGTCAGAAAATAATTAATTTAAAAACGCAGTTGCTTATTGGCGAGCCACTTTTTCAATATCGTCTACTCCGCTTATGGCATTCTCATAGCGAGCCAGTACGAAAAAGTAGTCTGAAAGCCGATTAATAAACTGCAATATGACAGCGGGGACCTGATGCTGTTCACTCAGTGTTACCAGAGCCCGCTCGGCGCGACGGCATACTGCCCGGCATACATGACTTTGCGAAGCAGCAGTGGTTCCACCAGGCAGAATAAATGAACGTTGCTCAGCTAAGCGCCTACTGAGATGATCAATTTCATTCTCAATCGCAGACACATCCTCCGCTGTGAGGGACGTGGTTGCTGAGATGGCAAATCCGACCTCAAATAACTGATTCTGGATCGTCGACAGTAACCGATTCGGTGCCTTGCTCACACTGATCAACAAGCCGATGTGACAATTCAGTTCATCCAGATCGCCATAGACCTGCAGAATTTCATCTGACTTCGCCACGCGCTCGGCTTTACTCAGGTATATCTGAGTCTGTCCAGCGTCGCCTTTTTTGGTGTAAATTTTAACCATGACTAGTTGTCATCCATTGGAAGTTGATGGCGTCTTATCTGCACAATCATACCGAATAAGGGATGATCGAAATAATGAATCTGCTGGCTGATGACGCGACGCATTTGTTGGAAAGGGACAGACACCAACCTATACTCTGGATTGTCGGTTTGTTCCTCGGTATTTAACGGAACCGGCTGGCGATACAACAACTCGCTTTCAATATGAAGATAAGGCACGCGGTTGATATACTTAAGATACACTTTCATGTACCCGTCTAGTTTCCAAATGGGAATATGAGCGAAAGCAGACTTATCAGTGACACCTTGTTTAGCCTTGCGTTCATTATCTTTAACCGCGGCCATCATACTGGCAAATGGGACTGGTCTGGGATTCGCCAGTTGTTGCTCAAGATGGTTGAACACGTCATTCTGACTGCTATCTGCAAGTCTTCCCGTGGGCGAGCCTGAATCATCTAAATCATCGTTAATTTCATCACCGGTGAGAGTGAACTGGGCGGCGTAATCATTACCGGCAAACAATCTGACTTTTTCCGCTTTATTTTGACCAAACCTGACCTGCTGTCGCCATGTCATATGCAGTAATCTGTTCAGACCGCGTGTCTGGCGAATCTGCTGAGACAGTTTACTCAGTTCACGCGCCGACTCTGGCAGAATTCGGGCAAATCGGGCGTGTGGCTTTTCACTGCCGGACAGTTCAATTTTGATTTCATCCGGGTAGGGGATCGAATTGTTCTCACGATGCCATTTCCACTTGCCCTTTTCCCATGATAGCCAGGGGGTTTCTTCACGACAAAATTGCATCGCTGTAACGCGGGGGCTGGCAGGCATAGGAGGCAGAGCGTTTTCAAGCCATAAACGCGCAATCTCCTGGTCTGACACATCAACTGGCTCTGGCTTTACAGCAGGTAGCGCCTGGCTATTTTGCTGTCTGAAATAATCATTTGAGCTTGCATCAGAATAGGGGGCTGCGGTCAACCCAGATGGATTTGCCGATGGGACGTCTTGGACAGTCTCCTCATGCGACGAATTGCCTTGCTGGTTGCGTAATTCCCACGCCTGATGGCTTTGTAAAATAGACTCAAGCGTTGGCGGCTCTGAAAGATAAAGGGGGTGAGGTATCCCGCAAATAGGCAGGCTTTGTTTTAATCCACTAATGTCTGGATGCAGCAGGTCAGTTATGACGTCCAGCTCCGTTGCAACAGGACGTAAATTATCAGATAACGCGAATTGCTCATCAAGTTCAGTCAGTGACACTGAACGGTCGAATAAAATGACTTCGACATCAAACCACCATTGGTCGTCAGATTGCGCGTGAGCGAAGCCAGAAACGAGAAAACACGCCAACAAACATCGAAATATCATTATTTTTTGGTTCCCTTGGCGAATGACTCCAGCAACTCGCTGACAAACGTCAACCTTGCTTTGGCAGACTCCGTTTGTTTAACAACTCTCAATTTTTGGCTTCCCTCAAACTTAAATGTGTCGGATTGTGTTTGCACTAACCTGATAATGAATCCCGGGTCGACTTTGGCATTTTCGCTAAATTCAATAGTACCACCAACGCTGGTCATATCCATCTTAAGGATACCTAAATCTTTTGCGATCAGTTTTAATTCGGCCACTGCAATTAAATTCTTCGCAGCATCGGGTAGCAAGCCAAAGCGGTCGATGCACTCAATCTGGAACTCATCGATCTCTGTTTTTGTATCGCAGCTGGCTAGCTGCTTGTACAGCGAAAGTCGCGTATTAACATCAGCTATGTAATCTTCAGGTAACAATGCGGGAATGCGCAGCTCTATTTCGGTTTGTCTGGAAAGCGTATCGTTGAGGGTGGGTTCACGCCCTTCTTTCAGCGCGGTAACAGCCTGATCTAACATGTCCATGTATAAGCTGAATCCTATGCTGACAATCTGACCTGACTGGCCTTCACCTAGTAATTCGCCCGCGCCACGGATTTCCAGGTCGTGGGTAGCCAACGCAAAACCTGCGCCCAAATCTTCCAACGCGGCTATGGCATCAAGGCGTTTTGCCGCATCTTTGGTCATCCGTTTCGGATGCGGGGTTAATAAATAAGCGTAAGCCTGATGGTGCGAGCGTCCCACCCGTCCGCGCAGTTGATGCAGCTGCGCCAAACCCAGATGGTCGGCGCGATCCATAATAATGGTGTTGGCGGTGGGTACATCGATTCCGGTTTCAATGATGGTAGTGCACACCAGTACGTTGTACCGCTGGTGATAAAAATCACTCATCACCTGTTCCAGTTCACGTTCGCGCATTTGCCCATGACCGATAGCAATGCGTGCTTCAGGTACGATTTCTGCAATTTCTTCCGCGGTTTTCGCAATAGTATCAACTTCGTTGTGTAAGAAGTAAACCTGACCGCCGCGCAAAATTTCACGCATGATGGCTTCACGAATGGTCGCTTTATTGCGTTGTTGCACAAACGTTTTAATGGATAGCCGCTTCGCCGGCGGGGTGGCGATGATGGATAAGTCGCGCATTCCCGAGAGCGCCATATTGAGCGTGCGTGGGATGGGCGTTGCGGTGAGGGTTAAAATGTCGACATCAGCACGCAACGACTTGAATTTTTCCTTCTGACGCACGCCGAATCGATGTTCCTCATCGATAATCACCAGACCCAAATCAGCAAACTTGATATCGTTTTGCAGCAACTTATGTGTTCCCACAACTATATCTACCTTGCCCTGACTAATGTTATCAACCACCTCTTTTTGCCCTTTAGCACTAACAAACCGACTCATGACCTGAATGTTGAATGGCCAGTTGGCAAAGCGGTCGACAAAGTTGTCATAATGTTGCTGGGCGAGCAGGGTAGTGGGAACCAGAATCGCCACCTGTTTACCCTGATTGGCCGCCAGGAAAGCGGCGCGCATCGCCACTTCGGTTTTACCAAAACCAACGTCACCACACACCAATCTGTCCATTGCCTGCGGGTTACCCATGTCCTGAATAACCGAGGTGATCGCCTGTTGCTGATCCGGGGTTTCTTCAAACGGAAAACTGTCAGCAAAAGAAAGGTATTCATCCCAGTTAATGGGATACGCATAGCCCGGTTTAGACGCCCGTTTGGCATAAACATCGAGTAATTCGGCAGCGACATCGCGTACTTTTTCTGCGGCCTTTTGTTTGGCTTTGCTCCAGGCATCAGAGCCCAGTGAATTGATGGGAGCATGGTCTACATCACCACCGGTATAGCGGGCAATCAGGTGTAGTGAGGCCACAGGCACATATAATTTCGCCTGTTTGGCATATTCGATACACAGATACTCGGTAGTGACCCCTCCGGCATCCAGGGTTTGCAATCCCAAATAGCGCCCAACCCCGTGATCAAGATGAACCACAGGCTGGCCAATGGAGAGTTCTGCCAGGTTACGAATGACCGCGTTTTCATCCGTTGCGGCGCGCTTTTCACGTAAGCGCCGCTGGCTGACTTTATGACCCAGCAGCTCCGATTCAGTGATCACCAAAATACGCTGTTTGGGTGTTTGCCAGATAAAACTGTTCTCAACCTGACCAACTGTAATGCCAATTAAGTCATCGCCGTTAACAAAATCGTTGAATCCCGATACTGCTTTTGGACGAATGCCTGCCTTGGCCAGCAGGGTTAACAAATTTTCCCGTCTACCTTGAGATTCTGCACAAAAGAGCACGCGGTCATCTTGGGCCTGGGTTTCTTCCAGCAGTCTTTTCAGCCGTTCTGCGGGGTGTTTCTTTTGCGGTTCAAAGGCGATGTCGGTGAGCGTTGAAAACCCGGCATTATAATGACCCGATTTATCGGCGAGCGACTCGCTTTGCAAGGTCACCCGCGGCCATTTTTTAATTTCTTCGAAGAGTTCGTTAACCGGTATAAAGACGTCTTCTGGCGGAAGCAGCGGACGGGTTAAGTCATAACGCAACTGTTCGTAGCGTTCGCAAATGTCATCCCAATGGGTTTCACTGGCTTTGAAAATATCCCCGTTTAAAAACACCACAAATTGTGGGTGCAGGTAGTCGAACAGGGTTGCCGTGTGTTCAAAAAACAACGGCAGATAATATTCAATACCGCTTGGTAAGGTTCCTTTATTGACCTGATAGAAAATGGATTCGCGCGCATTACTGGCATCAAACCGGGTCAGAAATTGCTGTCTGAATAAGGATAAGGCGTCTTTGTCTGTAGGGAATTCACGCGCTGGGAGCAAACGGATCTCGCTGACCTCTTTGCTTGAGCGCTGGCTATCAGGATCAAAATAGCGAATAGAGTCAATTTCGTCATCGAACAGATCGATACGATAAGGTTTACTGCTGCCCATCGGAAATAAATCGATGATGCTGCCACGGATCGAAAACTCACTGTGGCTCATCACCTGATTTACGTGTAGATAACCCGCTTGCTCAAGTCGCCTTCTGAAATTGTCGCGGTCGAGCGACTCACCCTTGTTAAGCATTAACAGGTATTTGTTCAGATAATCGGTAGGTGCAAGGCGTTGCATCAGTGTGTTTACCGGAACAATAAAAATGCCTTTCGCTTTATTCGACAGGTAAAAAAGGGTTTCCAATCGTTGCGAAACAATATCCTGATGGGGTGAAAATGCGTCGTAGGGGAGGGTTTCCCAATCAGGGAACAACGTGATGGTCGCCGACTCATCGTTTAGAAAAAAGCGCAGTTCCCGCTCCAGCTTCATTGCCGATGGGGTATCAGCAGTTAACACCAGCAGGGGGCCATCATGTTGGGTATATGCCTGACCGACCACCATCGCCCGACTGCTGCTGGTCAACTGCCCCCATTGCTGGTGGTCGCCGATTCTGGCCTGTGACTTGATTTTAGGTAAAGGAAGCGAATTACGTGAGGCAGTCATGTCACCCTGTTACAAGTTAGTGGTATCGTGTGGTTTGAAGCTTAATCAGCGCGAATAGTAATTTTAATTCCGCTGCTGCGAGCGTTTACGCAATTGCTGTGTTTGCAGATGCAGGCTCGCTCTGACTAATAACTCCTGGTCTTCTTCCCGGATACGATTAAAGATGAACGCTATATGGTATTCATCTTCAGCCTGCTGACAAGTAATAACTTCACCGTAGCAGAAAATAGCCGCTGCCTCTTCAGTTAAAAACAATTTTAATTCGGCATTGGTGCCAACCGGAATGTCAGTATGATGATGGGTGACCAGACCGCCGCCACCAAATTTAACCGCTTCAAAGCGGGTGTCTGGCTCATCCTGTTGTTGCAGAATATATGACATCATTAAATCGATTTTGCGCGTCTGTAGATTAAGGTAATCTACCAGGTCAGAGGCATGATCGCTTAGCCCGCGTAATGGTCTGAGTGCTTGTGACTGTACCGTGGACATTTCATTGGCAATACGAAATGCATAAGGCATAACCTCGTCGAGCTGGTCAACGTCAGGCAATGCAACGTCATTACTCAATAATTTGATATTGATCTTTATGGGATGGGCAATCATGAAAAACTCGTCAAATTGCACCTTTTTTTGTTCCAGCGTTAAGTTGTCCATCTGCTTTACCTGATACTTCTCACTTCTCAACTTGTTAGTGCGCTAGCTTACACGTAGTATATTCAGTTTACTATTGTTGCCTGTGCGCTTATATGGCCTTCGTTTGAGGCAGGATAATTAATATAAGTATAGGCTTTGACTTGAGAAAGTGATCATTTCTAACGCCATGTTAAATTCCTTACCTGCTTTTATTGCACTACGCTACTCAACGTCTGGAAAGCACAAAAGCTTTGTTGCCTTTATAAATCGTTTTTCTGTGGCAGGCATCGCGTTAGGTGTGATGGCGCTGATCGTGGTGGTCTCCGTGATGAATGGATTCGAAGGGCAATTAAAAGACAGGGTTTTAGGCATTGCTCCACATATTGTCGTCAATACCAGTGAATCAACTGGCGAATATCCGTTTTCTTCTATACCTGGGGTCGTAACCTCCATGGACTTCCTTGAGTCAGAAGGTGTCATTCAGTCGCGTAGCGGACTACGCGGAGTGCAATTGCAGGGAATCGAACCACACATTATGCAGCAACACAGTATTGTGCAGTCAAAAATGCTGAGCGGACAGTTCAGTCAACTCACGCCCGCTTCGTACCATGTAATAGTGGGCAGAGCACTTGCGGTACAGCTTGATTTGCAAATAGGGGACAAATTACGTTTATTAGTCGCAGGAGCCAGTATCTATACACCGTTCGGGCGCATGCCTGCACAGCGTTTAGTTACCATCAGCGGTATTTATGATGTGGGCTCGCAACTGGATGATAAAGCCATATTTATGCATGTCGATGATTTGCAGAAATTGTTACGAATCTCGCCATTAGAAGCGCGTGACAGTCGGTTATTTCTTGCCGATGCCTTTGAATATGAGCCGGTGGTGCAAGCGTTAGCCGAATTACAGCTGCAAAGTGATAACTGGCGTAGTCGTCAAGGACCCTTATTCGACGCCGTCAAGATGGAAAAAAACATGATGTCTATGATGCTGCTACTGATCATCGCGGTCGCTGCATTTAATATTGTATCGTCATTGGTGATGGTGGTCACCGAAAAACAAGGCGATATTGCTATCTTACGCACGCAGGGCATGGCGCGTGGTCAGATAATGCGGATATTTGTGTTTAACGGCGTGTTTAATGGCATGAAAGGTGCGCTGATAGGTGGGGTGTTAGGGATCCTGTTATCAACCCAACTTAATAATTTACTGGCCTTAATCAATGTACCGATTGCCTTTGCCGATGATGGCCGTGGGGTTCCCATCGACTTACGTTGGGAGCAAATTAGTTGGGTGATGGTGTTTTCTCTCATTCTTTGCGTCTTAGCAAGCCTGTACCCTGCGTTCAAAGCCATGTCGGTACAGCCCGCCAGTGCATTACAAAACGAGTAAAGCCGGCCAACAAGATTTCGTTTTGGCCGTGCAAAACAAGCACGAATTCACTATACTCCCGGTCTTTTAACAATTGCGCAGAAGTCAGTATGAAAAAGCATTATATTACCTCCCAGTCTTTATTAGAGGATAGTTTTCGCCTAGCTGCTAAGGTGTATGACGACGGATTTCGTCCTGATTTTATTATTGGGATTTGGCGTGGCGGTGCCCCCATTGGTATCGCGGTTCAGGAGTTTTTTGAATTCAGAAATACCCCCACCGATCATATCGCCGTGCGCACGTCGTCATATTACGGAATCAATCAGCAGTCCAAGGAAATCCGCGTGCACGGCCTGCACTACCTGGTAGAAAATGCGAATGCTGGCGATTCATTGTTAATTGTTGATGATGTGTTCGATTCGGGTCGCAGCGTTGATGCGCTGATAAAGCAAATTAAAAAACTTATGCGTTTGAACGTGCCGCAGGACATTCGTATTGCCTGTCCCTGGTTTAAACCAGCTAACAATAAAACGGATATCAAACCTGACTATTACATCAACAGTAGCGAAGAATGGTTAGTGTTTCCCCATGAAATTACCGGTCTGAGTGAAGAAGAAATTCGCGAAGGGAAAACCGAACTGAGCAGCGTTATGGATATCTTATTTAAGAAATAAGCGTGCTGTAGCGCTTATTTTTTATCGATATAAAACTTATCGTGAAACGTGTACACCCACTCGGGTTTGTAGATTGTCAACAGTGTGATGGTCATTCCATTTAGCATTCCCTCAGGGAAGAGGAGCAATGGAATCAAAATAAGATAGTTATCACGTATCACGTCCCAGTCATAAATGCCGTCGACAAAATAATAGCCGCCAAGTAAGCCCATCTTAATTGCAATCATCGCTGCGCCGGGAAAAAACGCACATACAAAAATATAGACAAAAAGATTTCGTGGAATGCGGTGAAACGAAATGATGTAAATCAGATAAGTCAGTGCGATTGGCGCACACACGCCGAGTAAGCCATTGACACCAAACATGGCCCAGTCATCAAGACCAACAAGCGTGGTGCCGGCTAGTGCAATGGTGGCGGTAAGCAAAGCAAAACGAAAGCCTAAGGTAAGCGCCAACGCGGGTAACCATAGAAAGTGTACGTCTAACCCCGGAAATATGCCTGCCCTGAAAATCCATAAAAAAAACACTGAAGCCGCCGCGCCAAACACAATATGCTGACGCCGGCTATCGCTGCGGAACTGTTCAAAATGGATGTTTTTCAGTATCAGACCGACGACCAGAAGGAACGCGGCCAGACTAAAAATTTGCAGTATTGTCACCGCCAGCTCTCTACTTAAAGGTCGTATTCAGCCCAGACCGGCGCATGATCTGAGGGCTTTTCGATGGCACGTAGCTCATAATCGATGCCGGCATTTTGCAGGGTTTCATGTACTGGTAAGGTGCTTAATATTAAATCAATACGCAACCCACGATTATCGTTAAATCCTTTCGAGCGATAATCAAACCAGCTGAACTTATCGTCAGTATGCGGATGCAGATCGCGGAAGCTGTCCTTCAACCCCCATTGATAGACTGTATTCAACCATTCACGCTCTTCGGGTAAGAAGCTGCATTTGCCCGTGCGCAACCAGCGTTTTTTATTTTCCTCGCCAATCCCAATATCGTTATCCGCAGGTGAAATGTTCAGATCACCCATCACAATAACATTATCGTCAGGTTGATGAGAGGCATTCAGATAACCCATTAAGTCCTGATAAAACTTGCGCTTAGCCGGAAATTTAGTTTCATGGTCGCGATTCTCGCCTTGCGGGAAATAGCCGTTCAAAATGGTAACTTGTTTATCTGAGGCACCTTTCAAGGTAACCATAATCATGCGACGTTGTGCATCTTCCTCGTCAGTGGGGAAGCCTAAGACAACCTTCTGGGGTTTATCTTTGGTCAACATTGCCACCCCATAATGGCTTTTCTGACCGTGATAGAAAACGTGATAACCCAGCTGCTCGACCGCTTCGAGGGGGAACTGATCGTTATGCACTTTAATTTCCTGCAAGCCGATAACATCCGGCTGGTGTTTTTCGATCAATGCTTCCAATTGATGCAAGCGGGCGCGAATGCCGTTAATGTTAAATGAGATTACTTTCATCTATTTTATAGTTCTCGAAAAATTCAATTCGCAATGGCAGCATACTACCAGATATCAGCATGAATCAAAGCGACTCAACGTGTCTTAGGTCGCCTGCCAAAGCTGCTGGGTATGATTGAGCATGCGCTATAATTGCCTCAAACCATGTGTTGGCGCAGCGAATAATGGAGGTTGAATCAACATCGGGTTTTTCTACCTGTGCACTTAACAGCGCTTTCACCAACGGCCAGTTTACCGATTGCGCAGCCATTTGCTGGTAATAGCGAGTGGGCAGTGACGGGGCATTTTTTTGTAGCCATTTAATTAAAATTTGTGCGCCCATGCTTGAGCCCGCCCACACATAAGCATAAGCCAACAACGAATGTGTATCATCCTCGGTAACATCGAGTGTCGGGCAGATAATGGGGGTAAATGACTGCTGCAACTGGTTTATGTCAAGACGTAAAGCGTTACATGTGGTTGTGGTGTCTAATAATGTTGCGAGTTCGCCTTTCAACTGGCTGGTTGCAAACAAATTAATGCTTTGGTGAAACGCCGCCATTACATTCAGAACCTGATGATAACTTTGCTCATCGAATTCATCTGAACGCATCAGGGTCGAGAAGGGATAAGTTTCCTCTAAGTGTTTGTGAGAATTAGAGGTTTTACCTTTGATTTGGTCAAAAAAACTGGTGTTTATCATACAAAATTTATTGATCTGATCCTAATAAGTGTGGGTAGACTAGGTACGCATTACTATACATCATCAAAAATGGATAAATCATGGCCACATATGAAACACCAGCCTACCCTGAAAAAGTCGATTTATCCAACTGCGATCGTGAACCCATTCATTTGCTGGGCAATATTCAAAGCCACGGCTGTCTGCTGGCGTTACGCTCTGATTGGTTTGTCGCGTATTGCTCGCAAAACACTGAACAGTACTTCGGAACTGCACCCGACAAAATAGCCGGTGAAGCCATAAAGAACTGGCTGGACAAAGATACGCTACATCACATCCGTTCGGGTTTACAATCATCAATGATTACCGGGCGTAATGAGCGATTATTTAATCAGTTTATCGATGCAACCAAACTTGAAGTTGATATTTCTGTGCATCATAACGGTGAGTTCACCATCGTCGAATTTGAACCTGTTGAGGAAAACCGCGATACCACCGATCACTTTGTACGCTCATTACTCAGTCAATTTTACCGCGCTGCTGATACCGAAGAGCTTTTCGAGACGGTAGCAGAACAATTGCGGCTTATTACGTCATATGACCGGGTAATGATCTATAAATTTTTATCTGATGGCTCCGGTGCCGTTATTGCAGAAGCCAAATCCCAGAAACTTGACGCGTTTTTGGGGTTACGTTATCCCGCCTCAGACATTCCAAAGCAGGCCCGGACACTTTATCTGAAGAATCTATTGCGGGTGATTGGCGATGTAAATGCACCCGTTTATCCTATTTTTCCCACTGTCAGAGGGCAGGATGACGCGATCGACTTGTCGTTTTCCACCTTGCGAGCGGTTTCGCCTATTCATATTGAATATTTGAAAAATATGGGGGTAGTGGCCTCGCTTTCTGTATCGATTATCGTAAATGGCAAGTTATGGGGTCTGATAGCCTGTCATCATTATTCACCCAAAGTTCCGTCTTACTTTCAACGTACCGAGCTTGAACTGTTTGCCGAAGTGTTTGCGCTAGAGCTATCATCGCGCCTGGCCCGGGACAGGGAGACTGAAAGTCTTCGGGTGCGTAAGGTGCACAATAAAATCATGTCCACTATCGCCTCGGACGGGGCGTTGATTGATATTCTTACCAATCAATTCAGAGCACTCAATGAATTAATTGAGAATGACGGTATCACCGTTATTATCGAAGGGCAGGTCAGTAGTACCGGGATTACCTTACCCGAAGATGAATTAAGAAGGGTAGTGCGCTACCTCAATAGTCAGCCACCCAGTCAGATTATTTGGGTCAACTCGTTGGCTGAAGTCGTGCCGCAATACGAAACCGCGGTGCACAATATTGCGGGTCTTCTCGCCATTCCGGTGTCAAAAACCCCCCGCGATTATTTATTATTTTTCCGTCAGCCCCAAACCAAAACCATCAACTGGGCCGGCAACCCGCAGAAGGCCGCCTCTATGGGGCCAAATGGTTCGAGATTGCTGCCCCGGGGCAGTTTTAAATTGTGGCAGGAAACTCATAGTGATCATTGTCACGAGTGGACCGAGCAGGACGAAATGGTCGGAGAGTCGTTACGCGTGACATTGCTTGAAGTCATGTTACGACATGTGCAGGAACGCGACACCATTTTGCAACAGGCAGGTCGCAAACACGAAATTTTAATTTCTGAGTTGAATCACAGAGTCAGAAATATTCTTAATCTGGTCAACGCTATCATTCTACAGACTGACCAAAGTGAACGGGATACTGAAGAATTTGTCAGGGTGCTTACCGGGCGTTTGTCTGCGCTGGCCTCTGCGCATGATCAGTTAACTGCCTCTGAGTGGACAGAAATTTCGTTAGATGAACTGCTGGATACAGAGATCCAGGCCTATCTTTATGCAGATAAACGTATTGTTCGTTCAGGTCCCAATATTAACCTTCACCCCGATGCTGCCACGCCAGTCGTGTTGGTGATGCACGAACTTTTTACTAATGCTGCCAAATACGGAGCGCTTTCTCGTTCGCATGGCGGTAAAGTAGAAATAGAATGGTTTTTCGCCGATGATAATGGGCTGGTGTTACATTGGCGTGAAATGGGTGGGCCACCGGTATCGCCACCCAAGCGTGAGGGCTTTGGCATGACCCTGATTCACTCTGTTATTCCTCATGAACTTCAGGGCGATGCCGACGTTGAATTTGCGCCGCATGGTCTTCAGGTTCGATTCAGTTTTCCGAGACGTTACGTGAGTGAAGTCAAGCGTGATGCCATGACCGTTGAAGCGGAAAGAAAAGAAATAAAGTTGCAGGCTTCTGCGTTACCCCAAAGCGCCCTGATTGTCGAAGACAGTCTGGTCATTGCAATGGATATGCAACGTAAATTAAAAACCATGGGGGTGAATAATGTATCGGTGGTAGGCAACGTTAAAACCGCCAGACAAATTTACGAAGATGATAACTTTGGTCTGGTAGTATTTGATATTCATCTGGGCAAAGACACCTCGTTAGGATTGATCCAGACCGTACTGGCTGACAATAAACCCTGTGTAATTATGAGTGGCTACGGTGATCAGTTACAATTACCTCAGGAATTTGATTCAGTTCCCATTTTAACCAAGCCTGTATCGGAAAATGAGCTGAAACGATTACTTAATTCCATGTTTCAGGAGAATAAATAAGCCGTGGTAATGAAGTTGATAGAAAACCGCCGTGTATTAATTGTCGAAGACACGACAATTGCTGCCACTTATCTGGCACGTGAATTGGCAAAACTGGGCGCAGAAGTCGTTGGCCTGGCACGCTCTGAAGAGCAGGCGATCGCAATGACGCATGCTGAATCACCAGAATTGATCCTGATGGATATCCATCTTGCAGACGGCAGTGACGGCATCAAAGCGGCAGAGAAGATAAATTCACAGTTCGCTATTCCGATTGTGTTCACCACTTCCTATTCTGACGATGATACGGTAACTCGTGCTCTTAAGGCGTCTCCGTATGGCTATATTGTCAAGCCCTTTGATACGAAAACCATCAAGGTAACCTGTGAAACCGCGTTGCATCGTTTTTCGCTTGAGCAAAAGGTGGTCAATTCGGAAAAGCGGTTTAAAGTTGCCGCCGAGGCTGCTCAGTTTGGAGTTGTTGAATTAGACGGCAAAGGCAAAACGTTTTCATTCGATGGGGCAAAAAGTCTGCAAAACCGTTTCGGTGCTGGGACGCAGATAGCGCGTGAGCAGTTTTTAGCGCTGTTTCCTGAACATGAGCGTAAGGATATCATCAGCACGCTCGAAAAGCGCGCCAGTTTGCGTAAAACCATTGTGCTGGAGGGCAGTGACTCGGGACGCAAATATCTTGATATTGTTTTTAGCGAAGTTGATTTTCATAACAATGACGTAATCATAGGTGCAGTCATTGATGTTACTGACAAGCAGCGCCAAATCAAACAACTACGTCTCTCTAACATCATTCTGGATCAATTGGTGGAAGGGGTGGCTTTGCTGGACAAGAATTTTTCCATCATTGATTGCAATAAAGCTCTGTCAACCCTGCTCAGATTCACAACAAAGAGCTTGAAAAAACGCGATATTTTTCAGTTTGGGCTGAATTCCTCTGAGCTGAAAAGCGCATTGGCCAGCACAAAAATCGTACGCAAAAAATCCATATTGATCACCACTGATGGGATTGAATTTCCGGCTTTTGTTACCGTCTCTGAGTTAGACCAACAGCATGAAGAAATTTGTTATGTTGCCACCTTTTCAGATATTTCCGATTTAAGCAAAGCAGAAAGAAAACTGGAATCACTGGCTTTCACCGACCAGTTGACCGGCGCGGGCAACAGAAATTATCTCAAACTTATTTTAAATGAAGCGTCGTATGCTGAATCTGTACAAGCGTTAATCTTTATTGATTTGGATGGTTTCAAATTAGTCAATGATACCTATGGCCATAATGTGGGCGATGAACTTCTTTCGCAATGCGCTTCCCGCATACGTTCAGTCATACGCAATGAAGATACATTTATTCGCCATGGGGGTGACGAGTTTGTCATCCTGGTGCAGGAAAAAGGCGATCTTGCGCAGTTGGGCAGTCGCTTACTAGAGGTGTTTTCCGATCCAATAGAAGTCAGTGATACAGAGCTAAGGATCAGTGCCAGTATCGGCATTGCTCAAATGGACGATACCCAAGAGCCTGAAAACCTGCTTAAGCATGCTGACATTGCGATGTATGAAGCCAAACGCAAGGGGAAGAATCAGGTGGTGTTTTTCTCGGGCGAACAAAACGATGCCATCGAATACCGCTTATATGTTGAACAAGGGCTTTTCAATGCAATTGAAAACAAAGATCTGCATGCCCGTTTTCAACCCATTGTGGACACCGAACACCAGGTAGTCGCGTTAGAGGCCTTATGCCGCTGGAGCAGTCAGGATATTGGTGACATCCATCCAGAAAGCTTTATCCCGATTGCTGAAGAGACCGGTATGATCAACGCGTTGGGACTTAAGATGCTTAAAGAAGTGTGTATCGCCAGTGTAACGCTGAATGAGGCTGGTCTTGGGCATATTAAAGTGCACGTGAATGTATCGATTCTGCAATTGAACTCAAAATTAATGGTAAGTCAGTTTTTAGAGTACCTGCATGATTTCGATGTTAAACCGTCCTCACTGGTGCTGGAAGTAACCGAGTCAGCGATGCATGACATTGGAACTCGAAAGGTGTTGCGAGAACTTGCTAAATCAGGTTTCACCATTGCTTTGGACGACTTTGGTGCCGGCTATGCGTCCGTATCTGAACTGGGCGAATCGTACACGTCTATTATAAAACTGGATAAGTCGCTTGCGCCAGGAGAGGATAAATCCAGTCAGAAGAACATTATTGCCGAAAGCATTATTCAATTGTGTCAGCGGTTGGACAAAGCGATTCTACTGGAAGGCATTGAAACGCAAAAGCAGGCTGAGTTTGCCTGTCAAGCCGGATGTCATTATATGCAGGGTTTCTATTTTTCCGAGCCGCTCAGCCTGACCGATGTAATTTCATTTATTCAGCAAAAATAGCGCAAACCCAGCCAGTCTGATGGGGCAAATATCAATGAGGTTGGATTTTACACATCTTTGCCTTCAGAACTGTTCAGGCGCTGGGCAATAAACTCTGTGGCTGAAATAGCATGGTCGTACAACACTGGCATGGTAAATTTGTTCGGGCAAACCATTGCGCCGATTAGCTGGTGGATCTGCTGAGACGACTGCGTTGCAATGGCAACACTACAGGCTGATTTTGATGTCTCGCAAACTGCTACCGTACAGGGCAGGTGTTCTATGCGGTCTTCAATCAGTTCTAACATGCTCAAAGCATGTCTGGGAAATGAGTTAAGTCGCTCCGAACGATTTTGCTCAATCGCTTCGTCTGTCCATAAAAAACGAACTTCAACAATTTCTCCTTTTATTTCAGAAGCGATATCGTCACGTAAATACAGAATAAAATGCCGAAAATTAATGCCTACCGTATCTTTACTATCGAAGCGGGCGGGCAAATTAAACTGAGTTTTTACATTATGAAGCTGCATGAGTTATACGTATTCTTTGCCAAAGTTATGGTTATTTGCATACATCGAAATGGGAAATTTATCGTATACCTTGTCACTGGCCATCCGGGTGCCGTGTACGACAAATAAGTTAGCGTGCTTGTTACCATGCTCACTAACGAACACCCCGATAAATTCATTCACTAACTCATTTGCCTTTACAAATACGTGCTGGATCAAGTCCATAGCCTGATCATGTAAGCGAGTAAGGCTTTGATTGAACGTGCTTAACATATCAATCAGGTCGACTGTACCGCCCACTTCATCAAAAACTGACGCTCTAAATTCTGCCGGTCCGCCAATATAATCTTTTTCCACATACGCATTAACACGATATTGCCGCTCATATTCTGCGGCATCGTTGAGTTTCACCTCACTGACAATTTTTATTGTGTGAATGCTCAATCCATAATGCGCAACATAATCATACAGCGAGTCGATAAATCGATAGGAAAAGGATCGCTTGTACTCACTTTCCATTTTCCTGGTTAGTACACTCACCAATTCACGATCCTGAGGAACACATCCCTGGACATGGCGTTTCAGTTGGCTGGTAAAAATGCGTGCGCTTAACACATAATTGTTTATGTTAGCATTTAAGCGGGCCTTGCCCTCTTCAATAGCGTGTATATTTTCCTGTCTGACATATTGTTCGCCGAGTGAACGCATGGCTTCGAGAATAAGCTCATAATTGGATAACACCAGGCGATGCTTATGCGAGATGGCATAAGCAGACGAGAGCCTTTTACGCGCACGTTTAAGCTCTTTAAACTGTTCTTGAGTTAACGCAAGTCGGGCATCCTGCTTGCGAGACACAATATAAAATTCGGAATCCATCAACTATGGGCTACTTCAAATACTTGAAAGAGATTACCATGCTTTCAAATGAAACAAAATTACAACCTTAATTTAGCCTGAAACAGTCCCCGAATTCAAATAGGGTCCCTACAAGGAAATAATGGGATTTGGGTGGTTATTCATCGCGTATAAAATTATAATCTGACCGTTTTTTAAAGCGGAGTGATAAAGTGTTCCCAGATACAGTTTCTGAATCGTTACCTGAACATATAATTAAACAGGCCGCAGGCTTATCGGCTGAGGAACGCGTTGAGTTGTTTTTAACTTATGTGTCCAAGGCTAATGAAGTATGGGCTCTGGTCGGTGAAAATGGCTATGTCATGATGGAAATTATGGAAGGGCAGTGTTTACCTGTCTGGCCTCATTCGCAACTGGTACAGTGCTGGCATCGTGCGCAAACAATGGATGCAACACCTCAAGTTATCACGCTGGATGATTTTTTACTCACTTGGTTACCCGGCTTAGAGAAAAACAATATTGCGATCGCGATTTTCCCTGCCGCCGAAAACGAAGCAGAAATGCTGTTAACGGCAGAGGAATTGAAGCTGAGCCTGACTGAAAGTCGTTGAGCCGGTATTGATATGACTCATTCGGGTGAGCTAAAGCCGCTTGCGTTAACCTTGCTGGACGCGCAAGGCTGGGACAATAAAATGCGCGCTTTGGTAATGGCCTCTAAGCATCTGCCGATGCTTGAGCAGGGGCAGCGAACGGAAACAAATCAGGTTAAAGGCTGTGACAGTGATGTCTGGCTCGACAGGGTAAGTGACGATACCACTGGATGCTTCATGGCTTATTCACCCAGTAAAGTGATCAGGGGCGTGTTGGCGATCATTTTGGAGCAGACAAATAATTTATCGCCAGAAGCTGTTGCTACATTTGATTTTGATGCGTTCGGTGATGAACTCTCGCTGTCACGGTTTTTAAGTCAGTCCAGAGGCAATGGTTTGCGTCAGGTTATCGATCGCATAAAAACACTGGCCTCCACTCAAACCTGACTTTTCGTCTTATTTTTTTCTTCAATCCATTGCGACATATATTGTGTGCTGCGTAAGCTTTGTTGCCACATGACAAACTGCAGTGGCAACGCAGCGCGGTGTTTATCCAACTGCTCAGCAAGCTGACTTATCCGCGTAACGAGGCGCGCCTTATTGTGCTTCGTGTCAAACTTTGGGGCTAGTACTTCAGCAATTCTGGCCTGCTGTTCATGCCAGTAATTTGAGTTTTCATATAATGTAACGGCCTGGTGTGCAAATAACTGCCAGTCATCGGTGACAAACCCGGGCCACTCCTTTGCTGAAGCAATACCCTCAGCGCCTACTGATGTGGTCACGCTGGGCATATTGGCATGCATAGCGGCCAATAACTTTCCCTTGATCCCCGCGCCAAAGCGAAGTGGTGCCAGCATAACGCGATGCAGGGGCAATTCCCGGGAAATGTCTTCTACCCAGCCTTTAACCCGGAACCCGCTTTTGTTGTCGTCTAGTTGGGTCGCTTTTTTGGGAGGGTAGGCGCCTAAGACGGTTAAATTGGCGTCAGGTAATTTCTGCCGGATTTTTGGCCAGATATGTTGCTTTAACTGCAATGTCGCGTCCCAATTCGGCGCGTGTCTGAAGTTGCCAATCCAGACAAAATCCTTTCGATGAGCAAAGGTGGGGTTTTCACAATGAAAAGCCGTTTCAAGTAGCGGCAAGTGCAACAGTTGCTGGTGTGGTATGTGAAATTTCTCCGTCAGCATGGTCAGTTCATGCTCCGAAATAATCAACGTTAAATCGCTGCGAAGTATTGCTGCAATTTCGCGTTGCGTGATCTCATTTTCAATATCACTTACATAGGGTGTTGGGTGACTGCGCTTTACCGCTTCATGGCGAGTATGTCTAAGACTGTGTAAATCTTCGGTATTGATAATACGGACCGCTTCAGCGCATGTGCGTTTAACCCGCCAGGAAAATTGTTCTTCTGTCATAAAGCGGTCGAAAATCACTACGGACGGGGTAAGGCGTGCAATATAATTATCAAAACTGCTGTCATTAAGCGTAATGGACTCGCAGTGGATACCTAATGCGCTGATATCGGCTTTGTGGTAACTGTCAGTGGCGGCGCTGGCGAAATGCACCTCCCAATCCGCTTGTTTAAGTGCATGAATGATGCCCATCATGTTCTGGCCAGCCGCTGATGAATTGGGTTCAGGCCAGACAAATCCGATTATTAACACGCGCTTGTTCATGCACTCTTCCGCATTACCACTATTTAGGACAGAATTGTATCAAAGAATTGCGAAGGAGTAGCAGTGTGTTACATGTCATTTTTGGCGCCGGACTAATTGGTTGTTTTGTAGGCGGTGTTCTGGCCAGCAATAATATGAAAGTCAAATTTGTCGCCCGCGACCCCTGGTGTTCGCGCTTACGCGACACAATGATATTGTCTGATTATGCGGGCAATCTACAACAGGTGAAACACGCTGACCCTTTGCTGGCGTCAGGCCAAAAAGCGGATGTTATCTGGCTCACCACCAAATGCACCGGAATCATTCCGGCGATTCGTGACCTTGAACTACTGGTACATGCGCAAACGGTAATTATCTGTTGTCAAAACGGCGTCGGAACACATCAACTTGTACAGAAGCATTTTTCACAAAACCGGGTGCTGCGCGCTATGGTGCCGTTCAATGTAGTACTGAAATCACCCAATCAGCTGCACCGGGGATCAGAAGGAATGCTCACTATTGAAGCGATGCCTGCTGATGTTGCTGAACTTGAACGTGATCTACTGGCAGCGAGCCAGCCATTGATGCAGATTGCCACCACCCCTGATATTAATGCACTGCAGTGGGCCAAGTTACAGCTCAATTTGGGCAATAGCGTTAACGCGCTGGCTGATATTCCGGTGAAAGCCATGTTAGAACAACGAGATTTTCGTCGCATCATTGCCTTAGCGATGCGGGAATTTCTTGATGTGATTAATGCGATGGACATCAAGCTACCAAAAGTTGCCAAGATTCATGGTCGTTATCTGCCTTTGCTGCTTTGCACGCCTGATTGGTTGTTTAAGCGGATTGCCAAACAAATGCTGGCCATTGATGACGATGTAAGAACTTCGATGTGGTGGGATTTACAAGCGCACAAGCAAACAGAAATTGCGTACCTTAATGGTGCGGTCGTGACGGCCGGAAAAACGTGTGGTGTTGCATGTCCGGTTAATTCATTTTTGGTAAACGAAATTAAAAAAATCGAAGAAATGACCGCTGAGCAGGGTAAATATGAGGGAGTGAACGCGTCCTCTTTATTAAAAAAACTAATGCAAGAGCTGAAAAAAGATAGCGCTGAAAGTTGAATTAGTGAAGATTATTTTCAAAAAATCAGTAAAATAGTTGCAACTGATTGGTTATATAGCCTATACGTAGTATTCAGGATAATCGCAATCATCAAAGGAGCTGGAGCATATGGCCCTTTTCGAAGTAGGGTTGCTTTCGGAGTTGCTAGTCAATGAGCGTACAAGATATTGCCGCAAATGCTAAAGAAATTTATGTATTGCCAGACGCGGTCACCCGTTTAAAAGAATGTCTCGACGACCATTCAGCGTCAATTGACGATATAGCCGACATCATCTCGTTCGATCCTGCGCTGGCATCGCAAATTCTTAAAGTATCGAACAGTGCACTTTATCGTTTTCCCAATAAAATAGAAACCATCGGAAAAGCACTGCAGGTAATTGGTACCCGTGCAGCGTACGATCTTGCGTTGGCATATGGCGTGAGCCATGCGTTCAGTGAAGTTGATGGATCGGTTATTGATTTAGATAAGTTCTGGGAACAGAGTGTCTCATGTGGTCTGTTAGCCAAGTTTATTGCCGAGCAACGGGGAATTAAAGAGCCCGAACGCTTGTTTGTTGCAGGGCTGCTGCACGACATTGGTGAGCTGGTGATATCACAATCGCAGCCAAAGCAAGCCGAACGCTGTCTGGCGTTTAATGAGCGGGTGAGTCCGGCTGAATTGCAGCATGCTATTCTCGGCTTTACTTATGCTGAATTGTCAGCCGAGCTGGTTAAACAATGGGGCATACCGGAAGGCATTTACCGGCCGATAAACCGTATCCATCAAGCGGTAAGCGAGAAGACGGTAGAAGATGAGCGAATATTGCAATTGAGTTATGTGCTGGCTCTGGATAATGTGAATCCTGAAATCTATCCAAGCTACAGTAATCTCGAACCTCATCTGCATGAGTCGCTCGCACTTGAAATGGATGATTTGGAAGATGCGCTGGATATCACTAACTTGCAATGTCTGAGCGTTATTTCGCTATTTAATCCCAGCGCATTTATGCTGTATTAATCAAATACAGCCACCGTCTGCCGACTTAACGCTACTACCTGATTGTATTTATCCCAGATTGTCGCTTCAACGTGGCCGTAGCCGTCTGCGGCCTGTCGCGTGTGCGCCTGATAGGCAAACCAGTCTTCGCCACTGATTTCGCGATGTGGATGAATAAATTCTACATTCCAACTGACGGTGCTGGCTGGAGCAGGCCATCGCAACATTTGCAACAGGGTCGGTGGCCACGCATCAATCAGGGCAATTACATGGGCATCGCGTATTTGTTGTGGTGGTTTTTTAAAGCGCATAAATCCATGGTATTGGGCTGTCTTCTTGCCGGTGAAAGGAATGCCTCCCTGGTCAATTGACAGGTCAAAGTGCTGCAGAAATTTGGGCGTAATTTTAGGGATCTGGGGAATGTACTTGCCCTTCGCCGGGGCGGACATGGCATGTTGCTGCGTATTTTCTACCGCTATTTTTGATTGCCGCGCCAGGCCAAAGCATGCTTGTGAAAAGACACTGACATTGCCTTGCTGAATAATTTCACCCGTATATTGAGACACGCTCTTACCCGAGCGCAACTTTGTAACCTTTAAAGAAAATTCAGTATCTAATGCTAATGGCCCAATAAAGTTAGTGGTGAAAGAGCGTAACAGCCTGTGGTCGTCATTTACTACTTGCTCAATGGCCGAGTAAACCAGGGCAGCTGAAATACCGCCAAACGCAGTGCGTCCCTGAGCCCAGTCTTTGGGGATCATGAGCTCATTAAATTCCACAGTAGTGTCAGAAATTGTTGAGGGTTGAGGTAAAGCAAGTAAGTCGTCTACAAACATTTGATCTGGTCAGATGAGTTGGGTTAAGGTGCATCATAACGAAATAACCGGTGTGCGCCAATAGCAGAACGACGGAAATTAAGCACCATGATGAATCAGAATGAAAATACAGTTTCGATCCAATTTGTCCATGCCAATGGTTTTCCACTTGGCAGTTATCGCACGCTTATCAATGCGCTACCACCGCATTTCCAAATTTCGGGAAAAGAAAAATTTGGACATGAGCCGCATTTACCAGTGAGCAATAACTGGCCCTATATAGTGCAGGAACTGATTGAGCATATTGGTATGCACAGTGCGGCGAACGAGAGAGTGTACCTGGTTGGACATTCGTTTGGGGCAGTAATTTCGTATATGGCAGCATGTCAAATGCCACAGAAGGTGGCAGGGTTGATGATGTTAGATCCTCCGTTAGTGACCGGATGGCGCAGTTATTTAATAAAACTGCTAAAGAAAACCCCCTTAATTGACAAAATCACTCCAGCGGGATTAGCGAAAACCCGCAACACTCAATGGTCATCTACCACCGATATAGTTGACTATTTTTCAAATAAAGCGCTGTTTGTGAACATGGATAAGCGATGTATTGAAGACTACGTCAGCAGTGCTACGCAAACTTCGCAACACTGTACACAACTTACTTTTCGCCATGATATCGAAGCGGCAATCTTTCGCAATGTAGCTGACAATCTAGATCGTTTTGCTGGTAAGCTGGCGTGTCCGGCGCTATTGGTTACTGGCGAATCATCGACCGTGTGCATGCCTGCAATGCGCGATCTGTTCATCAAACAAAATCAGTTAGCGCACGTAGTTGCGCCTGGTGGACACATGTTTCCCCTTGAGTACCCAGAGCAAACAGCCAAACTTATCGAGGACACACTAAATCGCTGGCGGTATGGTGCTATTGGTCAGGGTTAAGACCGCCAACGGGTTGCCCCAGCATTTCACGGGTAACCAGCACCACACCTTTGTCTGATACTCTGAACCCCCTTGCACGGTCGTCCTCGTGGTTATAGCCAATTACCGTTCCCTCTGGCACAACACAGCCGCGATCAATAACCACTTTCTTCAACTTACAGTGTCGCATAATTTCTACGTCAGGCAGTATCACCGCCTCTTCAATCAAGCCATAGGAATGCACACGCACGTTAGAAAACACCAGGCTTCTTCTTAAGGTCGAGCCTGAAATAATACAGCCTCCGGAGACCACAGAGTTGATAGCTTCTCCCCGCCGATCCTGATCTTCCCAGACAAATTTTGCCGGGGGTAATTGTTCCTGATACGTCCAGATTGGCCATTTTCGGTCGTACAGATTAAGTTGCGGAACCGGCGCCACCATTTCCATGTTGGCTTCCCAAAACGAGTCGATGGTACCTACATCCCGCCAGTACACGTCGCCACCGGCTGATTTTTCAAATGGATATGCAAACACCTTGTGATCTTTAATAATTGCAGGAATGATGTCCTTGCCAAAGTCGCGTTCTGAGCCTGAATTTTGTGCATCACGCAACAGTTGGTCAAATAAAAACTCAGTGTCAAATACGTAATTACCCATTGAAGCCAGACAACGGTCTGGATCATTAGGCAATGGAGTAGGGTTGGCAGGTTTTTCCTGAAAACCATGAATACGATAGTTCTCGTCCACCGACATAACGCCAAACGCACCTGCCGCCTCCTGGATGGGCACAGCCATACAGGAAACCGTCATTTTGGCATTGTTTTCAACGTGATGGGCCAGCATATGGCCGTAATCCATGCGATAAATGTGGTCTCCCGATAATACCATGACATACTTGGGGAGCTCATCGCGTATGATATCAATATTCTGGAAAACCGCATCAGCGGTTCCTTCATACCAGCTTTCTGAAAACCGTTGAGAGGCGGGTAAAATTTCCACTGATTCGCCCAGCTCTTTTTTGAAGTGTCCCCAGCCACGGACTAAATGGCGAATAAGCGAATGGGATTTGTATTGGGTGACCACACCAATCCGACGGATACCTGAATTAACACAATTTGATAAAGGAAAATCGATGATGCGAAATTTTCCACCAAAGTACAGTGCCGGTTTGGCGCGCCAGTTAGTAAGCTCATGCAGTCGCGAACCCTTGCCGCCTGCCAATATCAGTGCGTATGTGTCGCGAGTTAAGTTGCTGATATAACGTGAACTTTTGTCTACCATGGGGCGGCGCTCCTTGTAAATGACACGTTACTTCTGTGTCGAGACTTAACACTTGTTATTTAATTATCTTACACACTAACTTAAAATTAGCCAGTAAAGTCCTTTCGCAGCAAAAAGATAGGATTCGTAAACGAGTGATTCGGTTTTTTTTATTACGGGGTTGATGCTTTTTGCTGACAAATGTTAATGAGTTGTTATAAGGTTGTAGGGTTAACTTATACATGGAGAGAGTCATGTCAGCGTTAAAGAAAGTTTTGATTGCCATCATTGCACTGTTTGTGATTGCGGTTGTGGTAGGTTTTACTTTGCCAAAAGAGTATGAGGTAAAGCGCACTATCGTTATCAATGCGCCACCGCAAACCATTTATTCGCAGGTAGTCGATTTAAAGGCGTGGCCGAAATGGGGGGTATGGTTTAAGCGCGATCCTGCCATGGAAGTTACCTATGAAGGGCCTGATCGTGCTATTGGCATGCGTTCTGAGTGGGTGAGTGAAAGTGAGGGCAGTGGCCAGATGGAAATTACTGAGCTGGAGCACAATAAAAAAGTAGTTTACAGCCTGTATTTTCCTGAATTCGATATGGGCTCTACCGGTTTGTTTGAGCTGGAGCCCATCGGCGAGGAAGGCACCCGCGTGACCTGGATTGATAAAGGTAAAGTGGGAAATAACCCGGTCGAACGTTATTTCGTGCTGATGATGGACGACATGCTCGGGCCTGATTTTGAAAAAGGTCTGGAAAATTTAAAAACGGTGTCAGAGAACCAAAGCTGATTACAACGGTAAATGAAAATAGCGCCAAGTGGCGCTATTTTTTTGTTTGTTGTTTTGCGGCTCAGCCTAGTGCATTGGCAACCTTAGACGAGGCAGGACGTTGAATAACCTGACTGATCATGCGCGCTGCATGTACCAACTTAGGTAAGTCAATGCCGGTTTTGATGCCCATACCATCCAGCATATAAACCACATCTTCTGTCGCCACGTTACCACTTGCGCCTTTTGCGTAGGGGCAACCGCCTAAGCCAGCAACCGCGCTGTCAATGGTGGCAACGCCATGTTGCAAGGCAATGGTCAGGTTAGCAAGAGCCTGGCCATAGGTATCATGAAAATGAGCTGCCACCTGGTTTACAGGAACCCGTTTCAACACAGCTTCCAGCATCATCGCGGTTTTAATCGGGGTGCCAGTACCAATGGTGTCACCCAGTGAGATTTCGTAACAACCCATATCCAGCAATTGTTGACTGACTTCGGCCACGGCCTTTGGCTCAATGGCGCCTTCGTATGGACAGCCCAGCACGCAGGACACATAACCGCGTACTTTTACGCCCGCTTTGTGGGCCGCTTCAACTACCGGCTCAAAGCGCGTGAGGCTTTCTTCAATTGAGCAGTTAATATTGCGTTGCGAAAAGCTCTCTGACGCAGCGCCAAACACGGCCACTTCATCGGCACCTGCTTCCATGGCGGCTTCGAACCCTTTCATATTAGGCGTTAACGCTGAATAGGTTATTGCACTATTGCGTTTAATACGCGCAAACACGTCAGCCGAATCGGCCATTTGCGGCACCCATTTGGGCGACACAAAACTACCCGTTTCTATTCGCTTCAGCCCTGCATTAGCCAGGTTATGCACCAACTCGACTTTATTCAGCGTCGAAACCCTGGCTTTTTCGTTTTGCAGTCCATCTCTGGGGCCAACCTCAACGATGCTGACCTGAGCAGGGTAGTGTGCCTTATTCATCCTGTTCAAACTCCAGCAATGGGGCACCACCGTCAACCAGCTCACCGGCCTGATAGAAAAATGATGTCACCTTGCCTTTCGCTGGCGCTTTGATGCTATGTTCCATTTTCATCGCTTCCATGACCATCAGAGTGGCCCCTTTCTCGACGATTTGTCCGGCTTCTACAGTTAATTCTACGACAGTGCCGTTCATTGGTGCGTTGAAACCCTGACCGCTGGCGGCGTCATCTTCAACACCCAGGTCAGGTGTCTGATGGGTAAAGTGATACGCCTCGTCCGCGGCAAACAAGACAAATTGGTTATCCCGTTGAGACCAGGTAAAGCGCTGGCGATGTCCGTCTAAATTAACCATCAGGCTGTGTTCAGACAGTTCACCGGAAATCACCCACTGGTTTGACCGATAACTTACCGTCCAGGTATTGGTGGTAAGCCCGGCCTGTCTGTCATTTAACACGCTGACATTCAGTTCAAAATCGTTACCTGCATAATGTAACTTAAGCGTTTGTTGATGCAATTCGTTGGCGCGCCATGAAGTAGGGAGTGACCACGGCGAAGTGGGGTCGCCATCAGACTTCAGTGTTTGCTGCTGTTCTGAAAGTAACATCAACGCCGCCATCATCGGCAGCTTTTCCACATTTGCGCTCACATCATCAGCGAATAAAATCTGCTTGTTTTTTTCGATGAAGGTGGTGACCAGATCCTGCTCGCGAAATGGCTTACTGGCAGCCACGTTGTATAGAAATTCGATGTTGGTGGCGACGCCATCGATATAATATTCCCGCAACGCTTTAAGCAGACGTTGCAGCGCTTTATCACGGTCCTCGTCCCATACCACCAGCTTTGCGATCATGGGGTCGTAATAAACGGAAACTTCATCGCCTTCCAAAACGCCGGTGTCTACTCTGACGTGTCTGTCCTCCTGAGGAGGCTGTAACAATGACAAACGGCCTGTTGAAGGCAGAAAATCATTCTCTGGATCTTCGGCGTAGATACGCGCTTCAAACGCGTGTCCGTGCATGGATAATTCGTTTTGCTTTTTCGGTAGGGGTTGACCTTGCGCCACGTTTATCTGCCACTCAACCAAATCCTCGCCGGTGATGAATTCGGTAACCGGATGTTCTACCTGTAGACGGGTATTCATTTCCATGAAATAGAAACTGCCGTCTTTGTCGTACAGAAACTCCACCGTGCCTGCGCCAACATAATCAATCGCCTGGGCGGCCTTAAGCGCAGCTTCACCCATTTGCTGGCGAATGTCTGGCGCCAGTCCAGGCGCCGGGGCCTCTTCAATCACTTTCTGGTGTCGTCGCTGTACCGAGCAATCCCGTTCAAACAGGTAAACACCGTTGCCGTGTTGATCACAGAAGACTTGAATTTCCACATGGCGGGGCTGGGTCAGGTACTTCTCTACCAGCATGGTATCGTCACCAAAACTGGCGCTGGCTTCACGCTTGGCGGCAGCCAGCGCTTCTTTAAATTCCTGTTCCGCATTAACCAGACGCATCCCTTTACCACCGCCGCCTGCTGCGGCTTTTAACAGGACCGGATAGCCCATGTCGTCAGCGGATTTTTTCAGCAGACTTTCACTTTGATCATCACCGTGATAGCCGGGCACCAAGGGTACGCCTGCCTTCTCCATAATATGCTTAGCCGCGGACTTCGAGCCCATGGCTTCAATAGCTGAGGTAGGGGGGCCAATGAAAATAATATTGTTTTGCTTACATTTTTCCGCAAAGGCCGCGTTTTCAGACAAAAAACCGTAACCTGGGTGGATGGCATCCACATTCAGTTTTTTAGCGGCTTCAATAATGCGGTCCGCGACCAGATAGCTTTCTTTGGAGGGCGCGGCTCCAATATGAATGGACTCATCAGCCTTGTGCACATGCAGTGCGTTTGCGTCAGCATCTGAATACACTGCAACGGTAGCAATGCCCATTCTGCGCGCGGTTTTAATTACCCGACAGGCAATTTCTCCGCGGTTTGCAATAAGAATTTTTTTAATCATGTGGTTAGCTCTCCTGCCATTTTGCCGGACGCTTTTCCAAAAAGGCATGCAAGCCTTCCTGACCTTCTTCTGACACGCGAATATCGGCAATCATTTTACTGGTGCGCTGCATTAATTCAGCTGTGACAGGCTGGTTGGCTACTTCGCGTATCAGCTGCTTTGCCTGAGCGACCGCGTCAGGGCCGTTCTTGACGATTTGATCAATTAACTGATCAATGGTGACGTCCAGTTCTTCTTCCGTCACTGCCTCACTGAGTAAACCTAATCGTCTGGCGCGCTGTGCTGAAAACACTTCAGCGGTCTGGAAATAGCGACGACAGATACGCTCACCCATGGCTTCAATAACATAGGGGCTGATGGTCGCTGGAATTAAGCCGATTTTCACTTCACTTAAGCAGAATTTGCTCAGCTTGCTGCCGATGGCAATATCACAACACGCCACCAGGCCAACTGCGCCGCCAAAGGCAGCACCCTGGACCCGGGCGATGGTGGTTTTGGGCAAAGTATGTAAGGTGTGTAACATGGTGGCTAAAGCCATCGCGTCTTGTTCGTTCTCAGCGTGGCTATAGCCGGCCATGCGTTGCATCCAGCTTAAATCTGCGCCAGCACTAAAACTTTTGCCCTTCGCCTCAAGCACAACGGCGCGTACCTTATTGTCGGCGCCCGCTTGTTTGAAGGTGTCGGTAAGCAAAGCAATCATATGATCGTCAAATGCATTATGTTTAGCTGGCTTGTTTAACGTTACAAAAGCCACGCCGCGCTCATCAACGCGGTAGAGAATAGGTTGTTCTGTTGTAGTGTCCATTTCAACTCCTTGCGCGTTACATGCGGAAAACACCAAAGCGGGTGTCTTCAATAGGTTTGTTTAATGCTGCGGATAATGAAAGCCCAAGTACCATGCGCGTGTCAGCAGGGTCAATCACGCCGTCATCCCATAAGCGGGCTGAGGCGTAGTAGGGGTGACCCTGGGATTCATAGGTATCAATAATTGGCTGTTTGAATGCTTTCTCTTCTTCTTCTGACCAGCTTTCATCCACTCTGGCTTTCTGATCCCGTTTCACCTGGGCCAGCACTCCGGCAGCCTGCTCACCGCCCATAACGGAGATTCTGGCATTGGGCCACATAAACAGGAAACGCGGATCATATGCGCGTCCACACATGCCATAGTTACCCGCACCAAAACTTCCGCCGATTAACACCGTCAGCTTGGGTACTTGTGCACAGGCCACTGCCGTAACCATCTTGGCTCCGTGCTTGGCAATACCGCCTGCTTCATATTGTTTTCCGACCATAAAGCCGGTGATATTTTGCAAAAACACCAGCGGGATCTTGCGGGTGGCGCACAGCTCAATAAAGTGCGCACCTTTTAATGCACTTTCACCAAACAAAATTCCGTTGTTAGCCACAATCCCAACCGGGTAGCCAAAAATTCGCGCGAAACCGCATATTAAAGTAGTCCCATAGAGGGGTTTGAATTCATCAAATTCCGACCCGTCCACGATCCGCGCGATAATTTCTTTTACATCAAAGGTTTTACGCGCATCTTTGGGCACGATGCCATAAATTTCGCTGCTTTCATAAAGCGGGTCGCAACTGGGCTTGATGTCCATGTTGATTTGCTTTGAGCGGTTTAATCTGGCGACAGCATCGCGGGCTAATTGCAGCGCGTGATGATCATTATTGGCCAGCTGGTCTGCGACACCGGAGGTACGGGTATGCACATCACCGCCGCCCAGTTCTTCTGCAGAAACCACTTCACCGGTTGCCGCTTTTACTAAAGGAGGCCCACCTAAAAAGATAGTGCCTTGTTCCTTAACTATAATGGACACATCAGCCATGGCTGGGACGTATGCACCACCGGCGGTACAGGAGCCCATCACCACCGCAATCTGCGGAATATTTTTCGCTGACATGTTGGCCTGATTAAAGAAAATGCGGCCAAAGTGGTCTTTGTCTGGGAAGACTTCGTCTTGTCTCGGCAGATTCGCCCCGCCCGAATCGACCAGATAAATGCACGGCAAGTGATTTTCTTCCGCTATCGCCTGCGCGCGCAAATGTTTCTTAACGGTAAGAGGGTAGTAGGTGCCGCCTTTGACGGTTGCATCATTGGCAACAATCATACATTCAACCCCGGAAACCCGGCCGATACCGGCAATCACACCCGCACCCGGCACATAGTCATCGTAGACTTCCCAAGCCGCTAACTGACCTATTTCCAGAAAAGGTGAGCCCTTATCAAGTAAGGCATTTATGCGGTCCCGGGGGAGTAATTTACCTCTGGATTGATGGCGCTCATTGGATTTTTCACCGCCACCTTGTTTAATTTGAGCAATCTTTTCCTGCAGGTCATCAACCTGCTTTTGCATATGTTGCGCGTTTTCTGCGAACGCTTCAGATTTTGCATTTACCGCAGTACGAAGAATGGGCACGAGTTACCCTCCTTTTGATCCTAAAAAAGCCACGAATACTGTTTGCGTATTCGCAGCATTAACGTGCGTTATATCGCGTTTTATTCTGATTCTTTAAACAATTCACGGCCGATCAGCATGCGGCGAATTTCAGACGTGCCAGCGCCGATCTCATAGAGTTTGGCGTCACGCAGCAAGCGACCGGTAGGGTATTCGTTAATGTAGCCGTTACCGCCTAACAACTGAATCGCATCTAACGCCATCTTCGTGGCCAGCTCCGCCGAGTACAGAATGGCACCAGCAGCGTCTTTACGGGTGGTTTCACCCCGGTCACAGGCTTTGGCTACGGTATAAACGTAAGCGCGTGCAGCATTCATCTGAGTGTACATATCAGCCACTTTACCCTGAACCAACTGGAATTGACCGATGGATTTTCCAAACTGCTCGCGGTCGTGAATATAGGGTACTACGGCATCCATACAGGCCTGCATGATGCCTAACGGGCCACCAGACAATACTAAACGCTCATAGTCCAGACCACTCATCAGTATGCGAACCCCTTCGCCTACATTGCCCAGAATGTTTTCTTCCGGTACTTCACAATCTTCGAATACCAATTCACAGGTATTGGATGAACGCATACCTAATTTGTCGAGCTTTTGTGCCTGACTGAAACCTGCAAAACCACGTTCGACGATAAATGCAGTAATCCCCTTGGGACCGGCTGCCGGATCGGTTTTAGCGTAAATAACAAAGGTGTGTGCGTCCGGGCCGTTGGTGATCCACATCTTATTTCCATTTAAGATGTACTTATCGCCTTTTTTCTCCGCTCGCAGCTTCATACTGACCACATCAGAACCTGCGTTAGGTTCACTCATGGCCAACGCACCAATATGCTCACCCGACACCAATTTAGGCAGATACTTTTCACGCTGGGCATCGTTACCATTGCGATAGATCTGGTTCACACACAAGTTAGAATGAGCACCATAGCTTAAGCCAATCCCAGCGGAAGCCCGGCTGACTTCTTCCATGGCGACCGTATGCGCCAGGTAACCCATGTCCGAGCCACCGTACTGTTCAGATACGGTAACACCCAGCAAGCCCATGTCGCCTAGCTTTGGCCACAGTTCATTTGGAAAAGCGTTCGCTTCGTCCGCTTTTTCGGCCAGGGGGGCGATCTCTTTTTGCGCAAACTGGTAGACGTGATCGCGCAACATGTCGATATCTTCGCCCAGATCAAAATTCAGCGTAGGGTAAGGGGCATTCATACTATATTTCCTCTTTTCAATTCTGCCAGTTCTTCGCGACAACGTCCCTCGACGTCGTCCAGTTCGTTCATCAACATCTGAATATCGTGTAACTGTTGTCGAAGAACCGCACGTTTTTGTTCGGTCAGCGCCAGCATTGTCTCAAGCTGCATCGCTGAATTCGGGTTTGAATCGTATAATTCGAATAAGTTTTTTATTTCCGCTAACGAAAATCCCAGTCTCTTTCCTCTGAGTATCAATTTCAATCGGACTCTGTCTTTGCCAGTGTAAATTCGGTTCTGGCCTGTACGCTCGGGACTCATCAGGCCCTGTTCTTCGTAAAAACGAATAGAACGGGGGGTGATGTCGTAATCTCGTGCCAGTTCACCAATCGAAAAAGTTGGCTCCTGCTGTTGGCTACTCATGACTGGCTACCTCATCAATAATAGGATGCGTTCTGTTTGTTCTGCGATTTTTCTTGTAAAGCTTTTTACACAGCGCCGCGCTTTACCACAAACGATGAAATTGACACGCAGAGTCTTCAGGTTTACGTTAACGTAAATTGTAATTAACGTTAAGGTAAAGTAACGCAAACGGTTCGTCAATATCTGGCAACCTAGCGTTACGATAACGGGCCAACGAACAAACCTTAAGTACTATAGGCGAGTGTTCACGCCTTAAGTACACTTTAAGCAGAATTAATTAAAGAGGAGATGGTATGAATACCGATTCTGTAGTGATTGTCGCAGCAAAGCGAACTCCAATGGGCAGCTTTAATGGCGGTCTGTCTTCCGTATCAGCAACAGAGTTAGGCGCAGTGGCAATTGGAGCTGCCTGCAGTGGCGTTGATGTCAATCTCGTTGATGAAGTCATCATGGGTTGTGTGCTGCCCGCAGGTTTAGGTCAATCTCCGGCACGTCAGGCTTCATTAAAAGCAGGCTTGCCCTTAGGTGCGGGTGTCACCACAATTAATAAGGTGTGTGGTTCTGGCTTAAAAGCCGTGATGATGGCCAGTGACCTGATAAAAGCAGGTAGCGCAGAAGTCGTACTGGCGGGGGGCATGGAAAGTATGTCAAACGCACCTTATATGCTGCCAAAAGCAAGATCGGGATATCGTATGGGCCACGGCCAGGTTATCGATCATATGATGCTGGACGGGCTGGAAAACGCGTACGATGGCCAGGCCATGGGCTGCTTTGCGCAGGCTACCGCTGATAATGAAGGCATTACCCGTGAAAAGATGGATGAATTTGCCCTGAGCTCTTTGTCAAAAGCCAATGCGGCTATCGAATTAGGTGCATTTAAAAATGAAATTGCGCCAGTCACCGTTACCTCTCGCAAAGGCGAGACTGTGGTTGATACCGATGAAGGTCCAGGCTCAGCGCGTCCTGATAAAATTCCTCAACTTCGTCCGGCTTTTAAAAAGGATGGTACCGTCACTGCCGCCAACTCAAGCTCCATCTCTGACGGTGCTGCCGCTTTGCTGGTAATGAGCGAAACCAAGGCGAAAGAGCAGGGCATGCAGCCTATTGCCAGAATTGTTGCCCATGCTACCAACTCAATTGAGCCAGAGAATTTCACGGTGGCCCCGGTAGACGCGGTCGAGAAGGTACTACAAAAAGCAAACTGGAACAAAGATGACGTTGATTTGTTCGAAATTAACGAAGCTTTTGCCATGGTCACCATGTTAGCAATTAGCAAACTGGGTTTGGATGAAGCAAAAGTGAACATACATGGAGGGGCGTGTGCATTAGGGCACCCGATTGGTGCATCAGGTGCACGAATTCTGGTCACCCTGCTTCACGCGCTAAAAGCGAAAAATTTATCTAAAGGTGTGGCGACATTATGCATTGGCGGTGGCGAAGCTGTCGCGCTTGCAGTTGAGATGATGTAGCTCTGTGGCCCGCTGTTTACTTGCTATACAGCGGGTCGTAAAATTTCCTGACATGTAAAAAGATCGTTAAATATCCCAATATTAACCGTTTCATACTAATTTACTCTAATCATAGAAATGCCCATTTCGTTTATTACGTCAATTTAATCATTCAGAAGATTAAACCCCCTCCTCATTGTCAGTATATTTTACAGATCAAAACCTGAAATTTTTTCATGATTTAGTAACGCACTGTTTTTATTTGTTATTTTTAAAGTGGCACGGTTTATGTTTGTTAAAAATTTGTTTTTCAGCACCGAGCTGGAAACATAACATTCTAATAATAATAAAAATAAGCCAACCGAATCTTGTAGTTAGATTCACAAAGAGCCATCGGGGTTGTTGTATTGATGGAAGTCGTATCGGCTTTATTCCCTACATCCCTCCCTGATAAGAATGATAAAAACTGTGTCATCGGGAGACGCAAATGATATTCAAAAAAAGTGTTGTTGGGACAATGGTGTCCCTGGCTGTTACTGCTTCACTCACTGCAGCAGCATCCGCCCAGGAAGTACTTCCTAATACCCCTATTGTAAGCAAGAACGCAAATGCCACCAATGGTGTTAAAGCCTCTGGTTTATATATCGTACAACTAAAACAACCAGCCGGTATTGCTCAGGCTGAAGCATTAGGCGAATTGATTCCAAGCAACCAGTTAGTTGCGCAGGTTGGAAACCGCTACAACGCGCAATCGTCACGCATGAAAGCCTACACCAAGGCATTAAGTGCTAAACAGGACAAATTGGCCAAAGACCTTGGCAACGTGACTGTGATTCACAACTATGTGCACAGTTTCAACGGTTTCTCAGCAAAACTAAACAAATCTCAAGTTGCTGCATTGCGTCAGCATCCTGATGTAGCCAACGTATGGGAAGATGAATTACATCAACCTACCACATCCAACACTCCTGAGTTTTTAGGTCTGACCGGTGCCGGTGGCCAACATACTTTAGGTATCAAAGGTGAAGATGTCTTCGTTGGTATTTTAGATACAGGTATTACACCTGAAAACCCAAGTTTCGCCGATGATGGCTCTTATTCAGACCCGGCTGCGCTAGGCTGGACGGGTGCGTGCGACCAAGGCGAAGATGCAACTTTTGCCTGTAACAATAAATTAGTTGGTGCGCGTTATTTCAAAGACGCGTTTGAATCTGTGTACGATGTACAATACGCATTGGGCGAAACTGCATCGCCGCGCGATTCAGATGGCCATGGAAGCCATACCGCAGGTACGGCTGCGGGTAATGAAGGTGTTACCGCTATTAAAAATGGTGCAGAAATTGGTGTTATGTCGGGTATCGCCCCGCGTGCGCGTGTTGCCATGTACAAAGTGTGCTGGAACTCAGATTACACTACACCTGAAGGTGATGATGAAAGAGGCTGTTTCTACGGCGATACCATGGCCGGTATCGATCAGGCGGTAGCTGATGGCGTCGATGTTATTAACTATTCAATCGGTGGCAGCCGCACAGATTTGACTGTTCCGCCCACCGCCGCCATGTTGCGTGCTGCAGATGCAGGCGTATTCGTATCGGTATCTGCGGGTAACTCAGGCCCTGATGTGGAAACGGTTGGTACGCCAGCTCCATGGGTTATGTCAGTAGCCGCGTCTACCTATGATGGTATGCGTGCAACCAACGCACTGGAAGTCACCTCGCGTGACCCAAGTGACAAATATTCATTCACTGAAGGTGCTATTACTAAGCCGCTACTTGAGTCTGGCCCAGTTGAAGAAACACTGGTAATCGCTGAACCGCTGCTAGGCTGCTTCGCCGATGGCGAAACAGCAACTCCATTAGATAATGCGGCAGAAGTCGACGGAAATGTTGTACTTATTTCCCGCGGAGCCTGTGCATTTGACCAAAAAGTTGAGCGTGCACAGCTTGCAGGTGCTAAGGGCGTTGTTGTCTATACCACCACCAGTCCGATTACCGTGATGGGTGGTGAGTTTGAAGCAGAAATCCCTGGCGGCATGGTATCAAATGCTGTAGGTGAGTCGCTGAAGGCCGCCATCGAAGGCGGTGAGGAAATGACCGTACTGATGAGTGCAGGTTCATTCATGGAAGTAGCAGAAGAAGGCAACATCATGGCCGGCTTCTCATCGCGTGGCCCTAATGCGTCTACTTACGATTTAATCAAGCCTGACATTACTGCACCGGGTGTGAACATTCTTGCGGCAACGTCTTCTACACCGATGTTTGGTGCACAAGGCGAACAGGTTCGTTACTTAAGCGGTACGTCAATGTCATCACCCCATATTGCGGGTATGGCTGCGCTGCTTAAAGAACAGTATCCAGACTGGACGCCAGCGCAACATAAGTCAGCGCTAATGACCACTGCTTATCAAGATGTAATGAGAGCAGGTGGTGAAGTGGCAGCTGATCCGTTCGACTTTGGTGCTGGTCATGCTGACCCGGTTCCAGCAATGGACCCACGCCTGACGTATAACACAGAATATGCTGACTATTTGGCATTCTTGTGTGGCGTTGGCAATACCGGCTTTGTTGAAAACACCTCGGCAACCAATTGTGCTGAGTTACAGGCAAACGGCTTCTCACTGGATCCAAGTCAGTTGAACTATCCGTCTATTGCGATTGGTGATTTGCTGTCTTCGAAAACTGTTTCGCGTACCGTTACTGACATGACGGGTGCGGGCGGCAGCTACACGGTTTCCATCGAAGGTCTGGAAGACTTAGGTGTCGAAGTTGCGACTTACGATGGTGCCGGTGTTGAGACTGCTAGCGATCTGCTTGAAGTTACTGCAGATGGTAAAGCAAGCTACAGTATAACTTTCACTCGCGATGATGCTACGCCTATTGGCTACCATTTCGGTGCAGTAATACTGGAAGCTGCTGACGGCACTACTGTGCGCAGCCCAGTTGCCATCAACGTTGGAATGATTAAAGACATTGACGTTCCAGAGTACTTGTCACTTGATTTGAACCGTGGACGTGCATCGTTCCCTGTGCAGATGCTGTATTCAGGTCGCACCAGTCTTGATTATGCTGGGTTTGTGCCTGCCACTAAGAGCGCTGCTACTGTCAATGACCAGGGCTATAGTGTGATGGGGTGGGCTGTACCTGAAGGAACAAAAGTTGCGCGCTTTAAGCTGTCTAACGAAGACACGGCAGTGGCAGGCGCAGACTTAGACCTGGACGTTTTTGCTTGTAATCCGTATCCAAGTAACTGTGTCAATGTAGGGTCGTCAGGTAATGTCGATTCCAACGAAGAAGTGTTACTGGTTAATCCAGAGCCATTAAATGGAGCAGGTAACGCATTCTATGTAACACAAGTCTTCGGGTTTGGTTTAGCAGGTGAAGCTTCTACTGATTATACCATGTCAGTATGGACACCAAGTGCACCTAATCCAAATACCCGTGTTATGGGCTCTTCGCGCGCCATTGAAGACCGTTTCAATATGATTCGTGTATTGACTCGTGGTCTTGACAGCGAAGAAACCTACATGGGCGGCGTCACCTTCTACAATGAAGAAGGTGTTGCTCAAGGTACCACAGTAATTCAATTAAACCCTTAATCGGCAGTACAGGGCGCGTAGCTCGCGCCCTTTAAACTAAGGAAATACAATGAAAAATTTAAAAAATCTATTAAGCACACTCGCACTAGTCAGCTGTTCTTTATTTGCAACTTTTCAAACGCAAGCTGCGATTATTGAACAAGACATTTTCATTGAAGATGATTTCTTCGGCCTAATCAACCTAGGCACGGTCGCCGTGGAAATCGACAATGATGTGGTTAACACGGGGCAAGGCTTATTGTACACCTCGTTTGATTTTCCTGCGATCAGCCTAGTGTCACTTGAAATATTAGGTTCAACCGGCATTTTTGATTTCTTTGATTTTGATGCAGGTGTAGATTCTGACAATATCTTTGCGGGAATCGAATTCTTGTTTTTCGATATTGAGGAATTCGTATTTGTAGACAACTGGAGCTATCAGCTGTTATTTGACGCTGCAAATACAGATATGAACTATGCTGACATTTTTGATTCACAAGGCTCTTTGGTAGCGTTCGGCGAAAATGTATTCTTAGGTCAAGCGCGTTTATCTGACGTATCCTTACCCTCTTCATTGTCACTTGCTGGCTTGATGGCACTGGTACTGTTCAGCCGCCGCCGCGCTCAGAAATAGTAATTTGAAATAGTAATTATCAAAGCCCTTTTTTAAAAAGGGCTTTTTTTTTATAAAACTATTAATCAATTCTTCTCTCACTTTTTACTTCTCTTTTCAATTTTTATTCGATGGGCTAATAGGAATTACGGAGACAGACAAACCAAATAACCCCGGTCAGAGACCAGAAATGCGCTGGTAAAAGTGGTTGCTTGGTAGATTTTACGGGTGGTAGTTGCGCAGAACTTAGTAAGAAATCTTCTTGCAGATTACATACGAAAGCGACAAACAATGCCAGCTCTGTAAGCTTAAATAACAGACGCAACAGCTTGAGCAGGGGAGTGATATAATCTGAGGCTTACGTAGGTATAACCAACTAACCTCATATCAAATCTAGTATCGCCATCTAAATAGAAGGTAACGAATAGCTTAAGTCTGAGCTACTGTTTAAACATACGGCTCGTAGTGCCACTGATGCCCTTCATATTTGACCAGTGAGCGATCATATTCGCGTTCAGAGCGCCAGTTTCGATTATTAAGTTTTGCCGATACACCAGGATATAGGCGTTTATTAGCAATAAGCCTGATTTCGCTTTGGTATTTCTCTTTTGATTCTTTCATTATTGAAGCTTTAGACTCAATCCAGTGCAGTAACGCTTCTTCGTTTTTCAGCAGCTCCAACGCTTCATCCACTTTTGATTTTAAATCGGAGGGGATTATTTTCTTTTTGATGAAGTCCAGCCTTTCTTTATGGCGCAGGTTATTCTCTTTAATTTGACGTAACAACTCATCCAGCGAATCTTTTCGCTCAAGCAGTAAGTTAAAGCCCGGACTAAAATCGACTTTTAACGTACTGCCCGAGACGGCACCTAAGGTACCCGCAATCACTTTGTTCTGGCTAACCACGTCGCAGGCGAACAGGTTACCCTGCGGGTTGTCAATCTGCCCAACAATCACTGAGCCATTGCACTTTAAGCGACTGTAAGCAAGCTGGCGTCCGACCGTAATATCACCTGCACATTGTAAATCCAACCCCTGCCCATGCTGCACATGGATGCTACCCGCTGCCTGCAATTGACAAGAGTAGGACGAGGCGTTCTCGTTCACCTTACCCATTGCACCTTCGGTAATAATGATGTCACCACCGGATTCAATGTGAGCAGACTCCGCAAACCCATTAATGGTCACATCGCCGGAGGCTTTGATGATCATTTTTTCAGTGACATCGCCATTGACCAGCACAGCACCGTCGTAATTGATATGACCTGTTCCTACGTTTACACCACTACAAATATAGGTGTCGTCGATATTCATGATCATGTCACGCCATTTGGGCATGCCACCGATGCTTGCCACCAGCACGTTATCGTCTTTTTCGCTAACGGCGGTGTTATCACCCATTTTAAAGTCTTGCCATTCGCCTGCCGTCGCCTCTAACACATTGCCTTTAACATCAAATCCACTGCGACCCGGTGTGGGAGCCGTTCTTCTAAGCACTTCAGTTTGTGCTTTGACGCAAATTACTTCACCTAAATTACGCATGTCGACCCGGCTGCCATCACTATTTTGTGGACGCAGTACTCGCTCGAGTGCATTAGGGACAAGGGGAATAAAGCGTGAATTTTTACCGTCGCGTGGGGGGAGGCCCTTCGCGCACACCTTTTCTATAACGGTGCCGGGTTTGGCCTGCCTGGCTTGCAACAACGCCGCTTTGAACGGTTTGATGCCTAGCCCTTTTGCAATATCGTTTTTTTGCGCCAACGTACGTAACGCCTGAATGGAAGGAAGCTTACCGCCGAAGGGTGTGATCAATACCAGGGTTGCAAGCATGTTGTCATTTTCAAAACGAAACTCAACTTCTGCATTGCGCTTTTCACCGATACGTTCACTGACTACCGTTTCTTCTTTGTTTTTGTAGTAATGATTGGCTTTATCAATGGCGGTTTTTAACGTGCTTTCGGCGATGTAATATTCAGCGAACTCACTATTGTTGATCTCGGCCATGATTTCACGCATGTCCGCTTCTTTTTTGAACACACTGGGTTCAAGTTTTAACTCAACATAATTCTTGGTGTCGTCTAAGTGAACAGTAACGCCTTGCATGATCATTTCCTGTTATACAGGGGGTAGTCTTTTAACGGTAGGTACGCCCTAATACTTTAGTAATACTTTATAGTGAAGCCGAACTTTACGTCAAAGGTTTTCTGCATATTGATACAGCGCCCTTAGAATCGCCATACGCTCAGGGTTGTCGCGGTGCAACACCGCAAGCTGTTCCAGTTCAACTAAATACGGCTCCAGGGTGATCGAACCCGCCGCGTGTCCGTCGGTCAGACGCTCTCTTCTATGCGCCTGCCATCTTTGCACTTCCGCATCATTTAAGGTGTGTGGATAGTTTCTTGCCCGATAGCGGAACAATTGCGCCTTTAATGTTGGATTTTGGGTATCGTCCAGCAGCGAAACCAACTGCTCCGGTTCGCTCTCATGCACACGGTGGCACCAATTTTTATCTTCATTATTAAGAAAACCGCCACTGTATAACGCATGGTCCACATCCACATCATCGTTAAAGCGCGGGGTTTCATGACGATATACATCAACTATCTTTTCCCGCAGGGCAGCGTCAGTGGCCAGTTGTTTAAAATTATTTGCGCAACGTTCTTTGTCGATGCCAAGGCGCTCAGCCATCTCATCGGCCAACGAATTGGCCGGGGCAATGAATGGGGAGCGATTAATGTGAATAAGCTTAATGCCCGGGCGCAATCCCTGTTCCAGCTCAACAGTTGGGGTGTACAGCATACCGCGAATAGTATCAGCATCATTATCCTGTAAGGGCGCAAGTGATTTGTTTAAATCAATTGCGATAACGCAATTTGGCTGAGTAGGGTGCACATCAATTGGCAGCACCCAGGTGCATCCACCCTGACTGGCAGGAATTCGTGAAGACACATGCACCAACACTTTGGGTTCGGTGAAATTCATCTGCTTGAGCACGGTGTGCTTTTGTCTTAACGAGTAGTACCAGTTAAACAGTTTTGGCTGCTTCTGTTTGATTAATTTTGCCAGTGCGATAGTCGCATATACATCTGATAACGCGTCGTGAGCCTGACCATGATCCAACTGGTTCGCCGCGGTCAAATCTTCTAATTTGAAACTGGGAGCACCATCTTCACGAGTTGGCCAGTTTATGCCTTCGGGTCTGAGTGCGTAACAGGCGCGAACCAGATCAATTATATCCCAGCGACTATTACCGTTTTGCCATTCTCTGGCATAGGGGTCGTAAAAATTACGATAAAACAGATAGCGACTGACCTCATCGTCGAAGCGAATGCTGTTGTAGCCCACCACACATGTATTCGGAATGCTCATGTGTTGTTGGATTTTGCTTGCAAATTCCGCTTCTACCATGCCGTCCCGCAACGTTTGCTGTGGCGTGATACCGGTCACCAGACACGCCTGGGGATGGGGAAGGTAATCATTGGCAATCTGAGACATGATATTGATGGGTTTGCCAATGATATTCAGATCCAAATCAGTGCGAATGGCAGCAAACTGGCAGGGTAAATCTTTTTGAGGGCTGGTGCCGAACGTTTCGTAGTCATGAAATAATAAACTTGGCGTCTGCGTGTTCACCAGCAAGCTTTCCTCAATTGAATCTGATTATATAAAGCGGGCAGTGTACATGTTTCCTAAATCTATACCAATCACCAATCACCCGAATTGTTAATTTCATGCTAACCTTGGGTAAAACAACGACATTGAGGCCTATTCTGATGAAATCTACCCTAACTTTGTTTTCTTTGCTTTTCAGTTTTGCGGTTGTTGCCGAAGACGCCGGTCCACCCGTAGCAATTGCCATTCACGGCGGTGCAGGCACCATTCTACCGGAAAACATGACCGCAGAGATGGAAGCTGATTTTACCCGCACACTGTCGCGTGCAGTCAAACAGGGTTACACCCTGCTCAAAGCAGGTAAATCGGGAGAGGAAGCAGTAGTTGAAACCATTAAAATTCTGGAGTCATCGCCTTTGTTCAACGCCGGTATAGGCGCGGTCTATACCTATGATGAAGAGCACGAACTCGACGCTTCTATCATGCACGGCGGTACTAAAAACGCCGGCGCAGTGGCCAGTGTGAAGACCGTATTAAGTCCGATAACCCTGGCACGAGCGGTAATGAATGAGTCGTCTCATGTGATGCTATCTGGAAGCGGAGCAGAAACGTTTGCCAAAGAGCAGGGGCTGGAAATGGTAGCTAACAGTATCTTTAATACGCCGCATCGTCTGCAGGCACTAGAAGAGGCTAAAGCTCGTATCGAAAAAGCGGGTGTTTACCGTGATGCGCAGCAGGGCAATGAGCGCTTTGGCACCGTGGGTGCGGTGGTGCTGGATAGCAAGGGTAATCTGGTTGCCGGTACCTCGACTGGTGGCATGACAGCGAAACGTTACGGGCGTATCGGTGATTCGCCGGTGATTGGTGCGGGCACCTATGCAGACAATGAGAGTTGCGCGGTGTCGGCGACCGGACATGGCGAGTTTTTTATTCGTTATCACGTGGCAGCGGACATCTGTGCCCGCGTGAAATATCAAAAAGTCAGCCTCAATGAGGCGGCAGATGAGGTAATAAACACAGTATTGGCTGACGTAAAAGGAGAGGGTGGCGTTATAGCGATTGACGGTAAAGGCAATATCGCCATGCCGTTTAATTCGGCTGGCATGTACCGTGCGCGAATTGATGCCAGTGGCCAGATGGCAGTAGGAATTTACAAAAACTGGCAGCTTGAGCAGGACTGGCAGAAAAATTGAAAATAATCTATTTGTACATGGCTGCGGCGGGGTATATCAACTAAACTTAATTTAACACAATATAGCCTGCACAGGCTCCCTGAAAATTGCTTGTCACATTATTAAGTTAAGCTTGCAAGTAACAAGAATCGTTCACTCAGCCTGTTGGGTAACCTGGCTACGTGTTGTGTAAGTACCGGGAAGATTATGCGTTCAATAATAATCCTGTCAATGCAATGAGCAGTAATGATAATTACAAGTACAAGATTTCAAAACATCGCAATGAAGTCTAAGGGGAAACAGCATGGAATCGTTAAAAGTAAGCGACTATATGAATACCCACCCGGTAAAACTGGGGGTAGAAATGCCAGTTGCTGAAGCCGTTGAGAGGTTACTGCAAAGTGGCCAGACTGGCGGACCAGTGGTTGATGTAAAAGGCAAAGTTGTGGGGTTTGTTTCCGAACAGGATTGCCTTCAACGCATGATTGAATCCAGTTATTACCGTGAGCAGGTGTGTCGCGTAAAAGAAGTCATGCGAACACCAGCGCTCACCGTCAAACCTTATTCTTCGGTACTGGAATTAGCACAAATGCTGTTACAGTCAAAACCGCGCATCTATCCGGTGGTTGACGATGATGGTGTGCTGGTGGGTACTATCAATCGTGCCGCAGTGTTACGGGCAATTGACTTACAATTGCGCTCTGGTTACCAGAAAATGGCGGGCTAGTCACGCTGCCAATAAGACGCGCTCAGCCAAAGCGCGAAGACAACAACTTCACCGGGCTGCAGCATTCTCACTCGTGCTGCTTAACCCGTCATGCATTAATGGGGTTGCGATAGCTCCCGGTTTGATAGTGTCATTTCATTGTTACATACCAATCTATCTGGCGAATTATCAAGCGCGTTGGTCGCTCTCAAAGATAATCTTTTCTGGTATTCCTAATCCGCTTCTTCTAGGATCGCAGCCTTGAGTAAAAGGAGTCCGGATTTGCCTGAAATATCATCGTCGTCTGTGTCTATCAGTCAGCTTAAGCGTGACATCAATCGTTGCATGATTGTCGAACAATTCGCCTTCAAACGACGTCTGCATCATCTCGCATCAAAAACAAAGCAAACGGATACCGCACAAAAGCTTGAACGACTATCAGTGGATATAGAGCAGTCTCGCCTTAAGCGCAGCGAACGCGAGCAGAATATTCCGGCCATTGATTATCCCGATCTTCCGGTCAGCGACAAACGCGCCGATATCAAGCAAGCCATCAGTGCGCATCAGGTGGTCATTATTGCGGGTGAGACAGGCTCGGGCAAAACCACGCAAATCCCCAAAATATGTCTTGAGTTGGGGCGCGGGGTGGCCGGGTTAATCGGACACACGCAACCACGCAGGCTGGCTGCACGCAGTGTTGCCAATCGCATTGCTGAAGAAATGAATACGCCGCTGGGCGAAAAAGTCGGCTTTAAAATCCGTTTCTCTGATCAGGTCAGCGACAGTACCTACATCAAACTGATGACCGACGGTATCTTATTGGCGGAAATGCAGCAGGATCGGTTCTTAAATCAGTACGACACCATTATCATTGATGAAGCCCATGAGCGCAGTCTTAACATTGATTTTTTGCTCGGCTATCTCAAACAGCTGCTAGTCAAGCGCCCGGAACTGAAGCTTATTATCACCTCAGCCACCATCGATCCTGAGCGCTTCTCACAACATTTTAACGACGCACCGATTATAGAAGTCAGCGGCCGTACCTATCCGGTTGAAATTCGCTACCGGGATCCTACCGAGCAGGAAGATACCCCTGATCTGGCTGATTCTATCATGCAGGCTGTGGATGAACTTGGCCACGAACCACCGGGGGATATTCTGGTGTTTTTAAGTGGTGAAAGGGAAATTCGTGATGTGCAGGATGCGATACAAAAGCGGCAGTATCGTCACACCGAAGTAGTCCCGCTTTACGCGCGTCTGTCTGCGGCAGAGCAAAACCGTATATTTCAATCTCACAGTGGCAGGCGAATCGTACTGGCTACCAATGTGGCGGAAACCTCGTTAACGGTGCCAGGCATTAAATATGTGATTGACCCCGGCACCGCCCGCATCTCTCGCTACAGCGCTCGTAGCAAAGTGCAACGCTTGCCTATTGAACCTATTTCACAGGCATCGGCTAATCAGCGGGCAGGACGGTGTGGCAGGGTATCGGATGGGATCTGCATTCGCTTGTATAGCGAAGAGGATTTTACCGGCCGCCCCGAATTCACCGATCCGGAAATTTTACGTACCAATCTAGCCTCCGTCATTCTACAAATGCTGGCGCTGGGGCTGGGTGATATTGGTAAATTCCCCTTTGTGCAGCCGCCGGACGACCGCAACATCAACGATGGCTTCAGATTATTAGAAGAGATTCAGGCCACCACACGCCAGCATGGCAAACAAAAGTTAACCCAGCTTGGCAGAAACGTGGCCCGTTTGCCCATTGATCCCCGCTATGCGCGCATGGTGATTGAAGCAAAAGCCACCAATGCGGTGCGCGAAGTGATGGTGATTGCCGCTGGCCTGTCGATTCAGGACCCGCGCGAACGGCCGCAGGATAAACGACAGCAGGCCGACGAGAAACACAGTGAATTTCACGATAAAGCATCCGATTTTATCAGTTTACTTAATTTGTGGAATGCGTTCAGAACGCAACAAAACGCGTTGAGTAATAGCCAGTTACGTAAATGGTGTAAAAGTTACTTTGTTAACTATCTGCGCATGCGGGAATGGCAGGATATCGTCAGTCAGTTGAAAAAATCGTTGGCAGATATTGGCCTGGGTATAGCGAAACATGAAGCCGATTTCGACAGTATCCATCGCGCAATTTGTGCAGGCTTGCTGTCTCATATCGGCTTAAAAGACAAAGAGCGCGAATACCTGGGCGCTCGCAATACGCGCTTTGCCATCTTTCCCGGTTCCGGTTTAGCTAAAAGCCAGCCCAAATGGGTGATGGCGGCAGAGCTGGTAGAAACATCGAAATTGTTTGCCCGCCTCAATGCGCGCATTGACCCGCAATGGATAGAGCCACTGGCGAGCCATTTAACCAAATCGTCCTACTCGGAACCCCACTGGTCGAAAAAGCGTGGGGCCGTCATTGCTTATGAAAAAGTCACCTTGTTCGGGTTACCTATAGTGGCGAAGCGTGCGGTGGTCTACAGCAAGATTGATCAGGCGCTTTGCCATAACCTTTTTATTCAGGAAGCACTGGTGAATGGACATACCCAGTTAAATGCCGATTTTTTAAGCCATAATATGGCACTACTTGAACAGGCGGATGAGCTGGAGCAAAAAACGCGGCGGCGGGATCTGATGGTTGAAGAGCAGGTGCTGATTGATTTTTACGCGCAACGGATTCCAGAGCATGTCAACAACGAGGCTGCGTTTAAAAAATGGCTTAAGCAAAACAAGCAAGTCGATTTACAGCTTACCGAAGCCGATATTTTAAACGAACAACCAGGCGCGGCCATTGAGAACGCCTATCCGGATGAGTGGCGACAAGGGCGCCTGCGGTTGCCTTTGAGCTACCATTTCGAACCTAATTCCGCGGTCGACGGTGTTACCGTACACATCCCGCTACCAGTACTGAATCAGATTGAAAACGTTGGCTTTGACTGGCAAGTCCCCGGGTTGCGCCAGGCCAAAATTGTAGCCTTAATCAAGGGGCTGCCCAAACGCTTGCGTAAAAACTTTGTACCCGCACCAAATTATGCAGAAGCATGCATCGCGGATATCAGCATGCAGGACAAAAAAGGCAACCCGATAACGCTGACCAATGCGCTATCGGATAAATTGCGGCGCATGACGGGCATTCAGGTCACTGCCGAAGACTGGCAGGAAGTACAGCTTGAATCGCATCTAAAAATGCATTTCGCGGTAGTCAACGAAAAGGGAACCATCATTGAAACTGGTGATGATTTACCCACCCTTAAACAGAAGTGTCAGGGCCAGGTCAAACAAACCTTTGAGGCGGCTGCCACTGATGAGCTGGAGCGTAAAGATCTTCAGCAATGGGATTTTGATGAGCTTCCGGATACCTTTACCCAGCGCATGGCCGGTTTTGAAATTCAGGCCTTCCCCGCGCTGGTGGTCAGGCAAAATAAAATCAATATTGAGTTAATCGATGATAAGGATAAGGCCGCCCAAAAACATCAGGAAGGGCTGGCTCATCTGATTAAAAAGGCGATGCCGTCTCCATTAAGTTATCTGCAAAACAAGCTGCCTAACAAAGCTAAACTGGGCTTGTATTTCAATCCGTTTGGTCAGGTCAATGCGTTGATAGATGATTGTATTCTGGCGGGCATTAATCAGCTTGCCCGGGAATTTTCTGCTCAGGAAAACACCCAGATAAGGGACAAACAGACCTTCGAGCGTTGCGTAGATTACATACGCGGGCGCATTAACGATACTGTGCTAGACATCGCGCAGCAGGTTGAAGTAGGGCTGACGGTGGCCCATGAATGTCAGAAAAAGATGAAAGGAAACGTGCCGCTTAACATGATTAACGCCCTGGGCGATGTCAAACAGCAACTTAATAATCTGGTGTTTCCCGGCTTTGTGTTTGCGCTTGGGGCGGATAAATTAAATGACTGGAACCGCTATTTGAAAGCGCTGGCCAGAAGATTGGAAAAATTGCCGGTAGACCCGAATAAGGATCGCCTGGCGCAACTGGAAGTTGAGAAAGTCAGCGACGCCTACCAGCAGGTACTGAAAAAGTATGCGCAGGAAAAAGTTCCCACGGAGCTGCTCGAAGTCAGGTGGATGCTGGAAGAGTTAAGAGTGTCATTGTTTGCCCAGCAACTGAAAGCCGCTTACCCGGTCTCCGCCAAACGCATTCAAAATGTGCTGGCGGAATTTTAATGTTTTTTTTAAAGCTATTTTCACATTGACAAGCAGGGGCTAGCACCCTATAACGGTGTACATAGCGTTTGTTTATACCAATTAAACATCAGTCGAGTCAGGAGAGGTAAGATGTTGGGATACGATGATAAGCGTAATTTTTTTCGTATGATGGTCAATTCCCCATGCGAATTGCAGGTAAATGATGAAGAATCAAGCCGCACCCTGCATGCAGTGTGTAAAGACATCAGTGCCACTGGGATGTCATTAGAGGTAGCGGAATCATCCGTTGAAGTGGGTACCCAGGTACACGTTTCCATCGATTCGAACAGCTCTCAAATTCCTTCACTTTCTGCCATGGCAACGGTAGTGCGTTGCGAGCCTGAGTCTGAGAGCAGTTGCGTAATCGGGGTTGAAATTTCAGAAATGAAATAGCCCCTGTTCAGTTTGGTCACACCAGACTGATCCTTTGGTTTAGTCTGTGACTTCGCACACCAGACCTTTCAGGTAATACCCTTCAGGAAATGCGCCTGACACCGGGTGGTCCGCTGCCTGGGACAGGCGTTCAATAATTTTAATGTTTTTACCCGCATCCAATGCCGCATCAGCCACAATCTTCTGAAATAAATCGGCGCTCATTAACCCTGAGCAACTAAAGGTGAGCAGTAATCCACCCGATTTAACGGCGTGAATGCCATACATGTTGATGTCTTTATACCCTCTGGCGGCACGATTCAATGACGCTTTGCTGTCAACAAATTTAGGCGGGTCCAGGATCACCATATCGAATTGCTGTTTGTCGCCATGATATTGGCGTAGCACATTAAACACATCGTCATTCACCATGGTGCAATCTTCGGTGGCTAACTGATTCAGCTGTAAATGCTCTTTGGCGCGATCCAGCGCAGGCTGAGACACATCCACATTGGTTACATGGGTTGCGCCACCCTTAAGTGCATAACAGGCAAATGTGCCGGTATAACTGAAACAGTTTAATACGCTGGCACCCTTGGCGTAACGCATGGCGGCAAAGCGACTGTCCCGTTGGTCAAGATAAAAACCGGTTTTGTGCCCGGTGGCAATATCTACACGAATGTTCAGGCCATTCTCGATGATGTCGACATTTTGCGGAACATCGTCAGTTAACGGCTGCACAAGGGGCTCGAGGCCTTCTTTATGACGCACGTCAACGTCGCTGCGTTCGAATAACGCTATTCCCGGTAGCAGCTTTTGCAGTGCCCAGACAATTTTATCACGATGTTTATCTGCCCCTGCACTCAGCAGTTGCAATACCGCTACGTTTGCATACACATCAATGGTTACGCCGGGCAGGCCATCGGATTCTGAGGCGATCAGGCGATATGCATTAGTAATGGCGGGATCGAACAACCGTTGCCTCAGGCGCAGGGCTTGCTCGATACGACGCACAAAGAAGCCGTTATCAATAATCTCATTCTGATCAAACGTCCACATACGAACCCGAATTTGCGAGTCAGGAGAATAAGCGCCGCGGCCCAGCCACTTGCCCTTGCTGTCGACCACATCCACCGTATCACCTTTATTGCAGCGGCCTTTGATTTTTTCGATGGCGCTGGCGAATACCCAGGGATGGCGACGGAGAAGCGATTTCTCTCTTTGAGGAGCTAGGATTGCAGTTGCTGACATAGTGGCTCACCTGATTAACCTTGATGGCGGCGAAGTATAGCGAATTAATCAGCGATTGCACCCAGAGTTTAATTCAATGGGCTCGAAAGCCATGCTAGGCTGAATGAATTGATGGTGCAGAGACAGCTATTTATGAAATTTATTAACTTTAAACAAGGTGGTGAACCTGAAGACTTATATCAGGACGAATGCTCAACGCCAGAGGTTAACCCTCACCAGATAAGAATTCAGGTGCAGGCGTTTGGGGTAAACCGCGCAGATACGCTGCAACGATTGGGCAAGTATCCGCCTCCGCCCGGCGAAAGTGCGATTCTCGGCTTAGAGGTGGCAGGCATTGTTGATGCTGTGGGCAGTCAGGTCACGCAATGGCAAAAAGGAGAGCGGGTTTTCGCGCTGGTACCCGGCGGCGGGTATGCAAAACAGGTCGTTGTTAACGCTGATCATGTGATGCCCATTCCAGGTGATCTGAGCATGGTGGAGGCGGCGGGCATTGCCGAAGTGTTCTTAACGGCCTATCAAAGCCTGTTTTTAGTTGCCAAACTACAACGCGATGCGCATATTCTCGTTCATGCTGGTGCCAGTGGCGTAGGGCTCGCCGCTACGCAATTAGCCTCGTTCTCGGGAGCCAGAATAGCGTGCACCGCCTCGTCGAAACAAAAGCTGGAATTATGCAAAAGTATGGGCGCTGACGTGTTGATTAACTATCAGGAACAGGATTTTGCTGAACAGATACAGCAGCACTTTCGCGGTGGTGTTGATATGGTGCTGGATTTTATTGGCGGCGATTACATTAATCGCAATCTAACGGTATTAGCACAGGATGGCATCGTGGTTTACCTGGCCATGTTAGCAGGACGCTTCGCCGATAAGCTGGATATGGGACTGATGCTTAACAAACGTGCCACCTTAACTGCTTCAACCTTGCGCAACAGAAGCGATGACTACAAAGCACACCTGATTGCAGAGTTCAGCCATCATTGTCTGGATGCCTTTGCTGAACGTAAGCTCGTGGCCAATATCGATACTGTGTATGCAATTGACGATATTGCTATCGCCCATCAACGTTTACATGATAACGATTCGCAGGGAAAATTGATCATCAAATGGTAAAAGCGCAATATCTATCATGGTGTTACGTTTGCAATTCGATATGCTGACTTTCTGGTAACTCATTAGGTGTGTAAGTGAAAACAGCAACCACAGAACGAACTAAAAAAGTGATTGATTATCTGGCCCGGCATTTAGACAACCAGCCTGATCTGGCGGAACTGGCAAGCGTGGCGGGGGTCTCCAAATATCACTTTCATCGTCAGTTTCAACAGCAATTCGGTGTCTCGCTTGATGTCTTTCAGCGCTTGATCCGACTACGAAGAGCAGCCTGGCAGCTGGCTTTTCGCCCAGACTCGACCGTACTGGATATAGCCATCGAAGCAGGCTATGGCAGCTCAGAGGCGTTTAGCCGCGCGTTTAAAATGTACGGTGGTCAGAGCCCGGGTGCGTTTCGTGCGCAACCTGACTGGACGGTCTGGGATGAACTCTCGCAACCGCTGAAAGCCATTGAAGGAACTGTTAGCCAGCACGAAGAAATAACGCAGGAGGAGGTCGTCCTTTTCCCGGAAACTGACATTGCCCTGAAAATACACACAGGGGCTTATCAGATGTTGCCCCAATCGCTTCAACAATTTATTCAGTGGCGAAAACGCCATCATCTGCCACCGGGTAAAAGCCGCACGTTCAATTTATTTTTTGAAGAGAGCGGGAAGGATGGCGCGATGAAGTTTGGGATTGCCTGTAGCGGTGCCAAATACGTAGAGCAAAATGAACAAGGAGTCATAAAGAGTGTGATCCCGGCAATGCGCTGCATCAGCAAGCTATTCACCGGTCATGAGCAGCAGTTGGGCGCGCAAATCAACGCCCTCGTGGATGAATGTAAAGAGCCGATGGATGATGGCCATCCGGTGATCGTCGAACGACTTCGATGGTTCCCCGATGTGCCGCATCATGAGGCACAATTTAAGATTTTTCTGCCACTTAAAACGTGAGTGCAGGAGCAGGGAGCTAACGGGGTTTACTCACCAAATCCGGCGTCAACCTGTGTTGGATTAGCTGAGGCAGCTTCTCTGGCTAATTCGTCACAGCGTTCGTTTTCCGGATGGCCTGAATGGCCCTTAACCCATTTCCAGTCAATCTCGTGGCGATTGACCGCTTCGTCAAGTTGTTGCCACAGGTCGGCATTTTTAACCGGTTTACGGTCTTTGGTTTTCCAGCCGTTCTTACGCCAGTTATGGATCCACTGATTAATCCCATTTTTCACATACTGGCTATCGGTGGTAAGCGTAACCTCACAGGCCTCACTCAGGCTATCAAGGGCCTTTATCGCGGCCAGCAGCTCCATACGATTATTGGTAGTGTGGGCAAAGCCGTCGGCCAACTCTTTGCGATGTTTCTTATAAATTAATACCGCACCGTAACCACCCGGCCCCGGATTTCCCAAACACGAACCATCGGTGTAGATTCTGACTGACTTTTTTGACACGTAAGACCCTTTTTTGTAACTCATCATAGCTTCAATGCAGCAGCCTGATATACTATCAGAAAAAAGTAAGCCAAGAGCAGAATTACATGCGTCAGATTGTATTGGATACCGAAACCACAGGTATTGAGCCCAAAGAAGGCCACAGAATTATCGAGATAGGGTGTGTGGAAGTTGTCAACCGCAAGCTCACCGGTAACCATTTTCATGTCTACATTAACCCACAGCGCGAGATCGAACAGGAAGCGATTGATGTTCACGGTATTACCAATGAATTTCTAATCGATAAGCCTAAATTTGCCGAGGTTGCTGAGGACTTTCTGGCTTTCATCAAAGGCGCGCAGCTGGTCATTCATAATGCCCCGTTTGACGTGGGTTTTATGGATCATGAATTTGCCATGGGCCCAACGTCTACCCGTGTGGTCACCAGGGAGGTCTGTGATGTATTAGACACCCTGGTGCTGGCGCGGCAGATGCACCCCGGACAGAAAAATAATCTGGACGCGCTGTGTAAGCGTTATGGTATCGATAACAGCCACCGTGAATTGCACGGCGCGTTGCTGGATGCGGAGATCCTGGCAGACGTTTACCTGATGATGACGGGCGGCCAGACTAATCTTAATCTGGCTGGTAAGCAGGGAGACGGCAGTGGTTCACAGTCAGAACAGATCCGTAGAGTTCAGCGCAACGCAAATAAATTAAAGGTTATCCAGGCTACAGCCGATGAGTTAGAACAACACGAAGCGCGTCTGGACATTGTGCAAAATAGTGGTGGTCAATGTCTGTGGCGGAATAACTAACACCCCTTGTCACTGAAAGCCTTTATATGAAGCAATTGCTAGCAGGAACCGTTCACCTCAGTAGCCGTGTAAAAAAGGTAACCCTGGCCTGCCTTGGGCATTTATCTGTGTGGCTGGTGCTAATTATCGCCAGCACATCGTCAGTGCAGGCGCAGAACCAGACGCCAACACCCGCTCGAACAGCACAGGCTGACCCCCAGCCATCGCCCATTTCTACCTTAGGTGATGAGTTTCAGAATTCCATTGAGCTGTTACGAAACCGCTTCCGGGTTGATCATCACGTTGAAGAAATAACTATGGTATTTTTCCGTGAGTATGGGTCTGCGCCGGTGGTATTGGTAAAGCCTGATGGATCGAAAATATTTCAGAGTCAGGCTGAAGAGCAGAATGTTGAATGGTATGACACTGCCACCTACGACATGATCAAATTGAAAAATCCAGTTCCCGGCCCCTGGCAGGCGGTCGGCCAGGTGTTACCCGACAGTAGGGTGATGATTTTATCGGACGTGAAGCTGCACGCAGAACCGTTGCCTAACCTTCTGTTTTCAGGTGAAATTTTAAAGCTGACAGCACGTCTGACCAACGGCGATAAACCCATTCAATACAAAGAATTCAGGGATGCTGTGGATCTTACCATTGAGCTGGTCAGCACCAACAATCCCAATTACGATAATTTTGGTGCTGATGATCAGCTTATTGCCACCTTTCAGGATAACGGCATGGGCATGGATGAAGCCCCATTAGACGGCGTGTTCACTGGCCAGTTTAATCTGATCATTCCGGCAGGAGAGTGGCAGCCTGTATTCAAAGTTGTTACTCCTATGTACAGTCGTGAGCAAATTGACCCGTTAATCATTTTGCATCGCAATCCGGTTAAGCTGGAGGTGGACTTTGACGATGGTCAGCGTGGTTACCACAATTTATTAGTGGATGTTGAACGGGATTTAGTCGATATAAATTCACTGCTGGTTGATGGTAAAGTCCGTTTCCCCAATGGTGATATTCAAAACTTCTCCTTAACTGAAACCCATGGCGATAGCCGACGATATAAGATTGTTGCGTTTGAAGATGGCCTGTTTCGCGTCAAAGTGACGGTTTACGGCACTACCATAGATGGCCGTGACTTTATCCTTGATGTACCTGAGTACAATTTTGAAGTAGAACCCCCCATCGTGGAGCAACCGCTGGTAGGGCCTAACGGAAAGCCTGTTGCACAAACCAGCCAGTCCCCTGATCAGGTCATGCAACCTGCTGCACCCGCTGAGCAAGCGCCACCGCCAGAAGAAGATAATGTGTTGTTAACGGTACTGCTGGTTAACGGGATGATATTGCTGATAGGCGGTGGGGCACTGGCATTTATCGTGTGGCAGCGTCGGCGTCCGGCTTCTTCTGATACTGAAAGTAAAGGTATTTTCGCCAGGTTTAATCTGGGCGAGAAATTGGCTGACACCAAGCAAAAGGTTGCAGCAATGGTGAAGAAAAAGCCTAAAGCCGAAGAGAACAAAAAAAGCCCGGACTGAGCAATCCATGCACAGTGTGGCGAATATTCAGGCAAACAAACGCGGACAGTAAAGTTTCTGCAAAAAAACCATTGACTCTATGGGGGTGAAACTTTATTATCTGCGCCGCAGTGAGGGCAGGGGATTTTAGCAATTCCTATAACTTACTGAAATTATTAAAATAACTGGAGCGGTAGTTCAGTTGGTTAGAATACCGGCCTGTCACGCCGGGGGTCGCGGGTTCGAGTCCCGTCCGCTCCGCCACTATTTTAATAATGCGACAATAAGTTGAAACTAAAGGTCTTCGGAGCGGTAGTTCAGTTGGTTAGAATACCGGCCTGTCACGCCGGGGGTCGCGGGTTCGAGTCCCGTCCGCTCCGCCATTAGTTCAGCTTACATCCTGTTGGAGCGGTAGTTCAGTTGGTTAGAATACCGGCCTGTCACGCCGGGGGTCGCGGGTTCGAGTCCCGTCCGCTCCGCCATCATTTAAAAATCCTGTTAAAATGTTGGCCTTGGCTGGTTATCGCGATAACATGCCCACCATTCTGTTTATTCAAATTCAAAAAAGTACACTACATGGAAGACCTGCTCGTTTGTCAGGACATCAGTAAAACCTATCACGATGGTGAAAACGATACTGCTGTCTTAAGTCATGTCTCCTTTTCGGTTGCAACCGGTGAACACATCGCTATTTTAGGCAGTTCCGGTTCAGGCAAAAGTACCTTATTACATATCATGGGCGGACTGGATACACCTTCAGATGGCCGTGTGCTGTTTGACGGCAGCCCGCTAGATTCGCTCAAACCCAAAGCCCTTAATCAGGTGCGCAACCAGCAAATGGGGTTTATCTATCAGTTTCATCACTTGCTGGGCGAATTCTCCGCCTTGGAAAATGTCGCAATGCCACTTTTAATTGGCGGGAGTTCGCACACTAACGCTAATGCTGAAGCCAAAAAAATGCTCGAACTGGTTGGGCTGGCGCATCGTCTGCAGCACAAACCCGCAGCGTTGTCCGGAGGTGAAAGACAGCGGGTAGCCATTGCACGGGCACTGGTGAACCAGCCTAAATTGGTGATGGCCGATGAACCCACCGGTAATCTGGATCATAAAACCGGCTTAAGCGTGTATGCCTTGCTAAAGGATATCAGCAGAACGCTAAACACTACCTTCATTGTGGTCACCCACGATCGTGAATTAGCCAATAAAATGGACCGCGTACTGACGCTGAAAGATGGTCATCTGCAGCCACTGGATAAAGTGGCATCATGAAGCTGGCACTATTTTTTGCCTCGCGTTTTCGCAACGCCAAACAGGCCAATAAATATATTTCATTTATTTCCCTTTCTTCCTCTGTGGGAGTGGGCCTGGGCTGCTTTGTGCTGATTGTCTTGTTAAGCATCATGAACGGGTTTGAACGAGAGCTTACCCAGCGCATCTTAACCTTCATTCCCCATGGCGAGCTGTTTGCCTTTGATGACAAAGGCATCGAGAACTGGCAGGGGCAACAGCAGCAATTAGAGAAAGACCCGCGGATCCAGTCGGTATCTCCGTATACAAAAATAACCGGGATGGTGCAGTTTAAAGGCAAACTGAAAGCTGCAGAAATCACTGGTATTGAGATCGCTCAACAGCCTGAAAACTGGTTAACCCAGGTCACTGACGCCACCTGGCAGCGGTTTCAGCAGAATCCCTACAGCGTGCTGCTGGGTAAGGGCATTATGGCCAAGCTGGACATCCAGGTAGGTGATCGTATTCAGTTTCTGGTACCCACCAGAACCGCCGATTTATCATTTAAAGCGCCACAGACTGTGTCACTGGAAGTGGCGGGCAGTATCACTATTGGCGGCGAGCTGGATAACCTGGTGGGGTTAATGCACCTTAGTAGCGCGTCTGCCGAAATGGGAATAGCCTCAGGGGCACAGGGGTTGCGGTTCATGCTGCATGACCCTTTCTCAGCGAACGCGGTGATGCGTGAGATCGGCTACTCGTTTCCACAAGCCATCTACATGTCCGACTGGACGCGCACCCAGGGTCACTTGTACGAAGATATCCAACTGGTCAGGGTGGTAGTATACATTGCGCTGACGCTGGTTATCGCGGTGGCGTGTTTTAATATTGTCTCTACATTGGTAATGGCAGTACGCGAGAAACGCAGTGCTATAGCGATTCTTAAAACCATGGGTGCATCAGATCGATTAATTAAACAGATTTTTATTGCTCAGGGGCTACTCAATGGCCTGATGGGCATTTTTCTGGGAACGATTGCGGGGCTTCTGGTGGCACCTAATTTATCGCTGATAGTTGGATTTATCGAAAATTTACTGGGCGTGAAGGTGTTATCAGGTGATGTCTACTTTATTAACTTTTTGCCCTCTGAACTGCACCTTGCCGACGTGGTGATGACCGTGGTGGTTGCCACGTTGCTATGTGTACTGGCAACGCTATATCCGGCCAGCAAAGCCGCTAAGGTTGCACCAGCCGCGGCGTTAAACGGTTAACGTGCGTTATCAGCTCACCCGCATTACCGGGTGAGCACACGTTTAATACTGGTGGTTAACTGTTTTTATCGAAGTGCTTTAAATCCACTTCTTCTTCTTCAATCCCAGCATCAGGGTTGTTGTAAACACCTTCATCCAGTTCACCTTCGCTTTTGCCAACAATACAGGCGACCGTACAGTCACCGGTAATATTAACTGCCGTGCGAGTCATATCCAGTAAACGGTCGACGCCGATAATTAACGCAATGCCTTCAACCGGCAGGTTCACCTGTTGCAGCACCATGGCGAGCATGATCAAACCTACGCCCGGTACACCCGCAGTGCCAATAGACGCCAACGTGGCTGTAAGCACTACCATGATGTAATCGTTGATCGACAAATCCACTGCGTACACCTGAGCAATAAATACCGTAGCCACGCCCTGCATAATGGCGGTACCGTCCATATTGATAGTGGCGCCCAGCGGCAAGCTGAAAGAGGTGACGGATTTACCCACACCCAGCTTATTACGTGCGGTCTCCATGGTCACCGGCAGGGTGGCGCTGCTTGAAGATGTACTAAATGCAAACAGCGCGGCTTCCCGCATTTTCTTGAACAGCGACAATGGATTCAAGCCGGTAAACACTTTCAGTAAAATTGGATAGGTGACAAACGCATGCAAGGCCAGCACACCAAGCACCAGCACAAAGTATTTAGCCAGACTACCGATGGTTTCCAAACCGATAGTGGCAAACAGTTTCGCCATCAACACAAACACACCATACGGTGCCAGGTTCATGATGATAGTGACCAGGCGCATGATCACGGTGTTGATGTCTTCAAAGAATGCACCCAGACGTTTGCCCGCTTCACCTACCATCGCCATCGCAATACCGAATAACACCGCAAAAACAATGATTTGCAGCATATTACCTTTGGCCATGGAGTTGATCGGATTAGACGGGAACATGTCCACAATAACCTGCGAGAACGAAGGTGCCTGTTTGGCGGTAAACTCCGCATCCGTTGACAGATTCAGTCCCTCACCCGGTGAGACCAGCAAACCCAGACTGATCGCCAGTGTCACCGCGATCGCCGTTGTGAGAATATACAAGGCCACAGATTTTGCCCCCAGCCGACCCAGCTTACTGGGCTCGGTCAAACTGCTGGTGCCGCAAATCAGGGAGACAAACACTAAAGGTACCACCAGCATTTTTAAACTGGCGATAAAGATTTGGCCTAAAGTTGAAAATATACCTTCTACCAGAATGTTATACGTGGATATCTCGAATGAGAATACCGAAAAGCGTAAATCTCCGCTATCATCGAAAAGCGCCTGGAGTATGGCGCCGATAATGATTCCGGCGACCATGCCGATAAAGATTCTGGTAGTTAAACTATATTTGTGTGATGACTGAGACATGTAGGTTCCCTGAGCATTCTGATTTTAGTTATTTGCTGATATACAGATTCTATTGAGTTTTAAACACGAATACGACCCTAAAGTGAACAAAAGAGGTCCAGGAAGACAATTATGAAAGCATTTGCCAAGTCTCTAGCATTTTTCAGCATGCTGCTTTTCCTTTACGCTTGTGGTGGAGGTGGAGAAATCACACGTGATGGGGATGGAGGAACGCCACCGCCACCCGATGCAACAGGTGAGACCAATGTGACAGTCACTTTAGTGGATGCAAACGGGGAAACCAGCAGCGAGCTTAACGCCAATAACCCGTTAACCGTGCAGGCGACCGTTACCGACACTGACGGTGACGCCGTTGCCGGTGAACTGATCACCTTTACCTTATCATCAGACACCCTTGCCAGCTTTACTAATGATGCCGGCACCGCCCTGACCAACAGTGACGGTGTCGCCACCATCGGGCTGCAAGTAGGTGCAGGCTCGGGCAGCGGTACCGTCACCGCCACGCTGGACTCAGGCGAATCGGGTAGGGCAGGCTTTACCTCCAGTGGCACCGATGTGGCACAAACCAGTGTGGCCTCATTAGACTTTTTTGCCAGCCAGTCTCAGCTCTCTTCCGCAGGCGCTGAAACCATAGAGCTATGGGCGGTGGTGAAAAATGAGCAAAATGTCTTGTTACCAAACATCAAAGTAAACTTTGCCGCAAATGCCAATGCATCCATTCAGGATGTACAATCAACCACCGATGAAAGTGGCATCGCCCGGGTTAATTTAAGCACCGGTGGCGATTCTGAGAACCGCATTATTACGGCCACTGCTTCGATCGCCAGCCAACCTGAACTGACGCAAAATATTGAGATTTCTGTAGTCGGCACCTCAATAAATATTAATGGCTCTGAGTCTGTCATTGTCGGTGACGATGCCAGTTTGACTATCAGCCTGGTGGATTCAGACGGCAAGGGGGTTCGCGGAGAAGCGGTATCTATTGTTGCCACCGACTCGGCGGGCAACGATGTTACCGCCGACACGTTAACCCCAGCCACTGTCACGACCGATAACGACGGTCGCGCCAATGTCATTTTCAGTTCCACGAACTCTGACGACTTTACCGTGACGGCCTCGGCGTTAGGGGCGAGTGAATCGTTTCTGGTGACCGTGCAACAAGATGAGTTTCGCTTTGTTAACCCACCTGATGTTAATGATGTGAAGGATGATATTCCGTTAAATGAAAGTGAAATATTAACGCTGGTATGGAAAAAGGAAGGCGTGGCTTACGCAGGCGGCGACGTCTCATTAACCATATCACGCGGAACGATAACACCATCGGGCACTACCAATGCCAGTGGTAATCTGGCGGTCTCCGTTCAATCGAGCAATGCGGGCGAAGCCACCATCGTTGCTACCGGTACCGATGATAATGGCGAACAGGTGTCAACACGCTTAACTATCGCCTTTATCGCAGAAGTTGCGGACAATATTATTGTGGATGCAACCCCTGACGCGATTGGTCCTGATGGTCAAACCAGCACTATTTCGGCGGTAGTGCGCGATGCCACCGGTAACCGAGTACGCAATAAGCTGGTTAATTTCACCCTGGATGATGTGTCAAACGGCTCGTTAACCGATGCACAAGCGCGCACCGATAAGCGCGGTATTGCCACTACGGTGTATCAGTCAAACGCCATAACATCGACCGAGAGTGTGGTGATTACAGCAACCGTCGATGACAATACGTCAGTGACAGGTTCAACGACATTAACAGTAGGTGACAGAGCCTTCGATATTACTTTGGGAACCGGCAGTTTAATTCAGGTTCCGAACGACTCTTCATACCTTAAAGAGTTTTCGGTGTTCGTTGTGGACAGTGACGGTAACCCGGTGGCTGATACGCAAATTACGTTATCCGCGTTGCCGTTAAGAGCATCCGAAGGGAATACCTACTCAAAAGGCTTTTGGGTGTACAATGACGTGGCCGGGAGGTGGGAGCAACAGGTGAATGCAAGCTGCCCCAACGAAGATGTAAACTACAACGGCATACTAGACTTAAGTCCGGTAAACGAAGATACCAATGGCGACAATATGCTGACCCCTGGCATCGTGACTTCGGTAACTGATACGGTTACCACTGATGAAAATGGCCAGGCTATTGTCTCACTTCGCTACGCCAAGCAGTTTGGTGGCTGGGCAACGGTCAGGATTACTGCCAGAAGCGAATCAGGTGGCTCTGAAGCCAGCGAAAGCATGAATTATGGTTTGTCTGTTGCGTCAACTGACCTGGCTGACGAAACCTCAGCGCCGCCGAACAGCCCTTATGGCTTGAGTGCTGACTGTTCGACGACAGACTAAAATAACACGTAAACAAACAAAAAATGCCGCGATAAATCGCGGCATTTTTTTTAAGCTTTACAACCGCTTAGTCTTTCTGAAAAGGATACACCGAGCCGAGTTTCATCAGCTGGGTCAGCTCATCTAACGCAGCACGTGATTCCATCAGCAGTTGCGGATCACGTAAGTCGTTCTCTGTGAGTGCGTCACGATAGTGCTTGTCCACCCAGGTATTTAAACGCTTGAACTGATCATCATTCATTAACGTGTAAGGGTTAACAGCATCCAGTTCCTGCTCTGTCAGTGCCACACGTAAACGTAGACATGCGGGGCCGCCGCCATTGCGCATACTTTGTTTTACATCAAAGTATTTCACTTCTTTTATCGGTGTGCCCAGGGTAACCAGCTCCTGCAAATACTTGTGAACGGCTGGGTTTTCCTCACACTCGGTGGGCGCAATGATGGCCATGGTGTTATCGGGCAGGGTGATAATCTGAGTGTTGAATAAATAAGTCTTCACCGCGTCTTCTACCGAGACAGCACTGGTTTTTACTTCAATAAAGTGCAGTGGGTGCTCACCAAATTTGTGGCGAATTTCATCCAGTGAAGCCTGCGTATGTAAAAAGGCCTGTTCATGATAGAACAGCACATTCTGGTTACCTACCGCAATCACATCATTGTGGAAGACACCCTGATCGATTACATCCGGATTTTGCTGCATGTACACTACCGATTCGTCACTCAAGCCATGCAGGCGCGCAATGGCCTGGCAGGCTTCTAACGTTTGTCTGGCCGGATAACGCGTAGGTGCTGGTTTGGATGCATCAAATGCATGTCGACCATACACAAACAGTTCAAGGCCTGCGTGGCCATAGTCTGTGCATAAACGGGTGTGGTTGGCCGCACCTTCATCACCAAAATGATCGTTGTCAGGCAGATGCGTGTGATGCGCAAAATACTTTTCGTTGGCAAAGGTGGCCTTTAAAATATTGCCGGTCACTCTGGGCTCAAGTGAACGGTGGAATTTATTGGTCAGGTTTGCGGGGGTAAAGTGCACGCGGCCATCAGCGGTATCAGCACTGGGCGAGACGGTTGCGGCATTGGCTGTCCACATGCTGGAAGCCGAACAGCAGGCTAAAAACACCTGTTTGGCATTCTTAGCGGCGTTCTCCAGTACCGTAGCATCGGAGCCGGTAAAGCCCAAACGACGCAACATGGCGATGTCAGGACGTTCCTGAGGGGCCAGAATACCTTGTTGCATGCCCATATCCGCCAGCGCTTTCATTTTTGCCAGCCCTTGCTTGGCTGCTTCCTTAGGATTACTCACCGCATTTGCATTATTGAGCGAGGCAACATTTCCAAATGACAAACCCGCATAATTGTGGGTAGGCCCAACCAGACCGTCAAAGTTAACTTCGTATTGCTTCATAAATCCCTCCGCATAATTTTAGCTTGTGATGGCCGGCAAACTGGAAAAGCGCTTCATTCATTTACTTTTGTCATTATTAACTATAATGGACAAGCACTAACCTGCAATCTCAGCGATCAAATCGACATTGATGGGCGGCATTATACGGGTTTTGCTGCCCTTGCCAATCATGCTGGTTAAATAGTGAGCAGGAATTGGCGTGTAATACAGCAAACAGGAGAATAAGTATGAAGAAGATCTTGTTTTCCATTCACTTTGTAGATATATGTTAAAAAAGCAAGGGTACCCCTCGGGTGCATAATAATGATGAAACAGAATCGAGTAAGCATCATATACTCTATATAAATCAATAGGCTAAGTTCATCTATATGGCAAAATCACTGGTCATTGTCGAGTCCCCCGCGAAAGCGAAAACGATAAATAAATATCTCGGCAAAAATTTTATTGTGAAATCTTCTGTCGGCCACGTCCGCGACTTACCTACCAAAGCACTGGGTAAAGTTGAAGCGAAAAAAAGCGCCAAAGAATTAAAGCAATTGAGCGATGCTGATAAGCAGGAATATCTTCAGCATTACGAATACAAGAAGCTTGTCGATCGCATGGGTGTTGACCCGCAGGCAAACTGGAAAGCGCACTACCAGGTGCTGCAGGGCAAAGAAAAGGTTGTCAATGAGCTGAAGAAACTGGCCAAAGACGTTGACACCGTTTATCTCGCCACCGATTTGGACCGCGAAGGAGAAGCCATTGCCTGGCACCTGCGTGAATTATTGGGTGCCAAAGATAAATCATTCCAGCGCGTGGTGTTTAACGAAATCACCAAAAACGCAATTCAGGATGCCTTTTCACAGCCTGGTGAGTTAAATATTGACCGCGTCAACGCCCAGCAAGCCCGTCGTTTTCTGGACAGGGTGGTGGGCTTTATGGTGTCGCCGCTGTTGTGGAAAAAGATCGCCAGAGGCTTATCTGCCGGCCGTGTACAATCGGTTGCAGTGCGCCTGGTAGTTGAGCGCGAGCGCGAAATTAAAGCCTTTGTACCAGAAGAATTCTGGGATATTCACGCCGATCTGACGGCACAAAAACAGGCGCTGCGGATGCTGGTTAACCGTTATCAGGACAAACCGTTCAAGCCAGGCAACAAAGCGCAAGCCGACGAAGCTTTAAAGCGCTTACAGACGGCCAGCTATGTGGTGGAATCGAAAGAGTCGAAACCCACGCAAAGCAAACCCTCAGCCCCATTTATTACCTCCACCTTACAGCAGGCAGCCAGCACGCGCCTGGGGTTTGGGGTGAAGAAAACCATGATGATGGCGCAGCGTTTGTACGAAGCGGGTCACATCACATACATGCGTACTGACTCAACCAACTTAAGTAAAGAAGCGCTAGACAGTTGTCGTGACTATATCGGTGATAATTTTGGCAACAACTACATGCCCGAGTCTCCTAACCGTTATGGCAGCAAAGAAGGCGCGCAGGAAGCTCACGAGGCCATCAGGCCGTCCAACGTCAATATGCTGTCAAGTGCATTAAGTGACATGGAAAGAGACGCTCAGCGTCTGTACGAGCTGATTTGGCGGCAGTTCGTTGCCTGTCAGATGACGCCAGCTAAATATGACTCCACAACCATTAAGGTCAAAGCGGGTGACTATGAACTGACCGCCAAAGGCCGCGTATTACGCTTTGATGGTTGGACCAAAGTACAGCCGCAAATTCGTAAAAAAGGGGATGAAGAGCTTACCCTGCCTGATGTTAAACAAGGCGAAACGCTGACGCTTAACCAGTTGGATCCGCAGCAGCATTTCACCAAACCGGTGGCACGCTTCAATGAAGCCTCGCTGGTAAAAGAGCTGGAAAAGCGCGGTATTGGCCGTCCGTCAACGTACGCGAGCATCATCTCCACCATTCAGGATCGCGGCTATGTTCGGTTGGAAAATAAACGCTTTTACGCCGAGAAAATGGGCGAAATCGTTAACGACCGCTTACAGGATAACTTTGAAGACCTGATGAGTTATGACTTCACCGCTAATATGGAACAGCGGCTGGATGACATTGCGGAAGGGAAAAAAGACTGGAAACAGGTACTGGATGAGTTTTATCAGGATTTTTACAGCAAATTACTGACCGCTGAAAAGGACCTCGAGGATGGCGGCATGCGTCCCAATCAGGCGATCCCGGCAGGTATTACCTGCAGTAAATGCGGACGGGAAATGAACGTGCGTACGGCCAGCACCGGTGTCTTCTTAGGCTGTTCAGGATATAACTTACCGCCTAAAGAACGGTGTACTAATACCATGAACCTCACCCCGGGTGATGAAGTGGTGAAGGTTGCTGACGAAGAAGAGCTGGAGACCGAAGCATTACGGGCAAAACGTCGTTGTCAGGTATGTGGTACGGCCATGGACAGCTATCTAGTGGATGAAACCAGAAAACTGCACGTGTGCGGTAATGCACCGACGTGTTCAGGCACTTATGTGGAGTCGGGCACCTTTAAAATCAAAGGCTATGATGGCCCGCTGATAGAGTGTGACAAGTGCGGCAGTGACATGGAGCTGAAAAACGGCCGCTTTGGTAAATACTTCGGCTGTACCAACGAAGAATGTAAAAATACTCGCAAGTTGTTGCGCAATGGCGAGCCTGCGCCACCAAAAGAAGATCCGGTGGATTTACCCGAATTAGAATGTGAAAAATCAGATGCACACTTTGTCCTGCGTGACGGTGCATCGGGTATTTTCCTGGCCGCACATAACTTCCCCAAATCAAGGGAAACGCGTGCGCCTAAAGTGGCGGAGCTGGCACGCTTCCGCGACCGTATTTCGGAAAAATTCTATTATCTGGCAGATGCCCCGCAGCAGGATCCGGATGGCAATCCAACCATTGTTCGCTACAGTCGCAAGACCAAGCAACAGTATGTCATGTCAGAAAATGACAATGGCAAAGCCACCGGCTGGTCAGCATGGTACAAAGACAACAAATGGGATGTCAAAGACTCCCGGAAGAAGTCATAGCTGAGGTAACCATGGCATCATTACAGGAGCAATTGCTTAAAGCTGGCCTTGCGGATAAATCCAAGGCCAAGCAGGTGCGCAACGAAAAGCGCAAAAAGCAGAAACAGAAAAACAAGCAGAAAGTGGTGGAAGTCGATGAAGCCACGTTAGCCGCCCAGCAAGCTGCTGAAGAGAAGAAAGCCAAAGACCGTGCGTTGAATGAAGCGCAGCAGCAAGAGCGTGAAAAGCGTTCTATTGTGGCACAGGTCAAACAGCTTATCTCCATCAATATTCAGCAGCGGGGGCCGGCACAAACGGTGTTAAACTTTACCCACGACAATGTCATTAAGCGCATGCATGTCAGTGAAGAAATTCACAAACAGGTGACCAAAGGTAAACTGGTTGTGGTGAAGCACGAAGAGGGTTATGAGCTTATTCCCACTCCGGTGGCGGATAAAATTGCCCAGCGCGACGAAGCCAGCATCGTTTATCGTGCAGACACCCAGGCCAGCACTGATGAATCGGCAAGTGAAGAAGATGATTGGTATGCTGACTATCAAATTCCAGACGATTTAAGCTGGTAAGCATCGTCGCTGCAGAAATCGTTCTATTATCCTTATCGAAGTGACCCAAAAGCACACCTTAATGTGCTGGAGGGAGCTTCGATATCACGTTAAGCAAAACGCTTATTCTACTTTTTTGTAATAACCGCCAGCCACATTTCTTACGCTTGTTATTGCAAAAAATTCTATTAAATCTTAAATATTCAGCGCCTTTAACTCGACCATATTAGTATTTTTCTATATTGGTATGTTTAAACACGACAATGTAAATGGACCCGATTTTTCGCTATAAAAATCTGAAAGCTATGGCATACTGAAATAATTAAACGAATAAATTACCCCGTTTTTGGGGTATTTAGACACCATGAAAATGGAGTCTAATAATATGTTAGGCGAACATGGAAATATCTGTAATCGAACAAATTCTACCTGTTTACCACCGGACTCAAAAGTGTCGGCATGACCTACTTTGCAAAGAGTTAGCCAGAAGTGAGGAACTACGGTGCTTTTGGGAAGATGAAATTTCCGAAGCCATCAATTATATCGAAGGTTTAATAGGCAAATCGGTTCCGTTGGCGCGTGATGTGCTGTATGGAGTGCTTTCCGAAGTAGAAGCCAAGCAAAAGGTAGCGGATCTGTCGTTATCAAAATCCGATAATTTCGTATCTATTATTTTTGAAAATGCGAGCTACTATGCGAGACGTTAATCGCCTAACAAACGCATAAACACTCGCTTCGCTCGCGGGGGACAAATACACGTAGGCTCCCCTCGCTTTGCTCGGTATTTTAGCCTACGTATATTTGCCCGTTATGCGGGAAGTTATATGGCACTTTAACATGCAAGATTTTAGAGAACTTGAATACAAACTGTTAAATCAGCATCACCAAGAATATTGTGCTTTCACTAGATTGCTGTTAACGATAACTGTTGCGTGCATTACCATTATGGCAGCAACATCAACCACCAAAAACTGGTATTTTACAATCTCATTTTCACTATTATTCTCTTCTCTACTTTTCGGAATACTAGTGCAGCATCGCATAATGATGACGCCTATTTACCATTTGGAAGATGCGCAAAATAAAATGAATGCCGCTTTAAAGAATAGTAGTAGTGGAGCAATCGAGATCCGCAGAAAGCCAACTAAGTTAGAGCAGTGGTTTTATAGGTCTCAAATGGTATGTTTTGTGATGGCCTTTTTTATGTTGGCGCTGTACTTCGTAGACAAAGCCATATAACAAAAAAATTAAAACGCGCGCGGGGCGTGCTGGGACAAAAACACAGCGCCGCTTCGCGATTATAGCGCTGCGTTTTTGCCCTTTATTTAAAAGTTATACACCAACCCTATTCTCATCAAAAACAAGCTCTTAGCTCAGTTCTCTTCTCGAACGGCTTTAAAGCTTTTATCAGTAAAGGTAGCAATTTTTAAATCCGAGCACCGCTGGTAGCTTTTCTCATTTCTTATATATGTTGTTATCAATTTCAGCGCTGAAAATTCAGGTTCAAGGTTGTCTTGACTGGTGCTTTTTCACAATATTCTTTTACTTCAAAGCAAGTTGGGGTAGGTTGGTGAATAACAATAACTTAAACACGCCCGCCTAGGGGCGGGCTGGGACATAAACACAGCGCCGCTTCGCGATTGTAGCGCTGTGTTTATGCCCGTTAAGTAAAAGTTATATTCCTTGGAGGTTTATTTGACTTGGTTTGTTGAGATATTTTCAGATAAATCGGACCTAGCTAGGTTAGTTTCAATTTTAATATCCGCGATCGTAGCGATTCTTGTTGTTCTTCTTAATCAATGGATATTATCAAGACGTGCTAGAAAAGAGTTACTTATTGGGAAAGTCGAAGAATTGTTTTCCGCGTCAAATGAATATATAGCAGCTTGTAGAGATTTGCTTGATACCTTGCAAAGGAATGGCCTAAAAAATTTAGACAAATCCTATGAATACTCAACTGAGACCGTGTATAAACTGAATGGCTCAATATCAACAATGCAAATGATTTGTGGTCTCTATTTCCGTTCAGAAGACTTTTCACCTGATGATTATCACATCTCTCGAATGCCTATTTTGGAGATAGCACATAGGCGCAAATCACTTCCTGCTGGAGAAGCTTTTGTTGCGTACCAAGAGTCAAAAAATCATATAGAAAACAGCAAAACACAGTTGGATAATCTTTGTAAGAGACTGATGAAAAAATATGGATGAACGGAACATAACAATGCGCTTAAATGGGACAAAAACATGGGGTCGCTTCGCGATTATAGCCCCATGTTTTTGCCCTTTAGCTTAAAGTTAGCAGCCTTGGAGCATTAGATGCCTAATCAACATCACGAATCAATCTATATCCACGGCGCTGTTGTTACAGATTTGATTCAGTTTCTGGATAAAAGCGTTCCATATGTTTGGCTTTTAGGCCATATGCCTAATCCAGCAGTTCTATGGTGGGACACATCCGTTCCTATTAATAAAGATTCTTCGTTTTCTGGAAAGGTTAGGAACGTCATTTACGACCTACAAATGAGCACATCAGAATTTATTAAAGTCAGCCCAAATTTAAATGATTATGGATTGGTTTTAATTCAATCAAATAAACCCATGCCCGATACGCTTGAACTGGATAGAGTTCCAGAGAACCAGCAGGACTCAGTGTTAATAAAAAACGGCGCCACACTAAAAATTTTTTTGCCACATGCAATAGAAACTGCGATGGTAACTTCATATCGTGTCGGTTATTTAAACTACAATGGCAGCTAACAAAAAAATCATGTCGCCCGCAGGCGGGCTGGGGCACAAACAGGCAGGCGGCTTCGCCATTGTAGCCTGCCAGTTTGTGCCCCATATTTAGGCGTTATATGCCACTTAGGTTTGAGAGATGATCTCTAAAGAAACTATGATGTTACCGATCCTCCAAGTCGCCGATGGCTTTAAGCCTATTTGGAAAGAGTTCCTTGATGATTGGTCAGATGAAAATGAGTTACCTGTGTATTTAGCTTTATCAGATTTAGCTAGGTATGTATCAACGTTAGTTGAAAACTCAGATGAAGAAGAACTTAGAGATATATTTTCAGTAGTGGAAAGGTGGCACTTAGAAGGCGATGAGTTTGTTAAAGAAGCTGCTACTGTAGGGCTATTAGAGGACTTGCAAAATACAGCTGTTGTAGGTGATGGCATGCCGCAAAAAATCGAGCCATTTTTGTTGCCTCAAACTAGATTGTGGTGGCATAAGGTTTCGCTCTTTTGGAGCGAAGGCAGGGTAATAAGTGAGTAAGGCATATAACAAGCAAATTATGGCGTGTGCGCGAGCGCACACTGGGACAAAAACACAGCGCCGCTGCGCGATTGTAGCGCTGTGTTTTTGCCCCATATTTGGAAGTTATGCGCCAACCCTTTTTCAGTAAATTTATTAGCTTCAGCAGCAGGCTTTTCTCAAATCCTTTCGGCGCTTCTCAGCAAAAAGCAGCGGCATCTTCAGGGTCAAACAAGGTTTGCGCACCATACCTTCGCTCAGCATCGCTACGCTTTCAAAGTTAACTGGTAACAGTACGGCTAAAACGCCCTTCTCTGCCGGCACTCTTTTCTCAAGTTGCTGAACCATGCTGGCAATCTGCTAGCGGTTTGCGTATAACAATCAAATCAAGCCGTGCGCCAGGGCGCACTGGGACAATAACATGCAGGCTCTACTCACTTCGTTCGCAGTATAGCCTGCCCGTTATTGCCCCTTATTTGGAAGTTAGGTGCTCGATGAAATTTTTGATCGTGGTTGGGCTGATATTATTCCTGAGTTCGTGTGCGACTCAACTAAAAAATGATTTCGCAGGAGTTGGTTATGCCTGCTTTGAAGAGCCATCTGATGCGATTTCAAGGAGTGGAGTTACATCACTTTGTATATTTCAGTTAAATCGCTCAAGCCCTTTTTACGATGAGCAAAAAAGAAATAAAATTGTTGATGACTTTATTAAATCGAATGACCAAGGCTGCGGCATTGAAAAGCAATGGGAATTAGTCAGCACCGGTTTGAAAATAAATCACGAGACTTCAATAATTGCGTACAGGGTATTTTGCAATGAACGCACCTAACAAAAAAATTAAAACGTGCGCGGGGCGCACTGGGACAAAAACACTGTGCCGCTGTAAGCTTAGCACAGCGTTTTTGCCCTTTATTTAGAAGTTAGGCACCTATCTAAATCGAAGGAGTTAATAAGTTGAATAGAAGATTTCCGGACGCATTGAAAAAAATGCATGAGATTGAAATAGACTATTATCATCATGATATCGATTTTGAGCCTTACGAGGAATTTAATTCAAAAGATGATACAGCTCATTGGATCAAAGCCTGGACAGGCAACGAATCACTCGATGGGCGTGAATTTTTGATCTTTGGGCAGGACGGGTCTGGTGGATACGTAGCATTTTGGCTAACCAAAGAAACTGATGATTTACTGGAACAACCAATAGTATTTTTTGGCTCTGAAGGCGAGTTAGGAGTTGTTTCGGAAAACTTTGGAGATTATGTATGGTTGTTTGCGCATGGTATCGGACCATATGATGCCGTAGCCTTTCCCTCTTTAGAAAGCAAAACTATTGATAAGCTTTCGAAATTTGCTAAAGAGTTGTTCCCATCTCACGAAGATACCCCAAAACAGATAATACAAAAAGCAAGAGCGCGGTATCCAGGTTTTGAGAAAATGATTCAAGAATTGTGTAGGTAGTGCCTAACAATGCGCTTAAAACGCAACCCGCGGGACGGGTTGCTGGGACAAAAACACAATGCCGCTTCGCTATTATGGCATTGTGTTTTTGCCCTTTAGCTTAACGTTAGCTGCCAAAGGGAACATGCAAAAATATCGTCCAAACCACATTCCTAAATCCACACGCATTTTCAATTTGGTGTGGTGCTGTTTTTTACTCGGAGTAGCACTTTATGGTTGGTCATCTGGCAGCTTATATTTTCCTGGTCGCGCCAGCAGTAACGGGGTAACTTTTGTAGGTTTACCTCTGCTATTTTTCATCATAGCTCTTGTCATTGCATCCGCAAATGCAGTTTTAACAATCATCGATCACTATGATCAACGCGATAATGAATTTGCCTATAAAAAACTATCTAAAGCGCTAAATGTTCTTTGTATAATTGCTATTTTGGGCGCTTTCGGTTATCAATTTGTTTTAAATCAAAAGCCTGCGGTTATTTTAAGTGATGGCAGCTAACAACAAAATTAAAACGCGCGCGGGGCGCGCTGGGACAAAAACACTGTGCCGCTGTAAGCCTAGCACAGCGTTTTTGCCCTTTATTTAAAAGTTATGCATCGATGGAGAAACATGCATGATCAATAGGGCTGCAATAATGCTCAAATACAAGAAACCTGCCATTGATTGGATTAACTCTGCCGATCCCGTTCCGAATTCACCAAAAGTTATTTTGGAGGAAGTGAATGAGGAAAGAACAGTTTTCCTCATCCGAGACGAAGATGCAGATACACCTGATATTGTAAATCAGTGGGTAAAACTCAATTACAAATCACTTTTTGAGAATGAGCTTTTTAGTTGGTATGTAGACGAGAGCCTGTGGCCTAAAAAACGAACACTAAATATGTTCAAACAATGGTTCGATGTAGAATGTCATACCGTAATTATTGATTTAGTTGGGCAACCAATAGTGAGCACCGATGCATAACAAAACGCTTAAAACGCAACCCGCTGGCGGGTTGCTGGGACAAAAACACAATGCCGCTTCGCTATTGTGGCATTGTGTTTTTGCCCTTTAGTTTAAAGTTATACACCAACCCTATTATCATCAAAAACAATCCCTTAGCTCAGTTCTCTTCTCAAACGGCTTTAAAGCTTTAATCAGCAATGGTAGCAATTTTTAAATCCGAGCACCGCTGGCTGCTCATCTCGTTTCCTGGCATGTTGTTATCGTTTTCAGCGCCAATAATTCGGTTTAAAGGTTGTCTCTGCTGGTGCCTTTTTCACAATGTTCTTTTACTTCAAAGCAAGTTGGAGTAGGTTGGTGAATAACAATAACTTAAACACGCCCGCCTGGGGGCGGGCTGGGACATAAACACAGCGCCGCTTCGCGATTGTAGCGCTGTGTTTATGCCCGTTAAGTAAAAGTTATACATACTGGTAAATTCAAAGGAATGAGTACAATTCTTCAAGTCTATATCCAAAGTATTAATTCGTTGCTCCAGCGCTTTGACAGTGACTCCCTCTTCACTGCAAAACTAGTCGCCAGTTTGACACTTCTTCTAAATGTCCAAGTCATACTCTATGCATTTGACTTGTATCTAGTATTTCAATCATCGGAATTCGTTAAATACCTGTTCTTCATTTTGGCAATAGCAGTCATATTCGTAGGAGTTCATCTGGTAACAAAAGGTGAGTCACAAGCAACTAAGCGTGCAAACTATCTTGTAAAAGAGAGGCCGTACATTGTTGTAATCTGTTGGGGCTGGTTTGCTTGTAGCGTGTTTCTATTCCCTCTTTTATAGTATGGTTGTGAACGTATGTATAACAAACAAATAATGGCGTGTGCGCAGGCGCACACTGGGACAAAAACACAATGCCGCTTCGCGATTGTAGCGCTGTGTTTATGCCCGTTAAGTAAAAGTTATGCCAAGTTGATTTAACTAAACGATGCAAATTTTCACACTTTTTCTAGGGTTCTTGTTTCTCATCATATTTATAGGTAATTTGCTCAATATAGTTGTTTGTCTTTTCAAGGGGATTAAAGCCCCAAAAAAACAATGTATTGGTTCGCCGCATCGACTCTATCTCTCACATTATTGTACTCTTTTAGCTCGCATCAAGGTTACTTTGTGGACAAGCACACTTATCAGCAAAAAAATGGAAATGACAAGTAAATTGGCATATAACAACAACTTTAAAACGCGCGCGGGGCGCGCTGGGACAGTAACACAGCGGCGGCTTCGCCATTATCGCCGCTGTGTTACTGCCCTTTAAGTCAAAGTTATATGCTCAAGGAAAGTTCGTGATTAAAATTTTTGTTATTCTACTGACACTAATTCCATTATTCGTTCAGGCGAATACCGAGTTTTGTGAGGATCACACACCTAGAACCACTGCAACTCATGGTGGTGAAAAATACGGTTTAATTATTCCCGGAAGCAAAATTAAAAAGGCAGGGGCGTGGTCGCCTAAAAAAATGATTCCACCTCCACTACCTACATTCGATGCTTATACATTGGTAAAGGATTGGGCTGTAACCAGTTTACCGAAATTTGATGGTATCGAAATCAGAAGTATTGAGCTGGTCAAATATCATTGTTTTGGCGGTTTTCTCGAAGCTGAGTATTGGTATTATGTTATTGAGTACGATCCACTTCTAGACGGCAATAAAATGTTCGGTTCCAAGAATTTTGTAGCTGTTTTAATGTCTGGTGACGTGATCGGTGTTAAGAGCATATAACAATGGCTTTAAACGCTCCCGTTGGTCGCTGCGGACACAAACCGCGGGGCGGCTGCGCCATTATTGCCCCACGGTCTGTGCCGTTTAAGCAATAGTTATATGCCAACGGTTTTTTGAGGATCGCAGTTCATGGATGAAATATTAAATTTTGTGCTAAATCACGTAATTGCTCTTGGTGTTATCGCAATTTCGTCAATGCTTATTGGCAGACTGATAGTCGGCAAAACATTAGTAATTTTTGGTAGCAGTAAGACTACGGTTGATGTCGTCAGTAGCCTTAGTGTTTTGGCTATTACATTCACTGTATCAATGCTTTATTTTAAGTTAACTCTTTGGGGCTAATTTTGTTGGCATATAACAATAACTTAAACACGCGCGCAGGGGCGCGCTGGGACATAAACACAGCACTCAAGCTATTGCCGGTATAAACTAAAAGAGTTAGATGGCATGAAGATATTAGGCGCATACGGTGTGAGCCGATTTACTAACTGGCGCTTTCATGAGATAACGGAAACCGGTCAGATTCGTTTCGAATGGTTTATGGAAGAGATGTATACTGTTGGTGAGGCAGAGTCTGACAATGAAGTGATTAAACACAATAAAGCAGGATTTGATCGAATCAAAAAATTTGGGATCAGGGATTAGTGGTATTACCATTTTGACCATTATACTTTGACAGTTAGGAGGTCGTAGTGAAACAAGTCAGGTTGTTACTATTTTTATTTATCCCGAGTATTTCCTGGGGCCAGTCATATGAAGAAAAAGTCGCAGTTTCTAAAGCTCTTATCGGGAAGCCTGTTCAAGCACATACTTTTTACACCTTAGATAAACAGTCATTTTCTTTTCAAAACCTCCAGGGAGAATTTATAGTCGCTTACTTTTTTGCGTCTTGGTGCTCGCCTTGCTATGGAACATTGGAAAACTTAGACAAAGCAATTAAAAATACTCCGCCAACTGTTCGCATTGTTGCCGTATCCCTAGACGAAGATTGGATTAAGCTTAAAAGAATGTTAGCAAAAACGGGGTTCTCAGGAGAGGTATGGAAGTCAGCCGATGCTAAATCCGTGCTTCGTGAGCGGCTTTTCGCTAATTATAGCGGTTCTCTTCCTTATATAATCCGAGTAGACCAACAGGGGATATTAATTGAGGGCGGTTCAGAAGTTAAAACAAGTGAGCAATGGTCAGCGATTATTTCTCAAAATGCCTCATTGAATGAAGCTAGTAAAATATAGCGAAGGGATAAATACATTCACTTCGCTCACGTGTTGTCCACATGTGCTAATTTATTGTGATGGTATTATTTGCCCGTCAGAGTAACCCAATGAATTACGATGAATTCAACTCTTTTTGCAAGGCTTTCCGAGCCACAACGCATGTGGTTCAGTGGGGTAATTCAGATGTGTGGAAAGTAGGCGGAAAAGTGTTCGCGATTGGCGGCTGGGAAAAAACAGGCAGTGCAGCGTTTACATTTAAAACATCCGAACAAAACTATCATTTTTTAGCGGCAAAACCCGGCTTCAGGCCAGCGCCTTACCTTGCATCGAGAGGCATGAAATGGATACAACTCTATGACTGCAGCCTGGCTGAAGGCGATGAGCTTGAATATTATCTTTCAGAGTCATACAGGATTGTTTCCCTGGGGCTTACAAAGAAAATGCAAAAAGAACTTGGACTAAATCAGTGATGGCATGATTATTTGGTTCCACTGATATTCAAGGATATCACTGCCGTTAATATGTAAAAATACGCGCAAAAAGTAGGCAAGGTTGAAATTAATTGCTAAGTTAGCAGGTGTAATCTCAATTCTTGATGGAGTGTGTGATGAAACTATGCAATAAAAAAAATAGTGCTATCAGCCTGTTATGGGCCTCGGCAATTTTATCCGCAGCCATCTTGGATGCTCCGCAATTTTTAACCCTGGTGTTATTACCTCTTCTAGGGTTTATGTCGGTGCTCCTTTTAAACAAAACCAGCCGCGTGTGAATTGTCAGCACGATTGGAGTTACCCTTTAAAATATCGCGCTTAATTAGCTATGCTATTAGCCGACGCATTATTACCGGCTGACCAATTGTCGTTTGCGCCTCATGCGCAAGTACATTATTTGAACCGGTACCGTTCATTGTAATGAAGGGGTGTCTGCCGCGATTTACTATATTTCCCCGCCACCAGTTTGATCTGGTTAAGTGTATGATTCTCAATCTTTATGTGAGCGGTGACGACAGCCGTTACTTACGATATAGTGGGATAACTTAAACCTTACCGAACGTTAACGGCCGTTGGTTATCACCTTTGAAAAAGAAATTTCTTAATTTGAAAGCTCTTCATCTGTTACTCTCCATGTTGTTTTGCTCGCTCGTGCATGCGCAGTCGCCCCAGGTGGATATTACTCTGCCACCGTCCTACGAAACTGAGATGTTGAAAAATTACCCCGTTATTTACTTATTGGACGGTAGAGCAAATCAAAGCATGCTCAAAGGCATGCTTGAGAGGCTTTATTTATCAGCGGGTTCTTATGAACATATCGTAGTGAGCATAGACGTTAACGATCGTTTAGATGAATTTGCGCCGACCATCAATAAGGACCCAAGGGGGCCGGTAGGAAAGGGAGGGGGAGCAGATAATTTTTTAGACTTTATAGAAAAAGAACTGATCCCACGCATCAATGAGAACTATCGAACAATCCCGCTTAATACCATCGCTGGTCACTCAGTGGCGGGACTGACCGTTATCCATAGTTTTCATTCACGGCCCCACCTTTTTCAATCCCATCTGGCTTTTAGCCCCGCTGTTTGGTGGGGGGCAAGAGAGACAGCCAAATCGGCCCAGCAGTATGTGGTTGCAGAAAACGAGGTCGGCACCTATCTGTATATGAATATTGGCAGTGAAGGTGGCGAGATGCGCTCGGTGTATGACTTATTTGCAGCTACCATTTTGGAAAACCGTTCAATCGATTTAACCTTAAGACTGAACGAATTTAACGATGTGGGGCACGATTTCACCATGGCGGCAGGGTTGTACAATGCGCTATCAGGGTTATATCAATACCAGCGAGTTAACGGTATAAAATGATCATTAAAACCTGTCATTAAATTTACTGGAGCAGGCATGAAGCAGCCTTGTTGGTCTCGTTTCTGTTAAATCTTGTGTGGCCACAGCCCTTGAATGGGCATAATTTTAAGCAGTGAAACAATGAAATCTATTTACCGTTACTTTATTATTTTCGCGTTACTTATAGCAGCAATATCTTCGTATAGTTGGGGTAATCAAACGGGGATGTTTATATTTATTATTCTGGGCTTTATCTTAGAAGGCGCTTTCTGGTTCGGGCTATTCCCGATTAAGCGAAGTAAGTAGCATTATCTGGCCACAGTGAGCCGCAATAAAAATTAATCACTCCAGTTTTTTGCGTTAACGGAGAGGCAGATGGTCCATTTGGCGTTACATTTTATTATTCCTCTTTTAATTGTTGCTGCATTTTATCGAAACAATTGGAAATGGGCTTACCTGATCCTCATGCTGACGATGCTGGTAGATTTGGATCATCTTCTCGCTACTCCAATATATGATCCCCAGCGCTGTAGTATTGGTTTTCATCCGCTACATAAAGTGTGGTTAATACCGCTGTATATATTGTTAATTTTGTTCCCTAAAAGCAGGCTAGTGGGATTGGGATTAACCTTGCATATGGCGCTGGACTCCGTAGATTGTCAGGTGACCAATGGCGTCTGGTCGAATTAATCTGCAAATTGAGAGGTGTTTGCATCAGGATAAGGTTGTCGCGGTAGGGCTTGTATGCCATTCAAAAACTGCTATGTTAACGCTGTATGCTGAAGAAAAATTATCAACAGTGCGGAGGAGATACGATGCCGATAACAAAATGGCTGGTGCAATATAGCATTGCGTTTCCACTGATATTTTTGCTTCTTGCAGGGGTACAGTATCTCAAAGGACACGCTATCGCTTATAGTATCGAATTTGGTTTGCTTTGGACGACGCTTTCAATCACTGTGTTTGCCCTTCGCCGAGCTTATATTTTTCGTAAAAATGTTCATTGTCACCTTTGCAATGATTTGCCTGCCGATGAGACTACAAAGAAGTAAACGTGCTAGCCATGTGATCTGCAGATTCGACTGCATCCATCGCTTAAGTTGCCGCCTCTACTAGTGTTTGGCAACGCTAATGACCACCCCGTAGTTACCCTGTTAAATAGATTGGTCATTTCAATACCCTACGTCTCAATTCAGTCAAGTGCCGCTATAATTGATAAAAGAACACGTCTGCAATGCGATAAACAGCGTGGGAAGGGGTGATCACACCTGCTAACCACGATAAATTATTTACTGCCGTAATGTGGAATATAAGCAGTTAAGTTAGAAGTGATTGCGGTAGTAACATGGTCATTTGACAGTAAAGTAAAGAGAGAAATATGGAAATTAAAGATGGCGATGCCTGTGAGGTGGTCGCTGGCACCCACAAGGGCAAGTCTGGTTTAGTGCGTGATGTGCATACCAGTAAAGGCGGCAATGTGACTATTACGGTAGTGCAGAAAAATGGTGGACGGTTTAAAACGCTGGCTAAGAATGTCAGGGTGGTGTGAAATGTTGTGCCGTTTATTCCCGGCTCCCTTTGGCGACTTAACTGAAATGCTGAATATTTCGCATATGCCTCAACCCCGTCACACATAGTATTTTCTGCATATGGCATAAAATTTTTATCGCCTGATCGCTAAGGTACTCTTTTATAAGTGATTAAAAAATAGCAATTGGTGAATGTGTCGGGGTATACTCTTACTCTAGCGGTAACAATAATAATAATAACATTCATGAAATTTAAATTAATTTCTGCGATATTGGTGCTATTTTCGTTTTCTGCTTCGGCAAAAGACACTCCGTTAATGATTGCAGTTAATGTGGGTCCGCCCTGGGCCTATTATGATGAGAACGGTGATGCTACCGGTATCGATGTTGAAGCCATCAGAGCAGTATTTACCGAATTAGGTTACACCACCCAATTTGCCGTTCTGCCTTATAACCGATTAATTAAAGAATTTAACGAACAAAAGTTCGATTTTGCCAGCCCGGCAGCATTTGCGTCCGCTGTGGGGACGCGCACCGTGCGTTATCTCCCGTATCATGATGTCGCAATAACCCGTAAAGCTGATGGGGTGAAGCTGGAGAACATAAGTGATCTGCGCAATAAGCGTATTGTGGCATATCAACATGCACAGCATGTGTTAGGCCCTGAGTTTGAACAGGCAGTTTCTTTTTCTAATTATATTGAATTAGCAGAGCGTGAGGTGCAGGTTAAGCTACTTGCCTTTGAGCGGGCGGATATTGTGGTTGGCGAAAGTCGCTTGCTTCATTACATATTGAATGAGCAACACGCTGAACTTGAAGTGACCACGCACCCCATTTTTCCGGTCAAACACTATGGCGGCATTGCGCTGGATGCAGCTATTGCCCGTCAATTTGATGAGGGCGTTGCACAGTTCATCGAAGAAGGGAAGTTCGACGCGCTGTTACAGAAGTGGGATCCCGCTTCAGGTCAGCGTTGAGCTAACACTTGTCTTTTTCAATTATGGCTAGCGCAAGCGCCGTTTGTTGCTGCAGATGTTCGTTGATCTTCCAATGCTGGGGTGACCAACCAGCCAGGAAGCGATGAAAGTCAGCACAAGCGATGGGGTACAGGTTTCTCCAGGCACGCTCCAGCTGTTTTATCTGATGTCCTTCCTGGCTTGCTGACAACGCACCTGCAAGTGTACAGAAATAGCGGTCAAGGCACGCTTCCCAACAGGCTAGCTGATCTTCATCACTTAACGCACTACCAATAAAATACGCCACATCAACAATGCCCGGCGCGCATCCGGGGTACTGAAAGTCTACCGCTGCACAGCGGGCAAAGTCAGCACTAAAGCAGAAATTCGCCACTTTGGCGTCACCGTGGATGATCGTTTGATAAGCGCAGGCACGCTGTAGCTCATCCAATCGGTGTGCAGCCGCTTTTAATTCACCGTCTTGCGTCTGTTTATATTCGTCCTCACGGGTACTTAAATGCCAATAGCCACCTTGTTGCCACAAACCCTCAGCAGGGTGGTGTAAAAAACGCGCGTGGAAGTTGGCCAGCCAGTCCAACACGGTGAAACATTGGTTGACGGATAGTTCGGTGGTCGTGCGTATAAAGCCCTGGTCCTTAAGATCGGCTAACGCGAACAGCCAGCCGTTGTCTAACTTTTTTAATCTATATGGCTGTGGTAATGGGGGGAGGGAGGTCTGTTTCGCAAAATACCGGTAAAAGTGCATTTCCACGTCAAAAGAGCGGCACTTGCGTAAGTGGCTGTGTTGAGTTGCCCAACCTTTAGGGTGTTGGCTTATTGATTGCGGTAGTTCTACTATCTTTACCACAACAGGGCCGCCATGCTGAAGTACGCAGCGAACACAGTAGCCATAGTCGTTCCACAATGGCTGAATTAACTCAATATCATTATGGGCTAAGAGAGGCAGATGCTGCTTTAGGGTGTCGACAAAATGATTGGGTGTAGACATAAAAAAGGCCACACCATGAGTGTGGCCGATTCACAGTTATTGACTTGGAGGTAGTGTCATAGGTGCATTGGCACCAGACTTTTTAAACTCCATGCTGGCCAATCGTCCTGAAACGTCAAGTGAAGGACGCGACGAGTCAGCGCGCGCGTTTAGCGCTATTTCACCAAAGCTTGCTTCAACTTCTGCTGGAAGCGCAGTAGGGTGTGAAACATTTACCTTGCCTTTACTACTTGCCATCCAGACGGGGGCCGTGGACTTGCCAGACCCAGGTTCAACCGCTTTACTGGTTTTCTCCGGCGCTACGATCTCGTCAGTTACAGTTTCCTGCCCGGCGTCGCTTTGAACAACCTGGTCTTTCACTTCAGGTTCTGCCGCGACGGCAGATTCACCAGCAAGGTCAATTTCAACCTGCTTGGGTTCTTCCTGCTGTGAGGAAACCTCAGATGTAGTGTTTTCTTTTGCTGCTTGTTGCACTGCTGTATCGTCAGGTAAGTCAAACTGTAACTCATCCTGTTTGACTTCAGCACGGGCTGTCGTGGCCTCAGGGGTGGCTTCTTCACCGTCTGCTTTATCGCCAGTCTTTTTACGACGTTGACCCGCTGCGCGCACGTGACGAGGAGAGCGTCTGCTTCTACTACGAGCTGCTGCACTTTCGTTCTCGTCCTGGTCATTTGCAGCCACTTCAGGCTCGGTTACCTGCTCAGCTTTTTCTTCACTGGCATCTGTGTGTGTGGCTGCCGGCTTTTCTGGTGCTGATTTAGCAGCAGGCTTTGCCTCCGGTTGCTTTTCAGTCGATTTTTCAGCACGTTTTGGTGCAGGTTTTTCAGCCTGTCGGGTGGGCTTAGTCACCGTTTTTTCAACGGATTCTTCGGCCTGGCCAACTTGCTGAGTTTCCACACTGCTGTCAGCATCCTGAACGCGAACACTGCGTCTGCCATCGCGACGCTTACGACGCTCGGCAACCTGCTTCTTGCGATTGGATGAGGATTTGTCCTGTCCATCTTTTGATTCGGTATTATCCTGCGCTTTTACCGCATTATCCTGCGTTTTTACATTATCATCCTGCGTGTTTCTGCGGTTACGATTCTTATTACGCGAACGCTTATCATCTGAGCGCTGGTTAGAATCGTCTCGGCTGTCCTGCGAGGGGCGCTCATTACGTTTGTTCTTATTACTACGTGGGCGACGTGGCTTTCTGTCGTCGTCACTGCGTGAGCGGGAACGTGATGATGGCTTATTGCGATTGTCGCTGGTTGATTTACTTTCTTCTTGCTCGCTACCGGCAGAGAACAAATTTTTAATCCAGCCAGAAATCTTCTTCACCAATGAGTCTGAAGGTTTCTCTACTTTTCGTTCCGTCTGGGTAACCACTGGTGCCTGTGTTGGCGCAACCAGCCCCTGGAGCGCAGGCTCTTCGCGCTTACCAATTGCGGCAGAAGGCTTAGTGGTTTCTGCTTCACTCAGCTCCGCTAATTCAATGTTATAGCTGACTTCGTTAACTTTCTCTTCCGGGCGTCTGCGGGTGACCTGATAGTGTGGTGTCTGCAGATTCGCGTTAGGAATGAGTACCAGCTCAACGCCATAGCGTTTTTCGATGGTGCGCACTGAGCGACGTTTTTCGTTCAGCAGATAGGTGGCTACCGAGACCGGCAACTGCGCTTCAATTTGACCGGTATTATCTTTGATCGCTTCTTCTTCGATAATACGCAAAATAGATAACGCCAGTGATTCAGTGCCGCGTATGGTGCCATGCCCGGAACAGCGAGGACATACGTGATGCGCTGATTCCCCTAAAGACGGACGCAGACGCTGACGGGACATTTCTAACAACCCGAAACGCGAAATACGGCCTAGCTGCACTCGGGCGCGATCGTTTCTGACCGCGTCTTTCATGCGGTTTTCAACTTCGCGTTGATGGCGTACCGGAGTCATGTCAATAAAGTCAATCACAACCAGGCCACCCAGGTCACGTAAGCGTAACTGACGGGCAATCTCGTCGGCTGCTTCCAGGTTGGTATTGAACGCGGTTTCCTCGATGTCACCACCTTTGGTCGCGCGCGCTGAGTTGATATCAATGGATGTCAACGCTTCGGTTGGGTCAATAACAATAGAACCACCAGAAGGCAGGCGCACTTCACGTTGAAAAGCTGATTCTATCTGGCTTTCAATTTGGAAATGACTGAATAACGGTACGTCACCATTATACTGTTTAACGCGGTTAGCAAAATCAGGGCGAACCAGGCGAATATGTTGTAACGCCTGCTCGTAGACGCTGGTTTTATCGATTAGGATTTCACCAATGTCTCGACGAAGATAATCGCGAATCGCTCTGACAATAACATTGCTTTCCTGATGGATCAGGAAGGGAGCCGAGCGCTCTTTAGCGACATTTGAAACCGCTTCCCAGTGGGTAAGCAGCACTTTTAAGTCCCAGTCTAATTCTTCAAACGATTTGCCCACACCCGCGGTACGCACGATTAAACCCATACCTTCAGGCAGGTTAAGTTTATTCAGCGAATCTTTAAGCTCGGTGCGCTCATCGCCCTCAATACGACGGGAGATACCGCCAGCACGCGGATTGTTTGGCATTAGTACCAAATAGCTGCCAGCAAGAGACAAAAACGTGGTTAACGCCGCGCCTTTTTGGCCGCGCTCTTCTTTGTCAATCTGAACAATGACTTCCTGACCTTCTTTGATCACGTCTTTGATGTTAGGACGGCCGTCAAATCTGTAGCCATCAGGGAAGTAAGTGCGGGCAATTTCTTTTAAGGGAAGGAAACCGTGACGTTCTGCGCCGTAATCGACAAAGGCAGCTTCTAAACTGGGTTCAACCCGCGTTATTTTGCCTTTATAGATGTTGGCTTTTTTTTGCTCGTGTCCAGGACTTTCTATATCAAGATCGTACAACCGTTGCCCATCAACCAGGGCAACCCGCAACTCTTCTTGTTGAGTTGCATTTATTAACATTCTTTTCATTGTATCTAACTCTGCATAAACAGCCGCCTAGACACAAAATTAAAGTGACATGTGCAAACCCTCACCGCGCAACCTCACGGCTGGACGGGGACTCTGTTGTTATGTCGCATTACCCAATAAATACTTTTTTTAGCGCTAAGATTCTCATGTAAGCGCGTCTCTTGGGTGTCGGGAACGACTGCCCTGATAACTATTCAAATGTAATTTTCTACACTGGCTTTTTGCCAACATAGCTGTCAATTCAATTCTGTAATACTAAACGGCGAACTTCGTTGTTTGTTACGTCATATCGCAGGGTGTTCAAAAATGCTTTAGTACTGCATTTTTTACTACTTTGGCGCTTACATTTTTAGGCTGGCCAACGCGAAAGAGCATGGTTTTTACTTAACAGTTTGTTCAACCGATTTTATTTTCATGGAGCGTATTGACCTTTACAGTTTCGTTTTTAAACCGCAAAGATCAACACGCTCTTAACTTCTGAAAATAAAACATAGGGATTATGGCATTAAACTAAGCAACTTAGCAAGAAATCCTTTGTTCCTTTTCACTATTCTCGTTGCACTTCTCAAAGCAATGACGGCTAAATCAGGTGTACCCGCAATGCAGGCACGGGTTTGCCTCTATAGTTAGCGCCAATACATATTAGGGCACGCCAATTTTGTTTACGTCAAAGCATAGCCTTGTCGCAACTGAATGCAGTATACTGCGCGCCATGAAAACAGAAGTGAATAATACAGTCAGATTTATCGACGTTGACGAGGAGTATGCTGGTCAGCGTATTGATAACTTTTTAAAAACGCAGTTAAAGGGCGTGCCCAAGAGCATGATCTATCGCATCCTGCGCAAGGGTGAGGTGCGCGTAAATAAAGGGCGCGTGAAACCTGAATACAAGCTATGTGCCAATGACGTGGTGAGGGTGCCTCCGGTAAGGGTATCGGAAACCCCGTCTACGCCTTCCCCTAAATTGCAAAAGGTGGCTGAACTGGAATCACAGATTCTGTTTGAAGACGACCGTTTGCTGGTGATCAATAAAGCCTCAGGTACAGCGGTGCACGGTGGCAGTGGCTTAAGTTTTGGCTTGATAGAAGGTTTGCGGGCGCTGCGCCCTGAAGCGAAGTTTCTGGAACTGGTGCATCGTCTGGATCGTGATACCTCCGGTTGTATTTTAATCGCCAAAAAGCGGTCTGCACTCAGACACATGCACGAACAACTTCGCCACGGTCAAATGGATAAGCGCTATCAGGCATTGGTTGCCGGGCAGTGGCCGGAAACGCGATTTAAAGTGAAAGCACCATTGCAAAAAAACGTTTTGCAGTCCGGTGAGCGACTGGTCAATGTTAACGAACAGGGAAAACCGTCGGAAACCCGCTATCGTATTTTACAGCAATTTGACCAGGCAACCTTAGTTGAAGCCTCCCCGATAACAGGACGGACGCATCAAATCCGGGTGCATTGCCAGCACGCAGGCCACCCCATCGCCTGTGATCCAAAGTATGGTGATGCAGAATTTGATGCCTATGTGCAGAGTAAAGGGTTACAACGCCTGTTTTTGCACGCAGTAAAAATCAGTTTATTACATCCTAAAACAGAGCAACGGATTTCGTTTGAAGCACCATTGGATGAGCAGCTACAAAGTATTTTAAGGCAGTTAGCATGAAGCAGTACGAACTCATTATCTTTGACTGGGATGGCACCTTAATGGATTCAGCGGCCAAAATTGTCAGTTGTATGCAAATTGCAGCACGCGAGTGCGACTTACCGGTACCGACGTTTGAGCAGGTCAGTCACATTATCGGCATCAGTTTAAAACCTGCTATCAAGCAGCTGTTTCAAATTGAAGATGAAGCAACTGCAGAGCGCCTGACACAGGTGTACAAAACGATTTATCTGCAAAAAGATACCACCCCCTGTCCGTTATTTGACGGGGTGGAGACAATGCTGGCGCAGTTAAAGGCCCGTGGGCTTACCCTCGGCGTTGCTACGGGAAAAGCGCGACGAGGACTGGACAGAGCGTGGCGTAATACCGATACCGGGCAATTCTTTTCCGTTTCGCGTTGTGCTGATGAAGCCGATTCTAAACCTTCACCTGACATGCTGTTACAAATTTTAGCTGAAACCGGTATCTCTGCCGAGAAGGCACTAATGGTCGGTGACACCACTTACGATATGGCCATGGCACAGGCGATAGGCATGGATAGAGTGGGCGTGTCTTACGGTGTGCATGCAGCGGTAAACCTGCAAGCGCATGAGCCGTTAACCATAGTGCACAGTATCGAAGAACTCAGTAAATTTTTATTTAATGACACTCAGGCCACGGGTTGAGTAGCCAGTCTAAGCAAATCGATATCGAATTCGGCCAGCATTTCACGCAATAAAATTACCGGCATACCTATTAATGCGTTGGGGTCGCGGGAACTCAGCTCGTCGAGTAACAATATGCCTTTGCCTTCTGCTTTAAAACTCCCTGCGCAGTCGTAAGGCTGCTCGCAGTGTAAATAGGCGTCGATATCGGCGTCGCTTAACTGCCTGAAGTTGACTTTGGTGATTTCAGTGCGCACCAGCTGTTTGTTGCTGCTCGCGCAGTGCAAACAGACTACGCTGTAGAATATGACGGTTTTTCCCTGACACTGAGTGAGTTGTTGTTTCGCCTTGGTGAAGTTGCCCGCTTTTCCCAGTAATAGCGCTTCACCATTAATGTCAACGCTGGCAGTCTGATCACTACCGATGACAATGGCGTCAGGAAACTGTTCTGCAATTTTACGGGCTTTCGCCAATGCGAGTCTTTCGGCCAGCTGTTGTGGTGCCTCAGCTGAATGGGGCGATTCGTCAATATCCGGCGAGGCTGAATCGACCTTCAACCCTAGCTGGGCCAACTGTTGTTTGCGGTAGGGTGATGAGCTGGCTAAGATAATTTTTGCTGACATAACCTTTTTCTATAATACTGAGTAGACGCCTGTTTGTGGCGAAATTGAGGTTACCTGACCCGACATGTAGCAAGGTATGCATTTAGCAGTACAAAAAATGACGGGTTAAAGTGAACAAACCTTTGACATAAAACGGTTGACTCTATATTATGCGCGCCCTATGCAGAAAGTGAAATTACCGCAATCGGTCGATCCATTCAAGAGTGCAATGAAACGCTCTGATTATCAGGGTATTGTTGCATCCAAAGATATGGAAAGGCTATTAGATGCTGTTGTCACCTGTGACGATGCAGTTGAAGTGGAAGTGCAGTTCGAAAAAGACGCGCAGGGTCTTACTGTTTTTCACGGCAACTTGTCGACACAAGTATCACTTATCTGTCAGCGGTGTAATGGTGAGTTTACTTACCCGCTTCATGTAGAATTCTGTTACAGCCCAGTGCAGGGGTCAGAAGATACTGAAGTATTACCCGAAGCTTACGATCCGGTAGAGGTCAACGACCATGGAGAAGTTAATTTACTTCAGTTATTTGAAGACGAATTGATTTTGTCGTTGCCCCTGGTAGCCCTTCATGCAGAGGAGGATTGCCCGGTGGGTGAAGATGATATGCAGTTTGGCAAAATTTCACCGGAACAAGAGCGACCAAACCCTTTCGCGGTTTTGAAAGAACTTAAGCGAGACCAGGAGTAAGTTATGGCAGTACAACAAAATCGTAAAACGCGTTCTAAGCGCGGCATGCGTCGTTCACACGATGCATTGACAGGCGCGACTTTGTCTGTCGATTCAACGTCGGGTGAAACACACCGTCGTCATCACGTAACCGTTGACGGTTACTATAAAGGCAAAAAAGTCATCGATCGCTAAGCGACCGGTTAACAATTTTGTCTAAACTAACCATTGCGTTAGATATCATGGGGGGCGATCATGGTCCCCCAGTTACTCTTCCCGCAGCTATCAAAGCTATTCAGCAGCATGCTGAATTCCATTTCATATTATGTGGTAAAGAATCAGCTATTGCGCCTTATCTGCAATCGTTGACAACTCAGCAACGCGAACGTGTCACCCTGGAACATTGCGAACAGGTAGTGGAAATGGGGGAATCACCCACCTCAGCGTTACGCACTAAAAAATCCTCGTCGATGCGCAGGGTAATTGAACTCGTAAATGAAGGTGTAGCTGATGCCTGTGTTAGCGCAGGTAATACCGGGGCGTTATTAACCCTGGCGTTCTATATTCTCAAAACCTTACCTGGTATTGACCGACCCGCGTTGATTTCGATGATGCCGACGGCTGATCATCATAAAGTATTTTTGCTGGACTTAGGTGCCAATGTGAACTGTACGTCAGAAACTTTGTTTCAGTATGGTGTTATGGGGTCAGTGCTAGCAGAGCAGATTAGTGGCATTGAAAACCCCAGAGTGGCGCTGCTGAACGTCGGTGAAGAAGATATTAAAGGCAATGCTCAGGTCAAACATGCTGACCAGTTATTTAAGCAAGCAGCAGAACTTAACTATATAGGCTATGTCGAAGGTGATGACATTTTCACCGATAACGCCGATGTGGTAGTAACCGATGGCTTCACCGGTAACGTGGCATTAAAATCCAGTGAAGGATTGGCTAAACTGGTTATAAGCGAGCTACGGCAACAGTCTCAGGCGAATTTATTTACCCGCATGATGGCGAAAATTGCCCTGCCGTTATTAAAATCTATCTATAATCGGGTGAACCCCGACCAGTATAACGGCGCCAGTTTGATAGGATTGCGCGGAATTGTTGTAAAGAGTCATGGCAATGCCTCTTCAGACGCTTTTTACTATGCCATTGTAGAAGCAATGCAGGAAGCGCGAATTGGTGTACCAGAAAAAATTAAAAACAAAATAGAAACCGTTTTGTTGGAGCAGCTTTGAGCAAATTTTCCCGAATTATTGGAACCGGTAGTTATTATCCCAGCGAAGTAAGAACGAACGCTGACCTTGAACTGATGGTCGATACCAGCGATAAATGGATAACTGACCGCACCGGCATTAAAGAACGCCGCATCATTGGCGCAGATGAAACTGCTGCGACAATGGGCGCTGAAGCAAGTAAAAAAGCAATTGAAGCGGCCGATATTGATCTTAAATCGATTGATATGATTGTATGCGCCACTACCAGTGGTCGTTATGCACTGCCATCTTCAGCCTGCGAGATTCAACAGATTTTAGGCCTTGATGGGATCCCTGCGTTTGACGTTGCAGCGGCTTGTGCCGGGTACTGCTACGCGCTAAGTGTGGCTGATCAATACATTAAGTCCGGCATGGCAAAACGCATTTTAGTGGTGGGTACAGACTGCTTGAGTCGTCTGGTTAACCCTGCCGACCGCACCATGGTGATTTTATTTGGTGATGCGGCGGGGGCAACGGTTATCGAAGCCAGTGACGAACCCGGGATCTTGTCTACGCACATTCATGCTGCCGGCTCTTATGGCAATTTACTTTATGTTGGCAACCCTACACGTGGTGATGAACAATCCATCCACGACAATTGGGGCGTCATGAAGGGCAATGAAGTCTTCAAAGTCGCGGTAAATAAGCTCTCAGAAGTGGTGGAAGAAACACTGGCGGCCAACAATATGGCAAAGTCTGACCTGGACTGGCTGGTGCCGCATCAGGCCAACTTCAGAATTATCAAAGCAACGGCAAAAAAATTAGATATGTCGTTAGATCAGGTGGTTCTTACTTTGGAAAACTACGGCAATACTTCCGCGGCAACGGTCCCTACCGCTTTGGATACTGCTATCAGAGATGGTCGAATCCAGCGTGGTCAACACCTGTTGCTGGAAGCATTTGGTGGTGGATTTGCCTGGGCTTCTGCTCTTGTTCGTTATTAAATTATCTGTTTTCGATAAGGAATATTTATGACCACGACTGCATGCGTGTTTCCCGGTCAGGGATCACAGTCTACTGGTATGCTCAATGATCTGGCGCAGTCTCACTCTGTGATTACCGATACGTTTGGTGAGGCATCAGAAGTGCTAGGTTACGATTTATGGGCGACAGTGCAGGAAAACAAAGACAATAAACTTGATGAAACTCACGTTACCCAACCTGCCATTTTAACCGCCAGTGTGGCGATATGGCGCGCCATGGCCGCACAAAGCTCAAGCTATGCTTATCTGGCCGGCCACAGTTTAGGCGAATATTCAGCGTTAGTCTGTGCAGGCGCACTCAATTTTGCGGATGCGGTCAAACTGGTAGAAGCTCGCGGTCAATTTATGCAACAGGCTGTTCCTGCTGGAACGGGTGCCATGTATGCCATTATCGGGCTCGAGGATGACAAGATTGCACAAATCTGTCAGCAAATTGCCAGCGACACCGGTCAGGTCATCTCGCCAGTTAACTTTAATTCCCCTGGTCAGGTGGTGATTGCAGGCGAAAAAAATGCGGCCGAAAAAGCCGGTGAAGCCTGCAAAGAAGCCGGTGCAAAACGTGCATTACCGCTTGCGGTCAGTGTGCCGTCACATTGTGATTTAATGCGCCCGGCTGCCGAAAAACTTGAGCAGGCATTGCAGGAAATTGAAATTAAATCGCCTCAAATTGCGGTGATCAATAATGTCGATGTCACCATTGAAACCGATCCAGCGGCGATTAAAAGCGCATTAGTTCGTCAGTTATATTGCCCCGTACAGTGGACCAGAACGGTTGAGTTTATGGCCGCGCAGGGCGTAACCAGCCTGCTGGAAGTAGGCCCCGGTAAAGTGTTAACAGGTCTGGCCAAACGTATCGACAAGTCATTACAGGCCTCAGCGATCAACACACCTGAATCACTTGCTGAATTGTAATGTAAAAGGTTAAAAATAATGATGCAAAATCAATTAAACGACAAAGTGGTGTTAGTCACTGGCGCGTCGCGGGGAATTGGCAAAGCCATCGCCCTGGAATTGGCGAGTCAGGGAGCGAAGGTTATTGGTACTGCCACTTCGCCCAATGGTGCCGATGCCATTACCGAGTATCTAAATACTTCGGGTGGTAAAGGCATGGTGCTGAATGTCACCGACAAAGCGTCGATCGATGATGGCCTTAAGGCAATCAATGATGAGTTTGGCAGTATTGATATTTTAGTTAATAATGCAGGCATCACGCGAGATAATTTGTTGATGCGAATGAAAGAAGAAGAGTGGAGTGATATCTTAGATACCAATCTGACTTCTATTTTTTTACTGTCAAAAGCGGTGCTGCGCGGCATGATGAAAAAGCGCTATGGTCGTATTGTTAATGTGGGCTCGGTGGTGGGCAGCACAGGCAATCCAGGCCAGGCGAATTACGCTGCAGCAAAAGCGGGAGTGGTCGGCTTCACCAAATCCATGGCGCGTGAAGTGGCGTCTCGTGGCATTACAATTAACGTTGTTGCGCCCGGATTCATCGATACCGACATGACTAAATCATTGACAGATGAGCAAAGAGAGGCGATCTTTAAGGACATTCCTGCCAACAGGCTAGGGAAGCCGGAAGAAATTGCTGCAACCGTTGCCTTTTTAGTAAGCGAAGGGGCGGCGTATATCTCAGGTGAAACTATTCATGTGAATGGTGGCATGTTTATGAGTTAATTGCGTTTTATCGCAATTAATTTCTTTTGTGAACAATTAGTTAAGGTGCTTGCACGTTAATTAATTGTTCATTAGACTTTGGTAGATCGCTGGTTTGACCAGAAAAGAAGTTTCATCTGGGGCTTGCAAGCTGATATCTTGCAAAATAAACTAGCGAAAATTTTATATCTAGTGACGTTAAGGGAAACCTAGAATTATGAGTAACATTGAAGAACGCGTTAAAAAGATCATCGTTGAGCAGCTTGGCGTGAAAGAAGAAGAAGTAAAACCTGAAGCCTCATTTGTAGATGACTTAGGCGCAGATTCACTTGACACTGTAGAGCTGGTAATGGCGCTGGAAGAAGAGTTTGATACTGAGATTCCAGACGAAGAAGCTGAAAAGATTACTACAGTTCAGTCTGCAATCGACTACATCAACGCGAATAAAGACGCGTAAGACACTCTAGCAAAGCGGCTCTCTCGAGCCGTTTTCTGTTTTACCTACCTTAGTTCCAATGCGAGGGCTTTTTGTGACAAAACGTCGCGTAGTGGTTACTGGTCTTGGCATGTTATCTCCACTGGGTCAGTCGGTTGATCAGACCTGGCAGCGTTTGCTTGCGGGCGAAAGTGGTATTGGAGATATCACTCTTTTTGATTGTAGTAACTATTCAACCCGATTTGCTGGTCAGGTTAATGACTTTGATCCGCAGGAATATATTGATAAGAAAGAAGCAAAGAAAATGGACCGGTTTATCCAGTTCGGTGTCGCTGCGGGTAAGCAGGCGCTGGCACATTCCGGTTTTATAGTGGATGCAAACAATGCTCATCGTGTGGGCGTGGCCATTGGTTCAGGCATTGGTGGTCTGGAAATGATTGAAGCTAATCATTCCAAGCTGCTTAACAGCGGGCCAAAACGGGTTTCACCTTTCTTTGTACCATCGACTATCACGAATATGATTTCTGGCTTCCTGTCCATAATGGAAGGCCTGAAAGGACCAAATTTAAATATTGTGACCGCCTGTACCACAGGAGTTCATAATATTGGTGTGGCTGCACGCACCATAGCGTATGGCGATGCCGATGCCATGTTGGCCGGTGGCGCTGAAGCTTCTATTACGCCGCTGGGCGTTTCAGGCTTTGCAGCTGCGCGCGCCTTATCCAGTCGCAACGACGATCCGACAGCGGCCAGTCGCCCCTGGGATAAAGATCGTGACGGTTTTGTGATGGGTGAAGGTGCCGGTGTTGTGATGCTTGAGGAATACGAAGCAGCCAAGGCGAGAGGGGCTACCATCTACGCAGAACTGGTTGGTTTTGGTATGAGTGGTGATGCCTATCACATGACCTCGCCACCCGAATCTGGAGAAGGTGCTGCGGCCTCAATGGAGAACGCACTGAAAGATGCGGGTTTAACCGTTGATAAAATCGGTTATATCAATGCTCACGGTACGTCTACGCCAGCGGGTGATGTGGCGGAAGTCGCTGCGGTTAAACGGGTATTTGGCGAGGCGGCTAAATCATTACTGGTCAGTTCGACCAAGTCTATGACAGGTCACCTGCTTGGCGCTGCGGGCGCAGTAGAAGCGATTTTTACTGTTCTAGCGCTTAGAGACAAAATGGCGCCACCAACGATCAACCTGGATAACCCGGGTGAAGGGTGCGATCTAGATTTTGTTGCCCATAAAGCCAAACCGTTTTCACAAGAGTTTGCCTTGTGCAACTCGTTTGGATTTGGTGGAACCAACGGTTCTCTTATTTTCAAACGTGTAGATTGATGTGGTAAAGAGATAGCTGACGCTATCTCTTTTTTCACTGACACCGTTTTATTACCTCTTTTTTTGCCACTGACAAATCAGAATTCTTTTAGTTAACTAACCTGTTTTTTTTCATGGTTACAATTACCTGCATTTGACCATTCAACTGGATTGTTAGTTCATCCTTGATATACTGCCAAGCTGATTTTCACTATTCACGCATTAGATCCGTTAGAATTTTATGTTTACAATTAATGACCGTGCTGCGAACTATGGTGATGGCATCTTTACTACCATGCTGGTTGAAAACGGCGCAGTGGCATTATTTGAACGTCATTTATCCCGCTTAATATCTGACAGTAGTAAACTTCGCTTAGAACTGAACGAGAGTGTATTGCGAGCGACAATGACCAATGAAATCCAATCCAATCGAAACGGTGTCCTCAAACTACTAGTCAGTAGTGGTGAAGGGGGAAGGGGCTATTTGCGTAATACGCATAACAAACCCGGGTTTCATTTTTCCTGGCATCGCATTCCTGAGATATATTCCAACTGGCAGCACCACGGCATCCGTATCGGCGTCAGTGAAGTACATCTTGCGTCTCAGCCACTACTGGCAGGAAGTAAACACCTTAACCGATTAGAGCAGGTGCTGATTAAACAGTCGCTCGCTGAATCTGATTTAGACGATGTTATTGTGTGTGATTATACTGGCAATGTGATTGAAATGAGTGCCGCTAACTTGTTCTGGCGCGTTGATGACAACTGGTTTACACCGTCGGTGGAGCAAGCGGGTGTAGCAGGCGTGATGCGCAGTTTTATGCTCGATTATTTTAGCCGTCAAGGTAACAATGCGATAATTTGTGCATCACCGGTCAGTGTATTAACCAACGCAACAGCGGTTTTTATGTGTAATGCGTTAATGAAACTGGTGCCGATAAAAAGTCTACGCTTAAAAAGCGCAGTAAAAGAATATGATTGTGCAGAAGTGATTCAGCTTCAGCATGCCATTGAATCAGAGTTTAAGGATGAATATGTCTCGTTTGGCTAAGGTGCTGCTGCTTTGCGTTTTCATCATTGTTTCCCTCATTATCGCAGTGAAGTGGTGGATAGCAGATATCGAAAAGCCGCTCAATTTAGAAGAGCCCGTATTGTTTACTGTCGCGCAGGGCAGCAGCGGTCACGCGTTGTTAGAACAATTGGAACAACAAGGTTGGCTGGCTTCAAAACCGTTATCAATAAAGCTGTGGATGAAATTTGCTTATCAAGGAAAATCGGCAAAGGCCGGGACCTATCAACTGGATTCAAGTATGTCAGTGGCTGATGTATTTGATCATTTTGCCAGTGGCGATGAATATCAGTTTTCGGTGCGTCTGGTGGAGGGCTTAACCTACTCGCAATGGCTGACGACGCTGGCCAGTCATCCGCATCTTGAACATGATATCGATGAGGCTACGACGCAGGCCTTGCTAGCAAACTGGCCTTGGCAGCCGGAAGAAGGCTTAGACACCCTTGAGGGGCTTCTTCTGGCTGATACCTATTATTTTACTGCCGGTACCAAAGCCAGCGAGATATTATCGCGCGCCATGCGCTCAATGCAGCACTATCTTGAACAGGCATGGGCAGGCCGCGCAACAGGCTTGCCCTACGCAACGGCGTATGAGGCCTTGATCATGGCTTCTATTGTAGAAAAGGAAACCGCGGTTGAGTCTGAGCGTAATGAAATCGCCGGCGTATTTGTGAACCGGCTTGAGGCGAATATGCGCTTGCAGACAGATCCCACCGTAATTTATGGGATAGGACCCACGTTTGACGGTAACCTGACCCGCAAACATCTCAGGCAGCAATCGCCGTATAATACGTATCGAATTAAGGGGTTGCCCCCCACGCCTATCGCCATGGCCGGAAAGCCAGCGATTGATGCTGCGCTGCACCCCAGCACCACCGAAAATCTTTATTTTGTGGCGAAAGGCGATGGCTCCCATCACTTTTCGACCACGTTGCAAGCGCATAACGAAGCAGTTTATAAATACCAGATTCAACCCAACAAGCAGTAAATTATGAAAGGTAAATTCATTGTCGTCGAAGGATTGGAAGGAGCTGGAAAAAGTTCTGTGATCCGCTTAATTAAGGAAACGCTGGCTGCGCAAAAGATTGATTCAATCAGTACGCGCGAACCCGGTGGCACGCCCATGGCTGAGGCAATCAGAGAATGCGTAAAGCATAACTGGGTTGAAGATGTCGCAGTAGAAACCGAGCTATTGCTGATGTACGCAGCACGCCTTCAACTACTGAATAATACCATCAAGCCGTCGTTGGCGAATGACGTATGGGTAGTGGGCGATCGACATGATTTATCGACTCAGGCTTACCAGGGCGGTGGCCGTGGCGTCAGCAATGAGGTGCTGGCATCGCTTCGAGAAATGACCCTGAAAGGCTTTAAACCCGATTTAACCATATACATGGATGTGGACCCTCAAGAAGGACTGAAGCGCGCCAGAGGCCGTGGTGAATTAGATCGAATTGAACAGGCGGGGATGGATTTTTTCAAACGCACACGTAAGCGTTATCTGGAGCTGGTTGCCGATGACCCTGCTATCGTCATGGTGGATGCCAATCAGGAAATGCAGCAAGTGCATAATAAAGTGAAAAATGTGTTATTGAGATATTTAAGCTGATGTTGCCCTGGTTACTTTCCCCTTATCACGCTATCGTCAATCGATTAAGCGCAAATCGATTGCATCACGCGCTTTTGCTGACCGGAACCGAAGGCATTGGCAAAATGCAGTTGGCAGAACGGCTGGCTAACATCATGCTATGCAAATTGCCCGCGGAACACCAACCCTGCCAACAGTGCCAGAGTTGTCAGTTGTTCGCTGCGGGTACTCATCCTGATTTTCATATGTTGCAAAGTGAACGTCAAATTGGCGTAGATCTGGTGCGCGAGAGCATCGCGAAGCTCAGCCGTACGTCGCAATTAAGCGGCAACAAAGTACTCATCATTCCGGCGGCAGAAACTATGACGGAAGCGGCAGCGAACGCGTTATTGAAAACCCTTGAAGAGCCGACCGCAAATACCTATTTGATTCTGGTTACCCATCAACTTTCGCGCATTTTGCCGACTATCCTGAGTCGTTGTGAGAAGCACGCCCTGCCAACGCCCACTACACAACAAAGCCTGGAATGGCTCAGGCAGCAGGGTATGGAAGTGACGGAGGCTCAGTTACAGGCTTATGCCTATGCACCGTTGAAAGTGCAAAGCAGTTTGTCTGAGCCAGGCGGAGTTCAATACGCCGACTTTATAACTGGCTTAGAGAGTATTATTGCGGGTAACACAGACGAGACGCAGTTTGCCGGTAACTGGCAGGAAGAAGCCAAACGTATTGTTGGTTGGTGTCAGCACTACATCCATCGACAGTACATTCGCAATCAAAAGCAATCTGCCCTTGCCGTGTATAACGAATGCATTAAGGCGCTGGTACATTTACAAAATCCAGGCGTAAATAAAAAACTGGTCTTGAGCACGTTGTTGGCTCAGTTTTCCCATTTAGATTTGACGTAAATTTGGAGTTATTTTGTTCGTTGATTCACATTGCCATTTGGATAGATTGAAAACATCTGACACGCAACTGGATGAAACCATCGCGTTTGCCCGAAAGCGAGGTGTTCAGCATTTTTTGTGCGTTTCGGTATCTGTGCGGGAATTTGATGACATGCTTGCCAAGGTGAGGCACTTTGATGATGTGTCAGTGTCTTGTGGTGTCCATCCATTGCATCAGGAAGATGCGTGCAGTTATGACGAGTTATTGGAAAAGGCCAGCGATCCCCGCGTTGTCGCAGTGGGGGAAACCGGCCTGGATTATTTTTACAGCGCTGATACCCAAAGCGTGCAACGCCAATCATTTATTGATCATATCAAGGTGGCGAATGCGCTTAAAAAGCCATTGATAATTCACACCCGCGATGCCAGAGAAGACACTATCGCCCTGCTGAAGGAGTATAAAGCCGAGCATACGCAGGGCGTACTGCATTGCTTTACCGAATCACTTGAAATGGCGCAGGCGGCAATAGAACTGGGATTTTATATTTCTATCTCAGGTATTGTGACCTTTAATTCTGCCGAGGAACTGCGTGAGGTAGTAAGGCAATTGCCCCTGGACAAGTTGTTAATTGAAACTGATTCGCCGTGGCTGGCGCCGGTACCGCATCGCGGTAAAGAGAACCAGCCGGGCTATGTAGTAGAAGTGGCCGAGTTTATTGCTCAGTTAAAAGGGGTGAGTGTGGAAGAGGTAGCCAACGTAACCACCCAAAACTTTTACAACCTTTTTTCGGAGGTCAAACGTGTCTGAACTTACAGACTGGCAGCAACTTCTTAAAGAGTCTCTCGAAAAAACTGAAAAAGACCCAACTGAACGCTTTTTTCAGTTGGCCTCCGTCGATGCACAAGGGCGTCCTCATAACCGGACTGTGGTTGCCAGAGATGTGAATGTTGAGCAGAACTGGCTCCAGTTTGTGACTGATGCACGCAGTGCAAAGTGTGAACACTTTCAAATAAATGCACTGACCGCAGTGTGCTGGTACTTTGCCGAAACGCGAGAACAATATCGCATGAGTTGTCGTGCCGTTCTGATAGACGAAAAAACCGACAACAATTTAATTGTCTCAGCCTGGCACGAACTAGGAGCTGACACACGGGCGCAATTTTTCGAAGGGATCCCGGGGCAGCCAGTTAATGGTAATGCGGCAAAAAAAAGAGAAGCGTCGGACAAACCTCCGCACAATTTTGTCGTGGTGCAATTGACGATAGAGAAGGTCGATTATCTGGATGTCAGTCAAACCCCATACAAAAGATTGCATTACACACAGGATCGCAAAGGCGATTGGACAAAGCAGCACATCAATCCTTAACTGGTTATTAAAGGTATATAATGCTGATTCTTTTTTGCGTCTGCCACATCTTTACATTTTGCATTGAACTTTAGCTAAAAATTACTTCAGCGTTTTGTCGTCTATAGCTTTACCTTAACCTAAGTTCAGGTTTTAGCATGCTCTTTCACGTTTTCTGAAGAAGAGTAAAAATATGATAAAACTTGAACACTTGAATCTAGTTGTAAAAGACATGGACAGCACATTACGATTTTATCAGGCTGCGTTCCCGCACTGGCGAATTCGTGGCGAGGGTGAAGGCGAGTGGTACGGTACCCTGCGTAAATGGCTGCATTTTGGTGATGACTATACTTACCTCACATTCAATGATAATGGCGTGGGTAATAACAGAAATTTACAAAGTAACAATATGGGTCTAGCGCATTTTGCTTTTGTCACCGACAATATTGATGCAATGATTAAGCGGTTGCAAATCGCAGGTTTTGCGGTGGATAAGTCTGGTGCAAACGCCAGCTTTCGTAAGAATTGTTATTATATCGATCCCAATGGTTATGAAGTCGAATTTGTTGAATATCTTTCTGATCTTCCACAAGAACGAAATTTGTATGAGGTGAGTTGATGAAAACCGCGATTATACTCGGTTCCAGTCGATCCAATGGTAATACACATGCCTTTGGGCGTCAGGTGGCAATATTACTCAACGCAGATTTTTATGATTTGGCGCATTATCAGATTTCACCCTTTGATTATGACAATCGATATCAGGATGATTTTGCTGCACTGATTGAGCAGCTACTTAGATACGATCAACTTATTTTTGCCTCACCGGTTTACTGGTACGCTGCCAGCGCCCAGATGAAAGTGTTTTTGGACCGTCTCACCGATTTGCTCAATTTCCATAAAGATGATGGACGCCAGCTACGTGGAAAACGTACCGGTTTGTTAGCCACCGGAGTAGAGCCCTGCGCACCGGACTGCTTCGAACAAATGTTTAAATTGACCTTCGAGTACTTAGGCATGGACTATCAGGGGATGGGGTATTGCTGTACACCAGACAACTTTGCCATCAGTGAACATGGAGCAACGGTGAAGGTTTTTGCAGAGTGTATGGCATAACGCGATAAACGGTGCAATCGCCAGGCAAAGCAGGGCGCTTTTGGCAGAAAAAAAGCACCGGATTATTTACCGGTGCTTTCTTTAGTTAGTTGTAAAACATTACCAGCCGCATTGACGGCCTTGATTTTGTTCGTCCAGCCATTTCTTGAGTGGCGCGAAATAAGCCTGAATGGTGCTGGCGTCCATCTGCTTGGTACCAGTCAGCTTTTCCAGCGCATCCTGCCAGGGTTGGCTCATGCCCATTTCCAGCATTTCGTTGAGCGCTTTTCCTGCCTCTTCACTGCCGTAAATAGAGCAGCGGTTTAGCGGGCCCTTGTCGTCTGCGATATCACACAATGCTTTATGGAATTGGAACTGCAAAATGTGCGCTAAAAAGTAGCGGGTGTAAGGGACATTAGCCGGTACGTGGTACTTTGCGCCCGGGTCGAAAGCGTCCGCATCACGAGAGACGGGCGCCATTACGCCCTGGTATTTGTCGCGTAATTCCCACCATACTTTATTATAATTTTCTGGAGTAACTTCACCAGAAAGCACTTTCCAGCGCCATTGGTCTACCATGAGTCCAAATGGAATAAAGGCAATTTTGTCCAGCGCAACCTGCATTAACATGCCGATGTCGTTTGACTCATCTGGAATGGTATCGATCAAACCTATTTGTTTCAGATACTTAGGCGTAATACTCAGCGCAATGGTATCGCCAATGGCTTCGTGGAATCCATCATTTGCCGAACCACGGTAAAGCAGTGGTTGGTCCTTATAAGCGCGTTGATAATAGTTGTGGCCCAGTTCATGGTGAATAACATTGAATTCTTCACCTGTTTTCTGAATACACATTTTTATCCGCAAATCATCCTTATCATCCAGGTTCCATGCTGATGCATGGCACTGCACATCTCGTTCTTCAGGCTTTTGGAACAGTGAACGCTCCCAGAATGTTTCTGGTAATTCTTCGAAACCTAAAGAAGAGAAAAACGACTCAGCCTGTTTGACCATCTTTAGTTCGTCGTAATTCTGTTCTTTCAATGCTTTGGTGACATCCGGAACCTTCATTTCCTGTTCAGGCTTAACCAAATCATAGATATTGCCCCAGGTTTGCGCCCACATGTTGCCTAACAGATGTGCAGGAATAGGTTGGTCTTGTGGTACCACGTCTTCACCGTAATGTTCGCCTAATTTGGCTCGAACGTGACAGTGAAGTGACTCGTAAAACGGCTGGACCTGACCCCATAAGCGATCAAGTTCTTTAGGGAATTCGTCAGCAGGCATGTCGTACTTACCACGCCACAATTCACTGACGTTTTTAAAGCCAAGTTCTTTCGCTCCTTCGTTGGCAATAGCAACCTGTTCTGAATAAAGTTCTTTCATGGGCACCGACACTTCGCGCCAGCCCTTCCAGTATTCAAGCAACAAATCCTTGTCTCTGGACGTCGCCATTTCAGCGCTCATGTCCACCAGGTTGATACAATCATCCTCGGTACGACAGTATTCGCCAGCGCCGTACATCCCTTCAAGCTTTGAATTAATTTCTGCCAGTCGCTCTGATTTTTTCTGATCAGCCGGCGGCGGCATGGTTAATCCATTACGCAACAAATTCAATTTGCGGCGGGTATCAGCATCCACCTGCACATCATTAAATTTAGCTGCCTCCTTGGCAAATTGAGCTACTTTATTCGAGTAAACCTCATTTAAATAAGCGCTGACAGCGGCCGTATCCATATTAATATTAGTCGCATAACTCCATTGAGCATGAGCAGCAGGGGTTTGAATTTTCTCTATCTCTGCTTGCGCATTCTCCAGGAATGCTTGTGCATCCGCCGCGGTCAGGCGTTTGTTGGTTGCATCATTGTGGGCCATTGCAGAGGTTGAAAGCAAGCTGGCCCCGATCAGTGCAGCAATGAGCGTTTTCTTTTGAAAAAGTTCCATAGACATTCCTTGAGTGTCAATTATCGTTTTTGTTTTAAATCACTATTGGCTGAGTAAACGGTGACTCGTTATAGATGCCAACAACGGCATTTGTTGTTAGTTACTGTAATAGAATTGTAAAAGTTTGGTAAGTATAAAAAGGTAAATGATTTTTATCGGCGCAGGCAGCACTGTTTAAATTTTTTTCCACTGTGACACAAGCATGGATCGTTTCTGCCCAGTGCAACTTTGCCGCAGTCTGAATGAAGTTCGCCATCCAGATAACGCCATTGGCCTTTTTCTTTAATGAATCGGGAGGTTTCGTGTAGTAAATATATGCTGTTGCGCTCTTTAGACCAGGCTTTAAATTCAACCAAATCTTCAGAGGGGCTTGTACCGGACTCAATATCAAGATGGAGCCAGACTGTGTTTTTCGCAGAATTTGCCAGGCTTTCTTCAGTTAATTGCGCCTGTTTCGCTTCGGCATAAGTGTTCAATATATAGGAGTAATTTTTTGTACAATACGCTGAATAGCGCGACCGCATTAGCGTTTCAGCTGTACTCGCCGGTTGTTCACCCTGCAAAATTGGCTGGCAACAACGACTAAAATCTTTACCACTACCACAATAACACCCACTCGTCATACTTTACTCCAGAAGCTTGTGGCAACGAGTGTAGCGGGGCGAGTTAATTAAGCCAAGGCCCTGCACATACGTTTTGTAAACTTGGTGCAGTGTAATCTGTCGTTTTACGCACATTGATCAGGGTCACTGAGTGCAAACTGCATAGTTCAATAATCTGTTGCTGATCAGTTAGTGGCAGCGCCAGGTCTTCTACAAAAATAGTATTGCACTGGCCAGCCACGATGAGCTTCTTAATCCAGCTTGGCACCACTGCCTGATCCGGTTGCTGAATACGAATGGCATGTGTTGCGTCCTTTGAAAACGCCAGTGTCTTTGCTAATAAGTATGACCATCCTTTCGGCTTGCCAGTCGTTGGCACCTTTTTAGGTTGCGGCTGATATTCAATCGGTAAAGGCATTTGAAAAACGTTAGCGGTCATAGCGAATTCCTTGTTTATTTATACAGTGTATGGATATACAGTATTTTAAAAATAACTACTGTGCAAGAAAAACTTTAAAAAAATTGAGTTTTCAAATGTTAGCGAATACGGCCAGTTCAGCTTGGCATAATTAAAGGGCTGCTTACCGGCTAGCGAATCAGTCTGCGTAATTTATTTTTTCTCAGCAGCAATAAAACGAGACCGATAGCTGCATAGGTGAGGGCGGTAAAATCAATGCCTTTCAGTGACCACCAGTAATGCACGATGATGAGAAAACCGGCAACAAAGATAAAGTTATGTAGCGTTTGCCAGCGTCTGCCCATTTTTCTGCGGATGACGGTGGGCGAGGTGAGGGTTAATAGTGTAAGAATAATCAACGCGGCAAACCCCACGGTGATATAGGGGCGTGCTATTATTTCGCTGACAACCTGAGACCATTCAAACTGCAATTCAAAGGCAATATAGGCGAGAAAATGGCTAAGCGCATATACAAAAGCATAGATACCCAGCATTCTTCTTAATTTGATGACGTCGCCACACGGTAGCAAGCTGGCCAGTGGTGAGACTAGCAAAGTAATAAAAAGGATTTTAAGGCTGCTGATACCTGAGGTGTGGATCAGTGCTTTAACAGGATCGGCGCCCAGATTGTCAGTTACGCCTGCGTAAAACAACAGGGCCAGGTAGCCTGTTAACAATACATGAACCGTTATCTTGGTGGAGAGTAACTGCCACTGAGTCAGCCTGACGGGGCGAGCGAACAAAGTCATCAGAAAAATCGCGTCAGATCCATATTCTTATAAAGTGACGCCACTTCGCTGTAACCATTAAAAAGTTGTGTTGCGATACGCTCCTGAGAAAACAGCCCCCCCCGGGTGATCCTGCGTTCGCTGGCCTGGCTCCAACGTGGATGATCGACTTGTGGATTGACGTTTGCGTAAAAGCCGTACTCCTGCGGAGCTAATCGGTTCCAGGTGGTTGGCGGCATCTTGTCGGTCAAGGTAATTCGCACAATGGATTTAATGCTTTTAAATCCATATTTCCACGGCACCGCTAACCTGATAGGGGCACCATTTTGTGGGGGTAACGTTTTTCCGTATAGACCTACCGTCATCAATGCTAATGGATGCATCGCCTCGTCAAGCCGCAGACCTTCGACATACGGATAGTCAATGCCGCCGCCAACAAAACGACTGCGTTGCCCACGCATTTGCTCAGGACGCTCGATCGTTTGCAATGCCACATACTTGGCGCTGGATAGGGGCGCGGCTTCTTTAAGCAGGGCGCTCAGCTCAAAGCCAATCCAGGGGATCACCATTGACCAGGCTTCGACGCAACGTAAGCGGTAAATACGCTCTTCCAATTCGAACTTATTTAGAAGTTGCGCGTGATCCAGTGTAAATGGCTTTTCAACCATGCCATCAACGGTCAATGTCCAGGGTTCGGTGTTAAATTCATCAGCATATTCTGCGGGATCTTCTTTGCCCGTACCGAATTCAAAAAAGTTGTTGTATGTGGTGACTTTTTCGTAAGGCGTTTTGGTTTCGCTGATGCGATAGTTTTCATTCACGCTAAAATCTAAAGGCTTGCCTTTGAACGATGATTCATCATCATCGCTAAACCAGTCGATGGCATTGGCTTTGCCGGCCAGCAGGCTGCTGGCACCCACGAATCCCATGGCTTTTAAATAGCGTCGTCGATCCTGGTAGATTGCTTCATCGGTGACATCGTTTTCTGTCAGCCGGACTGAGGGCTTGAACCGTTTGACCATGAAAAACCTCTCGTAAGGCGTGCTAGTGTATTCATCATTACGAAGCAGACCTGGAAAAAGGGATCAATCTTTCAATTATGGTGTCAGCACTTCTTTACCACTGCCATGTTTGGGAATAAACATAGTGGCGTACAGTCGTGCAGCAAATTCATCCGTCATACCCGAAATGTAATCGGCAATGACACGCTGGCCGTTGTCCTCCGCGTCTGCTTCACGCCAGTGCACGCGCGTATTTTCCGGTAACAGTCGCTCCGGATCAGAAGCAAATGCCTCGAACAGCTCCATGACAATTTGCTGCCCCTTGTATTCGAGTAGCTGAACCTCGGGCTTGCGAATTACTTTGTCGAACACAAAACGTTTAAACTGACTTAATGCGCGTAAATAAGTTTCTGGCAAGTGCGCATTGTAGGCCAGTAAAGGATGCTCAAATTGCTCATTATGATGGATTGATATGGCAGTAATAAAATAATTCACCAATGCACCAATGGCATTTTTTCGTTCATATTGATAGGCACTGAAAAGCTTGGCTGAAAGCGCATGGATTTCGCTGGAAAGCCAGGGCAGTGCAAGTGCTTTCACCGGGTCTGCCACGCCCGCGATAAAATCAGCGTGCGTGATCATCTGCATCGCTATCGCGTCTTCTAAATCGTGAATGCCATAGGCAATATCATCTGCCAGCTCCATGATGGAGCAATCAAAAGACTTGAATCGGGTTTTGTGGTGGCTGTCTTCGGATTCAGTAACGCTCATGAAGGTGGTTTTATCGGCGTCACTTAATGGTTCAAGTAACCAGTTAAATAAGGGCTCATCGCACCGATAAAGGCCCTTGGGCGGCAACCCGTGTTCAGCTTTTACCTTGCGCAACGATGCCGGACGGGCTGCCGATTGATGGTGGGTTAATGCGTCAATAAAATTGGGGTATTTGATTAAGCCTAAAATGCTGCGCCGGCACAAATTCATGCCATGATGCTGAGTGTAGGGTTCTAATCGCGTGACAATTCTGAAGGTTTGGCCGTTGCCTTCAAAGCCTCCATATTCCTGCATCATAAAATGCAGGGCAATTTCGCCACCGTGCCCAAATGGGGGGTGGCCAATATCGTGCGCCAGACATAGGGTTTCAATTAGATTGCTGTCCAGTTTAAGTCGTTCAGTTTCCTGCGGAAACTTTTGCAGTAATTGGGCAGCAATGCCTGTACCGATTTGGGCGGCTTCCAACGAATGGGTCAGGCGTGTACGATAGAAGTCGCTAATCCCTACACCTAACACCTGTGTTTTGGCCTGCAACCGTCTAAACGCGGCTGAATGAAGAACTCTGGCTTTGTCCCGCTGAAACGGGTTACGGTGATCGCCATCTCTGTTTTGGGTACGTGGAAGATGGCGCTCGAGCCAGGCAGCGTCCCACTCAGTATGCAATTGATTTCCATTGGGCATAGTAACAGCGTCCTTTATTTTTCCTGATTGGTGGTATCAGCGGTTCGTTTCATGAACTCGCTTTCGTCCTGAGTTATCTCGTCCAGGCTCAACGAAAAGCTGGGAACATATTGGGTCAGAAAATAGTCAACTTCGGGCGAATGGTACTCTTTTAGCATCTTATCCAGCCGTTTTTTGGCCAGTTTAAATTCCCGGTTGCCAGCGGCCAACTCTTCCAGGGTTTTTAAGTAGGCACAAAGTACGTCGGCCGCTTTAACAATAAAGGCTTCTTCTTTACTGTGATGGGCGCCGTCAATCAAACGGGCATAATCGTCTTTAAACGCTTCAGGCGCCATATCAATCAGCGCGCGTTCAGCGGCAGTTTCAATCTTTTTATATTCTTCTTTTATAGCGGGGTTGAAGTATTTCACGGGTGTAGGTAGATCACCGGTTAACACTTCTGAAACATCATGAAACATGGCCAGCGTAGCAATGCGGTCCGGATTGAGTTGGCCATCAAAAAAGCGGTTTTTAATAAGGGCCAGCGCATGGGCCACCATGGCAACCTGCAGGCTATGCTCCTGCACGTTTTCGACGCGTACATTGTGCATTAATGGCCAGCGTTGAATGAGTTTCATACGCGCTAAATGTGCAAAAAAATGACTGCCTTGCTCCACAATTATGCCCCGATTTGCTGGTAATGTTTGAAGAAATGCTGAATTCGCGTCAGCGCGGGGCCAAGAATGTCACTGTGAGGCAAGAAAACCAGGCGGAAATAAATCCCCTGACGCACATTGAATGCGCGACCATGAACCAGCAGGATTTTCTCTGAACTGAGTAAATCCAGAACCATCTGTTCATCATTCTTGATGTTAAACTTTTTCTCGTCCACCCGCGCGAAACAATACATTGCTCCCATGGGCTTAACGCAATGTATGCCGTCAATCTCGTTCAACATTGAAGTCGCTAGATCGCGCTGAACTTTCAGGCGGCCTCCTTCTGCAATTAAATCGTTGATACTTTGATAGCCACCAAGCGCAGTCTGGATTGCGGTTTGACAGGGTACGTTGGCACACATCCGCATGGAACAAAGCATATTGATTCCATCGATATAGTCTTTAGCAACCCGCTTGTTGCCACTGACCACTAACCAACCTGCACGAAAGCCGGCCACCCGATAGTTTTTCGATAATCCACCCAGTGTCACGCAAAAAATCTCATCTGACAGTGACGCAATGCAGGTATGTCTGGCTTTGTCGAACAAAATCTTGTCGTAAATTTCGTCGCTGAAAACAATTAAATTGTGCTGTTTGGCCAGCTCAACCACGTCTTCCAGTAACGCTTTACTGTAAACCGCGCCGGTCGGGTTGTTCGGGTTTATCAGTACAATTGCCCGAGTATTGGAAGTAATTTTACTTTTGATATCGTCAATATCAGGATACCAATCGGCTTGTTCGTCACACACATAATGAACCGGGGTGCCGGATGAAAGGCTCACCGCTGCGGTCCACAAGGGGTAATCGGGGCTGGGTAAGAGCACTTCGTCGCCAGTGTTAAGCAACGCCTGCATGGCAATCATGATCATTTCTGATACGCCATTGCCAATAAAGACATCATCCACCCGAATGTCTTTAATATTCATCTGCTGATAGTACTGCATGACAGCAACCCGTGCGGCATAGATACCCGCTGAATCTGAATAACCCTGGGAGGTGGGCAGGTTGTGAATTACATCTCGCAGAATGTCATCAGGTGCATCAAAACCAAAAGGGGCCGGGTTACCAATATTCAGTTTGAGAATGCGGTGACCTTCGTCTTCCATTTTTCTGGCTTGAACTGCAATGGGACCGCGAATGTCATAGCAGACATTATCCAATTTATGAGAGCGAGATACAGGTTTCATAGTGTCCACACATCAATAGTAGTGAGCCCAGAGTATCGTACCGTGGGGTGTGGTGTTAAGTACTATTTTTAATTGAAATTGTGATCCTAAATAAATTGGTATTGAATTTTGCAGTGGTACACGTCGTTCAACGAAATACTCGGTTTTTTCGATATATGGGTAGTGGTGATACACGGTCTATTCATTCATATCTGCTTACAAAGTAGCCGTTGTGCTCAATATTGGCTGCACCTATAAATAATAATAGGAAGAGAGTATTTATGTTGGTACGTGTTAGCGAGGTAGTATGCCATTACCCTTAATCTGGCTTGGTGCAGGTATCGTCGCCGCAGCTGCAGGTGTTGAGTATGCCCGCGAGCAACAAAAATCGTCGGGCGATGTGGGCGTTTTCCCAGGCGAATGTAAGACTGAAGTTGAACCGGTAGACGGGGCCATTGTGTGTTGTGGGATCTACGGCGTGTTTCAGCATACGGGCATTTGGCTAGAAGGAAAGATTGTCGAACTGGCTGGAACCGGGCTTATTCGCGCAATATCACCCACCCGGTTTTTGGCCAACCGTAGTGGCGAGAAAATATTTGTTGCCTGTGATGCCAAACTTAACGTGCTGACACAATCTGCATGCGTTGAGCGTACTATAGCAACACTATTTCAGTTTTCTCATTATGATCTGGTTGAAAACAACTGTCATCGCTATGTGGTTCGGTGTCTGACCGGATCTAATCCTGCTATTACCCGTTTTGCGCAATTAAATGCAGCGCTCTCAAGGCATTACGCGACTTCTGTACACTGGCAGCTCGCACGCTGGTAAAAACGCTCTGGCTACGTATTGACAATACGCATAGTGGGATTGCTGCATAACCAAATAGGCTCATTACCTAATCAGATCATTTCCCACCATGAAAAATAACGAAAAAGTTGAGAACCTGTGGATCTGTGCCTATCGTAAATATAGGTATGACTAATTCGCAATGTGGATTAGTATGAATTGTGAACGATCACAGTCTGACTACCTGATCACAATTTTTCGGGGGAAATATGTCGCAGCACTTTAAAGAAACACCAAGAAACGCGATTACTGAAAGTGGCATTGCCAGGGTCATTCCCTGCAAGGAACTGGATATCAGCGATCCAATCAAATGGCTCTCGCTGGGTTTTCAAGATATGAAACGCGCGCCAGGCATTTCGTTGTTTTACGGAATAATGTTCGCTCTTATTCCATGGGCAATTACCGGGCTGGTGGCTATGACAGGGTGGCATCTGGTTATTCTGCCTGCCATAGTCTGCTTTATGTTATTAGGTCCGTTTTTAGCTGCTGGATTATATGATGTCAGTTGGGAGATGGAAAAGCAGCATAAGCCCAGCTTACGCCATTCACTTAGTGCGATGAGACGCAATGCGGTGCACGAGTGGGGTTTTGTGATACTGCTTATGGTAATGATGATTTTTTGGTTGCGGGTGGCTTCGTTAATCCATGCGCTTTATCCCCCTAGTTACGATGAAACCTATCAGAGTTTCATTCCATTTCTTGCCTTGGGTACATTGGTGGGCGTAATTTTTACTACCATCCTGCTATTTTTAACCGCCTTTACGCAACCAATATTAATGGAGAGAAAAGTGGATCTGGCCACTGCCGTATTAACCAGTGTCAGTGCGGTGTGGGAAAATAAGGTGCCGATGTTTATCTGGGGCGGTATTATTTTTACTTTTGTGGTATTGGGCTTCTTAACTGCCTTTATAGGATTTGTCTTTCTCATGCCGCTGCTTGGCTATGCTTCATGGCATGCATACATTGATGCCATCACCACCAAAAAACCGCGCAACTACGTTTAATTTGTTAAAAAACATAGCATTTTCTGATTTCCGGTGATAAAAAATTGCCGGAAATCAGTAGCTTGTTTATATCATTTTGAATCAACTACATTTTTATTAGCACATTTTGCGATAAACAATTCATTAAATTCTATTTAAATCAGCCTCTTAGCGATATGCAGTTTTCTTAATTCATTGATTTACAAATACTTTACTTCACAAATACACATTCTCAACAGACACCACGTCGTTTTTGCGCCATTAATAGTGTGTGGAAAAGAAAAGCGGATAAGCCAATAACGCTTCGCCACTAAAAGAGATGCAAGTGAAAAGTGAAAAGTGAGAAGTGAAGTAATGAATGTGATGATTAAGGGGAATTTCATGCAAAAGACCACTTTATTAACTGTTTTAAGCGCGAGTTATTTAGTGCTTTGGTCACCGGCAATATTGGCTGATTCAATCGAAACCACGGCAGCCAACAATGTCAGATTTGTTGGGCAAACAGAGTATGCGGGGTTCTGCCAGGCAGTCGTTGAGGATGATGTGAAGGTACTGAAGAAAAATGCGTCGCGCCAGGTTGGACGCTTGGCTTCTTCACAAGAGGCGGTGATTAGTCTTGTAATGGCTGATGATGGACTTCGGTGTAATGGCGACAATCTTGTTACTTTTGCTGAAAGGAGAGGCGCGCGAACAGTCCATGACTTTTTGCAAGCGCGGCTGGTTTACGAATGAAATTAGTTCAAATGATGAAAAGGCTGTTGAATCCAACAGCCTCTACAAAAAACGTGGATTATTGCTGGTATGTATTGCTTAGCTCATACCCTTACCCAGCGGGTTACCCTGGCACGACTTTCAAGGACCAATCTCTGGGTGTGGCACCTGAGCTTCAGCAAAGCGACGTAAGCCAGTGGGACCAGAAATAAACTGGTTATCGTAGAGAACAGCAATCCACCAATAATTGCGATGGCCATTGGCGAATAGGGTGGGCCATCGCCCCCAATACGTGTTGTGCCAATGGCTAACGGCACCAGCCCTAATACGGTAGTGGCTACCGTCATCAAAATTGGACGAATACGTGAAGCGCAGCCGTCGATGACTGCATCATAAAGGGGTTTACCCTCAGCAATAAGCTGATTAACTCTATCCACCAGCACAATGCCATTGTTAACCACGATACCCATCAGTATCAGCATTCCAATCATCCCCATAATAGACATCGGGGTGCCAGTGAGCATAAATGCCCAGAACACACCAGTAAATGAGAACAGCAATGAGGTAATTACCGCTGAGGGAAGCAGCAAAGACTCAAACAATGCTGCCATCACTACGTATATCATGCACACCGCTAATAACAGGTTCATTTGCATAACGCCATTGGCTTCGTCCTGTCGGCTAAAACTGCCATCAAACGTCCAGGAATAGCCATTAGGTAGTGCGACATATTGCATGGCTTGCTCTATCCGTTCACGCGCCTGTTCCATGGTCACTTCGTTTTCCAGATTGGCACCAATGGTGATGGCATTTTGCCTGAAGTTACGCGTAATCATCGACGGTTGAGGTTTAACCGAAATATCTGCAATCATATTGAGGGTGAGTGTTTTGCCTTCAAGATAGGTCAAATGCAGGTGTTTCAAACTATCTACAGACTCTTGAATGTCTTTTCCATACATGAGGCTGACATTCACTTCACCAGCCTCTCCATAGCGAAAAGTCCGTAGGTTTCGACCTCTGAGGGCTGTTGATATTAATTGAGCAACGTCTGCCGTGTTCAATTGAAAGCGATTGATTTTTTCTCTGTCCAGGCGGATTTGAACTTCTTGCCGTTCTCCGCCAAAGTCTGGTCGAACATCAGCCAGACCGTCAATGGAAGCAATAATTGGCGTGATTTCGCTGGCGATCTCACGCAAGCGCTCCGATGTTTCGCCTAACAGGGTTAATTTGACGCCACCACCATTGCCTTCTTCCCACTGAAAGGAGGGGCGGGCGCGCGCAAATGTAGGCATGGCTTCGCGGATCTGTTCTTTCAGCTCGTTGACACTTACCGGAAGGTCTTCATTCAGGGTTATCCCCGATACGGCATAGCCTGCAGTAAAGTAGGAATACACCTGCTTAATGTGAAACCTGTCCTGATTGGCATAGAGAAACCCTTCCATCTTGTTAACCGTACGTTCAACCTCTTCCAGACTGTAATTATGGGTCACATGATAGTTAAGCCACACTCTTTCAGGATCATTGTTGCCTTCTTCATCGCTGGTCACTACTTGCATGGGGATGGCCGTACTAACTAAAATAAGCATTGCAACAATCGCCGTTTTTCCCTGATTGTTCAGGGTCCAGCCGAGAATTTTGCGGTATCTGCTGATATAGCCAGGCGCGGCATTGGTTTTCTGCCGTTGTACAGGTAATTTGCTGGTCAGTAACGGAATTAGCGTTTGCGAAATGATTAAAGACGCGAATAACGAAATACAGATCGCAATGGCAACGTGTTCCAAAAAGATAGTGACATCAATTTTTACGCCCACAATGTTGGGTAAAAAGACAATTGCAGTGGTCGCTGTACCGGCAACCACTGCCAGACTGACTTTACTCACCCCCGCCTGCGTGGCTGCTGCTGTGTTGCTATGGTGTTCTCTTTCCTGAAAAATACTCTCGGTTATGACCACCGCATTATCAACCAGCATGCCCACCGCGAGTAACAAGCCCATCAATGACAGCACGTTAAGGGTGTAGCCGAACATGTACATGACGCCAAGGGTAATGCAAATCGAGAAAGGAACGGATAACACCACAATCAGCGTGGTGGTAATTTGTCTGAGAAACATAAACAGTACCACTACCGAAAGCGCGGCTCCGAGCAGACCGGCTTTGACCAGGTCAGACAGCGACGAGGTGACGCTATTAGCGATATCGTCCATGACAAACAGGCTGATGCCGTTAAACGCAGGATCCTGTTTGGCTTTCTCGACAACTCGCATGACCGCATCAGACACTTCCACCAGATTGCTACTGGATTCACGAAACACGTTAAAGCCTACCGCAAAGGTCTGGTCTAAATGGCGACCTTCAAGGCGGCGTGGGGTTTCGTAGGTGATGGTGGCAATATCCTGTAACTGCAGCCCGGGTCGAATAATGAGCTGTTTGTAGTCGTTCAGGTCGGTGAACTGGCCCACGGGATTGACCAGAATTTTTTGATCTTCGCCACGTAAGTGGCCAGCCGTCAACGAAAAATTAGCTTTACTTAACACGTCATACAGTTGTGCAGTATCCACATGCATCGAAGCGATGCGCTCAGGAATCAAGCGAATGGCCACCTGCTTTTGCAATACGCCGTATAGCTCAACTTTAGAGACCCCGGGCACGCGCTCAATCTGGCGTTTCAGATTGCGATCCAACAAATCGTAGGCATTGGACAAATCCCGTTCACTGGATACGCGCAGTTGGAAAATCGGCATATCGTTAGTATTAAACTTAAACACCATCACCCGTTCGACGTCATCGGGAAGCAGATGCCGAATTGCATCCACTTTCTCTCTGGCCTCAATGCTTTTGGCCTTGATGTTTTCATCCCAGGCAAACTCCACCATAATTTCCGCACGGTCTTCAAACGATGTCGCCTGTAACCGCTTTATACCCGACATGGTCGCGATAGCTTCTTCGACGGGGCGGGTGATTAAGCGCTCAATTTCTGATGGGGTGGCATTTTGATAGGGCACCTGAACCACCATTTGCGGTATGTCGATCCCAGGAAATTTCTCCAGTGGCAGTAGCTTTCCTGCGGCGATACCGAAAATCAGCAGCGAGAAAAACAGCATACATATAGTGACTGGCCGATTCATTGCAAATCGCGCGAGACCGGCACCCGCCATGGCTAACTTATCCATAAGTACGCTCCTCATTGTCAGATCCCTGCAGTGTGTTGCTGGCCGTAGCATCTGCGAAGTGTTTTACGTCGAACAGACTGTAAAGCACGGGAATAAGCACCAGCGTTAACAGGGTGGCGAACAGTAGGCCTGAAATAACCGTAATTGCCATGGGAGCGCGCACTTCTGCGCCATCACCAAAACCAATGGCTAACGGCATTAAGCCCAATATGGTAGTTAACGATGTCATCACGATGGGTCTTAGACGACTTTTGGCTGCGTCGACAATAGCGTAGTGCTTTTCCATGCCCTGACTGCGTAATTGATTAATGCGGTCTACCAGTACAATAGCGTTGTTGACTACGATACCGCTGAGCATTATCAGGCCGATAAAGACCACCACGCTCACCGTTGTGCCGGTTAACCATAATCCGTATATGGATCCAGCCGCGGCCAGGGGCACGGCAAATAGAATCAGCAGTGGATGCAGTAACGACTCGAATTGTGACGCCATCACCAGATAAACCATAAACACCGCCAGCAACAGCGCAAATTGCAACGAGCGGAAACTGGTTTGCATGTCTTCACTCTGGCCAGCAATGCTGGCTTTCAGTGCCACAGGCAGGGTGATGGCATCAAGTATTTCCTGTGCTTGTGCGACTCCCTGATTCAAATCACCATAGGCCAGGTTTGCTTCGATAAGTACCACGCGTTGCTGACCTACCCGGGTGATTTCACTGGGCCCTGAGCTCATAAAGACATCCGCTACTGCGGCGAGAGGAATGGGTTGCTCACTCTCGGGATTGATTATAATGGCCCTGACATCCTGAACATTATCGCGCTGGCTGTCATTGGTGCGCACTATTACGTCGATTTTTCTATCGTCAAAGCTGAACTGCGTTGCCACGCGACCACCCACCTGAGTGGCAATCAATTCTGAAATGTCCGCAGCATTTAAATTCAATTGTGCCAGGCGAGGATGGTCAAAGACCACTTTCAGCTCGGGATTTCCATCGCGTAAACTACGTGTCACATCAGCGAAGCGGCTGTTTTCGGCAAGTTGTTGTTGGATCTGTTTACTGTAAGTTTGCAACTGATTGAGATCATACCCCTGCAATTCAATCTGTACTGGCGCAGCAAATGAAAATAATTCTGGCTCGCCGAAGGTACTCTGTACCCCAGGTTGACGCTGTAGATGGTCACGCATGGCCTGCTTCACGTTTAGTAATTCATTTTCATTTGCACCAGGTTGCATTACCACGTTTAAGCGCCCCCAATGATCGCCACCCTGAGTGGGCGATGCACTTAGCAAGCTACCGGTTCCGGCAAGGGAATAGGTGCGTGACACCTGGGCGAGGTTTTCGGTCATGTTTGCTAATCCAGCCAGGGTCTGATCGGTTTGTTCCACCGTGGCCCCAGCGGGCAGATTGATGTCTACGTAGAACTCGCCTTGGGACATGGTCGGTATCAATTCCATTCCCAATCGAGGAATAAGAAAAAATGCCCCCGCGGTGATGGCAATGGTAACGGTTAGCACAGCGACACGTGCTGACAGAGCAATACTGAGCAATCCATTGTAAAACCGTTCAATGCCCCTGAAGCAAACAGTAAATAACCAGGCAAAGGGTTTGAAAATAACGTGCAGGGCGCGACTGGAAATCCGCCACAGACCAATAATTAAAGTCATCAGTGCGGCGGGTAAATAGACAAACACAAAGCGTAATATCAGTGCGATGGGAAACAAAGCCCAATAACCAATTTTACCGAGCCAGGTTCGTGGAAGTGCTTTTGGTTGGTCGGTTAAAAAGACGTCCGCGTGCGTTGGCGCACTACCTTTTTTGCGGCTCGCCAGACAAGGGATCAAGGTAAGTGCAATAATCAGTGAGGCTAACAGCGCGAAAGAAACCGTTAGCGCCTGATCTCTGAATAGCTGACCCGCGATACCTTCTACAAAAATCAATGGCACAAAAACAGCCAGCGTTGTAAGGGTAGATGCCAGAATTGCGGAAGAGACCTCTTTGGTGCCTGCTGCTGCCGCGTTGGCGGTTTCTGCCTCACCCAGAACACGCTGTTTCTGCTTGTGGCGGTCGATGTTCTCAAGTACTACGATGCTGTTGTCAACCAGTAGCCCAACGGCCAGTGCGATACCACCTAAGCTCATAATATTCAGGCTGATGTCGTTGCCGTACATCAGGTTAAAAGTGGCGATCACTGAGACGGGTATCGACACTGAGATGATCAGAGTTGGCCAGAACTCCCGTAAAAACAGATACAACACCAGCATGGCGAGAATGCCACCCACAATGGCGGCGGATTTGACATCAGCTATGGCTTGTTTAATAAAAACACTTTGGTCGTAGGTGGTCTTTAGTTCATACAGTTGTGGCATTGATGGCGTGATAGTATCAAGTCGCTCCTGAACGCGGCGGGAAACGTCTACAGCATTGGCATCACCCTCTTTGTAGATGGCGATTTCGATACCTTCAATACCGTCAAAACGCGTAACCGCATCGCGCTCTTTGTACCCTGCAGTGACACTTGCCACATCTTTAAGTTGCAGTGCGCGGCCTTCCACGTTGCCAATGTAAAGCTGTTCAATTTCCTGTAGCGATTCAAACTGGTTTAAGGTCCTGACCAGGTAGGTCTGGCTGCCATCATTGATGCGGCCGCCGGCGGCATTCACGTTTTCGCTTTTTAAGCGGTCAACGATAGTTTTCAGGTTGATATTGAGTCGGCTGGCTTTTTGTTGGTCGATAAGAATTTGAATTTCGTTTTCCAGCCCACCACCCACTTTAACTGACGCTACGCCTTCTATAGACTCCAGGTCACGCTTGATCTGTTTTTCTGCATACACGCGCATGGCCTTCATTGCGTGTACAAATGCCGCTTGATCAGCTGGTTGACTGGCTTGGTTAAAGCCTAAGCCCATTTTCAACACGGGGTCAAAACTGGGATTGAATCGCAGCAACCTTGGCTTATCTACATCGAGCGGTAGTTGCAAGATGTCCAGTTTTTCGCGCACTTCGAGGCTGGCAAAATCCATATCCGTGCCCCAGGCAAACTCCAAAATTACATCAGACTGTTCGGGACGCGAAACCGACTTAACATTGCGCACCGCTTTCACTACGCCAATGGCCTCTTCAATCGGTTTTGAAACCAGTTGCTCGATTTCAGCGGGGGCCGCACCTGTATAATCGGTACGAATGGTCAGGGTGGGGTAGGAAAGATCGGGAAGTAAGTTAACCGAAAGCCTGTTTAAAGCCACCATCCCAAATAACAAAATGGCGAAGGTAAACATGGCAACGGCCACTGGACGTTTTACCGCAATATCGACTATACGCATGGTGCTTGCTCCAAGTATTATTTTTATTGTCGGCTAGTTAGCTGCTGACCACTTCAACGGGGGCACTGTCTTTCAAATTCTGATGCCCTACAGTGACAACCTGTTCCGCGCTTTTCACGCCAGACAGAATCTCGATAGTATTGCCTTCTTCATAACCTAGGGTAACGTCGCGTTTTTTGGCTACGCCATCTTCTACCACGAACACACTGTTCTTATTGTCGATTGAAATAATGGCCTGACGCGGTAGCAAGGTAGCGTTTTCGTGAGTGTCATAATTGATGGCGACTTCACTGAACATTCCGGCCATCAGCTGTGCATTGTCATTGGGTACGCGTAGAGTTACTTTGAAGGTACCTGTTTTGGCGTCGACTACCGGGCTTATGCGTTCAATATAGGCTGGGATTGCGGCGTCTTCGAGTGCAGGGATGGTGAGTGAAGCCTGTTGATCTCTGCGAATTCTCGGTAATTCACTTTCTGGCAAATAGACAATGCCCTGAAGTATTTTTTGCTGAACAATATGAAACATACGTTCACGTTGAAATGATTCTGTCAGGTTGCCGACCTTGGCATTGCGCTCAGCAATAAATCCACTGATGGGGGCGACGATAGTCGCTTCTTTTAAATCCAGTTCGGCTAATTTGACGGTGGCCTTAATCGATTCATATTGCGCCGCAAGTTTGTCATAGGTGTCGTCGCTGACCAGCTTTTTAGAATACACTTTGTCAATTTTCGCCAGCTCCTGTTCGATACCTTTTAAATCAGCGCGGGCTTTTCTGAGACTTAACTCGTAGCGATTAGGATCCAGTTGAGCCAGTACCTGGCCTTTCTCAACGTAATCACCTTCTTCAACGTAAATGTTTTCGATGATGCCTGAGGCCCGGGCGACAACAAATGCCTCTTCCTTCGCTTCTAATATTGCGGTGGTGGTGTAGTTTGATGCAATTTTGCCCAGTTCAGCAGTATGAACTTCGACAGGAATTGCCAGTACCTTTTCTTGCTCGGCTTTGGCTGATTCCGCTGCCAGTGTGGCATCAGCATTGTTGCAACCAGACAATATTAACGGAGCAGTTATGAACGAAGTAAACAGGATGGCTTTGGTGATCTGACTTAAGGGCTTATCCATGGTAGTAACCTTGCAAATTATTTTTAATGGTGACGAATAACACCAATTTGCATTCAGTGTGCCATAGCGAAGCTTTATAAAACTTTAACTAAATCAATAGGATACAAGGTGGTTGTGGAAAGGGCGAAATCGTACTTAGACTGAAGTTTCGTCGATTTCGCCAAAAGTTAGTGGTTGTCGCTAAACAAAATTACCGTTCGATAATTTCATAAGAAGTTGAAATATCGACAGCGTCTTTAAGCATCAACATGACCGAACAATATTTTTCTGCCGAAAGATCTACGGCCCGGGAAACCGCTTTGTCAGTCAAACCCGCCCCCTCGACGACGTAGTGAGCGTGAATTTTGGTGAACACTTTGGGTGCTGACTCAGCACGATCAGCGGTTAAGTCACACTCACAGTGCTCAATATCAAAACGCCCTTTTTTCAGTATGTCGACCACATCGATACTTGAACAGGCACCGGCCGCAATCAAAACCGATTCCATGGGGGACACGGCTTGTCCGTTACCGTCCATCACCGTTTTGTAGCCGGTGTCAGTTTGACCGGTAAAGGTAAGATCTTTGTCCCATTTAACTTTTGCTTTCATCTGGCTCATTTTTTCGCAGTTTCCTGATTGAGTTTTATCATGTCTGGGTTAATCGTTATTCGACGTTGTTTATACAGTGACCCCAGCGCTTTTTTGTACGCGCCTTTACTGACATTAAAGCGTTTATAAATATCTTCCGCTGGACTTTTATCCGTTATCGTAGAAAATCCACCGTGGGCTTCCAGATCGTCAATTATCTGTTGCTCTAACGTGGCACGCCCCATATGTAATTTAGGTTGCAAGGCGACATCAATTTTACCGTCTTCTCGAACGGTCTTGATAAATCCTTTCGTCTGATCACCAATTTTCAATGGCTTAAAGGCGTCGCTTTGAAAAATTAAGCCCAGACAGTTTTTATTTATCAGTACTTTGTAACCTAGTTGGGTCTTAGCATAGACCTGACAGTCTACTTCATCGCCTTCATGCAGATAATGGTTTTGTTCCTGATAAAAAGGATGTAAGCGGGTAGCCCCCATCAGACGTCCGGTTTGTTCATCCAGATAAACGTGCACCAAGCAACGCATCCCCTGGTGAACGGGGAACTCCTGCTGCCGTGTTTTTACCAGCAAGTCTTTATCCAGCCCCCAGTCAAAAAATGCGCCGAAGTCGGTGACAGAAACTGCTGTCAGCACCGCTGTTTCGTCGATCATTACCGCGGGTGGCTCCGGGAAAGCAACCAGCTCGCCGTGTTCATCGGTGCCTACAAAAACCTCAATCTCATCACCCTTTTTTATATTGTCAGGAGCGTCATCAAGCATTAACGTAACTAAACGTTCTGCTTCATCAGGCGTAGAAAGGTGAAAGCCAAAGGGGAGTTCGGCTATTACTGTTAGCCGATTCATCTTGCCGGTGTTTATCATAACGTCCAAATGTGGATAGAATTACACATACAATGATAACTAAATGTAAGGATAAGCTGAACATTTATGAAATTAAATTGTGATTTAGGTGAAAGTTTTGGTGCATGGAAGATGCCTGTTGAAGACGCGATCATGCCTTTAATCGATCAGGCTAACATTGCATGTGGTTATCACGGTGGCGATCCAACAGCCATAAAACAGGCGCTGGCACTGGCGAAGCGCTACGATGTTGAGGTGGGCGCGCATCCTGCTTATCCAGATCTGCAAGGGTTTGGCAGACGCAGTCTGGCGATGAGCGCTGATGAAATTATCGCCATGTTGCATTACCAGATAAGCGCCTTACACGGCATGGCTATCTGCGAAAATACTGCGATAACCTTCGTAAAACCCCACGGTGCGCTATACAACGATATGCTGTCTTGTTCAAATGTGCGCCATGCGGTGATGGATGCCGTTGGCCAATTTAATGCGGCCTCGCTGACATTGGTGATGCAGGCGCACCCCGAGTCTAAACACTTTGAGGATGAGGCCAATGAGCGTGGGTTATCTGTGCGATTTGAAGCGTTTGCCGACCGCTGCTACACCGATGAGGGCGCATTGGTATCACGGCGCAAGCAGCATGCGGTGTTATCCTATGAGAAAGCACTGGAGCAAAGTGAGCGATTGATCAGTGAAGGCTGTGTCATCACTGAAAATGGCAATAAATTGTCGCTCAACGTCGATACCTTGTGCGTGCACGGTGACACGGCCGACGCCATCAGGATGGCAACGGCAATTCGACAATTAATAACCCAATCGTCAACAACCGCGTAATGGCTTTGGACATGAAACTTTTTAAAGATGTAAAAACCATTGCACATGCTGGCATGGATGGCTTGATTTTCTATTTTTCCGGCGAACCGGTGCAGGCGAATCAGCGGGTGCAGCAATATATGCTGTCCATTAACCATGCTAAACCTGATTGGTTAAAAACACTCATTCCCTCCTATGACTCTCTGCTGGTGTGTTTCGATTGTTTTAAAGTCGATGCGCATTTTGTCTATCAGTATCTGGCTGCCCACGAACTTACTCACGCCGTTTCAATCGACGGCTCCCATCATCAAATACCGGTGTGGTACGACAGCCCGCAGGCAAATGACTTTGAACAAATAAAGAACCAAACGGGGCTGGACAAAAGCGAGGTCATCAAATTGCATACCTCTTATTCCTTGCAGGTATTTGCGGTCGGTTTTGCTCCGGGGTTCGCGTATATGGGAGAACTGCCGGAAGAACTGGTGTGCCCACGTTTGGCCACACCCAGAAAGAAAGTGCCTCAGGGGGCGGTGGCCATAGCAGAAAAACAGGCTGCAATTTATCCGTTCAGTTCGCCGGGCGGATGGAATTTGCTTGGTTTGTGTCCCTGGTACTATGAACTCACCGATCCGGGGGATTTACCCGAATTTTCGGTGGGGGACAGTGTTTCATTTTATGCAATTAACGAAAAGCAGTTCACGGAGATGGCGAATGACCGATAAGTTACCCATTGGTTTTGTCATTGAAGACCCGGGTTTATGTGCAATCATTGTTGATAATGGCCGCGATAGTGGGCTGGATAGAGGTTTTTCAGAAGGCGGGCCACTGGATGAGACGGCTTACTTTTGGTCAAACTGGCTGTGTGGCAATGCTGAAGGTGAGCCAGCCATTGAGTGTATCGGCTCAATTGCCTTTACCGTTAAAGCCCGAGCGGCAATTGCGGTTACCGGGCCCGATGTCACGCTGACACGCAATGGTAATGCCTGTCCGAGCTGGCAAACCCTGAACGTTGAGCCGGGTGATAAGGTGACTGCCAAGTCATTATCTCCCACCGCCAAGGTTTATCTTGCCATGAGTGGGAAATGGCTGTTGAACGAAGTTATGGGCAGTGCCGGTACAATGATGCGTGAAGGGACGGGGGGATTAGATGGTAAGGGTAAACCGCTAGACTCAGGCGATTGTATTCCCATCCGTATCGGCGACGCAGACAAAAAAGAAGTGCCAAATTGGCTGCAACCGGATTATCATTCAAATGAACCACTGGATGTGGTGCCTGGTTATCAATTTGAACATTTTTACCCACTGGCGCGCCGGCGTTTTTTTTCGGCTGATTATACGGTAACGTCCGATATCAATCGAATGGGCTATCGATTAAATGGGCCAGCAGTGACGTCAGATGTGCAAAATATGCGGTCAGAAGGCATTAACATGGGGGCAATTCAGTTCCCACAAGACGGCCAACCCATCATAATGTTACGCGATCGTCAGACATTGGGAGGCTACCCCAAAATTGGTTGTGTAGCACCCTACGATATTCCACGTTTAGTGCAACAGCAGGTGGATGGGGTTGTCCAATTTAATGAATGTGCAGCAAGTGATGCGCGAACCAAATGGTTACTCGCCAAGTCTAAACGAGTACGCTATTTAACTGAGAAGTGAAAAGTAAATATTACTATGACAACGCTAGCGTTTTTAAACAATCAATACCTGCCATTAAGTGAAGCGAAAATTTCACCTATGGACAGGGGATTTTTATTTGGTGATGGGATCTACGAAGTAATTCCAAGCTTTGACGGTCGAATCGTTGGGTTCTCTGCGCATATGCAGCGCATGGAAAATGGCTTGCGTGCGCTGGAAATTGACAATCCCTATGACCGCGATGGCTGGAAATCTATCATGCAGGCACTGTTAGAACGAAACAACCAGGAGCTGGGTGATAGCGTTGGCGTTTACCTGCACATTAGCAGGGGAATGCAGCTCACCCGAAGCCATGGCTACAGTGAAGATTTAACGCCTACTGTGTTTGCGTTCGCGTTTAAAATTCCTCCTTCTCATTCCAGTCAGCCAGAAAAAGTGCAGGGCTTGAGTGTCTCATTAGCAAAGGATTTACGCTGGCAGCGCTGTCACATCAAATCTACCTCATTGTTAGGGAACGTGCTGCACTTTCAGGAAGCGAAGCGTGGTGGCAAACATGAATCAATTCTCTTTAACAGCCAAAAAGAAATCACAGAAGCCACTACCAGTAATGTCTTTATCGTAGAGCAGGGCATTGTCAGGACACCGCCACTGGACAATCAGTTGCTACCAGGTATTACCCGAAAATTGGTAATTGAAAGTTTAATTAATGAAAACATTCAGGTAGAAGAAGTGGTGATTACGGCAGAACGGCTACTCAACGCTGATGAGGTGTGGCTGACCAGTTCAAGTAAGGAAATTGCACCCGTTATCAGTGTAGACGGCAATCAAGTTGGTAATGGTGAGCCTGGCCCGGTATGGCGCAAGGCGCTATTGGCTTACGACCTTTACAAGTTCAGTTGACATAAAAAAGCCTGCTTCACGCAGGCTTTTTATCAATGATACGTTAGTCAGTCTTGCTCTTCGCAATTATCTTTATTGCATTCACCATATAGATATAGACTATGGTGGGTCAGCGTCATGTTGTTTCTTTTGGCAACTTCCGTCTGACGCTGCTCAATGACATCATCTTCAAACTCGACAACTTTACCGCATTTTAAACACACCAGATGATCGTGATGGGCTTTCTGGCTGATTTCAAACACAGACTTGCCACCTTCAAAGTGGTGGCGATTGAGAATTCCCGCATCATCGAATTGGTTCAACACGCGGTAGACGGTCGCCAGCCCAATTTCTTCCCCATGTTCAATCAATATCTTATAAACATCTTCTGCACTGATATGCTGATTTTGAGGTTCCTGAAGAATTTGAAGGATTTTCAATCTTGGAAGGGTAACTTTGAGTCCCGCTTTTTTTAATTCTTTGTTTTGATCCATAGATTGTAATAGCTGGCTGCTTAAAGATAGGCTCTATTATAGGTAACTTGCTCAGATTTGGAAGTAAAAGCCGAGTATAAAATGATAAGTGATTAAAAAAGGACCATTCGGAAGCGTAACGCCATCCTCAAGCCACAAAAGCTCGAGCCAAAGAATGTATCTCAAGTTTTACAAAAAAGTTACGATAACTTTAATAAACCTGGTTTTTTTGTGGTATAAAATTGAGTTAATACAACACAAACCCCGTGCACAATAAAAAGAACTAATTCTGTGTTGATATGCTAGTGGTGCACGCATGGCTTTAAACTTTATTACTAAGCTCGATTTTGAAAGCAGTGAATGCCTGCTGTCAGATAGTGCGTAACATAAAAAAAAGCGAATTTGTTTTCACGCAACGATAAAAACAATAAGTGGAAACAGAAATTAATATGAGCGAGTCATTTCATGCAGTTAACGGTCGTCAAAAAAATTACCCTGGGTTTTGCGCTTTTTGGTTGCTTACTTTTGCTAACCAGTATTTTGTCTTATTTCGGTTTGAACGATATTCGCCAATCAGCCGTGGTGGTGATAGAAGAAAAAATGCCCGTTCAGGCGCAAACAGTCGAGGTGAAAACCGATATTCTGAATCTCGCACGGATTACTGCGAATGGTTATCACGAATCAACAGTACAGGGTCTGGCCGAAAACCGCACTGAATTCGATGCGAAAGCAAAAACGTTTACCGAGCAGCGCAGTCAACTGGTCTCCATGCTCAGTTCCAGTGATACACTGGCCCTGGCAGTATCCTCGAGTGACACCTACTTGAACGAAAGCGTCGCCATGTACGAGGCAATTCGGCAGCGGCAGGCTCTGGAAGCCCAGTTGGCCACCAAGCTGGAAGAGGTGTTGCGGGTGGCGGATGAGGGTAGCGCGTTAATGCTCGATTTGTCTTATCTGGACAGTAATGATCCTACGGTGAACACGCTGATCGGAGCAGGTACAACAATCGATAATAAATTGTTAACCATGAACACCGCGATTAGCGAATTGGGAACCACAAATGACGAACAGGTGACCCAGAATATTATTGAAGATCTGCAGTACCAGCTCAGTAATCTACAAGTGGACAAAGAATATTTAAACCGCTTAGCACAGGACGTGGACGATGGTGGCACGGTAGACATGTTTAACGAACAATATGAAATGCTGGTTGACGGGTTGCAGGGGGAGAATAGTCTGGTCGCCTTACAACAGCAAAAGCTGGCAAGGATTGCTGCAAGTAACCGTCATCGTCAAACGGCGTCAGAAGCATTAAATGTTGCCCTTACGAGTATTAATACTCTGTTTGACAATGTGCGCCAGTCAAGTCTGGACGGGCAAAACGATATTTTAGAAACGGTGCAAAATAATCTGATGAGAAATCTTATCGTGTCTGCATTTGGATTGGTGGCGGCGGCAATCCTGGCGGTCATTTCTACCCGCAGTATTGCCCGGCCTTTAGCCAGAATTAATCGCGGCCTGACCATGTTGAGCAAGGGCGATTTATCCAAAAAATTGCGTGACGAGGGCAACGACGAATTCTCTGATCTTGCACGAAAAGTGAATAGTTTGACAGACAACTTAAGAGAGTTAATTGGGAATATTCTCAAACAGGAAAAACAGCTTATCACGGTAACTAAAGAAAGTGTGTCGATGGGTGAGCGCAGCTTGCAGGATGTTGATCAGCAGAGAGAACAGGTACAAGTTACGTCACGCAATACTGAGAATGTTCAAAGTACCAGCAGAAGCAACTTAGAGCAGATTAACCTGGCAATGGAAAAGCTCAATTCGGTTTCCACCCAAAGCGATCATATTTCTCAACTCGTGCACGAAAATCGCAGACAGGTTGAGAGCCAGGCCTCGCAGGCAGAGGAGTCTGCAACAATTATCCATCGTCTGGATGAAAATAGCCGCAATATTGGCAGTATTTTAGATGTCATCAAGACCATCGCAGAACAGACCAATTTGTTGGCTCTGAATGCGGCGATAGAGGCTGCACGCGCGGGAGATCAGGGACGAGGTTTCGCTGTGGTTGCAGATGAAGTACGAACGCTGGCCACCAGAACGCATGATTCAACGGAAGAGATTGAATCGATGATTGGCAGTTTGCAGCAAGATGCCGCGCAAGCGGTTAAGGCGATAAATTTAGGTCGGGAGCAAGCTAAGAAAGGGGTTACCATCACCAGTCAAGTGAGTGAACAGGTAGAGGATATTCGCAAAATTATTGAAGCGTTAAGTCAGATTAACCATCATATTGTGGATGACACCCGGATGCAGGATAAATTGCTGGCCGATGTTGCTGATAGCCTTAACACCATTGTCAGTCTTGCTGACTCAAGTGCTGAAAGTACACGACTGTCTAATGAATCGGTGATGCGACTGGACGCTCAGGTGGAATCGTTGAAACGCGCGGTTGAACGTTTTAGCCTGTAAGGGAGGGGAGAACTGGCTGTTATGCCAGTTCTGCCAGACAAAGCTCATCGTGCAACTGTTTACACCAGGCTTTCACGCGACTGTCAGTTAACTCGGGTTGACGATCTTCATCAATACCCAGACCAACAAAATGCGCGTCGTCCTGTAGCCCTTTAGAGGCTTCAAAATCATAACCTTCGGTCGGCCAGGCACCAACCAAAATTGCCCCTTTCGGCTCAACGATGTCTCTTATCATGCCCATGGCATCTAAGAAATACTCAGCGTAATCTTCCTGATCGCCGCAGCCAAAAATGGCGACTAATTTATCTGCAAAATCAATTTCTTCCAATTCCGGGAAAAAATCATCCCAATCGCATTGCGCTTCGCCATAGTACCACGTCGGGATGCCGAAAATTAACAGGTCAAAATTTGCGATATCTTCTTTGGTACTTTTTGCAATATCACGCACATCAATTAGCTGTTTACCTAATTCTTTTTGAATCATCTTCGCAACGTGTTCGGTGTTTCCCGTATCGCTGCCAAAAAATAGGCCAACACTCGCCATATTTAACCTCTTAAAAACTAAAAAATTTATACCCCGGTACTGAGCCAGAATAGCTCAATAATACCTTTCGCAACAAAACCCAATGCACCCAGACCCAATACGCCATACGCTACAACGCGGCCAATCAGGGGGACATCGTTTTTCTTTAACACATCATGAACCGCATAGCTCATTAGCGCAAACAGCCCGAATAGCGTGACATACAATACAACGGTTTCAATTGTTTCGTAATTTTCGGCAATCATACAGTCTAATATGTTTTGCTTAATTCGACAGGGCGGCAACTATAGCACAATATGGTTAAGCCGCGCAGTACAAAGCTGAGATTTAGCAACCGTAAATCATTCTCATTACATGCCTTTCGTTACCCACTAACATAGGGTAGAAGATCGCAATTTCAATCCTGTTGACTCAAAAAACGCTCCACGCTGCGATTAAATGCCTGTGGTTTTTCAGCGTGAAGCCAGTGTCCTGCACCCTGAATGACTTGAGCTTTCGATTGAGGGAAGTACTGTAGTACCTGATCTTGATACTGCATGGTAAGATAGTCTGATAATTCCCCCTTGATGAAAAGGGTTGGACCCGAGTAAGTCAGGTCACTGTGAGGCCAGTCACAGATGGCATCATAATGTTGAATTAAATTTTTCACATTGAAGCGCCAATGCCAGCGTTTATCCTCGCTTTGAAAAAGGCTTTTGAGCAGGAACTGTCTGACCCCGGCTTCTGGAATATAACGAGCCAATTGTTTATCTGCGTCCTGGCGACGGCTGATATTCGATAACTCAACATTGTTTATACCCTGAAATACCTGGTGGTGGCGGGGCGGGTAGTTCACTGGGGCTATATCAGCCACAATAAGTCCTGCCACTGTATGTGGCTGTGCCAAAGCAAATTGCATGGCAAGTTTGCCTCCCAAAGAATGTCCGAGCACATAACAGGTGTTTATGTGATGTTCAGTAAGGGTGGAAGACAGCAACTGAGACCATTGTGCAAACGAGAATGAGTCCAATTTTACCGAGTGGCCATGATCGGGAAGGTCAATGTTCAAGATGTTGAACTTAGACGAAAAATGACGTTTGATCACCGCCAGATTATCCAGATTACCGAATAACCCATGCAGCAGAATCAACCAGGGGGCATCTTTATCGAGCTGATGTTTTTCAGCATGTAAGTGATTTAACATAGGTAGCTTTTTCTTAAACTGAAAAAACAAACAGGTGGCTCAGCCACCCGTAGGTTACTTTTAACCATTCACCATCAGGTGAACGGAAAAAGGTTAAAACTTGAGAAGGAGAATGACGCTAAATTGAGAAATTCTGTAATTTCTTACCTTTTTCAATCGCATCCTTGAACACTTTTGGCATTCTTCCTATCCCAGTCCATGAGTGCGTTTCACCATGTTTGTCCTTTAACTGGTATTTTACAGGACGTTTCTTTTTGGGTTTGCTGGCGACATTTTTAGACGTCTGCAATTTTTGCAGATCTTCAACATTTACCCCTAATTCTTTCATCTGTGAATGAATTTTTTCCGCACTGGCAAGCCGTTCTTTTTCCGCTTGTTGCGCTTTTTCTTCTTTTGCTTTTCTCTTTTCAATAATCGCGTTTAATTTTTGCTGTACTTCTTCTAACTCAGCAACACTTAAATCTTTAACCGCTCCCTGTAAACGTCTTCCATGCGTCAATACGTTTAAAAAATCATTCATTTAAAAACCTTGCAATTGAATTATCATTCAATTTAATAATATGAGAAATTTTATGAAAAAAAAAGCGGAGATTATCCGCTTTTTTAATTTCAAAACTTTTCATTACATATTGGGGTAATTTGGTCCGCCTGTACCTTCCGGTGTTACCCAACGAATATTTTGTGACGGGTCTTTAATGTCGCATGTTTTGCAGTGAATACAATTTTGCGCGTTAATTTGAAATTTGGGTTGGCCAGCTTCTTCCACCACTTCATATACACCAGCTGGACAATATCGCTGTGCGGGCTCATCAAATTTCGGTAGATTTACTTCTATTGGAATTGATTTATCTTTTAATTGTAAGTGACAGGGTTGATCTTCTTCGTGATTAGTATTGGATAAAAATACCGAAGAAAGTTTATCGAAACTCAGTTCACCGTCTGGTTTGGGATAATCTATTTTCTGGTGAGAATCCACTGTTTCCATTTTGGCATAATCTTTAGTGTCATCCTTGAGAGTGACAAACAGATTGCCACCAAATAGATTTTGTTCAATAGTGTTAAATGCACCGCCCCAGAAATTCCCAAACTTATGAATTGCCGGACCGAAATTACGGGATTTATAAAGTTCTTCGTGTACCCAGGATTGTTTGAATTTATCAGTGTACGCTGTCACTTCCTGGGGCGCCTCGTCAGCCTTAGCCAAAGCTTCAAAAATGGCTTCAGCAGTCAACATGCCTGATTTCATTGCGGTATGATTCCCTTTAATTTTGGCGAAGTTCAGCGTTCCCGCGTTGCATCCTACCAAAAAGCCGCCAGGGAAGGTCATTTTCGGCAATGAATTCAAGCCGCCTTTGGTAATAGCTCTGGCACCATAAGAAATCCGCTTACCCCCTTTCAGATATTGACTGAACAAGGGATGATGTTTTAACCGTTGAAATTCGTGGAACGGGCTTAAATATGGATTTTTATAATCGAGGTCGACAATGAGACCGACCAGAACCTGGTTATCTTCTGCATGATACAAATAACTGCCACCGGACGCTTCATCCAGTGGCCAGCCTGCAGTATGAACCACCAAGCCGGGCTGGTGCAGTGCGGGATCAATATCCCATATTTCCTTGAAGCCGATAGCGTAGTGCTGTGCAGTGGCATCCTTATCCAAGGCGAATTTTTCAATGAGTTCTTTGCCCAAATGACCTCGGCTGCCTTCGGCAAAAACCGTATATTTGGCGCGTAATTCCATGCCCGGCATGTAACTGTCTTTATGTTCGCCATTTGCGCCAATTCCCATGTCGCCTGTGATCACACCACCTACACTGCCATCATCGTTATAAATAATTTGTGCAGCTGGGAAACCTGGAAATACTTCAATGCCGAGGGCTTCTGCCTGTTCTGCTAGCCAGCGACATACGTTGCCCATGGATACAATGTAATTACCTTCGTTATGCATGGTCTTAGGTGTCATTGCATTGGGCAGCTTTTTAGCATCCTGATCGTTTGACAGCAGGTATATCTCGTCTTTGGTTACGGGGGTATTTAACGGTGCGCCTTTTTCCTTCCAGTCCGGGAATAGCTCCTGAAGTGCTCTGGGTTCAAATACCGCGCCGGATAAGATATGCGCACCCACTTCTGATCCTTTTTCAACCACGCAGACCATCAGTTCCTGCTTTTTTTCTTTAGCCAATTGCATCAATCGACAGGCTGTTGAGAGTCCAGCAGGGCCTGCACCAACAATCACCACGTCAAATTCCATCGATTCTCGTTCCACAAGCTGGCTCCTCATTTGTTATTTATACCTGCACTATAGCTGAAAGCAGCTATACAGTTGTCAAATTTATGTAATTATATTGGGTGGGAAAGGTAAAGCAGGTTGACGTTTACGTCAACAGTAAGTACATTTCACTGCAGTTTACGTTAACGTAAACACCCTACACCAGAAAGGGCATGGGTACTTAATGTGTTTTTGCCGTGTTTTTGTTAAACACATCCAACCAAATATTGGGAAAATACGTAAGATCCGCAGTGCCTTTAAACTCAACGATTGAGGTAAATCATGAAAATACTCGTCCCAGTAAAACGAGCTATCGATTATAACGTCAAGGTGAGAGTAAAAGCCGATGAATCCGGCGTTGACCTGACTAATGCAAAAATGGCCATTAACCCATTTTGTGAAATTGCGGTTGAAGAAGCCGTGCGATTAAAAGAAAAAGGCGTTGCCGAAGAGGTGATTGTCGTTTCCATTGGCGATAAAAGCTGTCAGGAGCAAATTCGAACTGCATTAGCACTTGGTGCTGATCGCGGTCTACATATTGATGCGGAGTCCAATTTAGATTCGCTTCAAGTGGCAAAATTACTCGCTAAAGTGGTTGAAGAAGAGCAACCACAGCTGGTTATCCTGGGCAAACAAAGCATCGACTCTGATAATAATCAGACCGGTCAGATGTTAGCGGCGTTAACTGGCATGCCTCAGGGGACGTTTGCTTCAGAGGTGTCGGTTGACGGTGACAAAGTGAATGTAACCCGCGAAATTGATGGCGGTTTGCAAACCGTGGCGATAAATTTGCCAGCTGTGGTTACCACAGATCTGCGTTTGAACGAGCCTCGTTACGCGTCATTGCCGAATATCATGAAAGCGAAACGTAAGCCGTTAGACGTCAAATCGGCCGCTGATTATGGTGTTTCACTGGAATCTAAAGTCAAGGTCATCAAAGTCACCCCCCCACCTAAGCGTGAAGGCGGAGTGAAGGTTGCGGACGTGGCTGAACTGGTAGATAAACTGAAAAACGAAGCGAAGGTGATCTGATGTCTATTTTAATTTACGCTGAACACGATAATTCACACCTTAAACCGGAGACTGCTAAAGTCGTCGGTGCCGCTGCTAAAATGGGCGATGACATTCACGTATTAGTCGTGGGTGAAAATTGTCAGTCAGTTGCAGAAGCCGCTGCGAAAATTGATGGCGTCAAGAAAGTGTTGGTTGCCGATAACACCGCTTACGGTCATCAGCTTGCAGAAAATATTGCTGACCTGATGGTGTCCCTGGCTGCGGGGTATACCCATATTCTTGCAGCAGCGACCACCACGGGTAAGAACTTTATGCCGCGCGTCGCCGCGCTGCTTGATGTGGCACAAATTTCCGACATCATTGGTGTTGAAACTGCGGACACCTTTGTGCGTCCAATCTACGCTGGTAACGCTATTGCAACCGTGCAAACAGAAGATGCGGTAAAGGTGGTGACGGTGCGTGCTTCTGCATTTGATGCTGTTGATTCAAATAACGATGCTGCAATCGAAAGCGTTGATACCGTGAAAGAAGCGGACAAGTCGGCCTTTGTTAAAGAAGAGCTGACAAAGTCAGAACGTCCAGAGTTGACCGCTGCAGAAGTGGTTATCTCTGGTGGCCGGGGTATGCAAAACGGCGAAAACTTTAAATTATTGGAAGGAATCGCAGATAAACTTGGCGCGGCGATTGGTGCGTCTCGTGCGGCCGTGGACGCAGGGTTTGTACCTAATGATATGCAAGTGGGTCAGACAGGTAAAATTGTCGCACCACAACTTTATATTGCGGTAGGGATTTCCGGGGCTATTCAGCACCTGGCCGGGATGAAAGACTCAAAGGTCATCGTTGCCATTAATAAAGACGAAGAAGCGCCCATATTCCAGGTAGCTGATTACGGATTGGTGGCGGATTTATTTGATGTACTTCCTGAACTGGAAGGCAAGCTCTAGCCAAGCCAGTTAAAGGCCGTAAAAAGTAACACCTGAAGCTAAAAAATGAAAAGTGAAACGACTGTATGTCCGCATGCTGTTTTTTCACTTTTTTTGTTTCAGTATATACACATTTTCTAACAAACTATCACAAGCCTCTATCCAGTATTCACTATACACTGCGCATAACTATAATTAGAAGCAGTCTTTGGCGCTAACAATTACGCTGATAATGCGCCGACAACCAACTGCACTTCTACAAAAATCTGATTTATCTGCCTTAAGGGAAAAAGAATGGCATTGAAAAATTCCATGTTGATGAAAAGCGGTATTCCATTAGTCATTATCCTGGCTGCAATTATCATTGCTGCCATCATGATTGGCTCCAAGCAGCCTCCTGAGCAAAAGCCTGTGGAAACAAAGGCTTTTCTGGTAGATGCCAGACAGGTAAACAGCGAAGAAGTACGGTTTAAAGTGCATTCGCAAGGCAACGTAATTCCTAAGCATCAAACCAGTGTGAGTGCGCAGGTTAGTGGTAAAGTAGTGGAAGTATCAGACACCTTTGTTGCAGGCGGCCTGTTTAAAGAAGGTGACCTGCTTGTTCGTCTTGAGCAGGAAGATTATGCGACTGATCTGAAACTGGCTGAGGCCGAATTGGCGCAGGCGAATGCGGCACTTACTGAGGAAGTGGCACGTGGCAAAGTTGCCGAGCAGGAATGGCGCTCGGTTAATACTTCAGTTGCACCTGAATTAGGTTTAAGAAAGCCACAGCTTGCAACGGCGCAGGCGAATGTAAAAGCAGCAGAAGCCAAATTTGAACGTGCTCAACGCAACCTTAAACGCACAGAAATCAGGGCACCCTATGATGGTCTGGTGGTGGCAAGAAACGTTGATTTAGGCCAGTTCATTCCCACCGGATCAGTAATCGGTACGGTGTACTCAACAGATCAGGCTGAAATCAGGCTACCCATTCCAGATAGTGACATGGCGTTTATCGATATCAATCGCCAGATTAATCAAACTGCGTCAGTCACGCTGACCGCATCGGTAGCAGGCAAGAAAAGGGCATGGGAGGCCGAACTTGTGCGCTCCGAAGGCATTTTGGATGCCGGCAATCGCGTGATTTATGTGATTGCCAAGCTGGATGATCCTTACGCCAGAAAAAATGTCGATAAAACACCATTGCGATTTGGCCAGTTTGTGCAAGCTGAAATTACTGGTACCCAATCTCAACGTCTGTATGTGCTGCCGCGAAATGTGCTGCGCCTGGATAATACAGTGTTACAGGTTACCGATCAGCGTGAGGTAAAAATCAGTCCGGTAGAGGTGGTTCGCACCAACCCTGAGCATGTATATATTTCATCAGGTCTGGATGAAAATAGTCAGGTTATCACCAGTGCCGTACCCAATCCGTATAATGGCATGAAAGTGCGCTTGCCGGGTGACGAGGTACCCACCAATGTCTCACCGGAGAATGATAAAGAAGATGATTCGTCGAGTATTGATGCACAAGAGGTGGCAAACTGATGGACAGAATCGATACTCAGCGTGGCTTAATTGCCTGGTTTGCGCGTAACTCTGTCGCCGCCAATTTGCTCATGTGGATATTGATTGTCGGCGGCATCATGGGGGCCATCGGGATCCAGAAACAAATTTTTCCTGCCTTTGAGATTAACGTCGTCAATGTCAGGGTACCTTACCTGGGGGCAGCACCGCAGGAAGTAGAAGAAGGCGTTATTGTTAAAATTGAAGAGGCGGTGAAAAACCTCGAAGGTATCAAACAGATTACGTCCACTGCCACGGAAGGAATGGGAACGGTCAGTATTGAAGTCGAAGAAGATTATGACGTGCAGGAAGTACTGGATGAAGTGAAAGTCCAGGTAGATGCGATTCCTACGTTTCCGCTTAACACCGAAAAACCTGTGGTCTATCGCCAAAAAATCCAACAGGATGTTATCTGGGTGTCGGTGTATGGTGATGCCTCAGAGCGTGAGCTTAAAGAATTTGCCAAAGACATGCGTGACACCGTCGCTAACCTGCCTGGCATTTCCAGTGTGGAAGTGGTGGGAACGCGAGACTACGAAATTTCCATAGAATTGTCTGAAGTCGATTTGCAAAAATACAATCTGACCTTTGCCGAGGTGGTAGACAAAGTCAGACAATCTAGCGTCGATTTACCCGGTGGTTCAATAAAGACAGAAAACGGTGACATTCTGCTACGTACCAAAGGCCAGGCTTACACGGGCTGGGATTTTGCGCAAATTGTATTACTCAACAGTAACGCCGGTACCCGGGTGACGTTAGGTGACGTAGCTTACATCAATGATGGCTTTGTACAGGAAAATCAGTATTCATTGTTCGATGGCAAACCCTCAGTCAGTATGCGGGTCAGGGCGGTGGGTGATCAGAATGCACTGGAAATTTCCAAAGCCGTTAACGGCTATATTGCCGAGGCAGAAAAAACTTTTCCCGCACATATAAAAGCGTCCACGTGGGGAGATAGTTCGTTTTATCTTGCCGATCGCCTTAACATGATGCTGGAAAACATGTTTTTTGGCGCGCTGCTGGTATTTTTGGTGTTGTCGTTGTTCTTAAAAATTAAGCTGGCGTTCTGGGTGATAGTGGGGCTGCCCGTGTGTTTCCTAGGGACTCTGTTGGTGATGCCACTGGATATGGTCGGGGTGTCAATCAACCTGTTGAGCTTGTTTGCTTTTATTCTGGTACTCGGAATTGTCGTTGATGACGCTATTATTATGGGTGAGTCTGCCTATTCAGAAATTGATCGTAAAGGGCACAGCACCGAGAACGTGATTGCCGGGGTGAAAAAAGTGGCGATGCCAGCAACGTTTGGTGTACTGACAACCATCGCCGCTTTTTCTCCCATGTTAATGGTTTCTGGCCCCTTTGGTGTCATATGGAAAACCATCGGCGCAGTAGTTATTGTGTGTTTGATCTTCTCGCTGATAGAGTCAAAGCTGATCCTGCCTGCGCACTTGGTGCACATGAATATGAAGCCCTACGATCCGCAAAAGGCGAATCGCCTTCAACGCTTCAGAGATATTTTCAGTGAGGGGATAAAAACTTTTGTTGAACACCGTTACGCCCCGTTTTTACGCAAGGCTATAAAAAATCGGTACACCACACTGGCCACATTTTTTGCCATGCTGATACTCACCATAGGGTTATTTGGTGGTGGCCTGGTAAGGTTCGTTTTCTTCCCCGATATCCCCAGCGACTTTATGATGGCGACGGTGGAAATGGAGCCAGGGTCATCACTATCGCAGCGCGACAATGCTATTGCCAGTCTGCAAAGTGCCATGCAACGCATGGACGATAAGATAAAACGTGAAAATGGCGAAGGCGTGGTGAAACATGCAATTGCGTTTGATACCGGCAATCTGGGTGGACAGATTTTTGTCGAGCTGACCAAAGGTGAAAATCGGGAAATGACCGATTTTGATATTCACCAGAAGTGGCGTGACGAAATGGTGGAAATTCCCGGCGTGAAGACGTTTAACATTGGTGCTCCGGGAGGCCCGGGCGGCGGTGCTGATTTAAGTTTCGAATTTTCATCCAACGATATTGATGCACTGAGAAGTATTAGCCGCGAACTGAAAGAAAAACTGGCCAGCTATGATGGTGTCGCTGATATTAACGATACGTTTGCCGGGGGCAGTGATGAGGTGCAACTTTCACTTAAGCCACAGGCTGATGCTCTGGGTGTCACACTGCAACAGTTAGGGCAGCAAGTACGTTATGGTTTTTATGGCGCGGAAGTCCAGCGTTTGCAGCGTGATGAAGAAGAAATTAAAGTCATGGTGCGTTATCCGGAGTCTGAACGTAATTCCATCGAGCATCTGGAATCAATGCGGATCCGTGCGCCAAATGGTGATGACATTCCGTTTGAAGAAGTCGGTGAAATGACCGTTGGCAAAGGATTTGATTCCATCATCCGGGTGGATGGCGATCGTTCTGTCACGGTAACCGCGAAAGTGGATAAAGGACTACTCGATCCAGGTGAAGTGACCAGAGAAGTCGTTTCAACGGTGATGCCAGAATTGAAAGAACGCTACCCGCAGGTGAAGTTCCAGTTACAGGGTAGCTCGCGGGAGCAAGGCGAGGCAATGCTCAGCCTGGCAAAAGGACTGTTGTTTGCGTTATTTGCCATTTATACATTATTAGCCATTCCATTACGTTCGTACTCACAACCGTTGATCATCATGTCGGTGATCCCGTTTGGTATTGTTGGTGCAATCGTGGGGCACCTACTGCTTGGTAAAGCGGTCAGCGTATTGTCTATCTGCGGTATCATCGCGCTATCCGGCGTGGTGGTGAACGACAGTCTAATCATGGTTGATTTTGTAAACCGCGCGCGTAAAGAAGGGCATAGTTTGATTGAAGCGGCAATAAGTGCAGGTACACAGCGCTTCAGAGCGATTATCCTTACCTCACTGACCACTTTCATGGGATTATTGCCAATCGTCTTTGAGCGCAGCTTACAGGCTCAGATAGTTATACCCATGGCGATCTCGCTGGCGTTTGGTATTCTGTTTGCCACGGTAATCACCCTGTTACTGGTGCCGTCTTTATATCTGATTCTGGATGACCTACGTGGGTTGTTTAGAAAGCGCAACATTGAATCTGGTAGTGAAGTGGTTACCAGCTCGCAGTAATATCCATTGTATGTGAGAAATTACTAAAACCCGATTGCAAAATGCCATCGGGTTTTTTTATATGAGCATCGAGGCAAAGCGAGGCACTCATACAAAAAAGCCCCGCCAGTTACCTGGCGAGGCTTTGAATTTCGATACGTCATTGCTGACAGGCTAACTGCTTATCTGGCGCGATAGATTATGCGACCTTTGGTCAAATCGTAGGGCGTCATTTCAACCGTCACTTTGTCGCCGGTTAAAATACGAATATAATTTTTGCGCATTTTGCCTGAAATGTGTGCAGTCACAACGTGACCATTTTCAAGTTCAACGCGGAACATGGTGTTTGGCAGGGTATCTAATACCGTCCCTTCCATTTCGATACAATCTTCTTTTGCCATTGAAAGCAGTTACCTCAGTAAGTCTAAATTTTTGCCGCGCAGACATTAACCAATCTGGCTCCATGTGTAAAGCGCTTAGGCCGATTTTTTCTCTATTCTACACCATTTTCCTTCACTAAACCTCTCATGAGGGAAAAAACGTGTTTTATAATTCATTTTTTGGCAGCCCTCAACCTGGTAGCCAAGATACAACCAACCTTTATTTAATCGTTCGGCAAACTGAATTTGTTGCAGGATCATGAATGTGCCGATGGATTGTTGGGCATAGGCGGGATCAAAGAACGTATAAAGTGCAGAGAGCCCGGCATGGCCGAAATCGTCTTCTACCACATCGGTAACAGCAACGGCAACCAGCTGGTCATTGTCGTAGGCTTCGATAAACACGGGTGGCTTCCATGTGCAGGTAATAAAGCTATTGAATTGTTTTTCACTCGGTGGATACATGGAACCATCGGAATGGCGAGAAGAAATATAGTTTTCGTAGAGTGGGTAGTATTCGGGTTGAGGATGGGTGTTCAACACCGTTTTAAGTTTTGCGTTGCGGGCGAGTACACGCCGTTGGCTTTTTGATGGGACAAATGCGGTGACAGGTATACGAATGGATTCACAGGCGTGGCAGTGAGGGCAGTGGGGGCGATAAATCTGTTCGCCACTACGACGAAAGCCAACCTGAATGAGTTGTGCGTAGCGCTGCGCGATCCGTTTTTCTTCACCAGCAAATACCAGAAGTTGCTCATGCTGTTCGGGCAGATAACTACAGGAAAAAGCCTGAGTAATGCCAAATCTCATGGGGTAATGTCCTGTGTTGCCCAGATGTCTCGATAGCTATCCAACAAATAACCTTCATCATCACAGGTGTTATTATTTTCATGCAATTCACGAATAAACTTTTCTCTGGGAACTGATATCGCGCCCAGGCTCTCAAGGTGTGGCGTCGGTAGCTGACAGTCAATGAAGGCAAGATCGAATTTCAACATATGTTTGACCAATGCAAAAAGCGCAAGCTTTGACGTGTCCGTTTGCGTATGAAACATGGATTCACCACAAAATATTTTACCAATGCCAACGCCATACAATCCACCCACCAGCGTATTCTGCTCCCAGACTTCAACAGAGTGAGCCAGCCCCGATTCATGCAGTGCACGGTACGCAAAAATCATATCTCTGGTTATCCAGGTACCGCCCGGTACATTACTACCGGGAAGGTGACGGGGAATTTGCGCACAATGTTCAATAACCGCTTTAAAATCGCCATTTATTGTTATCCGGTAGCGTTTTTTATTTGCCAGCTTTAGCAATGAGCGTGAACTGTGAAAGGCATCTAAATAAATAATAGCTCGTGGATCCGGAGACCACCAAAGAATCGGCTCTTCTTCACTAAACCATGGAAATATACCCTGCGAATAGGCAGTAAACAGACGATTAACTTCTAAACCGCCTCCGAATGCCAGTAAACCGTTGGGTTCATCAAGCGCGGTTGAAACGTCTGGGAAAGGAGTGGTGCGATGCAGGTACGGAATTTCTATCATAGAAAACGAAGTGAAAAGTGAAACAATCGTAAAAGGCTAAGGTGTGCTACACCTTAGCCTATAGCAAAAGTAGAATTATTGCTCCATTTTAATACCGTCAAGGTATTTCTCAGCATCCAGTGCCGCCATACAGCCTGTACCGGCAGAGGTAATAGCCTGACGATAAACATGGTCACTGACATCGCCTGCTGCAAATACACCTTCAACGCTGGTTTGAGTTGCATTACCATTCAGACCGCTGTTGACAATAATATAGCCGTCTTTCATTTCCAGCTGTCCGGCGAATATATCGGTATTAGGCTTGTGACCAATGGCGATAAACAAGCCCATTATATCGAGTTCTTCTTTCGCATCTGATTGCGTGTCTGCGATACGAATTTTGGTCACACCCATTTGATCTCCCAACACTTCGTCAAGTGTGCGGTTCAAATGCAGAACAACGTTACCGTTTTCAGCCTTGTCACGAAGACGCTGTTCAAGAATTTTTTCACTGCGGAATTCTTCGCGACGGTGAATTACGTGAACTTCAGAGGCGATATTGGACAAATAAAGAGCTTCTTCGACCGCAGTGTTCCCCCCCCCAACAACAGCGACTTTCTGGTTACGATAAAAGAAACCGTCACAGGTTGCGCACGCCGATACCCCCTTGCCCATAAACGCTTGCTCGGACTCAAGTCCCAGGTACTTTGCTGATGCACCTGTTGCAATAATGAGTGCGTCACAGGTATAGGTTCCGTTGTCTCCGTGAAGCGTGTAAGGACGCTTAGACAAATCCGTTTTATTAATATGATCGAAGATGATTTCAGTATCGAACTTTTCAGCGTGTTTTTGCATTCTGACCATCAGATCCGGGCCCGTGAGCCCTTCAGGATCGCCCGGCCAGTTTTCAACGTCTGTGGTGGTAGTTAGCTGACCGCCTTGCTGAATTCCTGTTAACAAAACCGGTTCCAGATTAGCTCGAGCTGCATAAACCGCGGCTGAATACCCCGCAGGACCCGATCCTAAAATTAAAAGGCGCACATGCCTGCTTTCTGCCATCTTTCTCTCCAAAATATTTTTCACATAACTGACTCAGATTTATGGGGGCCGAATTTAGCACATTCAATGAAGGATGCCTATTTTCTAAAGTTATAAGACAGATCTGCCGTTAACTAAATAGACAAAACAAACCGCATTTCGACGCATACCGTTGAGCGAGAAACAACCAGTAACTTTACAATTTTGTAATTTTTGTCGAGTTTCTAAGCTATGTCGAATAGAATCACGTATGCTATAGCGAGTCGTAGTGTATTTTATTATGACCTGCTAATGATTTCGCAGTAATAACGGGGGGCAGTGTGTCTCAATCTGTAGCAAACATTTTCCGCGACGGACAGGCGTACATGAACACCTGGCCAGTCAGAAAGGAACTTTACGCTTACTTTCCCGATAGCAGGGTAGTGGCTAGTACCCGCTTTGCGCTTAAGGTGATGCCACCCATTGCTGTACTTGCCTGTGCCTTTATGATCAATACTCTGGGCTACGATTACTTGCCGCAGACGCTTGCCATAGGTGCATTTTTCTTAAGTTTGCCTATGCAGGGTTTGTTCTGGCTAGGGCATCGGTCCAATCAGACACTGCCGCCACAATTGAAACACTGGTATCACGAAATTCACGCCAAAATGCGCGCTCATGGATGTCAGATCAGTGGGTTAAAGTCCCGTCCGCAATACCGTGAACTGGCACAGCTGCTTAAAGTGGCGTTTGAGGATGTTGACAAGATGTTCACCCAGAACTGGTTTAGATAATCAGTTTGCAATTAACTCACTGTTGCAGCGCTTGCAGCAATAGCGTGCCCCTCTCAAAATGCGATTATGTCGGCGAACGGTCAATTCCACTGTTTGACATTGACAGGCATAACTCACCGTTCTAATTCCAAGTGATGAAATATCAAAGTTGTGCGTAGTGAGCGCACGAGTTTGAAACACGTCTTCCATAACATGTTGCCATTCTACGCCATGGGGTTTTACGGTAACGCTGCGCTTGCTGAACAAACCGGTTTTTAGCTGGCGGCGACGACCATATTGCTGATAGACCACAAGGTGCGCAACTTCGTGAGGCACCACCTGATTAATGTATTCCTGCCAGTTTTCCACCAACAATATGGGATGAAAATTGATCCGGTTTTGCTGTAGAAAGGCAGTACCGGCATTTTTACCAGAGCGATTAAAGGTAATTGTCGGGGTAGGGAAAGGGTGCTTGAAAAAAGTAGACGCCTGGTGCACCAACTGTTCACAACGTTGGTGCACCGCGTCTATCTGTGGTTGTTGAAGCGTTATTTTACCTGACATTGAATACACAGAACGTATACGCCCTGCGGATCATTCAGTTGACTTACAACATTGAATTCACTTACAACCGTTTTAACCAGCCCAGCTAACGCACTGTTTGAGTTGGCAAACTGAAACTTCGCTGCCCAAATCATGGCTTGACCAAAAAACTCATTCCAGAATTGCTCCTGTGGAGTTAACGGACGCTCAACGTAATGGGTGTCAAACGCCTCTAGCGAGGCCAGTTCAGCGGCTGCGCTGACTGCATCGTGAAGCTCTCCCAGTTGGTCTACTAAACCCAGTTCTAATGCGGTTTCACCAATCCACACTCGACCTTGAGCAAGGCTATCAACCTTTTCAAGCGGAATATCACGCGCCTCTGATACCATTTTGATAAAGCGCTGGTAACTACTTTCCACATTCTTCTGTAAAATGTCACCAAACCTAGGATCCAGGGCGCGCACCGCTGAAAATCCGGTCAACTCGGTTGAGCCAACTCCGTCAGAACTAATACCCAGATATTCTAACGAGTTTTCATATGTCATGAACATGCCAAACACACCGATTGAGCCCGTTATCGTGCTGGGAGAAGCGATGATGCGGTCAGCATTAGCTGAAATCCAGTAGCCGCCAGACGCAGCATAGGTGCTCATGGAAACCACCACAGGTTTACCCGCCGCCTGCAACTCGAGAACTTCCTGACGTATAACTTCAGAAGCAAACGAGCTTCCTCCCGGCGAATCGACCTGTAAAACTACCGCTTTAACGGTTTCGTCCAGCCTCGCCATTCTTAACAAGCGCGAAGTGCTGTCGCCACCGATAGTGCCAGCCTGTTGCTCGCCATCGAGAATGGTGCCTTTCGCCACAACGATGGCCACCTTATCCATATCGTTGCGGGTACCATGCATTGGGTTATTGACGATATTTGAATAGGCGTCAAACGGTGTCACATTGACGCCAAGTTCATTTTCATCACTGCCTACCAGGCCGACCAGTTCCTGACGTACTTCTTCACGGGTACGTAAAGCGTCAACCCAGCCATTCTCCAGCGCATAGCGAGCAAAATCACCACCGGCCTGTTCAAATTTTCGCACCAGCACATCCAGCTTCTCGTCGAAATTATCTTCGCTCATATTGCGTGCCGCTGCGACATCCGCTTTGTATTGCTCCCAATAGGCGTTAAGCCATTGCTCGTTCGCCTCTTTGGCAGCCTCTGACATGTCATTACGTAAGAAAGGCTCTACTGCTGACTTATAGGTGCCCACTCGAAAAATGTGCGTAGTTACCTTCAATTTCTCCAACATATCTTTGAAATAGAGCGAATAACGACCATAACCTTCAATTAATAATGCACCCATGGGGTTGAGGTAGATATGATCAGCATGAGCGGCAAGATAATATTGGGTTTGGGTAAAGTAATCCCCAATGGCATACACGGGTTTGTCAGAGGTTTTAAAGTCGGTGATGGCGCGAGCAACCTCACGCAGTTTATCCAGACCGCCATTGCGTAACCCATGCAGGTCTAAAACCAACGCTTTGATTCGCTTATCTTGCTTAGCGTTTTCAATGACCTTTACCACATGGCGAACTAACACCTCGGGATTTTCTTCTTCTTCAGCAAAGGCTTCTTGCATGAATTGTTCAAAAGGCTCAACGGCCTCTTTTTCAATAACCAGATTGCCGTTCAGGTTAAGATAAAGTGCACTGCCGTGCTTCACCATTACAGGATCTTTGTCACTTGAAAAAATGGCAATGATGCCAACGAGTAAGACGATAAAAATAATATTGAAAAATAGCTTACGGCAAAAATTCAGTGCCGTCCAAATGCCCACAAACAGGGACTTCGTCCAATTGCTGCCAGTGCTCATACGCAATGCAAAACCTCTTCGTATAAAGATAGTCTGTATGTTATCTGAATTGGCCGGAATGGCGAACCTAAATTGTAATATTTTGTGAGTAACGAAGACGATGCCTGACTCGTTTTTATTTATTGCTGGTCATCTTCACGTAGCCACTTCTGAATCAATGCTGCGATACGGCGGTGTTCCTGCTCGCTAAATAGCATAAGAACATTGGCTTTTTTGTCCGTATAACGCACCTTCTTATGACCTTTTTGCATCAGGCGGTTAAACGGAGACTGCTTAGGCTTTTGCATAACCTTATGAAAGTTTATTGCTGAATTTTCGTTCTTAAGTATAGTCTTTTTTGCTCATCCTCTTCTACTATGGATAGCAATTGGCCGATTAATCTGATCGTAAGTTAGTCACTATCTTGTGAGATAACGCTAATGATGAGTCATGCATATAGTAAATTAAAAACGTTATTGAGTGTGTTCGACGGTGTACCGCTCCTATTGATTCGCTTGTATTTAGCACCTGTACTAATTCAGGCGGGCTGGTCCAAAGTGTTAGGTTTTACCGATACCGTTGCCTGGTTTGGCAATCAGGAGTGGGGGCTTGGCTTACCACTCCCAACCTTACTGGTCATCCTTACCATAGGCGCGGAACTTGTAGGTGGAGTGATGATCTTGTTGGGGCTGTTCACGCGATTGGTCAGCATCCCATTAAGCTTTACAATGCTGGTGGCGATGGTAACCGTTCATGCTGCAAATGGCTGGCTGGCTATTGCTGACCCTTCAAGTTGGTTGGCTGACGGTACGCTGTTATATGATAAGTCGGTAATGGCGTCTGCAGATAAACTTGAAATGGCAAAAGCAATTCTGCAGGAACATGGTCAGTATGACTGGCTGACGCAAAGCGGTAAATTTGTCATTCTCAATAATGGTATTGAATTTGCGGCCACGTATTTTTTGATGTTACTGGTGCTCCTATTTTATGGCGGCGGCAAATATGTCAGTGTTGATTATCTGTTGTCGAGGCAAAAACCTGCTCAGTAGCGATTGGATTTGATGGTCTTTTTAATTGAATAAACGTAGGATTGATTTTATCTGAACTGGATAAGGATCTACTGTGGATGCACTAACGCTTTTGTTAAATCGAACCTCACAACCGCGGCTGGAAGCGCCTGCTCCTGATGCAGACGCGTTAGCAAATATAAAGCGCGCGGCGCTTCGTGCACCAGACCATGCTTCATTGACCCCCTGGAGATTTATCATCTGTGAAGGGGCGGGTTTAAATAAACTGGGCGCGTTGTTTGAACAGTCAGCCATTGACACTGATAAGTCGGCCAAGGAAATCGAACGGGCACCGCAACTTCCACTGCGCGCACCAATGGTCATTATTGCCATAGCAAAGGTGCAGGAAAGTCCTAAAGTACCACGGGTTGAACAGGTTGCGTCAACCGCCTGTGCGGTAATGGCAATGCAAATGGCTGCGATCGCGCAAGGGTTTCAGGGGATCTGGCGCACGGGAAGTTATGCCCAGTGTGACACGGTAAAAAGGGGCCTTAATTTAACGGAAGAAGACGAGATTGTCGGCTTTTTATATTTGGGCACGGCTACGATTGAAGCGCCAGAGCGCAAACCGCACGACCTGAATCAGTTTTTCGAGCACTGGTCATAACTCTAAGCAATTAATCTTTGCAATCTGGCAGGGATGACCAGGCATCCCTGCCAGGGAAATTAATCCACTTTGACGATTTTTAGCGCATTAGTCGCGCCAATTTTTTCCATTTCGTCGCCGTACGTCATAATGATACTGTCCCCGCTATCCACTAAACCATGTTCCTTTAGTACCGCTATTACATCGTACTTAAGTTGCCCTGGCTCACTGTTGCGCGAATCAAAATAAACTGGCTTCACACCACGGTATAATGCCATTGAATTGAGTGTATCCACATGTCTGGACATAGCAATGATGGGTAGAGAGGTGGTGATGCGTGACATCAGTTTAGGGGTATTACCACTTTCTGTCAGCCCGACAATCGCGCGAATACTTGGTAAGTGGTTAGCCGCATACACCGCTGACAAGGCCACGGTCTCACTGACCGTAGAGAAAACATCGTCCATTCTATGCTTGGAAATTTTGACACTCGGATGGGTTTCAGCACCTTCGCATACTCGGGCCATCGCCTTGACCGTTTCAACCGGATAGCTACCCGCTGCGGTTTCGGCTGATAGCATAACCGCGTCAGTGCCATCCAATACAGCATTGGCCACATCCATGACTTCGGCGCGGGTGGGCATCGGGCTGGAAATCATCGATTCCATCATCTGTGTAGCGGTGATAACAACTTTGTTCAATTGTCTGGAACGGGAAATAAGCTTTTTTTGCACTCCGACCAGTTCAGCGTCGCCAATTTCAACCCCTAAGTCACCGCGTGCGACCATTACCGCATCGGATGCACTGATAATATCGTCTATGGCTTCTGGCGTAGCAACTGTTTCAGCGCGCTCCACTTTGGCGCAGATCTTTGCGTGACAACCTGCTTCTTCGGCTAGTTGGCGAGCATAATTAAGATCGTCACTGGAGCGAGGAAACGACACAGCCAGATAGTCTACGCCCATTTTGGCGGCAGTTTTGATGTCCTGTTTGTCTTTTTCAGTGAGGGCTTCGGCAGACAACCCACCGCCTTGACGGTTGATTCCTTTATTGTTTGATAGTTTGCCACCTACCATGACAGTAGTGATGACTTTGCGACCTTCAACCCGCTTTACCTTAAGCTGAATGCGGCCGTCATCCAGCAGTAACAAGTCGTCTTCACTGACATCGTCTGGCAATGCCTTGTAGTCAATTCCTACGGCTTGCTGCGAACCATCGTCTTTACCCAGTTCGGCATCCAGGGTGAATTCATCACCTTCGTTTAAAGTGACGGAATTTTCTTTAAAGCGCGCCACCCGGATTTTGGGGCCTTGTAAGTCGCCTAAAATGGCGACGTGAACGCCTAAATTTTTTGCCGCCTGTCTAACACGATTCGCACGTTCAATATGATCTTCAGGCTGCCCATGGGAAAAATTCATTCGCACCACATTGGCGCCGGCAGCTAACACAGCCTGAATTTTCTCCAGAGAGTCAGTTGCCGGACCTAATGTAGCGAGTATCTTGGTTCGTCTTGTCATAAATTCATGTCGCTTTTTATGTTGTAATAAATCCCCAGAGAGACATCAAATGGGAATGTTTTGTAACTATTTTACGTAATATTATTACTTAATGGTAATGTATATAGACATAAAAGTGAAAGTGAAAAGCATTAAAGTTGACGGTGAGCGAAGAGGTAAGACTTCTGCAACGCTCTTCGCGTTGCAGAAAGTATAGCGGCTTTAGCAAAATTCGGGGTAATTCCTCTTACTCTGCTTTTTTATCATAACGTGAACCACGCAGCGTATCTTTTACGCGTTTAAGGTTTTCTCTGAATTTATTGCCCCGACGCAACGTGAAGCCCGTGGCGAGAACATCAATAAGCGTCAATTGCGCGATACGCGACGCCATCGGCATATACATGTCGGTGTCTTCGGGCACTTCCAGTGATAAAACGTAGGTACATTCGTTTGCCAGTGGGCTGTCTTCAGAGGTAATGCCAACCACGGTTGCATCATTTGAACGCGCAATCTGTGCAATTTCCACCAGGCTTTTGGTGCGCCCGGTGTGTGAAATAAGCACTACCACATCGCCCTCGTTACAATTCATGCAACTCATTCGCTGCATCAGTATGTCATCGAAATAAACCACTGGCACATTGAAACGGAAGAATTTGTTCAACGCATCGTGAGCCACCGAAGCTGACGCCCCCAGCCCGAAAAAGGAGATACGTTGAGCCTGCGTGAGCAAGTCAACTACGCGGTTAACGGTTGGGATATTGACTGACTGACGGGCAACCTCAAGTGCAGCCATGGTCGATTCAAATATCTTGTTAGTATATTCCTCAGGGCTATCGTTCTCATCCACGTGGCGGTTGACGTATGGGGTGCCGTTAGCCAGGCTCTGGGCAAGGTGTAGTTTGAAATCCGGGTAACCTTTGGTATCAAGTCTTCTACAAAAACGGTTAACGGTAGGCTCGCTGACATCTGCCATTTTCGCTAATGTTGCTATACTCGAATGAATAGCGGTTTGCGGATTGGCTAGAATAACTTCAGCAACTTTACGTTCACTTTTGCTGAAAGCAGCTTTGTTTTGTGAAATTTTTTCTAATATATTCATACGGCTAAAGCATCAGTTCTGCGTTAAGATATATATAATTATAGGGCCTAGTTTACTGCATGTTACCCATGTGACAAGCAAATTGTAATTTTTTGACAAAAAGGATGGTTAATTTACCCGCAATTGGGATGTAACACGGGTTTACTCGTGACGTTTTCCAGATTGCTTGTAATTTTACTACAATTATTGTTTACTAGTGCCCATGTTGTTACTTGCGATTTGTGATCGCGCATCATACCAAACATATTAAGGGCATCCTTTTATGGTAATGGAAAATTCCAACGAGCCATGTGATTTCGTTTTATTTGGCGCATTAGGCGACCTTTCCCGCCGCAAGCTTCTACCTTCGTTATATCAACTTGAAAAAGCAAAACTTCTTCATCCTGAAACATCCATTGTGGGCGTTGCCCGACAATCAATGAGCGTTGATGAATTTCAACAGGAAGTGAAGAAAAATATTGAGAAATTTGGCGGCGCACAATTGTGTGAAGATACCTGGTCTCGACTCTCTGCCAGACTCGACTATGTTTGCGTAGATATGAAGGATATTGCCAGTTTTCAGCAGTTTGATGAGCACGTCAACCCTGATCGCACCATGGTGTGTTATCTGGCAACGCCGCCTTCGATTTATGGTGATATCTGTCGTGGGCTTCACTCCAGCAACATCATTGACAGCAGTGTCAGAGTGGTACTGGAGAAGCCGATCGGTCACGATCTGGAATCCTCTAACGTGATCAATGATCAGGTAGCAGAATACTTTAAAGAATCGCAAATTTACCGTATCGATCATTATTTGGGTAAAGAAACCGTTTTAAATTTGGTCGCACTGCGTTTCGCCAACTCAATTTTTGCCACAAACTGGGACCATAACTGTATTGATCATGTGCAAATTAGTGTCGCTGAATCCGTAGGTATAGAAGGCCGCTGGGGCTATTTCGACGATGCCGGACAGATGCGTGATATGGTACAAAACCACTTATTACAAATTCTCAGCCTGGTAGCGATGGAGCCACCTACCACGCTTGATGCTGACAGTATTCGTGATGAAAAGTTGAAAGTACTTAAAGCACTGCGACCTATTGATAGTACTAACTTTAATTCCACGACGGTGCGTGGCCAATATACGGCGGGCTTCGTTAAAGGTGAAGAGGTTCCCGGTTATCTGGAAGAAGACGACGCTAATCAGCAGAGCCAGACTGAAACTTTTGTGGCCATAAAAGCCAATATTGATAACTGGCGGTGGGCAGGGGTTCCCTTCTATCTGCGCACCGGCAAGCGCATGCCTAAAAAAGTCAGTGAAGTGGTCATCTATTTCAAACGCCAACCGCACAACCTATTTGGTGACAGTTTCCAAAGCCTACCGCCAAACAAGCTGGTGATTCGTTTACAACCCGATGAAGGTGTTGAAATTACAGTGATGAATAAGGTGCCTGGGTTAACCAGTTCGGGCTCAATGGATTTACAGAAATCAAAGCTGAATTTAAGTTTTTCCGAAGCGTTTTCGGCCGATCGCATTCCTGATGCGTACGAAAAGTTGTTGCTCGAAGTGATGCTGGGTAATCAGGCGTTGTTCGTTCGGCGTGACGAAGTGGAACAGGCCTGGAATTGGGTAGACTCAATCCTCGAGGCGTGGAAAGGCTCTAATGAACCGCCTGAGCCATATCAGGCGGGCACTTGGGGGCCCGTGGAATCCATTGGCTTGTTGGCGCGGGAAAATCGTAGCTGGTATGAAAGCAAAATAGTTAAGAAGAAATAATATGGGGTTATCGACAAAAACATTTTCTGATAAATCTGCGCTGGTAACGTCTTTTGCCGACGAAATTATTACCCTGCTGAGCCAGGGAATAAATGAGAATGGGCGTGCGTCTTTAGTAGTAAGTGGAGGCTCTACGCCGTTACCTTTATTTGCGGAACTCAGCCAGCGTAATCTTGATTGGTCAAAGGTCGACGTCACTCTGGCGGATGAACGGTGGGTTGATGAATCCCATGCTGACAGTAATACCCGCTTAGTGAAAGAGAATCTGCTTCAGAACAACGCAGCCAGTGCGCATTTTGTCGCCTTGTATAGCCACCACAATGACGCAGCTGACGGCATTGCGGAAGCGGAAGGAAGACTATCTTCTCTTGCACAACCCTTCGATGTACTGATTCTGGGAATGGGAGAGGACGGACACACCGCCTCTTTGTTTCCCTGTTCTGAACAAATTGACCAAGGCTTATCATTAACAAGCGGACGAGTTTGTCTGGCCGTGCAGCCGCAAACGGCTCCCCATCAGCGCATATCGCTTTCCCTTCCTGCTTTATTGAATTCAAAGCGTATCTTCTTACATCTTACCGGTGAGAAGAAACAAGCTGTACTGCAGGATGCATTGAAAAATCATACTGAGAAAGAGAAACCGATCACCGCTGTTGTAAATCGTGCCCCGGTAACACTAATGTGGGCACCGTAGGAAGATGAATATGAACTCACAACTGGCTGAGGTGACTCAGCGAATTATTGAGCGCAGTAAAGCAACCCGACAAGCTTATCTGGATAAAATTGACCATGCCAGACATGAGGGCCCACACCGTGGAGTGCTTTCTTGTGGCAACCTTGCACATGGATTTGCTGCGTGTGGATCAGAAGATAAGGCTGACCTTCGCAGCATGACCAAAGCGAACGTGGCGATAGTCTCATCGTACAACGATATGCTCTCGGCACACCAACCTTATGAGAGCTATCCGGCCATTATTAAGGAAGCCATTCGCGAAGTGGGCAGCGTTGCTCAGTTTGCTGGCGGTGTGCCCGCAATGTGTGATGGTGTCACCCAGGGTCGGCCGGGAATGGATTTAAGTCTGATGAGCCGTGATGTGATTGCGCAAAGTGCTGCTATCGCGTTATCCCACAATATGTTTGACGCCGCAATGATGCTGGGCATTTGCGATAAAATTGTACCTGGCTTATTAATTGGTTCGTTGGCATTCGGCCACTTACCCACGGTTTTTGTTCCCGCCGGGCCTATGCCTTCAGGATTACCAAACAAAGAAAAAGCCAGAGTCAGACAAGCCTTTGCTGAGGGCAAGGTGGGCAGAGAAGCGTTGCTTGAAGCTGAGTCGCAGTCCTATCATTCAGCAGGTACCTGCACCTTCTATGGCACTGCGAATTCTAATCAGCTAGTAGTAGAGATGATGGGCTTGCACCTTCCGGGGTCATCCTTTGTCAATCCGGGTACACCGCTTCGTGATGAATTAACCCGTGCCGCCGCAGTGCAGGCAACACGACTGACTGATCTGGGCGACAACTATACGCCGATCGGCCACATTGTTGATGCTAAAGCGATTGTTAACGGGTTAGTCGGTCTTTTAGCAACCGGTGGTTCAACCAATCACACAATGCACCTTATCGCAGTAGCACGAGCAGCGGGCTACATTGTTAATTGGGATGATTTTTCCGATATTTCCAATGCAGTGCCCTTGTTAACCCGAATTTATCCCAACGGATCTGCAGACATTAACCATTTTGTTGCTGCAGGGGGCATGTCGCTACTATTTAAACAGTTACTCGATGCAGGGTTATTGCACGAAGATGTTAAAACGATCTGTGGCGAAGGCTTAAGCCGTTATACCAAGGAGCCTCAATTAGAAGAGGGTGAACTGGTGTGGAAAGATGGTGCCAGTGAATCGTTTGATAAAGAAGTACTTGCGTCCGTTGATAAACCTTTCAAACCAGATGGCGGCTTGAGCGTCCTCAAGGGTAATCTTGGCCGCTCAGTGATAAAGACATCAGCATTGCGCACGCCGCATATTCACATTAAAGCGCCAGCAGTGGTGTTTGAAGATCAATTTGAGTTGGACGAAGCATTCCGTAGCGGTGCATTAAACAAAGATTGTATCGTTGTGGTGAGATTCCAGGGACCATCAGCGATTGGTATGCCTGAATTGCATCGTCTAACCCCGCCGTTGGGCGTATTACAGGACCGTGGTTACAAAGTTGCGTTGGTGACTGACGGACGTATGTCTGGAGCCTCAGGTAAGGTACCCGCTGCTATTCACCTTACACCTGAAGCCTTTAATGGGGGCTTGCTTGCCAAAGTGCAAGAAGGTGACATCATTGAACTGAATACGCAAACGGGTGAATTAACATTGTGTGTTGAGCAAGCCGAGTTGGATAAGCGAGAGCCGAAAGAAGCCGCGCTAGCGCACCACCAAAAAGGCATGGGGCGTGAGATGTTTGCCGGCACTCGTTCCGTGTTAACCGGCGCAGAACAAGGAGCGTGCTCACTGTTTTTCACTCAGGAGCAAGCCTTATGAGTGACCAGTTTGTAGCTGATGTAGGTGGCACCAATATTCGTCTTGCGCGGATCACTGATGGCGGACTGTCGCATATAAAGAAATTTATCTGTCGGGACTTCGCCAGCATCGATTTGGTCATTCAGCAGTACTTTGATCAGCTGCCTGAATTTAAATTCAGTAGTGGCTGTATTGCTATTGCCTGTCCTGTTACAGGTGATCACGTGGCTATGACAAATCACAGCTGGGCTTTCTCGCAACGAGCGCTGCGTTCGCAACTTAAATTAGATGATTTATATGTCATAAACGATTTTACCGCGGTCGCTCACTCTCTGCCGGTGTTAGATGCCGACCAGGTCATCCAGATAGGCGAGGGGACAGCGAAGGAGCGAGGTAACATTGCAGTATTTGGTCCTGGCACAGGACTGGGGGTAGAGCATATCACTATGACTGATAGTGGCTGGCAAACTCTGGACGGGGAAGGTGGACATGTAGATTTCGCGCCAATTGACGAAACCGACATTATTATCTGGCGACACTTGCAAAATATGCATGGCAGAGCATCGGCAGAGGAGGTGATGTCGGGTCGTGGCATCGTCAACATCTACAAGGCGCTGTCCGAAAACAGGAAGATACCTTTACGCTACGACGATCCAGCAGACATTACCGAGGCAGCGTTGTCGGGATCCTGTGATATCTGTGAAGCAACGTTAACCCAGTTTTGCCGCATCATGGGAAGCTTTGCCGGAAACCTGGCATTAAATATGGCGACCACCGGCGGTATCTTTATTGGTGGTGGCATTGCCAATCGATTTGCAGAGTTTATTCAACAAAGTGATTTTCGCGCTCGTTTTGAGGCGAAAGGAATGATGAAACATTACGTGAAAAGTATTCCTACGTATTTAATTGCTGAACCTGATCATGGGTTATTAGGGGCAGCTGCATTTTTACAACAACACATTGTGAGTTCAACGAAATGACATCAAACTGGAAATTAACCCCGGCTGAAATTTTTGCATCCGGTCCTGTCGTGCCTGTTCTGGTGATCCATGATGTGGACAAAGCGGTGCCGTTAGCAAAGGCATTAATGGCGGGTGGCATCAATGTACTTGAAGTTACCTTACGCACACCTGTGGCGCTGGATGTCATCAAAGCTATTGCCGAGCAGGTACCCGATGCACTGATTGGTGCAGGCACGGTTACCAATGCACAGCAACTCAAAGAAGTCACCCAGGCAGGGGCAAAGTTTGCTATTAGCCCCGGTATGACCGCCGAGTTATTGAAGGCCGGCCAGGAAGGCAGCATTCCGTTAATACCGGGTATATCTTCGACATCTGACTTGATGAAAGGTAAAGATGCTGGCTATACGCACATGAAATTCTTCCCGGCTGAAGCCTCTGGCGGAGTCAAAGCGATTAAGTCAATCAGTGGCCCTTTCCCGGACGTGGTATTTTGCCCCACTGGCGGCATCGGTCCTGATAACTTCAAAGACTATCTTGCGCTGAAAAACGTAAGGTGTGTGGGCGGTTCTTGGGTTGCGCCTGATGACGCCATTGCTAACGGCGACTGGGATAGAATTACTCAATTGGCGAGAGAAGCCATTGCCGGTGCGACAAGCGTAAATTAATGCGGCCACAGGCGGCAGCAATGGCTAGCCGCCTGTGAGTTAAAATTACGAAATAATCTGAGTAAGTGTATGTGCTTCGCCCGGTTCCACTTTACGGCCTGAGGTTACTGCGGTTTCGACACAGATCATTTGTTTGAAACCAAATGCATCCATATCTGAAATAGAAGCGGCACTCTGCCAGGGGTTCCACACTACAATAGAATCATGGCCTGCTGAATTAATTTGCGTATGCTTTTCATTTCTGTTGAACAACATCAGTTGTTCAGCTGCATCACTGTGAATACGATCGGTTTCCTGATTCAGTCGATAAGGCTCGGGCGTTTGCTTAACTGCAAAATTCTCGGTTTTATCTTTATAACTGCCTTTCAGGCCTTTTAACTCAACATGATTGATATCGGGTATCTCGAAATAAGTGTGCAATGCCGTATTATAAATAAATGGAACGATACCCGTATTGGTCGTCGTCAAGTTTACTGTAAGCGCACTGCCAACCACGATTTCTAAGGTTACCTGGCAATCATATTCAAAACCATCAGCGCGGGTAAAAGCCGGTGTCAGCACGATAACTGTTCCTCTGTCAGTATCTTCCGACGACTTTAATTGCCAGACTTGCGAGCGCAGAAAACCGTGTGCTGGAAGTTCACCTTTCTCACGCCCATGGTCGTCACTGAACCAGGGCCAGCACACTGGAATTCCGCCACGAATGGGTTTTTCTCCATTCATGTAGGCATGTGGGCTCAACCACAAACGCTCGACGTTATCAGACTTTGGAATAAAGGAGAGGATGTGACCACCGTAAAGGCTGATTTGCGCTGTCGCAACAGCGTTATCAATATTGAGGAATGTTATTCCTGATGTCTCATTAATCGTTATGCTGGGAGCAATAGACATAATCCTAACCAGTTATTTTAATTATAAAAATCTATTGTGCCTCGAAAATAAAAAAGGTGCGACATAAATCACACCTTAATTTAGTTAATTCACCGTATTGTCACAATGCCAGAAAATTAGTCACTAATATGCTTTACCAGGTCCAGAACCTTGTTGGAATACCCCCATTCATTGTCATACCATGCGACCAACTTAACGAAGGTTTCGGTCAACGCAATTCCCGCTGTAGCATCGAACACACACGTATGCGCATCACCAATAAAGTCATTAGACACTACTGCGTCTTCGGTGTAGGCCATGATGCCTTTAAGCTCATTTTCAGAGGCCTTTTTCATTGCCTCACAAATGGCGTCGTAACTGGCGGGTTTTGCCAGATTTACGGTAAGATCGACAACGGAAACGTTTGGTGTGGGAATACGAAACGCCATCCCGGTTAATTTGCCGTTAAGTTCCGGAATAACCTTGCCTACGGCTTTGGCTGCGCCCGTTGAAGACGGAATTATATTTTGCCCGGCACCACGACCACCACGCCAATCTTTATGCGAAGGGCCATCCACCGTTTTCTGCGTTGCAGTGGTCGCATGTACCGTGGTCATCAAGCCATCTTTAATACCAAAGTTGTCATTCAGCACTTTCGCCAATGGCGCAAGGCAATTAGTGGTGCAAGATGCGTTCGATACGATATTTTCCCCTGCGTAGCTCTTTTCATTAACACCCATTACGAACATCGGTGTACTGTCTTTTGATGGAGCCGACATGACAACTTTCCTGGCACCGGCCTGTAAGTGTTTTTCAGCGGTTTCCTGGGTTAAGAACAGTCCGGTGGCCTCTACCACAACATCGACATTCACCGCGGACCAATCTAGCATAGCCGGATCTTTTTCACTGGTAACGCGGATTGGTTTGCCATTTACAATTAACTGGTTATTTTCAACATCAATGTCGCCGTTAAATCTGCCATGAGTCGAGTCATATTTGAGCATGTAGGCAATATAATCTGTATCCAGCAAATCGTTTACCGCAACGACTTCAATATCGGAGCGTTCTATGGCGGCGCGAAATACCAGGCGACCGATTCGGCCGAAGCCGTTAATACCAACACGAATAGTCATAACAACCCTCAACGTTTTTATGAAATTAAATTACGTAAATTATGGATCATAATGCGACGACAATCAAAGTTATCTGATAAAATGTTGCAAAATTACGAAAATAAGTTATGCAATCGTATTCAGTTTCGTTGCATCTCAGTTTCAACAATAATGTTAACAATTTGTAGTCTGCACAGGTGCGTCTTAAACGAGCATCGATTGGCAAAATTTATATTTTACCTTGCAGCGACACCGAGAATTTTTAGAACAGGATAATCATCATGACAGAGCACGTTTTGCAAAAACTGGTTGAGATGCGAGGCATAGAAACACATTATGTCGACGCCTGGGGTAAACCCGCAACCATTGCCGAAGCGAGCAAAACTAAGTTGCTGAACGTGCTGGGATACGATACCGGAAGTGAAGCTGTTATTGCTGAACAGGTCGAACAGGAAGCGCAATCAATCTGGTCGTCACCGCTTAATCCGGTTCAGGTAATCCGTCAGGATGAACCTGGCATTCTCATTGTCCGTTTTCCTATCTCTTCTGTTAACGATTCGTTTACGTTTGTCATCGAAACGGAAGAAGGCGAACGCCACCATCAGATTTTTACTCCGGTGGAGGGTGAATTGATCAATGCAGCTCATGTTGATGACGAAGAGTTTCACGAGTACGCCATTGAATTAAACGACTCCCTACCACTTGGTTACCACACGGTATCTCTCTCACAGCAGAAGGGTGCTGATGCGCTCGCGGATATGCGACTCATTGTCGCGCCGAAAGCTTGTTTCACGCCTGCGCCCATTCAGCAAGGTAAAAAAATATGGGGTCTAAGTGTTCAGCTGTATTGTGTCAGAAGCGAGAATAATTGGGGGATTGGCGATTTTTCTGATTTGACAAAACTAATCAGAGAAGCGGCTGCCAACGGTGCCGATTTTGTTGGCCTGAATCCAATTCATGCACTTTACCCTGCCAACCCCGATGCCTGCAGTCCTTATGGCCCTTCATCGCGCAAGTGGTTAAATTATCTGTACCTTGATGTAACCGCAATTGACGGTTTCGGCGCTGACAGTGTGCAACAAATTGTGAATAGCGATGGCTTCAAGCAACGTCTACACTATGCTCGAAATGTTGATTATGTTGATTACCAGGCCGTTGCAGATCTAAAGCTGGAAGCGTTGAGAGCGGTATTCGAGGAATACTATGCGCGTCATCTGAGTAAAAACTCAAAACAGAATAAAGCGTTTAAAGCTTTTATCGCTGAGGGTGGTGAAAGCCTGGATATGTTAGCTGTGTATGACGCGATGCAGGCTCATCTTAAAGAGAAAGGGCATGCCTCGTGGGGATGGCCTGTGTTTCCTGATGAATATAAAGAATATCACAAGCCTGCTGTGGCAAAATTCAAAAAGGCGAATCTTAAAGAAGTTAAGTTTTATTTGTTCCTGCAGTGGCAGGCAGCACTTCAGTTAGAGAAGGCCAGCCAGGCCGCGCAGGATAGCGGCATGCTCATTGGGCTATACCGTGACCTGGCCGTGGGAGTGAGTGAGGGCAGTGCAGAGATTTGGGGTAACAAAGATCTTTACTGCGTAGATGCCAGTGTAGGCGCACCACCTGACATCTTAGGCCCGCTGGGCCAAAACTGGGGCTTGCCACCTATGGATCCGGTTAAGTTGTATGAGCAGCAATACCAGCCTATTATTGATCTATTCTCTTCAAACATGGCGTCATCAGGCGCACTACGAATTGATCATGTAATGGCATTGCTACGCTTGTGGTGGGTGGTTAAAGGTGACAATGCCAAAGATGGCGGCTATGTTTATTATCCGGTGGATGATTTGCTTGGAATTCTTGCACTTGAGAGTCATCGTAACCAGAGTTTGGTGATAGGCGAAGATTTAGGCACGGTACCTGATGAAATTCGGACTAAACTGGCTGAGAATGGGGTGTATTCTTACCGTGTGTTTTTCTTTGAGCAAGCAGAAGATGGCGGTTTCTTCTCCCCTTCACATTATCCAGTACAGTCAATGTCGACACTGACCACGCACGATATGCCAACACTGATTGGTTATTGGCATTGCCTGGATCTTGAACTTGGAAAGGAGTTAGGTCTGTATCCAACAGATGAAATACTCCAAACCTTGTATCAGGATCGCCATGAAAATAAGCAGGCTATTCTGGATTCGTTACACGGCCATAATAGCGTTGATGACAGTGTAGGGCACGATGTTAATCATACGGGGATGACCGAGGCGCTAAACTACGGCATTCAGGTGCATATGGCGAAAGGCTCCAGTGCACTATTAAGTTTACAACTGGAAGATTGGTTACAAATGGACAAGCCCGTCAACATCCCGGGCACTTACAATGAGTATCCGAACTGGCGTAGAAAGTTAACACATACAGTGGAAGAAATTTTCGATAACGCGTCAATTCGGACGTTGGCTACCAAATTAACCCAGGCCCGTAAGCAAGCTGAAGACTGATTTACATAGACGCCGTCAATCAAAAATCCGCGGCCCCGCTGCGGATTTTTTATAGGAGCAGCAAATGCTGATAGAGGAACAACTGAGTCACGCGTGTTGTGCGCACCCATTTAACGTATTAGGCCGTCATAGTAATGCTTCTGGACATACTGTTACTGTCTGGATGCCTGAAGCCGATAAGATAACGGTGAGTAAAATCGGCGCAAAATCGGTTATTTGCACGCTTAAACCGACACAAACCGAAGGGTTGTTCAAGGGTGAGACAAGCCGACTGGGTCAAGCCCGCTATCAATTAAAAGTGACCCGTGGTGGACAAAGCTACAGTATTATTGATCCCTATCAGTTTAATGAAGAAGCCTTTCACGCCGTTCATTTTATTGATCACCAACCGCAAAATTTATATCAGCAAGCCGGCGCTCAGTTAATTTCCATCGAGACGGATAAAAAACCAATACGCGCTGTGCGCTTTGCGGTATACGCTCCCAACGCCTCAGCGGTATCCGTGATTGGCGATTTTAATCAGTGGGACGGCCGTAGCCATCCTATGCAAAAAACCGAACTGGGCTACTGGGTGCTGGTGATTCCGGAACTTAATATTGGCGAAAGATACAAGTTTCAAATAAAGGATCCGAGCGGTAACACTTTGCCACACAAAAGCGATCCGTTAGGATTTCATGCCGAACAGTATCCTTCTCATGCGTCAAAAATATATGACCATGCTCAATATCAGTGGCAGGACAGTGAATGGATGAACGCTGCCAAGCGTGACCACTATAAAACGCCAATGAGTATTTATGAGGTTCACCTCGGTTCGTGGAAAAGACCAGGCAACAAAGATGAGCAACGGTATTTAAGTTACCGGGAGCTCTCTGAAGATTTGGTGAGCTATGTCAAGAACATGGGATATACCCATATTGAGCTGCTACCTATTTCTGAATATCCGTTTGATGGCTCCTGGGGTTATCAACCGGTGGGGATGTTTGCGCCAACCAGCCGCTTCGGTAATCCTGATGACTTTAAGTATTTTGTTGATTGTTGTCACCAACAAGGCATTGGCGTGATCATCGACTGGGTTCCAGCACATTTTCCTGAAGATGGCCATGGTCTGGCGCGCTTTGACGGCACCTGCGTGTATGAATATGCTGATCCGCGCAAGGGCTGGCATCCTGACTGGAATTCGTGCATCTACGATTTTGGCAAAGGACCGGTAAGGCAGTTTCTGGTCGCCAGCGCGATGTACTGGTTTGATAAATTCCATGTGGACGGCATTCGCGTCGATGCAGTAGCTTCCATGCTCTATCTGGATTATTCCCGCAACGAGGGGGAGTGGATACCCAATGTCGATGGCGGCAACCAGAATTATGAAGCGATAAGTTTGTTGCGCTGGATGAACGAGGCTGTGTACGCAAACTTCCCTCACGCAATGACCATTGCGGAAGAGTCCACGTCATTCCCTAATGTTTCACGCCCAGTGTATGCCAATGGACTGGGCTTTGGGTTTAAGTGGAATATGGGATGGATGCATGATTCGCTGCATTTCATTAGTAAAGATCCCGCCTATCGCCGTTATCATCACAATGACATAACGTTCAGTATGGTGTATGCATTTAATGAGAATTTTGTGCTGCCCATCTCACATGATGAAGTGGTACACGGCAAAGGCAGCATGTTAGATAAAATGCCTGGTGATGAATGGCAGCAAGCCGCCAACTTGCGTTGTTACGCCGCATTCATGTTCGGTCATCCCGGTAAGAAATTGAATTTTATGGGTAATGAGATAGCCCAAAGCCGGGAGTGGAACCATGACTGTTCGATTGACTGGCATTTACTGGATTTTGCCAAGCACCGCGGCGTGAATTCTCTTTATCGTCAGCTTAACCAGATTTACACCTCCACCAAAGCACTTTATGAATGTGATCATGAAGCGCGCGGTTTTGCCTGGATTGACCATCAAAATCACGAACAAAGTGTACTTTCCTTCGTGCGTAAAAGTGCCGATGCAGCGCAAAAAGTTTACGTGGTATGTAATTTTACCCCCATTCCGCGCCAACCATTCCGGTTAGGTGTGGAGGACGCTGGTGATTATCGCTTGTTGCTCAATACTGACGATAAACAGTACTGGGGAAGTGACTACGATGTTCCAGAGAAGGTCACCGCAATGAATGAGTCGTGGAATAATCAACCTCATAGCATAGATCTTGCATTGCCGCCGTTAGCAACATTATTTATTATCTGGCAAAGTTCAGAATAGCGTATGACGGTGGACATAAACGTGCAGGTTAAAGTAGGTAATGCGCGACAATTGGGAGCAACACTAACCGCTTCCGGATGTAATTTTGCAGTAACATGTACAAATGCTCATGCAGTTATTTTGTGTCTGTACCGAGCTGATACAGAAGAGCCCATGAATGAGATTCTGTTGCCCGGTAAAACGGGTAATGTATGGCATGGTGAAGTGAGTGGCGTTCAGGCCGGACAGTTTTATGCGTACAGGGTAGACAAGGGGGATGGCGAATTTCATAGCGCGCCCTCAGAAAAGCTACTTATTGACCCTTATGCAAAAAAGTTGAGTCGCCCATTGGTGTGGAGTGCCCGGCAGTACACTCACGATTCGCAGTTTATGATCCCCAAATCAGTGGTGATTAACGAAGACGACTATCGTCGTAAAATTAATCGACCCTCGATTGAGGCGCATCAACGGGTGATTTATGAGACCCACATGAAAGGACTCACCCAACAAAAAGAAGAAATCCCTGAAGAAGATAGGGGGAGCTATCTAGCTGCTTGCCATCCTACGATAATTGAACATCTTAAAGAGTTAGGCGTAACCTCCATCCAATTCTTACCTCTCGCTGCGTTTATGCCCGAACCCTACATTGTAGAAAAAGGGTTGACCAATTACTGGGGCTACAATCCGGTAAACTTTTTTGCCCCGGAACCTCGATATGGTAGCAAGGATGCGCTCGCTGAACTATGTCAGATGGTGGACACCTTTCACGCAGCAGGCTTGGAAATTATCGTCGATGTTGTGTTTAATCACACTGCCGAAGGCGGCGAAGGGGGACCCATTCTTTCCTTTAAAGGCTTCGCCACCGAGCAATGCTATCTGATAGAGCAATCTAAACAGGGAAAGCTTGTCTTCAGCAATCACTCGGGCTGTGGCAATACCGTGAACACTGCCTCGCCAATGATGACACAGATGATTTTGGACGCCATGCGGTTTTGGGTTGACGTTATTGGTGTTGACGGTTTTCGTTTCGACCTGGCAGCGTGTCTGGGCCGTGATCCCCAGCATTTCACTCCCAATTCGGGGTTGCTGCGCGCGATTCATCAGGACCCGATTTTAAAAAATTGTGTGCTGATTGCAGAACCCTGGGATATTGGTCCTGATGGCTATCAGTTAGGCAGCTTTCCATCACCCTGGTTAGAGGTGAATGATAAATTCCGTGACACCATGCGCGCGTTTTGGCGAGGCGATGATGGTAAAACGGCTGATTTTGCAACGCGGCTAATGGGTTCGCGGGACGTATTTGTCAAAGGGAATCGTCATCCCAACTCGTCGGTCAACAACATCACCTATCATGATGGATTCACGTTGCAGGACCTGGTCAGTTACGCTGAGCGGCACAATGAAGAGAACGGCGAACAGAATAAAGATGGGCATGGCCACAACCTCTCTGCCAATTACGGGGTGGAGGGAGAAACTACTGATGATAAAATATGCGCGCTAAGGGAGCGTCAAAAACGTAATTTGTTTGCAACGTTATTGTTGGCACAAGGTACGCCCCATGTGCTCGGCGGAGATGAGTTAAGTCGCAGCCAACGGGGAAACAATAATGCGTATTGTCAAGATAACGAAATAAGCTGGCTTAACTGGGATCTCAACAAACGCAAGCAGGATTTTTTGGACTTTTGTCGCTACGTCATTCAATTGCGGCAACAAAGTGGATTACTGTCACAGCTATTGATGCACGATGATACATTTCAACAAGCAGTCAATGTCGGGGAAATCAATTGGTATAGGCCTGATGGCAGTGATAAAGCGATTGAAGACTGGCAGACGGTACACAATAAGGCATTTGGTTTGGAAATAATGGGTAAGGCTTCGTCTGAACAACCCTATGAGCACTGGTTTATTGGTTTCAACGCTAGTGATAATGATGTCAGGTTTAATCTGCCAGAAGAAAGCCAAAAAGGGGGTTGGAATTTACGCCTGGACACGCGCTACAGCGCGCTTTCAGAACAACCGCAAATTTGCATGCAGCGTGTTTTTTTACAGGCCGGCAAGAGTTTAACCGTTTTTTCCTGGCATGCTGCAAGTTAATCAGACCGGTAACATACTCAAGCTGAGCTTAAATTTTCAAGGTAATACTGTTCTTCTGGTATAGCAGTGGTATCATGCGCCCCCATCTGATGCTTATGCAAAAAATGGTGGAAAAAGAATGAGCGATAAACAATGTGACATTGGTTTTATTGGTCTGGGAGTAATGGGCAGTAACCTTACCTTAAACATAGCTGACCATGGGTATCGCGTGGCCTGTTTTGATTTAGACCAAAACAAGGTTGATGCCATTCTTGCAAAAGACAAAGCCGAAAGAGGCCAGCAGGCAGCGCGCGTTGAAGGCTGTAATTCGTATACCGAATTGCTCAGCAAACTGAAATCTCCCCACCTTATTATTCTTTCCGTTCCAGCCGGAGAGCCTGTTGATCACGTCTGCCATCACTTGATTGATGCTGGTGTGCAGGCAGATGATATAGTCGTTGATACCGGCAATAGCCTGTGGACCGATTCGGTGCAACGTGAAGAGAAATATAAAGGTAAGTTTATCTTTTTCTCTACTGCCGTTTCCGGCGGTGAAGTGGGTGCCCGATTTGGACCCTCATTAATGCCATCAGGTAACCCCTATGCCTGGACACGCATAGAACCCGTGTTAAAGGCTATTGCCGCAAAAGTTGATCCCGACACGGGTAAACCGATCGAATCCTTTTCGCCGGGTAACCCGGTGAAAGACGGCGAACCCTGTGCCACCTATATCGGCCCTGTTGGCGCCGGTCACTACGTTAAGATGGTGCACAACGGCATCGAGTACGCCGATATGCAGCTGATTTGTGAAGCTTACCACATCATGCGCACCGCTTTTTCAATGACCCCTGCTGACATAGCGCAAACGTTTAGACAATGGAATCAGGGCAAGCTGAACAGTTACCTGATGGAAATCAGTGCAGAAGTACTTGAACAGCAAGATCCCGAAACTGAGCAACCGCTGGTTGATGTCATTCTGGATAAAGCGGGTCAAAAAGGAACTGGCTTATGGACCGCGGTGAGTGCGCTGCAAGTCGGAAGTCCGGCGCAAACTATTACATCAGCGGTATTCGCGCGCAGTCTGTCCAGTTTGAAAGATGAGCGTGTTACCGCGAGTACGCAATTGACTGGTCCCCAACAACAACAATTGACTGAGCAAGAGAAACACAGCGCCATATCACAATTGGAACATGCGTTGTATTGCTCTAAAATTTGCGCCTACGCGCAGGGTTTTCAATTAATGGCTACGGCAGCCAAAGAGCATGGTTGGGAACTCGATTTTGCTGAAATTGCCAAGATCTGGCGTGCAGGCTGTATTATTCGTGCAGTTTTCTTACAATCTATTGCAACCGCATACGAGCAGGACGAAAACCTGGCTAATTTGCTGCTTGCGCCTTATTTTTCCGAACAGATTGCGGAATATCAGAGTGATTGGCGACAGTCTGTTTCTCAGGCCACGTTAAACGGGATCCCGTGTCCGGCCATGATGTCGGCGATCAGTTATTACGATTCTTATCGAACTGCGGTGTTACCGGCAAGTTTACTTCAGGGGCAACGTGACTATTTTGGTGCCCATACCTATCAACGGGTGGATAAGCCATCTGGTAAAAAGTTTCATATACAATGGAGTGATCCTGCACGGCCACAAGTCGCTATCAAAAAATAGTTAGATTAGCTGCCAGGGGGCTTAATGACAGAACAACACTGGAAAGATAAACTTTCAGAAAATGAGTATCATGTTTGTCGTTTAGGGGGCACCGAACGTCCCTTTACCGGCGTGCTCCTGGACGAAAAGCGTACCGGCGTATACGTGTGCAAATGTTGTGGCGCAACACTTTTTGATTCAGAAACCAAATACGATACGGGTTGCGGCTGGCCCTCTTTTTATGACCAGGCTAACGGCGAAAACGTAGGCTTCAGGGAAGATGACAGCCATGGGATGCATCGAATTGAAATATTCTGCAAGCAATGTGATGCCCATTTAGGCCACGTATTTCCTGACGGGCCCCAGCCCACTGGCCAGCGTTATTGCGTAAACTCCGTATCGTTATCATTCAATCCGAATGGCGAGGAACAGATAAAAGGCTGAGTTATCAGGTTAGCGTACTGGGTGTAAAAATTTAATTGCACGTTAAGTTCATGAAAGTTTATTACAGGAATAGCGGTTTTCCTCTGATTGAGTAACCACCTTTGCCACTAAATCAGGGTGAGTCCGAGCTGACTAGCACTGAAGTTTCCATCATCCAAGGCATCAATAATGTCATCCGCAACGCGTTGCAATTGCCTGGTGTTCAAATTGAAGCGTTGCGCCCAGGAAAATTTGTCATTCCCTTCGATATGCGCTTCGTATTCTTCCGCGACAATTGACCAGATATAGGCCTGGGCATATTTCTCCTGTTCCAGTGAAATTGTTACCAGCGTAGGGAACACTTCCGTGTCTATATTGTCATCGTTCTCATACAGGCTAAGCGCACGGTAAAGCGTCTGTCGCGTTTGCTCCAAATCGTATTTCACTTCAATGCTGGCCAGAGCAATGAGCAGTTCAGGGGTATTTAATTTACCCTCCTGTTTAGCGCTCATGAAGCGCTGAAGAGCTTGCTCATCCCCGAAACGAGACCAGTGGTAGAAGGAAAGCAAGGGGTTTGAATCATTGCGGGTAGCCCGTGCCAGCCGTTTTAATTCCCGCTGCGCCGTAATGACGCCCTTCATCCGATCTGATTCTTTTTCCCGGTATTTTATATGTTCAATGTTGGCCGCTTTTGAAATACAGGCTTTGTAGTCTTCAAACAACATAATCAGGTTGTACTGTTGTTCTGACGTTAACGGCTGTTGGTAACGAAAGCGGTGACCCACAATTTCCGCTTTTTCAGAGCGACACCAGCTATCAGAATTCAAGTCATCACATAAATGCGGGTGTTCAGTGCAAATCTCTGCCACATTTGGCCCAAACAATTCAGCACAGCCGCTCAACCCTGTTATAAGCAGACACGTAACTATCGCGCTTCGTATAAATGTCGAAAAATTACCAATATTTACGCCAGATGTGCGGCACTTACTCTCGTTTTTGAAAATTATCAACAATTTGGTGATCCCATCATGTTTGCTTACAATACCGCTCGTCGTCAGAGGGGCGTAAGTTTACCCTACAATCTTTTCTGATGCGTTGAAAATTTTTCTTTTAAATCGAAGGCAGAAGCATGAACCAACAGTTTGAACAGGAATTGCAAAACAGCTGGCAGGAACGTCAGGAATACGCTGAAATGATGTTGCCGTTGATCGGTAAGTTATACCGCAATCACGCCGTTGAAATTTCCGTATACGGACGCCCACTCTTAAACGCCAGTGCAATTGATGTAATTAAAGCGCACCGTAAAGTTCGCTTGCATGAGGGCATCAAACTGAGATTACGTGAAAGCTTCCCTATCTTAGAAGCGATTAGCAAGATGCAACTGGCTCCTGCGCAGATTGATATAGGTAAACTGGCGTTTGATTTTCATTTTGGTTCAGCGGTAGATAAAAAAGATTTGCAGGCTTATCTCAATGATAAGTTATCAACTATTGAAGGCCGTGGTGACGACCAGCAACCCAAAGATGTCGTTTTGTATGGCTTTGGTCGCATAGGTCGGTTGATGGCGCGATTGCTGATCGAGCGTAACGGCATGAATAATAAATTGCGTCTTCGCGCCATCGTTGTGCGTGGTGGTAAAGATGGCGATCTGGAAAAACGTGCCAGCTTATTGCGTCGTGACTCAGTCCACGGACCATTCAATGGCAGTATAACAGTAGATCATGAGCGTCAGGCAATTAAAGCGAATGGTGCTTTCATCCAAGTCATCTACGCGGATAGTCCGGACCAGATAGATTACACCAAATACGGTATTGATAATGCCATAGTGGTAGACAATACGGGTAAGTGGCGCGACCGTGAAGGTTTAGGTTTACACCTGAAAGCCAAGGGTACGGCAAAAGCCATTTTAACTGCGCCTGGTAAAGGCGACATCAAAAATATCGTGCATGGCGTAAATCATAACGATATAAAGCCCGAAGATACCATCATTTCTGCCGCAAGCTGCACCACCAATGCTATCACGCCGGTACTTAAAGCGCTGGATGAAGAGTATGGCATTGAAAATGGGCATGTTGAAACCGTGCATTCCTACACTAATGATCAGAATTTGATCGACAACTTCCACAAAGCGGAACGTCGCGGTCGCAGTGCACCATTAAATATGGTTATCACTGAAACAGGCGCAGCCAAAGCGGTAGCGAAAGCGTATCCTCAATTAGAAGGTAAGCTCACTGGAAACGCGATCCGGGTTCCCACGCCTAACGTTTCACTGGCAATTTTGAACCTGAATCTGGCCAAACAAACTGACAAGCTGGCGGTAAACGAATTCCTTCGTAATACTGCGCTGTTTTCACCGTTGCAACATCAGATTGACTATACCGCAAGCACTGAAATTGTCTCAACCGACGTAGTGGGCTCGCGTGCTGCATCGGTAGTCGATTCGCAAGCTACTATTGTGGCGGGCAATCGCATTACGCTGTACGTGTGGTATGACAACGAATTTGGTTACAGCTGTCAGGTTATGCGGTGTGTGATGGACATGGCAGGATTAACCTTCCCAACACTACCAGCATAAGCTATAGCATAGTTGAAATACTGTAGTAAAAGCCGACACAAGATGTCGGCTTTTAAATATATACTGCTCGGTTTTCGTACGATGCAATCTTAAACGTATTAACCAAACGCGATATTCGAATGAATAAATAGGATGGGGGAGTCTGACAGGAGATTACAGATCACTATAATTACCCCTGTAGCATGGCATTTTGCGCTAAGAGTGTGCTAAATTACCGCGCAATTAAAATAAGGAAACAGGCAGATCTTATGCACATATCAAGTCAATTCGACAGTGGCAATATTCGTGTCATTCAAGCCGAATCTCCGGACAACATCGTTTTATCCATAAATAAAGATAATCAATCTGAATTTTATCAATGGTTTCATTTTCGTCTTTTCTCTGAACAATTTGTCGAGCATAAGATTACCCTCACCGAATTAGCCAAATCCGCCTACCCTGAAGGTTGGAAAGAATATAATGTACTGGCGTCTTACGATCGTCAGGAATGGTTCAGAGTCGGTTCCCAATTCGATGGTGACAACCTGACTTTTTCGATAAATCTGGAAGAGCCCTCCGTTTATTTTGCCTACTTCATTCCTTACAGCTATGAGCGCCACCTTGACTTTGTTCACGATGTGCAAGTGCTACCTGCGTGCGAACACAGACTGTTAGGACAGACATTAGACGGACGTGATATGTCACTTCTGGTAATTGGTGAAGATAGCCCTGAGAAAAAGAAAGTCTGGGTTACCGCTCGTCAGCATCCTGGTGAAACGATGGCAGAATGGTGTGCCGAGGGGCTGGTTTATCGGTTACTTGATGAACATGATGGTCTGGCGCGTCAATTACTGCAAAATGCAGTATTTTATGTTGTGCCCAATATGAACCCGGATGGCAGCGCGCGTGGACATTTACGTACTAACGCGGTTGGCACTAACCTGAACAGAGAGTGGGCCACACCAACGCTGGAGAAAAGTCCGGAAGTGTATTACGTCATGAATGCTATGCAACAGTCCGGCGTTGATATCTATCTTGACCTGCATGGCGACGAAGCCTTGCCTTACAACTTTGTTGCGGGGAGTGAAGGGATCCCAAGCTATAACGAACAGTTAAAGCATTTGGAAGACACCTTCAAAAATACCTTGTTAAGCACGACACCTGAATTTCAGGACGAGTTTGGCTATCCTAAAGACGAGCCCGGACAAGCTAATTTAGCTATTGCATCCAGTGCAGTTGCGGAAAAGTTCAAATGCCTGGCCTACACCTTTGAGATGCCATTTAAAGACAACAAAAATGTTCCTGACGCAGAATACGGCTGGTCAGTTCCCCGTTGTCAGCAACTGGGAGAAGATTTACTGGTTGCGGTAAACGCAGTAGTTCGTGAGCTAAAAAAATAATAAGCATTTTTTACTACAACAATAAATAATAAAAAGAGGGACTCAAGTTGGAGAGTTTATATAGTTTCTTGCTGTTTTTGGATTCAATGCTGGGTGGTGCGGGATGGTTTCCGTTCGTGCTGCTCGGGGTTGGTTTGTTCTTTACGATTTATTTGAAGTTTCCTCAGATTCGATTTTTCAAACATGCCTGGCTGGTAGTGACAGGAAAATTCGATCATGCAGGCGATCCGGGGGATACCACTCATTTTAGAGCATTAACAACGGCACTTTCCGGTACCGTAGGAACGGGAAATATCAGTGGCGTTGCATTTGCGATATTCCTCGGTGGACCCGCCGCTCTTTTCTGGATGTGGGCAACGGCATTTCTTGGTATGACAACAAAGTTTGTTGAAGTAACGCTTTCTCACAAGTACCGGGTAAAAACGGAGGACGGTACCATGGCCGGCGGACCAATGTATTACATGGATCGCCGCCTTAACATGAAATGGTTGGCTGTGGCTTTTGCGGTGGCAACGGTTATCAGTTCATTTGGTACCGGAAATTTACCTCAGAGTAACGGTATCGCCAGCAGTCTTGAAGCCACCTTTGGCATCGACCCTCTGATCGTCGGTAGTGTACTGGGCATTTTACTCGCCTTGGTTATTCTGGGTGGCATCAAGCGCATCGCGGCGGTTACCGCAAAGGTAGTGCCGCTGATGGCGGTTATTTACCTGATCGGTGCGTTAGCGGTTATCTTTGCTAACCTTGAAAATATCGGCCCATCTTTTATGGCTGTGATCGGTGACGCGTTTACCGGCTCTGCCGCGGCTGGGGGCTTCTTAGGAGCGTCGCTGGCTTATGCCTTTAACCGAGGGGTCAACCGGGGATTGTTTTCCAACGAAGCGGGGCAGGGCTCAGCGCCGATTGCACACGCCGCGGCTAAAACCAAAGAGCCGGCCTCTGAAGGGATGGTTTCACTGCTAGAACCTTTCATCGATACAATCATCATCTGTACCATTACCGGGCTGGTTATCTTGTCTTCTGGCGTATGGAAAGAGAAGCACGAGAACGTCTTTGATCGTTCGGATATGTTGTTTATTGAAGGGCAGTACGAGGAAACTAATGACGAAGATGTTGCGCAACTTTATGCACTGATCAACGAACGTATAGAAAGCCAGGTTAAACGTTACACTGGAACCATTTCAGTGGTTAATGGGGTAGCCGTCAGTGATGGTTTTACGTTAATAAACGCACGTTCAATTGCTGAAGATGTGAAATACTCATTCGGTGGCGATGATCCATTTACCGGCTCGTTAAAAATTGAAGATGGCAAACCCATTAAAGATAACCTGATTGTCAGCGGTAAGTCACTGGTCCACTCTGCACCGCTTACCACGATTGCATTCACCCGAGGTTACTTTGGAGATTTTGGTCAGTACATCGTATCAATTGGCCTGATGTTGTTTGCCTTTTCAACGGCAATCGCCTGGTCTTATTACGGTGACCGTGCTATGACGTATCTGTTTGGGCCGCGTTCCGTTATGCCTTACAGAGTGATTTATGTGGCGGGTTTTGTATGGGCTTCATTTTCTGATACCACCCTGGTGTGGGCGCTTTCCGCTGTCGCTATTGTGGTGATGACCCTGCCGAACTTGTTCGGGATTTTACTGTTAAGTAAAGAAATGAAGCAAACTGTTAATGATTACTGGCAGAAATACATCAAGTAATTGAACCGTTATTGCAGCGGGGTCGTTAGTGGTCGGTCCCGTTGCTAGTTCTGCAATTTGTCAGGATGTTTCAGCATGGTGGTTACTTAACAATATTTAACCTGACAATTAAGCTGAGACACGTACCAGATAAGAGTAAAATGCTATCGCTGAGTAATTAAACTTCAGCGAACAGAACTCAACCTTTACGCCCGTCACCACTACTTTGATAAACTAGTTGACCCAGGAGAAGGTATGGCACTCATTGATTGTCCTTCATGTAACAAGAAAATTTCAGATAAAACGGATACCTGCCAGCATTGTGGATTTAATTTGGGTAAAGCGACGGATGAAGACATAGTTCGCAAACAGCAGCTTAACCGCTTCAAAAAGCTGAATAGTATTCAAACCCAATCTATGATTGCAATGCTGTTGTTCGTAGCAGGGTTTGCGTTTATGTATTGGGGGGGCGCGAGACAGGATGAGCTGCAGTACAATATCGCCGTGCTTATGTCGGTGGTTGGGTTCATCTGGTATATCGTAAACCGCATTCGCATATTAATTATTAAACGATTTTCATCATGAATATAGAAGCATTACTTTCCGCCATGACACCACAAGTGTTTGAGCGTATCCAGGAAGCCGTAGAGACGGGTAAGTGGGGCGATGGTAGTCGTTTAACTGAGCAACAACGCGAAAGCTGTATGCAGGCAGTAATGCTGTATCAGGCCAAAATAGCCAGATCGTCAGAGCATATGACGATTAATGAAAACGGTGAGATAGTGCACAAGTCTAAGCAGGATTTTAAAAGGGAACTGTCGTCTTCACCCACGGATGCCATCGCCCGGTTCAAGCATAATGATATTTAAACGGTTATTTTCCTCTTCGTATAAAAGTCAGGATCCGCGTAAACGTATTGAGGCGATCAGCAAGCTTGAACCCTCGACACCCCAGGACAAACAGGCGTTACATGAGCTTGCGTTTAACGATGAAGATAAGCTGGTATCTCTGGCTGCGTTACAAAGGCTGGCCTCGTTCGCGCTTTGGCAGAAGATGGCACAAACTGCTCGTGACCCATACGTCAAGCGTGAAGCGCAACGCATAGTTGACGAGGCAATCCTCGAGCAAAACAGTTTTTCCCTTGCCGATAAAGAACGCACCGCTTACTTGCTGGAAAGTGCCAATAATGAATTGCGCATGCAGTACCTCGAAGCTAAACCGCAACACCAGTCTGAGCAGGACACCCTGCGACTGTTGGAGCGCATCAACAATGCGTCTTTTACACTGAAGTTCATCAGCAAGCTGGCCGCGCCCGATGTGCAGAAAAAATGGATCTTGTCAGCCACAGACAAGAAGATTTTGCAAAAAGTTAAGAATAAAACTGATAACGCTGAAATTGCTGAGTTAATCGGTCAACGCCTATCAACACTTGATCAAGTTGAACAGAAACCCCTGCAACTTTCGCAACAGACTACCTTTGTATTATCCAAATTACAGGCTTTGACCGAACGCAGCAATTTCGAAGAGATCACTTCGCAACACCGCTTGCTCAATGAAGAATACAAAACGTTAAGTGAAGATTTCGGTCTACTGTCAGCCGACAAGAAACTAGAGATTGAAGAAAAATTTGTTCGCATAAGCGATCGAATTGAGAAAGTCATTGCCCGGCTGGCACCTTTGTGGGAACAGCAACAACTTGAGGCGGAGCTCGAGCAACGCCGCAACAGTCTAAATCGCCTTCGTGATAGTCTGGTCGGTCAGGTAGATAAACTGCTCACTGCGCAGCCGTCTGAACTTGCATCCATGCTCAGTGAAGTAGAAACAAAACGTGACGCATTGTATCAGCAGGTACAACAAGTAGAAGCCATTGATGGTGACTTTCCGCAAGCTGAATTTATCGGGGTTGCGGATAAAGTCTCAGATACCCTGGCCAACCTGGACGCTTTGAGAGCCGCTTGCCAGAACGCGAAAGAGATCATTAATGAGTCTGAGTTATTATCTGCATCCGAAACTTTATCGAAAGAGGAACAGTTAATCCAGCAGCACGGGCTAGCTGAAAGATGGTCTCAGCTCATTGATTATCTTCCCGTCATTCCTGCATCGATTAAAAGTCAGTGGCAGACGCTGTGCCGCCGCTGGCAAAAACAAGCGAAACAAAATGAGTCACGACAAGCCAGCATTGCAAAGTCCTGCAGGCAACAAATGAGTGTAATAGAAAGCCTCATTCAGGGTGGCAAATTCAATGCCGCTATAGGCAAATTTACTCAACTCGAATCGAATCTGAAGGGCTTATCCGAGGATAAACGTGCGGCGTTAGCATTTCGATTTGAGAAAATACGCGAGAACATAGAGCGGTTAGAAGGCTGGAAAGATTACTTAGCGGCTCCAAGACGCCCAGAACTGATTAATCAAGCCAAAGCGCTGGTTTCAGAACCCGTTGAGAAAATGCGCGAACGCGCAGAGAAAGTTAAATATTTACGTAAACAATGGCAAAGTTTAGGTCCACTACCGGACACAGATGCCCAGGCAGTGTTGTTTGACGAGTTGATAGAGCGGGCTTTTGCACCTTGCCGGGCGTTTTACGAAAAGCAAGATGCTCTTCGTGAACAGGCTAAAGAACAGCGACAGTCGTTAGTTGAACAAGTCAGCAATTTGAATCCCGACGATGATGCAGCCTCCCTGGCCTCCCAAGTTGAGCAGTTACGCACCCGCTGGCAGAAAGCGGGCAAACTTGATCATGCGTCCTGGCGTAAAGTTAAGCAAGACTGGGATCAGGCACTCAAACCCATTTTGGCTAAAATAGATGACTGGCATCAGGATAATCAGCGGCGTAAACAACAATTAATCGATCAGGTGAGTGTGTCTCTCAATGATGACGATGTTGAAGCAGCAGCGGCTTTTGCAAAGCAGGCCCAGCAACAATGGAAATCATTGGGTCCTGCAGGGAAAAAGGCAGACAGCAGCCTGTGGCGCTCCTTTAGGACAGTTAATGACAAAATTTTTAGCCGCTTAAAAGCACAGAATGAGCAGGTAAGAAAAGGCTACCAGCAGGAAAAAGAGCGTGTGCTGGCGAGAGTTCAACAGGTAAACGATGCGGTTTTTGAGCATAAAGAGACCAATTACAAGCAGGCAATTCAAGATCTTGAAAACGAGATTGATGCGTCTGAGGTGAGTAATGATAAGACAATTAAGAAAGCGTTAGCGGATGTTATTCGGGCAACGCAGCATGCTGAACAGTGCAGACAACATCTTACACGACAGCAGCAGTTAGAGGCGCTACTCACCGCCATCCCTGTTTTTCAGTCCAGCGATGATCCTACCCAGTCAATTCCAGAGGTGGTGTGGGAAAAGCTCTCGAAACAGCACCAAAGCTGGTTTACACCGCAAGCGTCGTCCAACGAGCATGATCGCGCCTACCTGACCACAAAGCTGGAATGGATTGTAGGGCTTGAGAGCCCTGATGATTCGCAAACTGAACGCAAGCAACTTAACCTTGAACTCCTTGCTAAAAAGTTAGAGCAAAACTATGTTGCCGATTTTGAGACTATACTTGGTCAGTGGGTAGCCTGCGGGCCGTTAACTGATGAAGAAAATTATCTTTTCGAACGCCTCAGCCGTTGCATCCATAAACAGATTGCCGAGCTGGAGATGACATCCTCATGAATGTTCAACTGCAATTTAAGTTTCCCTCTGAACAACTGGCTTATCGATTTTTAAATACGGTGGCGCACTATGATGCGGAAGAGTTAAGGGTCAAATTTGGTCAGTCCGGTCATCACGTAAGAGTTGATTACAGATATCGGGAAGGAGAGTTTGACAGTCTCGCGTCTCAACTTGATGATTTAGCCTCACAAATGGAAGGAGAGGAAGTATAGTTTTTAGTCACGGCTTAACCTGTAAGTTCTCACGGTATTCTGGGGTACAGCGATTATCTCTGCGCCGCACAAGGTAAGCTTTCCATTTTTTAGTTTTCTGATTCTATCAGCGCCCTGTCAATGTAAACCTCAATTGAAAAATAGCGATTTGGATTGGTCTCCGAAACCATAAATTAGACTTTAGTCTAAAATCTGTTGTGGAATTGATACATTATTTCACGGCCACGCAGTAAAATTTTCATCCCAATGTGCTCACGTTATTTGCTAAGAATTTAAGCTCGCTCCCTTTCCACGCATAACTTAATGAATTTTATATTATTTAAATTTGTGAAATGGTTTTAATGATCAGCTGGCATGTGTGTTGCTCCATCCACTACGACTTTAGTAGTAATTTTATCCGATGAAGCATTAGTTTCTGGCAGGTAATCAGCAGTGAAGGAATTTAGTTTGCAGTCTCTATCACATCCTCCCCATCCAGGGCAGTATTTTCAGGACAAGTATTTATTTAAAGGTAAGGCGACCTTGACTGAACTTGCTTCGGCAATGTCTATCAGTACAACGCTGGCGTTGGAATTCAGTCACGGATTACTCGACGTAGATTATCCTAAAGCTGTCGCCCTGGGACGTTACACCAAAACCAGCCCCACCTTCTGGCTGGCTTTACAGCGGGAATACGATGAACATATCGCTGACTTTATCAAGCAGGTTGAATCGTTCAGGCCCGAAGAAGTTGTACAATTGCACAACGTTGCTTAATACCGTGGATTAACGTCAGTAGGCGCAAAGGTTACACAGTGTGGTGCTGGCAATCAGCACCCGTTAACAGTCAGCGCAAAAAAGTAAGTGTCACTACTCCTCTACTGACAAATCGACTTGATACCCCGCAAACTTTCGGATATTGATCACGCGATCATCGTCCAGCAACCAATATTGTCCTTTAATCCCTTTTAGCACTCCAGAGAACGAAGCCGTCTTATCCAAATTAAGTGATTTAATTTTTACCGGATATTGCTCCACCGGAAAGTCGATATCAATCGGTTTGCTATCAATGATTGAATAATCAAAAGCACTATGATCGTGACTTAATAACGCCAATTCCTGTTTGATTTTTTCCAGAAGATAATCACGTTGAGCTGCCATATCCAGCTTTTCTGGCTCGCCCTTAAGCATTGTTCGCCAGTTGGTTTTATCAGCAACGTGCTGTTTGCAAATCATCTCAACCTTACCGCTGGTAAGACGATCATTAACTTGTAACATAGCGATTGCCTGAGTGGCGCCTTGATCTATCCAACGGCTCGATACGCCTGCTGAGACGTGGCGCGTAATACCCACCTTTAAATTGCCTGTGTTAGCCAGATAAACAAAATGGGGAGCAAAGCAATTTTCCTCACCCCATCGTGGCTCTCTGCAGGTGCCTTCATGATAATGACAAAGTTCAGGTTTGATAATACAGCTGTCGCAACGGGCAAGGGTTATCAGACACCGATAGCAGTAGCCCTGATTAAAACTTTTGTTGGTTTTTGCCTGACAGTGAACGCAATTTATCTGGCCCTGATAGGACAAGGTTACTCTGCGCCCAATAAACTCGTTGAGTTGCAATGGTTGTTCAGCCAGTTGCAGTGAGTATTGCGCCGTCTCGCCGGGTTGAGCCGAAACCGCCATTTTTCTTAATTGACCCGAGTACATCATGATTGCTCTTCTGATAATTCACCACGCAAATTAGCCACTAATTGCGCCTTTAGGGTTTCGAAGTCCAAAGACTTACTGAGTAAATAGTGAAGCTTAGCCAGCGCGGCTTCAGGCGTCATATCGCAGCCTGAGAGTACACCCACTTCCTGTAACGCGTTGCCCGTAGCATAGCCGCTCATGTTAACTTTACCACGCAGACACTGTGTACAATTAACCACCACAATTTTTCTTTCCTTGGCATATCTGAGTTGTTTCAACAAACTGGGATGTTGGGGAGCATTCCCCACCCCGTAACTTAACAGGATCAGTGCATTAACCGGCTGTTGCAACGTGTTTTTGATAACCTCTGAAGAGATGCCGGGGTACAAACTTACCATACCAATGGGCTGAGATGAGACCGGACTGACAATCAGTTTTTGATGCGTGCTTTGAGCCACTTTTCCTGCTTTTACTCTGATATGAATACCCGCTTCCAGTAAGGGGGGAAAATTAGGAGAATCAAACGCATTAAAGCCATCAGCATCAACTTTTCGGCTTCGGTTCCCTCTGAATAGACGGTTATTGAAAAATAAACTGACTTCCGGAATAGGATAATTAGCAGCAATGAAAAGCGCGTTGAGCAGGTTAACCTGACCGTCAGAGCGCAGTTCGGCAAGCGGAATTTGAGAGCCGGTAACAATGACCGGTTTGTCCAGATTTTCCAACATAAAACTTAACGCCGAAGCGGTATAGGCCATGGTGTCAGTGCCATGCAGTATGATAAACCCGTCATACTGTGAATAGTGTTCTGCAATGTCATCAGCAATACGTTGCCAGTCAGATGGCGCCATGTCAGACGAGTCAATTAAGTGTTTATATTCGTGGACAGTAAATTTGGGCATCTCAGCACGGTGAAACTCTGGCATTTTTGCAAGTGTTTCTGAAAGGTAGCCCGCGGCAGGAATATACCCTTGCTTTGACGGGTGCATACCGATTGTGCCACCTGTATAGGCAACATATATGTGTTTTCTCATAAATTCCTTACCCTGGCTTTTTGTATATTCTAACAACTTACTCCACGATGTCATTAAGCTACTTTGCTATATGGTTGATAACCATTCTATTTTTGACATAGATTTTGACAAATAATTGATGGGGGTATTTACTTAGTCGTGCTTTAATGGGGTAAAACTAATAAGAATTTAACTATTTGGTGTGCCGCTTATCCATGCGTTAACCTAATTTCCAGGACCATTGATGAAAAAATCACTTCTCGCGTTAACAGTTATATCAACCTTGCTTCCACTTGCAGCCTGTCAAACCGCCTCAAACCAAGTGGCAACAGCGCAAACGGCTGAAATTGATGATAAAAGTGAGGCGCTTAAGCTCAATGAGCTGACACAGCAATATTTTGAAGCGTCGTTGGCGCGTAACCCTTTAATGGCGACGTTTGTTGGTGTTCATCAGTATGATGATAAATTCAATCCCCCATTGTCAGCAGAGTTTATACAGGAGACTCGGGCGTTTGAGCAGGCTTACCTGGACAAAGTTAACCAGTTGGATGCGAGTGAATTGACCGGGCAGGACTGGTTAAGTTATGAAATATTCAAGTATGACCGGCAACACGCGCTCGCCGGTATGGATTTTAACCAAGAGTATATGCCCTTATCGCAAATGGGGGGGGCGCACACGTATTTCGCGATGCTGGGTTCCGGACAGTCAGCGCAACCGTTTAACAGCACCCAGGATTACCGGGAGTTTATGCAGCGGGCACGTGGCTTCGCTGAATTTATGGACAGTACCATTATCTTTATGCAAAAAGGCGTAGAGAGTGGGGTGGTCTTACCCAGACCCATTGCTGAAAAAGTGTTGCCACAGTTATCCTCCCATGTGGTAGAGGACATTACACAAAGTGTATTTTATGCTCCTCTCACCAAGTTGGATTCGCTGGAAAATCTTACCAGCGAAGAAAAGTCGACACTACAGCAAGACTACGTTGCCGTTATTCGCGACGTCATTATTCCTGCATACGATCGCGTATATCAATATATGAAAAATGATTATCTTGCCGGTACGCGCAGCACGGTAGGACTTTCAGCATTGCCTGACGGAAACGAGTGGTATGAACATAAAATTCAAACGCATACCACGTTGCCACTGACAGCCGAAGAGATTCATGCGTTTGGGCAACGTGAAGTTAAGCGTATATTGGAACAGATGACAAAAGTAAAAGATCAGGTTGGCTTTCAAGGTGATTTGCAGGAGTTTTTCGTTCACTTACGTACGTCTGATGAATTCTATTTTGACTCTGAAGAGGAAGTAATAGAAGCGTATACTAAAGTTAAACAAAAAATTGATACGCGTTTACCTGCTCTTTTCAGTGTTTTTCCCAAAGCAGATTACGAGGTGAGGGCGGTTGAACCTTTCCGCGCCGCCTCCGCAGCAGGTGCAAGTTATCAGGCCCCTGCACCAGACGGTTCGCGCCCGGGCATTTTCTATATCAATACGCATAACTTGAAAGCTCAGCCTAAATTTCTGTTAGAGACGCTCAGTATTCATGAAGCTGCCCCAGGCCATCATTTCCAAATTGCCATTCAGCAGGAAGTTGAGGGACTACCGCAGTTCAGAAAGTTTAACAATTATACCGTCTTTGCTGAAGGCTGGGCACTGTATGCTGAGAGTCTCGGTAAAGAAATGGGCATGTTTGAAGACCCGTATCAATGGTACGGGCGGTTGGTTGATGAGCAGTTGCGCGCCATGCGTCTGGTCGTTGATACCGGGCTGCATGCCATGGGGTGGTCTCGTCAACAGGCTATTGTTTTTATGTTGAATAACTCCTCCATGTCGGAAACCGATGTAGTAGCAGAGGTTGAACGCTATATTTCTATACCAGGACAAGCTTTGGCGTATAAAATTGGTGAACGACATATAAGGGAATTGAGAGAGTACGCTGAAGACCAATTGGGAGATAAATTCGATATCCGCGCGTTTCATCAACAGGTGCTTGTTGATGGGGGGATACCTATGCCGTTATTGACAGAAAAAATTCAGCGATGGGTAGCGTCGCAACGCTGATCGGCAAGCAACCAGGTTGTATTAAATGCCGGCTTTGGCCTGCGTGGTTGGAAGCAAGTGAGAAGTCCCTACCGCAGCGTCAGAGCTGGCCCTGTTCCCGTTCAAGTAACAGGGAGAGTCAACGAACTCGGTGGTGCTATCCACCTTATCGAGGCGCTTGTACTGCTGAATTAAAAAAGCCTGGACGACAATGCCAGGCTTTTCATTTCGCGTTATCCTTTCTACTTTACTTCTTCGCCCGCAGCTTGGCGATCAGCGTGATAGCTGGAGCGAACCATTGGGCCACAGGCGGCATGAGAAAAACCAATTTCTTTGGCAAAATCACCTAAGCCGTCAAATTCAGCTGGCGGTACATAACGCTTCACTGGGAAATGATGGCGGCTGGGTTGTAAGTATTGTCCCAACGTCAACATATCGACGTCGTGGGCCCTTAAATCTTCCAATACCTTTTTAATTTCATCATTCTCTTCACCCATGCCCATCATCAAACCCGATTTGGTTGGAATATCAGGGTGCTGTGCTTTAAATTTCTTAAGCAAGTCTAATGACCATTGGTAGTTGGCGCCGGGGCGACACTCACGGTATAAGCGTGGGATCGTTTCAAGATTGTGGTTAAACACATCAGGCACGCCGTTTTTAAATATTTCCAGCGCACGATCCATTCTACCTCTGAAGTCAGGTACCAATACTTCAATCGTGGTAGAAGGACTGTGCTCACGGATAGCATTAATACAATCGACGAAGTGTTGCGCGCCACCGTCGCGCAAATCATCGCGATCTACAGACGTAATGACCACATACCTAAGATTCATCTCGGCAATGGTTTTTGCCAGTTTTTCCGGCTCTTCAGCGCTGGGGGGCAGTGGCTTACCATGGGCAACGTCGCAAAATGGACAACGACGGGTGCAGATGTCACCTAAAATCATAAACGTTGCGGTACCGTGATTAAAGCACTCTGCCAGGTTAGGACAACTGGCTTCTTCGCACACCGAATGCAGATTATTTTTGCGCAACGTGGCTTTAATATGATCAATTTTATCGGTAGTACGCGGAAGTTTAATTTTTATCCACTCGGGTTTACGAAGCATCTGCTCCTTTTCCGTTGGAATAATAGTGACCGGTATATGTTTAACTTTTTCATCATCGCGGAGTTTAACTCCAGCTTTTGGTCGGGCGCTACTCATCAAAACCTTCTTTATCTATTGATTCAGTGATATCTAATTCACCTAACAGCTTATTAATTAAAATGGGAGCCGTTTGTGTCAATGTGGACGGGCCATTTAACGAATGTGTATCTACCATTTCAAGTCCAGCGTATCCGCATGGGTTGATGCGTGTGAATGGGCTAAGATCCATATGAACGTTTAGTGCAAGGCCATGAAAAGAACAGCCTCTGCGAATACGTAGCCCCACCGAACACACTTTTTTATCCATCACATATACCCCGGGCGCATCTTTTCTGGCCGCGGCCTCTATGTGAAAGTCGGCTAACAATTGTATCACGGCATTTTCCATTGCATTGACTAAGTGACGTACACCCAGCTTACGGCGTTTTATGTCAATCATCAGATAGACAACAAGTTGACCCGGTCCGTGGTACGTCACCTGACCCCCTCGGTCTACCTTAACCACCGGAATATCTCCGGGCATAAGAATATGCTCTTCTTTACCGGCTTGTCCCTGAGTAAACACGGGATCATGTTCAACCAGCCAGATTTCGTCTGCGGTCGTGGTGTCGCGAGTGTCAGTCAACTGCTGCATTGCCTGCCATACCTGCTGATACGGCTGTCGATGCAAATGTCTGATCACCGTCGGTGATAGTTTTGCCTGCACTATAATACGACCCTGACCAACTCAATTTTTGCCAGCTCGGTGTAAATCTCTTCCATGTGTTCTTTACTGGTGACGCGCACACTGACGGACACTGAATGATAATTTCCTTTACTGCTGGGTTTAACACTGGGGGTGTAATCACCGGGCGCAAGGCGCTGCAGGCAGCTAATCACTTCAACAGGAAGTGCATCATCAGCCACACCCATCACTTTAAACGTCTGATAGGTGGGAAAGTCTAATAATTCGTCAAAACGGGTATCCATCAGATATCCTTGAAACTTAAGAGTGATAAACAAAAACGGCGGCGGGATTATAGCAAACCCTGCCGCCGTTTTACATCAACCAGCAATGTTACGGTGGGGAATTACTCACCCCAACCGATTTGCAACATGACGTAATCAATAATGCGGTCGAAAAAGCTGCCTTCTTTTACTTCCTGTAAGGTGACCAGGGGGTACTGCGCTACGTCTTCGCCATCTAGCTGTAAATATAGCGTTCCAACAACCTGACCTTTTGCCAGTGGGGCTTCCAGCTTTTTATTCAGTTCAAAGTTAGCTTTCAGATTATCTGCCTGACCGCGGGGAATGGTGATAGGCGTGGCCTGATTGATGCCTAAATCGACCGTTTCTCTGTCACCCATGTAGATACGGTGAGAAACGAAACTCTCTCCCGCTTTATAAGGTGTAACTGTCTCATAGAAGCGAAAACCGTACCGTAACAATTTTTTGTTTTCAACTTTGCGTGAGCGTTCGCTATCCGTACCCATAACAACTGATACCAGACGCATTCCGCCTTGTTCAGCTGATGTCACCAGGCTGTAACCGGCATCCGATGTGTGGCCCGTTTTGATACCATCAACATTTAAGCTCTGATCCCACAGCAGGCTATTACGGTTGTACTGCTTGATGCCGTTAAAAGTATACTCTTTTTGTTTAAAAAGGGCATACACGTCAGGTGTTTCTTCAATCAATGCCTTTGACAGGATGGCCATATCACGAGGGGTAGTGAAGTGATCAGGGTCATGCAGTCCATGGCTGTTGACCCAATTAGAACCTGTCATACCAATGTTAGTGCCGTGCGCGTTCATCATACTGGCAAATGCACTTTCTGAACCTGCTACGTGTTCAGCCAGTGCCACACAAGCGTCGTTACCAGACTGAATAATCATTCCGTGCAAAAGCTCGTCAACCGTCACCTGGGTGCCAACTTCGATAAACATTTTAGATGATTCTGGAAATTTTTTGGCCCATGCGTTCTCAGAAATAGTGACTTTGTCGGTGAGGGCAATGTTGCCTTCGTTGAGTTCTTTACCCACCACATAAGCGGTCATCATTTTAGTTAAACTAGCCGGTGCCAGCTGCATATCAGCATTTTGCTCTGCAATGGCGTGCCCGGTTTCAAAATCGGTCAGGACGAATCCTTTTGCGTCCACACTTGGAGCAGGAGGGATCACTACTGCAGCAGAAGCGGAAAAGGTAAAACTGATCACCAATAGCAAAGTGCTAAAAAATGACAATGAGTTAGCGCGTAAATTCTTTTTCAACATAATTTTATTTTCAATCGTGTAATCGTAACGACAACAATGGATGGATTCTATCGTAAGGCCCGTTGTACGACTAGGTTTTACCGAAAAAGTTTAACGATTAATAGATAAACTGACAATATTCCACCATAAAGCCCTGGAATTGACTTATTTCTGCTTCAATTAAGCGCGTCAAAAAGCAAGTTACAAATTCATCTCAACGGTGTACGCCCCGGGATAACCATTCCTTTTCAATTCAGCTAACAGCATTTTTGCTTGAAACTTGTCAGTTAATGGCCCCAGTCTCAGCTTATATACATTATCCACCAACGGCATCGCAGTGGGAACCTGATACAGTGATGAGAGCACGGTGGAGACCGAACGTGCGCGTTCGATATCGGTAAGCGCAGCCACCTGAATAAACAAACCTGTGGTAAAAGTTAACTCGGTGGTTTCAGTGACGTTGTCTTGCGGACTGTCAAGCCCTGCGTATTCTGCATAGGACACAGTCGGTTGACGACCCACAGTAACATTATTTTCTTCATCAAAGTGAATCACCTCTAGGTGTACCTTAGCGGTACCTTTACTTTGATAACCTAATTTATGCGAGGCTGCATAAGACAGGTCGATAATTCGGTCAGAATGAAACGGGCCGCGGTCATTGACTCGGACGATAACCTGACGGTTATTTTCAAGGTTTGTGACGCGTACGTAAGAGGGCAGGGGTAACGTTTTATGCGCAGCGGTCATCGCAAACATGTTGTAGGTCTCACCATTGGAAGTGAGATGACCATGAAACTTCTGGCCATACCAGGAAGCATACCCTTCTTCCTCAAATCCCTTACCGGTTTGTAGCGGATAGTAGCGCTGCCCCAGTACCTCGTAAGGGCGGCTGTTATAGGTTCGGTAAGGTTCATATTTAGGAACCGCGTCCACAATGGAGATTTCTTTGTGTTGAAAAAGTGGGGCGGAATCGTGTCGCTGTTTATATCGGCCCTGAGGGGGTGCTTGACAACCAGCGACAACCAGCATCAAAAATAAAACAACTACATAGCGCATTATCGTGATATTAATCTTTTTTGTGTACTTATGGCCATCAGCATGCCAAATCCTGCCATCAATGTCACCATCGACGTGCCGCCGTGACTCACTAAAGGTAAGGGGACCCCCACCACCGGCAACAATCCGGAGACCATTCCCATATTAACAAATACATAAACGAAGAACGTTAATGTGATGCTGCCCGCAAGAAGTTTGCTGTAAGCATCCTGGGCGCGGTTAGCGATAATTAATCCACGGGTAATGATGAAAAGATAAATGGCCAACAGACCCAGTACACCCACTAAACCGAATTCTTCGCTGAAAACAGAAAAAATAAAATCGGTGTGACGTTCAGGTAAAAACTCTAATTGTGATTGCGTACCTTCAAGCCATCCTTTGCCATGCAGCCCGCCAGAACCAATTGCAATTTTAGATTGGATAATGTGATAGCCCGCGCCTAATGGATCGCTTTCCGGGTTCATAAAGGTAATGACGCGCTGCTTTTGGTATTCCTTCATCAGAAAAAACCACATAATCGGTAGGAACGCGCCACCGAGTAATGAAAGAAAACCAATCAGCCGCCAACTCATCCCAGCCAGAAAAATCGCAAAAATCCCCGAGCTGGCAATCAGCAGTGAAGTGCCCAGGTCAGGTTGTTTGGCGATAAGAACGGTGGGTACGACCACAATGACAAAGGCAACAAACACCTGGTTGGTTTTGGGTGGAAGATTGTAATTGCTGATGTACCACGCCACCATCATGGGTACTGCCAGTTTCATCATTTCAGAAGGCTGAAAGCGAATAACTTTCAGGTCCAGCCAGCGCTGAGCGCCTTTACCTATATCACCGTACAGTAATACGGCCACAAGCATTATGATACCTATCGCGAAAGCATAAATTGACAGCCTGCGATACGCCATCGGCGGCACCTGAGCCATGGCCAGCATGACCACTAAGGCTACCCCCATACGCATGAATTGACGCTGTAATTGACCCGGATCCTGGCCGGTAGCCGAAAATAACGTGGCCAGGCCTACCGCCATCAAGACCAACAGCCCAAACAACAACGGACCATCAATATGTACTCGCTGCAATATGGTGACCTGGTTCGGCTTAATCTGCGTGCGTTTCATGAGTAGTCACCAAAGATTTGTCAGATTGAGTCAGTTGAGGCGTAAAAGCATGATTGCGAAAGAAGAAATCCATCATATTGCGCGCAATAGGCGCTGCATTACTACTGCCGCCACCGGCATTTTCAAGCACCACGGTTATTGACATTTCTGGTGCTTCATAGGGGGCGTAGCCGACGTACATTGCATTGTCTCTCAAACGTTCTGCAACATCTTCTTCTTTGTAACTTTCGTTTTGGCCGACTGAAAAAAGCTGTGCTGTGCCCGTTTTTCCAGCCGACACGTAGGGGGTATCCTTGAATGCAGCTTTGGCAGTGCCATCTTCCCGGTTAACTACCCCATACATGGCATCCAGCACGATATTCCAATTCTTGGGTTGTTTGACAATAATCGGGCGCAGCGATTTTAACGGTTCTAATTCGATGGTGCCGGTTTCACTCATGAAGCCACGCAGGATCTGCGGTACGTATCTTTCACCGCGGTTTATCAGCGCGTTAATTGTATGCGTTAACTGAATCGGAGTGGTGGTCCAAAAACTTTGGCCGATGCCTACCGGAATGGTATCACCGATATACCAGGGCTGGTTGAAACGAGCACGTTTCCAGCCACGGCTGGGCATGTTGGCATCTGACTCTTCGTAAAGGTCAATGCCGGTATAGTCGCCAAAGCCAAACTCGGTCATTGCTTCACTGATCCGATCTATACCAAGCTGGTAGGCCAAGTCGTAGTAAAACGTATCGCACGACACTTCAATCGCTTTAGTTACATTTACTTTACCATGCCCCCAGCGTTTCCAGTCACGCCAAACGTGATCGACATTGGGTAAACGGTAGCGGCCATGGTCAATGATTGATGTTTTGGCAGTTATCACTTCCTGCTCAAGACCTAATAGCGCAAGATGCGGCTTAACGGTAGAGGCAGGAGGGTATTGGCCTTGGGTTGCGCGGTTGATGAGGGGGCGGTCCTCAGAATTAAGTAACGCGGCGTAATTCGTTCGACTAATGCCATGCACAAATAAATTGGGGTCATAACTGGGGCTGCTATACATCGCCAGCACACCGCCGGTTTCCGGGGAAGTGACCACAATCGAGCCACGCTGACCTTCCAGTTGCTGCTGTGCCGCTAGTTGTAGCTCGATATCGATGTTAAGTACGATATCTTTGCCTGGTTGGGGCGGCTCAACATCTAACACCCGAATAATTCTACCCTGATTATTCACTTCAACCTGTTGAAAGCCAACTGTTCCGTGCAGCAAATCTTCGTGAAACTTCTCAATCCCTAACTTGCCAATGTCATAGGTTGCCGCGTAATTGGCTTCCTGACCCGCTTCGATAATCTTTTGTAGATCGGTTTTATTGATTTTAGCCACATAACCCAATACATGGGTGAGTGTGCTGGCAAACGGATAGTGGCGAGACAATCTGGCCTCAATGCTGACACCGGGGAAGCGATGTTTTTGCGCTGAAAATCGCGCCACTTCTTCTTCATTTAGCAGCGTTTTTAATGCTACCGGCTTAAAGCGCCGCTGACCACGCAGGGTGGCGAAAAAGTTTTCTATTTCCTCATCGGTGATCGCCAGTAATTTGGTGAGCTCACCCAATGTGACCGGAAGGTTTTCAATTTGTTCAGGTATCAGCTCAAGACTGAATACAGGCCGGTTCTCTGCCAATAATACCCCATTGCGGTCGTATATCAGCCCTCTGTTCGGCGCAATGGGTAATACTTTAATACGATTGCCATTTGAGCGTGTCTGAAAATCTTCATATTGTTCAACCTGCAGGACATACAAGTTACTGACGATAATGCTTAACATCACAAAAACGATCAGAATAGCTACCGTTGCGCGCCGGGCAAATAAGTTTGCTTCGGCGGTATGATCGCGGATGGTCTGTCGTTTCCTCATAAACTGCGTTTACTCGCGGTGGTACGGATGATTCTGGGTAACCGTCCATGCCCGATATAAACTTTCTGCCACAATGATTCTGACTAATGGGTGCGGCAGCGTCAGCGGGGATAGTGACCATTTCTGATCCGCAGCGGCAATACATGCAGGTGATAAACCTTCGGGCCCACCAATCAGCATACTGATGTCACGACCATCCATCTTCCAATTATCCAACTGTGTGGCCAGTTGTTCAGTTGACCAGGGCTTGCCGTTGACTTCCAGAGTGACGATACGGTGATTTTTATCCACGTGAGAAAGCATCGCTTCTCCCTCCGCTTTTAGAATACGGGGGATATCAGCGTTCTTACCTCGTTTACCCGCGCTAACGGGCGTGAAAAATACATCCATATCCGGACCAAACCTGCGTAAAAATTCATTTACTCCCTGGTTGACCCAGTCGGGCATTTTCGTACCAACAGCGACGATTTGAATGCGCACGTTATTGTATTACCACATTAGTTCAGGACAGGATTGTCAGGCCCACAGCTTTTCCAGTTGATAAAAGTCACGGGTTTCATCCTGCATAACATGCACGATGACGTCGCCAAGGTCAACCAGCACCCATTCACCACTTTCTTTTCCTTCAACGTTCAAAGGTGGGTGGCCAGCGTGTTTGGTTTCTACCAATACCTTGTCAGCTATTGAGATAACGTGACGTTTTGAATTTCCTGAACAGATGATCATGGTATCGGTAATCGATGATTTACCCTGTACATCCAGCTCTAGAACATCACGGCCTTTCATATCGTCAATTTTGTCTTTAACAAATTGCTTGAGTTGTTGACTCTCCAATGTTGCTCCTCTATCTACGAAGTGACTGAATGATACAGTCGGTTAGCTTTAATATAGTTGAATACGGGCTCAGGGAGCCACTTAATTATTTGCTGCTCAATGTGTGTTGCAGCCGCCGAATCAGCAGTGACATAATCCGCAACTGCTTGTCGGATTTGCGTTGATGAAACCGAATAGTAAGGGGTCTCAACAAAAAATATGTTACCTGCAAGTGCACGCAATGTTTTTGGATGAATTTCGGCCTTTCTCGGTGACATCCAGGCGGTTTGCTGTGCAGGTAAGACAGTGTTATTCATTTCCCGACGCATCACCACGAGATGACAAAAATCAGTCAGTGCCTGCCAATTATACCAGCTACTCAGCTGATAAAACGAATCTTCGCCCATTAAAAAAAAGATCGTTTTATCAGGATGATTTTGGCGAAGTGCTTGCAGGGTTTTTACACTGTAAGAAGGCGCAGGCATCGAAAGTTCGCACAGTTCCACATACATTCTGCGATCAACTTGACATGCAAGCCTGGTCATCTCAATTCTGTGCGTTTCGTTTGCCTCTTTAAGCGACTTATGTGGCGGCACTTTACACGGCATTAGCCCAAGTTTGTCAGCACCGATAGAATCAATTGCTGCCAACGCAGGCTCTATGTGACCAAAGTGTGGAGGATTAAAAGTTCCACCCAGAATTGCGATGGACGTAGCATTGTCGTTCACTTAGCTGGCAACCTGATATTGATTGATTGGCATCGCTAAAAAAAGCATGCAGAGGTGGCACAGTTTAATATACGGCTTGCTCACCGTTGTTTGCTTAAATAACAAGTCTGCCTGCTGCAATTGGTCACGAATGGTTTCAAGATGCGTCTTGTTCAAGCGGTTCAAAGCCGCCTGATAGTAAGCCTGCCGATTTTGCCAGATGCCAAATTTTTGCCAGGTAATAGCCTGATTGGTGCTGCGTAAATGATGTAGCGACCATAACGTCTGCCACTCTCTGATAAACGCCCATATAATGATGTTAGGTTCGATTCCTTCACTTTCCAGACGCAGTAACATTTTAACACAGCGTTGCTTATCGCCATTTAACATCACGTCAACAAGCTGAAAAACATTGAATCTGGATTGATCAACCAGCGCTTTATCCATCAACTCAAGGGTGATATGGGTCTGTGGGTAGAGCAGGGCGAGCTTCTCTATTTCTTGTCGTGCCGCTAATAAATTGCCTTCGCAAAAATCCGCCAGGCGTTTAATGCAGGCGTTATCCAGTTGTAATTTTGCCTGGGTGCAGCGGTGGTTAATCCATTGGCTTAGTGCATTGCCTTCAAGCGGATAACAGATGCTGTGAACACCAACGGCGTCCAGCGCTTTAAACCACTTACTTTTTTGCACATCTTTCCCGATTCGCGGACCATGCACAACAATGATAACGTCATCGTTAGTCTGGGTCGCGAGCGAGGCCAGGGTTTTACTACCTTCAGTTCCCGGTTTACCGGTAGGTAATTCCAGTTCGATGAGCTGTCTGCTGGCAAACAGCGACATAGTCTGACAGGCCTCGATCAGCTGTGACCATGAAAAATCGCTGTCAGCGACAAAGGTGGTTCGCTCATCAAAACCCGCGCGCTTGGTTTGTTCGCGAACAGTGTCAATCATCTCAATTTTTTGCTGTGGCTCATCACCAAACAACATGTAAAAGGGTTTAAGTCCCTTGGTTAATGATTCGTTGAAACGATTTGGATAAACTTGCATAAAAGGGTTCGGGTTAGTATACGGCTGACGACTGACTGGCCAATCGGCGTATAATCCGATCGGCCGCTTCACGACGCATTTCACTGAGCACTAATTCAAGTTCTTTGGACTTTGCCAATACTTGATCCGGGTCGTCCTGGTAATCGCGGACAACCTCAAAATAGGCGTCCATGACATCGTTTGCACCAAATCTAACTGTATAAGGCACACCCAGGATCAGTTCATATTCAGCTACCTGACCGGTGGAAAATACCGAGAGCAACCGTCGCTCCAGCTTTTCTGGTGCCAGTGAAATCAATATGGATGATGCAAGATTGGCGTTATCCCGGCGTTCAACCAGTTTAATATTGTAAATATCCAACCGTTGCACCAACGCACGCTGTAAGGGGGCGTGGTTTTGCATTGCTTCCACGTGCAGCACATCATAACCAGCAGGCAGGCGGTGATCGCCGCGTAACTTAAAACCACACGCCACAATCAGTATGATAAAGCTAACAATAACGAGTAATCGGACTACTGTCATTAGTTTGCAACTATGTTGACTAGTTTGCCTGGCACCACGATCACTTTACGCACGGTTTTGCCCTCAGTAAACTGAGTCACATTGGGCTGTTCCATTGCCGTCGCTTTCACATCGTCTTCGCTGGCCTGAGCCGACACGGTGATTTTTGCCCGCAATTTTCCATTGACCTGAACAATGATGAGTTTTTCATCCTCGACTAAAGCGGACGCGTCGGCCTTTGGCCAGTCAACTTGCTCTATCGGTGTTGCATGTCCAAGATCCAGCCATAGCTGATGACAGATATGCGGCGTGATAGGATTGAGTAACAGCACGATAGATTCTACTGCTTCACGCATTACCATATGGTCTTCTGGCGAATCCGCAGGCGCTTTCTGAAGGTGGTTCAGCAATTCCATGATCGCTGCAATGGCGGTATTAAACGTTTGACGACGACCTAAATCATCGGTCACCTTCTCAATCGTTTTATGCACTTCGCGACGCAACGATTTTTGCCCATTGTTTAAATTTGAAAAATCTAATTGGTCAACCGCTTCAACTTCCAGATGGTCATGCACCAGCTTCCATACCCGACGTAAAAATCGGTTTGCACCTTCAACGCCCGAGTCTACCCATTCCAGGGTCTGCTCCGGCGGAGCGGCAAACATGGTAAATAACCTTACGGTATCGGCACCATACTGGTCGATAACCTGTTGGGGATCAATGCCGTTATTTTTTGACTTAGACATTTTGGTCATGCCGCCAGGAATGACCGGCTCTTTGGTCTTGATTAACCAGGCTTTAACAATCCGTCCCTTATCATCTTTCTCCGTCGCTACATCGGTGGGGGCATGCCAGGTTTTCTTGCCGTTTTCATCTTCACTGTAAAATGAATCAGCCAGTACCATGCCCTGACACAGCAGCTTTTTAAAGGGCTCGTCCGATTGAACCAGTCCCTCATCACGCAAAAGTTTATGGAAAAAGCGTGCGTACAGCAGATGCAGTATGGCGTGCTCAATACCACCAATATATTGATCAACTGGCAGCCAGTAGTTGGCCTCCTGCGGATTCAGCATTGCCTCTTTTTCCAGCGCACTGGTGTAACGCGCGTAATACCACGAAGATTCCATAAAGGTATCGAAGGTATCCGTCTCACGATAGGCCGGTTGCCCATTATATGTAGCAGTGGACCATTCCGGGTCAGCTTTAATCGGCGAGGTCACCCCGTCCATAACCACATCTTCTGGCAGTACCACCGGTAACTGGTCTGCAGGTACCGGGACGGACTCGCCATTATCCAGATTTAACATAGGGATAGGCGCGCCCCAATAACGCTGTCTGCTTACGCCCCAATCGCGAAGACGGTAGTTAATTTTTCGTTTACCGTGACCCATAGCTTCCAATTCAGCGGCAATCTTGTCGAACGCGGCACTGAAATCAAGCCCGTTGAAGCTATCAGAGTTGATCAATTGACCTTTTTCAGTAAAGGCCGCCTGGGTTAAATCCACATCCTGATCATCTGCTGCGGTGATCACCTGTTTCAAAGGTAGCGTGTATTGTTGAGCAAATTCCCAGTCGCGTTGGTCATGGGCGGGAACAGACATCACCGCGCCTGAGCCGTACTCCATCAATACAAAGTTGGCCACCCACACTGGGATAGCTTGTTTCGTCAAAGGATGAATTACAGAAAGTCCGGTAGCAAAGCCTTGTTTTTCCATTGTTGCCAACTCAGCTTCAGCCACTTTGGTGTTTTTGCATGAGTCGATAAAAGCAGCAAGTTCCGGGTTGGTTCTGGCAGCAAACTCCGCTAAGGGGTGCTGGGCGGCAACTGCCAGATAGGTGACCCCAAATACCGTATCGGGACGGGTAGTGTACACGGTAACAGAATTAACCGGTGCATCCTGCTCAACCATATCAAAAGTAATTTCTACCCCTTCGGAACGGCCAATCCAGTTGGCCTGCATGGCTTTTACCTGATCTGGCCATTCAGGTAATTGTTCTAAATCACTGAGTAATTCCTCTGCATAATCAGTAATTTTAATAAACCATTGGGGAATTTCTTTTTGTTCAACCAAGGCACCTGAACGCCAGCCTCGACCATCAATAACCTGCTCGTTAGCCAATACAGTCTGGTCAATGGGATCCCAGTTTACCGTTGAATTCTTTTTATAAACCAGACCCTTTTCAAACAGGCGAGTGAAAAACCATTGTTCCCAGCGATAATATTCTGCTTTACACGTGGCCACTTCCCGGTCCCAGTCATAGCCAAAACCCAACGACTTCAACTGACCTTTCATGTATTCAATATTGGCGTAGGTCCATTTGGCAGGTGCAGAATTATTGTTGATCGCAGCATTTTCTGCAGGTAGACCAAACGCGTCCCAGCCCATGGGTTGCAGCACGTTTTTTCCCTGCATACGCTGGAAACGGCTGATAACATCGCCAATGGTATAGTTACGTACGTGCCCCATATGCAACCGCCCACTCGGATACGGGAACATACTCAAACAATAGAATTTTTCTTTTTCAGGTTGGGTACTGGCTTTAAATGTTTGATTGGCTTCCCAGTTTTGCTGGACAGACTGCTCAATTTGTTTTGGGTTGTACTGTTTTTCGGCCATGAAAAAAAGGCTTCCGCTTATAGACTGTATGGTTTAAAAATCTCAGTCTACTAGAATACCTCAAGGCCACGGTCTATCACAATAGCGGCTAGCCTTTTCTTCTCTGTCTGATCGTCTTTGATGGGTCAATCTATTTGGTGTTGTTTGTTTCAATGTACGATTTTAAGGCGTTAAGTTGCTGATGTTGGACTTTTGCCACCACCGGGGCAAAATCAGCGAACCCTTCTGGACGATAACCCTGAGCGTAATAGGTCAGGGTAACTTTGGTGCCGTTGTCGACGCTTTCAAATTGCCAGTTTAACGCGCCATACACCCCCATTCCCTGCAGCGGTCCAAGGCCCCCTGTCATGCGTAACATTCTTGCTGGATCGACAAAGGTAACCTGCATGTGCTGGGCTTGCTGTTTGCCTTTTTTCTCGCAAAAGCATCCTCCGGCAGAGGGCGCGATAGTAAACGTACCATTCCACCAACTGTGATCTTTGGGCCACCATTTGTCGACGTCATTAATCAAGGCATGCCAGACTTTTTTCGCAGAATGGGTTGTAACAATTTCGTTTTCGATAATGAAACCTGCATTGTCAACGTGCAGCACGTTGGCCTTAACCGGTAAAATCACTGCACTTATTATCAGAAGTATTCGTTTAACCATACTGTATTTTCCTCACTACCCCGTGTCATCAAACGCTGATTATTTCTTTTGTCAGCTTTATCAGCATAGCGTAGATAAAACAGGTTGTGTTCGGCAAGGATAATTTTTGCTTTAGTACGCTAGGAAGTGTTTGACAGAGAAGCCTAATCACGTTTCACTTAGCACAAAGAAATCTAATGAACAGAATATGTCAGGCATCCAAGCAATTTTGCCTCTTACTTCGAAGCAGTTATCCCCGCAAATAGAACGCAGCAAAATAAAGCAAGCGCTTGAAGATGATCAATCTATCAGCGCAACGTTTATCGGACAGGAGCGGGCGCGCGAGGCACTCACCTTTGGCTTGGGTATGAAAGCCAAAGGATACAATTTTTATGTAATGGGTGAAGCCGCTACCGGTCGCTACACCCTGGTTCGTGACTATCTGCAACGGCATGCGAATAGTTTACCCACGCCAGATGATTGGTGTCTTATCAATAACTTTGATGAAGAGCGGGAGCCTTTTGTATTGCGAATGCAAGCTGGCGGGGCGCGGGCTTTTGTAAAAGATGTCAGTCAACTTATCGACGAGTTGCTTGATACGTTCCCTGCAGCGTTTGATAACCCAGGATACCAACGCAGAAAATCAGCGATTGGAAGAGAATTTGACCAGCGTTATGACCAGGCAATTGATTCTGTTGAACGATTCGCCCAGGCCAATCAGGTCGCGTTGCTGGAAGATGGCGGCACCATCAGTTTTGCTCCGATTGTCGACGGTTCACCCATTACCGACACTGAATTTTCTAAGCTTAGCGAAGAGCAACGGGACTATTTTTACCAACTTATCGACGAGCTGGAAAACCGCTTGAGCGAGAGCCTTCTGAGTCTGCCCGCATGGAAACGGGAAAACTCAGAGCGACTACGTGAGTTAAATCGCCAGACCATTGAAAATTGCATCAAGCCACTGCTTAAAAAACTTGAACATGCCTATGCATCAAATCTGGCGATTCTTAAATATCTGCGACGGATGAAAGGGCATTTGATCGATACCATCGTGTCTACTTTGATAGAAGAAAGCAAAGAGGACAAGTTAGATGAACAGGAACGTCGCGCATTACTCGAAGAGCTATATCTTCCTAATGTTCTAATGGGCCATGATATAAACGCATGCGCACCGATTATTTATGAACCCAATCCTAATTATCAGAACTTATTTGGTAAAATGGAGTACACCAGCATACACGGTAATGTGTACACCAATTATCGGATGATTCGTCCCGGTGCCTTACATAAAGCTAACGGTGGTTACCTGTTGCTCGACGTTGAGCGCTTGATAGAACAGCCTTACGTATGGGAAACACTTAAGCTGGCGATCAAATCCAGTTCATTGAAAATGGAACTGCCGCAGCAGGATGTGGGTATGGTTAATGCCATGACATTGAACCCGCAACCTGTCGAGCTCAATGTCAAAATAGTACTGTTCGGCTCCCGTGAGTTGTATTACACCTTGCAGGATTATGATGAAGAATTTATGGAGTTATTCCGGGTATTAGTTGACTTCGAGCCGGATATTTCACTTACCCGGCAGTCGCAGTTTGATTTCATTGGCAGAGTGAAACGGGAACTCGCTGAACTCGGTATCAGTGATATTTCCTTAGCAGCGATGCAACGTTTGGTCGAATACTCGCTGCGCATGGCAGAACATCAAAAACGACTTTCAGCACATTTTGCCGATGTCATTGAGCTTATACATGAGGCCAAATACTTTTGCGATAAGGCCAGTACCGATAAGCTTGAATTGGAACACTTAACCACAGCGTTAGAGGCAAAAAAACGTCGCACCGGACGTGTGAGCCAGAGTCTGCTTGATGATATTAAAGAAGGTCATGTGCTTATTGCCACTGAAGGCAACGCGGTTGGAAAAGTTAACGGCTTAACCGTGTTGGACATCGGTGATTCTACTTTTGGTACGCCCGCCAGAATTACCTCTACCGTTTATGCAGGCGCAAGTGGCGTGGTAGATATTGAGAGGGAAGTGGAGTTGGGTCAATCTATCCACTCCAAGGGCGTCATGCTACTAACAGGATACCTCGGCAATAAATATGCGCAACATTTTCCCCTGACCTTGTCCGCTAATATTGCGCTGGAGCAATCTTATGGTCATATTGATGGCGATAGCGCATCTCTGGGCGAACTGATTGCACTGATTTCCGCATTGACGGAAATCCCGGCCACGCAGAATCTGGCGGTCACCGGTTCCATTAATCAGTATGGGGAAGTGCAGGCCGTGGGGGGCGTTAACGAGAAAATTGAAGGCTTTTTCGATTTATGTCAGCATCGCGGCCTAAATGGTGAGCAGGGGGTGGTTATCCCTAAATCCAACGCCATTAATCTGGTGTTAGACAAAGCGGTTATCAATGCAGTGAAAAAAGAGCAATTCAGAATCTTTACCGTTGAAACCGTCGACCAGGCACTGACATTATTGATGAATAAAGAAGCAGGAATAATTAACAGTAAAGGGCGCTATCCCAAAAATACGATTAATTATCATGCGGTTAACCGCCTCTACAATATTGCCTTAACCGTAAATGGTGGGGAATAACAGAGGGTGTTTAGCCCTCTGTGGAATAACTTATTTGGGCGGCATTCTCAATGCGCCGTCCAAACGCACTGTTTCTCCGTTCAGATACGCATTATCCAGCATGTGGATGACCAGTTTGGCAAACTCAGCGGGTAAGCCCAGTCGTTTGGGAAATTGAACATTGGCAGTTAATGCATCCTGCACTTTATCTGGCATTGCTAATAGCATTGGCGTACCCATAACACCCGGTGCAATGGTGTTTACTCTAATGCCAAGCGGGGCTAAATCACGCGCCATGGGTAAGGTTAACCCAATAATACCCGCTTTACTTGCTGCATAAGCAGTTTGTCCAATTTGTCCTTCGTAGCCTGCCACCGACGCCGTATTGATGATCAAGCCGCGCTCATTAGCTTCACCCTGTGGGGGTTGTGTTGCCATTTTTGCTGCGACCAACCTTGCTACGTTAAAGCTACCGACCAGGTTGATATCAATGGTTTTTTGAAAACCGTCTAAAGGAGCAGGTTGTCCTTCTTTGTCGAGTAAACGTTTTGCAGGGGCTATGCCTGCACAATTAACCAACAAGTGGATGTCACCGAATTCGGCTGACGCTTTTTCTATCGCTTGACTAACCGACGCTTCATCACGTACGTCAACCTGGCAAAACAGGGTTTGTTCCGCGCCTAATTCAGAGACCCGTTGATTACCGAGTTCTTCATTAAGATCAAATAGCGCAACATTTACGCCTGCTTCACGTAACGCAATGGCAGTAGCATGGCCTAAGCCAGAACAGCCACCCGTTACAATGGCTGTGGCTCCGTCTAATTTCATTGTTATTCCTTCTTTTGTAGGGCTTACAAGATGATTGCGTCAATTTAACCCGCAATTGACTAAATCTTATTTCGGTAATTGAATTTTCTTCTCTTCGCTGGGGCGATAAAGTACCAGCGTGTGTCCGATTACCTGAAGTTTAACAGCCTGAGTTTCTCGCACTATGGCATCCATGATCAGCGCCTTTTCTTCACGATCGTCAGAAGGCACTTTTACTTTTATTAGTTCATGGTGACTTAATGCATTTTCTATTTCTGCTACCACGCCTTCAGTGAGACCGTTGGCACCAAGCTGAACGACTGGTTTAAGAGAATGAGCCAGTCCTTTAAGAAACTGTTTTTGTTTAGTTGAAAGTTTCATTATTAAAAATTCTTACAATTAAAATAGTGGATGAGACGTTGATTTACTTATTCTAACGTCTTCTGCCGAACAATCCTAACCAGTTTAACATCGAAAAACAAAAATTGATGTTTACCGATCGTTTCAAGTTGGTAAAAAAGGCGGTATACCATGGACTTTTTACACGTGTTTATGCCGTCGTTATTTAATCGCATGCGTTATTAAACGAGAATTTCAGTGAATGCGTATAGCTATGGCTGACTGATAAAACTATGCAGATAATTTTTCGTCATCGATTGGCTGGCAAGTTACCGATACAGCACACATTATTTTATAAATGGAGGTTGTATTTGCTAAAAGCGCCACAATTTAACGATAACGGGTAAGTTTCTACGTTAGGCCAGAAACAATTAGGCGCGTAATTTTAACTTTTCGAGTTCGCTATCAGCACATGACGATGTCGTTTAATGGCTTGGTTATTGGTAGCGTGTGAAACTAAAGTGTAGTACCCTTTTGGTAGGTAACGCATTACTAAATACAACCTGATGTATTGATAATATGGTAGGAAAATTGCTGCTTATTATTAAACACCGTGTTGTCTTTAACAGAGGTTAATAGCATTGAGCGATATGGCAAAAAATTTAATCTTATGGTTGGTCATAGCGGTTGTGTTGATGTCGGTGTTCCAGAGTTTTTCTCCTAGCGAATCGACTCGAGCACAAACGGACTACACAACCTTCCTGAAAGAAGCAAATCAAGGGAATATTCGTGAGGTGCGCATTAACAGTGACGCCCGTGAAATCCGCGGCACAAAGCGTAATGGCGAGTCGTTTGTCACCTATATTCCATACTTTGATGATCAACTGGTATCTGACTTGGTTAAACAAGATGTGCGCATTTTAGGCGAGCCGCCTGAAGAACCATCAATTTTAACGTCTATCTTCATTTCCTGGTTCCCCATGTTACTGCTTATTGCTGTGTGGATATTTTTCATGCGTCAAATGCAGGGCGGCGGTGGCCGCGGTGCAATGTCGTTTGGAAAAAGCAAAGCGCGTCTGCTTGGTGAAGACCAAATCAAAACGACGTTTGCCGATGTTGCTGGCTGTGATGAAGCCAAAGAAGATGTTGCTGAATTAGTCGACTTCCTGAAAGATCCGAGCAAGTTCCAGAAACTGGGTGGAAAAATTCCTAAGGGCGTGCTTATGGTAGGTCCTCCTGGAACCGGTAAAACGTTGCTGGCAAAAGCCATTGCTGGTGAAGCAAAAGTGCCTTTCTTCACTATTTCAGGCTCTGACTTTGTCGAAATGTTTGTGGGCGTGGGTGCATCCCGGGTGCGTGACATGTTCGAACAGGCTAAAAAAGCGGCGCCATGTATTATCTTTATCGACGAAATCGATGCAGTAGGTCGCCAACGTGGTGCTGGCCTGGGTGGCGGACACGATGAACGTGAACAGACGTTGAACCAGATGCTGGTTGAAATGGATGGGTTTGAAGGTCATGAAGGTATTATCGTGATTGCCGCAACCAACCGTCCAGACGTGCTTGACCCAGCGCTGTTAAGACCGGGACGATTTGACCGTCAGGTGATTGTAGGTCTCCCCGATATCCGTGGTCGTGAACAGATACTTAAAGTACATATTCGTAAAGTGCCTATTGCTGATAATGTCGAACCATCGGTGATTGCGCGCGGAACACCAGGCTTCTCCGGGGCTGACTTAGCGAACCTTGTAAACGAAGCGGCTTTATTTGCAGCCAGATCGAATAAGCGTTTGGTCAACATGGAAGAATTTGACAAAGCCAAAGACAAGATCATGATGGGCGCTGAGCGTAAGTCGATGGTGATGTCTGAGGACGAAAAAGCAATGACGGCTTACCATGAAGCTGGGCATGCCATTGTAGGTCGGTTGGTTCCAGAACACGACCCAGTATATAAAGTGTCAATTATTCCTCGCGGCAGAGCACTGGGTGTTACCATGTACTTGCCTGAGCAGGACAGGGTTAGCCATTCAAAGCAACATCTTGAAAGCATGATTTCAAGCTTGTTTGGTGGCCGAATTGCCGAACAGATTATATTCGGTGATGAAAAAGTGACCACGGGTGCGTCTAACGACATCGAACGTGCCACCGATATAGCACGTAAAATGGTTACGCAGTGGGGGCTGTCGACGAAGATGGGCCCAATGTTGTACGCAGAAGAAGAAGGTGAAGTGTTTCTTGGCAAAACAATGTCCAAGGCATCTCACATGTCGGATGATACAGCCAGAGCAATTGATGCTGAAATCAAAGCGATCATCGATTCAAATTACGAACGTGCTAAGCGTATTCTTGAAGAGAACGTGGATATTCTGCATACCATGAAAGACGCGCTGATGAAGTATGAAACTATCGACGCCAAGCAAATTGACGACTTGATGGCTCGTCGCGAAGTTAGACCGCCTGCAGACTGGGACGACCGTACGCCAAGTGGTGGTGACAAACCTACCGGTGGCACCCCCCAGCGTGAGGGGGAAATTACCGACGATGGTGTGGACAAGCCGTCAGTGGGAAAACCTGGTGATCTGCCTGGTTAAAAAGTAAAAAGACGCGCCAGAACTTTTTCTGGCGTTTTTTATTGCCTCAATTAAATGTCCTGACACCCGCTTTTCCAAATATGAAATTTAAAGATAAAATCGTAGATCTTTCCATTGCGCACGTGATGGGCATCTTAAATGTTACTCCTGATTCATTTTCTGATGGTGGACGATATAACTCAATTTCGTCCGCTTTGCAGCATGCGTGCGAAATGGAAGAACAGGGTGCTAGTTTTATTGATATTGGGGGTGAATCAACGCGCCCTGGTGCAAAGGCAGTAAGTGAAGCCGAAGAATTAGATCGTGTTATTCCAATTATTGAAGCGCTGGCCAGAGAGTCTGGGTGCGTCATTTCAGTTGATACCAATAAAGCGGTGGTGATGAAAGAAGCCGCCGCCGCTGGCGCCGAACTTATTAATGACGTTTATGCGCTTACCCGTCCTGATGCACTAAGTACTGCGGCGCAACTTAATTTACCCGTGTGTTTGATGCATATGCAGGGCTCACCACAGACCATGCAAATTGATCCGAATTACAGCGATGTGATTAATGATGTCAACTTGTTTTTCAAGCAACGTGTAGACGCATGCATCCATGCCGGCATTGCAGAAGATGCTATTTTGCTTGACCCAGGTTTCGGCTTCGGAAAAACGCTTCAGCACAATTATCAGTTGCTAAAGCATTTAAAAGAGGTGGGGTATGGGAATGTGCCACTTTTAGTGGGCATGTCGAATAAGTCTATGCTGGGAAATCTGCTTAACAACGACGTAAATGAAAGATTGGCAGGAAATATTTCTGTCGCTACAATCGCTGCATTAAACGGGGCGAAAATATTGCGCGTTCATGATGTAAAACAAACCAGTGACGCAGTCAAAATTGCTAATTTTTTAAATGCCTTAGAAAAATAGAATACGTAGAGGAACCTCGATGGGAAATCGCAAATACTTTGGTACTGATGGGATCCGCGGTAAAGTGGGTGAAAGTGCCATTAACCCTGAATTTGTTACCAAATTAGGCTGGGCCGCGGGTAAGGTTTTAGCTGGCAGGGGAACCAACAAAGTTTTGATTGGAAAGGACACCAGAATATCTGGTTACATGCTGGAATCTGCGCTGGAAGCTGGCTTGTCGGCAGCAGGAATCAATATTGGTTTGCTGGGGCCTATGCCCACGCCGGCCATTGCTTACTTGACCAAGACATTTCGTTCGGAAGCCGGGATAGTGATAAGTGCCTCGCATAATCCTTACTATGATAACGGCATCAAATTTTTCTCTTCAGATGGTTTCAAACTGGATGATGACATTGAATTGGCTATCGAATCGATGATGGACCAGCCAATGACATGTGTTGCTTCCAATAAGTTGGGCAAAGCAACCCGTATCAGTGATGCTGCCGGACGCTACATCGAGTTTTGTAAAGGTACGTTCCCATCAGAACTGTCTCTTCAGGACTTAAAAATAGTTGTTGATTGCGCACATGGCGCGACCTATCACATAGCGCCCAATGTGTTGAGTGAGCTGGGTGCAGAAGTAATCGAAATCGGCACCTCCCCTAATGGTTTAAATATCAATGAAAATGTAGGTGCAACTTCGCTTCAGGGGTTGGTTGATAAAGTGAAAGAAACCGGCGCCGACCTTGGTTTTGCGTTGGATGGCGATGGCGACCGTATTATGATGGTAGACCATCTCGGTAATATTATAGACGGTGATCAGATCCTGTTTATTATTGCTAGAGACGCACTAAAGAATGGCCGAATGCAAGGTGGCGTAGTGGGTACCCTGATGAGTAATCTGGGCCTTGAAAATGCTTTAAATAAGTTGGGCGTACCTTTTGCCCGCAGCAAGGTGGGTGATCGTTACGTTATGGAATTGCTTCAGCAGAAGGGGTGGAGCATAGGCGGTGAGAATTCAGGTCACGTATTAAACTTGAATGCGTCATCTACCGGTGATGGCATCGTTGCAGGGTTGCAGGTACTGATTGCTATGATCAGATCGAATATGGATTTACACTCACTTAGCAGCGGGTTTGAAAAGTACCCGCAACAGCTTATTAATATTCGCTACGCGCCTGGCGGAGTCAATCCATTGGATGCAGACAGTGTTAAATCTGCGACCATGGAAGCTGAAAATTCACTGGGTAAAAGAGGGCGTGTGCTGTTACGTAAAAGTGGCACCGAACCATTGATCCGCGTGATGGTCGAAGCGGAGGATGAAGCAGAGTCTGTCAAATGGTCAGAGAGTATCGCTGAGGCTGTACGTAAAGTAGCCAGTTAGTTTGCAAGTGTATGTAAATACGTTTTTATACTTGTATATTAATCCTGAAATCGTTAATATCACGCCCGCTTTAATAGGGCTAAGGCTGGAACAGTAATGGAAAACAACCGCGTACCTATGGTGGCTGGAAATTGGAAAATGAACGGTGATCGAAGCCTGGTCAGCCAATTTTCCAACGAATTGAAAACGCAGCAGCTGTCCTGCACTGTTGTAATTTGCCCACCATCAATTTATTTACCTTTGTTTTCAAATCATGATTTCAGTCTGGGTGGCCAGAATGTAAGTCATCTTGATAATGGCGCACATACCGGAGAACTTTCGGTGGCCATGTTGAAAGATGCGGGTTGCAGTCATGTGATTGTTGGGCATTCAGAGCGCAGAGAATCTCAACATGAAAGCAGCGAGCTGGTAGCTAAAAAAGCGGCACAGGCAATAGAGCAAGGGCTTGTTCCAATTGTATGTGTTGGCGAACCATTAAGTGTTCGCGAGCAGCAGACCGTTGAAGCTTTTATCGGCGACCAAATTAAAGCATTAACAGATTTATTAAGTGTTGAAGCGTTGAAACGCTGTGTCATTGCGTATGAGCCAATTTGGGCCATCGGCACGGGCAAAACTGCGACGCCTCAACAAGCCCAGGAAGTGCATGCATTTATTCGTCAAACATTAAATGAAAATGCACAAGGGGTGGGAGATAGCATCAGCCTGCTTTATGGCGGCAGCGTCAAAGCTGATAATGCTAAAGAGTTATTCTCGCAGCCCGACGTTGACGGTGGATTGATTGGTGGAGCCAGTCTTAAGCTAGAAGATTTTATTGCAATTTGCCAAGCGGCAAACTGACGAGGTAATTATGTTATACGAAGTGCTGTTAGTTTCGTACCTGATCGTTGCACTTATGTTAATCGGATTTGTTCTGATTCAACAAGGTAAAGGTGCTGGTATGGGCGCATCGTTTGGTGCGGGTGGCTCAAATACGGTTTTTGGATCGAGTGGGTCTGGAAATTTTATGACGCGCACTACAGGTGTTTTAGCGACCCTGTTTTTTCTTATTAGTTTGATTTTGGGAAATCTTACTGCGAATCGCGAAACGACAGAAGATCAGTGGGATAATCTGGAAGTTCCAGCTGCTCAACAAGAGTCTGTTCCAGCAGAGGATGCCAATACGGTTCCTGTTAACGATTCGGACGTGCCCGTTGTCAGTCAGGAGCAATCGGACGTGCCGGTTGTCGATAACGAAGACGATAAAGACGGCAACAATTAATTTTTCGCGGAAGTGGTGGAATTGGTAGACACGCCATCTTGAGGGGGTGGTGAGCATTGCTCGTGCGGGTTCAAGTCCCGCCTTCCGCACCAAATTTGAAAAGCTGCATAAATTGCAGCTTTTTTTGTGTCTGTGATTCACTGATAAATTGACTCTGCCCTGATCAGATACACGCCTTAAGGGGTATTAAATTCCAACCGCATTGCGTCAGTAGCTAACGATGCGCTTTGCTATAAGCCTTTACTATCCAACAATTTAAGCGGTCGTATTTTTATGCACTTAACAATTAAAACTACACTGATTGGTGCAATAATAGCCGGGGTTTTGCTTACAGGCGCCCTTTGTGCAATTGCAGTCTGGATAGCAAGTTACGATCTTTTAGACGAACGTTCTCAGCGTCTTCGCCATCTTTCTGAACAGCAGGTTTATAAGACAATTCAGCAGTCTGCTGAAACTCTTCACCAACAAGCCACAGAACTGCAACAATCAGCTGTTTTTCAGACAAGACTTGAACTGGCTGATGTAGAGGCATTAAATCGCATTGCCGAACAATTTAGTAGCGTTAGAGACGCGGCCTTTACTGTCGACAGGGCTACCCTGGAGAAACCGCTAACCTATGGTCTTGAAACCATCAATAACCAAGTGTATTTGAAGGTATCTGTAGCAATAGCGCCACGATTGACATTGACAGCGAGAGAAACAATCAAAGCCTCATTGTTTAGTGAATTGGTTTTTGACTATGATACCGATGTGCTTTTGCTATCACCTACCGATGAGTTGTTGTTGTCCACCACCCATTTAACAACCGATGCTCTTTCGTCAATGGTTAAAGTGTCGCCGGAAAACCTTTCCGCAACATATTATGACACTGGCGAAAAAGTATTGTCGCTGAACAGGTTAAATTCAGCCACGTTTACTCACCCAGGGCTTTCTATTTTTCTTCTTCTTGATTTGAGTCCACAGTCCAATATATTACAGAAACTATTATATAACCTGCTGTGGCTCGTATTATTGTTAACTGCAATCATGTTATTTGCCGCCCATTGGCTCGGCAGCAACATCAGTAAGTCACTGGTGCGTTTGTCAGCACTGACAGAAAGCACAGGTCGCCACGGTGCAGTGAAACAGTCACAATTTCGTTCCAATTTTGTAGAATTAACTCAATTACATGGGGCGCTTAATTCGCTTCAACATACGCTGGTACGCGACGAAAATTATAAAACCCATCAGTCTCATCAGGACCGTATTCCCGGTCTTTTCAATCGAGCCTATTTTGATCAGGAGGTGACAAAATCGATAACACAAAATGTCTCCTTGCAATTGGTTTTTTTTAAACTGCTGGATTTTGATGCTATCACTAAATTTCATGGCGCAGACAGGGCTGAGTTCTGTCTACACGTGATAGCTAAGAGGATTAGACGGTGGCCTGGTAAGGCAGCAAGAACAGCTGATGGAGATATTGCTTTTTTTCCAGAGCACCGGCTCACTGATGCGCAGATCGAAACCCTTTATCATATTGTAGAGCAACCTGTAGAACAGGATTTTTTTTCAATTTCAATCAATATCGCTGTGGTTATCATTGATTGTCCTACTCCGGCCAACGATGTGGCTGACATAGACCAAAAAGTCAGCGTCGCGTTTGCTGAAGCCGCGGCACGGGATCAAAAGCTAATTCACTACAATAACGCACTCGACTTAAGCGTAACACGTCAATTCACGCTAGCGAAGAAGTTGAATGAAGCGTTGTTGGGGTTAAATGAAGAGCTCACGTTGGTTTATCAGCCTGTTTATAATCTGCTCACTAACACAATAGATACGGTAGAGGCTCTGCTGAGATGGAAAAATGCCGAACTAGGTAATGTTGAACCTGAAGAGTTTTTGCAGGTCGCAAGCGCGGCCGGGATGCTGACTCAGGTAACAGATTGGGTCATACGTCGCGCGCTATCAGATTTAGCCCGATTTCGGCAGCAGGGTTGTCTTTTCAAGGTAGCAATTAATATTTCGGCAGCGGATATTCATCAAGATAGCTTTGTTGAAAAACTGGTCGAGTGCGTCAAGAGGAATGGACTTAAAACTGCTGATGTCGAAATTGAAATTAAAGAGCGGGATATTGCCAGTAATGGGGTTGTTGCTACGCAGAAATTGAAAGTTTTGCACGACCAGGGGTTCAATATTGCCATCGATGATTTTGGCACAGGTTATCTTACATTAAATCACCTTAAGGCATTTTCTCACGCTAAACTGAAGTTAGATAAGTTTTTCGCAGTCGATGTAGAGTCTAATCAATGCGCTCAGCGAGTAATGCAAGGCACGCTGGCGTTAGCGCGCGACGTCGGCTGTTCAGCAACCGCAAAGGGTGTGGAATGTAATATGACGCTGGCATTATTGAAAGAGCTTGGCTTTACTCAGGCCCAGGGCTTTCACCTGAGTAAGCCGGTGTCCGCCAATGAACTGACCGACGCTACTAAACAAGAGAATTAACCCTAAACATTCCAGGCTGGCAAACAACTTGCAGTAAATCAAGTTGAGAAAACATCATTTGCTGGTTAGTGTGATGGCTTGCGCGACCAATATTGGTTACATGTTATTGTTAACGTTCTAGATAAGGACTTTAAGATGGATATTATTCGCATTATTCTTTCAATTTTACTTCCCCCTCTTGGGGTGTTTTTACAGGTGGGTCTGGGTAAACATTTCTGGATCAACGTGATATTAACTATTTTGGGATATATCCCAGGAATCATCCACGCTGTTTACATTATCGCCACACGATAACGTCGTTTACGTTTAACGGGAGTCGCAGCCTATTAGCTGGCACTCCCGAATTTTTCTTTTGCGTGGTTACGGTGTGCGAACACGGTGTCGTGCACATCAAAGTTAACCATGATACGTTCTACCTTGTCCTTGTCGACTAATGAAGGTCTGGCATCCATTAAGAGCTCATAAGTGGCATTGGCTTGCTGTTTGATCAGTTTTTCATAGTCCTCACTCAAATGATGGCTAAGCTTTTGTAAACAATCCAACATATGCAAGCCAATAGCGATATGGCTTTTCCCTGATTGCCTGATTTGGTCAAATGACGTGTTGATTACTCCTGACAGGGTAAACGTTCTGCGTTTTAACCATGTTTGGCGTTCTGTATTGAAGATTGTGTCGAAGGGGAAAGGACGGCGACTCATCAGAATACAGGCAGAAGTGAGCTTATCCAGACAGGAAATTGCGGTAAACGGATCATTTATTCCTGGTGACAGTGCTCTGAGCGCAATTTCCACCAGTTGACTGATTGCAAACTCTGGATCCTGAACGGGGGTTCTGCGATGCCCAAGCAATATCAGCCCGTTTAAGCTGGTAAGGTGTTGTTCGGTCAATGCAAATCTAGAATGAATTATGACGATCTTCTCACCAGGCATTACATGGTCACCGCTTCTGACCAGTATTTCAAAACCAGACACACCTCTAATTTCAGAGTTAAGAAACTCCGAATAATTGATGGTCTGTACGTATCCTCCAGATTCAGAAAAATAGGCAATTGTGTATTCCGCTTCAGGTACTAATTTATTGGGAATGGGCTGTTCATTGTCTTCTTTTTCCGGTTTCGGAAGCAGTGACGGCAGATTGACTTTAAAATCATCGAAACTTTTGTGTATGACTTCTTCAGCCTGTATTGCATTTGAAAGATGGTGGATAAAGAAGATAAGCGCAAACAAATTCACTATGCCGATAAAGAAGGTTACGGTAGAGATAATGGAAAGCGCGTCAGCGTTATCCCTGATTGCGCCAAGATGATGCAGCGCAATGATACAAAACAAAAAAGATGACACCAGAATACCTAAAACACTTTGCGTTGCTTTGTCCAGCATAAAGGTACGTAACAGCCTGGGACCAAACTGGGCCGACGCCATGGTTAGAACCACGATTGTCATCGAAAAAGCAATACTTGTTGCTGTGATAATCGCGGTGGCCAGGGTCGATAAAAGTTGTCTGGCACCATCTTCCTGAACTGTTGGGATCAGGTTGATAACAAAATCGGGTAATTGAGAACGTTGAATGATAAATAGACATGACAGACACAGCACGCTCATGGCAATCATCATAACCACGGGTATAAACCAATAACTGGTACTGACTGCTTCCCATGTCGTGTTGAGCCGAGTTTTAAATTTGATAAGGCGCATTAATCTGTTAAATAAAGAATAATTACGCTTTAAACGGCGTTTGACGCTAAATAGACCTATAGGAATGGAAATTGTTTATAAGATAAGAAGTTATAAACTGGCGTAACATGCTTTGTTACGCCAGCTGCGACAATTGTCTTGTACTTGCTGCAAGACGCAATTGCCAGCTACTTACGATTATCTATCAAAGTTTAGTGGTGAAGCTCAGCGCGCATCTCTTGCTGATAATTATTGGCCAGCTTTTCTTTCTGCGATTCATTTAGCACTTTACCGGCAACTTGGAAAAACTCCCGTTCCTCTTCTGCAAGATGATGCTCCACCTTCTCTTGCAAGGCTTTTAGATGACGAAGCCAGGCTGATGAACTCATATCCGTTCCGTCCAGCTTCTCGATAAGCTCGTCAATTTCATGGTGCTCGGCAACACCGTGGCGTGATAGTTCTACTGTATTATCAGATTGCATCAGTGGAGAATAGAAATAACGCTCTTCTGCGGTTGCATGCGTTTCTAACTGTTCCTTCAGTTCAGAGTAGTACTCTCGTCTGGCTGGCGTGTCGCCACTGGTTTCTGCCAATATTTTTAATAATAACCTTTGTTTTTCATGATCTTGTCTTAGTGCTTCAAATATCTTCATGGAATATCTCCTCATCCTGAATTAACAACATTGATGCGAATTTCGTTCCAAATTCAGGGTTTTTGTAACCGATTGAAAGTATTCTAATTTATAGAAATTGCGACATAGTCACGCTAAGTGCTGGTAATTTGTGCGTGAATTTTACACAGCACAGGGCACAAATTTCTTTACTCAAACGCCTTGCGCGACAAGGGCGTCTGCTAAGCGTCGAAACGCGGCGACGTTTGCTCCTTTTGCGTAATTAACATAATCACCCTCGTCACCTTCCTCAACACATTGACGGTGGATATTAGCCATAATTTCTTTAAGCGCAGAGTTCATCGCTTTATATGTTGCTTTATGAAAAGTGGCGTTTTGCGACATTTCTAAACCTGACAGTGCTACCCCGCCTGCGTTGGACGCTTTGCCAGGTACAAACACGACTTTTGCATCTGAAAAAGCCCGTTGTGCGGCATCGTTACACGGCATATTGGCTCCTTCTAAAACGAACTTACAGCCGTTGCTGATTAGTGCTCTGGCATCTTTACCGATAAGTTCGTTTTGCGTAGCGCAGGGCAGGGCAATATCCACTTCGGTTTGCCATGGCTTTTCATCGGCCTTCCAATCTCCATCAATACGCTCATTGAGAGATAACAAAATATTGTCTGGTTCACCTTTGTGATTAATAACCCAATTTAAGTCTTCTTCAGTGAAGCCTTTTTCATGAATCAGCGTTCCCCGACTATTTGACAGAGTCACTACTTTGCCGCCATGTTGGGTTGCCTTTAACGCTGCATGCAGTGCGACATTGCCGGCACCGGAAACGGCAATTCGTTTGCCTTTGATGTTGGTGCCAGTGTGTTCTAAAACGTCATCAAGAAAATAGATTAAGCCAAACCCGGTCGCCTCTGTACGCACATAGCTGCCACCAAACTCAATATCTTTGCCCGTAATAGCGCCACCGAAACGGTTATTAATCTTTCGATATTCCCCGTAGAGAAAACCTATTTCGCGACTACCTACGTTGATATCGCCGGCAGGAACGTCAGTGTAAGGGCCTATGTGGCGCTGAAGCTCCTGCATGAAAGCCTGGCAGAAGCGCATCACTTCATAATCGCTTCGTCCTTTAGGATTGAAGTCGGAACCTCCTTTGGCCCCCCCGATGGGTAACCCGGTCAATGCATTCTTGAAAGATTGCTCAAACGCAAGGAATTTAAGAATTGACTCATTTACGGTGGGATGGAAGCGTAAGCCACCTTTATAAGGCCCGATGAGACCACAGTGTTGGACGCGCCAACCCTTGTTGATTTGTATTTCATTAGCGTCGTTCAGCCACGTCACACAAAACTGAATAGTTCGCTCGGGCTCACAAAGGCGTTTGAATACGTCCCACTGCTTGTATTTCTCATTGGCATTACATATTGGAATAACATCTTTGGCGATATCAAGAGTAGCTTGTAAGTACTCTTTCTGATCTGGATAGCGTGTGGTGATCCACTCTTTAAACTCATCCAAATTCGAGGTGTACGCCATAGGTTTATTCCTTGTTTTTCCATTTACTCAATTAGAAAGTATTGATGTTGCTCCATTTATTTACTGCTTCACACTACGCAAAGTTCAACCGTCTGACGATTAACCATTTATCTGTCCCTCGCTTAATATCGTCAAACTCTTCGGTAAAATTTTGATATTGATACTTTTAGCCTTAAAAATTTCCCCGTCCAATGCATACTCTCTTTCTTGACTAAAGGTAATTTCAATTTCAGAAGCTTGCCGATGATTAACGCGTGAGGAGGTTTTTTTTGTTTCTGCATCATCAAAAACCAGCTCGGCCAGGGATAAAAACTGCTGATCAGAATTTTCCTGTGGTGTTAACCAGGTTATATCGAGTTTTCCATCGGTCAGATCGGGTTCATCTCCCCCCTGAGCAAGCGCTGTAGTGATTGGCGCTGCATTGGCTACAACCAGGCTTGGTGTCTGCATATCGGTAACCGGCTCCTGATCAAATCTGACCTGCAAGCTAAGCGTTTCATTCTTGCTTATCGCATCCCAGAGCCCTTTGAGATAGGCCATCTGACCCCCTTCATTTTTTTGAGAACGGTCAGCCGTTTGTATCATTTTCTGTTCGAATCCGACAGCTGCCACCAAGAGCATTAGCTTATCGTTACAAATCGCGGTATCAATTTTTGTTTGACTGCCCTCAATGATGGCCGTGCATGCCGTATCGATAGGATCAATCTGCTGAATTACACCATGGATAACCTGACTTAACGCGTTAGCTGTGCCAAGAGGAATAACACCTAACACAGTATTTGATTCCAGACACTGCCGTGCAACTTCTGAAATTGTGCCGTCACCACCGCACCCAACGATAATGTCAGCGCGCCGTTCTATTGCTTTTTTTGCCAATCTTGTAGCTGATATATCCTCGGTCGTTTCAAACACGCTTACGCGGAAATGCGGGTTCAATTGCGCGAGAATATTTTCTTTTTCATCTTCCCATTTGCCTCCACCTGCAACCGGATTTGCGATGAGGAAAAGTGATTTAAGCAACTGCAGGCGCCCACCTTGTTTGATATGCGATAATGATTTCATCTGCCGCTTATTTAACCTCGCGGTGCTACGGACAGACTGGATCTTTTTCATCACCTCTTTTATAGATAGCTGATCATCCCTTGCAAGGAGGTAGGCCGCCAGGGTGAGGACAGAGCGCCCGCGTCCCAATGCGCAGTGAATAACAACCTTATTGCCATCGGCAATATGTTGTTCAATCCAGTTAATAGCGGTATTTAATTGTTCCGGTGTTGGGCTGGTATGGTCAAGTACCGGAATATTCAAATAATCGCAATCCGCCTGATACGCTGTCCAATCAAGACCGTCAAACTCAGCGGTGACATCCAATATGGCGGTGACACCTAACTCATTCAGGGTTTCTATATCGTGATGAAACAGGCGGCAGGCGAGAAAGAGATTTTCGTCAATCTGCTGAATGGGTGGCACCTTATCGTTCTTGCGTGCCCAACTGTTATAGGTGTCTGTGCCCAGCAAAAATGGAATGAAGATCCATCTGATGTAAAACGGGATGCTTCCATCATTGCGTTTCCTGAACAAAGAGGGGTAACGAAAGATATAGGCACTACTCACTACTGTAAGTGAGAGCGCGATCCACCAAAATAAAATGCTGACCAATAGCCAGGGAATCGTCCAGGCCACTATACCAGCCACTAACGCACTTACAAGATAGTACTTCACCATCTTCACCGTTTTTTCTCCTTTCTTTCCATGCCCTTATTACTACTGAGAACTGAACTATGTTAGTTCAGTTTCGTAGCAAGAAGCTTAAGATAAATGTCAATCAGTGGTCTATTTAACTGTAGGAAAAAATGAACGCCGACAGAACAAGCGCTACGCCGAATCGATTGTTTACTCTATTTAACGTAGTGTGGTTTCAGGTGATTTGGATTCTGGCCGTGGCCTATCAAATGAAATTTATTTATCTGGTGGCAGCCCTCGTCGTGTTGCATTTCTTTGTCACCAGCACACCTAAGCGTGATCTGTTCATCATGCTGGTCGGTGTGGTTATTGGTTGTCTAATCGATAATCTACTCACCGCAAACAAGGTGTTCGTCTTCAGTGACCAGCCTTCAATTGGGCTTATTCCAGTCTGGTTGGTGATATTGTGGGCTGCGTTCGCAATATCGACTTATCATAGCCTCTCGATCTGGATTAAAAGTCGTGCTGTACAAATTCTTATTGGTGCCGTTGCTGGACCGATCAGTTATTTGGCTGGCCGTCACTTTGATGCCGTAACATTTTCATTTTCGACACTGGTGACTTTTATTATTTTGGCGATAGTCTGGGCAATTCTGTTACCCATATTAATTGAATTGTCGAACTATTTTCGACACGCAAAGAGTAACAAACACGCATAGGAATCGATATGACTTCAACTGTATTAGTAACCGGCGCTAATCGCGGTATTGGGTTTGAAATTGCGAAAGGATTTGCTGAACAAGGCTGTAAAGTATTGATGGGGGTGCGAGAAGAAGCAGAGGGGGAAGCTGCACGAAAAGATATTCCTGGTAATGATATTCAGGTGGTAGAAATTGATCTGTCAAATTCGGATACGATTAGTGAATGTATCGTTCGCGCTCAGGCTGTCTACGGCGATATCGACATTCTTATTAATAACGCTGGGGTGATGATAGATGCGGAATACGATGCTCTGAGCGAAGCTGATTTTGAGAAGTCATTACAGGTTCATGTCAAAGGGCCTTTCTTATTGTGCCAATTACTGTTGCCAGGAATGATAGAGCGGAATTTTGGTCGAATTGTCAATGTGTCATCAGGGTGGGGAGCGTTTGCTGAGGGAATGGAAGGACCGGTAGCCTATGCAGTAAGCAAAGCCGCGCTGAATGCACTTACCAAAAAACTAGCCAATCGCGTTCCGGAGAATGTAAACGTGAAAATTAATGCTGTGTGTCCGGGATGGGTGCACACGCGGATGGGCGGTAAAGACGCCCCTCGGACACCAGAACAGGGCGCAGAAACTGCAATATGGTTAGGTTTACTAAAAGATGATGGACCGAACGGAAGCTTCTTTCGGGATAAAAAACAAATTAAGTGGTGAGTCGAAGGCTTACCTGGAGTAAGCCGTCGACCTTTGTTCAACTAGTGGATGGCTTCTACCACCTGAGAACTTTTGCGTTTAAGCACTTCAGCAACCTTCGCAGCCGACTGATTTTTTTTCAAATTGACCACCAGTGCATAGTGGCGGGTCTTCATTGCATGCCTTACGGCGTCAATTATTTCAGTTCTGTCGGGACGCAGACTAACCAGACCAGCAAAAAATAAACCTACAAATATACCGGGACTGATTAACGCAATGTAAGTGAATAACGGATTTTGCTGTGTCAGTGCAGGGCCGAACGTCACTAATAAAAATGCGGCTGCTAAACCAGCCAATAGTCCGATAGTCCCCAACAGCAAGTGCGAGTTCCACATTGTTTTGCCTATCGCACGGCTGGAGCCTTCAAGCTTCTCTCCATAATGCGTATCATCAGGATTTATCATCACAATCTGCCGACGACTGATGCCCGAATCCTGGCTGAGCTCCTCTGCAGACCTCTGCGCATCTTCAGCCGTATCATAAATGGCGGCAATCTGAAGATGCTCGGAATCCACCAACGATTCCTTTATGGTGTCATGATGTTGTATTTTCTGGCTCATGCGTCCTCCTCATCTTATAACGCAAAATGCCGATCAGTTTGTTATTGCGGGATCAAGTAACGGGCAACCGATAGACAGCTATCGTAACTGCTTCAAACTTCGTACCTTTTTTCAACAATTATCTTTAACATATTAAAAAACATACAATTTTAAAACTTATTGATTTAATACCTGTTTATTATAGCCACGAAGCAGGAATAAATTTCGACGTTTCCTGAAAAAAATTCTCATTTTGACGCGCATCAAAATCGAATATTAAAAATCCGAGCCTTTTTGATAAATTGTAAACGTATACCCGCGCATCACTGTATTAGATTCAAAAGTAAACGCAGTTACAGGTACGTGGTTTATGCAATCAGCGCCCTTAGAGATAGTGCGAAAACGCCGTGGCAAAGGTTTCGAGTATTTTTATTCCTCCGGAAAAAAAATCAGCGATCGGCGACTATTGAGAAGGATCGAAAAGCTGGTCATTCCCCCTATTTGGAAAGATGTTCAGATTAGTCGTTCGCCAACGCAACATCTCCAGGCAGTTGGGTATGATACAAAGGGTCGTAAACAATATCTCTACCACGAAGAGTGGCACAAAGCGCGTCAGCAGGAAAAGTTTGCCAAGCTAAGTCATTTCGGAAGTGGACTACCCGAGTTTAGAAAGTTTTGCTGGAGTCACGTGAATGATAAAACGTGGTCGATGGACAAGTCGCTGTCACTGGTAACCCTACTGTTAGACCACACAGGTTTAAGGGCAGGTAACCGACAGTATACTGAGCAGAATAATACCTTTGGACTGACGACGCTCAGGCGAAAGCATGTGTGCTCGGAGGGTGAAACAGTACGTCTCAATTTTATCGGTAAGCATAATAAAGATAGAGAGGTCGAGATTGAAAATCCGCAACTGGCAGAGTTGGTTTCTCAAAGTGCCGAGCAAAGAGGGTATGCATTATTTCGTTTTCTGGACGATGAGGGGCACTGGCACGATGTGGATAGTGATGACGTAAATCACTTTATTCATACTCACCTTGGCGATGAATACTCCTGCAAAGATTTCCGAACGTGGGCTGCATGTCGATTTGGCTTGTTCAGCTTACCCTCTGTCAAACAGTTGGTTGAACAGAGCCCACGTCGAAAGTGGTCTACAACGCTAACCAAACATGTCGCGGCGATGTTAGGAAACACCCCTGCCGTTTGCCAGCAATATTACCTTCACCCGAAACTATATGAGGTGGCTGAAAGCCAGGCAGAGAGAGAAAATATCATCAAGCGGGTGACTGGCTACGCACCGGAAAATGTTATGCACGATGAGGCGGTATCCGCTACAGAAAGGCTTCTTAGTCAAATTATTGCTATTCAATGAATTCATAACTGTTTTCACGCTATAGTCATTATTTTCATACGTTATACTTAGTTTCGATGAGCCAATTCAAGGAGCCGAGGGCAGTGACTGCACGGTGTAAAGCCAAGCTATCTATATGATATATATGTTATTGTACGCTTCAGTTTGAACCCTTTATGAGATGGTAGTGAGGGGTTTTTCATCCCACATTTTGATTGGAAAATCATACGTTGGCGACAATCCCGTTTGCATTCTAATGCCAGATATGAATATAATTAGAGTTCGAATTAATGGTGTTCGATGTAAAAGTATCTCGAACACCTTTTTTTTAATCTAAATGAGGTGATTTTCTTTTATGCAAGCAGAAAGCTATATCTCGCTGGCGTTATATTTCGTGGCGATGTTAGGTATTGGCTTATTCGCATATCGACAATCAACAAGCGATATTTCTGGATATATTCTGGGTGGCCGCAAAGTCAGCCCTCAGGTAACTGCATTATCCGCGGGCGCATCGGATATGAGTGGTTGGATGTTGATGGGGTTACCAGGCGCTATGTTTGTGGCAGGATTTGATGCCATGTTTATTGCCATCGGCTTGGTTGCCGGTGCGCTGGTAAATTATTTAGCCGTTGCGCCAAAGCTGCGCGTTTACACCGAAGTGGCTGATGATTCACTCACCGTCCCAGAGTTTTTTGCGAAACGATTCGGGCAGGCCAATGCAAGCGTAAGAATGGTCTCAGCAATAATTATCGTTTTGTTCTTCACCCTTTATACATCAGCCGGGCTGGTCGCGGGTGGCAAGCTGTTCGAGAGTGCATTCGGGCTTGATTATCAACTAGGACTTTTCATAACGCTTGGCGTGGTAGTGTCCTATACTTTATTGGGTGGCTTTCTGGCCGTAAGCCTTACGGACTTTGTGCAAGGTTGTATCATGTTTGTCGCGCTGGTACTGGTGCCAATTGTTGCCTTCACACAATTTGAAGACATAGGGCAAATGAATGCAGCGGCATTTGAATCAATTCCGAATTTGGCACAGACGTGGGAATCGTTGACGGTAATCGGATTGATATCAAGCCTGGCATGGGGACTGGGTTACTTTGGGCAGCCTCATATTATTGTCCGGTTTATGGCGATCAGGTCAGTCAAAGCAGTCGCTACTGCAAGAAACATTGGCATGTCGTGGATGTTGGTTACCATTGTTGGGGCATTGGCTACAGGTTTCGTAGGTATAGCCTATGCTAATCAATTTAGTTTGCAGGTGGATGACCCTGAAACAATATTTATTCTTTTTTCGCAGATATTGTTTCATCCATTAATTAGTGGATTTTTAATGGCAGCGATACTGGCGGCGATTATGAGTACAATTTCGTCGCAGTTGCTGGTTTCAGCCAGTTCGCTGACCGAAGATATTTTAAATGTTGTATCAAAGAAGCAGGCGAGTGCTAAAGCCACGGTAACCCTGGGCAGATTAGGGGTGGCAGGCGTGGCGGTAGCTGCACTATTGCTGGCCATGGATCAGTCAAACAGTATTTTATCGCTGGTGAGTAATGCGTGGGCAGGATTTGGTGCTGCATTTGGTCCATTAGTGCTGTTTTGTCTGTATAAAAGAGACCTGACGCACAAAGCTGCGTTGGCAGGCATCGTATCAGGTGCTGTCACCGTTCTGGTATGGATTTATCTGCCGCTTTTACCAGATGGAAAAACGTTAAGTAGCGTGATGTATGAAATCGTTCCTGGGTTTCTCGTAAGTTCGCTTACGCTGTGGGGGGTATCAAAACTCGATACAGAGCCTGGCCAAGCAACAGTACGAATGTTTGCAGAGGCTACTCAGGAACTGGCAGAGCAAAAAAGTTAAAGTAAGGTGAGTAAGATACATGAGTCATAATTGGAAACGTGTGGTAGTCAAAGTTGGGAGTGCGCTGATATCTCCTAATAAGATAGGTTGTAGCAGCCACTATTTATTGAGTATTGCCCAGTTCATTGTTAAATGTCGGGCTATGGGAACTCAGGTTGTGCTTGTGTCTTCAGGTTCTGTCGCTGCAGGTGCACACCAGTTCAGTGATCACGAAAAATCTGAAATCGCGGTTAAAAAGGCGATGGCAGCAGCAGGGCAAACCGAGATGATTGCAACCTGGGATAGACTGTTCGACTTTCCATCGGCGCAGATCTTGTTAACCCATGCCGACTTGCGAGACCGTGAACGGTATATCAGCATCCGTGAAACTATTTTCAGTTTGTTGGAGCATGAAATACTGCCCATTATTAATGAGAATGACACGGTCACCACTGACAAACTCAAAGTCGGCGATAATGATAATTTGTCGGCAATGGTTGCTGCGGCGGCTGATGCAGATGCACTTATTATTTGCTCAGATGTTAATGGATTGTATGACAAGAATCCTAATGAGCATGACGACGCAGAGCTACTGTCGTGGGTAGACAATATCGATCAGAGTATCTACGACATGGCCGGTGGCGCCGTTGAAGGTGGCGTAGGCACAGGTGGTATGCGCACCAAAATCGAAGCTGCGGAAAAGGCAGTTTCGCATGGAATCGATACCTTTATCGTAAACGGATTTACAGAAACAACCTTTAACCAGTTGCTTGAAGGACAAAATCCTGGGACCCATTTCCAGGCGCACGACAAGCCAATGAAGGAAAACATTCATTGGATGCGTCATACGTCGAATGCGCAGGGTGAGGTGATCGTCGAAAGTGACTTTGCCGCCTCGCTGGAGAATGAAGCTGAACAGTTGACCAGCAGTGAAATCATTGCCGTGAAAGGTGAGTTTTCTGTTGGCGATACTATTCTGGTCAGAAAGGATGATGGTACAAAATTGGTCAAGGCGCGTTCGAATTACAGTAGTTGTCTGCTCAATTTTATTGCAAAGCAGGATAATGAAGAGTTCGCGCAGGAGTTTGAGAAAAAAACCGGGCCGATTATTTCTAACAAGCATATAGCAAATTTGGAGAAAGAATGAGTTTAATTACACAACTAGCACAAGAAGCCAAAGCAGCGGCTTACGAGCTGGCTGTCTTGGATGAAGGTAAAAAGAATCAGGTTTTGCAGGACATGGCAGAAGCTATTCGTGCAAACAAACAAAAAATTATTGAGGTCAACCAAAAAGAGGTTGCTCGCGCAAAGGACAATAATCTGGAAGCTTCAATGGTCGACAGATTAATCTTGAACGACGAACGCATCGAAGATATGGCGAAAGGTATCGAAACAATTGTTGAGCTACCTGATCCAGTCGGTGCAACGCGCGAGTTCGGAAAACGCCCCAATGGCCTTGATATTAGAAAAATGCGGATCCCACTTGGCGTTGTCTGCATGATCTATGAAGCGCGTCCCAATGTGACGGCAGATGCCGGTGCGCTTTGTTTCAAGTCAGGTAACGCAGTGATACTGCGCGGTGGTAAAGAGGCGCTGGATTCAAGCCTTGCCATTGCAGGGTTGCTTCAGGATGTGCTGGAAAAGCATAAGCTGCCTAAAGCACTGATAACCGTAGTACCTGATCCAGATCGTGGGTTGATGCAAGAATTAATGAATCAGCGGGACTATATCGATGTAATCATTCCCCGTGGCGGCGAAGGCTTGATAAATTACGTTACTGATAATGCAAAAGTACCGGTAATCCAGCATTTCAAAGGTGTCTGCCACCTGTATGTTGATAAAGAAGCAGATTTAGATAAAGCTATGAACCTGTTGTTAAACGGCAAAACTCAGCGCACTGGTGTGTGTAATGCACTTGAGGGTTTATTAGTTCATCAGGCTGTTGCCGGTGACTTTCTGCCCAAGGTTGCAGAAGCACTAGCAGAGCACAAGGTAAAATTGCACGTTGACGAAAGAACCAGCAAATGGTTCCCGGATGCAGATGTGATTGAAGAGAGTGGCTATGGTGAAGAATATCTTGATTTAGAGATCGCTATCCGCGTGGTCGATGATATGGATCATGCACTCAAGCATATCGCTCGCTTTGGCAGTAACCATACTGAAGTTATTTGTACTGAAGATAAGGCAGCAGCAACGCGTTTCCAGCGTACTGCCGATGCGTCAGTGGTTATGGTCAACGCTTCGTCACGCTTTTCCGACGGCAGTCAACTGGGACTCGGTGCGGAAATTGGCATCGCAACCACTAAGCTTCATGCCTATGGTCCAATGGGACTGGAGTCGTTGACGACTGAAAAATATCTGGTAAACGGGGAAGGTCAAATCAGATCATAACTGGTCTGTATTGTATCAATAGCTTACCTTGTTCATAATGCCAAACACCGGAAACTTTTCCGGTGTTTTTATTTGTATGGAAAAAGGAGTGGGTGAGTGACAGAAATTAACGCAGTGTGGAGAGAAGTAATAACCTTCTTAGGCGCGAATAAGTTGTTAGCCTCTGCGTTATTAATTTTCGTGTTCTTATTGGTCAAGCGTGTCATTCTTAAGATTATTAAGAAGCGAAGCAATCGTCAGGGAGAAGACAGACGGCATCAGATAACAATTCTGGCGCAATTGGGCAATGCCTTGCTGATCATTCTGGTGATGATGGTTTGGGCATCAGAGATTCAATCTTTGGCGATTTCTATAGCGGCCTTTATGGTTGCCATCGTTCTGGCTACCCGCGAATTCATCCAGTGCTTTATGGGATTTATCTACTATTTAGGCGCCAGGCCGTTCAGGGTAGGTGACTGGATACAGATGAATCAAAACCTGGGTGAAGTGGTTGAAATGGACTGGGCTAAAACGGCACTGCTGGAAGTCGATCCTGAGTCTTTTTCCTATACGGGTAAACATATCTATGTACCCAATAGTCAATTAGTAACGCAGACAGTCAGAAACCTGAACTTCTTGCGTCGCTATACTATGCACACTTTTTCCTTAACCAATGAGCCTACAGCAAATGCGTATAAGCTGTTACCCGCATTTATCGCCAGAGCGCGCGCACACTGCGAGTATTTTCGCGATGTTGCTGAACGTTACAAAGGGTTAATCGAACGAAATCTCGATGCAGAATTTATTTCAATTGATCCCGATGTCATGGTGGAGACGAACGAGTATGCAAAACTTATCGTTACGGTTTCACTGTTCTGTCCAACTGATCAAGCCTACTCTCTGCAACAAAAAATAAGCGCTGACTGGATGAGCCTTTGGTTTAAAGAACTTCAGGAACAGGAAGATAGAGCAGTTCACGCTGGTCAGAAAAAATCCTGATAGTGTCACCCTTTTGAACTTGTACTGAAGCTGAACACAGGTTTATCTGTCAGCATCTTGATTTCACAATGGTATTCATTGCTATTCGCAGCTATACTATCGGCCGCGTTGAAAAGCGAAACAAAAATAGAATTGAAGAGAAAGGACAAATAGTGACTCCTATTACTAAATCATTTCAGTATGGACAGCATACTGTAACGCTTGAAACGGGGGTTATTGCCCGTCAAGCAACCGCTGCCGTTATGGCAAGCATGGATGACACATCTGTGTTAGTCACAGTTGTGGGAAAAAAAGAAGCCAAAGCAGATCAGGACTTCTTTCCATTAACCGTTAATTATCAGGAAAAAACCTATGCTGCGGGTAAAATCCCCGGTGGTTTTTTCAAGCGAGAAGGGCGCCCATCTGAAGGTGAAACCCTGACCGCGCGTCTTATCGACCGCCCAATCCGCCCATTATTTCCAGATGGTTTCAAAAACGAAGTTCAGGTCGTAGTAACCGTGGTTTCTGCAAACCCTGAAATTCCTACTGATATCATTTCAATGATCGGAACTTCTGCAGCGCTGGCCATTTCAGGAATGCCATTTAATGGCCCAATTGGTGCCGCTCGTGTGGGTTATTCAGATGGCGAATACATGCTGAATACACGCACTACTGAACAAGAAACCAGCCAGCTCGATTTAGTCGTAGCGGGTACACAAAATGCAGTGTTAATGGTTGAATCTGAAGCATCAGTGCTGTCTGAAGACGTCATGCTTGGTGCTGTTATGTTTGGTCATGAGCAAATGCAGACTGTGATTGACGCCGTTTCCGATTTCGCTGGCATGGTCGGCACTGAAAAGTGGAACTGGCAGCCTAAAGAAGAAAATACTCAGTTGAAACTTTTAGTCAAAGAATTGGCTGAAAAGGGCATGACCGAAGCGTATCAAATTTCAGATAAAATGCAGCGTAAAGATGCCGTCACTGCTGTGACTGAAAAAGCACTGGCAGAAATTATTGAGCGTGATTCTGAGCAAGATGAAAAAGAAGCGCTGGATATGCTTCATACGCTGGAAAGCGACGTGGTTCGCTCAAGAATTTTAGATGGTCAACCGCGTATTGACGGTCGTGAACCGGCAATGGTGCGTGCGCTTGATGTCTCTACAGGTATTTTACCGCGTGCGCACGGTTCTGCAGTATTCACTCGCGGTGAGACGCAGGCGCTGGTAGTGGCAACGTTAGGTACTGAACGCGATGCGCAGATGATCGATGAGTTGCAGGGCAAACGTGATAGCCGTTTCATGCTTCACTACAACTTCCCTCCATACTGTGTTGGGGAAACAGGCATGATTGGTTCGCCTAAGCGTCGTGAGATTGGTCACGGTCGTTTGGCCAAGCGTGGTATTCAGGCGGTCATGCCTGATGAAGCTGAATTTCCTTACGTAGTGCGCGTTGTTTCAGAAATTACTGAGTCAAACGGTTCTTCGTCAATGGCATCAGTGTGTGGTACCTCGTTGGCGCTAATGGATGCAGGTGTACCAATTAAAGCATCAGTTGCTGGTATTGCGATGGGTCTGGTGAAAAGTGATGACAATTTTGTTGTACTTTCAGATATTCTGGGCGATGAAGATCACCTGGGAGACATGGACTTTAAAGTAGCGGGTACGACCAATGGTATTACTGCACTGCAGATGGATATCAAGATTGAAGGTATCACCAAGGAAATCATGCAGGTAGCGCTAAAACAGGCTAAAGAAGCTCGTCTTCACATCCTGAATGTTATGGATGAAGCTATCGGTGGTCACCGTGAAGAGCTGAGTGAATTTGCACCTCGCATTTATACTATTAAAATTGACCAGGACAAGATCCGTGATGTAATTGGTAAAGGCGGTGCGATGATTCGTCAGATTACTGAAGCGTCAGATACTAATATCGAAATCGAAGATGACGGCACTATCAAGATCTTTGCGACTGAACGTGCGAAATCTGAGAAAGCTATCAGCATGATTGAAGCGGTAACGGCTGAAATTGAAGTAGGCAAAACTTACCACGGCAAAGTCACGCGTATCGTTGACTTCGGTGCGTTTGTAGAAGTATTGCCGGGTAAAGAAGGCTTGGTTCACATTTCGCAAATCGCTCATGAGCGCGTGAACAAAGTGTCTGATTATCTTTCTGAAGGTCAAATGACAGACGTGAAAGTGATGGAAATCGATCGCCAGAATCGCGTACGTCTAAGCATAAAAGAGCTGCTGGAAAAACCTGCAGCGCCAGAGCAGCCTAAAGAAGACTAATCTGAATTAACCGTATCAAAGGGAGCGAAAATTTCGCTCCCTTTTTTTGTTGGAGAAATAGATGGACAGTTTGACGCAAAATAAAATCGATGCAGAAGTATTTAACCGGCTTCTTAAACATCTTGATATGCACAAGGAAGTACAGAATATTGATTTAATGATTTTAGCCGACTTCTGTCGTAACTGTTTAGCTAAATGGTATGCAGAAGCAGCGCAAAACGAGGGCATCGACCTTGACTATGAGCAAGCCCGTGAACATATCTATAAAATGCCCTATAGTGAATGGAAGGAAAAGCACCAGCTTCCAGCTACTGAAGCGCAGCTGACAGCGCTTCAACAACGTAACAGTTAACCGGATATAATGACAGTACAGACATCATGCTCTGTGTGAAGTTAACTTTTGGGGGGATTTCTCATGAACCGTTCGATGGTCTGACATATCAGTATATCCGGCTGCATTTTGTCGACTAATTTCCAATCGGGGGACACCGCCCAGACAAAATGTACCTGAGCGAAATACTGACTCAACCACCAGGTTAAATGATATTGGCTTGTTCCTTCGGCGAAAAATGAGTTACCAAATACAAGAATTTTCTTATCACTGAGTGGGGCATCATTCTGCCATACATTTACTCTACCCAAATGACCCTTTTTAGGTTTGTACTTGTGAATATTTCGACGGCCACGGATGTTAAATGGGGCAATTACTTCTGCATGCTCTGCAATCGTCGGATCGAATTTTTTACCCAGATCACCCACCATCACTCTATTGCCGGTAACGTTGAATTTTTGCGTTAAAGGTAGCCCCAGGTGAGCAAGAATCCCTGCAAATAAACGCATTGATCCCTTCCAGTTAAGATGGCTGTCTGGTGTAAGTAAACACACCTATTCCATTTGAAAGGCAAAAGGAAGCAGCTCTGAAAGCAGCACAGTTTTTTGTTCGTTTGTCTGGTCAATCATAACAATTTCGGTATCTTTGTCGGCAAACTCAGCGATTTTTTGGCGGCAACCGCCGCAGGGGAAGCAGAGTTGGTCATTCGGGCTGACAATAACAATTTTATCGATTTTGGTGCATGAATTACTTACCATGGTTCCAATTGCTGTCGCTTCTGCGCATTGGCCCAACGGATAGGCCACATTTTCAACATTACAGCCCGAATAAATTTGACCATCCTGGCCTAATATGGCGGCACCCACTTTGAAATTTGAGTACGGAGCGTGAGCATTTTTCTGCGCAATTAAGGCGTGGTTTTTAAGGGTTTGAGTATCCATATTACTTCATGATTTGCGTGTTATACTTTACTTTTACAATCAAATACGCGATCGTGACGGCTTTCAGCTGCAGACGGTTTGCAGCGTTTCACTTGCTTTCGAGATTTCTTTTTAACATGCGCCACTTTATAAGTCTCACTTTATTTTTATGTAGCTCTGTTATTTTGAGTGGCTGTGCACAAACCGCAAGCCCTGCAAAACCTAAAGCGGAGATGGGTAATCTGTTGCTTGCAGAACCTGCGCCGATAAACCCACGTTCGCAAATGGCGATTGCTCGATACAATCAGATCCTTGCCAGCGAAACCATTAACGATGAAGATAAGGCCGAATTGTTTTACCAGCGCGGTATGTTATACGACAGCGTTGGCCTTGGGGGACTGGCTCAATTTGATTACTCTCAGGCACTGGTATTAAAACCGGACATGGCAGAAGCCTATAATTCCATTGGAATTCATTATATTCAGCAAATGGATTTTATTCAGGCTTATGAAGCATTCGATTCCACGCTAGACATTAACCCCAATTACGACTTCGCTTTTTTGAATAGAGGCATCGCACTTTACTATGGTGGTCGCTCTGATTTAGCAGTAAAAGATTTGAACCGTTTTCTGGCGATAGATGAATCAGACCCATTTCGCGCTTTATGGACCTATTTTGCTGCAGCTGAAGTGGACACTGAGCAAGGTAGAATCAAATTAACAAGCATGCGAGAGAAGCTGGATGCGTCACATTGGGCGACTAAACTGGTCGACTTGTTTCTTGGCGATCTTTCCGAACAGCAAGTACTTGCTGCCCTGGTAGAAGGGATATCCAGTCAAAAAGAGCTAACCGACAGATTATGTGAGGCCTATTTTTATCTTGGAAAATTTCACACCCAACAAGGTAATCGCGGCATCGCAGCGAACTACTTCAAACTTGCCTTAAGCACCAATGTATTTGACTACGTAGAGCATCGCTATGCGCGACTAGAACTGGTCAGGCTACATAATCCCGATGACATAGCTGAATAACGTTAAAATTTATGCGTGGATTCTTTTTGGCGTTAGCCTTGTGCTTCTTATTGTCTGGCGATAGCGGCCGTCTGCCCTCCCAACTCTTTTTTAACGCGAGTCAAACAACGTATGCCGGTAGCCTGCTTTGGTTAGCCGCCAAAGGGGGAGACGACGAAGCGCAAACGGCATTAATTGAGTTTTCAGCGGACCGCGAACAAACTTACTGGCTCAATAAACTGGTCGCGCTGGGCCACCCCGAAGCAGCATGGGCATTGCACAGGTTGCTCGCCAAAGAAGAAGGCGATCATTCGCTCATTCACATGGCGGCAAAGGGTAATGTTCCCGAAGCGCAACTGGCCTATGCCATGGCGACTGAGGATGCAGTAGTCCGAGAAAACTGGCTATTGAAAGCCTCCGCGAATAACTATTTGCCGGCGCAGGCAGCGCTGGCTGATTGGTACCTTCTCAATGGCAAGGTAAAAAAAGCCCGGCCGTTGCTTGAGAAAACGCAAAATGCCTTTACGCAAAGTGCATTCTATCTTGGTCGAATTTTGATTGACGAAGGCAAGCAGGAACAAGGTATTGAGGTGTTGCAGAGAGCCGTTGATGAAGGTCATCCGGAGGCTGAATATTGGTTAGACCTAATTGCTAAATTTCCTCAGCGTACTATTGAGTCCATTGGCTCGGCTAGTTGGCCGGCAGACAGGCAATGTCGCCAACGAATTCAGTTATTCGCAACGTCCCTTGCCACAACCGAGCGGGCCAATTCAATCTATAATCAGTTTAATCATGACAAACGTCTATCTGCGCTACCCATTTGCCTGCAAAAACCCATCAGAATAAAGGCAGAAAAACTGGCATGCACTGACAATTGGCGACAAAGTGGTCGCTTAGGCTGTGATATAAGACCGTTGTCACTGGTGGTAAAAACCCGTGATCTGACCCATGCAGTTATTCTGCATCAGTCTGGTAAAGCGAACGTCAACAATGGGGTCATGTTTCTGGATCTGACTGACACCTATGATGTTTTTGTGCATGAATTGGCCCATTTTGCAGGTTTTATCGACGAGTATCCTTTGAGTAATGGTATGGCAAACCGATATTGCAATCGTCAGGAAGCGCCCAATCTCATCTTTGATGGTGAGCTAACCTATTCGCCGGTGGAAACACTGAGTCGCTGGCAACAGCAGCCGGATTTTACCGGTGTATGGCTGGCGAAGACCTGCGAAAATGCCCAGGTGAAAGCGTATAAGCCGTCAAATGAAGTTACGTTTCTTGAACATCACGATAGCGGAAAGATTCCACCAATTTACTTAACGCTCTGGCAACAACAGTTGCAGGATCCTACTGCGTTGCGGCCTATCTACATGAACCTTTTTCAGTCATTTCATCGCAATGGCCAGTCGACTCAGGCTGATATCTGGTTACGTAAGTACGAACAGTTTAATAAAGCCGCGTCTACTGATGTCAGCGTTGAATCTGATGATTAACCCGCGATTCCAAATCTGGTTTTAATTTTTCCACCCACATTGCGGTTGCACCGCAAATAGCAACTGGCATTACAATAAAGTTAACGATGGGGATCAATGAAAAGACATTAACCATCATGCCAAACGAAAGCGCTGAACCTTTGTGTTGGCCTAAATGCGTGCGCATCGCAGAAAAAGTCACCTTGTGATTGTCATACGCATAGTCGCAATACTGTATGGACATCATCCAGGCATTGAACATAAACCAGATGGCTTGGCCGATCACAGGTACGAATAAGAAGATTAAAAAGAAGCCAATCGCTCTTGGTATATACCAAAGTAATTTAGAGAATTCCCGGCCCAGCACTCGTGGAATATCTTTGATCAGGCTGACTATACCTTCGTCGCCCAGAGATTGCCCGGTAAGATGTCGCTCTACCTTTTCCGCCAGAATGCCATTGAAGGGAGCAGCAATCCAATTTGCCAGGGTGCCGAATATCAGCGCAAACACCAACAATACGCTGATAACTGCTATGGGCCAGAGAATAAACACCAGTACGTCTTTGATCCAGCCCAACCACTCCGGAATGCTGTTGAGCAACCAGGCGATGCCTACCTCAATTTGACCGAACAGAAAATAAAATGCGGTCGCAAATAAAATCAGATTGACGCTAAAGGGTATGAAAACAAACCGTTTTAGTCCTTTAGTTTTAATAAGACTAAAGCCCATAGTAAAATAACTGATCCCACTTTTTGCTGGCATTCAACATCTCCTGATAATATCGACTTAAGATTGTACAGGTTTTACGGCAAACGCAAAAATCCCAATTGTTACAGGCTATGAGTTTTGGTAGAGTCGCGGGATAATAATGATAAAATCCAGCGCGTACATAGTGATTTCTAATCGGTTTGTCAGTAGTGCAATAATGCCCAGTATCGCCTTTTTAACGTGGCCTTTGGTTAAATCCGTGAGGTCTCAGTGCGTCTGAAAAAAATTAAACTCGCCGGGTTTAAATCCTTCGTCGATCCCACTTCAATTCCATTTCCAGGTGATATGACTGCAATCGTCGGCCCAAACGGCTGCGGCAAGTCAAACGTGATCGATGCAGTGCGTTGGGTGTTAGGTGAAAGCTCGGCGAAGAATCTGCGTGGCGATGCCATGACCGACGTAATTTTTAACGGCTCTTCGGCCAGAAAACCGGTGGGGCAGTGCAGTGTTGAACTGGTTTTTGACAATAGCAGTGGGCGTATCGAAGGAGAGTACGCCCGTTACAATGAGCTGTCTATCAAACGACTGGTTACCCGCGATGCAACTTCAACTTATTTTTTAAACGGCACCAAGTGTCGCCGTCGGGACGTCACTGATCTGTTTTTAGGAACCGGACTTGGGCCTCGCAGCTACGCTATCATCGAACAAGGCATGATTTCGCGTCTTATCGAATCCAAACCGCAGGAGCTTCGGGTGTTTATCGAAGAAGCGGCTGGGGTCTCGCGCTACAAAGAACGGCGGCGGGAAACTGAAAACAGAATTAGACATACGGTTGAAAACCTTGAGCGTCTTGAAGACGTGCGCAGCGAGCTTGGCCAGCAGATAGAGAAGCTTCAGCGACAGGCTGCTGCCGCCAATCGCTATAAACAATTGAAAGCCAGCGAACGTACCTTGAAAGCGGAACTTTGCGCCATACGTTGGCTGAAACATTCGGAAAAGATTGAAAGCTTAAATCAGCAGAAGCGAAAACAGGAAACCGAACTGGATGCGTTAATTGCACGTCAGCGGGGCGACGAAGCCGGTATCGTGCAGTATCAGCAAAAAGCCGATGAGCTGACCCAAAAACTGGATGACCTGCAGCACAAGCGATTTAGCACGGGGAATGCCATCACCCGCATAGAGCAAAGCAATTTACATAGCCAGCAACGTAAAACACAAATTAAAACTGAACTTGCCGAACTAGTTCATCAACTTGATGATCTGAATAGTGCGCTCATGCAAGCTTCACAAGCTCAGGAAATTGCTTCTGAACGCATCTTACAGCTTGAGCCTGAAAATGAAATGCTGTCGTTGGCGGCCGAGCAGGCCCAGGAGCAAAAGGCGACAAAGGAAGCTGATTTAAGAGCGTTTAATCAGCGCACCAGAAATCACGAAGCGCAATATCATCAACTAAAAAATCAGGTACAGACTTGTCATAGCCAACTGCAGTCATTGATGGACATGCAGCTTCGTACGTCGCAACGTATTGCCGAATTGAATGAAGAATTGCGTGAACTGGGTGGCGATGAGCTGCACGCTGAGCTTAAGCAGCTCGAAGCTAAGCGACAAAAAGAAGAGACCCGGTTGTCAGCGTTACAGGAAGACGTCAGTGCGAACCAGTCACTGAAGGAAACCGCAGGTGCTGAATTAGACCAACTACAACAGCTATTAACCGCCGTTACCGATAAACATCAATCGGTGAATGCCGCCATTGCGGCGATTGAAGCAATGCAATCGGAACGAGCTGCAGCACAGGGCACAACTGAACAGTTGAGCCCCGTCTGGCAGCAAATTGAGGTGGCTACGGGCTTTGAAAAGTGTTTTGAGGTTGTGTTGGAAGGCTTAGCACAACCCATGGTGCATGATTTACTGACAACGGACACATTGTCCAGCCAAGCCGCTGGATTGCCATTAGGGCAGCGTGTCGTAGCTGCCGATGCTATTGCTGAAAAAATTGAGTCGGGCAGTCTGGCGGATAAAGTGACCGCGGGTCCAGTTTTTACCTTTTTTAATCACATATTTATTGCGGATTCACTGGCACAAGCACAGCAAAAACTACGCACATTAATGCCACACCAATCGGTTATTACCCTAAGTGGTGAGTGGCTCTCACACGCATGGGTAATTAATCAGCACAGAATAAAAGGTGAAGGTGCTTTTGATCAGACCAAGCGATTGCGGGAACTTAATGCGCAAGCAGAGGAATTAAGCCGCCAGATTAGCACGCATAAAAGCAGCTTAGCCGCGCTCCAACAACAATTGACCATTAAAAATGATATGTTGGAAAACAGCCAGCGTGCCTTGAATGAACACTCTACGCTTCTTCAGTCTTTGCACAACGAGATGAAATTCGCGAAAATGCAGTGGGAAGACAGCGCACGCCGACAGCAGAAGTTACGCGAAGAGTTAAGTCGACAACAAGTGCGTCTTGAAGAAGAAAAACTGCAGCAGGAAGAAGTGGCAATCAAGCTGGAAGAGGCTTCGCTGAAACAAGCTGAATTAGAAGAGTTGAATCAAAGCAATGATGATAAACGCGAGCTGATTGAAGCCGCAATTGCAGATATCAGTCTCCATCTTGAACGGCAAATTAGTCAGCGACACCAGGTTGAGTTGGCGTTGCAACAGCAAAAAAACCAGTATGAACTATACACTCAACAGGTTACGCGTAACGGGTCGCAGAAAGACAATTTGCTCAATCGTCGTCAATCGCTTGAGGAAGAGCATGCTACTCTCACCGCACCACTTGAGACTCAGCAAGAACAGCTGCAATCCTTGCTGGCTGAGCGCGAGGAGGTAGAGGCGTCGATCAGTGAGCACCAAACTGAACTGAACGAATTGCATCAGTTATTGCAGGAAGCAAAACAAGGTCAGCACGGCATTACAACGCAAATTAATCAGCGACAATCAGCGTTGGAAAGTATTAAGCTTGAAATTGAAGGCTACCGGGTTCGCGCAACTGCCGTAATCGAACAACTGCAGGAAACAAGGCAAAATCTGAAAGCCGTGCTTGAACAATTAGACGAGCAGGCAGATGAATCACGCTGGCAAAGTGAGTTGGAAAAAACTCAAGCCGCAATCAGCCGGTTAGGGGCGGTAAATCTGGCGGCGGTGGATGAATACGAAATTCAGTCTGAACGCAAGACGCACCTGGATACACAGTTTGATGATTTAAACAGTGCACTGGAAACGTTAAGAAGTGCCATCCGGAAGATTGACAAAGAGACCCGACAGCGATTTGCCGAAACCTTTGAGCAAGTAAATAATGACCTTAAAATCTTGTTTCCAAAAGTATTCGGAGGAGGGTCTGCCTATCTAGCGTTGACCGATGATGATTATTTAGAGACGGGTGTCACGATAATGGCGCGGCCCCCGGGTAAGAAAAATAGTACAATTCATCTGTTAAGCGGTGGAGAAAAAGCGCTAACCGCTTTATCATTGGTATTCGCTATATTTCGATTAAATCCAGCTCCATTTTGTTTATTGGATGAAGTCGATGCGCCGCTTGACGATGCGAACGTAGGCAGGTTTTGTAACCTGGTTTCGGAAATGTCGCAAACGGTTCAATTTATTTACATTACCCATAATAAGATAGCGATGGAAATGGCTAGCCACCTTACCGGTGTTACTATGGCGGAACCTGGTGTTTCGCGCATGGTTGCGGTGGACGTGGAGGAAGCAATGTCGTTCGCTGAAACATAACAAAGGGCAATTAAAGTCAATGCAAGATGAATTACGCCTGTCATTATTAATCGCTGGTACGCTGTTTATCATTGCCATTTTTGCGCATGGCATGTGGAAGATTCGAAAGCAAAGCAAGCCGGTAGAAAAAAAATCCCGTCTGGAACCCCGTTCTTGGGAAGCGGAAGATGTTGATACCGATGAACTTGAGGAAGATAACGCCTGGCGCGAAGAAGATATGGGGCGTCGAAGTGAATCGCTGCGTGAAATGGCGGATGTTGAAGACTTCGATGAATTAGGTTTGGGCAAGGTACGTGTGGTGAAGCATCGGCATGACGAGGCTCAGCCACACGCGCCCGAAGGCAAGGGAGGGGACGTGAGTGGCACCACTGATCCTGACGAAGATGAAATCGCTGAAAAGCCTTCTAAACCGGCGAAGGCAGAGCCTGAAACTCGCTTATACGGCTCAGTAGTAACCAACCCGAAACCGCATTTGCAGAGCCAGCGTCATAGCGCTGAGGGTGACAAAGGCGAGATGCCTGAACCACCGGGTTTTCTATTGAAAAAAGCCGCTGAAAATCAACCTGACACCGTGCACGCTTCGGTTGACGATGAAAGTCATGCGCAAGATTCAGAGGTGGATGATTTCAGTTTAGATACCCAACCTGCGCCCCAACATATGCAAGATTCACACGATGAACAGCCTGTTGAGGGAGAAAGTCTCACCGAGCAGGCGCGACGATTTATGTCACGTAAACGCAGTAAACCGACACTCAAAAAAGGCCGCCAGGAGCCAAAATTTGGTGAGGATCAGATGCGAATTGATTTTGATCACCCGGTAGAGAGCGAGGCTGAAATGAGTGGATCTGCACAGGAAAAGCCCGTTGCGAGCGCTGACACCGGAAAAACCACCTTGCCTGAGCAGGAAGTACTGGTACTAAACGTGAAAGCCGCTGATGAATCTCCTATTTCTGGCGCTGCGTTGTTACCCATGTTACTGACATTAGGGTTTAAATTTGGTGAACAGGACATTTTTCATCGTCATGTGAACTCCAACGGCAAGGGGCCGGTACTGTTTTCTCTGGCTAATATGTTCAAACCGGGCGTGTTTGACATAGATAACCTTGAAACTTTTACGACGCAGGGGGTTTCCCTGTTTATGATCCTGCCCATTGAAGGTGATGCACATCAGGTGTTTAACATGATGCACAATGCTGCCCGTAAAATCGCTGACGAGTTTGGGGCGCAAGTCTTAGATGGCCGCAGAAGTGTAATGACCAAGCAGGGATTGCAACAATACATAGAACGCATTAGAGAGTTTGAACGCTTGCGAATGGTTAATCGCTAGGTTATCAACCACGTTTTTAGTCAATTATTTTCAATCGGTATTTTAATGAGCGATTCTCCAACACCCGAGTCAAGAATTGTAGTGCTGCGTCAGACAATCAACGAGTACAATTACCACTATTATGTGCTTGATGAGCCTAAAGTTCCTGATGCTCAATACGACCGTTTGTTCAACGAGTTGTTGGCACTGGAAAAAGCGCATCCACAACTGGTGACAGAAGATTCGCCCACCCAGAAAGTGGGCGCAGCACCGCTGTCGGCGTTCAGTCAGGTTGAGCATGAAGTTCCTATGCTCTCGCTGGATAATGCATTCGATGAAGAGTCACTGATTGCTTTTGAAAAGCGTCTTCGTGATAGATTAAAAGACACTTCGGAACTGACATTTAGTTGTGAACCCAAGTTAGATGGCCTGGCCGTCAGTATTCTTTATGAACAGGGAAAACTGGTTAGAGCGGCGACACGGGGAGACGGTAGGGTTGGTGAGAACATTACCGAAAACGTGCGAACCATAGCCAATGTCCCACTTTCACTGCGTGGTGAAAATTGGCCCGAACGTCTTGAGGTCAGAGGCGAAGTTTTCATGCCTCGGGCCGGCTTTATCAAACTGAATGAAATGCAAAAGCAGCAACAGGCAAAAGTGTTTGCCAACCCGCGTAATGCCGCTGCAGGAAGTTTACGTCAGCTGGATTCAAGAATTACGGCTAAACGGCCACTTCAGTTTTACGCCTATTCGTTAGGTGTGGTGCAACCTGATTCGTATTCATTGCCACTATTGCATTCAGAGCGACTACATCTATTGGCTGAGTGGGGCCTGCCATTGTGCCCGGAAGTAGATTCGACCATAGGTTCACATGGCTGCCTTAAATACTATCAACGTATTCTGGATGCCCGTGACACACTGCCATATGACATTGATGGCGTGGTATTTAAAGTGGATCGGATCGATTTGCAGGAAAAATTGGGTTTTGTTTCCCGCGCGCCACGCTGGGCAATAGCGCAAAAGTTTCCCGCGCAGGAAGAGATCACCACACTGCAAGATGTTGAATTTCAGGTAGGACGTACGGGCGCAATTACCCCGGTCGCCCGTTTAATACCAGTCTTTGTGGGCGGTGTAACCGTGTCGAACGCGACGCTGCATAACGAGGATGAAATCAACAGGCTGGGAGTTCGTATTGGTGATCAGGTGGTTATTCGACGCGCCGGTGATGTCATCCCACAGGTCGTTTCCGTGGTTGCGGAAAATCGTCCTGATAACAGCAGCCCAATTCAGTTTCCTAAAGCGTGCCCTGTGTGTGGATCAAAAGTTGAAAAGCTTCCCGAAGAAGCGGTAGCAAGATGCTCCGGTGGTTTGTTTTGTGCTGCTCAATGCAAACAGGCATTAAAGCACTTCGCTTCACGCAAGGCACTGGATATTGATGGGTTAGGTGACAAGTTAGTTGAACAGCTGGTGGATGCTGAACTTGTTAAACATCCGGCTGATTTTTTCAGGTTAAGCATGCAAAAACTGGTAGGGTTGGAACGCATGGCTGAAAAGTCAGCGGCAAACTTACTCGCTTCCTTACATGCAGCAAAGAAGACGACACTACCGCGCTTTTTATATGCACTGGGGATCCGCGAAGTAGGCGAAACCACGGCACAAAATCTGGCTGTGCATTTTGGAAGCCTCAGCGCCATCCGTCAGGCGAATCAGGAAGCGTTACTTGAGGTGCAAGATATTGGCAATGTAGTAGCCCAACACATTGTGAATTTTTTTGCCGAAACGCACAACAATGACATCATTGAACAGCTTATTGCGTTGGGCGTCGAATGGCCCGACGTGGAAAAAATTCAGTTAGATGATGCACCTTTAGATGGCCAGACCTGGGTACTTACCGGCACCTTAAGCAGCATGGGTCGAAACGATGCTAAGGCTCATCTGCAGACGCTGGGAGCCAAAGTTTCAGGATCGATTTCTGCTAATACCAGTGTGCTGGTTGCAGGCGATAAAGCCGGTTCCAAACTGACAAAGGCCCAATCACTGGGTGTAGAAGTGTGGGATGAAGATAAAATGTTGTCGCTGTTGCGGGAGCACAGTTTGATTAATTAATTTGTATCGCGAGCAAGCCGTCTTTGCTTGCGTGCATCCCAGGATTTCTGTACCGAGAAACGCCACAGCCAGTTTAATCCAAAATAACCTGCAACCCCAAAGACAATACCGCAGATCAAGCTCCCCACGAGCAGTGCTGGACCAATGGTGCCCAGACTTTGGATTAACCAGTCCAGACTAAATTGAATTTCAAATTGTTGTTCCCGGGCCCCAAGTACAGTAGTACCGACTTTATAAGCACCATAAAATATTGGCGGCATTGTGAACGGGTTGGTTATCCATACTGTTGCCACAGAAACTGGCAGATTGGCTTTGCTTGGAATGGCGGTGGCCGCAGATAACCACATTTGAAACGGAACGGGCCAAAATGCGAAAAATAACCCGATTCCAAATGCGCGTGACGCGGAGCGTCTGTTTAGATGCCATAAATTAGGTTCATGCAGGATATTACCAAACATCTGCAACGCACGCTGGTTCTTGATGGTCTGGTGATCGGGTAAAAATCGTTGGATGAATTTTCTTGGCATAGCGACTTTTTAACCACGCATCGGGGAGATTAGCAAAGGAGTGCAAAAAATCACACATTGGCTGGTTGGGTTTTGTACTGGAGCCTTGTCTGCCACATATTGGCCAGGGCTTCCATCCTTATGCGTTTGTCTGCTCATTGTTGCCATAAGTAGCGCTTCTTTAGTTACCCTAAAACGTTCCATATATGCTTGTGTACCATCTTATGGGTTAAAAAGATTTCAATTTAATCAAGATTGGGTGTTTCTACTGCTGTTCGCAATACATGGTTTTGCCATAGGAACAACCTGGATGGCGAGTGTAGGGCATTGGTATACCAGTTGGCAACAAGAGGTGAGCAAATTTAAAGATGATGTCATCCTTACCGGAGACGTTCTCAGTGTTACCAATGGACCGTCATTTGCAAAAATAGTGATGAAAGTAAAATCTGTTAATGACCGCTCGGCAATTATTTCACCGAATGTAATCCTGTATTGGTACCATTCTGCCATTCAATTACGTCGCCACCAGCACATCAAGGTAAGCGCAAAGCTCAAACCAGCCTATGGACTGGCTAATCCTGGGAGCGCGCTGAAACAGCAATGGCTATTAAGTCAGGCTGTGGTCGCAACCGGAAGCATCACTGCCAATGCACAACCTGAGCTGTTATTACCCTCGTTCTCGTTTCACGCAAACCTGTCTGCCTTCCTTGATAGTCGTACGCTAACCAACGCGCGATGGTTAAAAGCGATCCTGATTGGCAACCGTGATGATTTGTCCAGTGATGACTGGGGAATTATGCAAGCCACAGGTACGGCCCATTTGTTCAGTATTTCGGGTTTGCATATGGGGATCATATTTGCGTGGTGTTACACCCTATTTGCTGGATTGATTGCACTTTGGCAAAAAGTTTTACTGAGGGCTTCGCCTCATTACAGTGCAAGCAAGTGGTCGCTGTTTCCGCTTCTTATACTTACCGGCAGTTATGCAATAATTGCCACCGGCGCGCTGCCCGTGGTACGGGCGTGGGTGCTGATCTCTCTGTATCTGATATTGCAATATAAGCGTGTCCATTGGAGTACTCAGGATAAAGCATTGATCATGATGTGCCTGTGCCTGTTTGTGTTTCCTTTGTCCGTATATAGTGCGTCATTTTATCTGAGTGTTGGTGCGGTAATCACAATTTGGTTTTTACTATGGTCGTTTAAGGCGAGAACCAGAACAATAAAAAACAAAATATCCCAGTTAATTCTGATGCAATTTATGCTTTGTATGATGATGCTGCCAATGACAATGTTGTGGTTTGGGCAAATCAGCTGGATTGCACCCATAGCTAATTTGGTTTTTGTGCCGCTCATTTCATTTGCCATGCCGTTCTTTTTACTCGCCCTGATGGTTGATAATTTGTTCAAGTTTGATCAGGGGGGACTACTCGTGCTAGCCGATGACGTAATGCGCTGGATGATTGAGTTTATGACATTAATTGCGTCCTTTGCCCCTGCATTTTCTACGTCGATGAATACTACTCCGGTGGCGCTATGTCTTTTTATTATTGTTTTTCTATGTTTATGTCCGCCTCTTGCGTATAAACGAGTGTTGATACTGCTGTGTCTGATACCATTAATAACGGCCTTTCTACCGGCTGACACAAACAGCTGGAAACTTCACATATTTGATGTCGGCCAGGGTACCGCACTGGCCATTTCACAGGGCCACGAGGCACTTTTGATCGATACCGGTGCGGCATTCAAAGAGGGTAGCAGTATGATGCGGCAAGTTGTTATTCCTGCACTACGGTCGCTTAACGTTAATAAAGTGGATACGCTTTTTATCAGCCATAGTGACAATGATCATGCTGGTGGCCTTGCTGACTTTATTCAGTATTTTGGCGCAGAGCAAGGCCGCGATGTTTCAATACTTTCGCCAGCATCAGGCTGCGTGGCCGGTGAACAATGGCGATGGAACGCATTGAGGATCGCGGCAATATGGCCTCGTACGCCAGCGGCATCGGGTAACAATTTTTCCTGTGTTCTTAAAGTGTCAGGACCTGAATATTCAGTCTTGCTGCCTGGTGATATAGAAAGTTCTGCTGAATACGAATTGCTTTATCAGCAACCGGATCTTAGCGCTGAGATACTGATAGCGCCCCATCATGGCAGTAATACATCTTCAACCGGAATCTTCGTCAACGCGGTGTCCCCGCAACTGGTGGCTTATACCACTGGATTTAAAAATCGCTGGCAGTTTCCCGCTGAAAAGGTGGTGGACCGTTACTATGAAATAGGCGCAACCCAATTCAACACCAGCGAGCACGGTTATATTCAGATGCGCCTTTCCGAAGATGGGATCCGCGTAACAACGTTTAGAGATGATATAAAGAAGCGCTGGTATTTGCAGCAAACAGCAGAGTCGTCAACGTTTTCTTTACCGCTAATGTATTGAATTGCTCCCAATTTAACACCTCAGTCTAGGGATTTGCTGCTTAACAAGCTACAATAGCCGCATGGATTGTTACAAGTGAGTATACATGCATTCGGCAGACCCTGACGCATCGCAGTTAAAACGATTTTTAAACTATCTGCGTGATTATAAACTACCTTTTTTTGTTGCCATCATTGGTATGGTCGGCTATTCCGCTGTGGATACATTCGTTATCGGTCAGACCAAAACACTGATTGATGAATCATTTGGTAAAAACGACCATGAATTTTTACGCTTGGCGGCTTATGCCATCGTTCCTCTGTTCATCATTCGAGGGGTGTGCAACTTCATGGGAACCTATACCTTACGGTGGATAGGAGCCAAAGTAGTCATGCGCATGAGGCAGCAACTGTTTGAAAAATATATCCATTTGCCGGTGTCATTTCACGACCAGCATTCAACGGGGGCGCTCATCAGTAAGGTAACTTATGACACCGAGCAAGTCGCTAACGCGGCCGGTAATGCGTTGCTGACGCTGGTGCGTGAGGGTGCGCTGGTAATTGGCTTGTTAATCGTGATGTTCTACTATTCCTGGCAGCTTTCGCTTATCTTTCTTTTAATTGGTCCGATTGTGGCGGTGATTGTTTCTTATGTGAGTAAACGGTTTCGTGTAGTCAGTCGCAGCATTCAAACGGCAATGGGCAATCTGACTTCTGCCGTTGAGCAGGCGGTGAAAGGGCACAAAGTGGTGCTAATGTTTGGTGGCCAGCAAGTAGAGCAAGCCCGATTTGAGAAAAAAAATAACGTCAATCGACAGCAAAATATGAAGCTGGCAGTAACCCAAATTTTAAGTGTATCCTCTATCCAGGTTATTGCATCAATTGCCTTGGCCGTCGTTCTCTACATCGCCAGCACGCCTGAGATGGTTGAACGCCTCACTGCCGGCGTCTTTACCAACGTAATTTTATGTATGGTAATGCTATTAAAACCGTTAAAACAACTCACCACAGTGAACAATGAGTTTCAAAAAGGCATGGCAGCATGTTCGAGTATTTTCGCCATACTTGACGAACACAATGAAGTGGATACAGGCAACAATACCGTATCCCGAATTAACGGCGAAATAGACTTTAATAATGTGACTTTTACGTATCCTGGCAAGACAAGTCCTGCCTTGAAACAGGTGAGTTTCTCCATAAAACCGGGGCAAACCGTTGCATTGGTTGGGCGCTCAGGCAGTGGGAAATCTACGATTTCGTCGTTGCTTACCCGTTTTTACAATCCTCAGCAGGGTACGGTTACGTTAGACAAAAAACCAATCACGGAGTTTGACTTAAAGAACTTGCGGCAGCAATTCGCGCTGGTATCTCAGCACGTGGTGTTGTTTAACGATACGATTGCCAATAACATCGCCTACGGTGCCACCAGCAATGTAGGCCGGGCAGAAATTGAGCGAGCGGCAAAAATTGCGCACGTCGATGAATTTCTGGCGCAATTACCAGATGGGCTCGATACCATAGTGGGTGAAAATGGGCTGATGCTATCAGGAGGGCAGCGTCAACGCATTGCTATTGCCCGGGCCGTATTGACCAATGCCCCCGTACTCATACTAGACGAAGCCACGTCGGCACTGGATACTGAGTCGGAGCGACTGATTCAGGACGCACTTGAAAAGTTACAGCAAAACTGCACTAGCCTGGTGGTAGCGCATCGGCTGTCGACAATTGAAAAAGCTGATCTGATCATGGTGGTTGAGCAGGGCGAAATTATCGAACGTGGAAAACATGACGAATTGCTGGCTCAGGGCGGACACTATGCACAATTACACGCGCTTCAATTCGGTGAAAAATAGTGAGTAAGCTGACAACGGCGTGGTATCAGGGAGCGTACTGGGTATGGTTGCTATCGCCATTGACTTTACTTTTCTGGATGTTATCCAGCCTACGCCGATGGGCATATCGACGTGGTATTTTTGCCTCCAGTAAGCCTGATGCTTTCATCATTGTGGTGGGCAACATTTCGGTGGGTGGAAACGGCAAAACCCCAGTAGTGATTGCGCTGACTAAATGGTTTCAGCAGCAGAAACTGCGCGTTGGAGTGCTTAGCCGTGGTTATGGTGGCAGTGCAACTACTTTTCCTCACAGTGTAAGCCGCACTGATGCTGCCAGTGTGGTAGGTGATGAACCAAAGTTGATCGCACAGCGTACAGGCGCCCCGGTGGTTATCGACCCTAAGCGTACGCGTGGCGCAACGTCATTAAAAAATCTACATAAGTGTGACGTCATTATCTGTGATGATGGCCTGCAGCATTACGCCTTGCAGCGGGATATTGAGCTGGTGGTGATGGACGATCGTGGGGTGGGTAATGGAAAATTGTTACCAATGGGGCCGCTACGCGAAGGTAAGTGGCGATTAAATACCATCGATGCGATAATACATAATGTCCAAACTGAGGGTGAGCAGGCGGCATTAGAAAGGGTTTCAGTGCCACAATATGCGATGAAACTACAAGGTTATCAGTGTGTGCGTGTTACTGATCAGCATACCGTCAGTATCGACGCGTTTCGCCAACAACACGATGGATTCACTGCGATAGCGGGCATTGGCGCACCAGCGCGCTTTTTCAATTATCTGGCACAGCTTAAGTTGTCAGCCGCAAAAACAATCAGCTTTAACGATCACCATAAATTTGAAAAAGCGGATCTTCCCCAAGGTGTTGTATTAATGACGGAGAAAGACGCCGTGAAAGTTGAGGCGCTAGGACATGAGCAATGCTGGTATCTACCCATTGAGGCTTCGCTTCCTGAAGAGTTTTACCAGCAAATAGAAAAAACCTTACCCCAATCAATCTTAAATCTAAGGTCGCAAAATGGCATTTGATAAAAAACTTCTGGATGTAATTGCGTGTCCTGTATGTAAAGGAAAACTAATTTTACTTGCAGATGGTCAATCACTGGTGTGTCGATTCGATCGTTTACAATTTTCCATACATGACAGTATTCCTGTACTCATAGAAAATAAAGCAAAACATCTCTCGCTTGACGAGTTAGAAGCTATTAAATAACGGCAGTATTTATGAATTTTACCGTGATAATTCCAGCCCGGTTTGGTTCTACACGCTTTCCTGGCAAACCTTTGGCAGACATTGATGGCAAGCCTATGTTGTTGCACGTGATCGACCGGGCGAAAGAGTCGGGGGCGACGCGCATCATTGTGGCGACGGATGACGATCGCATCAGACTGGTCGCTGAATCCGTTTGTGAAGCATGTATGACGTCTACCGAGCATACCTCCGGCACCGAACGGTTGGCCGAGGTCATCGCTTCACTCAACATTGAGGATGATGAAGTTATCATTAATGTGCAGGGTGATGAACCTTTTGTGCCAGCGACAAATATCCGTCAGGTGGCGGAGAATCTGGTCAGCCAGCAACCCGCAATTGCCACGCTTGCCTGTGCCATTGACGCGCCGGAAGATGTGACCAATCCCAATTGTGTGAAGGTGGTTTTAGCCGAAAATGGTAATGCACTGTATTTTTCACGGGCTATTATACCGTTTTTGCGGGGGACTGATTATACCAATAAGCAGTCCATCAACACCGCTCCTTATTTGCGTCATATCGGGTTGTACGGGTATACGGCAGGCTACATTAAACAGTATGTTAGTTATCCGGCGACGGAATTAGAACAACTGGAGTCGCTGGAGCAATTACGCGCACTTTGGTATAACGATGTGGTGCATGTGGCGATAGCCAAAGAACCACCTCCAGCGGGTATCGACACGCCAGAAGATCTGACAAGACTAATGCAGGTATTGCAAACTAAAAAGCATAAAAAGGAAATGTGAAAATATGAATGTAGTAATTACTGGTGCGAACAGAGGTATAGGGCTGGCTCTGGTAAAGCATTATAAAGCAAAAGGTCATACCGTTTACGGAGTATGCAGAAATAGCAGTGATGAATTGAAAAAGAGTGGCTGTCAGGTGATAGCGGGTATCGATTTGTCTCATCCAGATTTGCTGAAAGAAAAGCTGGCGCAGTTAAAAGAGCTCAAAATCGATATTTTAATAAATAATGCAGGTGTACTGGGCAGAGAATCTCTGGACGACTGGGATCCCAACACCATTGACTATCAGTTTCGTATTAATGCGCTAGGCCCATTGCTGGTTACCCAGTGTTTACGTGATAACCTCAAAGAAGGCAGTAAAGTGTGTCTTATCACCAGTCGAATGGGTTCCATGGCTGACAATGGTTCTGGTGGATATTATGGTTATCGCATGTCTAAAGCCGCGTTAAACGCAATGGGCGTATCGTTGGCTCACGATTTACGGCCATTCAATATTGCGGTGGGTATTTTACATCCGGGTTTTGTGCAAACGGATATGGTTAATGGTAACGGCGATATTGATGCTGATACTGCTGCCAAGCGGTTAGCTGCGCGAATAGCTGAGCTGACGCTAGAAAACAGTGGGCGTTTTACGCATTCAAATGGTGATAATTTACCGTGGTAAGTCATGTTGTCAAAGCCGCACTACTGCTAAGTGCGGGGGTAACCCAGGCGGCCGAATTGTATCGTTGGCAGAGCGCGCCAACGCTGCCCGCGCCAGTTCAGGAAATTTATCCCGTGCTATGGCAAAACAGTCTTGTGGTTGCCGGTGGGATTACCGAAGGCACCGCTGGAAAGCTTTCGGTTTCTGCTGAAGTCTATCAGTTACAAAGCGGCGCTGACCAGTGGGCGAATCTGCCTCACCTGCCTGAACCTCGCCATCATGCCATGTTGGTGGCCGATAACGAGTTGCTGTGGACATTTGGTGGGTTTGTTGAATCTGATGACGGACAATGGACCAACACAGATTCTGTATTGGTCTTGAAGCCTGAGTCTGACCAGTGGGAGCGTCGCAATCCTTTACCCGTTAAATTATCAGAAACGGTATCAGCGGTGTTAAACGGTAAAATACATCTGGCAACCGGTCGCACCCTAAAGAAAGATGAAAATGGAAAATGGACTGATCACATCGATACCGATTGGCATGCTTATTTTGATCAGGAAAGCGGAGTGTGGAAACGTCTCGCGCCTGTTCCTACCGCACGTAATAGTGCGTGCTCGGTGGTGGTAAATAACAACTGGCATGTGATTGGTGGCCGCACTGTCAATGGCGGTAATCTGGCGGTCCATGAAGTTTATAATGATAAAACCAAACGCTGGACAGCGTTGACGGCTATGCCAGAGGCGCGCGGCGGTTTGGCCTGTGCCGCTGATGAAAACTACATTTACGTATTCGGTGGCGAATATTTTGATAATGGCGGGGGGCTCTACCCTGACGTGTTACGCTACGAAATTAAACGTGATAAATGGAAAGTCGTTAGCAGCATGCCGCAAGCCACGCATGGTTTGGGCACGATCTTCTGGAATGACGAAGTCTGGGTCATGGGCGGGGCCGCCCAACCTGGCGCCAGGAAAACAAAACCGGCTGTATTTCGATTCATAATCGACTAAAAAAAGCGCCCTGAGGCGCTTTTTTTAGTTGCGTGGCCCTGTATCAAAAAGGGCGAAACGGACGCGTAAGCAGACTATCTTAGTCGGTCACACTGTCCTCGTCTTCCTCTTCAGAAAGCACTGCCCATTGATCATGCTCATCTGTGTGAATGACTTCCGCCCACACTTTGTCACCTGGTTTTAAATGGTATACACCATTGAGGTGTACTACGCCGTCCACTTCAGGGGCATCGGCGTACGTTCTGCCTACTGCGCCTTCACTATCAACGCTATCAATTACGATTTGGTATTCATTGCCAACACGTTGCTGCAGGCGTAATTTACTGATCTCACTCTGCACTTCCATGAAACGCGCTAAACGTTGTTGCTTCACATCTTCCGGGACTGGATCCGGCAGATCATTGGCTCTGGCCCCTTCAACGGGAGAGTAGGCAAAACAACCAACCCGATCTAACTGTGCCTCTCGAATGAAGTCTAACAATTCTTCAAAGTCTTCTTCCGTTTCGCCAGGGAAACCAACGATAAAGGTAGAGCGAATAATCAGCTGAGGACAGATTTCGCGCCAGCGCTGGATGCGTTCCAATGTACGATCGGCGCTACCGGGACGCTTCATTAGCTTTAAAATACGTTTATTGGCATGCTGAAAAGGGATGTCCAGATAAGGTAAAATCTTGCCTTCATTCATTAGTGGAATCAGTTCATCCACATGCGGGTAGGGATATACATAATGAAGACGAACCCACATATCCAGTTCACCTAGCTTTTCACTCAACTGCTGAATATGTGTTTTCACCGGCATACCATCCCAGAACCCTGTGCGATGCTTCATATCTACGCCATACGCACTGGTGTCCTGAGAAATAACCAATAGCTCATTTACGCCAGCTGCTTTTAGTCGCTTCGCTTCATCAAGAATATTGCCAACCGAACGGCTGACCAGGTCACCACGCATTGAAGGAATGATGCAAAACGTACAGCGGTGGTTGCAGCCTTCAGATATTTTCAAGTACGCATAATGACGGGGGGTAAGCTTTACGCCGTGATCGGGAACCAGATCGGAAAAGGGATTGTGTTCTGGTTTGGGCAGATGGGTATGGACCTGATTAACCACTTCTTCGTAAGCATGGGGGCCGGTTACCGCCAGCACATTCGGATGAACTTCACGAATTTCATCATCTTTAATGCCCAGACAACCTGTCACAATCACGCGGCCGTTTTCGGTTAACGCTTCGCCAATGGTGTCCAGTGACTCCTGTACTGCTGAATCGATAAATCCGCAGGTATTAACGATTACCAGGTCTGCGTCATTATACGTAGGCACGACATCATAGCCTTCAGTGCGTAACTGCGTAAGAATACGCTCTGAGTCGACCAGGTTTTTGGGACAGCCCAGACTTACAAAACCAATCCGTGATCCTCGCGCATCAACCTCAGTGTTGCGACTTGCTTCTAACACCTTAACCGGTGTTTCTAACGTAGTGGTTTTATTTGGAACATATGTATTGACGGTCATTCTGCCTCGCTGACATCTTGGGTAAAGCGTCTGGGGTTGAAAATCGGCGGATTATACACGAGCGAAGCGATAAATACAGTAAATGAACGGTTAAAAATCGAACAGCTAAGCTTTTTGTTATTAATCAGCGAAGTCGGTACAATCCACGCTTATAGTTGTATGAACGTAGCAAACAATGATCACCATCGAGCGAATTGAATCTGAACAGGCACTTATCACTGCAGCCGATGTCATGCGTGAATTACGCCCGCAGTTTAAAGTTGACGAGCTGGTAACGCAAATAAAGCGTCAGCAGGCTAATGGCTATATTCTGTTTGGCGCCTATCAACAAGACAGGTGTATCGCAGTGGCCGGTTGCGTGGTAAGTGAGAAACTGGCTTGGGGGAAGCACCTATACATCGATGATCTGGTTACACTGGACAGCGTTCGGTCCCAAGGGGTGGGCGAACGCATGCTCAATTTCTGTATTGAATTTGCTAAGGCTAACGGTTGTCAAAGTTTGCATCTGGATTCTGGGGTGCAACGATTTGCTGCGCATCGGTTTTACTTACGGCACAAGCTAGCTATTACCAGTCATCATTTTGCGATGGAATGGTAAAGGTGAACGGTCGATTGTTATTACCATTACATTGCTATGATGAAGCGGGAGTAATCAAACCACCAAGATGGTTTTACTGGTTGTTGCTGTGTGTGTGCGCAGATTGGATAGTGTTGGTTTTTGCCCTTACTATTCGCGAACATACTACCTTGCTATTGCAGCTTTTTTATCCCAATCGTCAGCTTCTCGTGGTGCAATTGATCGTTACCATACCGTTTATCATCACATTGCTATTGTTGGGGAACCGAAGTCGATTGTGGAAAAAGGGGAGGGTCAAATGGCCCAGAACCATTTTACCATTATTGTTGAGCGGAATTGTATTGTCACTGGCATCAACACTATGGCAATTGAGTGACCGCAACTGGGAGTTTGCACTGCTACAGGCGATACGGCTGGTATTGAATCTGTTACTGGGGGTTTTAGTGTTGAGAAGTCTACATATCGGGTTGATGCTAAGCGATTGGCGTAAAATCAACCCGAAGACGGGATAGATGATTTATTGAACCTGATTTGCTAAAGCCTGCTCGAAATAGGCTTTAACGCTGATGTTGCTGTTGTTGACCAGTCTCTCGTAGCATATCCCGGAAAAGGCATAAGAATGCTCACCAACATCTAAAACGACAAACGGCGCTTCAGGGTTACTTTGATCGTAGCGCCAGTCGCCTCCGGCTATACTTTTGAAAACCTCACCGATATAGGCGCCGTAAATATTGCAAATGGTGAAAACCGCGTTATCTTCTAATGCTTTATCGTTATACTTTTCGACAAATGATAGCAATACGTCATCAACACTGCCTAAGCTTTCCTGGGTCAAATCCAACTTTATATTGAATTCTTCCTCAGCTGTCTGCACAGCATCGCTGGCACATTCTTTCATTAATTGATCAAGTTCGTGTTGTTGCACGCATTTCTCCTGCTACCGCATAATTTTTTAGTATGGCTGAAATGATCATTTAACTCCACTTAAACGATTGATCACCCGAGCGGCTGCGATCATGCCAAAAGTTGCGGTGACTGTCACTACTGCACCAAAGCCTCCGGCGCAATCCAATCGTGTACCCCCTTCCATAGAACTTTTGTTGAAACACACCTCACCGTCGGGCTGCGGATACCGCAACTGTTCTGTGGAATAGATACATTCCACGCCAAAGCGTCGTTTAGGGTTGGAGGAAAAATTATAATTTCTGCGTAGTTCGCTGCGCACCTTGGCCGCGAGTGGATCCTGAATGGTTTTAGCTAAGTCGCCATGAGTCACCTTAGCGGGGTCGATCTGACCTCCGGCACCGCCTACAGTGACTACGGAAATTTTATTTCTTTTGCAATGGGCAATGATAGCTGCTTTGGCTTTAACGCTGTCAGTTGCTTCAATGACAGCATCAAAACCGATGATATACTCTGCCACAGTTTCCGGAGTAACAAAATCTTCTAAGGGAGTGACCTGACAATCGGGGTTTATCAGCTTAAGTCGTTGGGCCATGACGTCAACTTTAGCGCAACCAATGGTGTCGCTCAGCGCATGTAACTGGCGATTGGTATTGGTGACACAGATGTCATCCAGGTCGATCAGGGTAATATGACCTATCCCTGTGCGTGCCAAAGCTTCAGCTGACCAACAACCAACACCACCGATTCCAATGACGCATACCTTTGCGCTGGCAAAAGTTTGCAGTGAAGATTGGCCGTATAAACGCCCGATACCACCAAAGCGTTGTGAATCACTCATATAGTAAGAAAATTCCAGAAAGTTATACAAATACATCAAGAGGGCGTTATTCTAACTTAAATATCAAATTGAATCAGTGTTCAGGTGTGTTAAGTGAGGGCTCATTATGATTTTGTCATTATCGGTGCAGGTATCGTTGGGGCGGCAGTAGCTAGAGAGTTAGCACTGCAATACCCCAATAAAACGATTGCGCTGGTCGAGAAAGAAACGCAGCCAGCGCAGCACCAAACTGGTCGAAACTCAGGCGTGATACACGCAGGTGTCTATTATGCCCCGGGTAGCTTAAAAGCCCGGTTTTGTCGTGAGGGCCTCGACGCTACCACCGAACTTTGCAAAAAAAATGCTATCGATTTTGAGCAATGCGGAAAAATTGTGGTGGCGACCAACCGACAGGAAGAAGCCCGTCTGGCCGATCTTTTCGAGCGCTGTAAGCTGAATGACCTTGACCCAGAGATGTTGACGGCTGAGCAAATAAGGCGAAAAGAGCCTAATATCAGCGGTCAGGCAGGGATGTGGGTTAAACAAACCGGCATTACTGATTTTAAACAGGTGACTAACTGCTTGCTGCAAGAAGCGGCTGCCAGAGCAAATGTCAGTTTTTTTTATGCTGCACAAGTAAAGTCGATAGATGAAAATGCTGATCATATCGCACTCACGTTAACTCAAAACGGTGATGCTATACGAATAAAAGGTGATTACTTGATCAGCTGCGCAGGGGTTTATGCAGACGAATTAATTCGTCAGCAAGGGCTACCCTGTGACTTTAAAATTGTCCCATTTAAGGGTGAGTATTATCGTCTGCACAAACGTTTCGATAACGTTTCACAACGTTTGATTTATCCTGTTCCTGACCCGGCCATGCCTTTTTTAGGTGTACACCTGACTAAAATGATCGGGGGCTTTACGACGGTGGGACCGAACGCGGTGCTGGCGACAGGCAGAGAAGCGTACGATGGGGTTACCCTTAAACCCGCTGAGCTATGGAGACTGGCTTCATTTCCGGGCCTGTACAAATTACTTTGGCAATTTAAAAGCAGTGTACTGTCAGAATTAAAAACCAGTTTAAGTAAGCAATATTACGTAGAGCAAATACAGCGTTATTGTGCGGACGTCAGAGAGAAAGATCTCTATTACTATCGTCCTGGAATACGCGCACAGGCGGTATCGCTGCGAGGCGAACTGCTCCATGACTTTAAGTTCATTAGCAGTTCAAGATCGTTGCATGTGGGTAATGCGCCGTCGCCTGCTGCTACCAGCGCCATTCCCATCGCTAAATCAATTGTCAGTCAGTTAAGCACGTAGCCACTCAGCTGGTTAGCTCAACGTTCTAAAAAGTAGAATGGAATGTTCACTAATCTAACAGTGCGCAATCTCATGCTTGTGCTTAAATTAGTCTAATATAATTAACACGGAGAAACATATGGGATTGTTGGTAGACGGGCAGTGGAAAGACAAATGGTACGATACCGAGAGTAATGAGGGAAAATTCAAGCGGCAGGCTTCTCAATTCAGAGATGTAATCAGTGCAGAGACCGGTGCTAAGTTCACGCCTGAAAAAGATCGCTATCATTTATACGTCTCACTTGCCTGTCCATGGGCACACCGTGCGCTAATTTTCAGACAATTAAAAAAGCTGACCGACCTGATTGATATTTCTATCGTCAGCCCTGAGATGCTCGAAGATGGGTGGACATTTCACTCATTTGAAGGCGCGACTAAAGATAAGCTTTATAACTTTGAGTTTTTGCGACAGCTGTATACTCATGCTGTCCCAGATGTCACCACACGGGTTACTGTACCTGTACTGTGGGACAAGCAATCGGAATCAATCGTCAATAATGAGTCAGCAGAAATTATCCGAATTTTTAATTCCGCATTTAATGAAATCACCGGTGATCAGCAAGATTTTTATCCTGCGGAACATCGTGATGAAATTGAGCAAATTAATGAACTCGTCTACCACAAAGTGAATAATGGTGTTTACAAGGCCGGCTTCGCTTCAACTCAGGAAGCCTATGAGGAAGCAGTAACTGACTTGTTTGATGCCTTGGAGTACTTAGAAAAGCGCCTTTCCACGCAGCGTTATCTGGTGGGTAATATCCTGACTGAAGCCGATTGGCGACTATTTACGACGCTGATACGATTCGATCTGGTATACCACGGTCACTTTAAATGCAATATTAAACGCATCGCTGATTATCCTGCGCTAACAGGGTACATGAAAGAGTTATATCAATATGAACATGTGGCTCGTACCGTTAATTTCGAGCATATCAAGCATCATTATTATTTTAGCCACACCATGATTAACCCAACTCAAGTAGTCTCTGTGGGACCCGAATTAGCGTTGGCTGAACCGCATGGTCGAGACGCACTTTAACTCCAAACTAGAATAAGGGCCACCCGCAGTGGCCCAAGCTCACTTATTCGTCTGTACCTAAATATTCATCAACAGTATTTTTCCACTGTTCACTTTCAATCACCTTTAGTAGAGCGGTGTTGATTTGCTCTCGCCATGGACTATTTTCAGGTAATGCAATGGCATAATCTTGTCTTTCAATGATTTCAGGCAAGATATATAAGTCATCTGAATAGTCGTTCTTGACCAGATATTGCAGAATCGGTTTATCATAAACAACGGCATCAACTTTGCCGTCAGAGAGCGCTTGTAGAGCATCGCTTAAGTTGTCTACTTGTTTGTAACCGATATTATTTGCCTCGAGGAATTTAGCGCTGGCTGAATTGCCAATGGTATAAACCTTCGCATTAGGTAAATCTTCCAGTCCGGTAACGGATCCGGACAACTGACTGACCGTTAAGCTGGTGGCGATTGCTGCGGTAAAGCTACTAATTAGAATGATGGCGGCAAACATCCAAATGAAACCGATGATACGACCACCCAGCGTTACGGGTGCTTTATCACCGTAACCCACTGTGGTCATCGTCACTGCAGCCCACCAAAAACTTGAACCGAGACCTTTTGAGGTGCCGCCACCAAACTGTTCACTATTATGTTTACGTTCAAATACCCAGAGCAAGGCACCCACTACAAACAGCAATAAGCACAATCCCCCGAGCGCAACGAAAAACTCCCAGGAAAAAAACCTGGACACTGCAGCCATCAGGCGTCCATCAGACTCTTTCACTGCGATTGCGAGACCTGTAGTGAAATAAGGGTGAGAAAAATCGACCTGTTGCTCGCGTTCAGCGCTCACCGTGACGGCAGCAATAGACATGTCAAATGTCTGGTTGTTTAACCCATTAAGTAACAAGTCAAGGTCTGCTTCTTTGAACTCATATTCCGCGTTAAGTTGCTCACTCATTTGTTCCCAAAGCTCAATACTCAGGCCGGTGAGTTGCTGATCTTCGCCTTTCATCACAAAGGGGGGCGCAATTTTAGTGCCGATGGAAAGGGGGGGTGAAGTGTCAGGTGTTGACTGAGCAACGCTATGCGAGCTTAGTCCAATGCTCAGGCAAAGCATAACAATGGCTATCAGGTATGGTTTGTGCATAAAAAGCCTCGTTGTGGTGTTCTAAGTGGTATTTTAATCAAATTAGTTATTGAAGCGCGTAAAAATAACATCAAATCAATAAACTATTTTTCATGATTGCGAATATTAAATTGCAAATTTTGTCTTTCTTTATGCCTTCAGCACAAACTAAATAGACATTTGAACAATTAACACCGTAAAATCAACGTATAGTGAAGATACTATCTAAACAAATAAGTGGTTCAACTCATTGAGCCAACAGTCTAAATTAAAGGAAAGTAAATGAAACCGGTTATTTTAGCAGGCGGCAGTGGTAGCCGCTTATGGCCTAAATCTCGCGCTGCACTACCCAAACAGTTCCTGGCCCTGACATCTGACAGGACGATGTTACAGGAAACCATTGGCAGACTTAGTGGAACCGGCGCTGAAAAGCCCATCGTCATTTGCAACGATAGCCATCGCTTTCTGGTTGCAGAACAACTGCGCACGCAAAATATCGATCATGGTGGTATTTTGCTTGAACCGATGGGGCGAAACACCGCGCCTGCGATCGCGTTAGCAGCATTACATGCATTGAAAGATGGCAATGATCCGGTTTTGTTGGTGCTGGCAGCGGATCATTTGATCAAAGATAACACTGCGTTTCATCGTGCCATCGATAAAGCCAACGCCCTGGCGCAAAAGGATTATCTGGTTACGTTTGGAATTGTCCCTGATGTTGCACATACAGGTTACGGTTACATTAAGGCTGGCAAGCCAGCTGCTGATGGTATGCTGGTTGAAGAATTCGTGGAAAAGCCTGATCTGGACACCGCTACGAAGTATGTAGCGTCTCAGCAATATTTCTGGAACAGCGGTATGTTCATGTTTAAAGCCAGCCGCTATGTAGAGGAGCTGGAGAAGTTTCAGCCCGATATACTCAATGCCTGTCGTGCTGCGGTTGACTCAGAGTCAAAAGACCTGGATTTCATTCGTATAGATCCCGACACCTTTAAACAATGCCCCGACGACTCAATTGATTACGCTGTCATGGAAAAAACAAAAATGGCTGCCATGGTACCGCTGGATGCAGGCTGGTCAGATGTAGGGAGTTGGAGTTCGCTGTGGGAAACCGCTGATCGCAAAGATGAAAACGGTAATGTGGTGATTGGTGACGCAATATTAGAAGGCGTAAACAACAGTTATATTAACGCAGAAGAGCGTCTTATCGCCGTGATTGGGCTAGATGATGTGGTGGTCGTAGAAACTAAAGATGCGGTGATGGTTGCACATAAAGAAAAGGTGCAGGAAATCAAAAAGGTGGTGAATAAACTTAAACAGGAAAAACGTCCTGAATTTGAGTTTCATCGCGAAGTCTTCCGTCCGTGGGGCAGTTATGACTCTATCGATAATGGCGCACGTTTTCAGGTAAAACGGATATCTGTCAAACCCGGTGAAAAGCTGTCGGTTCAAATGCATCATCATCGCGCAGAACACTGGATTGTGGTATCTGGCACCGCCAAGGTCACCGTGGGCGAGACGACCAAATTAGTAACCGAGAATGAGTCGGTGTACATTCCCATAGGTGATGTGCATGCACTTGAAAATCCAGGAAAAATTCCTCTGGAGTTAATTGAAGTGCAGTCAGGCGCCTATCTCGGTGAAGACGACATAGTGCGTTTTTCTGACCGATATGGCCGCACCAATTAAGGAGTTATCTTTGAGCAATTCTATTACCTGTTTTAAAGCGTATGATGTACGCGGTGAGTTGAATACACAGCTTAGCGAGGCGGTGGCGTATCGTATTGGTCGGGCGTTTGCTGAAGAGCTTCAGGCAAAATCGGTAGTGGTCGGTGGCGATATCCGCAAGACATCGACGCCTTTGAAACTGGCACTATCGGCGGGGCTGATCGATGGCGGCGCAAAGGTGATTGATATTGGTATGGCCGGTACCGAAGAAATTTATTTTGCCACTTCCCATTTAAGAGTTGACGGCGGAATTGAAGTTACAGCCAGTCATAATCCCATTGATTACAACGGCATGAAAATGGTTAAAGCTGGATCTGTACCGATCAGCGGCGACACCGGCTTGCATGCAATAAAAGATAAAGCAGAAACTTATTCTACCGCCGAAGTCGAACAACGTCTGCAACACTTTACTGCTGGTGAACAAATCGATAGTGCTGCGTTCATTGCAGGTATTGCTCACGTGAAAGTCGATGTATTAACTGCAACAGGTAAATTTCATGTGCAATCAGTGCTGGATGATTATGTCGCGCATATTTTATCGTATGTAGAATTATCGCACTTTACGCCACTGAAGCTGGTGGTCAATGCGGGTAATGGCGCAGCCGGAAAGGCACTGGATGCTTTTGAAAAAGCGTTTAAGGAAAACAAGATCCCGGTAGAATTTATTAAAGTAAATCATCAGCCAGATGGCAATTTTCCAAACGGTATACCTAATCCTTTACTGCCCGAAAACAGGGCTGATACAGCCAATGCAGTCATTCAGCACAATGCAGATTTCGGCATCGCCTGGGATGGTGATTTTGATCGCTGTTTTCTTTTCGATGCTGAGGGACAATTTATTGAGGGATACTATATTATTGGCTTGCTAGCAGAAGCGTTTCTGGAGAAAGAGCAGGGCGCATCCATTATTTTTGACCCCCGCTTGTACTGGAACACCGAAGCCATTATTGCAGATAAGCAAGGGATACCCGTTAAATCCAAGACCGGGCATGCATTCATTAAAGAACGAATGCGTAAAGAAGATGCAGTGTACGGTGGTGAAATGAGTGCTCACCATTATTTCAGAGATTTTGCCTATTGTGATTCGGGCATGATCCCATGGTTACTGGTCGCTGAACTGGTGTGCACCAAGCGGCAGTCACTGGCTGAAATGGTGTCAGAACGAATCAAAGCATATCCTTCGTCAGGTGAAATTAATAGCAAACTTAACGATGCAGATGCGGCACTGGAACGAGTTCTTCAGCGCTATAAAAGTGAAGCGGAAGCCATTGACGAAACCGACGGTATCGGGCTCGAATTTGGTACGTGGCGCTTCAATTTGCGAAAATCCAATACGGAGCCAGTAATCCGCTTAAACGTGGAATCAAGAGGTGACATCCCTTTGATGGAAGCAAAAACAGCTGAATTGCTGGCAATTATCCGCGACGAATAAATACGCTTTATAGAAGTTAAAAAAATAGCGCCACGAGGGCGCTATTTTTGTTCGTAATTACGTAATTACTTTTTAATCGGCGCAAATTTACGTTGGTTTTCACCGGTGTAAAGTTGGCGTGGACGACCGATCTTTTGCTTAGGATCGCTCATCATTTCATGCCAGTGTGAAATCCAGCCTACTGTTCTTGACAGTGCAAAGATACACGTAAACATGTTGGTTGGGATGCCGATAGCTTTTAAAACGATACCAGAATAGAAATCAACATTTGGGAAGAGTTTCTTTTCTTTGAAATAGGCGTCGTTCAGCGCAATACGTTCAAGCTCCATTGCCACATCCAGCAACGGATCTTCAATTTTTAGCTCATCCAGCACTTCGTGGCAGCTTTCACGCATCACCGTTGCCCGCGGATCATGATTTTTATAAACACGGTGTCCAAAGCCCATCAGACGGAACGGATCGTTCTTGTCTTTGGCCCTTTCGATAAATTCAGGTATGCGATCGACACTGCCGATTTCTTCAAGCATATTCAAACACGCTTCGTTAGCACCACCGTGTGCAGGGCCCCATAACGAGGCTACACCCGCAGCGATACACGCATATGGATTCGCTCCGGAAGAACCCGCTAAGCGTACTGTTGACGTTGATGCATTTTGCTCGTGATCCGCGTGCAAAGTAAAGATTCTATCCATGGCTCTTTCAACTGCAGGGCTGACAGAAAATTCTTCTGCCGGAACCGAGAACATCATGTTCAAGAAATTCGCTGCGTAACTTAAATCGTTTCTGGGGTAAACGAAAGGCTGGCCTACATTGTATTTGTAACACATGGCCACAAGCGTTGGCATCTTCGCAATCAGGCGGTGCGCGCTGCGTACGCGCTCTTCAGGCTCAGAGACATCCAGATCACTGTGATAAAAAGATGACATAGCACCTACAGTTCCACACAGCATGGCCATCGGATGCGCGTCGTTTCTAAAGCCATGGAAGAACATGTTAATTTGTTCATGCACCATGGTGTGGCGAGTAATCGTATTTTTAAACTCTTCGTACTCGTCTGCTGTTGGTGCTTCACCATGCAGCAACATATGACAGACTTCCAGATAATCTGCGTCCCGGGCTAACTCTTCGATTGGATAACCGCGATGTAAAAGTACACCCGCGCCACCATCGATATAGGTTATTGCTGACTCACACGAAGCGGTGGCCATAAAGCCAGGGTCGAAAGTAAAATAGCCATTCGCTCCCAGAGAACGTATATCAATTACGTCCTGTCCCTCAGTACCAGAGTGAATCGGTAACTCAATTTCTTTACCGTTCACCGTAAGAATGGCTTTCTGATCTGCCATAAAAGCTCTCCTCAGAATAGTTCTGTTTGCATCGAAACGGCACGAAAATGTCCGCTTCTTTGAAAAAAGTGGCGTATATTTACTTTATTATGTACCGATAAGTCAATTTAAATGCAGATATGCACAATTAATATTCTACATCTATATCAAAAATACGCTAAAAACATTTGAGTTGATTTTAGTTTATTCGTTTGGCAAGCGTTTTCGTTCAAAGCCAGATTAAAAAATCTTTAATGCGTTAATTTTCAGCGTATGACCTCAACTTTTTAAATTCTATCGGATGGCCAGATAAACTGTTGTGGTGTTTACAAACTGACCAATCGCGCGCAGTTTTGCCGACATTTTAGACACTGTCTATTTTTTGAACCCCTGTTACCAGAGTAACGCCTTAATATGGCACAAAAAATTGTAATTATACTGGCTGCTGGATATACTCCGTGTGTGGCAGTGACTCTACGCGAGTAACTGTAAATAAAGTAAAAACAGGTTTACAAATTGTTAACATTTCAGTGGATGAAAGACTTAACAGATAAAAACCGAATCACTCTATCAGGACACTTTTAATATTGGGTGGTTCATTGTCCCTACGGATCAAACAGGCATAAATTGTGAAAAAGCAAAGACCAGTAAATTTAGATCTTTCTACCATTAAATTTCCTCCTGCTGCTATTTCGTCAATTCTCCATCGTATTACCGGTGTCGCTATGTTCTTTGCACTATTATTCGTAATCGGTGCATGGGCAGTGTCGCTATCGTCTCCTGAAGGTTTTGCAGACGTCCAGACAGCGCTTACCGGCATTTGGGGTAAACTGATAGCCATAGGCACGCTATCAGCATTGACTTACCACCTGCTTGGCGGTATCCGCCATGTGGTGATGGAAGCGGGGTATTGGGAAGAAATTCAATCAGGCAATCTTAGCGCCAAAATTATCATTGCACTTTGGATTATTCTGACCGTTGTTTGGGGGATTGCAGTATGGTAACGAATAAAGCAAGTATTAAGCGCAATGGGGTACAAGATTTTGTATCACTTCGTGCAAGTGCGGCATTTATTGCCGCATATGTTATTTTCATCGGCTGGTTTTTTATCGCCACTGAAAATATCACTTATGCCGTTTGGCAAGAACTGTTTTCATCCATCGCGATGAAAGCTTTTACACTGATCACGCTGGTAGCCATCATGACCCACACACGTATTGGTTTATGGCAAGTGTTAACTGACTACGTGAAGGCGCCTTTTTTGCGCGCCGCGCTGCAGTATGTGCTCAACATTATTGCTTTTGCTTATGTGGTAGTCGGTTTAATTGTTCTGTGGGGAGTCTAAAATGAAGTTACCTGTACATGAGTTTGACGCCGTGGTAATTGGTGCTGGCGGCGCTGGTATGCGTGCCGCTTTACAGATTTCACAATCAGGCAAGTCCTGTGCACTTTTATCAAAGGTGTTTCCAACTCGTTCGCACACTGTATCCGCCCAGGGGGGGATCACTGTAGCCCTCGGTAATTCCCACGAAGATAACTGGGAATGGCATATGTATGACACGGTAAAAGGTTCTGATTACATTGGTGATCAGGATGCTATCGAATACATGTGTAAAAACGGCCCTGAAGCTATCATCGAAATGGAAAATATGGGATTGCCCTTTTCTCGATTTGAAAATGGTAAGGTTTATCAGCGTCCTTTCGGTGGTCAATCGAAGAATTTCGGCGGTGAACAAGCCGCGCGTACCGCTGCAGCCGCTGACCGAACTGGCCATGCATTACTGCACTTGTTGTACCAACAAAATGTTAAAAATAAAACAAAAGTGTTCAGTGAGTGGTATGCCTTAGATTTAGTTAAAAACCAGGATGGTGATGTTGTTGGCTGTACGGCTATTGATATCGAAACCGGTGAAGTAGTTTACTTTAAATCGCGCGCTGTTGTATTGGCAACGGGGGGCGCTGGACGTATTTACGCATCAACTACCAATGCCCATATTAACACCGGTGATGGTGTTGGCATGGCAATTCGCGCGGGTGTTTCTATGCAAGACATGGAAATGTGGCAATTCCACCCAACGGGTATTGCCGGTGCGGGCACCTTAGTTACTGAAGGCTGTCGCGGAGAAGGTGGTTATCTATTAAATAAAGATGGCGAACGCTTTATGGAGCGTTATGCACCTAACGCGAAAGACCTGGCTGGTCGTGACGTGGTTGCACGCTCAATGATGACTGAGATCAGAGAAGGGCGTGGGTGTGAAGGCCCATGGGGAACTCATATCAAGCTTAAGCTAGACCATCTGGGTAAAGATGTATTGGAATCGCGTTTACCGGGTATCCTCGAACTATCTCGTACCTTCGCGCACGTGGATCCAGTCAAAGAGCCTATTCCGGTTATTCCTACCTGTCACTATATGATGGGCGGTATTCCGACAAACGTTCATGGTCAGGCGCTGACTATCGATGAAAGCGGGCAGGAAAAGGTCGTTAATGGGCTGTTTGCCTGTGGCGAAATTGCCTGTGTATCGGTACACGGCGCCAACCGTTTGGGTGGAAACTCGTTACTTGACCTGGTTGTATTTGGCCGGGCAACTGGTATGCATCTAGGTGAGACCCTCAGTCAAATGAGTGCCAGCCGTGATGCGTCCGAATCAGATGTAGATGCAGCCATGGTTCGCTTTAACCGCTGGGAAAACTCTGAAAAAGGCAAAGGGGAAGACCCGGTTCAGATTAAGAAAGATATGCAAGAATGTATGCAGCTTAATTTCTCTGTGTTCCGTGAAGGCGACGCGATGGCTGAAGGTCTGGAGCAGCTTAGAGAGATACGCGAACGCCTGCAGCATGCACGATTAGATGACAAGAGCGCTGATTTTAATACTCAACGTATCGAGTGCTTAGAGTTGGATAACTTAATGGAAACTGCGTATTGTACTGCGGTTGCGGCTAATTTCCGTACAGAAAGCCGCGGAGCGCATAGCCGATTCGATTTCCCTGATCGTGATGATGATAACTGGTTATGTCACAGTATTTATCGTCCACAGAATGAATCTATGCTCAAGCGTGAAGTCAATATGTCGCCAAAATTGCGGGAAGCGTTTCCGCCAAAAGTGCGTTCATATTAAATAGGGGTGAGTAGCATGAAATTATCGTTTTCTATATATCGTTACAATCCTGATGTAGATGCTAAACCGCACATGCAGGATTACACGCTTGAAGTTGATGAAGGGCAAGACATGATGGTGCTCGACGCTCTTCTGGCACTAAAAGAGCAAGATCCAACTTTGTCTTTCAGACGCTCATGCCGTGAAGGGGTTTGCGGGTCTGATGGCATCAATATGAATGGTAAAAATGGTTTAGCGTGTATTACCCCGTTATCTGCTCTAGGCAAGGGTAAAATCACCATTCGCCCGTTACCAGGCTTGCCTGTTGTGCGGGATCTGGTCATTGACATGACGCAATTCTATACACAATATGAGAAAGTAAAGCCGTTTCTGATCAACGACAGTAAACAGCCTCCTGCCAGAGAGCATCTGCAGTCTCCGGAGGAGCGTGCTAAGCTTGATGGTTTATACGAATGTATACTATGCGCATGTTGTTCGACATCGTGTCCATCTTTCTGGTGGAATCCAGATAAATTTATTGGACCGGCAGGGTTGTTGCACGCATATCGTTTCTTAATCGATAGTCGTGATACGGCTACCGAGGAACGTTTAAATGATCTCGACGATGCCTTTAGCGTATTTCGCTGTCATGGCATCATGAATTGCGTAAGTGTTTGTCCGAAAGGACTGAACCCGACAAAAGCTATCGGCCAGATTAAGTCGATGCTTTTACAGCGGGCTGTTTAGTAAGGCATTTTCAACATTTGTGTTGATAGTAGTAATGCTCTAAATGGCCATCCAGACAGGATGGCTATTTTTATTTAAGGGATTAGGGTTGTTTAAATAATAAACAATCGCTTAGAACTTCTCGTAATAGTTAGTTTTTAACGAAGCAAGGCACAATAATGCAAGACAGCGTGATGAAAGCGTGGTTGGATTCTTCACACATGGCAGGGGCTAACGCACCTTATGTAGAAGAGTTATACGAGGCTTACCTTGAAGATCCGCAAAGCGTCGATGAGGCGTGGCGTCAGGTATTCGATAGTCTGCCAAAAGTTGAAGGCACTCAACTGGAAGATAATCATACTACTATTCGTGACCAGTTCAGAAAACTGGCTGCGTTAGGACCAGTTGCGCGCATAAGCAGTGCTCCAGCCACATCCTCCAGTGGTTCGGATGAAAAACAAGTTAAAGTACTGCAATTAATTAACGCATATCGTTTTCGCGGGCACCAGCATGCCAACCTTGACCCATTAGGGTTATGGCAACAAGAGCGGGTGCGTGACCTGGAATTATCTCATCATTCATTGAGTGAAAGTGATTTTGATACGGTATTCAATGTCGGCTCGTACGCAGTAGGACAAGAAAATATGTCGTTGGGTGATTTATTTAAATCGCTTAACCGGACCTATTGCGGCAGTATTGGTGCAGAATATATGCACATCACTGACACTGAACAGAAACGCTGGATTCAGCAGCAGTTAGAATCCGTTCAGGCAAAACCCGAAATCAGTAAAGATGAGAAGCGTCAAATTTTGAAAGGGCTGATTGCCGCGGATGGCATGGAAAAGTACCTCAATTCCAAGTTTCCGGGCGCCAAACGCTTTTCGCTTGAAGGAGGCGATGCCCTGATCCCCATGCTGAAGGGGCTTATTTCAGAAGCCGGCACCACTGGAACCAAAGAAGTGGTTGTGGGTATGGCTCACCGCGGACGATTAAATGTCCTGGTTAACGTATTAGGTAAAAATCCTTCGGTACTTTTTGACGAATTCTCGGGTAAGCATGACGAGTCACTTGGTGCCGGAGATGTGAAGTACCATGCAGGCTTTTCATCTGACTTTGCCACTCCGGGCGGTAATGTGCATCTGGCACTAGCATTCAACCCTTCCCATCTTGAGATTGTTAATCCGGTGGTGATGGGGTCGGTACGCGCGCGTATGGAACGTCGCAAAAATGACAGCAGCGCGGTTTTGCCTATCACGATTCATGGTGATTCAGCGATCGCTGGGCAAGGTGTGGTACAAGAAACCTTCAATATGTCACAAACACGCGGTTTTGCCGTGGGTGGCACAGTTAGAATCGTTATTAATAACCAGGTGGGTTTCACCACCTCTAAAACCGAAGATACGCGTTCAACACAGTATTGTACCGATATCGCGAAAATGGTGCAGGCACCTATTTTCCACGTTAATTCGGACGATCCAGAGGCGGTCTTGTTCGTTACCAAACTTGCACTAGCTTACCGCAATAAATTTAAGTGTGATGTGGTCATTGATTTAGTCTGTTACCGCCGACATGGGCACAACGAGTCAGACGAGCCTAATGCAACCCAGCCGCTGATGTATCAGAAAATTAAAAAGCATCCTGTACCACGTCAGATTTATGCCGAACAGCTAACGGCTGAAGGCAGCGTTGAAGAGCGTGAAATTGAACGTTTAACCGATGAGTACAGAGCGGCGTTAGATCATGGCGCTTGCGTGGTAGAAGAATGGCGTCCGATGACAGAGCATTCTGTCGATTGGAGCCCTTATCTGGGTCATGACTGGGACGTTGAGTATGACAGTGCCATTAGTGTTGAAAAATTAAAAGAACTCGGTCAGGCGATTACAACCTATCCGGATGATTTTAAGCTTCACTCACGGGTCAATAAACTTTATCAAGACCGCAAGGCCATGGTCGCAGGCGAGAAGAATCTGGACTGGGGTATGGCCGAAAATCTGGCGTACGCGACAATTGTCGATTCAGGACATGCCATTCGATTTACCGGGCAGGATTCAGGCCGGGGCACCTTCTTCCATCGTCATGCAGTATTGCACAATCAAAAAGATGGCTCATGCCTGATGCCGCTTCAGCATATCCATGACAAACAGGGCAAGATAGACATTTATGATTCTGTGTTGTCCGAAGAAGCCGTCATGGCATTTGAATATGGCTATGCTACTGCAGAGCCTGGGTGCTTAACTATCTGGGAAGCCCAATTTGGTGATTTTGCCAACGGTGCGCAGGTTGTATTCGATCAGTTTTTAAGCTCAGGTGAGGCGAAATGGGGGCGTTTATGCGGTCTTACTGTCCTGCTACCGCACGGTTATGAAGGGCAGGGGCCTGAACATAGCTCAGCCAGACTCGAGCGTTTTCTTCAGCTTTGTGCTGACCACAACTGGCAGGTTTGTATACCATCAAACCCTGCGCAGGTATTTAATATGTTACGTCGTCAGGTGCTGCGCCCTATGCGTAAGCCGTTGATTGTCATGTCACCCAAATCATTGTTACGTCATCCGCTTGCCACCTCTACTTTAGAAGAGTTGTCTGATGGTGTTTACCACAATGTGATTGGTGAAATTGATGATCTGAACCCTGATGATGTCAAACGCGTGGTAATGTGCTCAGGTAAAGTCTATTACGATTTACTTGAACAACGCCGCAAAAACGAACAAACAGACGTGGCTATCATCCGCCTTGAACAGCTCTATCCATTTCCACAGGAAGAATGTGCTCAGGTAGTTGCCAATTACAGCCATGTTAAAGATTGGGTCTGGTGTCAGGAAGAACCGCAGAACCAAGGGGCGTGGTACAACAGCCAGCATCATTTCTGGCAAGCCATTCCCGATGGAGCGCACCTGAGATACGCAGGCCGTGAAGCTGCTGCATCGCCAGCAGTGGGTTATGTTTCCGTTCACAATCAGCAACAAAAAGCGCTGGTTGAAGACGCACTTACGATTAAATAAGGAACAATGATGACAATAGAGATAAAAGTTCCGGTCCTACCTGAGTCAGTTGCTGATGCCACGATTGCAACCTGGCACGTAAAGGCTGGTGATTCGGTTAAACGTGACCAGAATTTGGTTGATATTGAAACTGATAAAGTTGTGCTGGAAGTAGTTGCTCCTGCTGATGGTGTTATTAGTGAAATCATTGATGACGAGGGCGAAACCGTTCTTGGTGAACAAGTTATTGCCAAACTTGATGAAAAAGGTAAATCCGCTTCTTCTTCCAGTAAGTCTGACGCATCGACTAAGTCTGACAGTGACAAGGCTGAGAGAAAAACTGAGTCAAAACCTGCCGCTAAGAGCGAAGGAAAAGAGTCGGACATCAAGGTTCCGGTACTTCCAGAGTCAGTGGCCGATGCGACCATTGCAACCTGGCACGTGCAGCCGGGAGAGTCGGTAAGTCGGGATCAGAATCTGGTTGATATTGAAACTGACAAAGTTGTACTTGAAGTGGTTGCGCCGGCAGATGGCGTTGTGTCAGAAATTCTTGCTGAAGAAGGCACCACCGTAGGTGCTGAGGAAATTATCGGCAAATTCAAATCTGGCGCCGCGGGAGGTGAAAGCGCAACACAAAGTACCGCTAGCGATGATGAAGAGGCAGCCGATGATGATAACGATGCACTGAGTCCTTCGGTAAGAAGACTGCTCGCTGAGAAAGGTGTTGATCCTGCCAAAATCAAAGGAAGTGGAAAGAACGGCCGCATCACCAAAGAAGATGTTGAGCAACATCTTAAGTCTGATAAAGGTGATAACAAATCAGCACCTGCACAGGCTGACACGTCCACGGCAAATCTTCCTACCGGGGAAAGAACTGAGAAACGTGTACCGATGACACGGTTACGCAAAACGATTGCTAATCGTTTGTTAGAAGCGAAAAACTCAACTGCGATGTTAACTACATTCAATGAAGTTAACATGAAGCCTATTATGGACATGCGTAAGCAATATCAGGACAGCTTTGAAAAGCGTCACGGTATTCGTTTAGGCTTTATGTCGTTCTATGTGAAAGCAGTAACAGAGGCGCTCAAACGATTCCCGGAAGTGAATGCTTCGATAGATGGCGATGATATTTGCTATCACAATTATTTTGATATCTCCATTGCAGTGTCGACGCCTCGCGGCTTGGTCACGCCAGTGTTGAAAGACACTGATTCATTAGGCATGGCAGGTATCGAAAAAGGCATTAAAGAGCTGGCGCTGAAAGGGCGTGACGGTAAGTTGTCAATGGCTGAATTACAAGGCGGCAACTTTACCATCACCAACGGCGGTGTATTTGGCTCATTAATGTCGACACCAATTATCAACCCTCCACAGAGCGCCATCCTGGGTATGCATAAGATCCAGGATCGTCCTATGGCAGTGAATGGTAAAGTAGAAATTCTACCTATGATGTATTTAGCACTTTCTTATGATCATCGCATCATAGATGGCAAAGAGTCAGTAGGGTTTCTGGTAACCGTAAAAGAAATGTTGGAAGATCCAGCACGTCTTTTACTGGATGTATAACGGGTTTTCCCTGTTGAACAGTGGGGATGAAGCGTAATTTAATTTACGTTTCATTCTCAACGCGCTGATATCGGCCTATAATATCAGCACTTTGAATCAAGTCGCGCATGCGGCTTTTGTCTTAATAAAAATCGGATAGAAACACCATGAATTTGCATGAATATCAAGGTAAGCAGTTATTCAGAGAATACGGCTTGCCTGTTTCTGAAGGATACGCAGCAGATACTCCTCAAGGAGCAATGGAAGCCGCTGATCGCATTGGCGGTAGTGAGTGGGTAGTCAAGTGTCAGGTGCACGCGGGTGGTCGCGGAAAAGCTGGCGGCGTAAAACTGGTAAAAAATAAAAGCGACATTCGTGAGTTTGCTGAAAAGTGGTTAGGCAAGAATTTGGTGACCTTCCAAACTGATGAAAAGGGTCAGCCGGTAAGCAAAATTCTGGTCGAATCCTGCACGGATATTGAAAACGAATTGTATCTGGGTGCCGTTGTCGATCGTACCTCACGTCGCGTTGTATTTATGGCTTCAACTGAAGGCGGGGTTGAGATTGAAACTGTTGCTGAAGAGACGCCAGAAAAAATCCTTAAAGCTGAAATCGACCCCATCGTAGGTCCTCAGCCTTATCAAGCGCGCCAAATGGCCTTCAAACTAGGTTTGGAAGGGGTTCAAATCAAGCAATTTACGCAAATCTTTATGGGTTTAGCGAAAATGTTTGAAGAGCTTGACGTTGCATTGATTGAAATCAATCCGCTGGTTATCAAAACAGACGGCAACTTACACTGCCTTGATGCCAAAGTAGGTATCGACAGCAATGCACTTTATCGCCAGCAGAAAGTCAAGGATATGCACGATCCATCGCAGGAAGATTCCCGTGAAGCACATGCGGCTCAGTGGGAACTAAACTACGTAGCCTTAGATGGTAATGTTGGCTGTATGGTTAACGGTGCGGGTCTGGCAATGGGAACCATGGATATCGTCAACCTGCATGGTGGCAAGCCTGCCAACTTCCTGGATGTTGGTGGTGGTGCCACCAAAGAGCGTGTTGCAGAAGCATTTAAAATCATTTTGTCTGACGACAACGTAAAAGCGGTTCTGGTTAATATTTTTGGTGGGATTGTGCGTTGTGACATGATTGCTGAAGGTATCATCGGCGCTGTTAAAGAAGTGGGTGTAAATGTTCCTGTGGTTGTTCGTCTTGAGGGAACAAACGCTGAGAAAGGCCGTGAAGTATTAGCTAACTCTGGTCTGGATATTATTGCAGCTGAATCGTTAACAGATGCAGCACAAAAAGTTGTTGCAGCAGCGGAGGGCAAATAATGTCAGTTTTAATCGATAAAAATACCAAAGTTATTTGCCAGGGCTTTACTGGTGGACAAGGTACATTCCACTCTGAGCAAGCTATTGCTTACGGCACGCAAATGGTCGGTGGCGTAACCCCAGGAAAAGGTGGTACCGAGCACTTAGGCTTACCTGTTTTTAATACCGTTAAAGAAGCGGTAGAAGAAACCGGCGCAACGGCTTCTGTGATTTATGTGCCTGCTGCTTTTTGTAAAGACTCCATCGTTGAAGCTGCTGATGCAGGTATCGAACTAATTGTTTGTATCACCGAAGGTATCCCTACGCTTGATATGCTTTACGTAAAAGAATACGTAAACGCAAAAGGCGTACGCATGATTGGTCCTAACTGCCCGGGTGTGATAACGCCTGGAGAATGTAAAATTGGTATCATGCCTGGTCATATTCATAAACCAGGTAAAGTGGGTATTGTCTCACGCTCTGGTACATTAACGTACGAAGCGGTAAAGCAAACCACTGACGAAGGTTTCGGCCAGTCTACCTGTGTTGGTATTGGTGGTGACCCTATTCCTGGTTCAAACTTTATCGACATTTTAAAGTTATTCCAGGAAGACCCAGCGACCGAAGCGATTGTTATGATCGGTGAGATCGGTGGAACGGCAGAAGAAGAAGCGGCTGCATTTATTAAAGAAAATGTGACTAAGCCGGTAGTTTCTTATATTGCTGGTGTCACTGCGCCTCCTGGTAAGCGTATGGGCCATGCAGGCGCCATTATCGCTGGCGGTAAAGGAACGGCAGACGAGAAATTCAAAGCGTTAGAAGCGGCAGGGGTTAAAACTGTACGCTCTTTAGCAGACATTGGTAAAGCGTTACGCGAAGCTACTGGCTGGTAAGGTTAATCGTTGATGGAAAGCCCGCTTTTTTAAGCGGGCTTTTTTTTGCTGCAAACGTATTCAAAAGCAGGCCAGATAAATCTGAAGTAGGGTAATATTTACCCAACGATAATAAAAAGTGAATGCTTATGAGACGCTTAACCGTACTTGTCACGTTGCTAGCCAGTTTTACGCTGCATGCACAGGCAAAAACTACCGAATCACTCGCTGCCTACCAACCAGAACCTTATGTGCATTTAACTCATCCTGAATGGGCGAAAAATGCGTCTATTTATCAGATTAACACGAGACAGTTTACGCCCGAAGGCACCTTTAAAGCGGCCCAAAAACAGTTACCCCGATTAAAAGAACTTGGTGTCGATATTCTTTGGTTGATGCCGATTCATCCTATTGGTGAAAAAAACAGAAAAGGCAGCTTAGGTAGTCCATATTCGGTTAAAGATTATTTTGCGGTTAACCCCGAGTTTGGTACAGCTGATGCGCTTAAACAATTTATCGATGAGGCGCATGCGCTTGGCATGTATGTAATTCTAGACTGGGTCGCTAACCATACTGCGTGGAACAGTGATCTGGTGGAAAAACATCCTGATTGGTATGAACGTGATTATGACGGCAACTTTCGTCCTACCCCCTGGTGGGATTGGTCAGACATAATTGACCTGGACTACTCTAAACCTGAGGTTCGCCAATACATGACGCGCGCGCTGAAATTTTGGGTGGAAGAATTTGATGTTGACGGCTACCGAGCTGATGTCGCTGGATTTGTTCCGATTGAGTTTTGGAATAACGTGCGTAAAGAGTTAGACGCTATCAAACCGGTATTTATGTTAGCAGAATGGGAGTCGCGTGACCTGCATGCCCGCGCGTTTGATATGACCTATGCCTGGAGCTGGCACGAAGCAATCATGCATGTGATTAAACATGAAGGCGACATGAGCAAACTGTTTGTGTACTACTCCTGGAACGAAAGTGCGTATCCCAAAGATGCTTACCGTATGACTTACGTATCAAACCATGACGCTAATGCGTGGGAAGGTACCATGTATGAACGGTTAGGTGATGGCGTTGAGGCTGCATTAGTGTTGTCCTTTATTGGTGAGGGTATGCCGCTGATTTATAACGGTGTAGAGGCGGGTAACGACAAACGGTTGGCATTTTTTGAAAAAGATCCTATTCAATGGAAGTCTCATCACTTTGCACCATTGATAAGCAAACTTAACACCGTTCTGAAGCAAAATCCTGCGCTTTGGCACGGTAAAGATGGGGCAACCATGTGGCGTGTTAACAACAGTGCATCGGACCAGGTTCTTTCGTTTATAAGAGAACAGGGTAGCAATAAGGTATTTGCTTTATTCAATTTCACGTCAACAACCATAAAGGTGTCATTTAACGATAAAAAACACTTTGGTAGCTATACAGATCTTAACGGTAAAAAGATAAAAGTGGATGCGCAGTCCGCCTACGAACTTAAACCATGGGAATATCGCGTCATGTTGTCAGGGGCAGAAAACCAATAACAAAGCGTCACCGGTATGACGCTTTGTTGTGTTTTTATATATACCGCGCTTAATTGAGCAGCGGTAAAATTCCGCAAAAAAACGGTTACAGCATAGTTTGTAAAAAAGCATCATGGGTGGGAAGTTGACTAACCGTACCATCAATCAATTGTTGTAAACTGGTCAGCAAATCACTGCGCTGTGTGTCCGATAAACTGTCAGCAAGTGGGTGATATTGTTTAGGTACAATTCCCTGGCCCAACATGACCTGGATCCAGGCGATTTCGGTAAACAGTTCATCCTGCTCTCTAAACACTTTGCCAGATTCTTTAAACAAGGCGATCTTGCTTGCCAGTGAGTCGGGAATGTCCATGTTACGACAGCGCTCCCAGAACGAGCCTTTGCGATTGTTCAAATAATAATGCAGGATAATAAAATCCCGGATCCGTTCAAATTCAATTTTCGACTGTTTGTTATATTCGTCGACATCCACCGCGTTAATCTGCTTGTGCGGGAAGAATTTGACCAACCGGACCAATCCAGCTTGCACCAAATGTAAACTGGTCGACTCTAATGGCTCGATAAATCCACTGGATAAACCTAGCGATACACAATTCTTATACCACTGCTTTTGTCGTCTTCCCGTGATGAATCGGATCACCTTGGGTTCGTTGAGTGGCTTACTATTTAAATTATTTAACAGGTTATTGAGCGCGGTTTCATCATCCATAAAATCACTGCAATAAACCGATCCATTACCGGTGCGATGCTGCAAAGGAATTTGCCATTGCCAACCAGCATCATGTGCCGTTGACGATGTATAAGGGGGCAGGGGAGAAAGCCTTTCGCTGCCTGCTGCAATGGCTCTGTCACAGGGCAACCAGTGACGCCAGTCTTCGTAACCGGTTTTTAACGCGCCTTCAATAAGCAGTGCCCTGAATCCGGAGCAATCAATAAATAAGTCTCCAGCAACCATTGCACCTGATTCAAGGTGTAGTGATTCAATAAATCCAGAGGCGGGCTCAAGTTTGACATGGTCTACTTTGCCTTCAACACGTATAACCCCAGACGACTCACTTAATTGCCGTAAATGCGCTGCATACAGCCCCGCATCCAAGTGATAGGCGTGAACCAGTCCCGACATCTTTGTATTGGGTATATTGGGCAATGTCGTGTACTTATTATGTAAGCTGGCCTGGTAGTTTAACGAATAGTCCCAGAAACTTTTTGTCTCTCCCATACGATGGGCTTTTAACCAGGTATGGTGAAAGCCGGCCAGGCCCATATCTTTGCCAATGGCGCCAAACGCATGCATGTAGCTGTCATCTGCATTAAACCAACCATTAAAGTTGATACCCAGTTTTATCGACCCTTTAGTTTTATTTAGAAACGTGGGCTCATCAATGCCCAGCACCCGGTTGAAATGCTGAATGGCAGGAATGGTGGCTTCACCCACACCCACTGTCTGGATCTGGTCAGATTCCACTAGTGTAATGTGCAGTTGGTTACCCATAAGTCGCGAGAGCAAGCTCGCTGCCATCCAACCCGCCGACCCGCCGCCGACAATGACTACTTTCATATTATTTTTGTGACCAATTAAGCTGACTGTAGATACAAAAATACCCTTGTGAGACAAGTCCCGCAAGGGTATTTATTAGTCTAATTTAAACCGAAGTTAATAATTAGAAGGTATAGTTAATACCGAATAAGTAGTTACGTCCAAATCGTTGGACGTCACGTACATCTGTGCCACCATCAACGGAATGGTAAGTCACAAACTCTTCGTCGGTCAGGTTTTGCGCCTGTAGCGTAACAGTTAATCCGTCCAGACTTTCAATGCCTGACTCAGAGAAATCGTAACTGATTTGCGCATCTACTAAGGTGCTACCATTTACGTTAACAGGTACACGATTTAAGCTCAAACCCGCCACTTCACCCAGGAAGTCGGTACGTTTTCTTACGCTGACACGTGTCTGGAAACCATGTCTTTCGTAGTAAACCGTCGCATTATACACTTCGTCTGAAAGACCAGGGACGTTATTGGTGAATTCGATTACCTGCGTACCACCTTCCAGGTCGGTAGGGACTTCCAGCTCGTAGCTCAATTCACTGTCTAAGTAAGTTGCTGAGAAGATACCACCAAAACCTTCAAGTGCATCAGCAAACATGACGCCTGGTAATGAAATCGTAAACTCAGCACCAGAAACTTCACCGTCACCCACGTTCTGCCATGATGACAACACGCCAAGAGGTGCAACAGGCTGACCTTCAGGAGGTGTTAAATCTGAGGTGTCTACGAACGAAGGCAGTCTTTCTTGCCAGTCGCTGATATCTTTATAGAACAACGCCGCAGCAAAATAACCTTCAGCATGGAAGTAATTCTCATAGGTCAGGTCAACCTGATTAGCCGTGACCGGCTTCAACTCAGGGTTGGCCACAGAACCATTCCAGATATTGACCTGCTCGTTATAGCTTAAGTCACCGGTACTTGCGTTCATGCGGTCCATACGTGAACGTGACATGGTTTTAGAAATACCGAAGCGCACTGCCTGGTCATCTGCAACTTCAAAGATCAGGTTCAAGCTGGGTAACACTTCAACATAATCGTCACCACCGGAAGTAGGGCTGACTTCAACGCTACGGTTGGGTCGACGACGAGTAGTGAAACCATCAGAGCTTTGATCAGTGTGAACAACTTGCACACCGACGTTACCTCTAACCGGAATATTTCCAAGTTCTGTATCGATATTGGCTTTAATGAAAGCTATTGAAATATCTTCAGATACATCCCAGGTGTTTTCCCAACGTGCTGGATCAGCAATCCTTGAATCGAACTCAGTATAATTGCCATCCTGCCAAAATCTAAATGAATCAAACGAAATCATGTCATCGATGCCGATGAAACCTAATGACGTGTTGGGTAAGCGATATTCTTCAGGTACTGACAACTGGTATCCAGGTACCACTTTACCGTTGCTATCAAGCGCACCAGGCAATGTCAGGAACAAGCCCAGGTCGCGCTTCGACTTTTCACGCTGACTGAAGTAGGCACCAAATTCAACGCTGCTGATAAAGTCAGTGCTCAATACACGTTGAGCAGCCAATCTTAATGTGGACAGCTCATCGTCAATGGTTGGTGTATTGATGAAACCGTCCTGGTCATCGTCGCTTTCCAGGTCGGTCAGGTTACCCCAACCCCAGCTTTGCGGATTACCTAATTGGATTACGCTATGATCACCGTAATCCAGCATTGGGTTAAGGTTTACACTTTGGAAGTTTGGAGCAAAACTAAAGTTGATTTGTTCAGGCTGACGGTCGGAAAAACCACGGCCAGAACCTGCATAAGTCTCCAACGCCCAGGTTTTACGCTCAACCTGTGAGTAAGCAGCATCAAATTCCAGTACCCAGTCTGCGTTCAGATCATATTCAACATTTACACCCAGGGCGAATAGGTCTGCTTCACGAATGGTAACGTCGTTACGAACCACGCCACCTACCGGTGAACCTGGTCCACCAATTCTACCTGTCAGGCTTTGACCGTTTAACGTTTCGTCTACACGAATACCGGCATCACCCCACGCGGCAGGAATCTCGATTCCGCGCAGTACCTGGTTATCTTCAAAATCAATGTAAAGCGCATCAGCGTTGACACGCAGGTCGTTGGTTGGGTTGAACTCAACCACTGCCATTAAGGTGTCACGCGTAAGTTCTGCAGAGCGCACGAATGGCTTCATACCGCCTATGGTGCCGTCTGGCCAGCCCCAGGTTTCAAAACGCTCTTCGTTATTAGGTGAATCCATGTGCGAGTAGGCAATTGCCAGGCCTATGGTGTCATCGGCAAATTGATCAATATAAGAGAAGCTGCCACGATAACCGGTGTCTTCGCCGTCAGGGTTTAATGCGCCAATGTCGTTTTTCTCACCACGCAATGTGACCGCAACCGTCTGCTCGCCGTGAGCTAATGGTTTAATGGTGCGCATATCGATGGTACCACCGATGCCCTGTGTCATCAGAGTAGCTTCTGGTGTTTTATAAACGATAACTTCGTTCATGATTTCAGAAGGGTAGACATCGAATTCAACGCCACGGTTATCACCAAGGGTAACCTGTTCACGACCATTGAATGTCGCAGTACTGAAGTCTTCACCTAAACCACGAATCGAAATGGAGCTCGAACGACCGTTTAAACGCTGTGCGGCCAAACCTGGAAGGCGCGCGATTGATTCAGCGATACTCGAGTCAGGTAATTTACCAATGTCCTCTGCAGTGATTGCTTCAACAATAGAAGACTCAGACATTTTGATTGCCTGAGACTTTTGTAAACTAGCACGGATACCTGAAACTTCAATTACCTCAACAGTTTGCTCTTCCGCGTCAGTCTGACTAGTATCATTTTGTTGTGCCATTACTGGCAACGAGCCAAGTGTAATTCCACTGGCTAAAAACGCCGTGGTAATTAAATTGGTTTTGAATGTTTTCATATCAGTATCCTGAGTATTAATGTGTGTTTTCTTTGCTCATTACAAGCATTATTGTTCTAGATTAAAAAATCATCTATTAGGACAACGAAATAGTACCGCCAGTCATTTTAGCGATACAAGCTACTGCATACGTATTCATCATTTTTGTATAACAAAAACTTAACATGCATGTGGGTTTGTAAGCGCTTTAGTAACATTTTTTTAAACCGATACTAAATTTAAAGATAGTCTATATTGTAGCGGTATGTGCAACATTGAAACATTTGCATGGTAGTATCTGTAGCTCAATGTGGATGGGTTTACTTGTTAATACAAAGTTTGAATTTTTTATAAATTGTTAACCCATGAAGTGGTGTCAGCATGAATACGTATTCAACGAAGTTGTTAATGCTCAGCTAAAATTCGCTAAAACAGTGTGCGGTTAATGTAGAACATGTTTTACTCTCTATACCTGATACATGTCGTTGATGACCAAATACGCCAGGGGAGCAAATCATGCGTGACGACTCACCCCACTAGCGGACTTTGTCATCGTTGCTCATTTTTCCCAACATGTGAGGTGTATTGCATCGCGCCAGCCAACTCAAAAGCAATTCTCGCCGCAAATCGAGCCGTTTTATTATCACTATCAAGCGTGGGGTTCAGCTCGGCAATATCACTTAATTGCCACACTACGTCGTTTTCAGTGCAGGCATTGCCCAGCCACTGCAAAATCTTTATCATTTCAACAGGATTGATGCCCAGTGCAGACGGTGCGCTTACCCCGGGACAAAGGGCAATCGGAAATGCATCCAGACATACCGTAACGTAAAGCTGGTCAATTTCAGCAAGCATGGGTGAGAGCAGGTGCTGCGCTTTTTCCAGAGTAAAGTCTACATCATACAGCATTCGGGTTTGCGACTGGCGGGCGTAATCGAACAGTGCCTGCGTATTGGCGGCTCTGGAAACCCCTAAGCAGGTATAAGTAAATTTCTTGTCATGCGTGTGGCAGTGTTCAGCAATTTGTCTGAAAGGTGTACCAGATGTGCCGACAGGGTCAGGCTTACGCAAATCCAGGTGGGCATCAAAATTGATAATGCCGATGCGTTGAGTGGTGTGTTGTGCCAAGCCCTGATAGCTGGCCCAGGCAATATCATGCCCTCCGCCCAGACCGATAACGCTGCTACCACTTTGAAGCGCTTGATAAACTTTTGTAGCAAAGCTAGCTTGTGTTTTAATCAACTCGTCAAAGACCGGGGTGTCGCCCACGTCAATAAGGGTGTGTTTTAAAGCCCAGGGCAGATTAGCTAAACTCTGTCTGATTGCGTTTGGGCCGCCAGCTGCTCCCACGCGTCCCTTGTTGGCGGCAATACCGGTATCGTCAGGATACCCAATTAAGGTTAACGTGTCAGAAGCTGAATGTATGTTGTCAAATTTTACCACCTGATGCCAGCGCAGACCTGCTTCGCCGTCTTCTGCGTCAACTCTGCCTTGCCACAATGTTTTATAAGACACGTTTTCCTCCAATCCATATCGCGGTAGGGCGATAGCCGTTTATTTCATATACCAGCGACTCAGGTGACTCAATATCCCATAAACACACATCCGCATCAAAACCTTGTTTTAATCGTCCCTTATTTGCAAGACCCAGTGCGCCAGCTGCATGTATAGTTATCCCCGCTAGCGCTTCCGAGGTAGTAAGACCAAATAAAATACAGGCCATATTGGTACAGGTTAATAATGAGGCAATGGGTGAGGTACCAGGATTCATGTCGGTGGAAATCGCCATTGGCACACGATGTTGCCTGAGTGCATCAATGGGAGGAAGTTGTTTTTCCTTTAGATAATAAAATGCACCAGGCAATAATACAGCCACCGTCCCAGCGGAAGCTAATAAATGTACGTCCTCTTCAGCAAGGTATTCGATGTGGTCGACTGAAAGCGCACGGTATTTTGCTGCAAGTGCTGCACCTTTACTGTCACTTAACTGTTCAACGTGGCCCTTAACTCTTAAGTTGGCCTGTTTGGCGGCCATAAAAACGCGCTCGGTCTGGGCCAGGTTAAAACCCACACGCTCACAAAATACATCGACTGCATCCGCCAGTTGATGCTCAGCGACGTAGGGGATCATGGTTTGGCAAACGAAATCAATATATTCTTCAGCCGACATCGGTGAGTCAGGGGGCAGAGCGTGCGCACCTAAAAAAGTACGTTGCACGTTCAGGCCGGTTAGCTCGCCCACTTTGTGCGCCACTTCGAGCATGCGTATTTCAGTTTCTTTATCCAACCCATAGCCCGACTTTATTTCAATTGTAGTGACTCCTTCTTCTGCAAATCGTCGGGCTCTTCTTAATGTTTGTAACATCAGTGTGTCTTCATCCAGTGCGCGGGTAGCGCGGACGGTACTTTTAATACCACCACCTTGTTGGCTGATAGTTTCGTAATTCACACCTTGCAGACGCTGAGTAAACTCATTGGCTCTGTTGCCCCCATAAACCAGATGCGTATGGCAGTCGATGAATCCGGGTAAACACCATTGTTGATCTGCGTCTACAACATGGTCTGCAGTGTCAGTGATGTGATTCCCTATAGCTTTAATTTTTCCTTCTCTGAGCAGGATTTGCGTCGCGTCAATGTGAACAAAGTCTCCGTCTTCATTGGCGGTCGCGATGCGTGCATTGTTGATGAGCGTGGAAGACATGGTGGCGGCTCTCACAAAAAAGACATATAAATAGTTTACTTGTCTACACTTGTATATACAAGTTGGGTTGAGTAAGGTAGTAGTAGAGTCTTTCGAACGCTTTACAAAAATGCTTCCACGCTACTTACACATAAAATCTGACTTGTTACAACGCATTGAGTCCGGGCAACTGACTGCCGGGGAGCAAATTGCTTCTGAGAATCAGCTTGCCTGTGATTATTCAGTCAGCCGGATGACCGCTCGCAGAGCGGTTTCCGAACTGGTTGAAGAAGGCATACTGGCAAGAAGTCAGGGGATTGGTACGTTTGTCGCTGATGCCAGACCAATGAGCTCGATTTTGACCATTAACAACATCCAGCATGAAATAGAAGCGCGGGGGCATCAGTACAGCAACTCACTTTTATTACATAACAAAATGGAAGTTACCGCCCAACAAAGCCAGTGGATTGGGCTGGAGAAGGGGAGCGAGGCATTTCGTTCGCAAGTTGTACATTATGAAAACGGTAATGCGGTGCAGCTGGAAGACAGGTTTGTCAATCCGCAATGGGCGCCTGGTTATATTGAGCAGAATTTGAAGAAAATCACCGCGCATGAGTATTTATCCCGCGTCGCGCCACTCACCGAAGCTGATCACACGGTTGAAGCAATACTGCCAACACCGGCACAGGCGACACTATTAAAAATTGACCATCATCAACCGTGTTTACAAATCAAACGACGCACATTTTCAGCCAGGGGGATAGTGAGTTTTGCCTTGCTGACCCATCCCGGCAACCGCTACAGATTGGGTGGTCATTTGAACTTTACGACCACCACCAAGGAGACAAAATGAAACGACATGATCCTAAGCGCAGAGTAACTGCGCCAACCGGAACGCAACTTAACGCTAAAAGCTGGCTTACCGAAGCACCTTTGCGCATGCTGATGAATAATCTGGATGCCGATGTGGCAGAACACCCGGAATCGCTGGTTGTATATGGTGGCATTGGCCGCGCGGCCAGAGATTGGGACTCGTTTGACAGCATTGTTGAAGTACTAAAACGGTTAGACGATGACCAGACGTTGCTAGTGCAGTCGGGCAAACCAGTAGGGGTTTTTCCGACGCATAAGGACGCACCGAGAGTGCTTATTGCCAATTCGAACCTGGTCCCACACTGGGCCAACTGGGACCATTTTAATGAATTGGATAAAAAAGGGCTGATGATGTACGGGCAGATGACTGCTGGCTCTTGGATTTATATCGGTTCGCAGGGCATTGTCCAGGGCACATACGAAACCTTTGTCAGTGTGGCGAAAACGCATTTTGAAGGTAAAGCGCAGGGGCGCTGGATTTTAACCGGCGGCCTGGGCGGCATGGGCGGCGCGCAACCGCTGGCAGCGACCATGGCCGGCTTTTCTATGATTGCGGTTGAAGTGGATGAAAGCCGTATCGATTTTCGCATTAAAACCGGCTACGTCGACAAGAAGGCGACGTCGTTAGATGAAGCGCTCGCTATGCTTGATGAGGCTAAAACTAACGGAAGCCCTATCTCTATTGGCTTGTTAGGGAATGCCGCCGAGGTGTTTCCTGAGTTGGTAAATCGAAACGTGATTGCCGACGTAGTTACCGACCAGACCAGTGCCCATGATCCCCTGAATGGCTATCTACCCAAAGGCTGGAGCCTGGAGCAAGCAGCTGCATTGCGTGAAAGCGATCCGCAAACAGTGGTTAAACAAGCAAAGCAGTCTATGGCATTGCAGGTAAACGCCATGTTAGCCATGCAGGGACAGGGCGCGGCCACGTTGGATTATGGTAATAATATTCGTCAGATGGCACTGGAAGAAGGGGTACAGAACGCGTTTGATTTCCCCGGGTTTGTTCCTGCTTATATCCGGCCATTATTTTGCCAGGGTATTGGGCCCTTCCGTTGGGTCGCCCTATCTGGCGATCCCGAGGATATTTACAAAACCGATGCAAAAGTCAAAGAACTGATCCCGGATAATCCTCATTTACATAACTGGCTGGACATGGCACGGGAGCGCATTCAGTTTCAGGGCTTACCTGCCAGAATTTGTTGGGTGGGACTGGGTGAAAGACAAAAGTTGGGCCTGGCGTTTAATGAAATGGTTCGTAATGGCGAATTGAAAGCGCCAGTCGTGATTGGGCGTGATCACCTGGATTCTGGTTCCGTTGCTTCGCCAAATCGTGAAACCGAATCCATGCTGGATGGTTCTGATGCGGTATCAGACTGGCCACTGCTCAATGCTTTACTTAATACGGCAGGTGGTGCTACCTGGGTAAGTTTGCATCATGGTGGCGGGGTTGGTATGGGGTTCAGCCAACACTCGGGTGTGGTGATCGTGTGCGATGGCAGTACGGATGCAGACGCCCGAATTGCTCGCGTGCTACATAATGATCCCGCGACGGGGGTAATGCGTCACGCGGATGCCGGGTATGACATTGCGAAAAGCTGCGCTCAAGAGCATAAACTCGATTTGCCAATGCTAAACAGGAAATAACTATGACGAACCAATTTGTTTTAACGCCTGGCCAGTTAACCGTTGCTGATTGTTATCAGTTTTTTCGTCAGCATCAAACGTTAATGTTACATGACGATGCCTATGCAGCGATAGATGAAGCGCAACAAACCGTGTTGAATGTACTTAAGCAGGGTAGAACTGTATATGGCATTAATACGGGCTTCGGTTTGCTGGCTAATACCCGCATCGCTGAAGAAGAGCTTGAACTGCTGCAAAGGAGTATTGTGTTATCCCATGCTGCAGGCATTGGTGATTTTATGCAGATATCGACAGTGCGTCTGCTGATGCTACTCAAAATAAACTCGCTTGCGCGCGGATTTTCGGGCGTTAGAAGAGAAGTTATCGACGCATTAATCACCTTATTTAATCATGAAGTGTGGCCTGCGATTCCACAGAAAGGATCGGTAGGCGCTTCAGGCGACTTAGCTCCATTGGCCCATATGAGTGCGGTGTTATTGGGTGAGGGTGAAGTATTAATTGACGGTAAGCGATTACCCGCAGCCGATGGGCTGATTAAAGCCGGTTTGACGCCATTGGCATTAGCACCAAAGGAAGGGTTGGCGTTGTTAAACGGTACTCAGGCTTCCACTGCGTTTGCTTTTGAAGGGCTGTTTTATGCTGAAAATGCATTGGTGTGTGGAATTGCAATAGGTGCACTTAGCGTTGATGCAGCCCAGGGTTCACGGGTACCATTTGATGATCGAATCCATATGGTAAGGGGGCAACAGGCGCAACGAGATGTGGCAGCAATGTTTCGCGATATGCTGCAAACCTCTGATATCGGCAAATCTCATGAAGGCTGTGCAAAAGTTCAGGATCCCTATTCGTTGCGTTGTCAGCCTCAAGTGATGGGCGCCTGCTTACAGCAAATTCGCTACGCGCACCAAACGCTAATTGCTGAAGCAAACGGCGTGTCAGATAATCCGCTAGTGTTTGCCGAGCAGCAGGACATTCTATCCGGTGGTAATTTCCATGCTGAAATCATCGCGATGACTTCAGATATGTTGGCCATTGCACTTTCCGAAATAGGCGCGTTGTCGGAACGACGCATGGCATTGCTGATAGATTCGAATTTGAGCGGATTGCCACCATTTCTGGTGGATAATGGCGGGGTGAACTCAGGTTTTATGATTGCACAGGTAACCAGTGCTGCGCTTGCCAGTGAAAACAAAACCTATGCCCATCCTGCGTCGATTGACTCACTGCCCACTTCGGCAAACCAGGAAGATCATGTTTCTATGGCAACCTTTGCTGGCCGTCGCCTAAAGGATATTTTCGAAAACGTGGCAGGTATTCTGGCAATTGAATGGCTTGCCGCAGGGCAGGGAATTGATTTTCGTTCACCGATCAAGACCAGTGACCCGTTGCAGCAGGTGCATGCTCTTTTAAGGAGTGAAGTCGCGTTTTATGATAAAGATCGCTATTTTGCACCTGACATTGAGCAGGCCAGAGATCTTATCAGTGATCATGCGCTTGCAGATCTGGTAAAATCTCACCTGCACACATCAATTTATGCATATTAATTAAAGGTGGACTGGTTCACCTTGTTCAGGAAACTCAATCAATGCACAAAAGACATACATTCAGTATAGGTTTAGTCAATCCGAAATCCGCAGTGAATGTTGCTTCTGTGTTGAGAGCTGCTGGTTGTTACGGTGCCAGCAGCGTATTTTATACTGGCCAACGCTATCGATATGCCAAAGAGTTTCAGGCTGATACACAAGGGTTTCATCGTGTAATACCTACCGTAGGTGTTGATGACCTCAAGGCTATGGTTCCAAATGGCGCGACCACAGTGGCGGTTGAGTTGGTAGAAGGTGCTCAGTCGTTAATTGATTACCCACACACGAACAATGCGTTTTACGTGTTTGGTCCGGAAGATGGTTCGTTAACACAAGACGTCCTCAGTTGGTGTAACGAGGTGGTTTACGTTCCTACCCGACATTGCATGAATCTGGCGGCTACCGTCAATGTGGTGCTGTATGACCGGTTGGTTAAGTTAGATGAGCCTTATAATTCTGCATCAATCACGCAAATCAGAGATAAAAATAATAATCAGAAAATTTAACTGATTATCGGTCTTTTTCGTCTCATTTTGCGTTAATCAAATGATTTTATAAACAATTTCCGCTTTGCTCGGATCCTCCCGGTTAAATGATATTCAATGGTGATCCAATAACATTAAAAATAAGTAACGAATAACTGGCTTGCAAATCGAACTAATCCCAATGATATTGGTCGACTCACAGTTAGCACTATTTACTTCAAAGCCAAGATCGTGCACTGTAGCGTCCAATTGTAGTAGCGGATCCGGTCTTGATCTGAAGCGGACGATTAGGGGGTAAATATGGAATTAAGAACAAAATTATTATTATAGGGGAAATCGTGTGAAAAGACGGTTGCTGAACGCGCTGCGTAAAGTCAAACACGTGCCTGGTCTTAATCGAGTTGTAAAGCCGGTAGTTAAATACAAAGTCAACAAAACCATAGATGCTGTCGCTTCTCATTTTTTCGAACACTTCAGTTTAGTTATTGCAAGCGAAGAAGATGACGTAAAAACCTGTTTTAAGGCCCGTCATGAAGTCTATTGTGAAGAACTTGGGTTCGAAGAGAAACGCAAGTCCAGAATGGAATTTGACGAGTTTGATGAATATTCATTAAGTTGCTATATCAAACACAGAGCAACAGGAGAATGTGCCGGTACCATTCGTCTGGTAATGCCGCAACATGCCGGTCAGCTGCTACCGCTGGAAAGTAGTTGTCCAGAAGCCATCAGGTTGGCAGAACATAGTCCTGGTAAACTCCCCCGACATTCTATTTGTGAAGTTTCACGTCTGGCTATCCCCAAGCGTTTCAGACGCCGAGCTGCTGACCAACAGCTATCTCCCGTAGGCGGTTCGCCAAACCATAAAGATGGATTAATGGATAAGCAGCTAAACAGAAACTTTCCGTATTTATCCTTAGCGCTATATTTTTTCGCTGCCACCATTTGTATTCTGCGCGACATAGAGAATGTGTACATGATGATGGAGCCGCGGCTCGCACGTAGTTTGAAATTTTTGGGTGTGCGATTTGACCAATTGGGGCATGAGGTAGATTACCATGGTAAACGTGCGGCGTTTCTAATTTCACCTGAAGATTTTGTCAGCCAGGTGTCTCCGGCGCTGCAAAAGTTCCAGCGCAGTATTCTAAAAGAAATTGAAGATGTACCCAATTTCGGTGCAATTTATAATCCTTTCCCGGCGAAGGAAACCGCAAAACGATCCTCCAAGCAGAAGCGGGCAGCATAAACGTCGACCTTTATAAATTTAAATAAATGTCAGCCTTTATGAAATCGTATGCATTTTGTTTAACATTCCATTAACGGGTATGCTTTGATCTAATAATAGCTACCTTTTGAATGGCCTATCATGTTGAAACACAAACTGAATCGATTTGCTTCACTTTCTGTTCCCGTATTTTTACTCAGTTTTGGATGTACAATGGACGCTCCCAAAACCGATACCGCCAAGTTAGAATCTGATGATGTTGCGCAAAACGCACAAGCACAACAACGCCCGATTGTGTATCAGGTATTTACCCGCTTGTTTGGTAACACGAAAACCAACAATGTACCGTGGGGAACCATAGAAGAAAACGGCGTGGGTAAATTTTCAGACTTTACCCCAACTGCGCTAACTGAAATTCGTGAGATGGGTGTTTCGCATATCTGGTATACGGGGGTTCCGCATCATGCACTGGTCGCTGATTACACCGAATACGGTATTTCACTTGATGATCCTGATGTAATCAAAGGCAGAGCCGGTTCTCCATACGCCGTTAAAGATTACTACAATGTCAATCCCGATCTGGCAGATGACCCGGCACGGCGTCTGGAAGAGTTTGAAGCGCTTATCCAGCGTACCCACGACCACGGTATGAAAGTAATTATTGATATCGTACCAAACCATGTTGCCAGACAATATGAGTCGCTCTCAAAGCCTGACGGGGTTGAAGATTTCGGTGCAAATGATGATACAAATATTGCTTATTCACGTGAAAATAACTTTTACTATGTGCCGGGCAAGCCTTTTGAGGTGCCTACGTTTTCTGAAGACACCACCCCCCTTGGTGGAGAAGATCATCCGTTAGCGGACGATCAGTTTGCTGAAAACCCTGCTAAGTGGACGGGAAATGGTGCCAGAGCAGCCAAACCTGATGTTAACGACTGGTATGAAACGGTTAAGGTCAATTATGGTGTCAAACCCGATGGCAGTTACGATTTTCCTCAGTTACCCGAAGGTTATGAAAATCAGCCGGTATCAGTGCATTATTCTTTTTGGCAGGACAAAACCTTGCCTGATTCCTGGTACAAATTTGAAGATATCGTCCACTATTGGTTAGATAAAGGCGTAGACGGCTTTCGTTTTGATATGGCGGAAATGGTACCAGTAGAGTTTTGGTCATTTCTCAACTCTTCGATAAAGCAAAAAAATCCTGACGCCTTTTTGTTGGCAGAAGTTTATCAACCCGATAAATATCGTGACTATCTGCATGCCGGTAAAATGGATTATCTGTATGACAAAGTGGGGTTTTACGATGCCTTAAAAACCGTCATGCAAGGTAACGGTAAAGTTTCAACAGTCATTCAGGAACACAAAGATGTTGCTGATATCAGCAGCCACATGCTGCACTTCCTCGAAAATCATGATGAACAGCGTATTGCATCGCCCGATTTTGCCGGTAATGCCGAAATTGGCAAACCAGCGTTGGTAGTCTCGTCCCTAATCAGTTCGTCGCCATTTATGATTTATTTTGGTCAGGAAGTCGGCGAAGATGGCAGCGAAGATGCGGGCTTTGGCAAACCTACGCGCACCTCTATTTTTGATTACATTGGCGTACCTGCGCACCAGCGTTGGATGAACCACGGCAAATTTGACGGCGGAAAATTAACCGAGCAAGAAAAGGCGTTACGTGTCTATTATAAGAAAGTGTTAAATATTGCTGCGACACACCCAGCGATGAACGGCGAATTTATCAGCTTGCATGACACCTCACTGGCAGCCGACAGTGACTATTCAGAACAGCATTTTGCGTTCGCCCGCCAAAGCGACACACAGAAACTGATTGTGGTTAGTCAGTTTGCAGAAGCCACAATGGAGAACGTGCAGGTAGTGCTACCGGAAAGTGTCATTAAGCGCTGGGGGTTAACAGAAAATGTCGAAATAACCGATTTACTTACCGGTGAAACCAGTTCGCTTACCATTGCTAAGGATAACGGCACCATCACAGTGCCAATGAGTTCATGGGAGTCAAAAGTCTATGTCGTTGAATAAACTATGCCTGCTTGGTGTGTTTGGGCTTTTATTGTCTGCCTGCCAGTATTCCGAAACAGAAGATGAACCAGCAGCACAGGCGGAGGTGGTGGCATCCAAGGAAAAAGCGACCACACGCAGTCAAAACGTGATGATAGACTCAGAAAGCTTTGAGTTTCCCGATGGCCAGGTGCGTGATGTATGGATCTATCTGCCGCCTGGTTATGCAACGTCAGACACCCGATACCCGGTTCTTTACATGCATGATGGACAAAATGTGTTTGATAGCGCGACCAGTTATGTGGGGGAATGGGAAGTAGATGAATCTCTAAATCAACTGGCCGACAAAGGGTGGCAAGTGCCTATTGTCGTAGCAATTAATCACGGTAACGAAGCGCGTGTCAACGAACTGAGCCCCTGGCATCACGAAAAATATCCTGATGTGGTGGGAAAAGCCTATGCTGAATTTATCGTCAATCAGGTGAAGCCTGAAATAGATGCGCAGTATCGCACCTTAAGTGGCGTTTCTGATACCAGCGTGATGGGCAGCTCACTGGGTGGATTAATTTCTCACTATATGCTGGTGGCATACCCTGATGTATTTGGAAAAGCAGCAATTTTTTCGCCTTCATTCTGGTTTTCACAACAAGCGTTTAGTTTTGCTGAGAGTCACCCAATACCTTCTACTCACCGCTTATTGTTCATAGCCGGCAGTGAAGAAGGGGAGCAAATGTCAAACGACATGAATTCCATGGTGAGTTTGCATCTGGCGCAGCAGCACCCGCAAACAAACCTGTATGCGACCACGGTGCTGGGCGGAAAACATAACGAAGCATTTTGGAAAGAGCAATTTGCGTTTGCCGTGAAATGGCTTGAAATCGTAAGGCAGAATAATGATTAAACGTTTTATCACATTAGCTTTAGTGTGGCTGATTTCCAGTACCACACTGGCAGCAGATTTTACCTCATTTACGCAGCAAGAAAGCGCCGTCACTATAGTTTTAAGCAACCAGACACAGGTTAATATTGAAATAATCAACCCGCAAACCATTGCCGTAAATTATAAGCTGGATGACCAGGCGGTGCCGCCTGCACTTGAGCTGGTTAACAGTGAAGACGCCTCAACTTTTTCGGTTAACGATGGCGCCGATGCCATTGAATTTGTGAGTAACGATGTGAAGGTGGTGGCTCATAAAGCACCGTTTTCGCTGGCCTTTTGGTACAAGGGAAAATTACACACACAGGAAGAGATTGGCGCGTTTGCGCAGCGCACCGTACGCGGTATTCGCTTTGCACTTCAACCTGAAGAAAAGCTGATGGGCGGTGGACAGCGTGTATTGGGCATGGATCGCCGCGGACACCGCATGCCCTTGTACAATCGTGCACACTATGGTTATGGTACCGAGTCAAACCAGATGTACTACAGTCTGCCCGCCGTGTTATCAAATCATAACTACGCCATCGCATTTGATAATACCGCAAGTGGCTTTTTAGATATCGGTAAATCTGAATCGGATGTTTTACAATTCGAGGCCGTAGCAGGCAGGTTACGCTACATCGTTAGTCTGGGGGAGTCGTTGGCCGATGTGTCGCAACACCTGATTGCAGCCCTGGGCAAACAGCCATTACCGCCAAGATGGGCGCTGGGTAATTTTGCCTCTCGCTTTGGTTACCGAACTGAACAGGAAACCCGTGATATTGTTGATGCCTTCGTGACACACGATATTCCTCTGGATGCGGTGGTGCTGGACTTGTATTGGTTTGGTAAGGATATCAAAGGGCACATGGGGAATTTGGATTGGGATCGCGCTGCGTTTCCGACGCCTGAAAAAATGATTTCAGACTTTGCTGATAAAAATGTCAAAACCGTTGTTATCACTGAGCCGTTCATACTAGATACCGCATCTACCTACGCTAATGCTGTGGAGTCAAACGCCCTTGCCACCAATGTGGCAGGTGAGCCTAAAATGTTCGATTTTTATTTTGGTCACACTGGCCTGATTGATGTATTTGACCGTTCAGGACAAGAGTGGTTCTGGCAATTCTATGCAAGACTGATGGAACAGGGCGTTGCCGGTTGGTGGGGCGATCTAGGTGAGCCCGAGGTCCACCCTGGTGATACCTTGCACCAGTGGGATAAGCAGGTTTTCACCGCAGATGAAGTGCACAATATTTACGGCCATATGTGGGCCAGGATGGTATACGAACGTACTCTGCAAGCCCAACCTGACAAGCGTCCCTTTGTGCTGATGCGCGCCGGTTACCTGGGAAGCCAGCGATACGGCATGATGCCCTGGACCGGAGATGTCAGTCGCAGCTGGGATGGATTTAAACCTCAGGTTGAGCTGGCGCTGCAAATGGGGATGTTTGGGTTAGGCTACATTCACAGCGATTTGGGTGGTTTTGCTGGCGGGGAAACGTTCGATAAGGAACTTTATCTACGCTGGTTACAGTTTGGCGTATTTTCACCGGTGTTCCGGCCTCATGCGCAGGAACATATTCCACCCGAACCCGTCATGCATAGCCAGGACGTGATTGATAAGGCAAAAAGACTGATTGATTTGCGTTATCAGATGATGCCGTACAATTACACCCTTAGCTTTGAAAATTCATTGACAGGTCAACCGCTTATGCGTCCGTTGTCCTATCATTTTCCACAACAAAAGTGGTTTAACAATAAAGAGAGTTATCTGTGGGGAGAGGCTTTTTTAATCTCGCCGGTGACCGAGGCCGGTCATAAGGAATGGCATGTGGATCTTCCTCAAGGTGACTGGTACAGCTTTTGGTCAGGCGAGGTATTTGAAGGGGAGCAGGTTATCGCATTCCCAATAACAACGGACACTTTTCCGGTATTGGTGAAAGCGGGTTCTTTCGTGCCAATGGTATCAGCGGCACAAACCAGCACTGATATCAATTGGTCTTCTCTGCAGGTAAATTACTGGTTGGATAATGCCGCATCTGAATACACCTATTATGAAGATGGCGGCAATGATCCCCAGTCTATAGAGAAAAAGCGCTATCAGACGATTAAGTTTAATGCACAACCTAGCGATGGCAGCGTGGAACTGGTCTATGACATCAAAGGAAGTTATCCTGATGCACCCGTTTCAAGAAAGATTGCGTGGATTGTTCATGGGCTTTCCGCTATGCCAGCGAAAATTCAACTGAACGATGGCAAGACGGTTAAACAAGCCGATTTTGATGAACAAGGGATACGATGGCAGGCTGACAAACGCCAGCTAACGCTACCTTCAACGTCGCTGTCGGCTAAACGAGGAAAGCTTAACATTTACTATTAACCTTCAGGGTTCTTATGTTCATCAGTTGGTGGTCATTATTGTGGTGCTTGGTCCCGGTTGCAATTGTGGCTGCTATTTATGCATTCTGGTGCGCTGAAGATCTACTGGAAATGTTGTATGCCTGTTTGCGTATGGTGATTCAACTCGCCTTGGTAGGGTTTGCGCTTATCTGGCTGTTCAAAAATCCTGCGGCACACATCAGTGTCGCGGTCATCCTGATGATGCTTGCAATTGCCGCGTGGATCGCAATACGACCATTAAAAAAACTACCCGAGTTTTCTCCGCAGAGCTGGCTTGGAGCGGTCATCGCGCTAATTAGTGGTGTTGGTATTTGTCTGGCTATCACAATGATTGGAGTACTGTCTGTTTCACCCTGGTTTAAACCCAGTTTTATTATTCCTTTGGCGGGTATGTATCTGGCCAATAGCATGAATGTGATAAGTCTGAGTGCGGAACGGTATTTTGCTGAACGACGGACTGGCTCTAATCAACATGTTGCTAAACGCCGTGCGTTGAAGGCCAGTATGATCCCCCAGATTAATGGTTTATTTGCTGTCGGGCTGGTCGCGTTACCAGGGATGATGACAGGACAAATTTTATCCGGTATTGAGCCAATGATTGCAGTACGTTATCAAATTATGATCATGGCGATGTTGCTAGGGTCAACCGGAATAGCAGCATCAATTATGCTGCTTTGGCTGGCGTCAAAAGACAGCCGCTAAAGCTTTCGCATCCTCACGGGATCTGAATACGTATGCAAGTGGTTGGTTTACAACATCTCTAAACGGTACTATTCATTACTTCTTAACGGTTTGTTAACAACAGAGTTCAGATAATGAAGCACACCCCTGTAGTATTACGATTCTTCGCGGCCTTTACCTTACATCTGCTATTTGCATCACCCGCGTTGAGTCAGCAAACCAATGCCATAACCCTGAGTTCTCCCGATGCTGACATTGTGTTTACGCTGCAACCTAAACCAGACAGTTTGCTTTATTCAGTTACATTTAACGATAAGCCACTCATTCAGAACTCTCGTCTGGGCTTGAGGTTCGCGAACGCTTCCGATTTTGATGGTCAGCTCAACATTGCCGGGGTTGAGCGCAAGACATTTGATGAAACATGGCAGCAACCCTGGGGTGAAACACGCCATGTTCGCGAGCACTACAATGAAATGCTGGTTAAATTTGCAGACTCAGCGGTCAATCTGAGAGTCCGCGTGTTTGATGACGGCATTGGCTTTCGCTACGAAGGGCAGGGTGAAAAAGACGCGGGGTCCATTTCCATCATCGATGATTTAACCGAATTTCACTTTGCTGACTGGCAACAGGCTCAGGCATGGTGGATCCCTGCTCAAGGTTGGAATCGCTATGAATATCAATATTCACAGACTGGGTTTAACGAAATCCAACGGGTACATACGCCACTGACCCTTAAACTTTCTGACCATGCCTATGTGGCAATACACGAAGCGGCATTGGTTGACTTTGCTGCCATGTATCTTGAGCAGCGCCGGCCGGGTGTACTTAAATCCATGCTGGTAGCACGTGCGGATGGTGTAAAAGTCAGGGCAGAACACGATTTTGCCTCGTCCTGGCGCACGCTTCAAATCGGCGAAAAGCCTACTGATCTGGTAAATTCTCATCTGATACTAAATTTAAACGAGCCAAATAAGCTTGGAGACGTGAGTTGGGTTAAGCCTGGTAAATATGTTGGTATCTGGTGGGGTATGCATTTAGGCGTGCATTCATGGGGCACGGATGGAGTTCACGGTGCCACAACCGAACGCACAAAAGAATACATGGATTTCGCCGCTAAACATGGCTTTGACGGCGTGTTAGTAGAAGGTTGGAACGAAGGCTGGGATGGCGAATGGTTCAATAATGGTGATGTATTCAGTTTCACCCAGAGTTATCCCGACTTCGACTTAAAAGCGGTCACCGACTACGGCGCGAAAAAAGGGGTTAAGCTGATTGGTCATCATGAAACTTCGGGAAGTATAACAAACTATGAAAAGCAAATGGATGACGCCTACGCACTGTATGCCAAGCACGGTGTTACTCAGATAAAAACAGGCTATGTGGCTGACGGTGGTAATACTAAATGGGAACAGGATGGCAAAACGGCTTATCAGTGGCATGATAGTCAGCCGATGGTGAATCACTATTTAAAAAGCATAAAACTTGCAGCAAAACACAAGCTCAGTATTAATACCCACGAACCCATCAAAGATACCGGGTTACGCAGAACCTATCCCAATTGGCTAACGCGGGAAGGGGCCAGAGGTCAGGAGTTCAATGCCTGGGGATCACCGCCTAATTTTCCTGAACATACCGCTATTTTGCCTTTCACCCGAATGTTAGCCGGGCCCATGGACTTTACTCCGGGTATTGTCAATTTGGCCTACAACGGCTTAGATGCAGAGAATCGTGTGCGCACGACCCTGGCCAAACAACTGGCGTTATATGTTGTGTTGTATAGTCCTATCCATATGGCTGCAGATTTACCTGAACACTACGAAAAACGCCCTGACCCATTGTCATTTATCAAAATGGTAGCGACCGACTGGGAACAAAGTATTGCGCTTGATGGCATGGTAGGCGAGTACATCGTGATGGCGCGCCAACAACGGGATTCTGAAAACTGGTTTGTTGGTGCATTGACCAACGATGATGCGCGCAGCGTGACGCTGGATTTTTCCTTTCTACCAGCAAACAAAGCGTATAATGCGACTATCTATCAGGACGGAAAAGACGCTAACTGGAAAACCAACCCTTATGCATTAGATGTGATTAACCAGCGTGTTACCCATACAACGAAATTAACACAGTGGCTTGCCAGCAGCGGTGGTGTGGCAATCAAATTGGAGCCTGTAAATGAATAAAAAATTGTTGTCCGTATTCTCAAGTTTAAGTTTACTAACTTTTAACTGCTATGCCGCTGAGGTATCACCACCAAACTGGTGGGCGGGTATGAAAAATAACTCGTTGCAGCTAATGGTAGCCGAAGACAATATCGCTGGGGCAAAGATTAAAATTGATTATCCAGGAGTCAGTGTAAAGGCGGTCAATTCACTGGATAGCGAAAATTATCTGTTTATCGACCTGCAAATCAATGGGGCCAAGCCAGGTAAGTTTCCCATCCGTTTTTATAAAGACGGTCAACTGGTAGAGGAATTGACCTACGAATTAAAAATGCGCGAAGAAAACGCCGCTCAACGTCGGGGCTTCGATGCGACAGACAGCATTTATTTAATTACCCCGGATCGGTTCGCCAATGGTGATACGCAAAATGACACGGTTGAAGGTTACGCTGACAAACTCAATCGTAATTATAAAGGCGGTCGTCATGGCGGCGATATTCAAGGCATGATCAATCATCTTGATTACATTGCCGATTTAGGTTTCACTCAAATCTGGACCATGCCCATGCTGGAAAATGCCATGGAGCAATATTCTTACCATGGCTATTCCACTACCGATTTTTACAACATTGATCCGAGATACGGTTCAAATTCCCTCTACCGTGAGCTTTCCGACACAGCAGCAGAACAGGGAATTGGCGTTATTATTGATGTGGTTCTTAATCATATTGGTAGTGAACACCCGTGGATGGATGACAAGCCCAGTGCAGACTGGATTAACAACGAATCGTTTTCACCTACATCTCATCGTCGCGAAGTATTGCATGACCCCCACGCAGCGCATGAAGATAAAGCCGCCTTTAGCGACGGCTGGTTTGTTCCAACCATGCCAGATTTAAATCAGCGAAACCCCTATCTCGCTCAGTATTTAATTCAAAATTCAATTTGGTGGGTTGAGAGCGCAAATCTGAGCGGTATACGCGTCGACACCTATTCGTATTCTGATAAGGCTTTTTTAAGTGAATGGACCACGCGCCTGATGACAGAGTACCCTAATTTAAATATCGTGGGTGAAGAGTGGTCGGTTAATCCGCTGATAACCTCTTATTGGCAGCAGGGAACGTCACGTCGGGACAACTATGTAAGTGCGTTACCCAGCGTGATGGATTTTCCCTTACAATCTAAATTGGTCAGTGCGCTAGCCAGCGATGAAACCTGGGCGACGGGACTGCGTGAATTATATGAAGTGTTAGCCAGTGATTTTGTGTATGGCGACCCTGGCAACTTAGTGGTGTTTGCTGATAACCATGATATGAGTCGTATTTTTACTCAGTTGGACGAAGATATAACGCTGTGGGATATGGCGATGACCTTCATTCTGACTACCCGTGGCATACCTCAGGTGTTCTACGGTACTGAAATATTAATGGACAATGCAGGTACCGACGATCACGGTATCATTCGCAGCGACTTTCCTGGTGGCTGGCAGGGTGATGAGATTAATGCATTTACACAAACTGGATTGACCGCGGCTCAGCGCGATGCGCATAGCAAAATTAAGCAACTATTAGCGCTGCGCAAAGCTCACCCGGATCTTTTCTCAGGTGAGCTGACCCATTATGGTCCACACGAAGGTGTCTATGTGTATTTCCGTCATAACAAGTCGTCACCAGATAAGGCGCTGATGGTAATAATCAGTAAAAACGAAACCTCCAAAGCGCTTGCACTGGATCGATTTGAGTCAATGCTTAACGGCTTTTCACGCGCTACTGAGCTGGTTAATGACAACACCATTAACTTAGATAAAAATATAACTGTACCGGCAAGCAGTGCCACAGTATGGTTGTTGCAGTAGTTCTGTATTTTTAAAATAACAATAATCACGAGTAAATTATGCAATCAAATCAGCCCAAATTAAGCTTCTGGCAAATATGGAATGTCAGCTTTGGTTTTTTAGGCGTCCAGTTCGGTTTTGCGTTACAAAACGCGAATGTCAGTCGAATTCTTTCTGATCTGGGCGCTGACTTACACTCGCTGTCACTTTTCTGGTTAGTCGCTCCCGTCATGGGGTTACTGGTGCAGCCTATCGTTGGCGCGGCGTCTGACAGAACCTGGAATAGGCTGGGCAGGCGGCGGCCTTTCATTCTTGGCGGGGCAATACTGGCAGCGGTCGGGATGTTTTTAATGCCAAATGCACCGTTGTTTGTTGCGTTGATGGCACCGATGATTTTTGGTGCGCTGATGCTGGCCCTGATGGATGCCTCATTCAATGTATGTTTCCAACCGTTTCGTTCACTTGTGTCGGATATGGTGCCCCCTGAGCAACGTAATATCGGTTATTCAGTGCAGTCGCTGCTTATCAACATTGGTGCGGTGATTGGCTCGATCTTGCCTTTTGTACTTACCAATGTTGTGGGGCTATCAAACACCGCCAGTGCAGGAGAGGTTGCTCCTTCGGTAGTTTGGGCGTTTTATCTGGGCGCGACAATTTTACTTGGTTCTGTGTTGTGGACAGTGATCCGCACTAAAGAATACTCACCATCTGAATACTACAAATACAAAGGTGTCGACCCCAAACTTGCTGAAGAAGAAGCTGCACATAAAGCCCCTTTATTAGAGAGGTTGAAGCAATTTTTTTCATTAGTGATCAATATGCCCACTACCATGAAACAGCTGGCAATCGTTCAGTTCTTCTCGTGGTTTGCATTATTTATAATGTGGGTCTATACCATGCCAGCGATCACGCAGCATATCTGGGGCATAGATAAGCAATGGTTCGATCCGGATTATATTGCCCAAGCGGGTATTGTGCCCGACGCAGTTATTGCAGCAAAAGGTGCTGCTGGCGATTGGGTGGGTATTTTATTTGCTGCTTACTCGGTTTTTGCCGCGGTTTTCTCGGTGTTTTTAGCCAAGCTTGCTGATACATTCGGGCGTAAATTTATTTACTCGGCTTCGTTGCTGCTTGGCGGCATAAGTTACGTAAGCTTTCTGGCGTTCCAGGATTTTACCCCGGTTGATGTGAATTTGTTAATTACTCAGGTTACCGTGCCTGCCGGAGCGGTGGATTTATTGTTACCCATGATAGGTATTGGTATTGCCTGGGCTGCGATTCTGGCGATGCCATATGCAATGCTGGCTGGCGCGTTGCCGCCCAATAAGACTGGGGTTTATATGGGCATATTTAACTTCACCGTTGCTTTGCCACAGATTGTATCGGGTTTAGTTGCTGGATGGGTTCTAAGTTCCGTGTTTGATAACGACGCCAAGTACATTATCTTGGTTGCCGGCGTGTCAATGATTTGCGGTGCCGTTGCCGTGTTTTTTGTAAAAGAGCCCAAATTGACTGAACTGGTAAATGAAGAAGGTGAGGTTATTTAATGCAGCGTCAATCCAATCTGATCCTATTGGCATTGCTGAGCGCCGGCCTGGCTGGCTGCAATACCACCGAACCGCAGGTACTGCAAGCTAGCACGCCAGTTTACGGCACCGACGACCCCTTTACCGCAGAAGCCATTTATTTTGTGATGACGGACCGTTTTGTCGATGGCGACGAAAGTAATAACTACCCGCAGCAGGGCGGCCAGTTTCCAACGTGGGAACGCAAACTCAATGGTCCCGACGGCAAATTTGCCAACGTGGGTTACATGGGGGGCGATTTAAAAGGAATTTTGCAAAACGCACAATACATCAAAGATATGGGGTTTAGCGCCATCTGGCTTACCCCCATTGTTGATAATCCAAATGAAGCTTTCAGTGGGGGAGAGCCCATTGAATATGGTGGTAAATACAAAGATGGCGGTAAAACCGGGTATCACGGATATTGGGCGGTCAACTTCTATAAAGCTGACGAGCATTATGTCAGTGCAGATTTAACTTTTGCTGATTATACCGCGCAACTGAAACAACAGTTCGGCCTTAAAACTGTGTTTGATATTGTGGCGAATCATGGTTCACCAAGTTTCACCATGCCAGTGGATCAACCGCTATTTGGCGAGTTGTATGACCGAGAAGGTAAATTGGTAGCAGATCATCAAAACCTGCTTCCTTCAGAATTAAGTGACGATGAGCCACTGCACGCTTTTTACCACCAGACCAAAGATATTGGCGAACTGTCAAATCTGAATGAGCAAAATCCTGAGTTACAGGATTACCTCATCAACAGCTATTTGTATTGGATAGAGCAGGGGGCTGACGCGTTTCGTATTGATACGATAAAACATGTTCCGCATAGCTTCTGGCGGGAGATGAGTCAACGTATACGTGCACAATACCCAGATTTTTACATGTTTGGTGAAAGCTTTAATTACGATGCCAATTTCATTGCGCAACATACTTTACCTAAAAATGGCGGCATCAATGTATTGGACTTCCCTATGCAAAAAGCCATGGTAGAGGTGTTTGAAAACCCGCAGAGTGATTTTGCTGACCTTGCCGAGGTGTTGCACCTGACCCACGGCCCTTACGCGAACCCCTACGAATTAACCACGTTTTATGACAACCACGACATGAAGCGAATGAATGCCAGCGATGAAGGGTTCATTAATGCACATAACTGGTTGTTCACTGTCCGCGGTATCCCGGTGGTATACCAGGGTTCAGAAATGGGTTTCATGCGTGGCACTGAAGAGCACGAGGGCAATCGCAATTATTTTGGTCAAAAAAATATTGAACAAGCTAAACAACACGTGATTCATCAAAAACTGATTGAGATCGCAAACATTCGACAGCAATTACCCGCATTACAAAGGGGGCTGCAGGTAAACGTCCAGCTGCAGGGCGATAAAGCTATTTTCTACCGGGTGCTGCAAGATAAAGACGTCACACAAAACGCACTGGTTATGCTTAATAAAGGGAACGAAGCCCAACGATTCGAAGTCACAAAAATGATTAACACTGGTCTATGGAAAGAAGCACTGACAGGAAAGGAAATGTCGGTGAAGAACGGGCAGACATTTGTCAGCAATGTGGCTGCTAATGGTGTTCAGGTATGGGTAAACGAGGACGCAATCGTTTCTGCTGAGTTATTACAGCAACTCCACCGTCAAATGGAAAATCAATAGGCTAAATTTATTTTTTACTGCCGCAGGATTGCCTGATAATCAATTCTGCGGGCATTAAATAATCAGCAACATCTTCCTTATTAATCGCTTTTAACAGTGTTTCCACCAATAACTCACCCGCTTTTTTGGTGTTTTGTTGAACAGTAGTGAGTGCTGGCGAAGTAAATGCAGAGACTGGAATGTTGTCATAACCCACCACGGCAATGTCTTCTGGAATACGTAACGACGTTTTCCTCAAAGCTCTTAGCACACCGATGGCGATGAGGTCGGATGCACAAAATATAGCATCAACAAACTGGTTTTCAGCAAGCATAAACTGCATTGCTTCAGAACCGGAATCTTCAGTAGAGATGGCGTTTACCTGGCTAATGTCTTGTGCAGGAATACCATGCTTTTTAAGTGCAGTAATAAACCCCGTATAGCGCGCTAGAAACTCAGGTGCATGGCTATCTGCATCGCCTATAAATGAAAATTTGCGGTGGCCCAGATTGTAAAGATGATTAGCAATATCGAACCCTCCCTGAAAGTTGTCACAGCCTATGCTGATCCCAGGGTGATCTTCGTCGTGCGCACCCCAGCGAACAAAGTGTGTGCCTTGTTCTTCTAACTGTGTCAGTTTGGTTCTGTAAGAAAGATAGTCACCGTAACCAAGTAAAATTATGCCATCCGCTTTGTTTGAGTCTTCAAATTCTGCATGCCAGTCGTCTTCCAGATTTTGAAACGAAACCAGTAAATCATACCCGGCATTGGCACACGCCCGGGTGATACTGCCCAGCATGGAAAGAAAGAATGGGTTAATCATGGAGTCGTCTGAAGTGGGATCTTCAAACAGTAGTAACGCAATGGTAGTGCTCTTTTGCTTGCGCAGATTACTGGCGTTCTTATCAACCTTATAATTTAATTCGCGCGCGATCTGTTGAATGCGCTCCCGAGTTTCTTTATTGACTAATGGGCTGTTACTCAATGCTCTGGATACAGTTGACTGAGAAACACCTGCCATGTGTGCAATGTCGAAGGAAGTTGCTTTTTCTTTCATAATTCAAACAGCGAACGGGAAGCAATAATTCATATGAAATTATGATATCACACTTTAAAATGCAATTATCGAGTTTAAAAATGTTTAAGATTCGTACAGCGCCTCATAGTGTGTTTGACTGCTGACTCGTTATCTCCTTGAATATTCTATCTCTGGCGCGCAGGCCTTTGCGATTTGATCTGCCGTAACTCAATACATTCCGATGAGATGTATATAACAGGTTTAACAACACGCGTCTTTCGGCTCCCTTATTGCGTCGGTGGAAGCCTTCTGCATTTTCGATAAAGATGGTACCTGCCTTGCCCAAAATAGGTGTGACATCTGCGTTGAATCTTGAATAGACCTCAGTTTTAGGTACGATTTGACGAAGCACGTCCCACCAGGAGATTTGCTTCGCGCTGCCTTTAACATAAACGTGGTAGGACGACTCGAGAGTGACGTCGGTCAGGTAGACAAAGACATTTAATGATTCCCAACCGGCATAATCGAAATGAAAGCTGTTTTGGCTATGATCAGGGAGATGGCTTTCAGGGCCTGTTACAAAAAGCGACGCCTCTATCAGTTGCGGGGTTCGGTTAAAGTAATCATGCAGTAATGAAAGCAGGTTAGGATCACGGCTGAGCTGGCGTATTTCATCAGATACCTGATGCACCAATTTATATTCTTTCAGAGGCAGTTTATCCGTAGTCAGGCGCAACTTACTGATAAAGTTGTGCGGCAATTCACCCAGAATAAACAGACCATCCTGGCGAAGCGAAGAGACCACTTCTGACGAATTGTGTTTCGGCAGCAAACTGACGGCTCCCTGTACACCGGCTGGAGGGAGTGAGCGTGGTAGCAGTCGTAAAGCAATGTTGCGCCAAGGACCGAAATGAACCAGTTGGCGGCTGATCGTTATCAATTGGCTCATCTTTAGGCGTCTCGATAACAACCTGAGATAAGCAAGAAATTCTGTGATAACCATCGTCTTTGCGTGATTAAATTCAGACATTGCATATTACTCCCTTAACTACAAAATTCGTCTGATTGACCCATGCTTGTATGCGCATTTTTCGCAAGATTGCATAAATATTAAACAGCTTGCAAGCTTTTTGTTTAACAAGGGTCGAACGTAAAAGAAAGTAGTGTAATTCTTTGCAAATTTAGCGGTATTGCTCTTAAGTCGCCAATGATATAATTATTCGATAAATGCATATCAGAATTGTTTCAAGAGGATTTTAAGCATGGCCGAGACTGAGATTCGTCCGACCAACTTTATACGCCAGATAATCGATAAAGACCTGGCGTCAGGCGTACATAGCGCAATTAAAACGCGTTTTCCCCCAGAGCCAAATGGTTTTTTGCATATCGGCCATGCGAAATCAATTTGCCTGAATTTTGGTATTGCAGAAGATTTTGGTGGTACCTGCAACCTGCGATTTGACGATACCAATCCGGTCAAAGAAGATATCACTTATGTTAATTCCATAAAGGAAGATGTGCATTGGTTAGGATTCGATTGGGGCGGTGAAGCCAAATACTCCTCAGATTACTTCGATAAACTGCATGGTTTTGCGGTTGAATTGATTGAAAAAGGCCTGGCCTACGTTGACTTTTCCACGCAAGAACAAATTCGTGAAATGCGCGGAACGTTAAAAACACCTGGCACCAACAGTCCCTATCGTGATACTGACGTCAAAACCAATCTGGCCGCTTTTGCCGATATGACTGCAGGAAAGTACAAAGAAGGTGAGTGCTGTCTGCGTGCAAAAATTGACATGACCTCGTCGTTTATTGTGATGCGCGACCCAGTGCTTTATCGGGTTAAATTTGCTCATCATCATCAGACCGGTGATAAATGGTGCATTTACCCGATGTACGATTTCACTCACTGTATCTCTGATGCATTGGAAGGGATCACACATTCACTATGTACCTTAGAATTTCAGGATAATCGCCGTCTGTATGATTGGGTAATTGAAAACATTTCGATTGACTGTCAGCCCCGACAATATGAGTTCTCGCGCTTAAATCTTGAATACACCGTGCTGAGTAAAAGACGTCTTATTCAATTGGTAACTGAAAACCATGTTGATGGCTGGGACGACCCACGTATGCCTACCATTGCGGGTTTACGTCGCCGGGGATATACGCCTGGCTCAATTCGTGAGTTTTGTAAGCGGATCGGGGTGACCAAAATGGACAATATGGTCGAAATGGGCATGCTTGAAGCGTGTATCAGAGATGATTTGAACGTCAACGCTCCGCGTGCAATGGCCGTATTAGAGCCCATTAAGCTGGTTATTGAAAATTACCCGGCAGACAAATCAGAAACCTTGATTGCACTTAATCACCCAAATGATGAGTCTATGGGGACCCGCGAAATTGAGTTCAGCCGTGAAGTGTGGATTGAAGCAGAAGACTTTCGCGAAACAGCGAATAAAAAGTTTAAACGGTTAGTGTTAGATAAAGAAGTGCGCTTGCGTAATGCTTATGTGGTAAAAGCCGTTCGTGTTGATAAAGATGATGCGGGTAATATAACGACTGTCTATTGCGAATATGATCCTGAGACCCTGGGCAACGATCCTGCGGATGGGCGCAAGGTGAAAGGGGTTATTCACTGGGTCGACGCCAAAAGTGGCACTCCGGCAGAGTTCAGGCTTTACGACCGATTGTTTAATGTACCCAATCCGGCAGCGCAAGATGACTTTGTCAGTGCCATTAACAGCGCTTCACTGGTGACGAAAAAAGGGTGGGCGGAAGCTGGCTTGGCAGCAGATCGTGAGACTCACGCGTGGCAATTTGAACGCACCGGGTATTTCTGCCGTGACAAAGACAGTCGCGATGATACATTGGTGTTTAATCAGACCGTTGGACTCAGGGATACCTGGGCTAAGATCGGTGATTAACCCTAACGCCAATTAAAGAAAACGAGCCAAATTGGCTCGTTTTTTTATTTTTTAGGTTGGCAATCCAATGACTGGCCGTTAACTTCCAGACTGTCGTCGCCCATCAGGTAAAGGTAAAGCGGCATAATTTGTTGCGGCGTTTTTAACGTGTTTGGATCTTCAGCTGGAAATGCGCTAGCTCGCATCTGTGTTCTGGTCGCGCCCGGGTTAATGCAATTAAAACGCATATTGCGATTGGCGTACTCTGCCGCCAGAACCTGCATCATACCTTCGGTGGCAAATTTTGAAACCGCATACCCATTCCAGAAAGATCGCCCAACACGCCCCACACTGGACGTGGTAAATATCACTGATGCATGCTCAGATGCGCGTAACACAGGCAGTAGCGCTTTTAGCATAAAAGCTGAACTGTTGACATTTACCTGCATAAGTTGCTGCCACTGGTCAGGTTCGATATCTGCAAAGGGCCCTATATGACCTAACAAAGACGCATTGAGCAGAACACCATCAAGCCGCCCGAACTGGTCTTTTATGGTCATGGCCATTTGTTCGTAATGGCTGGTTGTCGCGCCATTGAGATCCAGCGGGATGATTGCCGATTCAGGAGACCCGCTGGCCACGATCTCATCATAAACCTGTTCCAGTTTACTTACTGTACGTCCAAGCAGAATACATGTCGCTCCGTGCTCAGCATATGTTTTAGCTGCCACTGCACCAATACCATCACCGGCGCCGGTAATTAATATAGTTTTATTGCTAAGAAGTGCAGAGGGTGCCTGATAATCGTTCATGTAAAAACTATCCTGATTGAAAAAAGTAAACCTATAGAGACTAAAATTTTGCTGGCTGAATAACAGCGAAGGCGATGGATGATACCTGTTGAGACTACAAAGTAAATAAGCAATTCCATGGCTTTTTTCTGATTTTGACTTACAAAGTATTAACAAACCTTTGCAAAGTTTCAGCAAAGTCAATAAGATTGGTTTTATACAACTGGTCTAACATGTTTACAAATCGCTCTTATTTAGTTTTCAGTGTAATCGCTACAGTGAATAAATTAGAAGCGGAGCGAATAGATAGAATAACAACAAAGGTTTAAAGGGAGAAACAATGAGAAAACTCTTTATCAGCTCCAGTGTTGCTCTTGCACTCGGACTTGCAGGCTGTGGCGGTGATGAAACCATCGAGGATATACAGGCAGAAACACCTACCGTCAGCCCTTCATCCCGTATAGTTTTCGACCCGGCAAATGGTGAGTTGAATACACCGAATGATCTTCTAATGTTGCCCGGGGATGATGGATTTTTTGATTACACGTTAAATATTCCGGTAGCTGACCCGACAGATTTTTCTGATCCGCAAAATGCATTAAATGTGTTGGATGGTTGGTCTACGCAACATCCTTTCGTTATAAATGTCAATATGGCTGCAGGCGCATCATTGGATGAGTCAACGTTGTCCGCAGGTATCCATATTTATGAAGCAACATTGGGTCTTGACCAAACGGACCCTGACTGTGCTGGAGCAGAAATTCCATCTGCTGGTTGTAAAGTGGGTGATAAGTTAACCTTCGGTGTTGACTATGTATTAAGTCTTTTAGATGACGACACGGTTTCCGTGGTGCCACTTAAGCCATTGAAGGCTTCTCAGGGCCACATGCTTGTGATGACTACTGACCTCAAGGATTCAAATGGCAATGCGGTACAAGGTTCTACTTCGTGGGATTTGGTGCGTCAGGACATTGATACCAATCCATTATCCAGTGACTCGCAATTGCAGCTTCAAACTATAGTCAATACTTTTATCGATCCGTTATTGGAAGAAGGTTTTGAACGTGAACAAATCACTTATGTGTCAGCCTTCACCACACAATCGACCGATATTTCGTTACAATCAATTAAGCAGAAAATGGTGGCTGAGTTTGCCGCGCGTAAAGCCGGTGGTGATCCTGCAGCGGGTACCTCTTTACCCGCCATAGTTATTAACGAGGCGGCAGGCCCTACCAATTCAATGGAAGCATTAGAGCTGGTTAAAGAAGAAACGGTGGCCGGAGCTGTATTGCAAGGTATCGGGCAACTGACACCTGAAGAAGCTTCGTTAGAATCTTATATTGAGGAAGCCAACTTTAGCTCATTACAATCCTGTGATGGTTTGTTTACTGCGCAAGCTGGAGCGTTCGTTGCGACTACCGGCAACACTACTGGTATTCCTCAAGTTGACGCTGGTCTTGATAGTTTTGCTGCGGAATTATCGACGGGCATTCTAGCAGAAGTAGGTCCACTTTGCGCGGCGCAGCGCTATGAAGGAACGGTGAGCCTGCCTCATTATTTAGGTGTTCCATCACCCCAGAATCCAACAGCACCGATAACCGAGTTTTGGACAGCAGCCTGCGACAGTGGCATCGTGTTGGCAGCGGCGCCAGAGGATGTACTGGCAGCGGCAACACCGGGTCCAAACTTTGAAATGTGTACACAACTAAAATTGTCCGATTTACGTTTAGGTGACGAGCTGCTGGATAAAGACCGCAACATCACGCGATCTAATCCTATACCACAAGAAACCGGGCCGAACGAAGGAAACGTAACGCTTGATGTGCAAGTTACCGTACCTAATGTGACTTATGCTAATGGTATCTTGGCGGCTCTTGAGGAACCAGCTATCGCTAAGCCCGAAGCCGGTTGGCCAGTGGTTATTCTTTCACATGGCATTACCAGCAAAAAAGAAGATATGCTAGCGATAACCGGGACCTTATCACTCGCCGGTATTGCTACGATAGCTATTGATCATCCTTTGCACGGTAGCCGTGGCTATGACCTTGACCCAACTAATGAAGGCGATGAAATTAATGCCACGACTGTAAGTGCGACGCACTACATGAACCTGGCCAGCCTGCCTACGGCGCGTGACAATCTCCGTCAAAGCGTGGCGGATTTACTTGGTTTACGTCTTGGACTAAATGCAGTAGATGATGATACCACAGCAGGAGCGGCTCACTTTGATCTATCACGAGTATCAGTAATGGGCGTGTCGCTTGGGGCAATGACAGGTGCTAATTTCGCTGCGGTGGCTAACACGACAATGGGTGATGAACTAGGTGCCCTTGATGGCATGTATGCGGTGAAAGAAGCATCATTAGAGTCGCCAGGAGGCGGTGTAGCAACCTTCCTGTTAGAGTCGCCAAGGTTTGGTAACGTAATTAAAGGCTTTTTGCTACGTGAAAGTTCACCAGAATTTGTAGCCTTGTTAGGGCAACTTTATCCAGATACGGATCCGGCGGATTTAATTGATGAGCAACTGGCAGCTGCGGCGGCTGCATTTAACGAAAACGCAACGCCAGAACAGCTTGCTGAAGTGCAAGCGACGCTGAGTCAATTTGCTTTTGCCGCACAAACGGTTTTAGACTCTGGCGATCCTAATAACTACGGCAAGATGCTGGGTGGAAATACTCCCGTGCACATGATGACGGTTATTGGTGATGGGAGTGAGGAGAATTTACCCGATCAGGTAATTCCGCCAACTACATCGTTACCGCTTTCTGGTCAGAATCCGTTAGCCACGATCATTGGTCTTGAGCAGGTTTCGTCAACAGTAACCAGCGAAAATACGGTAAGTGGTCAGGTGAAGTTTGTGAAAGGGGTTCATGGCTCCAGCTTGGATCCAGTTTACCCCGACGTGACTGAGGAAATGCAACGTGAAGTCGCTGGCTATATTTCCAGTGATGGCAAAGCGATTGTTATTACTAATGAAGAAGTTGTTGCAAACTAATCAGCTAACATTTCAGTCCACTTAATACTAAAAGCCAGTTCGCTGGCTTTTTTTATGAGTCAAAGAAATTGTTAACGACTTGTTACCAGGTCAGACCTGTGTAATGCTAGGATCTCATTATTACCCATCAAGGATGTCCAAATGAAAACTAAAAAACTAAAAAAGATCATTCGAACAAAACTGTCTTATTCTTGTATCGCTGCTGCATGTTTAGCCGTGTTGGGAGTAAGTGGTTGTGGTGACGATCGTAATTATGAAGTGGCCCAGCCAACACCTCCAGTTGCGCCCGAAACACCTGCTGAAAAAGCCCAAATCCCCGCCTTTGACGAAAATGGAGTGTTAACAGCGGACATTAGGTGGACGACGTATGGCGTTCCCCATGTAAAAGCAGATAACCTCGAAAGTATGGCGTATGGAGTGGGGTACGCGTTCGCTAAAGACAACTTGTGCATATTAGCTGATCAGATTGTTAAATATAATTCTGAACGCGCTAAGTATTTTGGACCTGACTTAGTTTTGGGTAGCGGTGGTTCTGAACATCTTATCAATGACTTTGGTTTTTTGACGCTTGGGATCAGGGAGCTGGCAGAAGAAAACTTGCCGCGGCTTTCGGCAAACAGCCGAGCTATGTTTAGTGGTTATACTAAAGGATATAACAAATATTTGGCGGATACGCCGTTAGAAGATCAGGATCCTGCGTGTGCTGGCCAACCCTGGGTTCAGGAAATAGATAGTGTGGATTTGCTCACCTATTCGTTAGGTGTTGCATTGCTTCCGGGTGCTGCAAATTTTCTGGATACCATGTTCATTGCGGCTCCTCCAGGTAAAGATTACCTTCCTACACCAGATGCAGTTGATTCGACTACAAAGCTTAACGTAACGCCTAAAGTGTCATTACCAGAAAAGAATCCCCAGGATATGGGTTCAAACGGGTGGGGATTAGGCAGCGACAAAACTACCAATGGCATGGGGATGGTGTTAGCGAACCCGCATTTCCCACATACCGGCAATCTTCGTTTTTGGCAGTTTCATGCCATTATTCCCGAGCATTTAAATGTTACTGGCAGTTCATTAATGGGCTTACCCGGTGCTGTTAATATTGGGTTTAATGAAGATGTGGCGTGGACACACACGTTTTCTACTGCCGAACATTTTGTGGTTTATCAACTCACGTTGGATGAAGGTGATGAAAGTAACCTGACGCATACAGTCGATGGTCAACCCGTAACCATCTTCGAAAAGGATATGCAAATAGAAGTCGCTGATGGAACCGGTTCTACGTTCAAGCTAAATAAAACTGCTTACTACACGAATTACGGACCGATGATTGAGGTACCTGGCAACTTTGACTGGGATGGTACAAATGCGTATGCAATCAAAGATGCCAATCTTCCGAACTTTGATGTTGTTGACCATTGGCTAGCAATGAATATGGCTTCCAGTATGGAGGAATTCAAACAGGCATTTAAAGATTACGATGGTGTCATATTTAACAACACCATGGCTTCGTCTAAAGAAGGTGAAGTGTTTTACATCGATGATTCAACGGTTCCATTTTTAACCGAAACGGCCATTGAAGAAATGACCACGAATCCCTTGTTGGTAGGTGCGAAAGCCGCGGCCGGCTTTACTGTATTGCCTGGTCACCTGTCGGTATTCGATTTTGAACGCCCCGTTCCCTATGAAAATGCACCTAAGTACGAAGGCAATGATTACGTTCAAAATTCTAATGACAGCTTCTGGCTGACTAACTTGGAATCACCGATAGAGGGTGTATCTCCTCTGTATGGTGAAACGGGTAACCAACAAAGCCTGCGTTCACGCATGGCGCAGAAGTTTCTGCGTGAAGGAGCGGGCAGTGATAATACGTTCGCACCTGAAGAAGTTGAAAGCCTGTTGCTAAGCAATCGAAGTTATCTGGCTGAAGATGTTTTAAGCAGTGTGTTGCAGTTATGCGAAAATCAGGGTTCCACTCCGGTTGATGTGGAAGGCGAGATGGTCGATATTTCAGCAGCCTGCGCCGCCTTATCCACCTGGGATGGAACCATGAATAGAAACAGTGTTGCAGGTCATGTGTTCAGGGAGTTTGCATTTAAATTCGACAACGATCCACAGTGGGAAGTGCCTTTTAATCCAGCCGAACCTGTAACAACCCCTTCGGGCTTGTTGCAAAACGAAACTACGCTTAATCAATTCGCTCAGGCAGTCCAGGTATTGAATGCAGCAGGTGTTGCACCTGATGCAACCCTGGGCGAAGTGCAGTTTGTCGAAAGAAGTTTACCTGACGGCTCACCCTCAGGTAATAAATTGCCATGGGCAGGCGCACACAATATTGAGGGCGGGTTTAACGTTTTCAATATCGTGCCCGAAAACAATGGGACCTTATTGCCTCGCCACACCTACGCGCCTTTAAATAGTGATACCATTATGAGTGCGGAAGCGCCCGGATATCATATCAACTATGGCAGCAGCTGGATGGTGGTGATCAACTTCACCGAAAATGGGCCTCAGGGCAGGGGGATTTTGACGTATTCTCAATCCAGAGTTTACGGTAGTGAGCATTTCCTTGATCAAACAGAGTTGTACTCTGAAATGCCACAGCTTAGACCCATTTTATTTACTGAAGCTGAAATAGAAGAAAATAAAATTAACCAGTTAACACTGTCGTCAGAGTAAGTTATCGCTGGTAAACTAGCTGATATACTAACGATCAAAAGGACCGCCAGGGTCCTTTTGTTTTATTTTAAAGGAGATGAGTTTGGAGTTTTTGTACGAATACGGGCTATTTTTAGCGAAAGCAGTTACCTTTGTTGTGGCCTTAATCGTGGTTGTGGCAACTATTGCTGGTGCAGCCAGCAAGCAAAAACAGGGCAAAGGACAGCTTGAAATTCTATCTCTTACCAATCAACTGAAAGATATCACTCAGTATGCGCGCACGGTATTGCTTGATAAAGCAACGCTTAAAAAGTTAGCGAAAGAGCAGAAAAAAGAAGAAAAAGCGAAGAAAGATGAGCCCAAAGACAAATCGCGTTTATTTGTGATAGATTTTCACGGTTCTATGGATGCCCATGAAGTAGAGCGCTTGCGCGAAGAGGTGACTGCCATCTTGTGTGTTGCCAGTGATGAGGATGAAGTGTTGGTGCGCCTTGAGAGTGGTGGCGGCGTGGTGCACGGCTATGGCTTGGCCGCATCACAATTGCAGCGATTAAAGGATAAAGGCCTTAAGCTGACGATTGCGGTTGATAAGGTGGCTGCCAGTGGTGGCTATATGATGGCATGTGTCGCTGACCATTTGTTGGCATCACGGTTTGCTTATATCGGCTCAATTGGTGTGCTTGCTCAGCTGCCCAATTTTCACAAGCTGCTTAAAAAGAATGACATCGAATTTGAACAGCACACTGCCGGTGAGTACAAACGAACCCTGACTATTTTTGGCGAAAATACCGATGCAGGTAGAGCGAAATTTCGTGAAGAAATTGAAGAAATTCATGACTTATTTAAAGAGTATGTGCAAAGCCAACGTTCGCAGATGGATATCAATAAAGTCGCAACCGGCGAATTCTGGCCTGGAATGAAGGCCAAAGAACTTGGTTTGGTTGATGAGATTATGACGTCTGATGATTACATTTTATCTCACTACCCCAAGCGTGAAATTTTTAGCGTAAAATACACAGTAAAGAAAAACATGGCAGAAAAACTGGGAATGTCATTTGCTCACGCTGCAGAACGGTCCGTCATGCGTGCACTGAGTCAGGCTAAGAGCTGGTTTTAATATAAACTTATGGCCGTTAAGACCAAAGTACGCATATTGAATGCCGCAGAGACACTGTTTGCCGAGCAGGGTTTCCAGCAAACGTCCATGCGTCAGATCACTTCTAAAGCGGAAGTTAACCTTGCTTCAGTTAATTATCATTTTGGTAATAAAAAAAATTTGATTCAAGCGGTACTGCAACGCTACTTTGACGTGTTGATGCCGCTGATCGAAAAAGCGTTAAAAACGCCTCAAATTGAATCGATTAATGCAGTGTTAGATCGGCTCGTTGAGCCAACCATGTCGTTAAATGAAATGCGCCCCGGTGGCACCGAAATTTTTGTGAAGCTTTTAGGTCGCGGCTACAATGAGACACAAGGCCATCTACGCAGATTCATTATGACGCAATACGGTTCGACTATTTCGAAACTGATAATGCAGATAAAAGCGTGTTTACCTGAAGTAGATGATGAAGAGCTTTTTTGGCGTCTGCACTTTGCGTTAGGTAGTTTTGTTTTTTCCATGTCTTCCAGCCAGGCATTAAAAGAAATAGCAGAGTCAGACTTCCATCAACAGGTCAATATTGAGGATGTCATTCGACATTTAATACCGTTCGTTTCATGTGGGATTGCAAGTGGTACCAACAGGAGAGACTAAGTTGTGGAAAAACAGTTTTGGTTCGAACGCTGGGAAAATCAGGACATTGGATTTCACGAAAGCACTGTTAATCAGTACTTAAAAAAATATATTCAGCGGATATGCCCGATGGGTGGTCACGTTTTTGTACCGCTGTGCGGAAAAACCCTTGATATTGGCTGGTTGTTGGACAATGGTTATAAAGTTACAGGCGTTGAGTTAAGTAGTAAAGCCATCGATGCGCTGTTCAGCCAACTTCAACGTACCCCTGATATCAAAACGATGGGAAAGTTTATCGCCTATTCTGCTCCTGGTATCACAATCTATGAGGGGGACATTTTCGATCTGAAGCAAATCCATTTACTTGATGTCGATTGTGTTTATGATCGCGCTTCATTAGTTGCACTACCTGAAGATTTGCGAACACGTTACACTTTTCATCTTCCAACTATTTCAAATTACGCGGCGCAACTGCTAATCACATTAAACTATGACGTTTCATTGATGAAAGGGCCGCCATTTGCTATTACCACTGACGATGTTAAACGTTATTATTCGCACGCATACTCTTTAACAAAACTCGAAACATCAATTTTACCTGAAAAATTGAAAGGTAAATGCACTGTAGAATCGACCGCCTGGTTGATAACTAAAAGGGAAGGACAATGAAGATTTGGGTTGATGCAGACGCATGCCCCGTTGCGATTAAAGAAATATTATTTAAGGCAGCACTGAGAACACAAACTGAAACTACCTTCGTCGCAAATCATTCTTTTCGGCTGCCTGCACATCGTTTTGTGAACCTGCTGCAGGTAGAAAAAGGTTTTGACGTTGCTGACAATGAAATTGTTCGTCGTGTTGAAGCGAGTGATCTTGTGATAACTTCTGACATCCCGTTAGCTGCTGAAGTTGTTGAAAAAGATGCATTCGTGCTCACCCCTAGAGGGGATGTGTTAGATAAGCAGAACGTGAGACAGCGGCTTAATATCAGGGACTTTATGGATACGATGCGTAGCAGTGGGGTGCAAACGGGAGGGCCGGCGGCGTTGAGTCAGAAAGACAAACAGAATTTTGCTAACTTTCTAGACAGTACGTTACGAAAGGTTAAAGGTTAGCAGCCTTCTTTTTCCTTAAAAAAGGCCGTGAGAGACGAAATTAACGAGGTGGTCGTGAGCCAGGATTTTCCTGTTCTGTTTTTTCTGCCCAAAACGCTTTGACAGAGAAACTCCCTTTCTTGGATTTAGACTTTTTCGCTCCACTGGATTTCTTAGCTGGTGCTTTTTTAGTCTTTGAAGCTTTTGCTTCAGCTTTTTTCGTTGGTTCTTTTTTATCATCCGCCTTAGCTCGCTTTCCGCCAGCGAGTTCCTCAGACCACTCCTGAAGTTGGGCCAGGCGCAAATTTTTTCCACCATTAACACTGTACCAGCCACCCTTGGCTTCTATTTCAGGTTTTTTGCCTTCAGCATTTTTAAAGTTTTTGGTGAAATCAGCTAGTACTGTATCTTTATCTAAATCACTCATTATTGTTATGACTCTTTGTTTCCGGTTAATGATAAAATCAATGCGAATTGGTATAGACTATGTTTTTATAACGTTTTCTTAACGATATGTCTAATTTTAGGTGAAATTGTGAGCATTACCAGGCAGCTATTGTTACAAGAATTACATGATTTATTGCAACCTGACAAAGTGAATGACTACTGTCCAAATGGGCTTCAGGTTGAAGGCAAAGATGATATCAAGTTGATTGTGACGGGGGTGACAGCGTCGCAGGCATTAATTGATGAAGCTATTGCAGCTAATGCTGATGCCATACTGGTGCATCATGGCTATTTCTGGAAGAGTGAATCGCCGTCGATCACTGGCATTAAGTACCGGAGAATCGCTTCGTTGATAAAAAATGATATTAACTTGTTTGCCTATCACCTTCCCATCGATGTTCATGCACTGCTGGGTAATAACGCTCAACTTGGTAAAGTGCTGCAAATGGACGGTTACTTTGCTGCACCTTCATTTTCGCCAGAAGGTATTGTGTTTCAGGGACATTACAATACACCAAAGTCTCGTGAAGCGTTTATTCAACTAATCTCCAGCAAATTAGGCAGAGTACCTCTGGTAGTGGGAGATACAGCAGATCCGATTAGCCGTGTGGCTTGGTGCACAGGGGGCGGACAGAGCTTTATTGAGCAGGCTTTAATGTTGGGTATAGATGCATTTATCAGTGGTGAAATATCCGAACAGACCACACATATTGCCCGGGAGTCTGGTATTCATTATGTTGCAGCAGGGCACCACGCTACCGAGCGCTATGGGGTAAAAGCAGTGGGCGAATATCTGGCTTCAACGCTGGATGTGGAGGTTAAATTTATTGATGTGGATAACCCGGCGTAGCAATGAACAAACACGAATCTGACATTCATTTTGATGGTCTTGCATCGAAGTTTGCGACAAATATTTACGGGACCACAAAAGGGCAGCTACGCCATAAAGTATTGCTGCATGCCCTGGACACTCACTTGCACGCCACGCCAATGCGCGTGATAGAAATTGGGGGCGGCACCGGCTTGATGACTAAAGCGTTTCTATCAGCAGGTCATAACGTTGTGTTCACTGATGCCTCTGCGGAAATATTAGCGCATGCGAAGGTAAATTTAGCCGAGATGGAGAATGTGACGTTCCGCCATCAGACATTGCAGGCTGTGACCGATTTTAATCAATTCGATATGATTATTTGTCATGCGGTGCTTGAGTGGTTACACACCCCTCTCGATACGTTGTCCATTATTCTTAACGAAATGAAAGCGGGAAGCTTTTTAAGCCTGAGCTTTTTTAACCATGATGCCGCGCTTTTTACCAATGCGTTATATGGAAATTTTGATTATATTGCGCAAGGAATGAAGGTGAGAAATCAAGTCAGGCTCAACCCTAAGAACCCGTTACGTCCTCAACAAGTGATTGAGCACGTCGAAAACTCAGGCCTGTATGTTGAGCAAGTTACCGGGGTTCGCTGTTTTCACGATTACATGAAAGGCAAGCCTGCAGATGACCATCAACTAAAACAGCTGCTTGATTTGGAAATCAACTATTGCCAACAAACTCCTTTCAAATGGTTTGGAAAGTATATTCATTTGCTTATTAAGAAGCCTCATTAAGGTAGCGCTTAATCTCAGAGGTCAACGCTTCAGGTTTCAGTGCGGGAGAGAAACGACGAACTACTTTCCCTTTGCGGTTGACCAGAAACTTAGTGAAATTCCATTTAACGCGTTTTGTTGCAAGCAGCCCCCGCGCTTCATGCTTTAAATAGTCATACAGCGGATGCGTGTTGTCGCCGTTAACCTCTATTTTTTTAAATAAAGGGAAGGTGGTTGAATAATTAAAGTCGCAGAATTGTTTAATTTCTTCGTCAGTGCCTGGCTCCTGATTACCGAACTGATCGCATGGAAAAGCCAGCACTGAAAAGCCATTCGAAGAAAACTCCTGGTACAGCTTTTCAAGACCTTCATACTGGTAGGTAAAACCACACTTACTTGCGGTATTCACGATAAGTAAGACCTGGCCAGCGAATTCATTCAGTGAGATTTCGCTGCCATCGTTTTTTACTGCGCTAAAATCGTAAACTGACTTTTTCATCTGGTTCCTTTTTACAGTTCCTAACATTCACGATATCTGATGTCGTGATTCTTTGGTAGTATTTATCCACAACATTTGTAAATGCAAGCCAGATTTTATGAAGACATTTAGAGTGAGTTTTGTTGGTCTTGGTGTAATGGGATCACCCATGGCGGGTCATCTTGCTTCGGCGGGACACAGCGTAACAGTTTATAACCGAACCGTTTCCAGGGCAGACGAATGGTGCGCACGACACCAGGGACAAAGCGCTTCAACTGTGCGTGAAGCAGGTAGAGAACAGGATGTCGTGTTCATGTGTGTTGGTGACGACACCGATGTGATTGCCGTGGGAACACAATTATTAGCAGTTATGCAGGCTGGTTCAATTTTGGTTGATCATACTACTGCTTCAGCCGCAGTTGCTCGGCAGTTGCATCAGGAAGCCAAAGAGCGTGGGATCGGTTTTATCGATGCGCCTGTGTCGGGCGGTCAGGCGGGCGCGGAAAATGGCCAGCTAACCGTAATGTGTGGTGGGGAGCGAGACTATTTTGAAAAAGTTGAACCTATTATGGCGTGTTACGCACGCCACAGCCAGTTGCTGGGCGAGTGCGGTAGTGGTCAACTGGCGAAAATGATGAACCAGATTTGTATTGCCGGCATTGTTCAGGGACTGGCCGAAGCATTGCATTTCGGTCAACAGGCTGGATTGGATTGTGAGCAGGTGATTAACGTAATCAGCAAAGGAGCTGCGCAATCCTGGCAGATGGAAAACCGGGCGCAGACAATGCTAAAGGGAGAATACGAATTTGGCTTTGCGGTGGACTGGATGCGCAAAGATTTAGCGATTGCACTAGATGAGGCCCGCCGTAACGGTTCCACCCTCGCACTTACCGCTTTAGTTGATCAATATTACGCTGATGTGCAAAAAAGTGGGGGAAGCCGCTGGGACACATCTAGTTTGTTGACGCGGCTATCAAAACCGGAATAAGTTTTTGTTTGGCAGTTTTATTGATAAGTATTGGGAAGATTATCAATAAGGTCTGCCATTTTCCCATTATTTTCAGCGCGCTGATTTACACGTCTGTTTGTTTCGGTGACTGCCAGTGTTCAAAAATATCTGCGACATCACTGCCTATGTTTTGGCGCAGTGCTTCAATCAATTCATTGTCAGACATTCTCTCAATTTTACTTAGGTCGGTTTCGAGCAAAAAGTGTCTGAATTTTATCAGTAACGTTTTATTTTCACTCTCTAAAAGTTGTACAGCATGTTGGTAAAAATGCATCTGAAACCATTCATAATTACGTGGGCCAAGACCATTTAAATACTTCTCTTCAAAGTCAGCCAGCGTTTTAAATTCTATGTCTCTGTCTCCACCGCGCAGGATAAACTGTGGGTAGGCATTCATCCTCTCGTAGCAAGAAGTACAATCGGCCTGCTTGAAAAACGCAACCATAGCCAATGTTGCAAACAGTTCCTGTAGCGACTTGCGTTGTGGCTTAGTGCCACTGTAAAAATGATACAGATGGGCAAGCTCATGAACCGACAGCGTATCTCTATAGAACAGATCCAGATTCAAGGGGGACCCATAAACCTGTGTCAGTTGCGTGAGCTGTGATGCAGGTAGTTGAGACAATGCCTGGCTTACCTGGTGCGCAATTGCAGATTTTTCAGCGCCGAGAATGATATTACCTTGCCACGCCTGTGGCATCCCCGGTGGCGGATAAAACGCGAAACGGGACCAATTTCTATTGTCCAGCAACATGACGGAAAAGGGTAAGTCGATAGAGAATAGTTCGTTAAAATAACGGTGTGCCTGATGTAGCGTGTTTAATGTATCGGTTGCATCTTGGACTGAGTTATTGGTGGAATACACGCTAAATGGATAGTCCGTTGGAATAGTTTTCAGGCCCTCGTGTTTGGAGGTGTCAATCCAGTCATCCTGACCAAATGCATGATTTGTTGAAAGTAATAATACAAATAAGAAAATCGTCCTTAACATAACCTCTGTCCCTCTAAAATAAAAAGTGCTTCTCAATTTACATCAAAACTAAATTTATTAAGACGCTGCAAAGCCATCATTTGACTATAATCTTGATTGCATCAGAGTCAAGTAATGCAACCTATTCCACCCATTCCTTCAAGTTTCTTCCAAGGACACTCACCTTCTTTTAAGCAAAGACACTCACTTGATCTTTCAATAAGAATAGATGAGTTAGTTGTAGCATCCGTGACACTCACATCGTGCATGAATACAGAGAGAGGGCATTCCGTGAAGTTAATCCACAGTGAACATTGCCTAAGGGCTTAAGGCAGCGTATGCAATGTTGATTGCGAACTGGCTCTAAACGGGTAGGGGATGGCCCCGTCAAGTTTGACGTGCACCGGCGCAAACCAATGCTGTAGCTTGGGTTAAAGAACGGGGTTCAAAGCTGGTTGAATGAATGATGCTAGGCAGTGTTCAAGTGTGCTATGCGCTCAAGTTTATGTTTGATTGATACTAAATCAATGCGGTGTGAAAATTGAGTTTCGATTCCTGTAATCAGCCAGTGCCAGTCTACCGAGCTCAGCCCTGCACGCACCAGTATCGGTAAGGGGCTGTTAACACGGCCGCGCTTATCTGAACGAAAACTGCGGCTACTCGCATCCACCAGTTGCAGATAGTCCTCAAGTCGAAAGGGGAGCCCCGAAGAGTGGCGAAGGGCGCGGCAACCGGTAAATGGCATCAGTTCTTTTGGTTGGCAATTTTGCCTTGCTGCGCTGATACGCCGTTGAACACTGGTATGGGCGGAGTGCTCGGGTGTTTTGGCAATGTTAGCGCGAACAGGATTTAAATCAACATAAGCCATGCATGCCGCTAATGCAGTTTCATCCAGTAACGCTTGCGATTTAAAACGCCCCTCCCAGAAACGTCCCGTGCATTTATCCTCTTTATTGGCCTGCTTCGCGATAAACTCATTAAGCAAGCGCATAAACCAACTGATATCGTAAAGGCGTCGCCGGTATACCTGCGTAATCGCATGAACCGCCTCCATCTCGGCACTGGTGAGCAAGTTACGCTCTGTCACATCCAGATAACGGCGAGTCAGCACGGTGCCCTTGTGGAGCTTCTGCCAGCGACTGATAACTTCTTCAATCGACCAGCCAAGCGCTTTTTCGACGTTAACATGCAGAACAACGTGGGTATGATTATTCATGACTGCATACGCACATACATCAATTGCGAACATCGAAGCCAGGCACAGTAGCCGTTCTTCCACCCATTGCCGCCGATGTTCAAAGCTCTGCCCGGTTAATCGGTCTTCACCGCATAAATAAGCTCGACGCACACAACGAGATACACAATGATAATAGGTGGTTTCAGATAGTGAAATCAGCGCTTTTCTTGGAAGAGGCATCAGTAATTGGCAAGCAAAGGGAAACGTTAGTCAACTTTGCCAGAAAGCTCCGGGGAACAATACTGTACTGTGGCGTAGTTCGGTGAGTGTCCCAGTGAAAAATGTAGGTGAGTGTCCAAGTTTGGAAAAGAAATATAGGAAACGCTTAGCTGCTCTCGGGGAAGGGTTGAGTTGAAGTGGTGGTAGTTGGTGACGGGGCTGAAAACAGATCATTTTTTTTCGCCACCGCATGTTGAATTTGTTCGAAGCGCTTTTTATTAGCGACGTTCATTTTGTTCATCTGTTTGAGTGAACTAATCAGCACAGTGACATTGGTACGCCTGAAAACTGCCTGTTTAGCCTCAACCATGCATTGCAATAGGTTGAGGTGAAAGGCTGAAACCTCGGGCATTAATTGTGCTGCTGAATAAAATTTATCCATTGCGTTCGTATACTTCTTATCAACAAAGAGAATGGTGCCTTCTTCATTAAGTTGGGTTGCCCGTTCCTCCGCTATACCCATGTCTATCTCACCCGAAAACAACGCATCACTGTTAGTCACTTGTTCAGCAATATTAAGTAATTTCTGATTTCGTTGATGCGCCATGACAACTAAATTCTTGGCCTGTTCCTTATCGCCTAATCCGCTGAAAACTTTCGCCGCGGTGAGCAGAGTAGGGGGATCGGTGCGAGTGAAAGCCTGCATGTTGTCCCCACTAACGTAGTGACGTGCTTTTTCCTCATCCCCTTCAAGTAAGGCAGAATAAGCAAGTAAAAAATCGCGCTTTTGAATCAGCTGCAAGTCGCCTTGGTTACGACCAGCGACCCCCACAAGTCGCTTAGCTTGCGACACACTTTGCGTTCGATTGTTGTGTGGTTGGTGCTCGGCAATACTTAAATAAAATGCGGCAAGCTCGAAGGTAAATTCGGTATACTTGTCTCGCGCAGCGCGATTGACATCACGTTTTCGCTGCAACAGGTCGATCCCCTCAATCACCTTGTCCTGCTTTTGGTAGGTAATCGATTTAAGCTTAGTCGCCTGAGCACTCAAGTCGCTGACATTGATTTGTTCAAGATAATATTCTGCCCGATCCCAGTTTTGCTGCTCAAAACTAAGTCCGGCTAGCCACTCAAGCGCCTTGTCTTTGGCTAAATTCGAATTCATCATTGTTTCTAACTGCTCGGAACAATGTTGCCAATCGCCATTGATATATTGGCACTTAATTTTTCCCCACTGCGCCCACAACACTTTGTCAGACTTTTCTAACACGGTATCGTATAAACTTTTTGCTAGCTTCACTTGTCCCGCTTCAATCAGCAATCGTGCTTTCAGTTTTTGCACGTCCGATTTAATTTTTGGCGGTAAATTCTTTCGCATCAGGCTGGTTAATTTGGCCACCGCATCCCGGGGGTCATCATTGTCGAGTGAAAACAACGCCGACGATGCATACTCCCGGTAGTCTAAGTAGTGGGAAATTGAGCGGGTAATAGTGGCGATGGTATAGGGCTTGATAATCAATAGGTCGGGATGTAAATCAATGATTTGACCAATAGTCTGAGGCATTCTATCAGAGGTAATAAAAATGATACCTGTACTTGGTTTGATATACCTGCTTTGTCTCAGTTGCTGTACCCATTCAACGCCATTTTTGCTTTGGCCGAGATGAAAATCCATCAGGATGAGTTCAAAATTTTGTTTTTTTAACGCCGATTTTAGCTCAGTCCCATTGCTGAAACTGCTGATTTCAAATTGACCAAGCGGTAGGATGTGACTACGCAGATTGCCTCTTGCAGTGGCGTTATCTTCAACAATGGCCAATCGATACAGCATTTCATTTTCCTCTATGACATCGGCAAGAATGCAACTGTGACGAGATGTAAAAAGTGACATGAACTATTTGTAATCCCTCACTATAAAGGGAACAGGATAATTAGCAACTGAACTGTTACCATAACAGCGCTGTCACATTAAATTTACATGCAATGATATACAGCATCTAAGGTTTACGTTTACGTCAAGGGTAACTTTTAGGTACTGTATCACCTATCAGACCATACAATGTTGAGGTTGCAATGCAAAAGGTTCCTTTACTCATCAACGGAGAATTTGTTCAATCCTCCTGTGATTCATTTATCGATGTAACTAATCCGGCCGACAATTCAGTGATCGCGCAAGCGCCACGGGCCACCGATGCCGAAATGGAAGCGGCTATTGCCAGTGCAGAAAAAGCATTTGAAACGTGGCGTGAAGTGCCTGTGACCCAGCGTGCGCGCATAATGATGCGTTATCAGGCGCTGCTCAAAGAGCATCAGGAAGATATCGCTAAAATTCTGGCGTCAGAAACCGGTAAAACTTTTGACGACGCGAAAGGCGACGTTTGGCGCGGTATCGAAGTGGTTGAACAGGCTATGAATGTCCCCTCTTTAATGATGGGCGAAACAGTCGAAAACGTTGCCCGTGGAATTGATACTTACAGTTATATTCAACCACTGGGTGTTTGCGTCGGTATCACACCGTTTAACTTTCCTGCAATGATTCCGTTGTGGATGTTCCCGATGGCGATTGCGTGCGGGAATACGTTCGTACTAAAACCCTCTGAACAGGATCCTTTAACGCCAATGAAACTGGCTGAGCTGTTTAAAGAAGCCGGCGCACCAGATGGCGTACTGAACGTGGTACACGGCGGTAAAGAACAAGTTGAACCATTATTGACCGATCCAAGAATAAAGGCGGTGTCCTTCGTTGGTTCAGTGCCGGTAGGTCAACATATTTACCGTACCGCTACATCGCACATGAAACGAGCGCAATGTTTTGCTGGGGCCAAGAATCACACGGTGATTATGCCTGATGCAAATAAAGAGCATGTGCTAAACAACCTGGTGGGAGCGTCAGTAGGGGCTGCCGGTCAACGTTGTATGGCTATTTCGGTTGCAGTGTTTGTGGGCGAATCACAAAAGTGGATCCCGGAACTGGCCGAGCGTATCAGTAAAGTCAAGCCTGGCTTGTGGGATGATGAAAACGCCGGATTCGGCCCGTTGATCAGTCCGCAGGCTAAAGCGCGCGTGCTAAGTATGATCGAAAAAGGTAAACAGCAAGGCGCAAAATGTCTGGTCGACGGTTCTGACTTCACCTTAAAAGGTTACGAGAAGGGGAATTGGATTGGCCCAACCGTTTTTTCTGATGTCACGGCAGAGATGGACATTTATAAAGAAGAAATTTTTGGCCCGGTACTTTCGTGCATGGGGGCAGAATCATTAGATGATGCGCTTGCGCTGGTTAACGCCAACCCGTATGGCAATGGTACATCTATTTTTACTAACAGCGGCCCTGCGGCAAGAAAATATCAGCGTGAAGTGACGGTAGGTCAGGTGGGTATCAATATCCCAATCCCTGTTCCATTGCCATTCTTCTCTTTCACTGGCTGGAAAAATTCTTTCTATGGCGACTTGCACGCGTACGGCAAGCAAGCCATACGATTCTACTCAGAAACTAAAACTATTACCTCGCGCTGGCTGGAAGACGACATCCCAGGTGGCCCGAACATGACTATCTCACTGGATTAAGCAGGTACTTGCATGAACTTTGAGTTAACAGAAGATCAAATCGCTTTTGCGCAAACGGCGAAGCAATTCGCCGAACAGGAACTGGCGCCGTTCGCGGCGCAATGGGACAGAGAACACCACTTTCCCGTTGAAGCCATCCAAAAGGCAGGAGAGCTAGGTTTTTGTGGCCTGTACACGCCGGAAGAGAGCGGTGGCCTGGGGCTTTCAAGATTAGATTCATCCATTATTTTCGAAGAGTTAGCGATGGGCTGCACCACGACCACCGCCATGCTGACGATTCACAACATGGCAACCTGGATGATTGCAACTTGGGGGCAACAGGAAGTAAAAGACCAGTGGTGCGATGATCTGGTTACCGGACAGAAACTGGCATCTTACTGTTTAACCGAACCAGGTGCAGGTTCCGATGCGGCATCACTTAAATCGACCGCTAAAGAGCAGGACGGCGGGTACGTTTTAAATGGCAGTAAAGTGTTCATATCAGGGGCGGGAAGCACTGACGTATTAGTTGTGATGGCACGCACCGGGGAGGAAGGCCCTAAGGGGGTTTCTGCCTTTGCCGTTCCAGCTAATGCAGAGGGGATCAGTTATGGCAAAGCCGAAGAGAAAATGGGCTGGAATGCGCAGCCCACCCGTATGATCACTTTTGACAATGTAAAGCTTGAAAAAAGCTGGCGTTTAGGCGAGGAAGGCCAGGGCTTTAAATTGGCAATGCAAGGACTTGACGGCGGACGTATTAATATCGCAACCTGCTCTATCGGTACGGCTCAGCAGGCGCTTAATACAGCGAGAAACTACATGCAGGAGCGCGAGCAATTTGGCAAGCCCATCGCTGCGTTTCAGGCGTTACAGTTCAAACTGGCAGATATGGCCACAGAACTCGTAGCAGCCCGCCAGATGGTACGTCTGGCGGCATTTAAACTTGACCACGGTGACGCCGATAAAACTACCTATTGTGCAATGGCGAAACGCTTTGCCACCGACGTCGGCTTCAACGTGTGCAACGAAGCATTACAGTTGCACGGCGGCTATGGTTATATTAAAGAATATCCGCTGGAACGTCATGTCCGTGATGTGCGTGTCCATCAAATTCTTGAAGGCACCAACGAAATTATGCGAGTCATCATCGGGCGTCGTTTGATATCCGATGAAAGAGAAATTCGATAAGGAGAAAAGTTGATGGTAGAAAGCCTGGATATGCAGTCCCCGGTACTCGTGCAGGAAAGGGAGACATCATCGGGTCAGATCCTGGGACATTTGACGTTGAATAAGCCCAAAGCACTCAATGCACTTGATCTGGAAATGGCTAAGATCATGTTAGATGCGCTGAAGAGCTGGCAGAATCGAGAAGATGTTGTCATGGTGATGATTGATGGCGTCGGAGACAAAGCGTTCTGTGCAGGTGGAGATGTGGTTTCTATGCATCAAGCCATGAAAGCCTCGCCCGATGCGATCCCGGGTTTTTTGCAAGAATTTTTTACCGTTGAATATGAATTGGACTATACCATTCACACTTATTCCAAACCCATCATCGCATGGGGTAGTGGAATCGTTATGGGTGGTGGTATGGGGCTACTTTGCGGCGCTAGTCACAGAGTTGTCACGCCAAGCTCGAGACTGGCGATGCCAGAAATTACCATAGGTCTTTATCCGGATGTCGGCGGCAGTTACTTTCTTCCGCGCTTACCCGGCAAAAGCGGTTTGTTTCTTGGGTTGACTGGAGCCAGTATCAATGCTGCTGACGCCCGCTTTGTAGGTCTCGCAGATCTTCTCTGCGCCGACACTGCAAGGGAAAATGCACTTGACGCAATACTGGCACATGATTGGTTAAGTGAAGACGATGTATCTGCAAAACTGAGCCACTTGCTCGCCAGCTTTGCGCCTGAAAAGAATGAGATTGCGCATTCGAATGTAGAAAGTCGACAGAACCTGATTGACGAATTGTGCAGCGCTGATTCCCTTGCTGAAGTGGTGCAAAACATAAAGCACATGCAAAGCGGTGATGATAAGTGGCTATCACGTGCGCAGAAAACGTTGTCAGCAGGCTCACCGATCACTGCACACTTAGTTTATGAACAAATTAAGCGTGGCGCGGAACTATCTTTAGCTGATTGTTTTAGAATGGAGCTGATCATGTCTTGCCGCTGCGGTGAAGTGGGCGAGTTTCAGGAAGGCGTGAGAGCGCTGCTCATCGACAAAGATGGCACACCAAACTGGCGCTACAGTTCGGTAGAAGAGGTTCCAGAATCCTTAATTGCACACTTTTTCGAGTCACCCTGGAAACAAGACACTCACCCATTATCGCTGTTAGGAGAATAATATGAATAAAATAGCGTTCATCGGTTTAGGCAACATGGGTGGCCCCATGGCAGAAAACCTGATTAAGAGTGGTATGCAGGTTACAGTGTTTGATCTGGTTGCCGAGGCCGTTGCCTCACTTAAAAGTAAAGGGGCAAAAGCAGCGGCCAGCGCCATCGAAGCCGTTAAAGATGCCAATGTTGTTATTACTATGCTGCCCGCCGCTAAGCACGTTAAGTCGCTCTATCTGGGAGAGCAGGGCTTAATTGAAGCAACGCAGCCAGGCACTCTATTGATTGATTCGAGTACCATTGATGCTGAATCGGCCAGAGGGGTCGGTGAAGCGGTTACGGCGGCAGGGCGACTCTTTGTCGATGCGCCTGTGTCCGGTGGTACCGCCGGCGCACAGGCGGGTACGCTTACCTTTATCATGGGCGGCAAGGAAGAAGCGATTGCCAAAGCAACGCCTGTTTTACAGTGTATGGGCAAAAACCTGTTTCATGCAGGCGATACGGGAGCAGGGCAAGTCGCCAAGATTTGCAACAACATGCTTCTTGCCGTGCTGATGGCGGGTACGTCTGAAGCATTGCAACTGGCAATTGATAATGGCCTGGACCCGAAAGTCGTGTCGGATATTATGCTCCAAAGCTCGGGCTGTAACTGGACGTTACAAAAGTATAACCCCTGCCCAGGTGTGATGGAGAATGTACCTGCGTCAAAAGACTATCAGGGCGGGTTCATGGTTAAACTTATGAACAAAGACCTCACTCTGGCAATGAATGCAGCTGCCAACAGTGAGTCATCCACACCCATGGCTGCCACCGCACAAAGTTTGTATAAGTTACATCAAAATAAAGGGAACGCCGATAAAGATTTTTCAAGCATCTTTCAATTGTTTGGCAAATCCTGATGGAGAGGGCGTGTCCCTCTCTTTTCTTCTTTCACGTTAACTTGTTACAATTCCCCGCATTGTTTTTTGCAAGAGTTGCATCACATGTGGTTATGTCCACTCTGCTCACAAAGCTTGATTAGAACCGGTAAAACATGGGCCTGTACCAATCGACACAGCTTTGATGAGGCCAAATCAGGCTATTTAAATCTTTTACCCGTACAGTACAAGCAATCACTTGAGCCTGGCGATAACAAACTCATGGTAAAAGCCAGAAGACTGTTTCACGCAAGTGGCGGGTATACCCCCTTAATGGACAAGCTGACTGAGCTTATTACCGCCAATATTTGCTTAAACCAAGACGATACCTTATCTTTATTTGAAGCTGGGTGCGGAGAGGGCAGTTATCTGCAAAATATCGCCATGTCGTTAAAGGGCAAAGGCATACCTGTATGCAGTGCCGGAGTCGATATCTCGAAGTTCGCCATTGAGGCAGCAGCAAAAGCCTTTAACCAAGCGCGATTCGCGGTGGCGAGTAATTTCAAACTGCCACTGCCAGCAGCGTCGCAAGATGTCGTGTTACAGGTCTTTGCTCCGGGTAAAATGATTGAGTATGCCAGGATATTACGTCCTCGCGGGCTTTTGATAATGGTTGAACCAGGCCCAAATCATTTATGGGAATTGAAACAAAAAATCTATTCCAATCCTAAACAGCATGTTCAACAAGAGCAGGGATCAAGCAAGTTCACACCAGTCTCAACGCACCAAGTCTCATTCCAGCTTGAACTTGACGACCCAGATAGAAAACAGGGGCTTCTGAACATGACCCCCTATGTGTGGAAGTTGACAGAGGACAAGCGTGCACAGATAGAAAATTCGCTGCAAAGCGTCACTGCTGACTTTGCATTAACCCTGTGGAAGTTATCTTTGCCCGACCCAAAGGAGCCAGAACATGCACAATAAAGCACTGTTTCTCGATCGTGATGGGATTATAAATATTGACAAAGGGTACGTTGGAAAAATTGCTGATTTCGAGTTTGTTGAAGGCATATTCAGGCTGATTGAACGCTTCACTAAGGCCGGTTATCTGCCCATCATAGTGACCAATCAATCGGGTATTGGCAGGGGCTACTACAGCGAAGAGACGTTCAAAAGGTTATGTGAGTGGATGAATACGCGTTTTCAGGCCCACGATATTGCACCTGTTCCCGTTTATTTTTGCCCTCATCATCCCACCGATGGCAAAGGTGAATACCTAACGGATTGTGAGTGTCGAAAGCCTAAACCAGGCTTATTGCTCAAAGCGGCGCAGGATTACAACATTGATCTGAGTCGCTCAGTGATGATCGGCGACAGCATACGTGATTTAGAAGCAGCACGGGCAGCAGGGGTGCCAATACGATTGTGGGTGACAGAAAAAAAGCAAAATGCCATCGCTGCTTCCTGTACCCACACGTTTAGTGCTATTACTGAAATTGAACCCGCAGTAGTGATATCTCAGTGAGGTTGCGAAAACCGGGTTAGTTGTTTTATCGCCCGACTTAGCAAATCAACATTAAGCGACGCATTGCTACGATTGCCGTTATCAATATTGGTGATCTCGTAACTGCCGTTACTCAACACTTCAATTCGTTGATTTTCATGGATTACAATTACCCGCTCACCAGACGTGCTGACCAACCAGTTGCGTTGGGGGTTGGTAAAATCCTGACCGGTAGAATAAAACTGGCTGGGCGCGTTACAACCCAGTGAATTTAAAATAGTGGGTGCTAAATCTTCTGTGCTGATAGCGTCAGCTTTGACATCAAGGTTAGTCAGCAATGCACCTCTTTGCACGCCCGAACCCTGTGCAAACCCGGTGGCGATAATTAGCTGGTTTTTTTCCAGGTCCACTTTCTCATCATCTATAAATGCATTTATCTTAGATGCGGGGAGAAATGCGATGTGCAAGCCAGCACCTGAACTTTCAATGGGTTGCTTGTAATCATTGAGCATACTGGTGGGTAACGACTCATCAATATGGATTGCCACAGGCATTCCTAATGCCTCAGGCAGTTCCATTAACACCGGACGCTCCTGAGTAAGACTCTCAAAGTAAATTTCTGGTACACCAAACAAGGTGGACATGATTAAGGCGTCTAGTGACGATGCGTTAGTAAAATACTTATCTGACTTATTTAAATTCAGTGCGCTAGTGTCCAGCTCACTGCCATTGTCCGTCTGCACGATCAGATAGGTGGTATTGCTGTTATCAATTGCACAATACACCGGCTCAGTGGGATAAACGATTTGGTGGATGTCGGGAGCAAACTGTAATTGCTTGCGTTCTTCATAGGTTTCTAAATCCAGCAAGCCGTAGCGCGACATGGTCGTCTTTGCCGTAGCAGGGTAGGATAAGGGAAACATATTGTCCTGTTTTATTATCGGTTGATAGAGCGCGGCGTCAGCCCATACGTGGACTACGTGGCTGCTGACGAAACAAACCACAAAGAAAACCGTGACTGGCATACCAATTTTGCGCTGCTGAAACCGATCTATCCGTTTCCAAATCGCATTTGCCAGGACCAACTGGAAGCCAAGCCAGATGACGAAAAGTAGCAATAAGTAACCCCATTGCTGAGGACCGAATTGACTGATTTGTGTCTGCGCTTCGCTTCTGAGTAAATCGGTGGAGCTAAAATTTAAATGAAAGCCAGTACGATTATACAACAGCGCATCAAACGCCAGTAGTGCCAAACCAAGTGCAGCAATAACCGACGCCAACGATTTGATTATCTTAGGGTTGGTTGCCACGTAGCATAGCGGCAAAACGAATATGACAAAGCCTGCAAAGGTCAAAAAGCCAATGTGACCAAACCAGTTTGACAGCAAATAAAGCGTGCCGATGATCGAATCAGGTCCCGGTGATGAAAAAATAAACACCGAAGCAATTATCAATGCCAGAAAGATGTTTACAAAAGCAAACCAGTGTCCCCAGCTAACCAGTTTAGTGACGCGTTGCCGTCTCGGCGATTCAGCTAATATCATAATTCTTCAGGTTACTCGTTAATGCTTTTTTTGAGAATATTGGTGAATTGCTCAGCGAATTGCTTACGGTTGGCTGCTGGAACTTGCGTATTCATGATATGGGTGATCACGTTTCCCAGTACCATTAACGATAAATCGCGGTCGGCATCTTCCTGTTCCAGTGTCAGAATGACTTTGTTCATCAGGGCTTCAAAATCTTTATCCTGATAACGGCTTTGTTGAGGCATTATGTTGTCTCTTTTTTATGTTTTCTTTTATAAAAAGAATAAATTCTTGAATAAAATGATTATAATCGTTGTTTGAGTGATAACAATCATTCATTCACTAAACTCCCTTATCCTCGGGTATTTTTCAAACAATTTTTAAGAAAAGGGCAAATTTTACTCTATGAGCGCACTGATTCATCATTTTGTTGTTCATCGTATTGTTGTGAATGATGAAGGCAAAATACAGGCAATACCCCGCGAAAAATGCCTTACTGTCACGCCTGAAATTGAACATCTGGCGCACCAGATCAATCACAGTTTCAATACCAAACCGGGCAAAGGGGTAGGGCACTTTGTTGAACACGATGCAGACGATGCACAGAGCATGGCCTTCAATCTTTGTTTGCAGGAGTTTGTCGCAGCACAGAAGGCTGGCGGTGATGACCTGGAACAGCAGTTTCATCAATTCTCGCTGCAATCAGCGCACAAACTGATTCAGGCATTAACCGATACAGGACAAGTGGAAACCGGGTTTCTGATTTTTTGTCAGTATGAATACCTTGCCACCCAGTATCTGATGATTACGTTGCTTAATACTCGCTCTCATGTTGAGGTGAATCAAGCGCTGGAGTTAACCGCAAAAGAGCACCTGGATTTGGCGCGCATGCAATTGGCCGTACGTATCGATATGACCCAATGGCAGATCCAGCCGGAACAACAGCGTTACATCGCTTTTATAAAAGGGCGTATGGGCAGAAAGGTATCCGATTTTTTCATGCAGTTTATCGGTTGTGAAGAACTGGTCGACGTAAAACAGCAAAACAAGCAATTGGTCAGCACGGTTGATGCTTACTTAGCCAGCGAGAATCTGGCACCACAGGAGCAGGAACAACATCGTCAGGAAGTTAAATCGTATTTTAAGGAAAAAATAGACAGTGGTGAAAATCTGTCAGTTACAGAGTTGTCTGCTCGTTTGCCCAGTGATGAGGCATCGCAGCATAACTTCAAGGCATTTAGTTCAGGTTTGGAGGCGCCACTGGAGGATTCTTTTCAACCTGATCCGGCGGCATTAAAGCAACTTGCCAAATTCACCGGACAAGGTGGCGGGTTAAGTCTAAGTTTTGAACGCAAACTTCTCGGCGATAAAATTATTTATAATCCAAGTACCGACACATTAACCATCAAAGGGATTCCGCCGAATCTGAAAGACCAATTAAGTCGGCAGTCAGGTACCGAATAAGGCCTGCGAACAGTTGTTAAAACACGTATACTAATGCGATTTAAAATCGTAGTTAGCACTAAGCGAAAAGCTAAATAAGGGTAACATGCAATTATTTGTTAATGACCTTACCGTGATGGATTTTTCTTACCTCTGCCACGAGCGTGGCATGGTGGGGGAAAGCTGGATCGTAGATGTCATTTTAGATGGCGAGCTGAACGAAGAGAGTATGGTTCAGGATTTCGGCATTGTTAAAAAGAATCTCAAACGGCTGATTGATGAATATGTCGATCACAAGTTATTGGTTCCCGCTGAACACTCTGCTACAACAGTAATTAACAGTGGTGATGAATCAGAAGTAGAAGTTCGCTTTCAATGTGCTGATGCGCGCCAGATAATGCTGCGTTGCCCTGCGGAAGCTTATGCGTTTATTTATAGTGATACGGTAACCATGGCATCTGTTGGTGACTATTTGAAAGAAATTATCGCGACCCATCTGCCCGATAATGTAGATAACATCACGTTAAATTTGCGCACTGAAATAATCGACGTTCCTTATTACCATTATACGCATGGTTTGAAAAAACACGACGGCAACTGCCAACGTATCGCGCATGGGCATCGCTCAAGAATTGATCTCTTTAGCAACGATAAAGTGGACCAGCAAAGTCAGAAAAATTGGGCTGAACGCTGGGCAGATATTTATATTGCTACAGAAGAAGACCTGGTGGACATTTCCTCGAGAAAAATAACCGGACAAATTGACAATGCCAGCGACTACTGGTGTTTTGCGTATGAGTCGTCTCAGGGCTATTTTGAGCTGATCATGCATAAATCTGCCTGCGAAGTCATTACTACAGATTCCACAGTCGAATGCCTGGCTCAGTTTATTTATGAACAACAAAAACAGCGTTTGCCCGATAGCAAAATTAAAGTTATTGCCTACGAAGGAGTCGGTAAAGGTGCGATGGTTGCAGATTAAATTCCTTTTTTTCATATTAATATTAAGTATGGGTAAAGCTCAGGCGAGTGAGGATGACGAAGGCCTGATGCTTAACGGTGAATTGACCCAGGGAAGCCTGATAAGAGGACAGGTTGCGCCGGGTTCCACAGTGACATTGAACGGAAAGCCGGTTAAGGTTAATCCCCAAGGAAAGTTTGTGATTGGATTTGCCAGAGAAGCAGAGCCGGCCCACGTGCTAACCTGGACAGATGAGCAAGGGCAGCGGTTTGAAAAACGCCTTTCCGTCACCAGCAGAGAATACGATATACAGCGTATCGACGGGATCGAACCTAAAATGGTCACGCCGCCGCCAGAAGTTACCGAACGTATTCAAAATGATAGCGCTAAAGTGTCCCAAGCCCGCGCCAAGGTGCGTGATTACGACGCCGTGTTTACTCGCTTTATCTGGCCTGCCGAGGGCCCGATCACCGGGGTTTATGGAAGCCAGCGAATATTAAACGGCGAGCCACGCTGGCCACATTATGGTGTCGATGTAGGGAGTCCTAAGGGGACACCAGTGGTTGCACCTGCTCAGGGGTACGTCACGCTGGCGGACGATCTCTATTATTCAGGCAACACCATCATTCTGGACCACGGCATGGGCGTTTTTTCTACTTTTTTGCATCTGAATGAGATGCAGGTCAAAGTAGGCGAGTTGATCGAGCAGGGGCGTCAAATCGGCACCATCGGCTCAACCGGTCGTTCAACCGGGCCTCATCTGGATTGGCGCATCAATTTAGGTAAAATGCGCCTTGATCCGGCCTTATTGGTGCCGCGCAGAAATTAAATATCACCTAGCCAGGCTGCAAACTGCGACTCGTTTTCAATTTTTAGATAAAAGAGGTTTTTCTCTGCACTGACAACTGGGAACGAACGAGTGAGCAGTCGACCGTCCCTTATGATGGTTATTGGCAGTGAATCTTCCTGACTTACCTCTACCAGTCGCTGCAGTAAATTTTCGTTCACCTCATAGCCATCCAGGGCAATGATACGATCGTTTATTTGCAGACCCGCCTGGTCGGCGGCCAGGTTGTCTTTGACCTGCTGGATGATGACCCCAACCTCAGTATTTTTAACGATCATCCCCAACTCTCTGGTGTGAGTTGGCTTTTCAGTAGGGCTACCACCTTTGTCATCTTTATGTGTTCTCGTACGCTGATGAAGCGATAAGCCAGCTACGTGCAGTAGCTGGTCAAACGGAACATCCTGTGTGCCATGGACAACTTGTTCTACAAAGTCGCTGACATCGACCTGGAAATGCTCTTTGCATAACTGTACTACCGAATTATCCAGGGTGCCCAAATTTCGTTTACCGAACTGCTGCCACAATATCCGCATCAGGCTATCTAAACTGTGCTGGTGATCAGATTGTTCTCTGATAAGTAAATCCAGAGCCAAAGCGATTAAGCCCCCCTTTACATAATAAGAAACGATATGATTTACCGAGCTGGCATCTTGTTTATAAAATCGTGTCCACGCATCAAAGCTTGATTCAGCGACGCTTTGTCGGGTTCGTCCGTTACCCTGCATTACCCGTGTCAGGTTTTCACCCAGCATCTCCAAATATTTTTGCGGAGTAATAATACCTGCTCGCGCAACAGCCAACTCGTCGTAATAGCTGGTAAAGCCCTCATACATCCAAAGTTGATTGGTATAAACTTCACAGTAAAGATTGGGCTTTACCAACACTTCAGGCTTAATTCGTTTCACATTCCAAGTGTGGAAGAACTCGTGACTGCATAGACTTAAAAAATTGATATAGCTATCCGTCCTTTGTTTCGCTTCACCCATCAGCGGGAGATCGAAACGTGGGAAAAGCAACGCGGTTGAATTGAGGTGCTCGAGACCTCCATAGCCTTTGTCGCTGAGCAAGGTGATAAACAGATAACTGGAAACAGGCGGTTCATCATCGAAAAGATTCAGATGATGTAAGCAGATAGGCGTTAAGTCATCACAAATGCGTTTTATATCAATTAAATAATCGCCACTGAGTAACAGGGTAAAGTCTACCTTGCCTACCGAGAAGGTTTGCGTCTGACAGCGCCCAATAAAGATGGGATGGTCTATGAAGTCCAGATAACTTTCACATGCAAAATGATTCTTCTGACTTTCATGCAATGGTGGCATAGACGTGTGTAAGCGCCAATTTTCAGGCAGACCTTCCATATCAACGTTAAGTTGATACTCACATGATTGCGCTTGCTCAACCTGCAAAAAGACGCTGGTACCATTGCAAAACGCATATTCATCGTTGATAAAAGCAGAACGCACCGATAGGTCAAATGCAAATACTTGATATTGTACGTAGACCACTCCCCGGTCAGGATTATCAATGCTCCAGGTTTGTTTATCTGTTTTTGAAAGGCTCAGCTGGCCGTTGTGTTCATCCCATGCGGTTATTTCAACAATGTGACGGGCAAAATCCCGAATCATATAACTGCCGGGAATCCAGGCGGGCAGGGAGACAACCACCGAAGCCTGATCCAATGCTGGAATGCGCATGTGAATATGAAAAAGGTGCTGGCTGATTGATGCAACTTTCAATGTAAACTGAATTGCGGGAATGGCTGATGTCATAAGAAAACGCTCAATACTTAGAATTGCCATATGATGCTACACTCAGTTGACTTTGTCAGCCGCAGGAATTTGTGCTTAGATAAAGACATCTTAAAAACTATTACGATTACTCATGGGTTTGAAGCGTAATTACGATGCTTTATCAAGTGATGATATTGAATGGCTGCATGCATTAAAGCCAAGCACACTGGTGGATTTACAAATAGCGACACCCACTTCTCCCAAACGGGTGAAAACACAATATATAGGTATGGATGCGCCTCACGGTATTCTTTTTCAGGTGCCGAATTCACCGAACTGGAAATTCACCCGCGATTTACTTACGCCCGGCAATAGCATAGTCGTACGTTACGTTCTAGAAGGCGGAGTAGGGCATGTTATTGCTTTTAGGGTCAAAGTGATAAAGTTAATAACAAAACCATTTGGCATCCTGATCACTACGTTTCCAAAATCATTGCAAACATTCGGTTTAAGAGAAGAAAAGCGTGCTCAGCCAGGTATTGCCGTAAGCGTGGAAACCTCAGAACAGTCCGCTGACACCAAAATTCACGGCATAATCGTTGATGTATCAAGTAAAGGTTGCCGCGTGGCGCTAGCGATCCATCCTGATTATCCGGTGTTTGATCAAGAAGAAGGTATCACCTTGCAATACGAAGCTGCCGGCAAACCTGTCTCGATTGTAGGCAAAGTGAAGAATAAAAACTCAGACCGGGAGCATCACTATTACGGCATCAGGTTCGCTGAGAACCAGGCTACCGTCCATAAATTGCTAGAAAAACATATACTCATCGAGCAGTAATAAGTAAACTCTCTACTTGTTAACAGTATTTTAACATCAGGTGTTTGCAAGGAGAATACGATGCGGCAGATTGAAAGGTTGTTGAGCCGTTACAATGAAAGCCATCAAAATAAAACTAACGTGGCGATTCACGCTATTGCTGTACCCAGCATATTTTTTGTGACTATCGGGTTGATTTGGTCAATTCCCAGACCGGACTGGTTGGCACAATTTGCAATTAACTGGGCGCACCTCATCATTATTCCTGTACTGTATTATTATTTTAAATTGTCTGGACCCATTGGTGCCGCAATGACCTTATTAACGCTGGCATCCTTTGGTGGTATAAAATTACTTGAGTATTACCAGATTTCTGTATGGCAGTTTTGTTTAGCGCTATTTGTTGTTATGTGGATTCTGCAATTCGTGGGTCACAAAATTGAGGGTAAAAAGCCTTCTTTTTTAGAAGATTTACGTTTTCTTTTAATCGGGCCAGCATGGTGGTGGACGCATTGGCTGAAACGAATGCACATTGGTTACTAGTGTTGCAATTGAAACTAAAAGTGCGACCAGACGCCCTAGGGCTACGACCAAGCTCGCGAATTTCACGTTTAAATTCATTATAATATTTTTATAAGTTTATATATTTCGGTAGTTTTGTGAGCCGTTGGCACCGCCTTTTCGACAGTAACGAACGCTTATTCTGGGTACTTCATTGTGCCGGATGGACTGGCTTTGCCATCGTCTATTATATCGGTTCGTTTTTACATGATGTCAGATCCATCTGGATGTTTGTCATTCTTTTAAATGCTTACGCCGGCTGGCTGCTGACCATCCCGCTGCGTTACATCTTCAGGTGGGCGCGAAGACAATCGCCGCTCAAGATGATCCTGATAGTAATCGTTGCCTGCTATGTTGTTGCTCTGATATGGGCGGTGGTAAAAAACGTCAATTACTGGGAGATTTACAAGCACGGATACCGGCCGGAAGAGTGGTATATGTATTTTACTAACACCATCAACTCTCTGATTATGATTGGATGCTGGAGTGGTGTTTATTTTGGCATCAAAAACTTCCAGATGCTGCAAAAGGAAAAACAGAACGCCCTTAAAGCGACCACCATGGCGCATCAGGCGCATATCAAAATGTTGCGCTATCAGCTCAACCCGCATTTTTTGTTTAATACGTTAAACGCCATATCAACGCTGATCCTGTTAAAAGAAAATGATTCGGCAGAAACAATGGTTTCACGGCTTAGCGACTTTTTACGCTATTCTTTAGATAATGATCCCATCAAGCGCGTTCCCCTGGGGCAGGAGATAAAGGCGCTGCGTCTATATCTGGAGATTGAAAAGGTGCGTTTCGATGATCGTCTTGATGTGGGATGGGATATTGAACAGAATTGTGAGGCAGCGTTAGTTCCCAGCATGATTTTACAACCTATAATTGAAAATGCCATAAAGCATGCCATTTCGCGAATGGAAGAGGGCGGCCGAATTGACATTACGGCGCGAAGCTTTGGCAATGACTTGTTAATGGATGTTGCAGATAACGGACCAGGTGCAGATATTCAGAACGGCCAGTTAACCCGAGAGAATGGCGTAGGGCTGGCAAATATTCGCGACAGGTTGCAGTCACTTTATCATAGAAACTTTGCTTTTTCGATTGAGCATAATAAGCCTAAAGGCGTACGCGTGCGAATTCGCATTCCTTACGAGGTTAACGATGTATGAACACACAAACTAAAATTATAAAAACAATTGTGGTTGATGATGAGCCGTTGGCGCGTCGAGGTTTACGTACGCGTTTAGATAGCCACAGTGATATTGAGGTCGTGGCTGAATGTCAGAACGGCGTTGATGCGGTTAGTAAAATCAGTCAGCTACGTCCCGATTTGGTGTTTTTGGATATTCAGATGCCTGGCTTAAATGGCTTTCAGGTAATTCAAAAACTCAAGGAATTGAAACAGCCCATTCCCGTAATTGTTTTTGTTACGGCGTACGACAGTTATGCGATAAAAGCGTTTGATGTGCATGCGTTGGATTATCTGCTTAAACCCGCCGACAATGAGCGCCTGTCATCGGCACTGGGTAAGGTTCGTGAGTATTTCGAAAATCAATATCAAGATACGCAGTCACAAAAGCTGGTCAATCTGGTGGCTGAGCTGACCGGCGATGATTGCGAAGAGATTCTGCGTAAACTTGCCAAAGGTGAACCCATTGAAACCGATCCTTATCCTGATATTCTGGCAATAAAAGATGGTTCTGAAGTGACCCGCGTCGCGGTGAACGACATTCAGTGGATTGACGCTGCAGGCGACTATATGTGTGTTCATGCGTTAGATGGCATGCATATCATGCGTAAGACAATGAAAGAACTGGAGCAGGAACTTAATCCGAGAATATTTGTGCGTGTTCACCGCTCCGCAATAGCAAATATAAGGTACGTTAAAAAACTGGTCAGTCATATTAGCGGCGAATACCATCTCATTTTGCAAAATGATACAGAATTAAAGGTGAGTCGCTCGCACAGAGACAAAGTGAAAGCGGCAATGAAGACGTAGCGCTTGAAAGGCGTTACGCGTAACGCTCATTCATTAGCGTTTTCATTGTAGTAACCATCTGTTTATCAAGTGGTTTTGATTCTTCCCAAGTCAACTTTAACGGTACTTCGACAATTTGACCTGCGCGCTCGCCAATCATCACTCCTGAAACGTTTTTAGTAACCAGGCTGACGGCATAAGCGCCTAGCTTTGTGGCAAGAATTCGGTCTTCACTTACGGGTGAGCCTCCCCGCTGTACATGTCCCAAAATTACCGGTCTAACCTCAGATTGGGTCTTTTCGGTCAACGCTTTAGCCAGATTATCTATTCCGCCTGGCCAGAGTTTTTCTGCCAGCACAATAATATAGCTGATATGATCACTTTGTTTTCTGCGCTCGTTCAACTGTTCAGTGATGCATTCAAGGGTGACGTCAGGTTTTTCAAATAGCTCGGGTAAGATGACGTAGTCAGCTGATGAGGCCAGAGCCGCGTGCAGCGCCAGAAAGCCTGCATGTCTGCCCATTACTTCAACTAAAAATATGCGCTCAAAGGCATCGGCGGTGTCCCTGACTTTATCGATTGATGTGACAGCGGTTTCGATAGCAGTATAAAAACCGATGGTAGCGTCAGTACCACCAATATCATTGTCAATCGTGCCGGGTAACCCCAGTACCTGTCCTGACCAAAATGCACTGAGATGATCTGCCCCTTTGAAAGAACCATCGCCACCAATCACAATTAATGTATCAATGTCCAGTTCATCCAGGTTCTCAGCCGCTTTTTTTGCCCCTTCGTCAGTTTTAAATTCGTGACAGCGAGCACTATGGAGTACGGTACCGCCACGTTGAATAAGATTATGAACCTGATTGTTATTCAGCAGACAGTATTCTTGATTAAGTAAACCATTATATCCATGCTGATAGCCGATAATGGCGTAATCCGCGCGCTCGCACGCCAATACAATTGCCCGTATACAAGCATTCATACCGGGTGCATCTCCACCTGATGTAAGCACTGCTACTTTTTTTGTCACAAATAGTAACCTTTTGAAAATGTTATTGAACGAACAGAAAAGGTAAACTCTTTTTTTCCCCTACAGCATGGCAGAAGCCTAACCATCTGCCAAGTTGATACGTATGAAGTTGCTTTACGGAGTGAAGTTAAGGATAGGTATGAAAAAAATTGCGTGTGTGCTTTTGATATGTTTGCTTTCAGCGTGTTCATCGAAGTTGGCATATAACAACATAGATTGGTTGATTTACTGGTATCTGGATGACTACATCGAATTAAATGATGCTCAGGAAGCGCAGTTCGATGGTTATTTAGCTTCATGGATCAAGTGGCATCGTGAGGAAGAGCTGGCAAGCTACATAAAGCAATTGAAGGCGCTCAAAGCAGATGTGCAGAACGATAATCTGACTCAGCAAGTAGTCTCTGCAAACCTGCAACAAGCCCGCGGCCATTGGATAAGTGTCCGTGAGAAAATCACGCCACAAATTGCTGAATTGGCTACTGAAGTCACCGATGAACAGCTCATACAGTTTTTCGCTGCGCTGGAAAAGGATAATAAAGAAGAAGATGAAGAGTTAGCAGAGTATCTTGAAAAGTCTGAACAGGAAAAGCTGGAAAAAAGAATCGAAGGGCTGACTGAAGATCTGGAAGAGCGTATCGGTGATTTATCATCAGCACAGAAACGTATTGTGGCAGAATTCGCACCACAGTTCACTTCAACCCATGCCGACTGGATTGCTTACCGACGGGCTATTCAACAAGCTTCCCGACGCCTATTTGTAACCCGCCCCACGAACGAGAACTTTAAAGCGGATCTCATTCGCCTGATGAACAATCCGGATGACTTTCGAAGCAACCGTTACCAAGTGAACAGGGAAAAAAACAATGCACTTTACGCCCAGTTCATTGAGCGAATCGGGCAATCTCTAAGCCCCAGACAAAAGAAAAAGCTTTTAAACGAAATTCAGGATATTATCGACGACCTTGAAGATCTGATGAATTGAACCTACCTTGGACCACGATTTACATCCTATAAAAGGGCTGCTGTTAGCATTTGTAACTGCGATATTATGGGGCGTGCTGCCTGTATTTTTGGTAATGTGTTTACAGGTAATGGACAGTAAAACAATCACCTTATATCGCTTTTTATTCGCAGCGATTGTAGTGGGTTTAATACTTTACCGTCGCCATAAATTACCAAAAATTGGCAGCTACAGTCGTCTGGTCATCTGGCTTACAATAGGGGCCACGGTGATGCTGGTTATCAATTATGTCGCCAATGTCATCGGACTTAAGTACCTGAGTCCGTCAAGTGTACAAGTGTTGATGCAGGTCGCGCCGTTTGCATTGATGATTGGCGGCATCTATCTGTATAAAGAGACGTTCAACCGGATACAGTTCTTCGGCAGTGTGCTGCTGGTTGCCGGTCTTTTGTTGTTCTTTAATCAGCGACTGCCCCAGATAATGACGTCAGAATCTGAAGATGCAATAGGGATTGTCATTGTCTTGTTGGCTGCACTGACCTGGGCGATTTACGCGCTTTGCCAAAAGAAATTGATGCGCTCCATGAGCGCAATGCAACTCACTTTACTGATCTATTTAATTGGTACCGCCATTCTTTTCCCATTAAGTGACTTGAGTCTGCTTACCAATCTTAATCTATTGCAAGCTGGGGCGTTGTTATTTTGTTGCGTGAACACCGTGGTGGCTTACGGCGCTTTCACTGAGGCTCTGAGAGTGTGGTACGCGTCCCGAGTGAGCGCTATCCTTGCACTGACCCCGCTATTTACATATTTAAGCATGTTAGTGGCTGAGTCAATTGCACCTGATATGTTCATTCAGGCTGAGTTAGGCTGGCTGGCTTACGCTGGCGGCGCGATGGTGATTGCCGGTTCCATGTTGACCGCACTGGGTAAGAGAACGCCGATTATCGCAGAACAAATTCGCGGCGGTGCAATTAAGTAAGCTGCGGCCGATCAACGCAACAAAGGGTTTATTTGCGAGGACAACGTTTAGTGTAAGTTCAGCGTTATTTAATTTTCATTCTTGCAAATGGTGTCGTAATCATCGCGCTGGTATCTGAGATCCTCGCACTCTTCAGTGAATCTTTTTCTGGCGGTTAACGCCTGCTGAGGAAAATTAGGATTGTTCATAACCTTTGCCAGGCGTGCGCACTGCTGGTGTTGGCGGTTTACCTCTACTACGTCTTCACAGACCGGCTTACTACTGCAACCTGTGATCAGCACTATAAGGGTCGTAGTCAGCACAGCGGACCCATGCCAATGATTTTTAGCATCAGCTAATATACGTAAATAAATCATCCTTAAGCTCATCGAATTTTTCCTGATGTTGTTTTCTTAAAGGAACATCCTCTATTAACTTATAGACCCTGCGACATTCTCTTACCAATGCAGCATCAGGTTTATCGAATTTAGCTAAAATTTTCAGTATGCATTGCAAGAGGTTAAGTGCTACCCCGGAATTTACCGGCGCATACTGCTGAGCCAGGGAAAAAGCGTCTTTCGCTTGCTCGTATTTGCCCTCCTGATACAACTGAATACCCTCTTGATTAAACTGTAAGTATAATTTTTGCTTTTCTTCACTGCGCGCTGACTCTGTCGCCATTAAATGCATAGTATTCGGGTCAAGCTCAACACCCTGATCTTTCATTATCTCTATCAATGCTAGCGCATCATCGTACTCGCCCAGGTCATACATTACCTTAAGACTGTCAGGCGCATAGGATATAGGGTAGGCCTCGTAATTTTCTTCAATAGTGACCTGGGATTGGGCAAGGTTGCGTTTTGCATCCATCATCTTCCCATCCAGCGTGCACATGCGAGCCTGAACCACCTGTTCATAAACTTCCAGATCAAACTCGCCTTTCAAGCGCTGCACGACCTCGTCGTTTTTGCCTCGCTGTAAAACCAGCAACGCTTCCTGCTGGCATCGATTCTTCGTTTTTTTGTCTTCAGCATGTTCAGCCGCATCTAAAATACTGCGAATATAGCTGCACCAATAGGCGATGTCCTGATGAATTGTTCGTTTTGAAAGCTGCCAAATCGACAGCGACGATTCCTGTGCTAAATCAAAATCCTGGTTTTCTCTGGCAATGGCACAGGAGGTAAAATGGCGTTGTAATGAGTAGGGCGACAACTTGATTGCGTACTTTATTGCAGAAAGGGCTTCTTCACCTTTTTCCAGTTTATTTTGTGACTCGGCAAGAATGTCATAGGCCTCTGCATTGAAACGATTTGACTGCAAAATAAGCTGTGCTGTCTCTATGGCCTTCTGGTACTTCTCCATCTGTAAGTAGGTTCTTGACAATGCAATTTGCGACCACAACGCCGACTTTTCTTTTTGTTGCTTTAATAACAACGCTAGTGCGTTTTCTGGTACGCCACTTTTCCAATATATTTCAATCAACAGTTGCAAACAGAACCGCTGAAAAGGTGAGGGCATCGCCATTTTTGCTTTGCAATGATCTATCGCCGTTTGCCAGTCCTGCTCTATCATCGCAGCGTGAACCGGCAATAAAAACTGCCGTTTATTCCATGCTCGTGAAATTCTCGTCTTTAACTGGGATTGAGAAAAAGGCTTTATCAAATAATCATCGGGACGACGCTCAAGTGAACCCAGTACTACCGGCCGCGCGCTGTCTGCGCTTATCAATAAAAAAATGGCAGAGGGTTTAACCAGCTTTCTTATTCTTAACTCTTCAATAAATTCATAGCCATTTTTACGATCTGCGCCTAGATGCAAGTCTACGATAACAATGTCGTATTTTCTTTTTTTGCATAGCGAAATAGCCAGCTCCGCAGAACCTTTGGTATCTACTTCTGTTGCCCCCATGGTATTAAGTAAACCGCGCAACAAAAGCAGGAATGGGCGTTGATCCTCAACGATAAGTACCTGTTTGTCCTTACAATCCATCGGCTAGTTACTACCTCTTATCAGATACATTGCAGCTAAGAATAAGCGTTAAATAATAAAACAGACCCGGCAAGTATATAGAGTGAAGGGTACTGATTACCAGCTTGATTAATACAAAAGTTGATTAAGAAATTTTGGTTTGGACCGATAGCTAATAAAGGTTTGGTGATCAGGGTAGTAGAAGTAACGTGGTAGATTCGGTTCAATCAGCGCAGCCAGAAAATATCGAATGGCAAGGCAAGCTTGCAGCTTCAGTTCATTCCAAATCATTATTTTCACTTTATCTGGCAATGCACAGCCAACCTGGTGCATCACATCTATCATTTCAGGTAAAAGCGGACGCACCACAACAGTTCGATGTTACTTCACTCAATCACTACCGGAGAGCTCCCTGCGCCAGCAGTGAGAAATCGGTAGGTTGCCTTAATGTCACCGGCAGATTGGTACAACAACAAGACTTAAAAGGGGTATTACTGTGGCAGTCCATGCATCCTGATCCATTGAGTGTGGTCGATAATGCAAATAAAATTCCACCAGATGTGAAAACCAACTGCAGTTATTTAACCCAACGACTCCTCAGTCACCAGCTTAGCCAATCAATCGAGGTGGATGAAACTCGCCTGGCAGATATTGTGCAAAATTCTGTTTCACTTTTAAATTAGCTCAATTTTTAACCACCTTAAACTGGATTTTGTGTGCGCGCTTGGCTATACTCGCGCCCGCATTTTGCACTGGTCTTACGTTCCAATCAGCAAAGGTTAAAAGGTAAAGAATATGTCCCCATTCGTTGTATGCGCGATGTACAAATTTGTCGCGCTTGAAGATTATCAGCAACTCCGTGAACCGTTACTCAGCGCGATGGAAAGCAATGGCATTAAAGGCACGTTGTTATTAGCCGCAGAGGGTATCAACGGTACCGTCTCTGGAAGTCGAGATGGCATTGATAATTTAATTGCCTATTTAAATAGTGATGCGCGCATCAATCCTATTTCGCATAAAGAGTCGTTTCACGAGACGCAGCCCTTTTATCGCACGAAGGTGAAGTTAAAAAAAGAGATCGTTACTATGGGGGTTGAAGGTATCGATCCACGTAGTACGGCAGGTACTTATGTTAAGCCAAAAGATTGGAATGCATTAATCAGTGACCCCGATGTCACCGTGATCGATACGCGGAACGATTATGAGATTGAGATTGGTACGTTTAAACATGCAATCAATCCAAACACCGAAACATTTCGCGAGTTCCCTGATTACGTAAAATCACACCTCGATCCGGTTAAAAATAAAAAAGTCGCAATGTTCTGTACAGGTGGAATACGGTGTGAAAAGTCAACCGCCTATTTGAAAGAACAGGGCTTTGACGAAGTCTATCATCTGGAAGGTGGCATATTGCAGTACCTTGAAGATGTTCCACAGGAGCAATCTTTGTGGGAAGGCGATTGCTTTGTATTCGATAATCGTGTTGCCGTAAACCATCAACTTGAAAAAAGTGTGTATGACCAATGCTATGCCTGCCGTTTACCCATTACGGCGGCAGACCGTGAAAGCGAGCAATACGAAGCAGGAGTGAGTTGCCCCCATTGTTATGGCAAGCACACCGAGGAGCAGTTGGCGCGCTTCAGGGAACGCGAAAAGCAGGTCAATCTGGCTCGTGCACGCAATGAAGAACATGTGGGCACAGAAGCCCGTGACGTCATGGAAAGTCGTCGCCAACTAAAAGCGGAAGAGCAACGCCAACGTGCGCTGGCGGCAAAGCAAAAACAGGCGTAGACAGTTGCGCATGTGGACGGTACACTGGTTGTTTATTGAAGTAATCGAGTAGGGAATATAAGTGGAAGCCCAACTTTCTGAAGAAAAAATTGCTGAAATACAAAGTGATTTCAATTTCTTTGACCGCGATGGCAACGGTCAGATTGATTTGCCCGAATTTATCGAGTTGTTAACTGTATTGTCTCCAAAAACGAAAGCCAGTCATGTTGAAGAGGGCTTTAAGCTTATCGACAGTAATAATGATGGCTATATCGATTTTGAGGAGTTTCTTTCCTGGTGGCAGGAAGGATGGTGGGAATACTAACTAACCAGATACTTTCAGGAAAGGCAGCGAAACGCTGCCTTTTTCAATTGCCTGCCAATCAATTTCGGGCAACGACAATAAGTTCTTGTAGAGCTGTTTGATTAACCGTGATTAAGCCTCGTTTGGGCCGATCCAGATCGATAATAATAAACACAATGAGGGTAATCAATAGCGAAACTAATGTCAGCGGCAGCGTGATACGCTTACCGGTCAGGCCTGATGAGTAGCCCATAATGCCTATAGACGCAACAAATACCACAAACAGCAGCATCAGTATTGGTTCAGGAACGTGAGAGCGTAAAATCGCATTACGTTTACCCTGGCTATCAATCGCTGCATTGAGCGATTGAGTAAATGCACCACTGGTTACCGGACGCGGATCCTCTTTTGACGCAGCAACAGCCAATTGCCAAAGCTGGTTCTGCAATTGTGCTACTCTGGTATCGAACTCAACTCGAACCGCTTTTTCATCCAAGGGAACTTTACTCACCTCAACGCGCAGTTTTATGTACTCTTCAAATAACGTTTTAGCTTGCGGTTGATACACCTCTGGCAACAGTTGCACCCGCAGCAGAGCAGTGCCGATCGCATTCGCTTCATCAATTAACGCCATACTGCGATTGTCGAATCTCTGCATGGACATACTAAAAGTAAACCCCAGCAGTAATGCTAACAAACCCAGAATACTGCCCTGAACCGAACCCGTTAACGCCTTTACTTCATCGTCGGTATGCTTTTGTACCACGCGTCCAAGACGAAAACTGACTTCGTTAAACGCCATTATGGCGATGAACAGGACAAGCGCGATAGAAACACTGCTAAAGCTGAAAAGCAATTCTGATTGCTCCACTAATGTACATCCTTTAGTTATAGTTAATCATTCACCAGCATTGCAATATTTAGTTTAACTATCAAATAGTTTTGGCAACTTACTCTGATTCGTCCGGAGGAATCTGAGTGCGCTTGCGTTTTACTGGCATATGGCCGGCATCTTCACCAGACATGGTTTTAACGCGTTTGACGGGTTTAAGATTGTCTGCTTTATTCTCCGACGCTTTATTATCCTGTTCGTAACGACGAGGTTCGATTTTTTTAGCTTTCTTACCGGCAAACTTGGCGGGCGATTCAGGGTGGGGTGCACATTCCAGAGAATAACTGACGTTTTGCCTGATATCCAGGTAGCTTGACCAGTCTCTTGGGCCTACAAGTGAAATGGCATTGCCTTTATTCCCAGCGCGACCTGTTCTGCCGATTCGATGAATGTATTCATCCGCATGCTTGGGTAGGTCGAAATTGACTACCAGTCCTACTTTGGGCAAATCCAGACCTCGTGAAGCCACGTCGGTGGTAACTAAAATACTGTGTTTTCCTCTGCCAAACTCGGACATGATATTGGCGCGCTTGCTCTGGGCTAACTCTCCGCTAAGCGACACCGCATAGCGTTGTTTCTGATTAAGTAACTCGGTAAGTCGGGCGGTATCTTCGCGAGTAGCGGTGAAAATGATGGCCTGATTGAAATCATTATTGTCGATACATACCTGGAGCAGTTCGTCTTTATGCTCTACATGATCGGCAAAATACAACTGTTGTTGAATATCACCATGTTCAGCACCAGCATCACCCACGGCAATTCTTACCGGTGCTTTTAACAGTTGTTGACTGAGTGAGGTCATTGCAACGGAATCAGCCGTAGCAGAAAACATCAGCGTCTGTCTTTTGCGATGGTCAGCCTGTTCATTAATCTGAATGAGTGCATCAGCAAAGCCTAGATCGAGCATGCGGTCAGCTTCATCCAGGATCAGTAATTCCAATCCGTTTAAGAAAAATGCTTTGTCCCGTAGATGGTCTGCGACGCGACCAGCGGTGCCAACAATAATATGCGGATTTTTACGTAGTTGCTTTGCCTGGTCGTTAAAATTCTCTCCACCCAGCACCAGTACGCTTTTCAGTCCTAACGATGCGGTTAGTGTTTTCGCTTCTCCGAACACTTGCTTGGCAAGTTCCCGGGTAGGAGCGAGTATCAATACACGAGGATCTTGTTTACTTAACGCCTTTTGACTTAACAATCTGTGCACTGTGGGGACTAGAAATGCTAGTGTTTTACCTGAGCCGGTTTTGGATGATGCAATAATGTCCTGACCTTTCAACGCAGGCAAAATGGTTTTCTGCTGTATTTCGGTAAGTTCTTGAAACCCTTTTTCGACTAAGCGAGAAACAATTTTATGGTGAACGGGAAGATCAGTTATTTGCAAAGTGAACGCTCGGCTGCTTAAAAACGATTATTATCCGTTATTGTAACAGCATTATAAAGTCTGAGCCGCAAAGAAAGCGGGCCAGAGCGGCCCGCTTGGTATAAAAAATTACAATTTCATCTCTGGAATGTCGCCTTCAACGACCAATTTTCCTGCGGTTTTCTCTTTTATTTCTTCAACTGATACGCCCGGTGCACGCTCTTTCAGATGAAATGCGCCATCAGCGACTTCAAGGACTGCCAGATCTGTAATAATCTGGGTAATACAATTTACCCCGGTCAGCGGCAGGGTACACGCAGGTAACAGTTTAGAATTACCATGTTTGTCAGCATGTGTCATAGTGACAATAATATTTTTTGCTCCGGCCACCAGATCCATGGCGCCGCCCATGCCTTTTACCAGCTTACCCGGGATCATCCACGAAGCGATGTTGCCGTTAACATCTACTTCGAACGCGCCTAGCACGGTAAAGTCTACATGGCCGCCACGGATCATGGCGAAGCTCTCCGCAGAATTAAAAATGGATGCTCCGGTAATGGCCGTCACCGTTTCTTTGCCAGCATTTATCATATCAGCGTCGACTTCTGCTTCAGAAGGGTAACGTCCCATTCCTAACAGACCATTCTCAGATTGCAGCATGACTTCAATACCTTCAGGTACGTAGTTTGCTGCCAGAGTGGGAATACCGATGCCTAAGTTTACATAGTTTCCATCCTGAAACTCGCGCGCCACGCGCATTGCTATTTGATCTCTGGATAACGCCATCTTAACGGTCCTCCTTCGCCAGTACTTTGCGCTCAATACGTTTCTCAAATGTTCCTTTGATTACACGGTCCACATAGATACCTGGTGTATGAATTTGAGTGGGTGCAAGCTCGCCCGGTTCGACAATTTCTTCCACTTCGACCACCGTAATTTTACCTGCGGTGGCTGCCATTGGATTGAAATTCTGTGCAGTGTGACGATAAACGCAATTTCCATATCTGTCAGCTTTCCACGCTTTAATAATGGCAAAATCACCAGTGATAGATTCTTCTAAAATGTAGGGGCGTCCATTAAACTCTTTGACTTCTTTGCCTTCACCTACTGGTGTACCATATCCAGTAGCAGTATAAAATGCCGGGATGCCAGCGCCGCCAGCGCGCATTTTTTCTGCCAGCGTACCCTGTGGAGTCAATTCCACTTCCAATTCACCATTGAGCAACTGTTTCTCAAATAACGCGTTTTCACCTACGTAGGAAGAAACCATCTTTTTGATTTGCTTGTCTTCCAACAGGATGCCTAAACCAAAACCATCCACACCACAGTTATTGGAGACAATCGTGAGTCCTTTTACCCCTTGTTTCTTGATCTGTGCAATAAGCCCTTCAGGAATTCCACATAAACCGAAACCGCCGGCGATTACGGTCATGTCGTCCTCTAGCCCTTGCATGGCTTGTTCGTAGCTGGTAACGACTTTATCAAAACCAGACATTCTGCTCTCCTAATCATTGATTTTTTGTTAACGAGAAGTATCAGTGAGTAAAAATAAATTGTAAAATTAATTTTATAACAGGATTAATAAATAAAATTTATCAATACTATGTCGATATCCTATCGTAACATGATTGCTTTTATTCGTGTGGCTGAGTCCACTACCTTTGCTGAAGCGGCGGACAAGTTGCATATTACCCAACCGGCGCTGTCTAGCGCGATAAAGAAAATGGAATCTCAGTTAGGTGGTGTTCTATTTTCCAGAAGTACGCGCAGGGTGCAACTTACACCGGAAGGTCGTACGCTACTGCCTAAAGCCAAGCGACTGATTAACGAGTGGGATGACACGGTGATGGACATGCAAAACCTGTTTGCAATGAAGAAAGGAACACTTTCAATAGCCGCAATGCCGTCGTTTGCAGCTTCTCGTTTGCCCGGTATCCTCAAAACATTCCATGCAAATCAACCTAATATTCGTATTCGTGTATTAGATGTAGTGATGGAGAAAGTTATCGATTTAGTTGTGGGGGGACGGGTTGAGATGGGATTTACCTTCGAACCCGAAATTTGCGACGGTTTGTGTTTCCATCCTTTATTCAATGATTCATTTATTGTAGTGGTCCATGAACAACATCCTCTGACCCTGTCTCAATCAGGCGTTCAATGGCAAGATGTTTGTCACTATGACTTTATCGCTATGAATCGTGGCTCATCACTACGTAAGTGGATAGACGAAATTGCTTTAGCCCACGGTCAACTCACCATTGTTGCGGAAACAGGACAATTGGGAACGATTGGTCAGTTAATTAAGCAACGATTAGGCATCTCACTTGTACCTTCGTTGTGTCAGGAGCAAATGGAGGGCATTGGATTAACCTGTATACCATTGTTAAATTCACCATTGCAAAAAAACGTCGGTATGGTGCGCTCGCTGAGGGGAAGTATGTCGGTGGCATCTTTGAGCTTGTGGGAGCAATGCTGTCAGCAACCCTGACTAAATTGTTGCATGTGTTGCAAAGACACAACACACGCATTTAATTAACAGATGCTTACCATTTCTTCTTAGGAGCAAACAACTCGTCCAGCTCGTCACGCTCAGCTTCTTTTTTGCGCGCGCGATCTTCTGCGTTGGTATTTTTAAGATTATCCTGAATTTCATGCAGCCACTCTTTTAATGTGTTCAAGCGTGATACGGCATAGTCGTCTGGTTGTGATTGCGCATCGAGCGCCACTATGGCTTTTTCAAAATACTGGCGGGCCGAGCCCAACATGCCTGAGTTCATGGCTTTTCTGCCACGGCGAGCCAGTGTTTCAACGTTAACTTTCAGCTGCAAGCGCTCAAGGGTTTTGTCTTCTTCAATAAAGGTTTTGGTATCGACTTTACCTTTGGTGTGTTCTGAACGCAGCATCACCCGTAATTTTTTCACCGCCTGAATATACTGAATGATCATTTTGTCATTGTCAGGCAACGTAAAATCATTAACCGGTAAACTGTCAACATTTTCCAGGGCGGTAGCACGGCTCTCAGCGTCTGATATACGTTGTTTAATATCCGCGTTAGATTGGCGGGTTGAACGAATCGTTTTTAACGCGTTGACAATGCGATTTTGCAGTATCTGTAAAATGCGAGGTGAAATGGGCATATTGCTGGCCGCCATCATCACATTTTCAGTTTCATCAATAATGGCTTTCTGCTTGGCTACTTCGGCGCGTTCATCCGCTTCCTGTTTTGCACGATGCTGCTGAAAAGCATTAATAAAAATAGCTGCGATAATCAGCAGTACGATTAAAATTATTATTATGGTGAACATAAATCGTTAAGCTCGCTTTTTCATGTCGCTTTGCTCATTATCGACCGCGACCGTTTTTCATTAATACTTATTTCGGCAGAGTTTACGGTAATTTTACTACAAAAACACTACCACCTAATTCACCGCCGTTTGAAAGGGTGATGGTCCCACAATCAGATTCCCGGGTGTGTGCTGCAGCAATCAGTCTGGCGAAAAATAATCCCAGGCCGGTTCTTCCCTGACTCACCTGAAATTCTGAAAGCTCAGTATTACTTTTTATCAGCATATCTTCCGGGTACCCGGGTCCGTCGTCTTCTACTCTGATAACCAGTTGTGCGTTTTCTTCTTTGGCACTCAACCTGATTTTCGAAGTGCCGTAGCGCAAAGCGTTTACCACCACATCATTGATTAACATGTATACTAAATCACCATCCAGGTACCAGTTTAGCTCTGCATCGACATCAACTTCTATGGCGACTTTACGTTGTCTGGAATATAAACCGTTGGAGCCTGTCACATCTTCGAATAAATCGGCAATAAAATGTTCGTCAACTGTAATAGGTAGCGTTTCCAGCTGTGCCCGGTACAGTGAAAGCATCTGCACAAGGTTCGTATTCAATCTGGAGGCTTCGTAATGAACGTTGGCAACTTGATTGTGAGCTTCATCCAGTTCTTTAGGAATAGAATCAGATAAATTTTCAATCGACTGGATCAATAAACACAGTGAATTTTTCATATCGTGCACAGCGGCAGCCAACACGGAAGAAAAGTCTATGTTAGATGTGGCGGTAGGGTGATCCATCTGTTCAGATTCGATTGTCTTAAGCACGGGTGATAATCCTTTTATACGCTACTTAAAATGTAAATGATATAAAAAATACATTCCCATAACTACGTAAATAAATGAATACCTAACAGTTTTATCAATACATTCGTGTTGTAGAAATTGCAGCTTATTTATTACCAAACATTAAAGTTTTATAGCATTCATGGTGACTTTTCGATATAACGTTATCATTAAGTCCATATAATTCCAGTAGGTAGCGGATACCTTGATATGAAATTACAACAGCTGCGCTATATAGTTGAAGTGCTCAATAACAACCTGAATGTTTCAGCCACAGCAGAAAGTTTGTACACCTCTCAGCCAGGGATCAGCAAACAGGTACGCATGTTGGAAGACGAGCTAGGCGTTCAGATTTTTGGACGCAGCGGTAAGCACCTGACCCATGTTACCGATGCCGGCCACGATGTCATCAATATCTCCCGCGAAATCTTAGCTAAAGTCGAAAGTATTAAAGCGGTGGCGCGTGAGCATACCTTACCTGATCAGGGCAAGCTCAATATTGCGACTACTCACACCCAGGCACGGTATGCATTGCCTGACGTCATTCAAGGGTTTATGAACAAGTACCCTAAAGTATCGTTGCATATGCACCAGGGTACGCCTTCGCAGATTTCAGATCTGGCGGCCAAGGGTGAGGCCGACTTTGCCATCGCGACAGAGGCATTACACTTATACAATGATTTGGTCATGTTGCCATGTTATCACTGGAATCGCAGTGTTATTGTCAATAAAAATCATCCGCTTTCTAACAAAGGATCAATAGACATCAGCGATATTGCAAAATATCCTCTTGTCACTTATGTATTTGGTTTTACAGGTAGAAGCGAACTGGACCAGGCATTTGAACGCGCGGGCCTAACGCCTAAAATTGTATTTACTGCTACTGATGCCGATGTCATCAAAACCTATGTCAGACTCGGCGTGGGTATCGGCGTCATCGCCTCAATGGCGGTAAGTGAAGAACTTGATTCTGATTTGGTGAAAATTGATGCCAGCCATTTGTTTGATTACAGCACCACCAAAATTGGTTTCCGCAAGGGGTCTTTCTTAAGAAGCTATATGTACGACTTTATTGAGCGTTTTGCGCCTCACCTTAGCAAAGATAAGATCGAAAAAGCGATGATGTGCAAAAACAATGATGAAGTGGAAAAAATGTTTAAAGGGGTGACGTTACCGGTTAAATAATGGGCAGCCGAGCTGCCCGTTAATTTTAACACTCGATAATGTTAACTGCTAAACCGCCACGCGCGGTTTCTTTGTATTTGGTTTTCATGTCATTACCGGTTTCGCGCATCGTTTTAATAACTTTATCTAACGATACTTTATGCTCGCCACTGCCACGCAGGGCCAGTCTTGATGCGTTAATTGCCTTAATTGCGCCCATCGCATTGCGCTCAATACAGGGGACCTGTACCAATCCGCCCACTGGATCACAGGTGAGCCCCAGATTGTGTTCCATGCCAATTTCAGCGGCGTTTTCAACCGCTGCAACTGAGCCACCCATGATTTCAGCTAATGCTCCCGCTGCCATTGAACAGGCAACGCCGACTTCACCCTGACAACCTACTTCTGCACCCGATATGGATGCATTTTCTTTGTATAGTATGCCTATTGCGCCGGCGGTAAGTAAAAACCGACTGGCCGTTTCGGCATCCAATGGACGTACAAACTTGTCGTAATACTGCATGACTGCAGGGATAATACCAGCAGCGCCATTGGTGGGCGCAGTAACCACCCGTCCGCCTGCAGCGTTTTCTTCATTCACTGCCAGCGCGAACAAGTTGACCCAGTCCATGGTTTGCATTGGATCATTTGAGCGTTCGTTCTGTAAACGCTGATAAAGACCGGGCGCGCGTCTGACCACCTTCAAGCCGCCAGGTAAGATACCTTCACTTTCGATGCCACGGTCAATGCAGGCTTTCATTACCTGCCAAATCTCAAAGAGCATAGAACGCACTTCTTTTTCTGGGCGATGAACAGCCTCGTTCTTCATCATTAACGAACTGATGCGTAAACCCTGTTCGCGGCACATCGCCATTAATTCGTTAGCACTTTTAAAAGGGAAGGGGACTTTAGCCTGCTGCGACAAAGCATTATCTTTGACTTCTTCAAACTCTTCGTCTTTGATAATAAAGCCACCACCGATACTGTAGTAGGTTTGCTGACGTAATATTTCTTCACCCTTGTAGGCAAAGAACGTCAACGCATTGGCATGTCGTGGTAGTGATTTGCGACGGTGAAAAACGATAGCATTTTTGTTAGGAAAGGCCACTTCGCGCTCACCATTGAGCAGCAGCTTTTGGCTGTTATGAATAGTTTCAAGACGGGCCTCAATTGAGTCGACATCGACTGATTCAGGCAATTCGCCTAACAGGCCCAGGATAACAGCTTTACCGGTGCCGTGGCCTTTTCCGGTTTGCCCCAGCGAACCGTAAAGCTCTACTTTTATCGAGGTGATTTGCTCAAGTACGTTTTCTTGTTTGAGTTTTGCTGCAAATTCAGCTCCGGCCCGCATAGGGCCTACAGTATGCGAGCTGGATGGGCCAATCCCGATACTGAACATATCGAAAATACTAATCATAGGGTATAAGTCCAATATTATATTTAATGTGATCATGCATGTAGTCAATGGTAACTACAACACACTATTAGAAATGTAGTCGAAAATGAACGCGCTGGATTGTAAACTTAACTTGATAGTGATTTATCATCTGCGATCAGGTGAAACGATAAATTGCGTAACAGGGCAGCGGTCGCTCCCCAAATCATATATTGCTTCCATGGAATAAAATAAATGGGAAATGTCTGCCCGTGTCGATGGGTATGATGCGTAAGATGGTTCTCACGGTCCATCAAATAGGACAGAGGGGCTTCGAAGGCACTGGCAACCTCATTTTTGTCCAAGGTTAATTTACTTTCAGGTTTAACCAGGCCAATTACTGGTTTGATGGTGTAGCCACTAATGGTCCGATAATCAGGTAACGCGCCAATTATCTGCACTCGCTCAGGTGAAAGGCCTATTTCCTCTTCAGCTTCACGTAACGCAGTACCCACCGGAAAGGAATCTTCAGCTTCAGCCCCACCACCGGGAAAAGCAATTTGTCCGGCATGATGGCGCAAGTGGTGAGCTCGCTCAGTCAAGAGTACACGCAACTCGCTGGCATAATCCACCAGTGGGATAAGTACCGCAGCAGGACGGCCGGTGTAGGAAAGCGGATAGTCACGTTCGCTGTGAACCCGTTCAATATGATGAAAACGACGCAGAAAGTCTGCTCTATTCATGCGTTCGTCCCAGCACGGGCAATATTTTTGAAACCTTATCCAGGGTTTCCTGATATTCCTCATTCGCATCTGAATCAAGCACTATGCCGCCGCCCGCCCAACAATAAACATGCTGTTTTTCTGTTAACAATGTGCGAATCAGTATATTTGAATCCATATCTTCACGAATACCCATATAAAGCATACTGCCACAATAAACGTGGCGGCGGTGAGGTTCCAGCTCATCAATAATTTCCATGGCTCTGATTTTAGGTGCCCCTGTGATTGAGCCGCCAGGAAATGCGCCAGCAAGCAGATCCCAGGCACTGCTGTCTGACTTCAGTTTGCCCTTAACCGTACTTACAAGATGGTGGACGGCAGCATAACTTTCAAGTGCAAACAGGGCGGGGACATCAACTGAATAAGGCTGACAATGCTTACTGAGATCATTGCGTAACAAATCAACTATCATAAGATTTTCTGCACGATCTTTTTCTGAATTCAGCAGTGAATTGCTGCTTGCCTCATCTTTGACCTTATCAGGGTAACGTGGTCGTGTCCCCTTGATCGGTTTAGATTCCACCTCCGTCTGTCTGACTGAGATAAACCTTTCTGGCGAAATACTCAAAATACAGTTTTCGTGCAAGCGCATAAACACTGAAAAGGGCGCTTTATTTTGCTGCTGTAAACGCATGTAAGCATCCCACTCACTGCCTTGATAGCTTGCGCAAAATCGTTGCGCCATGTTGACCTGATAGCAATCTCCAGCTCGCAGGTAACTGTCAATTTTATCCAACGCCTGCGTGTACTCGGCCTGCGTTAAGTTGGCTTGCCAGTCGGAAGTTAAATCAAAACGGTCAGCAACTTTTCTCTGGTTTAACCAGCTTGCAATATCAATCGCTGGCTCAGTAGCCAATCTGCATTCATAAATAACTCCGCTAACACTATCTTCAATCAGTGTGTGGCTGTAAATACCAATTGCCATGTCCGGGCAAGATAATTCACTTACTGCCGTATTGGGTAAATGCTCATAATATCTGCCCAAATCATAGCTACATAAACCTGCCGCGCCGACAAGAAAAGGCAGCGAATCGATCACATCATTATCTATATCACTGTCTATGGAATAGTGTTTAAAGTGACGCTGCATCAATTCGCTGACAGCTTGCAATGGTGCCAGACTGGAAGTGGTTTCAACGTTATTGCGTCGATCATGAACAAATGTTCGTCCGTTTTCAGCCACTACCACAAACACCGGCTCCCATGCCGCGATATTAAAGCGAGCATGACTTTCACGACTGCCAGCAGAATCAAATAAAACCGAAAACGGTTTGCTTTCTATACACTCAAATAGATGATGTAAATCAACTGAAGCGGGACGATTTAGCGATGTAACAATAAGTTTTTGCGACAAATTATCTGACATAAAACAATGATAAATTTAACTGAGTTTGGTGCGTGCGATTTACACTCATAAAGCATGAAAAAGGCGAAATATCTTTGCCTGAAATGGCTTATTGCTTGGTGAGCATCGTTAAGTTGCGCTAGTATACGCTTTTTTGTAATGCCAAGACTATAATTAAACCGTTTTACTATCCGGAGCCTGCGTGTCGCGCTTAAGCCATCTTAGGCAAACCGAACCAGACAGCAGATTTAGCTTTGCGAAAAAATATTAATAACCAGCAAAGTATCGCGCAAAGATAGTGAAGCAGGCAATCAGTTAAATGAGGAAGCCATGACCGTAATTCGTCAACAAGACTTTATTGATAGCATCGAGGATGCCCTTCAGTTTATTTCCTACTATCACCCGTTGGATTACGTTAAAGCTGTCGAACAGGCGTATTTAAAAGAGCAAAGCCAGGCGGCAAAGGATGCAATGGCGCAGATTTTAATCAATTCCAGAATGTCTGCAGAAGGCAAACGTCCTTTATGCCAGGATACCGGGATTGTTACCTGCTTCGTTAAAATAGGGATGTCGGTACAATGGGATAAGCATGATTTAACCGTACAACAAATGGTTGATGAAGGCACACGCCGTGCTTACCTTAATTCGGATAATCCGTTGCGCGCGTCCATCGTTGCAGACCCGGCCGGCGCCAGAACAAACACTAAAGACAACACTCCAGCAGTGGTACATATTGACATGGTGGCCGGTGATAAAGTTGAAGTGATGATTGCAGCTAAAGGCGGTGGCTCAGAAAACAAATCGAAAATGGTGATGTTAAACCCCAGCGACGATATCGCCGACTGGGTGGTCAAAACCTTGCCGACAATGGGCGCTGGCTGGTGCCCCCCAGGAATGCTTGGAATAGGTATAGGAGGTACCGCTGAAAAGGCTGCAGTACTCGCTAAAGAAAGTCTGATGGATCCGGTGGATATTCAGGAGTTGATGGAACGCGAGCCACAAACTACCGATGAAAAGCTTCGACTTGAAATATTTGAGCGGGTTAATAAACTGGGAATTGGTGCACAGGGGCTGGGCGGCCTGACTACTGTGGTTGATGTGAAAATTAAATCGGTTCCGACCCACGCGGCATCCAAACCGGTGGCCATGATCCCCAACTGTGCTGCCACACGCCATGCGCACTTTTATTTAGATGGCAGAGGGCCGGCTGAACTGAAAGCCCCTAAATTAGAAGAGTGGCCCGAGGTAACCTGGGAAGTGAGTGAAAATACCCGTCGCGTGAATATGGACGAGGTAACCAAAAAAGATATTCAGGAATGGAAAGTGGGCGAAACCGTATTGCTGTCAGGCAAAATGCTGACCGGACGGGATGCTGCGCACAAGCGTATTCAGACCATGTTAGAAAATGGCGAAGGTTTACCAGACGGAGTCGCTTTAACCAATCGCTTTATTTATTACGTTGGCCCCGTTGATGCGGTAGGTAATGAAGTGGTAGGCCCTGCAGGCCCCACAACGGCTACCCGAATGGACAAATTCACCGATATGATGTTGGAACAAACGGGATTGATTGGCATGATTGGTAAAGCAGAGCGCGGTCCTGCCACCGTCAAGTCAATTGCACAGCATAAAGCGGTGTATTTGATGGCCGTTGGTGGCGCCGCTTATCTTGTTTCAAAAGCAATCAAAAAAGCCCGTGTGGTGGCGTTTGAAGATTTAGGTATGGAAGCAATTTACGAGTTCGAAGTGGAAGACATGCCTGTTACAGTTGCAGTGGATAGCACGGGCGCCAATGCGCATGAAACCGGGCCTGCAATTTGGAAGGCGAACATCGAGTCGTTAGACGCGGAACTGTCTAAATAATACTAATAACAAGGGGGCCGAAGGGCTCCCATCTTTTATACGGATTGCCTTGTTGTGATGTATCTGGACCATCAATATTTTCTCGCATTAGTACTAGCGGCTGTCGTACTGAGTTTCATTTTTGGCTGGTTAATCAGCTATCGTAAACACAGCAACACCAGTCAGGAAGCGCTGGCGGAAAATACCATTCTTAAGCATCAGCTTTCGCAATCACAGGCCGAATCGGCTCATCATATTTATAAACTCGAAGATGAGTTAAAAGCACATCGTGAACAGATCTATCATTCACGTACCCAGTTGGGAGAGTTACTCGCCAAAGCAGAGCAGCTTGAGCAAACTGAAGAACGTCTGGCCGACCTTCAGTATCAACTGAACGAACATAAGCGTGAATTGTCTTCACTGCATGGTCGTTACGAAGCCAAATCTGCGCGTTTGACCGAAATTGAAAAATCTCATCAGGAAAAACTGCAACTGATGGAACAGGCTGAACAGCGATTGCAGACCCAATTTGAAAATTTGGCCAACAAAATTTTTGAACAAAAGAGTGAGAACTTCAGCAAGTTAAATGAATCAGGGCTATCCGCGATTTTGACTCCGTTAAAGGAACAAATAGAAGGCTTCAAAAAGCAGGTCAGCGATCAATACATTCGTGAAGGGCAGGAAAGGGCGTCGCTCAAAACCGAAATTCATTCGTTGAAAGAGCTCAATCAGAAAATTACAGAAGAAGCAGCGGCGTTGACCCAGGCGCTAAAGGGAGATAACAAGAAGCAAGGCAATTGGGGCGAAGTCGTGCTTGAGCGCATTTTGACCGAGTCCGGGCTGCGCGAGGGGCATGAGTTTGAAATCCAGGTGAGCGCCAGAAGTGCTGCAGGTAAGCTGCAACAACCCGATGTTGTAGTGCATTTACCGAATCAAAAAGACGTTATCATTGACTCAAAGGTCAGCCTATCTGCTTATGAGCGTTTTTATAATGCTGACGATGAGTCTGAACGCAAACGTTTGCTCACTGAACATGTCAACTCCATAAGAACGCACATTAAAGGGCTGGGAGCAAAAGATTATCAGCAAATTGAGAGCATCAAGACGCTGGATTATGTTTTGATGTTTATTCCAATTGAACCCGCTTTTTTGTTGGCCATTGAGGAAGACCCTAATCTGGTTAACCTGGCACTGTCCCACAACATTATGTTAGTTAGCCCCACCAACTTACTTGTTGCATTGCGCACTATCAATAATATCTGGCAATACGAATACCAGAATCAGAATGCGCAAAAGATTGCCCAGCATGCGACTAAATTGTATGACAAATTTGTCGGCTTTGTTGGCGATATGGAGAAAATTGGCAAGTCTCTGGAGACCACACAGAAACATTATGAAGGCGCATTCAGTAAGTTAAGTCAGGGCCGCGGCAACATGGTTCGCCAGGTAGAGCAATTCCGCCTGTTAGGTGTACAGTCATCCAAACGACTCGCGAGTGACTTAGTCAGTAGTGAAATGGACGACGAATCAGAGCCAATGTGAGCTGGCAGCGTTATTTTACCTGCTCATCCGATGACACAATTTGATTTCGACCTGCTTGTTTGGCTTTGAGCAGACGCTGCTCGGCTCGCTGAAGCCAGGCCCGCCAGTCATCAGTGCCAATAATACCGGCGATACCAAAACTGGCTGTAACATTTGTACCCTGAAGCAAGTAAAGCTTCTCAATGGATACGCGAAGTTGCTCCGCTACCAGGTTTGCTTTTTCTATTGGTGCATTAAATAACACCACTAAAAATTTTTCATCGGCAATTCGATACAGCAGATCAACTTTACGGCAACGCTGTTTTAAGAAGCTACTGACACCTTTTAAGACACCATCAGCTACGTTTTCACCCAGTTGGTCACTGATACGTTTAAAATGATCAATTTCAAACGTGACCGCGGCAATGGGCACAGCGCCACGTTTAGACTGCTCAATAATCTTTGTTAATTCCTCTTCCAGCGAACGTTTGTTCCGTAAGCCGGTTAACTCATCAGTCACTGCAAGTTGCTTCAGCTTTTCATGCTGAACTGCTATGACGCGAATAAATATGGCAGTGAATGAGGCGACCATAATTAGCGTAATCGAAGTACGAATAGCCAGTGCGGTATCAAAAATTAACCAGATGTTTGGAATAAGCAGGAGTAACATGAACCCGCTAGCTACCCAGGCACGCCGCTCAGGGAGCATAAAGTAGCAGGCAATGATTGCCGGATAACACCACAAGCAGCCAAATACACCCTGGGTGAACAGTAGTTCTATTAAAAAGACGGTTACGGCGGGTACTAAACCAAATAAAATCAGATCGGTATGATAGCGTTTAAGTTTAATGGTGCTTATGGCGTTCAGTGCGAGTACTGCAATAATACCCAGGGAATAAACCGCCAGTACGGTCTGTCCATTTATCAGGTGATTTACAGCGAAAGGAAGTCCCATGATAATAAACACAACTGCAATGCGCAGCGATGATTTATACAGAAACTCATCTTCACTAAGCGAAAGTCGTTGAAACCACTTAATCAAAAAAACGTCCTGTCATTAATTCAAAACGAATTTATTGTAATGGGTTTATACCCAAAAAGTAATGCTAAATAGGAACTTACTTTTGAATATCCGATTCAGCGGGAGAGGGGAGTCTGATGTAAGGTGCTTTTCCTACTCAGTTAAACGCACCTCAGGTTAAGGAGGATTAACCTGAGGTGTATAGGGTAAGAAGAGCCACACCTTAAGTGGCTGATGAGTAAACAATAATCAGATGGTTCGGGTTGCTAATGCCGGCGAAATTTTAGCTGCTCTGAACGCAGGCCCAAAGGCAGCAAGCTGGCCAACGTTAAACAGCAACACCACACCGGCAGGAATGTAATACCAGTCTAATGCTTTTACCGCAAACCACTCGATTAGCATAAAGTTGAGTCCGATGGTTAGCCCAACACCCAGTACAATGCCGAACAAACTGATTATCAGGTTCTCCACCATAAAATAACGGATTATTGCTGATTTACTCGCGCCTAGTGCCCGACGTGTGCCGATTTGTTTGCGGCGACGATTTACGTTAAAGCTGGCCAGACCGATAATACCTAAAGCGGTGATAAGCGTGAGTAATACCATGGTAACCGTTAAGATTTTTATCATCGCGCTGTGTTGGCGGTAGCTTGCATCGCGGGTTGAGGTAATTGTCTCGACATTGCGGATGATCCGGTTCGGGTATTGGTTGGCTAAGGTTTGTTCCAGTGAAGTCATTAAGGTATCACGCATGCCCGGCTCAGTGCGAATAAGGTAACGCATACTGGGAAATGCCATCCACTCCGGGGTTAATGTGACGTGATCCAGATTATTCCAGCCCACCCAGGGTGCTTGTAATTTATCAATGATTCCTTTAACTATCATCGGCTCGTTGTCACCGATATAGACGGTTTTGCCGACAACTTCGTCTACGCTCAATTCAGGAAAAAGGCTTTTCGCTAATGCTTGGGTGATGATTGCAACATCGGGCCAGTCAGACTGATTGCGTTCTCGGAACCGAATATCAGAAAAACTGAAATTTTCACCTGCCACAAGCGCGGCATCGTATGTATTCAATGCGTGATCATCGACCATGTAATTGGCGGTACCGACACTCTCAACCTCATCCCCCGGCGTAGTGGTGAGCCCCATCGACCAACCGCTGCCACTCATGGGAATAGCATTAACCTGAATCGCATCCACCACACCTGGGGTACTGCGTATTAAATCCAAATCCTCACGGGTCACCCGTTTACTTTCAAAGTCGTTACCGAACCCGGTAGTGGTCAGATAAAACGTATTGGCTTCATCTAAACCGCTTTCCCGCTCCATCATGGACTTGCGTTCAACGATGATAAACACGGCATTTACGATAATGGTCATGGTGACTGCAATTTGTAATGCAATTAACATTGCACCAACTTTGTTGCGCAGCAGCGCCCGCATAATAGGGCCAAGTTCTAAATTACTCATTGTTGTTTCCTATTGATTGCGTAATTGTGTTGCGGGTGGCACAGAACACGCTTTGTACGCCGGATAACATCCAGCCAACACACTGGAGATAACGGCAAGGGCAATGGCCACGGTTACCATGGTCAAATCAATTGCCACATGCTCACTGACAAAGTCACCATACATTGATTTCACTGCTTCGATACCGGCCAGGGCGAGTACCAATCCCAGCACACCACCGATAATGCCAATTAAAGCAGACTCGGTGATATATTGTGAGAATATAGCTTGTTTAGGCGCACCGATTGCTCTGCGCAAGGCAATGTCTGCAGTACGTGTGGCATATTTGGAAAGCAACAAACCAACGGTATTTAACAGGCACACCAGCAGGAATAACGCAGCCAGCCACATCATGATTTGCGCATCATCGGCAACCACTTCCTGAATTTCCATCCACTCCATTACCGAAGAGATGCGGTTGTTCAGTGGGCGAGGGAAGCGGCCTAACGCTTTTTGCTCTTCCACATAGGCATTCAAAAAGCTCATGTACTGTTCTTGCTCTGCTGCATTATCCAGCTGAACCCAAAACTGATAATTGATGCACTCTGACATCAAAAAGCCCTCAAAACCGTCACCATCAGGATCTTTCCAACAGCTATTGTTGCCGCTGCTCCCCAGCTCTAACGGTAGCTTTAAAGTGAGCGGCATGAACACATCTTCAGGGCTCTGAAATGCCCCTGTAGTGACATCATAAAAGCGCGGTATAGGTTCATAGTCATCCAACACACCCACTACGCGAAAGCGATTACCCGCGATGGTTAAGGTACGGCCAACTGAATTTTCACCACCGAAAACCTGTTGATTGGTTTTTTTGCTTAACACAACGACCTGTTCGCTATTTTTATCAGCGGTAGGTTGCCAGGGACCACCATAAAGGAATGGCGGTTCGAAGAGGTTGAAAAAAGTTGTATAGGTTAAGCGAATACCCGCCATGAAAGGCTTGATTTCACGGTTGTCAGACTCGATAACACCGCCTGATGTGCCCATGGCGACCTGCTTAAAACGATCATGTTGCATCAGGTTGTTGGCGTCGCGCCATGTCACCTGATCCGGTGGCTCATTCTCATCATTGAAGGGGAAGTGGGGCCCCCAGTTATCCAGCTGCACATAAAATAGCTGGTCGCTTTTGTGTGGGATTGGATTGGCAGACATCATGTAATTCACCGTGATCGTGGTCATACACGCGCCAATGCCCAACGCTACGGCAAGTACCATCAGGCTGCTGAGCCAGATGTTGCGGCGAATACTTTTTATCGCCAGCTTCATATAATAAATAAACATAACCGGCTCCCGCTATTGGTTTGACGCTGCGGCTAATGGCAGGATGGTTTCCGCTTCACTTATCTGGCCATCGCGAACAAAGACATTGCGGGATGTTTGCATAGCCAGTTCAGGATCATGAGTGACCATGACAATCGTCGTGCCCTGTTGGTTAATTTCCTGTAGCAGCGACATCACACTTTTCGCCATTTGGCTGTCCAGATTCCCAGTCGGCTCATCCGCTAATAGAAAACGGGGTTTACCGGCCAGCGCGCGTGCTATGGCAACACGCTGCTGTTGTCCACCCGACAATTGCGACGGTAGATGTTTCATCCGGTTCGCCAGACCAACACGTTCCAGGCTCTCTTTAATTCGTTGATGACGCTCAGAGCGACTCAGACCGCGGTAGCGCAGTGGAACATCTACATTATCAAACAAATCCAGATCGGGGATAAGATTGAAACTCTGAAAGATAAAGCCTATTTTTTCATTTCTTAAGTTGCTGCGTTGTTTATCGGAGAGCGTTTGCACATCAATGCCATCTAACAGGTAGCTACCCGATGTATGGTTTTCCAGCAGCCCGGCGATGTTCAGAAAAGTCGTCTTACCGGAACCGGATGGGCCTGTAACCGACACAAAATCACCCTCCTCTACACTAAAGGTAAAGTTTCGCAGCGCATGGGTTTCAACCAGTTCGGTTCTGAATGATTTGCAAAGGTTGTTCATTTTTAACATGATCTTTCCTTGGTTATTATTGTGTGAGCAGCACTGTTTCAGCACCGTTAAACTGTTCGAGTCCAGAGACGATGACTTTGTCACCCTTTTCCAGACCTTCTACTATTTCGACTTTGGATAAACTGCGTGAACCGGTGATAATAGGCACCAGATGGGCCACATCACCGTCGACCCGGTAGGCGACTTTTCCGCCACCACTTTGCAAGAACTGACCGCGCGCGACATATAACACATTGTCTTTGGTTTCCATTAATATGCGGGTGGTCAGACGCTGATTCTGACGTAAGCCCTGCGGCGCGGTATAAGTTTCACCGTCAGCGCTCTGTGCACTAAAACGTACCCGTCCGTTGACCTTATTATCCTGAATTTCTGGCGAGATGGTGACGAGTTGAGCCGGGTAATTGCGGCCATTGAATTCGACCTCTGTTGCCATGCCAATCGCGAGGTCGTCGGCATAGCTTTCGGGGATATCTATTTCCAGCTCAAACTCGCTCAGATCCACCACACTTAAAATAGCCTGATGCTGGGTTACCTGGTTTTTTTGCGCCACCGCTAAATTACCGACAATCCCATTAACCGGGGAGCGTAAGGTAAGCTCGTCCACTTTTCGCGAAAGGTCGGCGACTTTAAGGCGCTGTCTGTTAAGTTGGTGTGAGCGGCTTTGAATTTCAAATTGCAGGCTCTCCGCATTCAGCTTGGCATCATCTACTGCATGTTGGTGCACCAGTTTGGCGTTATGTAAATCGTCTTGCGCTTTCTCATAGTCAATTGTACTGATTGCATTTGTGCCAAACGCTTTATCCGCGCGCCGTTTTTCCCGATCAGCTGCGGTGAGCGATACTTGCGCTAAATCAATTGCTTTTTGGTCTTCAAGCATTTGCTTTTTGGCCTGAATTTTTTGTCTATCCAAAGCAGTGGTCAGTTCGTCCAGTACCGCTTGTTCTTGCTCTAATTCACTTGCCAGGGCCGGGCTGTCAATTGTAGCCAATGCCTGGCCCTGGCTTACTTCATCACCGGCATCTACTTCGAAGGTAATTGTTCCCTGGGCGGGGCTGTATAGTTTTGGGCTGACCGCTGCCACCACCCGTCCTTGCACCGACAGATCGCGGACCAAATCCCCTTGTTTAACGGTTGAAATCCTGACCCTTTCGGCAGAGACACTGGCCTGAGAATTTCCCCACTGGGTTAACACGGGGATCAGATAAAGTGCGGTTATTATAAGAAGCACGAGTGCAACTATGATGTAGAGTGTTTTTCGAGATTTTTTGGGTGCGATCAGGGTGTCCTGTCCACTGGTATCGGCGATATGCATAGCAAAAGATTCTGTCGTTGTTTTTTGCTATGTCGAGCGGGAAGGGTAAAAAGTTTAAATTAGGATTAAAAAAAATGACGCACCCAAATAGGGTGCGTCTGGTTTTGGGTCAGTCGCGATTGCGTCCCAGTTTGTCATGGCTGGAAACCCAGTGGCCGGCAATAACCGCACACGCCAGCGAAATATCGCCGGCTAATACGGTAGCGGCCACAATTTCCGCAAACTTGTTGGCCTTGCCCTTACCGTAACAACCTAGAAGTTCCAGACATTCTCGCTGAGTGGGTAACCCTGTGCCCCCACCATAAGTGGCGACAATTAACGATGGTAAGGTTACCGAAAGATAAAGATCGCCATTGGGTAACAGCTCATGTGACAGCAAGCCTGCATGCGATTCCACTACATTAGCTTCATCCTGACCTGTGGCTATAAATAGCGAAGCAATACCATTGGCGGAGTGAGGACCATTATAGGCCGCGCCCGCTAACATCGCGCCCATGTTGGCGAGCACCGAAGAACGTGCCATAACGGTGGTTTCTACCTTCATCATTTTGCGCATGATGTCTTTATCAAGAGTAATTTCGGCCACCACGCGTTTGCCACGAGAATGCAGCATATTTAAATGGGAATGTTTTTTATCCGTATCCATGTTGCCTGAAAGCAAGTATTCGCAATCACCGGGGTAATGCCGTTTAATCCATTCGCACGCTGCCAGTGTCGCTTTGCCTACCATATTCTGCCCAGCGGCATCGCCGGTCGTATAATTGAACCTGACATAGCGTAAACGTGATACTGACCATTGCTCCAGATGCTGAAGCTTACCAATCGAAGTGGTACTTTCAGCAGCCTGACGGATACCCTCCATATTGGCTTCCAGCCAGTTGCCAAAATCTCGTGCTTCTCTGGCATCACCAAAAATAAACGCTGGAGCACGTTGCATAAATTGTTCGACAACTGTGGTTTTGACCCCGCCACATTCATTGATCACGCGCATGCCGCGACTGTAGCTGGCAACTAATGTGCCTTCGGTAGTCGCTAATGGAACATAAAAGCGTCCCTGCGCGTGTTCACCATTGATATCCAGAGGGCCTGCAACGCCCACGGGCATTTGTACGATGCCGATAAAGTTCTCGATATTGCCAGGTAACACTCCGGGATCAATGGTGTATTCACCGGTGTACTTTAACGTTGCCCCCGTTTGCTGCTGCAAAAAGTCTCTGCGGATTTCCGCCTGCTCGTTACTGTGATCATTTTGTCCATCCCGTGGTATTCGATACCGTCCATCAGCCATGTTACCTCCTGAAAAAAGCTATAAAAAAAGACCGCAACAATGGATGTATTTCGCGTTGCGGATAAAAATGTAGTTAACAGGAATATTTCTGCCAGTTAACGTCTTTTTCTTAGATAAAGCAAAGGCAGTACCAACAGTACCATCCAATTCATCGAACCACCGCCGCCGCCACCGCCGGTATTTGTAACCGGGGCATTTTGATTAATATTGACGGTGATTGTTTCAGTGACCCGATTGATACCATCAGTGACGCGAACCGTGAATGTCAACTCGGGTCGGTTGGGCGCAACACGGGTTAAACTACTACTTTCATTACCGTTAATGGTTATTGTCAACGCATCGCCCTCAGGATCAACTGCGGTTGCTGATACTGTAAAGGATTGACCAACCCGCACTGTCGCAGGGGCATTAACGGTCACTACCGGAGGCTGGTTAACCGTTGCCGCAGAAAACGCGTTAGTTTTCTCTGACTGTGTATTCGGAATGTTAGTCACGGTTGAGCTCGCCTGATATTTAACCCCATTTGCAACGCCGGAACCCGTGAGAGTAATATCGAGTGACTTCGGTTTAGAAATATCATCCGCGTAATAAAAGCATACCTGAGTGCCATCAACGATCTGGCTTTCAACATTACCAATCGTAGCTTCACTTTGCTCAAAATAGGGCAAATGAACCAGCGTGTTGCCTCTGGTACCTGTACTGTTTTCCAGGCCTACCGACACGGGGGGAATATAATCATGTATGACATTGGCGTAGGAAAATACAATCTGTGGTTCACCAGCAACAGCGTTGTTGTTGAACACAACCTGGAAATCTGCGATGTCAGTAAAGGTGTCTTCCACATTGTAGAGTTCAAAGGGAAAGGTGACATTGTCCCATTCAATAATGGTGATGCCATCTTGCGTGCTTTCTGCAATTGAAACCGTTGCGCCGTTTTCAATATCCAGGATCCAGTCGCGCCAAAATGGTGCAACCACCCCATTTGGTGCGTTTACTTCCGGCATGGATTGATTAATCCATGGCTCAATACCGACATCACTGTTAACCGTCACAAATCCGTCATCAGACACAATAAGTGAATTGTACTGTCGTCCGAACAAACTGGCAGAGACTGCAAAAGAATTTAACACCGTATCACCATCCATTTCAGTAGGTTCAATGTCAAAATCACTCAGGTTGATGTAGCCAGTCCCCGTTCCTAAATCCGGATTTCTGCAGGTAGCATCGGTAAGATTGGTTGTCATCCGGTAAGCAGGCTCAAAACCAAACAAGGAATTCTGGGTAAGCGTCCATGTAAGGCTCTGCTGATTAATGCTGATATTTCCCGGACCAGAGGTAGATTCAACTTCAACGTTGTCAGGCAATGGTAGTGTAATCTTGTACTCTCTGTCTTCAGTGGTGAAATTTGCGATAACATTAAGTGTAAGTTGCTGACTATTTGCATTGCTTGACGTGATGGCATTGCCGGTTAAAAAGACATCATCTGTTCCTCTGACAATATCAACCGGGATCGCACCTAAGTTAGCGGGATTGTCAGCATCGGTACCTAATACCAACATGCCTGAATATCGCTTGCCGGTTTCGCTTTTTTCCAGATCCCACATCACCCGCATATCAAACAATTCAAATTGCTGCACACTGGAAGGGGCGGTAGCATTAAGATTAGACGTGGGCGTATTATCGACAACTGAAGTGGATAAAATAAATTCATCTGCGGCTGATGCGGACGACGCACGCCAATTCTGCACAATGATCAGATAATCCCCCGCTTGTGGGTTTTCGATACTGATATACTCATCCGCAGTGGAGGATTGACTGAATTCAATCACCTCACTTTCAGATGGAATACCATCTCTGTTAGCATCGAAAACCACAAACAAATCTAAATCAGGTGAGGTCGACTGTCTGGTTTCGACCACTAAACGTAAGGCATCATTTTTAACGTTGATTTCTTCAATAAACACACCGTCAGTTACGTCGTCCAGAAAATCACTGGTGTCAGAATCCTGCGCCACCGTCGCTGAAATCTCTTTCGGCGGGTTCAGTCCGTAGCCAGTTACCTGAAAGTCAGTTATTTCGATTGTTGTCAGATCGTTAACCAGATAGGAATCATGGTCGCGATGAGAAGTGAAATTAAGTGCATCGGGCAAAGTTCCGTTGGAAGGCTTTACCGAAACGGGAATGTGTAAATCCGGTGAGGATGGCGAGGTCATATTGACAATACCAAATTGCCACACACCTGACTTGGCCTGTGACGCGTCAGCCGTCACTGTTAATACCTGTGTGTCACCTTCGTTCAGGGTAAAACTGGCGGGCGTAACTGACACTGACAGATCATCAGATAGTGAAGTCGCCGAAGCACTCCAACTGCCATCTTTGGTTGCGATAAAGGTTCTGGTCCAACTGCAAATACCAAAGCATTCCGTATCGGTTACAGAGGGTAAATTAAGCGTACGTGGTTCGCCTCCTAATTCCGGATCAGCGGCAGCATAATTTGCCCCGGTTTCATCCATCACCAAGCCAGCACGCACGGCAAGGTCTACCTGAATGCGGCCGGCGCCAATATCGAACCAGTCCGCATTGGTGGCGCCGTCTTCTTTTAATAACGCAGTATTCGCAGTCATCATGAGCGCTGAACGGATGTTATCTGGTGACCAACCGGGGTGCTCCTGTTTAACCAGTGCAGCAGCACCCGCCACGTGTGGACTGGACATCGACGTGCCGGAAAGATAGGCGTAGTCTGCCGGCGCAGAACCTGTCTCATCCTGACCATACTGCTGATCTGCGTAGGCTGCATAAATATCAATACCGGGTGCAATAAGCGAAGGGGTGAGGGTACTGATAGACCGGTTAGGACCGCGGGATGAAAAATCTGCGGTAATATCAGCTTGCGTATCGTCGATAACTAACTCACCCACGGCAGCCGTAATGGTTGCACGATGGCCGCTTCCTGAGGCTAGCCAGGCTTTAAGCCTATTGCCATCCGCAGTGTTGATGTGAATACCGGGAATGATATAGGCGTCATTGTTCAATGAAATCTGGCCATCTTCAACATTCGCCAGCACAAAACCACCTGCGCCACCGTCGGCTACATTAATTGCTTTGTCGACACGTGCAATTTCACCGCGATCACATACTACAATCTGTCCGCTGAACGTGCCAGTTGGAAAAGGCTCCAGACATTGAGCCGGATCAGTTCCTGGTGCGTTGGCGTTGTCAAAATCACCCGCGTAAACGATGGGAGCGGTGATGCCCCCCGTATTACTTCTGCCTTCGATAGAAGACAATGACGAGGCACCACCCGTAAAGTCGGTGAGAAATTTTTCATACTCAACGGTACGGCCAGTGGACGAAGCACCTACCGCGGTTACCCATGGCGCATGTTTAGCGGTTGAAAAAGGCGTGGGCCCTTCGTTACCTGCTGAGTGGGCAAGAAAAATTCCTGCATTTCGCGCTGATAGCCAGGCAGCATTAAGCGCGCCTGTCCATGGGTAACCCCCTCCTGAAATGGAAAAATTGATAACATCAACAATACCAACCTCAATGGCGTCTTCCACCGCTGCCACCATTGGGGTACCAAGACATCCTCCGTACGTATCACCCGTGTTCCCCGGCTGGCATACTTGATAGGAAATGATATTGGCATGCGGCGCGACGCCAGAAATGCGGTCAAATACGAACCCTGTTGGTTCGCCGTCGCTTTCATTTACCTCAAATTCAGGGGTGACTTCAGGCACATTAAACAATACGTTTCCGGCAGCGGTGGCCGCCGTATGGGAGCCGTGGCCGTTATAATCCTCGCCGTTTTTAGGTAGAGACACTGAAAAAACAGCGTCATCATCATAAGCATTGGTTATCTCTGGGTAGGAGTAAACGCCTATCAATTTGTCATTGCAGAGTGTGGAGAACTCACCCGCGCAGTCACCTAAATAGTTATTGGCGCCCAACGGATTGGTATGGTTATAACCATCGCCGCCAATGTCTGCAAACGACGGATGGTCACTGTTGATACCGGAATCAAGCACACCGATAACAATGCCTTCTCCCTCGCGGCCGATACCGCTTTCGGTCGCGCTGCCATCCCATACTCCCTGGGAGCCGATTAACAGCGGGCCAGTATCCGTATCCAATTGATATATTCGATCTCTTTCGACAGCACTTACGCCCTTAATAGTAGCTATCTTTTCCGCTTCAGCAGGTGTGGCAAGGATGGCCATTCCATTTAACGCATATTGAAACGCTGCAACACGTTTATATTGTGGCATGGTTGCCTGCATTTTCTGTTCAACCAATGCCTGTTTTCTCTCGAGCTGCGTTTTATACTGTTGCGCGTCGGTTGAATGCACATTCACTTTTGACGCCTGGCGATTTGGCATCTGATTGAGTGAAGAAACTGCGCTGACCGGTTTTTTTAACAGCAACCCTTTGGGTTCATTCATCAATGCAACCGGGTTATCTTCCAGTTGGACAAGGTAGACGAACTTTTTTACCGAACCGCTAGGCACCCCGTGGTGAGATACAACTTTGCCGCTCTGTGTTTTAGTGTATTTCTTTTGTGCTAATGATGGGGGGACGCTCAATGCCGCTGGCGTCTGCAACCGGCTCCCATCCTTTCCCGTATCGCCTGCAACAGGATGCACAGACATCGACATGACCGCTGTCGAGACTGCGAAAAAAAGTTTATTTTTCATGTTGGTAATCTCCTACTACCTGTTACCAATCCGTTTGATGACATCATTACCACCGATAAAGAAAACTGCAACAGTACTATCTACGGACAAGAAAACATAATGCGATTAAATTTGATTAATTATTGCAAAGGATTATGAACATTTGCTTAATTGCACTATTTTTTAATGCTAATTTAAGCAACCTATAGTTACGAGTAAATTTTGACGCAAAACCGAGGAGCTATTGTTAATATGTTAAGCAATCTGCATAAAATTTAACATCAGTTTAAAAAATTAGGATAGTTATCTTAAAGCTCGCACTATTTTTGGAACAAAATTTTTTGCAGTCTGATTTCATATCATTAAATAGCAAGGTCTTTTATGTTGCTATGATCTAGCATACATAAACTGAAACCGTATTACTGAATACTTTTTACTTTCCACATTTATAAAATAAAGTACTTAACCTGAATTCAGGTTACTCACCTCACACTTTTAAGAGGAATGTATCGTGCAAGACAGAAATCATCTCGCGCGGGTATCAACAACACATGAGGTCAATGTAATTGAAAATGGCCTGATTGATATACCGATGCTACAAATTCTGCAACCCGATGGCAGTGTGCACAAGGAAGCCGTTGCTCCAGAACTGGATCAGGAAACCGCCACAAAAATGTATAACACCATGGCGTATATCCGTGTTCTTGACGAACGTATGGTTGCTGCGCAACGTCAGGGCAGAATCAGTTTTTATCTGGCCAGCACCGGTGAAGAGGCTGCAGCGGTAGGCAGCGCAGCTGCGTTGTCAGATAATGACATGATCATGTCGCAGTACCGTGAACAAGGCGCATTGGCATACCGTGGCTATACCACTGAACAATTCATGAATCAGATGTTCAGCAATCAAAAAGACCCTAACAAAGGGCGTCAGATGCCCATCCATTATGGTGACAAGCCACTGAATTTCATGACAATCTCTTCACCACTCGGGACGCAGATTCCGCAAGCATCAGGCTACGCCTATGGCCAAAAGATGGCGGGTAAAGACGCGGTGACGATTTGCTATTTCGGTGAAGGTGCAGCGTCAGAAGGTGATTTCCACGCAGGTTTGAATATGGCCGCTGTACTAAATTGTCCGGCTATCTTCTTCTGCCGTAATAATGGATACGCCATTTCGACTCCGTCTGATGAACAGTTTGCCGGTGATGGAATTGCATCGCGCGGTTTAGGCTACGGAATCAAAACCATTCGTGTAGATGGCAATGATATTCTGGCAGTTTACGCGGCGACCAAGTTAGCGCGTGAATTAGCTCTTAAAGATGAGTGTCCAGTGCTGATTGAAGCGATGACCTATCGTCTGGCCGCGCACTCTACTTCAGACGATCCAACGGGTTACCGCTCTCGCGAAGAAGAGGATAAGTGGCGTGCTAAAGATCCGATCAAACGCATGGAAAAGTGGTTGGAAAGCAAGGGGTGGTTTGATGAAAAAGCTGCGCAAAAATTGCTCGAACAAACCCGTCAGGACGTATTGGCAGCAGTAAAATTGGCCGAAAAAATAGATGTTCCCCCCATAGAAGATCTTGTTAATGACGTTTATTCGGAAGTTCCATGGCACTTAAAAGACCAGCTAGAACAGTTGAAGTCTCATATTCGCCAGTATCCGGATGTTTATCCTAAAACTTCAGGGAGAATAAAATAATGGCGAAGATGAATTTATTACAAGCTATTAATAACGCCCTGATCACAGTGATGGAGCAGGATGAGCGCGTAATGGTGTTTGGCGAGGATGTAGGTCACTTTGGTGGGGTATTCCGCGCAACCAGCAACCTGCAACAAAAGTTTGGTAAAGGTCGTTGTTTCAACACCCCGTTGACGGAACAAGGTATTATTGGTTTCGCCAACGGTTTGGCCTCACAAGGTTCGGTTCCGGTAGCGGAAATTCAGTTTGGCGATTACATCTTTCCAGCATTCGATCAAATCATTAATGAAACCGCAAAATTCAGATACCGTTCTGGTGGCCAGTTCAGTTGCGGCACACTAACAATTCGTACCCCTTATGGCGGCGGAATTGCCGGAGGCTTGTATCATAGCCAGTCACCTGAGGCGTTTTTTGCACATTGTCCAGGGTTGAAGATTGTTGTACCGCGTAATCCGTACCAGGCAAAAGGCCTGTTATTAGCGTCGATTCGTGATGATAACCCAGTGTTGTTTTTGGAGCCGAAGCGGCTTTACCGTGCTTCGGTTTCTGATGTGCCGGAAGACGATTACGAGCTACCGCTAGGTAAAGCAGACATTGTACAAGAGGGTAAGGATATCACCTTATTGGGGTGGGGCGCGCAAATTGAAATTCTTCAAAAAGCGGCTGAAATGGCGTTGGAAGATGGCGTATCCTGTGAAATTATCGATTTACGCAGTATTTTACCCTGGGATGCCGATACAGTTGCAGAATCAGTGATGAAAACCGGTCGTTTATTGATCAATCACGAGGCACCGCAGACTGGCGGTTTTGCCAGCGAAATTGCGGCGACTATCCAGGAGAAGTGTTTCTTGTATCTTGAATCGCCCATTGCCCGGGTTTGCGGTTTAGATACCCCTTATCCGCTGGCGCATGAAAAAGAGTACATGCCGGATCAATACAAGACATACGAAGCCATTAAACGTACGTTGAAGTACTAGGGGTAAGATGATGACGACAGATTTTATTTTACCTGATATCGGTGAAGGTATCGTTGAATGTGAACTGCTCGAATGGCTGGTTGAAGAAGGTCAGCATATTGAGGAAGATCAACCCGTTGCGGAAGTCATGACTGACAAAGCCACGGTGCAGATCCCCGCAATGCATTCAGGTACAGTGAAAAAACTGCACTATAAAAAAGGTGATATTGCGAAAGTGCACTCACCGTTATTTGCGATTGATGTTGACGGTGAAGAGAGTTCGGCACCGGTAGAGGCAGACGCTGCAAAAGAAACGGTCGAAGAGCAAAAGCAGGCATCCGCTCAGCCATCTGACAACACCAGCACAGAAGACTTCATTTTGCCTGATATCGGTGAAGGTATTGTGGAGTGCGAAATTGTTAAATGGCATGTGGCGGAGGGTGATGTTATTGCGGAAGACCAGCCAGTGGTTGAAGTAATGACTGATAAAGCGGTTGTGGAAATTCCGGCAAAACATGCAGGCACCGTCGCTAAACTTTATCATCAGCAGGGAGATATCGCTAAGGTTCATAAACCTCTGTTCGCGCTTGCGATTGAAGGCAGCAGCGAAACTACCACGCAAACGCCGTCTCAACCCCAGACAAGTTCTAAATCACAGCCGTCTGCCAAGCAAACTGAGCAACGTTGGCCCGATGGTGCCTACGAGCCACCGGTAGCAATACCCGGCAAAGTGCTGGCAAGTCCGGCAGTCAGACGAATTGCCCGAGAGCAGGAAATTGATCTGACGAAAATTGAAGGTTCAGGCAAGAAAGGACGCATTTTAAAAAACGACGTTCAGCATGTTGATGGCCAACAAAATGCACCGGTACCGGCAAAGTCAAGTACGTCAACCGCTGCCTCTAAGCCCGCTCAGGCCAAAGGTGAAACGCGTACAGAGAAAGTGCGTGGCATTCAGGCGGCGATGGCAAAACAGATGTCGGCCTCAGTGTATACTATTCCGCATTTCACCGTCAGTGACGAATTGCGCATGGATGCATTGATTGCATTACGTCAACAGCTTAAGCCGGTATTTGAAAAGCAGGGTGTTAAGTTAAGCTTCATGCCTTTCTTCGCCAAAGCATTGTCACTGGCTTTAAATGACTTCCCAATAATCAATTCGCAGCTAAACGATGATGGCACAGAATTAACTTATTTCAGTGATCACAACATTGGCTTCGCAGTTGATTCAAAAATTGGCCTGCTGGTACCTAACATAAAAGGTGTACAAAACCTTTCACTATTGGACATCGCTGAGCAAATGCAGGTTATCATCGACCAGGCCAGAGAAGGTAAGTTAGGTGGTGACACGCTGAAAGGCGGCACCATCAGTATTTCTAACATCGGGGCAATTGGCGGAATGACTGCCACGCCAGTGATCAACAAGCCGGAGGCGGCAATTGTTGCATTGGGTAAAACGCAGGCGTTGCCGCGTTTCAATGAAAACGATGAGGTTGAAAAACAGCACATTATGCAAGTGAACTGGTCAGGCGATCATCGCATCATCGATGGTGCCACCATGGTTAAATTTAATAACTTATTTATGAGTTATTTGACCAATCCCAGCACCATGCTAATGCACATGCGTTAGGATTAATTGGACAGGGAGATTTTCCCTGTCCGATTTTCTTTCAACAAGGTACACTGACCCCATTCCTGGCAAACCAATCGTATTACCTTGTTAAGTTATAAACACATATTTCATGCTGGTAACCATGCCGATGTGATTAAACATCTTTGCTGGCTCAGCGTTATTACCTATCTAAAAAATAAAGATAAACCCTTTACACTGTTTGATACTCACGCAGGCGCAGGGCAGTACGCATTAGATTCTGAGCATGCGCAGAAAAACAGTGAATTTAAGACAGGCATCAGCACTGTTATTGATAGTAAATTCTCATCGTCCCTGTTGCAGCATTATCAGGATGTATGCAGTGGTTACTGGCGTCAAAACTTATACCCTGGCTCACCGCTACTGGCAGCAAACGCGCTACGTTCTCAAGATACCCTCCAGGTAATGGAGTTGCACCCCAATGAAGTGGTTAATTTGCGGCAAGCGTTAAAACCCTATACTCATAACAGGCAAGCGCAGGTGCACCATCGTGACGGCCTTGAAGGGCTTCAGGGACTGGTACCTCCGGCAAGTAAGCGGGGAGCAGTCCTGATTGACCCACCTTACGAACAAAAACAGGAATACAACGCCGTCGTGTCGTGTGTCACCACGACACTGGCCAAATGGCGAAATGCACAAATCATTATATGGTTCCCGCTGTTAACCGAGAGAGCGCGAGATAAAACGGGCTTAAGTGAACAGATGGTCAGCGACATAGTTGATTTAGGTTTCGAGACACTCACTGTAGAGCTGCTTATCGGGCAAAAAACCAGTGACGTTGGCATGTATGGTTCAGGGGTTTGCGTAGTGAATCCAAGCTGGAACCTGGATCAGCAACTAGGTCAGGCGTTAGACGAGTTTTGTCAGATAGCAGCGTCGTCCAGTAGCCGGGTGCATTGGTTTAATAAGCAGTAACGTATGACCAAACCCCGGGAGCTTAAACATTTTTATATTCCTGAAGAGCAATCAATTTATCTGCTTTCTCATCAGGACGCCAAAAAGCTCAAAGATTGGGTTGCCCTATGTATCGAACAACTCGCGCACCTCGGCTACCGCAAAATCCACTTCATAGGTAAAGGTGCGTTTGGCTTTGTATTCGGAGGCGAAACCGCTGCGGGACGCCATCGGGTATTTAAATTTTCACGTATTAATTTACCGCAGCACGTACAGGATCGCCTTGAAGAAGAAGCATTCATGTTATCCCACGTTCTGCACAGACAAGTTCCGGCGCTGGTCGAGTTTCAGCATGTGGGTAAACAATCGATATTAGTGATGCAAAGGGCGCTGGGCAAAGATCTGGAGCAGGTTAGTCTGGAACAAGGGCCACTGTCGCCGCGCATTGTGCTTAAAATTGCCGTTCAATTGGGCGAGATCCTGCTTACCTTAAAAAACTATAAAGAAAAAAATGGCGAAGCCAAGCCACTGGTTCACGGCGATATTAAGCCATCCAATCTGGTGTGGAATGAGCAACGGGAAACTGTAGAGCTAATAGATTGGGGATCATCGGTATTCGCCCAAATCGATGAAACGGGTCAGTTCATCGGCAGCAATGTTATGGACTTAATGTCTGGTGATATGCAGCAAACCAACGCAAGGCTGGGTGATATCTACTTTATTGGCGATGACCAGTTAAATGGTGCGTTATCGTCTCCACGATTTGATGAACAAGGATTAGCCAGCACACTTTACGCACTGGCGTCGGGCCAGTCCTGCCGGTTTGGTAAGAATGTTATTACGCCAATGTCATTGGGATTACCGAAACTGTTCGCCAATATCTTAGCCAATATGCTCAGCGACAACATTAGCAAACAACATCAGGGTGGTGACTATTTCTTTAACAACCTGCATGTTTTAAAGCGTCTGGTGTTCGCAGACGATGATAAGCCGCCTGTAAATTCACTGATCCCAACTTGGTTAGGGCGCACCGAAAAAAGCATTGAAACCGTTGTCTATAGCTCTCGCAAATCTTTTTTGCGCTTGCAAAATGAAGAACAGGAAGACGAGCTCAATTACATTAACGACGCTCAGTTTGAGCGTTATTATAAAAATTATATGCAGGGAATGGGAGCCACTGAAAAAGCTTTTTTGGCGGCGATAAGTCGGCTTGGACGATACCCTGTGGTCGGAGGCGTGGTGATTCGCTGGGAAGCGGACGGCATTTATGTTGATTCGAGCTTAAATCTGTATGATGAAAACCTCAAAGCTGCGTTCGAATTAGCGGTTAACAATGTTATTCATCTGGCCAGAGCTATTCACCGCCAGGGTGTATTCAAGTGCTGCATGTTCAATGCAAAAGATACGCTTCATATAGAAAGAGATAATCAATACGAAGCTTTCATGCCCGATAGGTCCTGTCATATCCCGTTTGAATTGTCAGGACTTTCGGTCACGCATGATCAAAGCCGCACGCACTCCTATTTTGAAGACGGACAGGACCCTGATGAACTGCTGAAACTGCCAGATGTGATGATGTCATTACTGCAGGAACTCAATCAAATTCATCACACTGGCTGTATTATTTTCGAAGCGTTACCGACGCATTTGAAAATTCATAGTTATTTTATGTTGCTTGACCACGAACAAACGCAGCGTTTCACTCAATTGTTAGAACAAATTGTTAAAGCCGTACCGCTAATTGATGGCCTTGGTATATCCGGATTTATGAAACTTCCGTATAAAGACACCCGTTATTTTGAACACAAGGCGCAACTGCCTGAAAAGTATTATCCGCGTAACCCCAGAGCGTGTTAACCTTTTCAAATCGTTGCCGTGAGCCAGTTTAACCAATGCATAAAAAGAGAGTAAATTAATGAGCGAAGTGAAGCTTGCTTCATTGTTTGAGTTAGAGAAAATTGAAAAAGGCCTTTATCGCGCAGAAAGTTGGGACTTAGGCTTTCGCGCATTGTTTGGTGGTCAGGTATTAGGGCAGGCGCTCGCTTCTGCATACCAAACTGTCGAGCCCGGTCGCGTTGCGCACTCTTTTCATTCTTATTTCCTGTTACCTGGTGATGCTAAAAAGCCGGTGGTTTACGATGTTGAAATCGTCAGAGATGGACGCAGTTTCTCGGCCCGCCGGGTGAAAGCCATTCAGGACGGTAAAAATATCTTTTATATGACTGCGTCGTTTCAGTCGCCTGAGGAAGGGGCAACACATCAAAGTGCGGTAATGCCAGAGGCACCCGATGTCAACACGCTGCAATCAGATATTGAATTCTATGAGGCAAACTTTGATAAAATTGCGCGGCCTTTACGAGAAGCATTGAGCTATCATCGTCCCGTTGATATTCGCACGGTTGATGCGGCAAATGCCTATAAATCAGCCCGCCGCGAACCTACGCGCTATATCTGGATGCGCGCCAGAGAGTCACTGGGTAGTGCTATCTCACTGCATCAGGCTGCGTTGGCGTATGCTTCAGATTACCATTTTCTAAGTACCTCGTTGCAACCCCACGGCATTTCCTTGCTGGATAAAAAACTGCGTATTGCAACGATCGATCATGCCATGTGGTTTCATGGTCCAGTTAATTTTAATGAGTGGTTACTCTACGCCATGGAAAGTCCGTTTTCAGGGAATGCCCGTGGTATTGTTAAAGGCCAGATATTTAATCAGCAAGGTCAACTGGTTGCCTCTACCATGCAGGAAGGTCTGATGCGTATGGTGGGTGAGTGAAGTGATTTATCGATTGGCAAATAAAAGCCCGCAGTTGGCTGACGGCGTGTACATTGCCCCCGGTGCTCATGTCATCGGTGATGTTGAACTGCAAACCGACACCAGTATCTGGTTTAATGCTGTGGTTCGTGGTGATTGCCATAAAATTATTATTGGCCAACGTTCAAATATTCAGGACGGCAGTGTACTGCATACAGATAAAGGGGTCCCGCTGACACTGGGCAAAGGTGTTACGATAGGACATAAAGCAATGTTACACGGTTGTGTAATCGGCGATTACAGTTTGATAGGCATTAATGCGGTGGTGCTTAACAAGGCTAAAATTGGTAAGTTCTGTATTATTGGAGCGAATACGCTCATTACTGAAGGCACTGAAATACCGGATTATTCATTAGTGGTCGGTTCCCCCGGCAAAATTATCCGCACACTGGATAAGTCCATCGAATCATCGTTGATCGATTCGGCCGCACACTATGTCAGTAACGCCCAACACTACCGCGAACAACTGACGAGTCTGTCAGATCCTGCTGCGTTTATTTAATTTATTGGTAGATAAAAAATGCCCAGAACAAAAGTTCCGGGCCTAGGGGAATGGCTCATTGCTGAGCCGTGCGCTAACTTTTGCAAGGGAGAGATTCATGCAAAATTTTTTACAAGGGGAAGATATAATAGAACATTATTGACCAAGATATAAACAGTTTTTTGTGAATTTAATCTTTCAATTTTGTTAATTTATCGCATTAAATTAAGAAGCATAATAAATACAGTTGCTTAGCTAATTGCGAGTAACAGAGTTTAGAATTGAAAATGTTGTCCACAGGTAGTGCACAAAGTTCAAACAGGATATTACCATCACTATATCGCCGATTTAACAAATACATTTTTTCCTAATATTTTCAATGTGTATGTTAGTCATGGGGTGCTTGTCGTATGGTGAATATCTTGACAAGATTGTGCTTACCTCAAGCAATAAGGATAAGTCGTGACTGAAACAAGCACTTTTATACCGCCAACTCGCACCCTGATGGGGCCTGGTCCATCTGACGTCAGCCCCAGAGTACTCAATGCACTGGGTCGTTCTACCATCGGTCACCTTGATCCTGCCTTCGTTATGCTAATGGACGAAACGAAGGCACTGTTGCAGTATGCTTTTCAAACCAAAAATTCCTTGACGCTACCTGTTTCTGCCCCGGGTTCTGCGGGAATGGAGGCATGTTTTGTTAATTTAATCGAACCCGGTGACAAAGTCATAATCTGTATCAATGGCGTGTTTGGAAAGCGCATGGTCGAAAATGTGATTCGATGCGGCGGTGAACCCATTACAATTGACTCGCCGTGGGGCCAACAAACATCTGCGGATAAACTTGAATTAGCTTTAAAAAGTCATCAAAAAGTAAAAGCGGTGGCGATGGTACATGCTGAAACCTCTACGGGTGTGCGCAATGACGTCGAACAACTCTGTGCGATTGCCAAAAACTACGACTGCCTGACGATAGTCGATGCTGTAACGTCATTGGGTGGCATCGAGGTAAATGTGGATAAATGGCAAATTGATGCCATCTATTCAGGGTCGCAAAAGTGCCTTAGCTGCATCCCCGGTATTTCTCCCGTCTCTTTTAGTGAACACGCCGTTGAAATCATTAAACAACGCCAGCATCCGGTACAAAGCTGGTTTTTAGATATGAACCTGATTATGGGATATTGGGGAGAAGGCAGTCGCTCGTACCACCATACAGCGCCGGTTAATAGTCTCTACGCGTTACATGAAGCGCTGCTTATTTTAAAACAGGAAGGGCTACAGAATGCCTGGAACCGGCATAAGCAACTGCACCAAAAACTGGTAGCCGGCTTAGCTGAAATGGGCTTAAGCATGCTGGTTGAACCCGATGCGCGATTACCACAATTAAATACCGTGCGTGTGCCAGAGGGTATTGATGAGGCCAGAGTCAGAAAAGTTCTACTGGAAGAATTTCAACTGGAGATAGGTGCTGGGTTGGGAGAACTGTCAGGTAAGGTGTGGCGGATCGGGCTGATGGGGCATGGTTGTTCACAGCGAAATGTTGATTACTGCCTGGCGGCCCTAAAATCTGTTTTAAAATAATTCTGTTAAGGTAGACTTGAAAAATAAACGAGAACCGCAGTAGCGGTTCTTTTTCTTTGCCCTATAAAAACAATAAGAGGCAGCATGCTACATAAAATTTGGCTCTGTTTTATTGTCAGTGCATTTTTAACCGCGGTTATACAATTTTTTTCCGGGACAGGCCCGGAAAGTTTTCAGCACGTCATGCAAGCTGTCACTGAGATGGTAAAACTCAGTGTGGAAATTGCGATTGGCCTGATCGGTGTGCTGGCATTTTGGCTGGGCATTTTTAAAGTAGCAGAACATTCAGGTTTAATCGCTAAGCTCGCCGCGCTGTTGTCTCCGTTTCTACGTCGAGTGATGCCTGAGATCCCAAAACATCATCCTGCACTTGGCAGCATTACCATGAATATGTCAGCTAACGTTCTGGGCTTGGATAATGCGGCAACGCCTTTTGGTATTAAAGCGATGCAAGACATGCAAACTTTATCGTCCGATAAAAGTACGCTTACCAATGCACAGATTTTGTTTCTGGTATTGAACACATCGTCGGTAACACTTTTTCCTATCGCGGTATTTCTTTATCGGGCAGAGCAGGGCGCTGCGCAACCAACGGATGTATTTATTCCTATTTTGATCGCTACAAGCGCATCAACACTGGCAGGCCTCATTGTTACCTGCATGATCCAGCGGGTTAAATTGTTTAACCAAGTTATCTTGCTTTACCTGGGACTGTTTTTCAGTTTGATGGCTAGTGTAATCCTTTATTTCACCCATTTGGCTGCCACTGATTTAGCCAATCAATCTGCCACTGTGGCGAACTTCTTACTGCTAAGTTTCATTGTTATTGTGTTAATTGTCGGCTGGAAAAAGGGGCTGGATACCTATGATCTGTTTATTGAAGGAGCAAAAAAAGGCTTTGAGACCGCGATTACGTTAATTCCATACTTGGTTGCAATGCTATTTGCTGTTGGCATGTTGAGAGCCAGTGGTCTTTTAGAAATGATAACCGGCTCAATCGGTGCCATGGTGCACTTTATGGGATTTGATGCCCGGTTTGTCGATGCTCTACCCACTGCATTAATGAAGCCGCTGAGTGGCAGCGGGGCCCGGGCAATGATGATAGAAACAATGTCACACCATGGTGCAGACTCCTTTGCCGGACGCTTAGCTTCCGTTTTACAAGGCTCTACAGAAACCACGTTTTATGTATTAGCTGTTTATTTGGGTGCTGTGGGTGTAAAGCACTCCCGCTACGCTGTGGGCTGTTGTCTGGTTGCTGATGGCGCGGGTATTTTTACTTCAATCGCAGTCAGTTATTGGTTTTTTGGCTAACTTTAACGTTTACCTATTGACGCTATATGTTGAGCGTCACTATGCTATGTCAGGTGATTATTATAACCCCTGAGCAAAGGCTATTTATGGTTAAACTGAGTTCGTATTGGCTGGTATGTGTTTTGCTGTTTTTTGTCGGTCATGTAAGTGCCCATGATGATGCGGCCACAGCGTCTACCATACAAGTCCAGGGTAATGGCTTAATTGATGTTACTCCAGACGCCTTCTCAATTACGTTTGTGCTCGAACAAAAAGGGCAGGTTGTCACTAAAATAAACCAGTTAGTTGAGGCTGAGTTAACCAAGGTTATCGATTTTTTATTGGCTCAGGGTATTGATTCAAAGCAGATTCAATCGATGCAAGTCAGACTTACGCCCCATTACGAGTCAACCCCGGAGGGCCATCGTGAAAATGGCTTTATGCTTTCACGCGAAGTGACGGTAACCCATAAAAATCTGGATGATTACGACAAATTAATTGACGGCATTCTTGCCCGGGGTGTGACACGTATCCAGCATTTTGATTTTGTAATTACCCAGCAGGCAACCTATTATGAGCAGGCGTTGACTGCCGCGGTGAATGACGCGAAGCAACGTGCGTCCTTGTTGAGCAAACAATTGGATGTGAAATTGGGTGAGGTGATGCAGATCTCTGAATCTGGCGGTTATATGCCTATTTCACAACCTAAATATCGCATGATACAAGCCGAAGCAGCCCCGTCTTTGCCGGGGCAACAAACGGTTTCGGCAAGTGTTAATGTAACTTTTTCCATACATAAGTAAGAGTGAAAATACCTTTGTTAAACGATTTTTATCAACGCTTGGTAAATCAAGCAGACAGTCTGGTTTCAGGTGAACCGGATTTAATCGCAAATATGGCGAACATTAGCGCATTATTATATACCCAGCTGGAAGATGTGAACTGGGCGGGTTTTTACTTGTATAAAGAAGACCAGCTAGTGTTGGGGCCGTTCCAAGGTAACCCTGCGTGTATCAGAATACCGATGGGTAAAGGTGTCTGTGGAACAGCTGCGGCTAACCGTGAGACACAGTTGGTACACGATGTGCACGAATTTGAAGGTCATATAGCGTGTGATGCAGCATCAAATTCAGAAATTGTGATCCCGCTGGTTGTAGGCGATACTTTATTAGGTGTATTAGATATTGATAGTCCCAGCATTGGGCGTTTTACAGAAGTGGATAAAGCGGGCTTGACAGCAATCGCAAATAGCTTGCTGGCAACGCAATCGTGAAGCAAAATGTAGATGTGCAGGTAGTATTGGCGACGCCTGCCGACATGGAAGACTTTTTTGATGACGCCAATGAAGCGGCAGAACAATTTAATTTTATTGTTCATGTTTTGTACGATCGTGCCGATGACGATATAAGTGCATCGAGCATGGAGCGTTTATTTCAATATTGTTGGGAAACCTGGCATCGTTACCCAGATTTAACAGACATTGATGAAGATGAATTGTTGGATTGGGTTGACCATACGTTGGCAACTTGGGATGATGCAGATAACCAAGATAACTTGTGATTGATATAGAACCATTGATGGAAGAAGCACAACAAAAATTTTCAAACAGTAAAGAAGTTATTGCGTATTTAGCTGATAAGTTTCCGAACTGTTTCTCTCTAAAAGGGGATGCCAAGCCACTTAAGATTGGTATTTTTCAGGAACTGGCAACCCGTTTAGAGGAAGACGAGCGTGTGAGTAAGACCCTGTTGAGGTCTACTTTACGGCATTACACTAACAGCTGGCGTTATCTGCACAGTATCAAGGAGGGCGCTTACCGGGTTGATCTCGATGGTAATCAGGACGCACAAATTGAGAAAGAGCATGCCGATCATGCCCGTCAGCAATTAGATGAGAGCAAAGAAAAGGCTGCGCTTAAAAGAAAAGCGCAAAACGATTCGGCGTCTCACAAGCAAAACACCAGGCAGCGAGAAAAGGCTTCAACAACATCGTCACCTGCCAGACGCAATGTTGAAGGAAAAAAGGGAACTAAATCTAAATCTAGCAGACCAACTAAAACACCGCCGCCAAAATTAACTGAGAATGATTTGCACGCAGGTACCCAAGTGACAGTGAAATTAGGTAAAGCGCCTATGCACGCTGTAATTACTGAAGTAGCAAAAGATGGCATTCACGTTCAGTTGGATTCGGGCATGGTAGTAAAAGTCACTTCTGAGGCTTTACGTTTGGCAAGTTCCAAGAGGTCGTAAAATGAAAAATATCCTTCGTATATCTATCGCTAGCGCATTTTTATCAATGAGTGTTGGAGCCGGTGCAACCACCAGTTCAGCCACTGTTGATGAACTGCCTATACTTAAGCAGGAGACACAGCACAGTGTCGCCGCTAAGCGTGTTAGCGCACTTTTTACTCGCGCGCATTATAAAGAGATTGCGTTGGATGACGCACTTTCGACTAAAATTTTTGATCGCTATCTCACTTCCCTTGATCACAATAAGCAGATTTTCGTTCAATCTGACATTGAAAGATTTGAAAAATATCGCACTGAATTTGATGATGCACTGAGCAAAGGCAATTTAGATATTGCCTATGACATGTACAACATCAATGCCGAACGTCGTATCGAACGCTTTAAATATGCATTGAGCCTGCTTGAAGAACCGTTCGACTTTGAAGCAGAAGGTGACAAGTTTTACTTTGACCGTGATGATGCCGAATGGCCCGACTCGCAAGAGGCTATCGACGAACTATGGCGTCAACGCATTAAATATGATGCGCTGAACCTGGTCTTGGCAGATAAATCATGGGAAGAAGCTAAAGAGTTGCTGACCAAGCGTTACAACCGTGCAATAAAGCGATTGCAACAAGCGAAAAGCGAAGACGTATTTCAAACGGTGATGAATTCATTCGCACGCAGTATCGAAGCCCATACAAGCTACCTTTCTCCGCGGAATGCAGAGCGGTTCCAAATGGACATGAATTTGTCATTTGAAGGTATTGGAGCGGTATTACAAAGCGAAGAAGACTATACGGTCATTAAAAGTATCGTCCCAGGTGGTCCTGCTGACTTATCCAAGTCACTTAAGCCAGAAGATAAGATTGTGGGCGTTGCCCAAAACGATGATGAGTTTATTGACGTAATTGGCTGGCGATTAGATGAAGTTGTCGAACTGATTAAGGGCCCTAAAGGCAGCACAGTTCGTCTGCAGGTTCAAAAAGGCGCAACTGAGAGCAAAACTATGTCGGTTGTCAGCTTGACACGCGACAAGATTAAACTTGAAGACCGCGCGGCAAAATCTGAAGTGTTTGTACCAGATTCAGGTCCTCATCAGGGCGAAAAGTTAGGCGTAATCACAATCCCCAGTTTCTACAATAATCTGCATGCTGATGTGAAGAAAGAAATTGATTCTCTGAAAGCGCAAGATGTAAAAGGTGTCATAGTGGATTTACGTGGCAATGGTGGTGGCTCGCTGACAGAGGCAACACTGTTATCAGGTCTGTTCATCGAAAAAGGCCCTGTGGTACAAATTCGTTATGGCGAAGGCAAAGTTTCTGTTAATCGTGATACTGACGGTTTAGTTGCTTACGACGGCCCGTTAACCGTTTTGGTTGACCGTTATAGTGCTTCTGCATCAGAAATCTTTGCTGCAGCCATGCAGGATTACAATCGGGGTATTGTGATTGGTGAACAAACATTCGGTAAAGGCACAGTGCAGCAGCATCGTGGCTTGGGACGAATCTATGACCTTTACGACAACCCTCTGGGGAGCGTGCAATTTACCATCGCTAAGTTCTACCGTATAAATGGGGGTAGTACTCAGCATAAAGGGGTGGTTCCGGATATCGCGTTTCCATCGCCTATTAATCCGGCAGACTGGGGCGAGAGTCAGGAAGAAAATGCACTGCCGTGGGACAGTATCAATCGCGCTAACTACACAACGTTTTCTGACAGTCAGAATGCCGTTGATGTACTGACTGCTAAGCATAATGCGCGGATCATGCAGGATCCTGAGTTTACTTATATCCAGGAAGATATCAGCGAGTACAACAAAAATAAGGACCGCGATTATATCTCGTTAGTTAAGTCTGAGCGTATTGCGGAAAAAGTTGAGGCTGAAGAAAAGCAGCTCAAACGCACAAATGAGCGGTTGGCGCGTCTGGGCAAAGAGCCAATTAAATCGTTGGATGACTTGCCGGATGAGTTGGATGAAATCGATCCACTACTTACCGAAGCGGCAAATATCACGTATGATATGCTCAACACTGGCAAATACGCGATTACCCATAATTAAAAGCGTTTTTTGAAAAGAGGCTGGTGCTGTACCAGCCTCTTTTTTTTGTCTGCCAGAAATAATAATAAACAAAAAATCAGGGACTACACGTATGGCATCTCGAGGTGAATTCTCTTCACGAATTGGTTTTATACTAGCAGCAGCCGGATCCGCGGTCGGACTGGGCAACATCTGGGGCTTTCCAACCCAGGTCGCCAGCAATGGTGGTGCGGCATTCGTTCTGGTCTACCTATTGCTCGCATTTGTTCTTGCTTATCCGGTCTTAATGGCAGAGCTGATCATTGGCCGGGCGAATCGGTCCAATATGGTCGATGCGCTGGGAAAAATTTCTGGCAATGCGATTGGGCGCGCAGTAGGGATTTGGGGCGGTATTACTGTATCGCTTATTCTTGCCTTCTACGCCATTGTTGGCGGTTGGATGATTGCTTATTTTGGCGAGTCCGCGGTAAACCTGGTGGGGGCTGAATCGCTCTCAAATTGGCTGGTGTCATTTTCCATACCCCGCAATCTTATTTTCTGTGCACTATTTTTAAGTTTAACTGCCTTTATTGTTTTAGGTGGGGTTAAAGCGGGTATTGAAAAATGGTCCGTCAGACTGATGCCGACGCTGGTCATTATTATTTTACTGCTGATTGTTTATGTAAGCTTTCAGCCGGGCGCATTAGATGGCTGGAGCGCTTACCTGGTGCCTGACTTCAGTCGCGTGCTTGATCCCGAACTGCTGATAAGTGCGATGGGACAAGCCTTCTTTTCGATGTCACTGGGGGTAGGCACCATGCTGGTGTATGGATCATACCTGTCAAAGCAGGAAAACCTGCCTACCATTGGCGCATCTGTCGCCTTGGTCGATATTGGTGTTGCCATAATTGCCGGAATGCTGATTATTCCCTCAATGTATGTCGCCTTACACAACGGTGTTGAAATTTTCACTGCAGAGGGGGTGTTGATTGAAGGTGATCAACTGATTTTTACCGTGTTACCTGCTTTATTTGATTCTATTGGAGGAGTAGGTGTTTTCGTCGCGTTTGCATTTTTTGCCTTAATGGTAATAGCTGCGGTGACCTCTTCTATATCAATGCTGGAAGTACCTGTCGCCTATCTGGTGGAAAGTAAGGGAATGATGCGCAACAAGGCGGTCTGGCTGATGACATTTGTTATATTTGCTGCCAGTGCCGTTATCATCTTTAATTTCCAGGCGTTGTTTGGCTTTGTCATTGCGCTTACTACGCAATATAGTCAACCCCTGCTAGGTTTGGTACTGTGCATATTCGCTGGCTGGGTCTGGCGCAGAGACAATATTTTAGCCGAACTGAAAGAAGGAAATGCGCAAGCTGAACACACCGTATTCTGGAAGGTCTGGCCCTGGTATGTTCGCTTCGTCTGTCCCATAGTTATTGCCTTTATGTTTTACCGCTCTATTGCGTAGTTAGAGACTTATAATAATGAATAATCAACTCAAATCGCCCACGCTGTTAGATGCGTTGTTGCCCATAGTGTTATTAGTCATCATGATGGGTGCGGCTGTTTACCTGTTTGGCGACGCATCCTCATACGGTCCGAATCAAATAGCCTTATTACTCGGCACAGGTATCGCCGCAGTCATTGCGATGAAAAACGGCCTTAAGTGGAAAGAAATAGAAAAAGGAATCGTGCACGGCATTTCAATGGCGTTAGGCGCTTGCTTGATACTGCTGGCGGTCGGTTCACTGATCGGCACCTGGATGCTTGCCGGGACGGTGCCCACGTTAATTTATTATGGCTTAGAGTTGCTTAATCCGGCGTTTTTCTATGCAGCCACCTGCTTGATTTGTGCGGTCGTTGCAATGAGTATCGGCAGTTCGTGGACCACGGCGGCAACCGTGGGTGTTGCACTTATGGGTGTTGCAACCGGGATGGAGATGTCTGCAGCAATTACCGCAGGTGCGGTTATTTCTGGTGCTTATTTCGGCGATAAAATATCGCCCCTGTCTGAAACAACCAATTTAGCTCCCGCGGTTGCCGGTACTGACCTTTTTGAACATATCCGTTACATGCTGTGGACAACAATTCCCAGTTTTGTAATAGCACTGATTTTATTTCTGGTGCTGGGTTTTTCTGAAAGTGGTAATGCCTCGGTCGAAAAAATTGAGTACATGCAGTCGCTTTTACAAGACTCATTTTCATTAGGCTGGCACTTATTGGTCCCGCTAATCGTACTACTTACGTTGGCCATCAAAAAAATGCCAGCGTTTCCAGCGGTATCCATTGGTGCAGTATTGGGTGGTATCTGGGCGGTACTCTTTCAAAGCGATGTCATTGCCGGAATGATTCAGCAGGGCGATAGCAATGTAGTCGGCACCATTAAAATAGTATGGACGGCATTTTTTGACGGCGTAAGCTTTTCAACCCCGGACGAAAATTTAAACAGTCTGTTGAGCAGAGGTGGGATGTCTTCTATGCTCAATACGATATGGCTGATAGTCTGCGCGTTGTCGTTCGGCGCGGTGTTGGAAAAAGCGGGCTTATTAAAGCGTGCGGTAAATGCTATTTTGGCAGGTGCGAAATCTGCTGGTGATATGATCAGTCGTACTATTTTAACCTGTATTGGTACCAATCTAATTACGGCTGACCAGTATATGGCGATTGTCATGCCAGGCAGGATGTATAAGGAAGAATTTGAAAAGCGCGGCCTTCATCAGTTGAATCTCTCGCGCAGCTTAGAGGACGGAGGCACGCTAACATCTCCGCTGATACCGTGGAATACATGTGGCGCGTACATGCATGGTGTATTGGCTGTACATCCTTTTGAATATATATTTTACGCTTTCTTTAATGTGATCAACCCAATCCTGGCAATCATCTATGCATTTCTTGGGGTGAAGATTTTAAGATTAACGCCTCCTTTTCAGGCCAGTGTAAAGGAGCAGCAATCGTAACGAGCAATAGGAGGTTACGTGAGTATGCAGGTCAAACGTCGGGCGGATTATCAACCGCCTGCTTTCTTTATTACCAATGTTGAGTTAACCGTGCATCTGCATCCGCATTCCACGCGGGTGCAAAGCACACTTCATATAAAGCGCAACGGCACCCATCAACATGATTTGGTTCTGGACGGTGAGCAACTTAATCTGGTTGAAATCACAATAGACAACCAAACTGTCGATCATCACAAGGTAACCGATACCGCCCTCATCATTCCATCTGTGGGGGATGAGTTTATTTTAAGTACGGTTTGCACCATTGCGCCTGATAGTAACAAAGCGTTAGAGGGGCTGTATCTTTCTAATGGCGTTTATTGTACTCAGTGTGAAGCTGAAGGGTTTCGTCGTATAACCTACTTTCTAGACCGACCCGATGTATTAGCGACTTATCAGGTCACCGTACATGGTGATAAAAAAGTACTACCAACCTTGCTCTCAAATGGCAATCCGGTAGATAAGGGTGATAATGACGACGGTACGCACTGGGTAAAATGGCATGATCCTCATCCTAAACCTTCCTATTTATTTGCTCTGGTGGCCGGTGATTTTGATTTATTAACCGACACTTACACGACTATGAACGGCAAGCAGGTTGCGTTAGAACTCTATGTTGATAAAGGCAAGCTCGACCGTGGTCAGTTCGCACTGGATTCATTAAAACGAGCAATGAAGTGGGATGAGCAGGTTTACGGTCTCGAATATGACCTGGAAATTTACATGGTCGTTGCGGTCGACTTTTTCAATATGGGCGCGATGGAAAACAAAGGGCTGAATGTATTTAACAGTAAGTTTGTTTTAGCGAATCCTGCTACCGCCACCGACGAAGACTTTTTCAATGTTGAGTCTGTCATTGCACATGAATATTTTCATAACTGGACCGGAAATCGTGTTACCTGCAGAGACTGGTTTCAATTAAGTCTCAAAGAAGGGCTGACTGTGTTTCGTGATCAGCAGTTCAGTGCCGACATGACGTCTGAACTGAGCAACCGCATAAAGCATGTCCGCGTCATTCGAGAACATCAATTTGCCGAAGATGCCAGCGCAATGAGCCATCCTATTCGTCCCGATGAAGTCATCGAGATGAATAACTTCTATACGGTAACCGTTTATGACAAAGGTGCGGAAGTGATCCGCATGTTGCATACGTTGTTAGGCAAAGACGGTTTTCGTGCAGGAATGGATGAGTATTTTAAACGACACGATGGCCAGGCCGTAACCTGCGATGATTTCGTCAGCGCGATGCAGTCGGTCACGGATCTGAATTTAACGCACTTTTCAAAATGGTACAGTCAATCCGGTACGCCTGAAATTTCCGTTACCAGAAAGCGGGAAGGGGATAAGACGCTGATAACCGTATCGCAACGCACACCAGCGACCGCCGACCAGCAAGAAAAAGAAGACTTATTCATTCCGCTAGGGTTTTCCTGTATCGATGCAACTGGGCAGCAATATCAGGACCGTGCAGGCAAAGTCACAAACGGGATTTTACTTCTCGACCAACAACAGATAACCCTGACTTATGATCAGCAGGAGTCTGAGCTGATCCCCGTAGTGTTAGCCAATTTCTCCGCACCAGTGCGTATAAAGCAATCTTTAGACAGTACCGAATTACTCGCAATATTTTTACACGCAAATGACGATTTCAATCGTTGGGATGCGCTACAACAATTGTACGATTGGTGTATTAGCCAATACGAAGCCAATCAACAGGTCGATGAAACTATCTGGGAAGGTTTGAAGTCTGCGCTGAGTAGCGAAAAAACAAACTTTGAACTACTCAGTGAATGTCTCATCATTCCGAGTTTTGAAACGCTCTGCCAGTCCCGGACCAACATTAATGTTGAAACCCTGAATGCGGCCCGCGAACAGTTTGTCAGAGAATTTGCCGAAAGGTTTGAGCCTGAGCTACTGGCGATCTATCAATCGATCAGCCTGGCGGACTATCACTACGATCAGCAGGATGTCATTGCCCGACGTTGTAAAAACGTAGTGTTAGCGCATCTGGGCAGACTGCAACAAAACAGTGAACTTGTTCAGCAGCATTATACGCAGTCAGACAACATGACCGATACGCTCGGTGCATTAAAAGCCGCTCAGCAGGGCCATAGTGATCCGTTCAATGCATTGATGGACTCGTTCGGTGAACGTTGGAAAAGTGATCCGCTGGTATTGGATAAATGGTTTTCGTTGCACGCTACCACGGAACGCGAAGATATACTTTCTCATCTGACCATGCTGCAGGCACATCCTCAGTTCAGTATTGAAAACCCCAATCGTGTGCGCGCGCTGATAGGAAGCTTTGCGTTTTATAATACGAGCGGTTTTCATGCTCTTGATGGTAGTGGCTATGAGTATCTTACTGATTATCTGATTAATCTGGATTCGAGCAACCCTCAGGTAGCCGCTCGTTTAGTCACCCCCCTGACGCAATGGCAACGGTTTAATAAACATCATCAACATAAAATGAAAACCCAGCTTGCCCGGTTGCTAGAGCAAGAGGGATTAAGTAACGACGTATATGAGAAAGTGAGTAAAAGTCTCGCCTATGAATCATCAGCCGAATAATGGCCGCGTTTATTTTTTTTCCATTTCATTATCATATAAGCGGTGTGAGGCGTTTTATCAGCCTGGCAATAACTCGGTTATTGTCACCGCTGACACCGGTCACCGAATTCAAATTCCTACGTCTCGCATGCGTGCGTTTGTGACAAAACAGGGTATTCAGGGAAGATTCAGAATGACGATCGATAATAACAACAAAATTGTTTCATTTGAGAAGATAGGATAGTGTCTGTTTTGGATGGTAAATATAAAGATAAAAAATAACTGGTTGATACCTTTCGTGTTATCTATTAAAGAACTGGTACGATTAGTTCTTGCGATTCAAACGAAATGATGTAATCATTTTGTTAATCAATATGGTTGGTCTTTATGTCTTCGCTTTGAAGCGTAGATTTAGGAGAATAAAAAATATGACAAACAGGCCTAGCGCATTTAAAAAGTCACCTATTGCAGCAGGAGTTATCGCCCTTCTAGGCGCAGCTTCGATGTCCACTCAGGCAGCAAGCTGGCAATTTGGTGATGTTAATGTATCACTTGACTCTAGTTTCACTCTTGCAACCAGTATTCGTACAGAAGACAGGGACTATAGTCTTATCGGGAACAGCAACCATCCCCAATTTGATTGGACCGGCTACAATGCCGCTACCAATGTTATTTACCCTAGCGCCGATGTATGGGCCAATTCGAATGGTGCCTATTCTACCAATGGTGACTTAGGCAACCTTGCACACGATCCCGGTGACCCTTATTCAACGCAGATATCAGGACTTCATGAACTGGATATTAACTTTGGCGATTACGGTTTCTTCGCCAGTGGTTTCTGGTTCTACGATTTTGAACAGAAAGATGGCGATCGCCCTTGGTCCAACCCGATCACCGGAGAGCAGGTTGATTTGTGTGAAGACCCGGATGCAGAAGAACTGCTCTGCCAGGATGCACGTTTGCTGGACGCGTTTTTCTATGGTGACTGGTGGATTGGCAACAAACCACTTACTGTTCGCATAGGCCAGCAGGTAATCAGTTGGGGTGAGAGCACTTTTATCCAGCATGGTATCAACACCACTAACCCGATTGACGTCACCCGTGCACGCGCACCAGGTGCTGAATTAAAAGAAGTATTTATTCCTGTTGGAATGGTTTTCGCCTCTTTGGGTATTACAGATACGGTCAGTCTTTCTGGTTACTATCAATATGAATGGGAACGTAGCTGGTTGCCTGTCGCAGGCAGTTATTTTGCTACTAACGACTTCGCTGGTGAAGGTGGACAAGCTAACAACATCCAGTTAGGTTTTACCGGTAACCCTGATATCGATCTCGATCACCTGCTTACCTCGCTGAACAATTTAGGTGCCGCATTAAATGCCGGCGCTGATGCTGCACAGATTTCACAGGCGTATTTAGCATACCCCACTAAAGTGGCGTTGCGTGCTTACTCTGATGAAGCGCATGTTGATGCTGACGATCAAGGCCAGTACGGGTTGCGTTTAACCTGGTTTGCAGAAGCATTAAACGAATCTGAATTAAGCTTCTACCACATCAATTATCATAGCCAACGTCCGTTGATTTCAGGTGTTACATCAAACTTTACACCGAAAGCAATTGAACGTGATCTGGCTCGCTTAGCGCAAGGCGTAGACAAGTTTAATGTAACTGATCTTGAAGCCTTTACTGAAGCACAGTTTTATTACCCGGAAGATATTAAACTGTACGGTTTCAGTTTCAATACCAACGTTGGCACTACCGCTCTTGCGGGTGAGATTGCATACCGTAAAGATGAACCTCTGCAAATTGATGATGTAGAGTTGCTCTATACGGGTATGCCAGAACAGTTAGCCAACGCGGGCATTCGTCCGGATCTTGAGGGCATCTCACAGCTTAACAATATCGGCCGTAATGTCGGACCAGGCCAGACCGCTGAAGGTTTCCTGTTCTCTGATACGCTTCAGGCGCAAATGACGTTATCTCACGTGTTTGGGCCAACGTTAGGTTCAGACAACTTCATCCTGTTAGGTGAAGTGGGTTGGGTTAATATCGTTGACTTCCCTGATCCAAACGTTATTCGTTTGAATGCACCGGGAACCAATAGAACACCTTCGCTTGAGCCTACGCCTAGTGGTAACCCAAGAACGGGATTACATATTGGTTTGTCTAATGGTCCAGAGGAAAACCCGTTTGCAACAGACGATGCCTGGGGTTATCGCCTGCTTGCTGTAGCTGATTACAACAACGTGTTCGCTGGCATCAATATGCGCGCGCGGGCTACGTTCTCACATGATGTTGATGGTACAACACCTGATCCATTGTTCCTGTTTACTGAAGATGTTAAATCTGCAAGCGTTGCATTGACGTTTGATTACTTAAGTAAATGGTCTGCCACCGCGTCTTACAGTTCTTTCTGGGGTGGTATTGGTACGACTAACGGCTTATCAGACAGAGATTTTGTCTCGTTTAACATCAAGTATTCAATCTAGAGGTGTCTAAGATGATTAAAAAAGTTGGTTTAATTGCGGCTGCAATGTCGCTCGCTATCGGCAGCAGTGCGCTAGCTAAAGTGTCTGAAAGTGAGGCTAAAAAACTAGGTGATAGTCTTACACCTCTAGGTGCAGAAAAAGCGGCAAACGCTGATGGCAGTATTCCTGCGTGGGACGGTGGTATAACCAAAGCGCCTGCGGGATACAGTGTGGGTGACCACCATCCTGATCCGTTCGAGGGTGATAAAGTAAAATTTGAAATTACTGCCGACAATTATAAAGAATATGCGGATAATTTAACTGCTGGACAGATCAAGTTATTTGAAACCTATCCAGATACGTTCAAAATGCCTGTCTACGAAACCCGTAGAACGGCATCTAATCCGCAAGCGGTCTATGATGCAACCAGGGCAAATGCGACCCGCGCAGAACTTTTAGATGGCGGTAACGGCATCAAAGGTGCGGCTGTCGGTATTCCTTTCCCCATCCCTGAGAATGGACTGGAAGTTATCTGGAATCACATTCTTCGCTATCGTGGTGAGGCGGTTGAACGTGCTGGCGGTCAGGCGGCCGTCACTTCTTCAGGTAGTTACAACGTGATCGGCTTTGATGAACAGTTACTGTTAAAGTACAGCGAGCCAAATGCGACGCCGGAACAACTGCTTGAAGACAACATTTTGTTTATGTTTAAACAAAAAGTAACCGAACCAGCGCGTCTGGCAGGTACTGCGTTGCTTGTTCATGAAACCGTTGATCAGGTTAAAGAACCGCGTAAAGCATGGACATACAACACGGGACAAAGACGTGTTCGTTTAGCACCAAACATTGCTTACGACACACCAGGAACCGCGGCCGACGGCCTGCGTACAACTGATGACTTTGATATGTTCAACGGCTCACCAAACCGTTATGACTGGGAGCTGAAGGGTAAAAAAGAACTCTACGTTGCGTACAACAACTATCAGTTACATAGTAAAGACGTTTCGTATAGCGACATTTTAACACCGAACCACATCAATCCTGATCTTACTCGTTGGGAAAAACACCGTGTGTGGGTAGTTGAAGCTACACTCAAAGATGGTTTCCGTCATGTTTACCAAAAACGCGTCTTCTTTATTGACGAAGACAGCTGGCAAGTACAGGTAGCTGATATGTATGACAACCGCGGCGAACTATATCGGGTCGCGTTTGCTTACGGTATCAACTATTATGAAGTACCAACCCATTGGTCAACACTTGATGTGTACCATGATTTGAACTCTCGTCGCTATTTAGCGATTGGGTTAGACAACGAAGAGAAAATGTATGATTTTTCTATTCGTCCACGAGAAGTAGAATTTACGCCGCAAGCACTTCGGCGTGAAGGGATGCGCTAATCGAGTTTAAACGGTTGGCTTTGCCAACCGTTTTTGTTTAGAGCTATTGAAATAAAAAAGGGTTACTTGTTACTTATGAAAAAAGCCTTTTTGGCTATGGCCTTAGCTTGTGCTGGTTTTTCCGCCAATGCAGAACAAGCATTTATGGCACCACTGGTAAAGCAGTCTGTTTTACTTGATGTTGTCGCAACAGATTATTTGGTAATTGTAGGCGAACGCGGCCATATATTAACGTCAGATGATGGTGAGACATTTACACAGCAACGTGTACCTACCCATTCCACCCTGACGGCAGTCGATATCGTTAATGATAATGTGTGGGCGGTTGGGCACGATGCCATCATTTTGCATTCAGCCGATAAAGGTGTCACCTGGCAACAACAGCTGTACAACCCTGACATCGAACGGCCATTTTTAGACGTGTTGTTTTTTGATGACCAACATGGCATTGCGGTCGGTGCCTATGGCTTGTTTTACCGTACCACTGATGGCGGTAATAATTGGAAGTCAGAGCGTCATCCGACATTGCTCAGTGCCGATGATCAGGCCTACCTCGAACAGGTAAAAGCAGAAGACGAAGACTTTTATCAGCAAGAATTAAACTCCATTCTTCCTCACATAAATCACGTTACCCTTGATGGTGACACGCTGTACATGGCTGGCGAAGCGGGCCTGTTAGCTTACAGCAACGACAAGGGCAGAAGCTGGAATCGCTACGATGTTGATTACACAGGATCGTTTTTTGATATCCGGCCATTAAGTGGCGATACCGTTGTCGCTGTTGGATTACGAGGCAACATTTTTAAAATGAAAGAGCAGGGGGTGTGGAGCTATGTCAGCACCTGTGCGCCCAGCACCTTAAACGCACTTTTCCCGCTTTCAGACGAAAGCATTACTGCGTTGGGTAATAACGGCATGTTGGTGACACTCAGTCGCCCGTTACCTGATAGCACCAGCACTCCATACACGCCACTCTATCAGTGTGAGCGGCCCAAGGAAGTGTCAGTCCAGCAGTTGGACGATAAAGCCGCGGTTTTAAACGCTGTAAGATTTAACAACAAAATAATTGGTGTCAGCGCTAACGGCATCAAAAAACTTAATTTGGACTAGCAAGCTACATGTCAAGTATCACTCATTTAGCAGAACGCATTGTATTTGGGAATCGTAAAGTTGTCGTCTTCCTGTTTGTTCTGGCCACCTTGTTTTTAGGTTATCAATCGTCACAAATGCGCCTCGATGCGGGTTTCGAGAAAAACATACCGCTCAATCATGAATATATGCAAACCTACATGAAGTATCGCAACGATTTTGGCGGTGCTAACAGTGTTCTGGTTTCGGTATGTGATAAACAGGGCAACATCTACAACCAGAATTTCTTTGATACCCTTAAAAATGTCCACGACCAACTGTTTTTTATCAATGGCGTAAATCGGGCTCTCGTCGTTTCGCTGTTTTCGCCTTCTACACGATTCACCGAGATCGTTGAGGGCGGCTTTGCAGGCGGCCCCGTAATTCCCGCAGACTTTGATTCCACCTCTCCGGAAGCATTACAACTGGTTGCGGCTAATGTTGAAAAAGCCAATATTGTTGGTCGTCAGGTGTCCAGCGATTACAGTTGCGCCATGGTAACGGCACAACTATTAGAGCTAGACCCACAAACCGGTGAGCAATTAGACACATTAAAGTTTGCCAGCGAATTAGAAGAGAAACTGCGCAACCAGTTCAGCTCTGAAGAGATTTCGATTCATATCATCGGCTTTTCCAAAATGATTGGCGATGTCGCGGATGGGGCAAAAGATGTATTGTTGTTTTTTGCCATTGCTTTAGCTATTACAGCCATCATGGTGTATTTCTTCTCTCGAAACATCATGTTGACTATCCTGCCACTGCTTTGCTCAATAATTGCAGTTGTCTGGCAGCTTGGCTTACTTTCCCTTATGGGATTTGGCATGGATCCGATGTCCATTCTGGTGCCTTTCCTGGTCTTCGCTATCGGTGTCAGCCACGGCGTACAAATGATCAATGCGGTGGAAAAGAAGGCGGTTAACGGAGCTGGTGCTAAACATGCTGCCATGAGCGCATTCCGTACCTTGTTGGTACCCGGTGGTATAGCGCTGTTATCTGATACTGTTGGCTTTATGACGTTGCTGGTAATCGACATTGGTATAATCCGCGAGTTGGCTATTACTGCCAGTATGGGTGTAGCGGTCATCATTTTGACCAACCTTATTCTGTTACCCGTGTTGATGAGCTTCTTAACGTTCGATAAAAAGTATGTCGAGAAATTTGCCGGTAAAGAAGAGAAATCCAGTAGATTCTGGAATATCGTAGCTAGCTGCTCGCATAAGAAGGCTGCGCCGATCATTCTGGTAATTACAGCGCTGTTATTCGGCTTTGGCTTCTATCAGTCACAGAAGATGAAAATTGGTGATTTGCATGCTGGCGCACCTGCCTTGCATGAATCGTCTCGCTACAATCAGGATACGTTTTTAATCACTGACAAATATGAAGTCACCGTCGACTATCTTTCGGTTTTAGTGGAGACCTCTCCTGAAGCATGTACTTCGCACACGGTAATGAAAGCTATTGATGATTTTCAATGGAAGATGGAAAACGTCGAAGGAGTGCAGTCGACGGTGTCCTTGGCATCTGTGGCCAAAGTGGTTAATGCGGGATATAACGAAGGCAACGTTAAATGGCAAGTTCTACCTCGCAACCAACAAACGCTGGTGCAGGCTATTTCACGTATTCCTACGACCTCCGGGCTGCTAAATGGCAACTGCTCGGTTATGCCCGTTATTTTATTTATGCAAGATCATAAAGCCGAAACCATTTCACGGGTTGTCGATGCTGTTAAAACCTATCGTCAGGACTATGAAACAGACGATATGAAGTTTAGCCTGGCCTCTGGCCCGGTTGGCGTCATGGCTGCTACTAATGAGGCGGTAAAAAGCGCGCAAATGCCGATGATGGCATACGTTTTCGGTGCGGTGATTTTGCTTTGTTTACTCAGTTTCCGTTCACTACGTGCAACGCTATCTGTGGTAATACCTCTTTACGTGGTGTCGGTTTTAGCGCAGGCATTGATGACATTTCTTGAAATCGGGTTGACCGTTTCTACGCTACCGGTCATTGCGCTAGGTGTAGGTATCGGTGTTGATTATGGTATTTATATCTTATCCACCATGAGCCGTCGTCTGAAGCAGGGTGACACTGTTCAAGCAGCTTACCTGGCAGCGTTGAAAGAGCGTGGAAGCGCGGTGTTGTTCACCGGTATCACGCTAGCAATAGGTGTAAGTACCTGGGTCTTCTCGACGTTAAAGTTCCAGATGGATATGGGTATACTGCTTACATTTATGTTCCTAGTGAACATGTTAGGCGCAATAATCGTATTACCCGCACTGGCCAGACTTCTTTGGTACAAACGAAATGAGCTATAATCGTTAAATTATTTTTGCATAGCTAAGCAGAAAAGGGCCAATCAGGCCCTTTTTTATAGGTTAATTCTGCATACTTATCTATGCTGTTAAAATGACGTTAAATAAGGCTTTCATTAACGCTAATATTTAGCGAAAATAGCTAGTGATACTCTGCACTTACGACAACAAAAAGGTTTATACATGACAGTCACCTCTCAGCGGCATTCAGTACTGCTAGACAATGTTTATTCACTTATTGATAAAAAAGTGGACGCGAAGCAAAAATCGCTCGTTCAGCAATTTGGTCGTCTGTTATATAAAAACATTTCCAACGATGACCTTGAATACCGCAATGATAGCGATCTATATGGTGCAACATTAAGTTTATGGAATGCACTGGAGAAGTTTGATAGTAAAGAACCCTTCATCCGGGTTTTTAATCCTGAAATTGCCAAACAGGGGTGGCACTCCAGTCACACTATAGTCGAAATCATCGTTAAGGATATGCCATTTCTGGTTGATTCTGTGCGTATGGCGCTCAACCGTATGGGCATTAACTCGCATTTATTCTTGCACAGCCCGATCGGCTTGAAGCGCAATAACGAAAACAAGATCACGGAATTTGTCGAACCCGGCAAAGCAGGTAATGGCATAACCAAAGAAACCGTCCTGTTTATCGAGATTGACCGTCAAACTGCTAAAAAAGATATTGATACACTGACCAAAGAATTGCATTCGGTGGTGGATGAAGTCTGGCTTGCAGTGAATGACTGGCAGGCAATGGGACAAAAACTTGACGAAGTCATCCAACAGGCTTACAAACTAAACTGGCCTGTTGCTGCAGACGAACAAAAGCAAACTAAAACCTTTTTAGACTGGTTAGCCGACCATAACTTTACCCTGATGGGCTACCGCTACTATGATGTAAAAGCCATCGAAGGTGACCATCGCTGGGTACCGGCGAATGACTCCAGCTTAGGGCTGATGAAAAACTCCATCAGTGATCGTGAACGCCTGGTTTCTAACTTACCTGCTACCGCACGCGCCGCAGCGTTAAGTAGTAACCCGCTTATTTTAACCAAAACCAATTCCAGAGCCCGCGTCCATCGTCCTGCGTACATGGATTACATTGGTGTCAAGGCATTTGACAAAGAGGGGCATGTTGTCGGTGAACACCGTTTCCTGGGTCTGTATTCGGCTTCATTCTACAACTCAAGCGCCATCGATTTACCCATCTTGCGCGAGAAAATTAAGCGAGTATGTGACCATTCCGGGTTCGAGCCGGGAACTCACGCCTATAAAGCCTTTGTTAATATTATTGAAACTTATCCACGTGATGAGTTATTGCAAACCCCGTCAGCCGAGCTTGCACAGATTGTAAAAGGTATTTTCCAGATGCAGGAGCGCGGCATATCCAAGCTCTTTATCAGAAAAGATATCTTCGGTCGCTTCTTCTCATGTCTGGTATTCGTACCCAGAGAGCGTTACAACACACAACTGCGTAAAGACACGCAGGCGCTACTGAAAGCTTCCTTAGGAGCCCAGGAAGAAGTCGAATTTACTACCTATTTCTCTGAATCTGTGTATGCAAGAACACACTACATTGCACGGGTCGATGACAACAATGCGGAATACGATGTGAAGGAAATTGAGAAAAATATTATCGAACTGACGAAAACCTGGAACGATAGGCTAGCTTCGTCGATCACTGCAGCACACGGTGAGGCAAATGGTAAGGCACTAGAGAAACGCTATCTCAATGCATTTTCCCGTAGTTACATGGAACAGAACTTACCCAGCGCAGCATTGATTGATATTCAGAAGCTTGAATTGCTGGATGAAAACCATACGCTGGACATGCTGTTCTATCGCCCACAGGAAGAGCAATCAGACAGTCAGATCGTAAAACTTAAGCTATTCCATAAAGCTGAACCGATCCATCTTTCTGACGTCTTGCCGATGCTGGAAAATTTTGGTCTGCGCGTGGTAGACGAGAGTCCCTATAAAATTACCTGTTCTGAAAATGAGCGCAACTGGGTGATGGATTTCACCATGCTGCACAAAAGTGGTCAGCATATGGACATGGAAAAAGCGCAGGAACTGTTTCAGGACGCGTTCGCCAAAGTCTGGTACAACACGCTGGAAGATGATGCATTCAACCGTCTGATCCTGGGTGGCGGTATGACCGGGCGACGGGTTACTATTTTGCGTGCGTACGCGAAATACATGCGTCAAACGGGTAGCTCATTCAGCCGTGATTACATTGCCAACACATTGTCTAATTACCCTGATATTGCCAAGCTGCTAATCGAGTTTTTCGAACAGCGCTTCAATCCCAAGAAAAAACGCAATCAGAAGAAACAGGAAGCCATTCTTAGCGAAATAAAATCGCAGTTAGATGGGGTGAGTAATCTGGACGACGACCGGATAATCCGTCGCTACCTGGATTTAATGAAGGCAACCTTACGTACCAACTTCTATCAGTTGGACGATGCCGGCATGGAAAAACCTTATGTGTCATTTAAAATGATGCCTGAGCTTATTCCTGATATGCCCCTGCCGTTACCTAAATTTGAAATCTTTGTCTATAGCCCCCGTGTTGAAGGGGTGCATTTACGTGGTGGCAAAGTCGCCCGTGGTGGCTTGCGCTGGTCAGATCGCCAGGAAGATTTCCGCACTGAAATCCTCGGGCTGGTTAAAGCGCAGCAGGTGAAGAACACCGTGATCGTGCCAGTGGGTGCGAAAGGTGGCTTTATCTGTAAACAACTGCCATTCAGCGAAGGTCGTGCAGCAGTTCAGGCAGAAGGTCAGAATTGTTACCGCACCTTTATAAGAAGTTTATTAGATATTACTGACAATATTGTCAATGGTGAAATAGTCCCCCCTAAAGATGTGGTTCGTCTTGATGAAGATGATCCTTATCTGGTTGTTGCTGCAGACAAAGGAACTGCCACCTTCTCTGATATTGCAAATAGTATCTCTGCCGAATTTAATTTCTGGTTAGGCGACGCTTTTGCATCAGGCGGCAGTGTTGGCTACGACCATAAGAAAATGGGGATTACCGCCCGCGGTGGCTGGGAATCGGTTAAACGTCATTTCCGCGAAATGGGCGTGAACTGTCAAACCACTGATTTCACCGCTATTGGTGTGGGTGATATGGCAGGCGACGTATTCGGTAATGGTATGTTGCTGTCAGAACACACGCGTTTAATTGCCGCGTTCAACCATTTACATATCTTCTTCGATCCTGACCCGGATGCTAAATCCAGTTATCAAGAGCGCAAACGCTTATTTGAAAATCCGTCGTTGTCATGGGAAGACTATGACAGCAAGCTGATTTCAACAGGCGGTGGTGTGTTTAACCGTTCGGCAAAATCGATTAAGTTAACTGCCGAAATGAAAAAGTGGTTAGGCACGCGTCAACAAACGATGACGCCGAATGAGCTTATTCACAACATTCTGAAAATGCCAGTCGATCTGCTCTGGAATGGTGGCATCGGAACTTACGTCAAGAGCAGCAAAGAAACTCACTCCGACGTGGGTGACCGTGCCAATGACGATTTACGCTTAAACGGTAAAGATGTGAAAGCGAAAATTGTAGGCGAGGGGGGTAACCTGGGTCTGACCCAGCTAGGTCGAGTTGAGTATGCCGCGCATGGTGGACGGGTAAATACCGACTTCATTGATAACGTGGGTGGTGTTGACTGTTCAGATAACGAAGTCAATATCAAAATCTTGCTTAACAGCCTAGTTGCAAATGGTGATATGACACTAAAGCAGCGTAACGCCTTGCTTTATGACATGACTGATGACGTCGCCGAACTGGTATTGCAGGACTGTTATCGCCAGACTCAATCTATTTCAATTACCGAACGCTCAGGTGTCTCGTTGCTGAAAGAGCAGTTACGCTTTGTTCATGGCTTGGAGCGCGAAGGGTTATTAAATCGTGAACTGGAATTTATTCCTACTGATGAAGAGATATCTGACCGCGTTGCGTCTGACAGAGGCTTTACACGTCCTGAACTGAGTGTACTTTCGGCGTACGGCAAAATGGTATTGAAAGAGTCTCTGGATATTCCTGAAATTACGTCTAACCCGTATCACGGCAAATTACTCATCACCGCTTTCCCTGAAGTGCTTCGTGATAAGTTCAGCCAGCAGATGCAGGAGCACCCGCTAAGAAGCGAAATCATCGCCACCAAGTTAACTAACAACATTGTTAATGACATGGGCCTGAACTTTGTGTTCAGAATGCAGGAAGAAACCGGTGCCACCGTTGATGAAATAGCTAACGCCTATGCAATCATCAAAGGTATTTTTAATATCGAAACCATCTGGGAAAAAATCGAAGATTTAGATAACCAGGTACCTGCTGATTTGCAACTGGAAATGCTGGAAGCGTGTCGTCGCATTATGCGCAGAGCGTCACGCTGGTATTTACGCCATGGTAATAAGTCGCTGGGCATTCAGGAGTCTATCGACCGTTATCGTACTACCTTCGAAAACCTGACTCGTCATCTGCAGGACTACCTGGTAGAAGCAGAATATTCGTATCTGGAAAAAATGACCCAGCGTTATGCAAAAGAAGGGGTGCCGCAGGATATTGCTTATCAAGTAGCCAGCTTCTCCAATATGTTCTCGAGTCTGGATCTGGCGCAAATTGATGAAGCCGATTCACACGATACCTCAGTGATTGCCAAGCTGTACTTCCAGTTAGGTTCAAAACTGGAGCTGCATTGGTTCTTAGAGCAAATCACTAATCAATCGGTAAGTAATCACTGGCAAGCACTGGCCAGAGCATCTTATCGTGAAGAGCTTGACTGGCAACAACGTTCGATTACAGCAAATTTACTGCAATCGCGTCCCGACGCAAAAGATGCGGATGAAATTTTAAACAGCTGGATTGAGCAAAATCAAACGCTTCTGAAACGTTGGTATCACATGATGTCTGAGTTTAAAACAAGCAATACACACGAATTTGCTAAGTTTTCTGTCGCATTGCGTGAATTGATGCTTTTAAGCGTTAAGTCTAACCATTAGAATGGTCACAATTGTTACCTGACGAATAAAAGCCCTGGGATACAGGGCTTTTTTATAATTACATGCAATCACTTATTCAAAATTTACTGCTTAAGTGCGACCCAGAAACCAGCCATGAATTGGCAATAAAATGGCTACATCGCACCCAACATACGCCACTGAATAAATTATATTCACACCAGACTGTGTCTAAGCCCACCACCGTGGCGGGTATTAAATTTACTAATCCTGTCGGTTTAGCTGCGGGGTTGGATAAAAATGGCGAATGTATTGACGCATTTGCCGCCATGGGTTTTGGCTTTATCGAAGTAGGCACGGTTACCCCGCGTCCTCAGTCAGGAAATCCTAAACCGAGATTATTCAGGATCCCTGAAAAGCAGGCGATCATCAATCGCATGGGCTTTAACAATAAAGGGGTTGATTACCTGGTCGAGCAAGTTAAGCGAACAGAATATGACGGTGTCATTGGTATCAATATAGGTAAAAATAAAGATACACCCGACGAACAGGCACTTAGCGACTATCAGGTTTGCTTAAACAAAGTGTATCCTTACGCCAGCTACATAACCGTTAATATTTCGTCGCCCAACACTCCGGGTTTGCGTAACTTGCAGCATGGTGAGGCATTGTCCCACTTATTGGACGGGTTAAAGCAGGGCCAGGAAAAACTGTGTCAGACTCACAGCAAATACGTTCCTATTTTCGTTAAAATTGCGCCAGACCTGTCTCAATCTGAAGTATCGGACTTTGCGCGCGCGTTGATAAAATCAAAAATGGATGGCGTTATTGCCACCAATACTACCCTTGATCGCAAGCCTGTAGAGGGCCTTAAAAATGCAGAGGAAGCGGGCGGTCTAAGTGGTGAAGTGTTGGATGATAAAAGTTACCAGGTAACCAAACAGCTTGCTGCCGAACTGGATCGAGCGCTACCTATAATCAGTGTCGGCGGGATTCATTCTGAAAACACTGCCCGTCAGCGGTTAGATGCCGGTGCGTCACTTATACAGGTATATTCAGCCTTTATTTATCAGGGCCCCGACTTGATCAAACGTATTGCCAAGTCGCTTTAATTAAGAAGATTATGAATTCAATATTACTCACAACCAGCAAAGGTTTGGATGAACTGTTAGCTGAAGAAGTGACAATGCTGGTGCCGGATGCGCAAATAAAATCATCGCCCGGTCAGCTTACGTTTACCGGCACACTTGAGCAGGCCTACCGTCTTTGTTTGTGGTCACGGCTTGCCAACCGAGTGGTTTGGGTATTAAACGAAAGTAAATTTGATGATGCTGAAGGGCTTTATGATGCGGCTAAAGACATTGATTGGTCAGAACATCTAGCGCCTTCGCAGACGTTAAGTATTGCCTTTCACGGTACCAACAGGGTAATAAAAAACACCCAGTTTGGTGCTGTTAAAATAAAAGACGCCATCGTTGACCAATTTATGGAAAACGTGGGCGAGCGCCCTTCGGTACAAAAATATAAGCCTGACTTGCCCATTTATGCCCGCTGCAAACGAGACTTGATCACCATTGGTATCGACTTAAGTGGTAGTAGTTTACATCAGCGTGCCTATCGACAATCCACCGGCGAAGCGCCGCTTAAAGAGCATGTTGCTTGCGCTATTCTAATGCGTTCCGGCTGGACGAAAAAGACTTCCAGTCCTTTAATCGATCCCATGTGCGGCTCTGGCACGCTGGCAATCGAAGCGGCATACATTCAACGCAATATCGCACCCGGTGTAAAACGCGAGTATTGGGGGTTCAATCGTTGGCAACAACATGACGAAGCGATGTGGGATCAGTTAAATACTGAAGCCCTGGCCGCACAAACGCCGGCATTAAATAACATCTTCGCAGCTGACATAGACAAAAACCTTGTGGCAGTCGCCCGTAAAAACGCTGACAATGCCGGCGTGTTCAGTGATATCGAGTTTGCTCATTCTAACGCCACCACGTTCTGCCCGCCGCTGAAAACTGTCGGTTATCTGGTTAGTAATCCACCCTACGGAGAGAGGCTTGGCCAGCTGACTGAACTGATTGAGTTATTTACCGATTGGGGACAGCATCTTAAAACCGCATGGCAGGGATGGCATGTATCCCTATTGAGCAGTAATCGGGACCTCCTGAAGTTACTTAAGTTAAGGGCGAATAAAGATTATGCCATTAACAATGGCAAGCTGGAGTGCCGCCTGGTTAATTATGTTTTAGACGAAGATAATTGCCAGCAGTTTAGTGAATCTGGCAGTAATCATGAATTTGCTAACCGCTTGCAAAAAAATCTTAAAAAACTTAATAAGTGGATCAAGTCTCAGCAAACTAACTGTTACCGTATTTATGATGCAGATTTACCTGACTATAACGTAGCAATTGATCGTTACGGTGAGGCACTGGTTATCCAGGAATACGCTCCGCCTAAAACGGTTTCCGAAGACAAAGCCAAGCGCCGTTTACAGGAAGTCCTATTGCACGCGCCAGCGGTGTGCGGCGTTGCCAGCAAAAATGTTTATTTGAAAGTTCGCGAAAAACAAAAAGGCACTCAGCAATACACTAAGCTATCTCAAAAAGGCGACAAGCAGGTTGTGCATGAAAACGGTGCCCAATTTCTGGTAAACCTGACTGATTATCTGGATACCGGATTATTTCTCGATCATCGGGAAACCCGTCAGATAGTAAAAAGCAAAGCCGCCAATAAAGATGTGTTAAACTTGTTTTCGTACACCGGTTCAGTGTCTGTGTTTGCCGCACTGGGTGGAGCGCGTTCTGTTACCACGGTTGACATGTCGAATACCTACCTTGAGTGGGCGAAAGACAATTTTAAGCAGAATAAATTAAGTGGCGCTTATGCGTTTATTCAAGCTGATTGTGTGAGCTGGTTAGCCGAACACAACGCCAAATACGATTTAATTTTTATTGACCCACCTTCGTTCTCTAACTCTAAGCGCATGAATACTACCTGGGATGTCCAGCGCGACCATGTAGAGCTGATTACTAACGCTAGAAAATGTTTGCGAGAGGGAGGAGAGATTGTTTTTTCAAATAATCGACGGGGATTTAAGTTAGCAACCGATGACATCGCTGCGTTGGGCCTCCACATTACCGACATAAGTCAACAAACTATCCCCACTGACTTTGCACGGCACAGCAATATTCATAAGTGTTGGCTACTGGCATGCTAAGTCTTATTTTATTCACCGGCCCTGGCTGCCATTTATGCGATGATGCGCTAGCCATCATTGCCGAGCTGAATCGGCCCGTTGATATTGAAAAGGTCAATATCCGAGAGAGTGCCGAGCTATATCATTTGTATGGTGCACGCATTCCAGTGGTAAAACGAAAAGATACCGATGCCGAACTTGGTTGGCCATTTGATACCGAACTTCTTGAGCAGTTTTTAGAATGAGTTTAATTCAGTTAAAAAATATTTCGTTAATGTTCGGTAGCCCTCCGTTACTGAATGACATTGATCTGGTGGTACAACCTAAAGAGCGGGTCTGCCTGGTTGGACGAAACGGCAGCGGTAAATCGACTTTACTGAAAGTCATTGCCGGTGAAATTAATGCCGATGACGGCCAGCGAATTATCGATAATGACACCATTATCGCCCGGTTGGAACAGGATCCACCCCAAACCAATAACGTCAGCATTTTTGATTATGTAGCCGAAGGTCTTGCCGAGTTGGGTGAAACGATAAAGGCCTACTTTCATCAAACGCAAACCGTGGCAGAAGATCCATCAGAAGCAAATTTAGTGCGGCTACAAAATCTGCAAGAACAACTGGAAGCACAGAATGCGTGGCAGTTTGAACAGAAAATTGAGCAAACGCTGTCACAGTTACAACTGCTTCCTGATACCAGGCTCGCTGAGTTATCTGGTGGCTGGCGCCGCAAGGCAGCACTGGCGCGCACGCTGGTGCGTTCACCGGATATTTTATTACTTGATGAGCCAACCAACCACTTGGACATTGCTATGATAGAGTGGTTAGAAAGCTCTCTATCGACTTATAATGGGGCCATTATTTTTATCAGCCACGATCGTTCTTTTATCAGACGTATGGCAACCCGTATCATTGATCTCGATAGAGGTACGCTCACCAGTTACCCGGGCAACTATGCGACCTATCTTGAAAAGAAGCAGCAAGATCTTGAAATTGAAGCAACTCAGAATGCAGAGTTTGATAAAAAGTTAGCGCAGGAAGAAGTCTGGATCCGTCAAGGTATCAAAGCACGCAGAACACGTAACGAAGGCAGGGTCAGAGCCCTGAAAAAGCTACGCGAACAGCGCAGGCAACGCCAGGAAGTGCAGGGCAATGCGGTAGTATCGCAATCAGCCTCTACACGCTCAGGTAAAACCGTTTTTGAAGCCACCCATCTGAGCTACTCAATTGAACAAAAGTGTCTGGTTCGTGACTTAAACCTGACCCTGTTACGGGGTGATAAAATCGCTCTTATCGGCCCTAATGGATGCGGTAAAACCACCCTTATCAAACTGTTATTAGGTCAACTTGAACCCGATAGCGGAAATTGCAAGCAAGGCGCAAATCTTGAAGTTGCTTATTTCGATCAGCACAGACAAGGGCTGGATCTGGAAAAATCCGTCATCGATGCGGTTGGCGACGGCAAACGCGATTTAACCGTGAATGGCCAACCCCGACACGTGATTAGCTATCTGCAAGATTACCTGTTCACGCCGGAGCGGGTTAATGCACCGGTAAAATCTTTGTCTGGCGGAGAAAAAAACCGCTTAATGCTGGCCAAGCTCATGCTTAAACCCAGTAATGTTCTGGTTCTCGATGAACCGACCAATGATCTGGATGTCGAAACTCTGGAAATGTTGGAAAGCCTGCTACTGAACTACGAAGGCACCGTGTTGCTGGTTAGCCATGACAGGGAGTTTGTTGACAACGTAGCTGACAGTGCCTTGTTTTTCGCCGGTAACGGCAAGATTCAGGAATTTGTCGGCGGGTTTACTGATATTGAACAATGGTATAAAGGCAGAGGCGAATCGGTATTTGATGTGTTTGAAAGAAAACAGCTCAGGTCAGCTAAAAGTGAAACTAAATCTCAGGAAAGCAGTCCAAAGCCAGCGCCAGTAACGAAAAAGCCTAAAAAGCTCTCGTACAAAGCACAAAGAGAGCTGGAAAGCTTACCTCAAGAGATTGAATCGTTAGAGGAAAAGCTGGCAGAATTACAAGAACAAGTTAACCAACCCGAATTTTTTAAACGAACGAATGATGAGACCTCAACAGCACTCGCGCAACTTGCTGAAATTGAGGATACGTTAGCAGCGAAATACGCTCGCTGGGATGAATTAGAAAGTACGCTGGAAGATCAGCAGTAAATAGGATAATCCATGAAAATAACACCAATTGCAGCCGCCCTGTTAACATTGACCAGCATGAGTACTGTCGCTGCGACTTATTCGATAACACCGCTTCCGGTCAATAATAAGGCAAAAGGTACATTTGCCCAGTCAATTGATAATAGCGATTTTATGCTGGTTACGACCAGCAATGAGTTCAATTCTCCGATAGACGTAAAACGGTTGACCCAAACCAACTTTTTTTCAACAAATGAAGCGTCGATTGAAAGCGAAGAAGATATCCGCAATGGTATATTCAGTGATATCGACTACACGTTAATCGTAAATTATCTGATCGTTCAAAATGACCAGAGTGCGTTTTCTCTGCGCAAGCAAAAAATTGCCCAATTTAAAAGCTATGCCACTGATTTAGTTAATACTCAATTCATTGCCGGATTTGATAATTACGTTGAAAAATTTGATGACTTCAGTAAGTCAGTTACCACCATCGCCTATGACAGTGTGGATGGTGATTTTATCGTGGGGTCTTCGCAATCTCCATTCGTTGACGTTGAATACACCAACGCAGACGATCAGCTAATCAGGTATACGGTTAACGATATCCTGCGCAGAGCATTTGTTCAGGTTGGTAGTGACACCACAGCGTTATTGCCAAAAGACAAACTTGCCAATGGCCTATCCGAAGCCTTTGCCGTCAATCGTAACTTTCAGGTAGGCGGCTACAGTTCAACCCGCTTCTCCCCAGCCTTACGCGACAGCGTCGCAGCGTGTGCTGATGAAAACGAACGGGGTGATGTGCCGGAGGAAGTTTGTCTGTTCGGTATCATCACCGGCGCAGAGTTTGAACAGAACTCATCCAAGCGAGCTACTGTCTGGCAGCTGAGCGCTAGCGGGGAAGTACTTTCACAAGAAACGTTCCCGTTACCGTTTGAGCCTGAATCTAACCAGTTTGCCTGGGAAAACCGCATCCTTAATATTAATAATAATGGTCTGGCAGTAGGTTGGACGCACACGGGGGATTCTGTCAGATTATTGCTTCCAGATAACCAGGTGCCCGTTAATCGACCAGAGCAGCACGCAACCTATTTTAAGGATGGTGCAACTGTTGCATTTCTTTCCGATGAGCGTGATCTCTCAAGTCAGGCCACGGCGGTTAATGACAGCGGTTGGATAACAGGAACCGTTTTTAGAGCGCCTAATGAGGTCGCCAGAGAACGCTTTTTCGTGCATAACGCAGCCACCGCTGAAACCCGCTATCCGGATGGTTTTTTTGTTAATGCTGGGGTTAAGCCGCAGGCGATAAACAATAAAAATATCGTTGTGGGCGGCGCGGATATTGAGTCCAGCAATGAAGCGAACAGAGAAACTAACGCCTTTATGTATGACATCAACGCGGATGAGTTTGTTAACCTCAACCAGCTTACTCAATGCGACACGCCATATTTGCTAGTTGAAGCGATCGATATTAATGATGACAACGAAATTATTGCAAACGCCAGGATCCGTGCAAACGAAAGATACGCAAGTGGCACACCTATACTCGATGAGAACGGCGAAAATATTAAGGTCGATAAAATCGTCGCTGTAAAGTTATCACCTATCGCAAACGGTCAAATTGAAGCCTGTGATGAAAAAGAGCAACCAAACTACGAGCGCGCTGCTGCTACCGGCACCTTTGTCTCTTTGCTCGCTCTATGCTTGTTGATTTGTTTACGCAGGCGAAAACTTTGCTAAACGAAATTGAAACCGCCTTAGGGCGGTTTTTTTATGCCAAATATTGGCAATAAATGACATATTTATGACAAAAAATTGTAATAAAAAAGAATAATGCAATTAATAGCTTACTGTTTGTCAATTAGCCAATTAAAAAAACTTTGTTGAACCATTTTGTCAATTACGCTATCTCAGTAATGTGCGAAACATTTTATCGGCACTAACGATACGAATTTAGTAAGAGCGCTCGGTAAGTGTTTTTTTGCACGTTAACCAAAAAAGAGGCTTATCAATGAAAAGACAAAAAAGAGATAAACTGACACGCGCCCATGCAAAAGGGTATCAAGCAGGAATAAGCGGTCGATCTAAGGAAAACTGTCCATTTCAATCAAATGATGCGCGGTCGCATTGGTTAGGGGGATGGCGTGAGGCTGTTGATGATCGGCAGCAAGGATTGTCAGTTCGGTAATAATCTTTTCTGAGGTAGTAACAAAGCCCCGTTTAGGGGCTTTTACTTTTTTAGGGCGATTAAAAAGCAGAGGTATCCTGAAACAGGCCCACTTTTAAATCGTTAGCCGAATAAATCTGACGCCCATCAACTTCAACCGTACCGTCTGCCATGCCCATGAATAACTTGCGCTTTACCACACGCTTCATATCGATACGGTAAGTTACTTTTTTCGCCGTTGGCAATATCTGACCGGTAAATTTCACCTGACCTACACCTAATGCGCGACCCTTACCGGGGCCTCCGCTCCAGCCAAGAAAAAAGCCTACCAGCTGCCACATCGCATCTAGACCTAAACAACCCGGCATTACAGGATCGCCGGGAAAGTGGCAATCGAAAAACCACAGATCTTCTGCAATATCCAGCTCTGCGATAATTTGTCCCTTACCGTGCTCACCACCGTCTTCAGTAATGCTAACAATTCTGTCCATCATCAACATATTCGGGGCAGGCAATTGACTGTTACCCGGACCAAACATCTCACCTCGGCTGCACGCCAACAAGTCGTCTCGGTCAAAACTATTTTTTCTTTCTGTCATTACTCAATATCGCTTCTGAAAAAATGAACGGCTAATTTAGCGAACACTTGTACGCTAAACAACTCCGAACAGTGATTTATTTCACTTATTTTACCGTGCTAAACTTTACACATTCACATCGCCCTCAATAAACGACGCACTTATGAAAAATGATAAAAGCACGAACACGTCTGCAAATGCTGAAAAACAACGCCGGTTCAGAGCGCGCCAACAAGAAGCGGGTAAAAAATTAATTCGTGGCTATGTGACGCCTCAGGCGCAGGAATGTTACGACGAAATCAGACAAAAAACGGGTTGGAGTGACAGTGAAACCCTTTCTAATGCGCTGCGGGTTTTATTTGCTGCGTACAAATGTGGTCAAATCAAACTGCTGAACGAGTGGCTTAAAGATCATAAACGCTAACTAAATGAAGCACACATTAACAAAAAATATTATTAATTTTTAACCTTTAATAGGGTTGCGTGCCGTACCACTCAAGCAAGTAATCAAAACAGGTTGTAATTGTGACAGTCCCAACCACCTTAGTCTGGTTCAGACAAGACTTACGCGTCAAAGATAATCCTGCGCTTACAGCCGCTAGCGATAACGGTAAGATTATCCCCATCTATATTGATGACACTTCGTGTCCTAAAAAATATCAACGTGGTGAGGCATCCAACTGGTGGCTGCATAAGAGCTTATATTCACTGAATGAAAGACTAAATGGTCATATGCAATTCTTTCAAGGTGATCCAGCAGAACTATTACCAGAACTGGCTAAAGCTTTCGAATGCGATGGGGTTGTGTGGAATCGCTGTTATGAGCCCTGGCGAATCAACCGCGACCAAAAACTGAAAAAGCAATTGTCCGACGAAGGATATAATGTCACTTCATTCAACGGCTCGCTGTTGTGGGAGCCGTTCGAAATCAGTAAAAAAGATGGCGATCCCTATAAAGTATTTACCCCTTTTTACAAAAAGGGCTGCCTGCAACATGGACCTAACCCACGCTATCCAAGCGGTGCGCCAGGCAGAATTACCTATCAGAATGCAGCTGATAAAGGTTGTTCGCTCGATGACCTGGGTCTGTTTCCTTCAATTAACTGGTTTGAAACCATCGATAAGCATTGGAAACCGGGCGAGGAGGGAGCAGCGGACAGACTGCAGCAGTTTATTAACAATGAAATTGAACGCTATAAATCAGCGCGTGATGAACCCGCCGCGCAAGGTACATCTTGTTTGTCCCCTCATTTACACTTCGGTGAATTGTCACCCCACCAGGTCTGGTACGCGGTTAAGGATAAATTTGAAGGTCAACAAAGCGTTCATGTCGACACCTTTTTAAGCGAGATCGGCTGGCGCGAATTTAATTACCATTTACTGTACCACTTTCCCTCGATGTGTCACGCCAACTTCAATGAGAAGTTCGACAAGTTCAACTGGCAAACTGATGTCTCATCCATGCATGCCTGGCAACAGGGAAAAACCGGTTATCCTATCGTCGACGCGGGCATGCGTGAGCTCTGGCAAACCGGCTTCATGCATAACCGTGTGCGCATGATTGTGGGTTCGTTTTTAGTTAAAAATCTATTAATAGACTGGCGCAAAGGAGAGCAGTGGTTCTGGGATTGTCTGCTCGACGCGGATCTGGCCAACAACAATGCGAATTGGCAATGGGTAGCAGGATGCGGCGCTGACGCTGTGCCTTATTTTCGTATATTCAATCCCGTTCTGCAGGGGGAAAAATTTGACAAGCAGGGCGAGTATGTGCGCAAATATTGTCCTGAATTAGCCGACCTACCTGACAAATATATTCATCAGCCATGGAAAGCCAGTGAGGACACCTTAAAGGAGGCGGGTGTTGCACTGGGCAAAGATTACCCAGAGCCCATTGTTGACTTAAAGGCCAGTCGACAACGTGCCCTTGACCGCTATGATCAGATTAAGTCGTCATGACAACATTACGCTTAATTTTGGGTGATCAGCTTGATGCCACACTGCCTATAGTTAAAGATGCCGTGAAAACAAAAGATGTTTTTCTGCTGGCTGAAGTTAAAGAAGAAGCCACCTACGTAAAACACCACAAAAAGAAAATTGCTCTGCTATTTTCTGCCATGCGCCACTTTGCGCAACAGTTGAAACAGGATGGCTATACGGTTGTGTATCGCAAGTATAGCGACCCGAATAACCAAGGCTCATTGCTAAACGAAGTTGCACGATTATGCGAAAAGCAAAAGTTCGATAGCGTTGAAGTGACTGAACCTGGCGAATTCAGATTACTCAAAAGTATGCAGCAATGGCAACATCAATTAAAGCTACCTGCCACCTTGCTGCCCGATCCTCGCTTTTTCTGTTCCACCGAAGCCTTTAACCAATGGGCCAGCGATAAGGAGATCCTCAGAATGGAGTATTTCTATCGCCAGATGCGCGTTGACCATCAGGTCCTGATTGAGCAAGACAATAAGCCAATAGGCGGCAAGTGGAATTATGACAAGCAAAACCGTGAGGCGTTGCCTGACTCAGTTGAAATTCCCCAAAAGGTAACCTTTGAACCTGACGAGATAACCCGACAAGTAATTGAGTTGGTAAAAGCCGAATTTGGCGACCATTTTGGTGAAATAGACAACTTTGATCTGGCCGTTACCCGAGAACAGGCACTAAAGGTGCTACAGCATTTTGTCGAGGTCCGACTAAAAGATTTTGGCCAGTATCAGGACGCAATGAAGCACGGCCAACCCTGGCTATTCCATTCTCATATATCATTTTATATTAATTGCGGCTTACTGCGCCCTAAGGAAGTGGTGCAGGCGGCTGAGCAGGCATACCACAGTGGCGAAGTGCCACTGAATTCAGCGGAAGGCTTCATCCGACAAATTTTAGGTTGGCGTGAGTTTATTAGAGGGTTTTACTGGCATTTCATGCCCAATTTGAAATTAGATAATTTTTTTAAGGCATCACGAGATTTGCCTGCGTTTTTCTGGAATGGCGAAACCAAAATGAATTGTTTACGCCAATGCATTAACGACACCCGGGAAAACGCCTACGCCCACCACATTCAACGGCTCATGGTATTGGGCAACTTTTGCTTACTTACTGAAATAGCACCAGAACAGGTGCAGGAATGGTATTTACTGGTTTATGCGGATGCCTACGAATGGGTAGAGCTGCCCAATGTGAATGCCATGATTTTGTTTGCCGACGGGGGTAAATTGGCCAGCAAACCCTATATTGCCAGCGGCAATTACATTAATAAGATGTCTGACTATTGCAAGCATTGTAAATATAAAGTCAGCGTCAAAACGGGTGAGACCGCGTGTCCTTTTAATTATTTGTACTGGCGATTTGTCGCCAAGCATCAGACAATTCTGTCCGATAATCCACGCATGAATATGGTAATGAATGCACTAAGCCGCATGTCCACGGAGAAACTCGAAGCCGCCCAGTCATCCGCCACCCGCTTTTTATCTATGTTATCAAAAAACCAGAAAATATAAGTACTCCCGCCCACCTTATGGTTATGCGTAACCCTGTAAGATGCTGATTTTAAATGTTAAGTGTTTTGATTGCTCACTTAATCATTTGTAATCTCAATTTACGCAATAACTCGCTCTATTTGCATAAATTTACGTTACACTGTGGTTAGATAAAAGCCCATAGCGAGCAAACCATCTGTGCGAAACTTCACCTGTAAGTGTGGCAATACCTTGTATTTTGCCAATTCAAGCTGTCTATCCTGCGGCCGGTCCGTGGGCTTTATCCCTGAACAACTAACGTTATCTACCTGTGAACTTATTGAAGATAACGTCTGGCTGGCGTATGCCGACAATCAGCATTACAAGCCTTGTAGCAACTACACAAAGTATCAGGTGTGCAACTGGCTGGTACCTCTAAATCAGGAGGGCGAGTACTGTAGCAGTTGTGCGCTCACCACGCATATCCCCGATCTCTCGCGTCAGGAGAATGTATTGTTGTGGTACCGCATGGAATTAGCCAAAAGGCGTCTGCTATACACTTTGAAGAAGCTTGGGTTACCTGTATGGCGTCCGATACCAGATAAACCTCCCTTACGTTTTCGGTTCTTAGAAGATGTAAAAGAGGATAAATACGGCAACGAACTTACTGTAAAATCGACGATTATCACCGGGCATAATAATGGTGTTATTACGCTTAATCTGCGCGAAGCTGAAGATGCGTCCAGAGTGCTAATGCGTGAAAAGATGAATGAACGTTATCGCACGTTAATTGGTCACTTTCGTCACGAGTCAGGCCATTTTTACTGGGATGTTTTAATCCAAAATTCACCCTGGCAGCAATCCTTTCGTGACTTGTTCGGCGATGAAAATATCGATTACATGCAGTCTCTTGAAGCCTATTATAAGTCAGGGCCGCCCGCCAACTGGCAGGAAAATTACATTAGCGCCTACGCCAGCATGCACCCGTGGGAAGATTGGGCAGAAACCTGGGCCCACTATTTACACATTGTAGATACGCTGGAAACGGCCACCGAATACGAAGTTGCTCTGTTGGGATACGAAACGGTCAACCCACTGACAAACAATGGTGCCGCCAACCCAGAATTTGATGTCGTTTATGAAGATTGGTGCAGACTAACCACTGTGCTTAATGCACTTAATAGAAGCATGGGGCTGGATGATGCTTATCCGTTTGTTATTTCCGATAGGGCGTTACTAAAGTTACGGTTCGTGCACGATATTGTGCAAAAGCAACTTTCTGCTTAGCTTATTTTTTTTCCCATTCGAACCGCGGCAAGCGGTTAAATGCGCGTTTTAATCCCTGCGTCCATTGTTTCTGCAAGGATTTATACATGGGGCTATTCAGGGTCAGGGTCTGGTGAAAAGGCTCGTCAATCTGATTATTCTGATAGATCGCCAGTTCAACTGGCGGGCCTACAGAAATATTACTGCGAATGGTTGAATCTAATGAAACTAACGCGCATCTTGCCGCGTCTTCCAATGTCGTGCTGGCTTGTATGATGCGATCGAGTATCGGCTTACCGTATTTATTTTCACCAATTTGCAAGTATGGGGTGTCGTGCGATGCTGAAATATAGTTTCCTTGCGGATAAATCATAAAAATTTCAGGCTCCTGTCCTTTAATCTGGCCGCCCAGAATAAAACTGGATTCCGCACTGGAACCACTTTTTTCCATCGCCTTTGCGTGCATTAACTGCTCTTTTTGGCTGAGTTTGCCAATATAACTGGCTAATTCGTGCAAATGTTTGGGTCTGAGCAAGTTAACTTCAGCGTCGGGATTTTCTAAATCGCGATATACCGCATTTACCACCGCCTGTGATGTGGCCAGACTACCTGAAGTTAACAAAACACATACCCGTTCACCAGGCCACACAAAGCGGGTCATTTTACTATATGTCGCAATGTAATCGACGCCGGCATTGGTGCGCGAGTCTGACGCAAAAACTAAGCCTTTATTCACTTTGATAGCAAGACAGTAAGTCAATGTTGTATTCCTCCTGGGAGTCATTCATGCAGCATAGCAAAAAGCGATTAGTTCGCCAGAAACTCTGCTATTGAATTTAAAAGAAATTTTGATTTTTTTCCCATTTGCAGCTTAGATGAATAATAAATAAACCACCAATCACAGAGATTGTTCTATGGCTATCCGCTGGGGAAATTATTATCCAACGCCTTTTTACGACGAACTTATTCGTGTTCGCAATAAACCTCGGGATGCCGCGTTGGAGCTGTGTGAATACTTGAAGAACTTAAGCGAAAAGGAAATTAACGAGTTCAAAACCGCGTCAACCACAGCCATTCAGGTGATGGGGATTACCTTTACCGTCTATTCCGAAGAAGAGGGCTCGATAGATCGGGCGTGGCCGTTCGACATTATCCCCAGAATCATTCCTAAAAAAGAATGGGATCAGATTGAAAAAGGTTTGAAACAGCGAGTTAAAGCCCTGAATATGTTTATTAATGATTTATATAATGAACAAAACGTACTTAAGGACCAGATACTGCCTGAAAGCCTGCTTGAACACTCCAAAAATTATTTACCTGAATGTAGAGGAATCACTCCACCGCACGGGATCTGGGCGCACATTTGTGGGTCTGATTTAGTGCGTGACGAAAACGGTACTGTGTATGTACTGGAGGATAATTTAAGAGTGCCTTCAGGCGTGTCCTACATGCTTGAAAATCGTCATGTGATGAAACGCGTTTTTCCAGATATGTTTGAAAAATACAATATTCTCCCTATCGATAATTATCCTTCTCAGCTGTATGACATGCTTTCGCAAATGTCACCACGTAAAGTTCATCAACCGGAAATTGTAGTGCTGACCCCCGGCATCTACAATTCGGCATATTTTGAACATGCCTATCTGGCGCAGCAGATGGGGGCCGAACTGGTCGTTGGTAGTGATCTTGTGGTGGATGAGGACGACATTGTGCATATGCGAACCGTCGAAGGGCTGGCGCGCGTAGATGTCATTTACCGACGTATAGATGACGCGTTTCTTGACCCTGAAGCGTTCAAAGAAGATTCGATGTTAGGGGTACCCGGCTTGATGCGCGCCTGGAAAGCGGGCAATGTCGCGCTGGTTAATGCGCCCGGGGCAGGGGTTGCAGATGATAAGGTGGTTTATGCCTTTGTTCCTGATTTGATCCGTTATTATCTGAATGAAGAACCGCTCATTCCTAATGTGCCCACTTACAAATGTGTAAACAAGGAAGAGCGTGATCACGTTATCGACAACATCGATAAAATGGTGGTTAAACCGGCGAATGAATCCGGGGGCTACGGCATGCTGATAGGGCCACATGCTTCGAAAGCCGAGCGCGAAAAGTTTATTCGGCTGATCCGGCGCGACCCCAGAAATTATGTCGCTCAGCCCATGCTGTTGCTATCCACCGCGCCGACGCTAATTGACACTAAAGTGGAGCCGCGGCATCTGGATTTACGACCCTTTATTTTATCGGGGATGACGACCAGTGTGACCATGGGTGGGTTAACACGTGTGGCAATGCGTAAGGGTTCTACGGTCGTAAACTCATCTCAGGGTGGCGGCAGTAAGGATACCTGGATCGTCGACATGGAGGATAAATAACATGCTCTCACGTGTAGCTAATCATATTTATTGGCTCGCTCGCTATCTGGAAAGAGCAGAAAATACTGCGCGCCTCATTCAGGTGAATACCCATTTGTTACTGGACTTACCCAGAGATGTAACATTGGGGTGGGAACCGATTGTCGACATGCTTTCTTTTCGCGAAACCTTTTATGAGCATTATGACACCGCAGATGAGAAAAACGTGATCAAATTTGTAGTCACTGATCAACTGAATTCAGGCTCAATCATCAACTGTTTGGCAAATGCGAAAGAAAATGCGCGCATAATCCGCGAAATCATCCCCTCAGAAGCATGGGAGCTCATCAACCAACTGTATGCAACAGCGAAAGAAGACAGCCAAAGCGTGTTAACCCGTCGCCATCGTTTTGAATGCTTAGATAAAATTGTGTCAGGCAATCAAACCATCACCGGCTTAATGGGGGGGACCATGAATCGCGATGTGGGCTATTCGTTTTTACGCCTTGGCCGCCATCTGGAACGGGCCGATATGACAACACGTATCATCGATGTTCGCTCTGCGTCGTTGTTACCTAATGTCTCCGGCAAACTGACGGCGTTTGAGAATATTCAGTGGATGAGCGTCTTGAAATCTCTAACGGCATACCAAATGTACCGGCAGGAAATGCGCTTGCGAATCAGCCGCGCTGATATTCTTGAGTTTTTGTTAAAGCGCGATATCTTTCCACGCTCGATCAGCCATTCTGTAAAACAACTGGGAAAATGTGCTGGCGAACTGCCTAAGTCGCAGGCGTTTAAGAAAAAAGTCGCTGAAATGTCTGGTGAGCTGACGAAACTGGATACCCGCGATTTGAAGCAAGAGAAGTTACATGCTGTTATTGATGATTTACAAGCTGCACTTATCAAAATACACAATACTATTGACGAAACGTACTTTTGATATCGGTTCAATTGATATGAATAAAATTTTTACCCGTAGAGAAATTATTGAAGCGTGAAGCTTAACTTTGCTTTAATAATTTTATTTTAAACTCTGTTGGAAAATAAGAAGAGGCCCGAGTGCGGTTTGGCAACGTTGATCGACAACAACTTGAAAATAATTACACAGAACAAAGTGCACAGTCGGTTCCCTGTCACTCGTGTAGAGAAGGACAGCACTTTGAATACGATTTTTCCATGGCGTTTCAGCCGTTGGTTGACCTGTCAACCAGAGAAACTTACGGCTACGAAGCACTAGTTCGAGGACCAAACTGCGAACCCGCCTACACGGTAATCAATCAAGTAAACGCCGATAACATATACCAGTTTGATCAATTCTGTCGGGTAAAGGCGATTTGTCTTGCGGCCGAATTTGGCTTAAATAAGATGCTGAGCATCAATTTTCTTCCTGGCGCTATCTATAAGCCGAATATGTGTATTCGTACCACATTGGCGGCTGCTCAAGCCAATCGTTTCCCTATTGAATTACTTAACTTTGAAATGGTTGAAACCGACCACGTAACCGACATAGCCCGTTTAGAAAGTATCGCTCAGTACTATCAGAAAATTGGGCTGAGCATCGCATTAGATGATTTTGGATCTGGCTACGCCAATCTCGACTGGCTGGCGTACCTAAACCCTAACAGCATCAAGATTGATATTTCTCTGGTTAACGAAATTGATAAATCGCCAAAACGAAAACTCATCGTCAAGCAACTGCAACAGATGACGTCTTCATTAGGCATCGAAGCGGTTGCAGAAGGTGTCGAAACCAAAGCGGAGCGTGATGTACTGGCTGAAATCGGCATTACCCGACAACAAGGCTTTTTCTTCGCCAGACCGCAGTTTGAACAATTTATTACCGTGCCTGATGCATGCTATCGTTAGCTGACGCGGTTACCCCCATTAAAGCCACTAATCAGCACAGCCAATTTTCTAAATCTACGTACAAGGGCGTGGCGGAATAAGTATTTCATACGGTGTTAATATTCTATCTAACACCCAGGTTGTTGATAATGATATGCTAATTGCACATTAATGGGGAGTCTCCTATGCGATTACTATACGTAGCATTAACCACACTGGCGTTGGCCGGGTGCGATCAAAATGAGGTGGGCGATGTCTCGCTGGGCATGTTTACCACCAAAGATATCAAACTTGATGCCTTTACCGACCCGGTGGTCACAGGCGTTACCTGCCATGTATCCAGTATTGAAGCCAACCTCGATCTGTCCGATCCGTCTGATAGCTCAATCGCCTGCCGTCAAACCGGGCCGATTACCTTAGCCATGATTAACGAAATAGATAAAAGTAAAAATGGCGAGATCCTATTCACCAAGTCAAAAAGCATCTTTTTTAAAGCGATGAAAATCCGTCGCATTCTTGATGAGAAAAACCAGACCCTGATGTATCTGGCTTACTCCACTAAAGAAACCTCAGGTAGTTTCAAGCACAGTTTGTCTACCGTGCCGCTGTATGGCACCACCGCCTATAATGATGCCGCGCAACACAGCGACTAAGCGCTGGGGTGAGTTAACCCTGCGTAGTTAGCACGGTAACGTGAATGAAAAAGGGAAAGACATGAGCCAGTTTCAAATCAAACAGCTGTTTGACGGCAATCGCATGCTGCATAATTGTGTATTGACTGTTGAAGATGGGGTAGTGACGTCACTTTTACATGACCAGGTGTTGGGAAGTGATACGCTGGATGGCATAGTTTGTCCGGGCTTTATTGATACCCAGGTGAATGGCGGCGGCGGCGCGCTGTTTAATCACGCGCAGTCATTAGATGCCCTTGACCGCATTGCGACTGCTCATCGTCAGTTTGGTACCACTGCCTTATTGCCGACTCTAATTACCGATACACCAGCAAAAATGGCTAAAGCAGCTGATGCTATTGCCGAGGCCATTGCAAACAATCATCAAAGCATCATCGGAGTGCATTTTGAGGGACCCCATTTAAGCAAAACAAAGCGGGGCATTCACGCCGCAGGATCCATTCGTCATATCGATGACGCAGCACTGAACACCTACCTGCGTCAAGACCTTGGGAAGGTCATGCTGACCATTGCGCCAGAAGCCCTAAGACCTGACCTTATTAAAGAGTTAACGGACAAAGAGGTAGTGATTTCGTTAGGGCATTCCAATGCCGATTATGAAACCGTGGTGGCCGCGATTGAAGCGGGAGCACGTGGCTTCACTCACTTATTCAATGCCATGTCGGGATTAAAAGCCAGAGAGCCGGGCATGATTGGTGCAGCGCTGACACAAACCGGAGCTTACGTAGGAATTATTGCCGATATGCAGCACGTGCATCCGGCAAACTGTCGCCTGGCGATTAACAGCATTGGGCCTCAGCGACTGATGTTGGTCACCGATGCCATGGCGCACGTAGGCAGCACAGTGCAGACAATGGCGTGGGAAGACACCATGATCACCCGCCACGGCGATAAACTGTTAACCGAAGATGGCACTTTTGCCGGATCTTGTCTTGATATGGCAGGCGCGGTGAACAACATGGTAAATCAGGTACATCTGCCATTAGCCGATGCACTACAGATGGCGACCTCAACCCCGGCACAGTTTTTACATAGTAACGACAGAGGCTTTTTGAAACCCGGTTGTCGCGCTGATTTCATTCAGTTAAATTCGCAGCTTGCTGTACAACAGTGCTGGATTAACGGCGAAGTGAGTCCTGTTAAGGGTTAGCGTATCACACCATGACAGCGGTAAGTTCAGCGCGCATCGAAGCCATTGATATCTTAAGGGGGCTTTCCCTTGCCTTTATGATCCTGGTGAATAATCCGGGCTCATGGGCCCATATTTACCCACCGCTGCGCCATGCCGACTGGCATGGTATGACGCCCACTGATCTGGTCTTTCCCTTCTTTCTGTTTGTGGTGGGCGCCGCCATGGCGTATTCATTTAAGTCCGCAATTGAGCAAGATGAAAAACCCGTTTTTAGGGTAATTAAGCGCGGGCTGATTATCGCTGCCATCGGCTTTCTACTGCATTTATTCCCGTTTGATCATCCCCCGGAGCAGTGGCGCTACATGGGGGTACTGCAACGCATCGGCCTGTGTTTTATTATCACGGGGTTGCTGGTACTTTTTGTGCCGCCTCGCCGTTTAGTCGCCGTTGGCATAGGTGCGTTAGTCGTCTACACGGCGCTGCTTATTGGGTTTTCACCAGCACCGTATGCACTGGAGCATAATGCCGTAGTTCAACTGGACCTGTTTATCATCGGACCTGAGCATATGTGGAAAGGGAAGGGGATCCCCTTTGATCCGGAGGGCCTGCTCAGCACCATTCCCGCCGCCGTCACCGTACTATGCGGATACCTGTTTGCGTTGCTGCTGCAAGGTATCAACCAACCCGGCCAGAGAGTAAAAGCAACCTTATGCCTTGGGGCGGCTCTTGCGCTGAGCGGTGCTGCATTGACGTTCCTTCAACCAATCAATAAATACCTGTGGACACCCACATTTGTACTGGTCACTGCAGGAGCCGCAGGCATGTGCCTGTCGCTTTTCATCTGGTTGTGGGAGCAAAAGCAGGTGCGCTTTATGCTGCAGCCATTGCGTATATATGGCACCAATCCCATTCTCATTTACGTACTGGCCTGGCTATTTACCGTCTCAATGGAAAAGATAAACTTAACCACTGATCTCGGCACCTTTTCAATCAAAACACAGCTATTTAAACTGTTATCACAGCACATACCAGCGAACCTGGCCTCATTGCTGTACAGCTTAGCGCTGGTTGTGCTGTTTTATGCTGTCGCTTATCTGCTATATCGTAAGAATGTTATCGTTAGAGTGTAGACAGCCACCGAAGAAAGATATCTCTGCAGGGTGATATCTTTCTCTATCATTACAAAGTTGGAACGGGGTTGCTCACTGTTGATTTGCGGGAATAGCACAACAGCAGGCCCACGCATAGCCAAAGCAATAAACTGGGTTCAGAAACAGGGATACCACTCCCCGTAGTTTCAACCGTCCATTCAATCTCGTAAGTGACGCTATCACCAATTGTAAAGGGGTCTGAAGACCTTGTAATGAGTGAGGTGTTTCCAAATAGCGAAATAATGTTGGTACCATTATCTGCAAGGCCCCCACGAGCGTCAATAATTCGGGGCGCTAAGCCAGATGAGTCGATCAATAATGCGGGTATTACTCCAGGTTCTTCTGGATTGGGTAATGAAATAAGATCAGAAAATGTCCAGGTACCAGAAGGTGAGCCTGGAAAAATCTCGAAACCCATGTCCGATATATCCGAATTATTGATTATCTGTGCAGCTGACCCATCGAGTAATGCGTCATCAAGGGTGAAGTAACCTGATATTAAAGGATTACCGGTGACATTGAAGATAATCAGTTCTGCCCGAGCACTAACAGTAAATGCTGATAAAAGAGCAATTAGAGCCGCAAGTCTGTAATGATATCGCATAATTTTTTTCCTTTTCCCTGAATGTACAAAATCATCAACATCTACATCTTTTGTTGACCAACCTGCCAGCGACTCCAAGCTGAATAGCGATAACTGGCTCCAATGATAGTAGTTCAAAAATTTTCATTAACCCATAATTTCTATAACAGAAATGAAGAAATAATAAAATTTATATCCATCTTAAAAATAAAAACTATTCTTAAACCAGTCTTCGCATCAATTTTGGATTCAATTTTCGCCATCTACACTTTGCTCCCATGTGAACAAAATTGAACAGTCATGGACACCCACACTCTGACCATAGTCATATAAGCTTTTCGCATACCTGAAGATGGCAATATCACAATATCAGTTCCAAACAAACCAGCCCCAAAATTTTCATTGATGTATATTAGACAAAAGAAAAGAAAATACCGGCTGACTTCCCCCCTTACTCTAAATAAAACAAAAACATTCATAAATCTTCAGCACTAGCGTTCCCCCGTAAATAAAATTTTGAAACAGAATAAAATTTAAACAGACTTGATCTAATACTTTCGTCGTATATACTCTCGGATCTTCGCTAGCAAGAAATTTAGCATTTCGCTGGCTGAGACAATTAAAAGGCAAACTGTTTCGAAAGGGCAGCACGCAAAGTCGGTGATCTAAAGGCGCAAATGCACCAATGACTGCATCGATTGCATTAACTTAGTCGCATTACCTGTAAGGTAATATGCTGGTAATTCCTGCGTACCATGCAGCTGTGTCTGCGCACGTTTGTCTTTTGTAAATCAACAATCCAAAAGGATTGTCGTTGTTGTTTACATAAGAAGGTAATCAAGTGCGCTGTTTCTTTTTCACTCACCATCGTCGGTTATACATAGCTGTTGTCTGGCTTTTAGTGGCGATGTGTGTGTCAGCGAAAACCAGTGCGCAGCAACCCGTCTTTTCAGAGCACGAGAAAATAATCAAGCAAGGCCTTGATCGCCTGGAAAACCAGATCGAGCCGCTGAAGAATCGTCCTGTCATCCATCTTTCCAGGCCTGAATCGGTAAGTACATCAGAAGGCACCAGCGCGTCAGATCAGTGCTTTAATATCACCAGTATTGAAGTGTCAGGTGAGAAATCGATTGCCGCCGACGAAATTCAACGTGTAACCAGCCCCTTTTATCACCGATGTCTCGGTTTAGAGCAGATCAACGCGCTACTTGGCAGCATTACAAATCTGTATCTAGATAAAGGGTATGTGACAAGCCGTGCCTATATCGGCCCGCAGGATCTATCTGATGGACATCTGGAAATAGATATTGTGGAAGGCTTCGTCGAAACCCTTTCGTCTACGGATCAATCTATTACCGCTCAACAACTTGCCTGGGCATTTCCCGTTACTATAGGTAACACCTTGAATATCCGCGATATTGAGCAGGGGCTTGAGAATCTCAACACGTTAACGGGCAATAACACCACCGTCGCATTGAATCCAGCCTTACAGCAGGGGGGCTCAGAAGTAGCCATCAACAATCAACCTGCTAAACACTGGCAAGGCTCGGTAGGCTTAAATAATTATGGCGTAGAAAGTACGGGTGAATACCAATTGGACGCGAATCTGGTCATGGGCAATCTGGTTGGCATCAACGACACCACGTTGTTTTCAGCGTCTACCAACATTGGCGGTCACGATTTACCTCACGCCATGTCAAGAAGCTACGCGTTATCGTGGTCGGTGCCAGTTCATTATTGGTCTCTCGGTGCCCAAAGTAATTTTTACGAATACGAACAAATCGTGGTGGGTGAAAACAGCAATTTTGCGATTCATGGCTCATCATTCAATAGCAGCCTTCAGCTAGGCTACACAGTTTACCGTGACCAAACTGACAAGATCGATCTGGCCCTGAGTCTCACCCGCAAAACGAGCAAGAACTTCATTGAAGATGTATTTTTAGACACGTCTTCGCGCGTTTTGTATGTCTGGGATTTTCACACCGCTTACAGACGTTCGCTCAGCCAGGGCAGCCTAAGTGCAGGACTTCATATCTATAAAAGTGTGTCCTGGTTTGATGCGAAAAAGAAACTGGTCGCCGCAGAAGATGACTTTCAGTTTATAAAATACCAGGCAAATTTGGCTTATAACACTCAATGGCGTATGGCCGAAACGCCGATCCTTTATGCGATTTCTGCAAATTATTTATATTCCCCCGACATCATTCTTGCTTCCGAAGGCCTGACAGTAGGTGGCCGCTATACCGTACGCGGTCTTTCTCAAAGCAGTCTGTTCGGTTACAAAGGCGGATATATCCGCAATGAGTTCACCTTGCCCGTAGCAAGTGAACTGTCATTTATAAATCAAATTCACTATTTCTTCGGCGTTGATGCAGGCGTGTCAAATTTGCCTGAATATCCGCAGGAAAACAGTGAATGGGTAGCAGGTTCTGTAGTAGGAATTAAGTGGCATGGCAATCAGGTCGAAGCGACGTTGTCTTATGCCAGAGCATTGCGCGTGCCTGATTTTTTTACCCAAAAGCAACAGGAAGTTGACCTGTCATTGCGAGTGAGTTTTTAAGGAAAGCTGATGAGAATTTTACCCAGAAAATGGCGCAATGGTATAACCAAAGCCCTGATAGTGGTATTGGCAGGAAATCCGGTATTGATGGCTGCCTATGGTGCTGAGCGCGCATACGATGAACGCTTAATGGAACTGCGTTTACTGGAAGCAATGGCTGCGCAAAATACCCCGCCGGCATCGTCTACCTCCAGCACAGCCACTTCCTCTTACAATGACCCGGCAATCATGTTCGCCAATGGTCAATCAGGCGAATTAAGTTCCTCAGCCGATGGTGTCACTGTGGTGAACATAGCCGCTCCTACTCAGGGCGGCGTCTCGCACAACCAGTTTATTAATTACAATGTCACCACAGATGGCGTGATCCTGAATAATTCGCTTGATCCAGCAATTTCGATAATTGGCGGCTGGACGGATGGTAACAGGCGCATGACGGGTGGGTCGGCCAACGTCATTCTTGCTGAAATAACTGGCGCTAATCGTTCACAATTGCGGGGCTTTACTGAAGTTTTAGGCAACTCAGCTGAATTTGTGCTTGCCAACCCCAACGGCATCACTTGTAACGGCTGCGGCTTTATCAATATTCCCCGCACCGTGTTAGCCACTGGAACGCCCGAGTTAAACAACGGCAATCTGATCGGACTCAGTGTCAGCGGAGGCGATGTGCTGATCACTGGCGCAGGCTTAAACGCATCAAATGTGAACCAGCTGGATATTTTAACCCGCGCAATCAAGCTCAATGCCGCGCTTTACGCCAACGAGCTGAATATTCTTACTGGCATCAATCGCTATGATTTCGCAACTGGCACTCACCAAACCAGTACGGCGCAATCTGGCGCTGATTCAACCTATGAATTTGCCCTTGATGCTTCAGCTCTGGGCGCCATGTACGCCAATAAAATTAAACTTATCGGCACAGAAGCTGGCTTAGGTGTGCGTAGTAAAGGTTTAATCAGCAGCACTGAGAATATGCAACTTAGCGTTGATGGCCAATTGCAGCTCAAAGACGCCGTTGCGCAAGGCCAGTTAGCATTAACATCCGTTAACGATAGCATTCAGACAACAGGTTCAGTATATGGTCAATCTGTCAATATTAATGCTGCCGAAAAAGTCACTAACACAGGCTTAGTCGCGTCTAAAGAGTCAATTACGCTTAATGCAAACTCGCTGGTACAACAGGGTGATATGTTATCCGGCGTTACCTTGCAGGGTGAGTGGCAAGACGATGCTCAAATACACATTGCGCTGTCCGATAAGTTGGACAATCAGGGTAATATTGTTAGCCAGGGAGCGCTCAACATTGCCGCCAAAGCGCTGCAAAATCATGCTGATGCTGCCTTGTACGCCGACACGACAAGCATTGCAATGCCTCTCTTTGCAAACCAGGGTAATTTAACCGCATCTAAGCTAAACGTTGACTCAGACAGTTTGACGAACGCGGGATATATCCAGGCAAATAACGCCACGCTGACAGTGAAACAGCTAACCCAAAGCCAGGGTACGCTCCACCAGGTCGGTGATTCAGGCGCTATGACTGTTTCTGGCCAAAGTGTTAATTTTGAAAGTGGCAACGTTATTGCCGAAGGAAATGCTACCTTTAATTTGTCCGCGCAATTAGCAAATAATGCCCAAAGTACGTTTAATCAGGCAACCGTGATAAATGTCAGCGAAGTTGTTAATAACGGCTCAATCGTGTTTAACGGACAGACTGAGATCAACGCTGACAGTTACGTCAATAGTGGTATCTCTCAATTTTCAGCTACTGACGTGACGACACTGACGATTGCTGATGACATCAACAATACAGAAGGCACGCTGCAGTTCGCGGCTGACAGCATCATAACCGCAAAATCAATCAATAACGAAGCAGGTCAGATTAATCAGTTAAATGATGCCAGCCTGGTATTAGATATTCAAAACGCGCTTAACAATAGCGACGGTAAGGTGCAAAGTAATGGTTCACTGCAACTTACAGCCTCTGATATTGATAATGTGAAAGGCGATATTACCGCAGCAACGCAACTGACACTAATAACCGACCGACTTAATAATGACACCGGGGCAGTAGCTGGCAGCGAGCTATCTATAACCACCGACACCCTTGAAAACGCAAACGGGATAATAAGTGCAGCAAACCTAACAGTTGTGGCCGACAGCATCAATAACAACAAAGGGGTAATAGAAAGCAGCCAGGATCTGACACTTCAAACCATAGCGATGACTAACGGTGACGATAGCCTGATCAGTGGCAGTCACGTCGAAGTACTTTCAGAAACCCTTGATAACGCCGCAACAGCAATAATTGAAGGTACGCAGGTTGCACTAACAGCAACAACCATTACCAATCAGGGCACCGTTTTAGCAACCGGTGAAGCGCAAGAGGCGCTGTCAATTCAGGCTCAGTCGCTCCGCAATGCCGGTAATATCGAGAGTCACGGAGAAAGCTTTTCTCTAACTGACATGCAGTTAGATAACACCCAGGGGCAAATCTCTCACCTTGGCACGGGCGTACTGCAGCTAGATGTCCTTGGTGTGTTGAATAACCAGCAGGGTAACATTCAAACTGCCGGACAATTAATCAGTAACAGCGAATCCTTAGACAACACCTTAGGAGATATCGCAAGTGCTGACGGTGCTTCACTTTCTGCCGACAGCCTGATTAACAACGACGGTTTCATCACCCTTACCGGTGCAGCAACGTCTCACATCCAAACCACCTCCAGCCTGGACAACCTCAATGGTCAAATCGTCAGTGAGGGTGCTCTGCATATCGACAGTGCTGCGTTAACGAATACGGGAGACCTACAGTCAGCGTCTTTGTATGTCAACGCTGAAGCGTTAACTAATCAAGGCCATATTCAGGCGGGCAACGCGACACTTTCCAGTACGACTCTGAATAATCAAGGTAGCATTCTAGCCACGAACACCCAGGGCGAAGCACTGGTAATCGCAGCATCTAATGGCATTACCAATAGCGGCCATATTCAAAGTGACAGCCACACCTTTACGATTCAGGACAATCTTGACAACCGCAATGGCGCCATTGCACACGCCGGTACGGGCGTACTTTCTTTAGCGCATTTAAATAACCATCAAGGCAGTGTTTTCACCGCCAGCAGCCTGATAATAAATGGCGACACCGACAACAATGCAGGCATTATTCAGGCAGTCGGACCGGTTTCGGTTGACGCTGGTACTTTCGACAACCAGTTTGGGCAACTGATCACCGACGACGCTCTTGTACTTACTACATCAACATTGGATAACCGTAACGGCACCATCTCGAGCGCTGGAATCACCTCATCAGTTACGGCGACAGCGGACCTGTCGAATGGGCAGGGGCGTATTTACAGCGCAGCAGACCTATTAACCGTCAACGCAGGCGATCTGGCGCTGCAAGATGGAGTGATCGCCGGTGAACAGAATGTAGCGATTAATGCCGACACGCTTGAAATTACCACTGACGGACAGCTTCAATCACAGCGAACTCTGGAGATCACGTCAGCAGAATTAACCAACCAGGGCCACATCAGTGCTGCAGATATCATATTAAGCACCGCGACGTTAACCAATCAGCAAGGGGTTATTGAAGCGCAAAATGCGCTGAACGCAACAGCCGATAGCATTGACAACACCCAGGGAGTGTTGCACAGCCAGGGTGCTATGCACATTAACGCAGAGTCGCTGCTGAATACCGAAGAGGGTATCCTAAGCCAGACGGGTGACGGCCGCATGCAGCTTACGCTGACTCGGCTGGATAACCACAGCACTATCAGCGCTACTGAGCTTGATGCGACTATCACCGAACAGTTTTTGAACAGTGCCTATGTACAAGCTGAAACCGTTACGCTAAGCGCCGATGAACTGAATAACAGCGGCGAAGTCTCTGGAACACAGGTCACTATTGACGGGCAGCGTGTGATCAACACCGATGGGCTTATTGCCAGCTACGGCACTACCGGGGTACTTCAAATTGATTCAGCCACCACTGACAATCAACACGGCCTGATCCAAAGTGATGGCGGTAACCTGTTCTTATATACCCAATTCAATAATGCTGCGGGCAATGTCGTGCAGCTAGGCGATGGCAATATATCTATCACCACATTGCATAATAACACGCAAGGGCAGGTGCTCAGTAACGCAGATATTCTGCTTTCCGGTGATGTGAACAACGCTCAGGGTAAAGTTGAAGCCGCAAACAATCTGCATATTGATGCAGATCACGTCGACAACATGGCTGGCAACCTGTACGCAGGCAATGCAATCGACCTGGCTGCAGCATCGCTCAACAATCACAACGGCAACCTGTCGGCAGAAAATAACGTGCAACTGAATGTCTCAGGAGTACTGAATAACGACAATGCCGGTGCGATCAAGACCAATGGTACGTTAAGCATTGACGCACAAACACTTAACAATTCCGCAGGCGAACTGGCCAGTAATGCAAATATGGTATTGCGGTCTGAAATGCTGAATAACGCACAAGGCAGTATTTTGGCGGCTGCAGATGCCCACCTGGATGCCACCCAAATTAATAATTCACAGGGCATGATTCAGGTAAACGGCCATTTAACAGCCAATGCACAAGAGAGTGTGACCAATACAAACGGCATTATCGAAACCCAGACATTATCACTTGCCACGCCAACGTTACTTAATGAGCAGGGCCTGATTTTAGCGCTGGGCAGTCAGGATCAGGCACTTCAGTTAGACGTTAACAGTCTGAACAATACGCAAGGCATTATTGGCAGCCATGGCCTTAACTGGGATCTGATGTTAACCAGTTTGACCAATCAGGCTGGTCAACTGATTCATTATGGAGACGGCACATTTAGCCTCTCACACAGTGGTGCGATGACTAACACAGGTACTATTGCTGCGGCGGCGAATTTAGACATTACCAGTAATGAATTGATCAATCAGGGTAATATTCAGGCACAACAGCTTCTAAATGTTAATGGCGATGTCAGCAATCAAGCTCAGGGGGCGCTGCTGGGTAATACTATTACCCTGTTAACGCCCACGGGTAGCGTAACGAACGAAGGGGTCATTTCAGCCAGTCACAACCTTAACGTTAGCGCAGACCATCTAAACAACAGCAATTTGTTTTATGCTGGAAACAACACTTCGGTTAATGCCAACAGCATTACTAACACTGGCACCTGGTCAAGCGATAGCGTAAACGCGGCAAATTTCAGTTTACTTAAAAACAATGGTCGTATTGAAAGTAATTCCAGCAGCTTTAGTGGCACAACGCTGGAAAACCAAGCCAGCGGTGTGCTCATCAATGCAGATTCTCAGGCTGACAGCTTTCAACTTAACACCGCGCAACTCAACAATAGCGGCACCCTTTATAGCAGCGCGCAAAACGTAGATGTAAAAGGCAGCTTAACCAACCACGGTGAAATCATCCACGCGGGCGTTGGCGTATTGAAATTAGGCGAAACCGGCAGTATCAACAATGCCAATGGCAGCATCGCCAGTGCGGGCAGCACCACCTTAAAAAACAGTGTTTCCGGTAGCGGCAAACTCTTTGCTGAACAGGGCATGCACATCGACAGCAACGGCACCTTCACCAATAACAGTGAACTTTACACTAAAGGTGATTTGCTCATTAGCAGCGCGCTGAACAATCAGGGTGGGAGCTTGTTAAGTGACGGACAACTCACCATAAACACTACCGGGGCGGTCACTAATACCGGGCGCTTACAAGGCTATGATCTAAGTGTTACCACAGGTGTCCTTAACAATAACAATGGTACCATTACTTCGCTTGGCGCAGGCAACGCCGACATCACTGCAACGACCCTGTATAACAATGGCGGTACCATTCAGTCGACCAACGATTATCTGTTCATTTCTGCGCAGACCGGCGAACTGGACAATGCCAACGGCAAAATACTGCATAAAGGCGCTGGCGTACTGTCGTTAAGCAGTGCAGGCCAGCTCGATCAACGTAACGGCATCATCAACACGGAAGGAAAACTTACCACAGCCATTCAGGGCAACCTGAACAATACGGGGGGTGACATCACTGCCAGTTATTATCAAATTGATACTAACGCAACCCTCACCAATAATTCAGGAACCATTGTTGCCACAGGCTATGGCTCCAGCAGTATCGAAAGTGGCGCACTGTATAACCAGAATGGCTTGATTGGTTCGAAAGGCGAAAACCTGTCACTAACTACCACTGGATTGAATAACAACGGCGGCCAAATACTCCATCAGGGCACCGGTAAGCTGACGGTTTCTGGCGGCTCTATCACTAACAGCACGGATTCGTCAGCGATAAAAAGTAACGGCATGCTGGTCCTGAACGGTGGCAACAGTGTTGCTAATTCAGGGGTGATTTCGTCCAAGTCGCAGTTAACGGTGAATGCCAGAAACATTACTAACCTTAACGCCATTACAAGCAGCCATAGCAAGGTAGATATCGACAGCACAGGAACGCTAACTAACCGTGGCAAAATCTCTGGCAAAACAGGCGTAGACGTTGATGGGGTAACGTTGGACAACCGGGACGGCGAACTCCAATCAGACGGCACAGTTAACGTAAATGTGACCAGCATTAATGTAGGGAGAATCACCGGCCAGGACGTTGATGTTCACAGTAAAAACAAGATTACCGTTCAAAGCACTGAGGTACTCAGCGCCCTCAATACGCTAGAGCTAAGCAGTGATAACGACATCACTAACTCAGGCAGCGTGACCAGTTCAGGCACCATAGGCGTTACTGCGAACACATTAACCAACAACAGCGGCGCTAACATCAGTGCCGACAATAAAACCATCCTGTCGTTAACCCGTTTAGTAAACCGGGGGACAGTCAGTGGAAATACAGATCTGATCGTCAACGCCAGCACTACCACTAACAGTGGCACGTTGGCATCTGCTGGCACGCTGGATATTAACAGCGACATCACCAACTCAAACCTGTTGTTTGCAGGTAGCAACCTTACCATTGATGGAGACGTAACCAACACCGCCAACATTTATTCCAGCGCCAACGCTACGTTGAAAGGCGGCACTATTACCAATACGGGCGGGGTAATTGCAGCGGTAAGAGATTTAAGCATCAGCGGAACCATTAAAAATGAGTATGCTGGCGCGTTTAGCTACAAAAAAGGTGCAACAACAAACTCATCGTCTTACACAGGGGGTTCAAACGAAGGTGGCGGCACTACTACAAACCAGTTTACATCAACCCGCAATAGAGAAGATAGAGCGACTACGTCATACAGTGTTTCTGCGAATGGACAGGAAGGGTTGATATCATCGGGTCGCAATATGACCCTCAATGGCACTATTACCAACCAGTACAGCACCATTTCGGCGGGCAACAATTTAACCTTGTCGGGTACCAGCCTGACTAACATCAACGCTCAGAACAAACATGAATCGGATGTAACTGTAGTTGAAGAAACCTGGACCGCTAACTGTCTGCAAGGCACCACTGATAGGTTTGGCAATTATTTTTGCTCTGAGCCAGGCTCGCCACATAAAACCGGTGAACGTGTAATAGACACCTATTCAGAGGTTAGTTATGGCGGCGCAGGCAGTTACGGCACCATTGCTGCTGGCGGCAATATATACGGCAATTTGAAAAATAAAGTCGAGATTATTGACGGGGTAACAAGCGCTGACAGTGAACATGTCAACACTAACGCCAATGGCAGTAAAGGAACGGGTGAAAAAGGCAGCAGCGCGTCGTTTGACAAAAACAACAATGTCACGGTAGCCAAAGCTGCGGCTACTGAAGAAAGCACCAGCGCTGAAACGCGAACTGGCGCTGGCCGCGGTACTGAGGCCAACGAGCAGGTATCCTCCGGATTAACCGCCTTATCAGCCGATGAGCAAGCCACAGATTACACCAATACGCCGACACAAGGGGCAAGCCTCACCACAGTAGACGGCGCAAATAGCGACGTGGAAGCAACCCTTACGCAAGGTGCAATATTGCATACTGCCTCTGCCGTTAACGCCAACGGCCAGGTTAGCGATGGCAACACTACGGTTATTCCAGCCAATTCGGCCGCCAACCAGGAGCAGGTGAAAAAGCAGCGTGAACAGGAAGAAGCCCGCATTCAGGCGTATATTGCCAGCCAGCCCGGCATTGATGATGCTGCGGTTCACGCAGGTCAGCAAGGGCAATTCGCAGATCCTGCCAATATCAACCCGGATCTTCACTTTGCTCAGGGGCAGGCGGGGGCGATCCCAAGTGAATATACAGGCAAGGGTAGTGCCGTGCCGCTTTCACCGGACACCATAAGTCAGCACAACCCTGATTTAATCATTAAACAGCAAATCGACCATCAGCAGGGCATGCTGGCAGAGCAAACTAAGCCAGATGCACCGCATGATTTGGCGGCAGGGCAACACCTTACGCCACCCAAAAACCCCCATCAGGTTGGCCAGAATGTATTTCTAACGGCTGCACAAATGCGCGTGCTTACCGAAGACTTAGGCTTTGATGCCGAAGCGATTAATGAAGGCCAAAAAAGCCTGTATGCCGCCATCAGCCACAACGACTTAATGGCTGATGGCGTCACCCTAAGCGCGGGCGGTACCATTGATATCACCGCGGCAAAAGGCTTTACCGTAGATGGGGGTATTGCAGGCGGTGAAGGGCTGATTTTACGCAGCGATCGCGGCCTGGATATGACTAACCTGGGCTTTTTTGACAGCGACAATTTATTGGGCCTGCAATTAGGCGGCGATTTCACCAACACCCTGGCCCTGGAAAGTAAAAACCTATGGTTAGACATTGCAGGCGATATTACCAACCTGGGCAGCTTTACCGGCAGCGACACCTTAAGTTTAAATGCTGGCGGTGACCTTATTAACCAGAGCCTGATCAGCGGCGGCGCGGTGAGCTTAACTGCCAAAGGCGACATCATTAACCGCACCGAGTTCAGCCATCACACCGTGACCGATAGAAAGGGCAATACCACCACCTACACTGAAATTGGCGACGCCCCACAAATTGTGTCAACCGACAGTCTGAATATGGAGGCCGGCAACAACCTTGATTTACAAGGCAGCCAGCTGAGCACCAAAGGCGATATGAACCTCAGTGCTGGAAACGATGTTCTGCTTGGTACCGTTGAAACCGTTTACGCGCACGACCGAACCTTCAAAGGGGGGTACGACAAAGCCGAGCACCGCACCTTTGATGTAGTCAGTCTGAATGCGGGCGGGAATTTAACCGTTAACGCAGGTAATAATCTTGAGTCTGAAGGGGCGCAGTTTAGTGCGGGTAAAACGGCCAGCTTGTCAGCTGATAATCAGTTGAACCTGAATGCAGTGGTTGAATCCCATTATGCGGCCAATAAAAAGACCGAAAAAGGATTTTTAAAGAAAAAAGTCACCGAGTCGGTAACTCTGCACGAGCAGGTGCAAGGTACCGGTATTGATGCTACCAATGTGCTGTTAAACGCGTCCGTAGACGAGCAGGGTAATATAATTCAATCAGGACAAGGGGACGTTACGCTAACGGCTGCGACCATCAATGCTTCTGAAAACGTGGTAGCGATGGGTGACAACATCGCTGTAACCGCCGCAACTTATCAGGATGATGAATTTACGCATACCAGCAAAAGCAGTCTGGGCGGCTTTAAATCAAAGACAAAAGAAGAATTGGCCCAGGATGATCTCCTCGCTGGCAGCACTATTTCAGCGGGCAACAATATCTTCATGGATGCAGGGGATAACCTGAGCATCATTGCCAGTGATCTGGATGCTAATAACATTGCCTTAACCGCCTTTAACGAAGTACTCATCGCTTCTGGCGAGGAAAGCAGTTTGCGCGAGTCTCGCAGTCAATCTGGCGGCCTGTTCAGTGGTGGCAGCTTGTACGCCACTACCGAAAACATTAGTGGTAGTGCAAGCACCACTGCCAACAGCACCAATCTAAACGCCTCTGGCAACATCGTGGTGGATGCGGGACGTGCTACCGTGATCGGCTCAAACCTGAATGCCGATAACAGCATTTCGGTTACCACGGATATTGGTGACATACAGGTGTTGGCCGCAAAAGAAACCCAGCATACCTATTCCAGCGATAAACAGGTGGGGGTTAGTTTTGGTGACGCCATGGAAGGGTTCTCACGCCCGGATGAGCTGTTTAGCACCGACAATGGCCAACTGACCTATAAAGTAGCCGATGCCCGCTATGATGAAGTCAACCGCACTACTGACAGCACCACATACAAAGCCAGTCAGATAAATGCTAAAGGCAGCGTAACGCTTGATTCCATCAGTGATATTACCATTGCGGGCTCTGACATTTCGGCTGACGACTCCGCTAATTTCTTTGCCCAGGGTGATGTCAGCGTAACTGAAACGGTAGAGACCTTCGCTGAAACAGACGATGAAACCCACGGCAGTGCCACGCTTAGTGTGGTAGTACAACATCAGGCTGTGGAAGTGGCCAAAGCCGCCAAAGCGGTTGATGACGCCAAAGACCAGGTAAAACAGGCCGAGGCCGACTACCGCCGCTACCAAAAAGAAACCGCGCAACTGGAAGGGCAACTGGCCCAGCTTAAGGCCGATGTGACCGCAGGTAAACCAGGTTTCACTCAGGCCGATGTCAATGAATTACAGGGCCTGCTGGATGACGTAAAAGGTGATGAAAGCTGGTATCAGGCAGGCCTGGCCACCGCCGCGGCTAACCTGACCAGTAAAATTACCTTACTGACCCAACAATCCGCCGCCGCGGCACAAAGTACCGCCACCTATGGGTTTAATGCGGGCGTGCAGCTGGATATTGCGGCCAACCAAACCAGCAGCACCACCCACAGCACCACATCTCGCGGGTCAACGGTGAATGCCAATAACATTAATATTGTCACCGGCCCACAAGGGCAAAGCGGCAGCACCCACATTTCAGGCAGTGCATTAACTGCACAAAACAGCTTTAACGTGCTGACCGATACGCTTTCCGTCACGGCCAGCCAAAACACCCAGCAAAGCCGTAGCAGCAGTCAATACGGCAATGTAACCATCGCCCACACCCTGTGGGGTGCCGCAGGCGGCCCCACCATCAATGCCAGCCTGGGCAGCAACGAACAGCAGGATAAAGCCACCACTTACACCAACAGCAGCTTAACGGCCAAACACATGAATGTGGTAACCAGCGGCGATGCCACCATCAGCGGGGGCAACCTGCACGGCCAAGACAGCCTGAATATGAACATTGGCGGTAACTTAACCTTAGAATCGGTGCAAAACCGCTACACTGGCAGCAGTAAAGGAATGGGTATCAGTGCAGGCATGGGCTTTGGTAATACCGGCGGTGAAAACAACACCCTGGATGTGCACAAAGCGGTGGCCAAGGCGGCAAGCAACCTGGGTGATACCCGTGCTGGCGCCGCCAGCGTCAATGGTGGCCTAAACGCCAGTAACAGCCGGTATCACAGCACCGAAACCGTGCTATCCAGTATCACCGGTGGCAACGTGAATGTAGATGTTAGCGGCAATACCGCCATTACTGGTGCCCTTATTGCAGCCATGGACAATAACGGTAACGACAACGGTGCGCTGACCTTAAGCACGGGCACCATCAGCTACAGCGATTTAAACAACCGCAGCTACAGTAGCAGTCAAAGCGCCAGTATCAATGCCAATGTCGGCCTGACAGCCGATGCCAAACACAATGAAAGTGGCACCGACACCAAGCTCAACAGCAGCAATACGGCCTATCAGAACAACAGCAGCCAAAGCTTAAGCAAAGCCATGGCAACGGTGGGTGAAGGCAATGTGACTGTGGGTGGTGAAGAAACAGAGTTAGCTGGTTTAAACCGTGACGCCGCCAACACCACCAACGAGATTTACGACGTAAACCGTCAGCAGGGCAAAATAGATTTAACCGTTGACCATCGTTTGTTGAGTGAAGAGGGAAGGGCGCAGATTAAAGAAGATGTGAAGCGTACTGAGATTTTGGGTGAATCAGTTGCAGATGTACTAAAGGTAAGCGTCTCTATAACCGGAAGTGGTGATGGTGAAAGCTCACTGCGTGAGCACATTGGTAATAAGCAAGATTATTTCACCGCAACCAAAAACTTTATGCAGAATGAGGCTAATGCTGAGCATATTGCAACGTTAGGGGATGCCTCTGCCACTCCTGAGCAGAAACAAGCAGCTTATACTGCACTTGCCAATGAAGTGGCTGTACAAATGGGCGTTGACCCGGTAGAAGCAAAAGTGCTGATGCAAGATGACCCAGCCTTTGCGGGTGCGTTTTCTGATGCAACAAACACAATTTATGTAAATGATTTGGCGCAAAACT